>NZ_CP149820.1:5405000-6561440 GCF_049532675.1 Ottowia sp. VDI28 | reverse complement strand
TTTGGGGATTCACCAAAACTCAAAACTCCCCATACCAGCGAACGCCGGTATCCAGACGGCGTCTCCATCACCAACGCCGCTGCCTCAAGAATGACGGGTAAAAGAACTCAGCAATCACGAGGCTTTAGTCGGCAAACGTCGCTAAAGCTCCCCTAAAGCCCCCCTAAATCACCTCAAACGCGCCCAAAAGCCCATCCACTGGCCGTTGCAGTACCTTCCACTTGATCTACCAGCCGCAGCAGTGGCGCAAGCTCCCGGTACCGGCCTGCCGTGTGGCGTATGTAAGCGATGAATCGAGGGGTGTCGGCCAGATACTTGGGTTTCCCGTCTCGCAAGCTCAAGCGCGCGAAGATACCGGCCACCTTCAGATGGCGCTGCAAACCCATCCATTCCACGGCACGCCAGAAGCTGCCGAAATCACTACCCCAGTCCTCGAAACCCATCAAACCGGCCTTCTTGGCGCGCTCCCAGTAGCGGACCGTGATGTCCAGCACAAACTCCTCATCCCAGCTCAGGAAGGCATCGCGCATCAGGCTGGCGATATCGTAGGTCATCGGCCCGTATAAGGCGTCCTGAAAGTCGAGCACGCCAATGGGACCGCCATCGGTCGCGGGCATCAGGTTGCGCGGCATGAAATCCCGGTGGACATAGACAGACGGCGAGGCCAGGTTGCGCGCCACGATAAGGTCAAATACCTTGTTCAAGGCATCGCGCGCAGTGCCTTCAAGCGTCACGCCCCTGTGCTTGGCCAGGTACCAGTCAGGAAAGAGTTGCAATTCACGATGCAATACGGTTGCGTCATAAGCCGGCAAAATGCCGGGCTTTGACGACTGTTGCCAGCTGATGAGTACATCCAGTGCTTGCAGATAAAGCGGCTTCGCTTTCTCGATCCGCACGGGTTCGGCGACCTCCAGAAGAGTTTCCAATATCGTCCGGGAGCCCAGATCCGTCAGCAGCATGAAACCGCCGCGTTCGTCCCAATTCAATATCTGGGGAGCCTTCAAGCCGGCCTCATGTATCAAGGCTGCGACCTTCACGAAGGGCTCGCAGTTTTCCAGCGCGGGAGGCGCATCCATGATGATGCGGCTGCCGGCATCGCTCGTATCGATGCGCAAATAGCGCCTGAAACCGGCGTCCGCCGACGCCGGCCGCACGCTCGCCGGCACGAGCTGATAAGCCGGAGCCACCTGTGCCAGCCAGGCATTGAACGCCCGCTCGCGTTCTGGATCTACCCACTGCACCCCCTCACTCCGCGGCGGATCCGCCGGTGCCATGGGGTTTGAAACAGAAGGCTCTGGTAAAGCGGAGAATGGAGGCGTGTCGTTCATGGATAATCAATTCTACAAATCGCGCTTCGCGCGCCGGCCATGGGCCCCTGCGCCCAGTGTGCCGCTCGTCCGTTCTTAAATCTTCCGTTGTGCTGGATGCGTTCCATATTTTCCCGCCGACTGCGCAGCCGTCCATGCAACGGCCGCTGAAATCGTCCTTCGCTGCCCGCCCGCGCCAGCTGTACCTGGCGGTGCTGGCCCTGCTGGCAGGCTCTGCCTGGGCGCAGCCCGCCGAGCCGCAGCCGCCTTCTCTGGAACTGCGCAGTACGCCTGCGCTGGAAGAGAAGCTGCCTCAGACGCCGCAGGCTCCCGTCATCGTTTCCGGTGAGAAGGTCGTCGGCCGTTCCGAACTGGAAACCGAAGTCAGCGGCGACGCTGAATTGCGCCGTCCTGGCCTTACCGTGAGCGGCGATCGCATCATCTACGACCAGGCCACTGATCGCGCCACCGCGCAAGGCCAGGTGAAGGTCAACTCCGCCGGCAATCGCTATACCGGTACAGAGGGCGAGTTGCAGGTGGATGCCTTCGAAGGCTTCGTCCTGCAGCCCACCTACGAATTTCTTTCCAACGGCGCCTATGGCGAGGCCGAGCGAATCGATTTTCTCGATCCGGACCGTGCCGTCATCCGCAATGCCAGCTACACCACCTGCCGGCGCGATGGGCCTGACTGGATGCCTGCCTGGATCCTGCGCGCATCGAGCATGAGCATCGACCAGGAGGAAGACGAAGGCCAGGCCCAGGACGCCACGCTTGAGTTCAAGGGCGTGCCGGTTCCCCTGCCCTCCATGAGCTTTCCGTTGAGCGACCGCCGCAAGTCCGGCTGGCTGCCCCCTGCCGTGGGGCTGGACAGCACCTCGGGTTTGATCCTGACAGCGCCCTACTACTGGAACATCGCACCGAACCGGGACGTCACCTGGATGCCGACCATCATGGCGCGCCGCGGCGTCGATCTGGCCGGTGAATTCCGCTACATGGAGAATGATTACAACGGCCGTATCAACGCCAACTACATGGCGAACGACAAGCTGCGCGATCAATCCCGCTGGGGCTTCTTCTCGCGGCACAGCGGCACGATCAACACGGGCGTGGATGCCATTGGCGCGCTTGGTTTCGGCTTGAACGTGAACCGGGTGAGCGACGACAACTACTGGCGCGATTTCTCACGCAGCGGCCTCTCGCTCACCACGCGCTTGCTGGCGACCGATGCCGCGCTGAGCTGGGCACAGGGCGATTTCTCCGTTGTGGCGCGTGCCCTGAAGTGGCAGACGCTGCAGGACGTGACTTCGCCCATCGTGCCGCCCTATGACCGCCTGCCTCAGATCACGGGCCGTTGGGGCCGTACGAATGTGAACGGGGGCTTTGATTACTCGGTGGAGGCCGACTATTCCCGCTTCCGGGCCGACTCGAGCCTGACCAACCAGCCCAACGCCGATCGAAGCGTGGTGTCTGCCCAGTTGTCTCATCCTTGGCTGCGGCCCTGGGGCTTCTTCACGCCCAAGGTGCAAATGCATGCGACCAACTACCAGTTCGATCGGGCCCTGAGCACCGGGGAGAGCGCGGCCAGCAGGGTGCTGCCTACTTTCAGCCTGGATGGCGGCCTCGTGTTCGAGCGTGACGCCTCCTACCTGGGCCGCGGTTTCATACAGACCCTGGAGCCGCGCCTGAAGTACGTCTACACGCCGTACCGCGACCAGAGCATGCTGCCCAACTATGACTCGGGCATCTACGATTTCAACTTTGCCACGATCTGGTCTGAAAACTCGTTCGCGGGCCATGACCGGGTGGTGGACAACAACCTGGTCACCTTTGGCCTTACCAGCCGTCTGCTCGATCCGAGTACTGGTGGGGAAGTGGTCCGGCTGGGCATCGCCCAGCGTTACCGCTTCGTGCCCCAGGAAGTCACTCTGCCTGGCGGTACACCGGCAGGCAAGGGCCTCTCTGACATCATGCTGGGCGCCAGCATCAACTGGGATCCGCGCTGGAGCTTTGATTCAGTGGCGCAATACAACATCCGCGCCCACAACTCCACCCGCACCACGTTGGGCGTGCGCTACTCGCCTGGCGACTATCGCACCATCAGCATGGCTTACCGGCGCGAGCGGGATCTGGGCTCCCAGCAGGTCGACGTAGGATGGCAATGGCCGCTGAATGACCTGTGGGGCGACCGTGGCCAGGATCTGGGGCGAGGCCAAGGTCAGGGGGCCGGCCGCTGGTACACCGTGGGGCGGTTGAACTACAGTATCCCGGACCGCTCGCTGGTCGATGGCGTGCTTGGCATCGAATACGATGCTGGCTGCTGGATCGGCCGTGTCGTGGTGGAGAAGATGCAAAGTGGTCTTTCCTCTTCCACCAAACGCATCATGTTCCAGCTGGAATTCGTCGGCTTCTCGCGCGTCGGCAGCAACCCGCTGCGCACGCTGCACAACAGCATTCCGCGCTACCAATACCTGCGCGAGGAAATCACTTCACCCAGCCGGTTTACGCAATATGACTAATACCCCTTCCCGAACCTTGGCGGTGCTTGCGGCGCTTTGCGCGTTGCTGGCATCTCCGGCATACGGCCAGGCGGGAACGCCCGCGCCGGCGGCTCAACAAGCGCCAGCCAAGAAGAAGGCGCCCGCGAAGAAGAAGCAGCCTGCGAAGAAATCCTCCAAGGCGCCGGCAAAGGCCCCAGCCAAGCCCGCGGCGGCCACCTTGCCGGCGGCTGTTCCAGCCGCTGCCGCGTCCGCGCCCGCAGCGGCCCCCGCACCTGCACCAGCGCCTTCCGCAGCCGCCCGCCAGCAGGAGGCTGATTACATCGTGGCCATCGTCAATTCCGAGCCGGTCACGAACAACGAAGTGCGCGCCCGCATGGCCCGCGCCGAACGCCAGCTCGCCGAACGGCGCGCGCCCATGCCGCCGCGCGATGCGATGCGCAAGGAGATTCTCGAGCGCCTGATTTCCGAGCGTGCCCAGCTTCAATATGCCCGCGAGCTGGATTTGAAGGTGGATGACACGGCCCTTGGGCAGGCGGAGCTTTCGATCGCACGGCAAAACCAGTTGTCTTCCATCGAGGAACTGCACAAGCGCGTTCAGCAGGAAGGCATTCCGCTCAAGGACTTCCGCGACGACGTGCGCAATCAGGTCTTGCTGGCACGTCTGCGCGAGAGGGAGATCGAACCGAAGCTGAAAATCAGCGAAACCGACGTCGATACCTTCATCCGCGAGCAGACCGGTGCCAAGCAAGGCGCCATGGACATCAACATGGCGATGATCCTGGTAGCTGTGCCCGAGAACGCCGATGCCGCTGAGCAGGCACGCCTCGAGGCGCGTGCAAAGGACGCGGCTCAGCGTGCCCGAGCCGGCGAAGACTTCGCCAAGCTGGCCGAGGAGTTCTCGGATGCCAACAACCGTGGCAAGGATGGCGGCGTGCTTGGTTTGCGTCCCACCGACCGTTACCCCGAGCTGTTCGTGCAGGCCACGAACCGCGTGCGCCCGGGCGGCATCGCCGGGCCGGTGAAATCGGCTGCCGGGTGGCACATTCTCAAGGTGCTGGAACGCAAGCAAGGCGATCTGCCCGACGTCAAGATTCCGCAGACCCAGGTGCGCCACATACTGCTGCGCGTCAGCCCGTCCCAGAGCGAGAAGGTGGCCGTCGACCGTTTGGCTGATTTCAAGCGCCGTCTGCAATCCGGCCAGGCCAGCTTCGAATCCCTGGCGCGCGAGTATTCGCAGGACGCCAGCGCGCCTGAAGGTGGTGAACTGGGCTGGGCATCCCCCGGCCAGTTCGTACCGGAGTTCGAGCAGGCCATGAACAACCTTGATGCCGGACAGGTCAGCGACCCGGTCGTCTCGCGCTTTGGCGTGCATCTGATCCAGGTCGAGGGCCGCCGTGAACACGTGCTTTCTGCCGCCGAACAGCGCCAACTCGCACGCAATATGCTCCGCGAGAAAAAAGCGCAGGAAGCTTTCGAAACCTGGGCGAATGAAGTGCGTGGCCGCGCCTACGTGGAATACCGCGAGCCGCCTAGATGACCCCCCCTGAGTCGCTTACGCGCCTTCCCCCAATGGGGGACGCACCCAGCGGCCTGGCGAAGCCAGCTCCACGGGTGCCCTGGCATGGCCTGCTCCGCGGCCTTTCGGGCGGCGTGCCATGGACGCTGATTTGACATGAAGCACATCGCTCGCAAGCGATTCGGCCAGCACTTCCTGACCGATCCGGCCATCATTGATGGCATTGTGCGTGCCATCGACCCCAAGCCGGGCCAGGCCATGGTCGAGATCGGCCCCGGCCTCGCGGCGCTCACGCAGCCGCTGGTAGAGCGGCTGGGCCGGTTGACCGTGGTGGAACTCGACCGCGATCTCGCGGCACGCCTGCGCGCGCATCCGCAACTCAACGTGATCGAATCCGATGTGCTGAAGGTGGATTTCGCAAGCGTCGCCGAGAAGCTGGACGCGACCAGGATCCGGGTCACGGGCAACCTGCCCTACAACATCTCCAGTCCGATCCTGTTTCACCTGCTGCCTTTCGCGGCCTGCATCGAAGATCAGCATTTCATGCTGCAAAAGGAAGTGATCGACCGGATGGTGGCGGCGCCCGCAACGGGAGATTACGGCCGCCTGTCGGTCATGCTCCAGTGGCGCTACGCCATGGAGAACATCCTGTTCGTCCCGCCAGATGCATTTGATCCTCCCCCTCGCGTGGACAGCGCCGTGGTGCGCATGCTGCCGCGGCCCGATTTCGTGCCGTTGAACGCCGATCATCTCTCAGAGCTGGTCCAGGTGGCCTTCAGCCAGCGCCGCAAACTGCTGCGCCACACGCTCGGGCGGTGGTTGGCCGAGCGTGGCTTTGCGGGCGATTTCGATGTACAAAGACGTGCGGAAGAGGTGCCTGTGGAAGAATATGTGGCGCTGGCGCAGGCGGCGCATTCACCAGTGGATAGAGGTCCGGAAGCCCGGGGAATTCCATGAAGGACGACATCGACTGGATAAGCGACGCCATACGGACTCCGGGGCATTGGCCCAATGAAGGGGAGTTCCTGCGCCGCTGCGATGAAGTGTTTGGAGAACTGGAGTTGCGCGGCGAGTTGGTGCCGTTTCAGGCCGACGGAGTGACGCTGGTCACCGTCATGCGCAATGAAGAACGGATGGTGCCCGCATTCTTTGATCATTACCGGTCGCTGGGGGTACGGGCCTTCCATATCATCGACAACGGTTCCGTTGATCGCACGGCGGCCATGGTCAAGGCGCAGGAAAACACCACGCTCTGGTACACAGAAGCCAGCTTTCGGGCCGCCGCGTGCGGCTGCATGTGGGCGGGTGGCATCGTTCGCCGCCACGGGCTGGGAACCTGGGTGCTCCACGTGGATGCAGACGAGTTCCTGGTCTACCCGGGCATGGAACGCCACGGTATCAATGCCTTGACTGCGGCGCTGGACCGCCGAGGCCAATCGCGTTGCTCAGCGCCGATGATCGATATGTATGCCGATGACCGGCAACTGCCGGGGGAAGTATCCAGCCGGCTGACCAGGCTGGGGCTGCTGGCCTGGCACCCTGGGCCTCGGTGCAGGAACTCATTGGCCGTTATCCCTATTACGACAGCGCGGCGCGTGGCGGCTACCGTCTGGAGGATCGTGGCCATGGGGCGCTGGGGTTTCAAGGCGGCGCGCGCTTGCGCCTGCAGGCGCAAGCGGGTTGGAAGGCCGAGTGCGCTATTGGTAAAACTCCACTTGCACGTTGGAATGAGCGCACGGCATACGGCAATATCCATATGCCGTGGCCCTTCCACGAAAATCCGCGGCGCTTGCAGGCTGCTCTGCTGCATTTCAAGCTCACCGACGGGTTGCCAGCCAAGATTGCCGAGGCGCTCGCTCATCGCCAGTACGCTTTCCAGTCGGAGGAGTACCGCAAAATGGCGGAACTGATGCGTGCCAAGCGGCTTGAGCATATCTTCCATCCGCTGATATCGATTCGCTATGAATCTCCGGATACGCTGGTGGCGGATGGTCTGATTGAAGCCTTTCCTGAGTTCAGAGAGGTCTGAGAGCGTGTTTTCCCCACGTCATCCCGACCTTCGCGCCGGAATGACGAAGAAAAGCGGCTGCAGCAACGAAAATTAGTTTTTACCGACGTTCCACCGGACTCTCAGCAAGGCCCATGTTTCCTCGGGCGTCAGGCCCTTGCCCACGTTGTGCAGGAGTTTGTCGTGCAGTCCTGTTTCGGGGGGCGGTAGCCCTGCCTGAACATAGTGCTGCCTCCAGTTGGACTCGTACAGCACGGTATGTTGCTTCGTCCAGGCCACATGCAACTGATGGTGTTTCATGAGCCCGCAAATCGCACGGTCGCAAATCGGGGTCAACGACCGGGGTAGCTGGCACCAGGCGCCCCAGAGAAACCCAGCCGAGCGAGACAGGCTGATGCAGTTGGTATCCACGAAGTCGCTTCCCGGCGCCTCGTCTGCGGCGGGCACCATGCGCAGATGCTCGTGCCCCGGCAAGAACAAATAGCGCGACGAAAACACGGCGTCAAGCGGTCTGCCTGCACGGCTTGCTTCCTCATACGTTTGCACTACCGAGGCCACATGGCCGGGCACAAAGAGGTTGTCGGCATCCAGAAAGCACACCACATCCGCCTCTTCCGCCAGTGCGCATTGAGCGGCGATGCCTCGGGGCGTGCAGCCAAAATTGGCATGTGCCTGTGGCAGCACAATATGTTTCACCTGCGGGTACTCCGCGATCACTTCAGACTGAGGGTGGCCATCCGCCACCATGTAGTGCACGATGTGCGGATAGGTCTGCGCCCGCACACTGTCAAGGCAGCGGCGCAGTATGTCGGGGCACTCCTTGTAATAGGGGGTCGCTATGGCTACGCGCATGTCGCCAATGACGCGGTTGTCAGTTCAGCGCCATGCTCAGCTTGCGCCGATAACTCGACAGCAGCTCGGCCTGCGGGTCTTCCGCATTGGCGGCTTTGCCGGTGAGTTCGATGCCGCCGGCGGTCTTGCCATCGCCCTGGGCACCGGCCTTGGGCGGCGGCGGGGTCAGCAGTTCCAGAATGGCCACGTAGGTCTTGCGGGCTGCCTCTTCGTTCCACTTGCGGTCGCGCATGATGATTTCGAGCAGCTCATCCATGGCTTGCGTCCACTGGTCTTCGGCCATCAGCACCTGGGCCTTGGCGAAGCGGGTGTCGAAATCGCGTTTGTTCTGGGCGATCACTTCGTCGAACTGAGGCAGGGCCCACTCTCCGCGGGGGTCTTCCATAGTGAAGCGCAGAGCCTCTAGCCAGCGGTTGAGGGCTTCGAAGCGCAGGGGACGGGGTTCGCGCCGCAGGGGCTCTTCGAGGGTGGCGGCGGCCTCTTCCAGCGCGCCGGTGGCGAGCAGCACGCGCACATAGTCGGCGCGGGCGTCGTCGTTGCCGGGATCTGCCGCCAGCGCGGCGGACAGCTTGGCCAGGGCGGCATCGGTGTCTCCGGCTTCGAGCAGGGCTTCGGCCTCGTTCACCTCTTCCTCGGCGGCCAGGGCGCCCTCGCTGGGCACGTGCTTGTCGAGGAACTTGCGGAGCTCGCCAGGCGGCAGCGCACCGGCGAAGCCGTCCACCGGCTGGCCGTTCTTCATCAGGATGCAGGTTGGGATGCTGCGGATGCCGAAGGCGGCCGCGAGCTGCTGCTCCTGGTCGGAATCGATCTTGACCAGCTTGAAGCGGCCGGCGTATTCGGCTTCCAACTGCTCAAGAATGGGGCCCAAGGTCTTGCATGGGCCGCACCAGGGGGCCCAGAAATCGACCAGCACAGGGGTGGTCATCGAGGCGGCAATCACCTCGGCTTCGAAGTTCTGGACAGTTACATCAATCATCTGCGGATTATCGCTTCGCTTCGGGTCGTAAGAACGCGCTCTAAAATCGTATGCTTGAATTGACAAGGTCACCGCCATGACGACGCAAGCGCTTGTGGGCGTGGTGATGGGTTCCAGCAGCGACTGGGACACCATGCAGCACGCCGTGCAGATTCTCCAACAGTTCGGTATCCCGCATGAAGCGCGGGTGGTGTCGGCGCACCGTATGCCGGATGATATGTTCGCCTACGCCGAGGCCTCGCAAGCGCGGGGCTTGAAAGCCATCATCGCCGGTGCTGGCGGCGCGGCGCATCTGCCGGGGATGCTGGCCGCCAAGACCCTGGTGCCGGTGCTGGGCGTGCCGGTGGCTTCGCGCCACCTGCAAGGCGTGGATTCGCTGCATTCCATTGTCCAGATGCCCAAGGGCATTCCAGTGGCTACCTTCGCCATTGGTGCAGCAGGCGCGGCCAACGCGGCGCTCTTTGCCGTGGCCATGCTGGCGGGCGAGGATGCCGCGCTGAGAGAGCGCCTGAGCGCTTTCCGCGCCGAGCAGACCGCCATGGCCCGCGGCATGAGCTTGCCGCCAGCCTGAGAACGTCAACGCGTTCTGAAATTACTTGAGACGATTTTGATGCCCACTTCCCTTCCTCTGCTGCCCGACAGCCTCATCAACGGCCGTCCGGCCATGTTGGGCGTGTTGGGGGGCGGCCAGCTAGGCCGCATGTTCGTGCATGCCGCCCAGGCACTTGGTTACGACACCATCGTGCTCGATCCTGATCCGACCAGCCCGGCCGGGCTGGTGAGCCATCACCAGATCCAGGCGGACTACAGCGATCCAGCCGCCCTGGCCGATCTGGCTGCGCGCGCGCAGGCCATCACCACGGAATTCGAGAACGTGCCCGCCGATGCGCTGGCCGTGCTGGCGGGCCAGCGCCCGGTGGCACCCGCGGCCGAGGCCGTGGCCATTGCCCAGGACCGCGTGCGGGAGAAAGCGCATTTCGTGCGCAGCGCTCAAAGCAGTGGCGTGGCCCCGGCACCGCATGCGGTGATCGAAAGTGAAGCGGATCTGGCCCGCATCCCGGCTGATTTGCTGCCCGGTATCCTGAAAACCGCGCGCCTGGGCTACGACGGCAAGGGCCAGGCCCGTGTGGCTACCCGCGACGAACTGGCGGCCGCGTGGCGCGCTACGGGCGGTGTGTCCTGTGTGCTGGAAAAAATGCTCCCCCTGGCGCTGGAGTGCTCCGTGATCGTGGCGCGCGGGCGCGACGGCGAGTTGGCCAGCCTGCCGGTGCAGCGCAACCTGCACCGTGGCGGCATTCTGGCCGTGACCGAGGTGTATGAGGGCAATCTGCCCGAAGCCCTGATTCAGAAAGCGCTGGCAGCCACACGGCAGATCGCGAATGATCTGCAGTATGTGGGCGTGCTGTGCGTGGAATTCTTTGTGCTGGAAGACGGCACGCTGGTGGTCAATGAAATGGCCCCGCGCCCGCACAACAGTGGCCACTACACCGTGGATGCCTGTGATTGCTCGCAGTTTGACCTGCAGGTGCGCACGCTGGCCGGCTTGCCGCTGCCCGCACCCCGCCAGCACAGCGCCGCCATCATGCTCAACCTGCTCGGGGACCTCTGGTTTGATGCCGAGGGTCAGGCTCGCGCGCTGCCGTGGAGCGAGGTGCTGGCGCTGCCGGGGGCTCATCTGCATCTTTACGGCAAGGTTGAGGCGCGCAAGGGCCGCAAGATGGGCCACCTGACGATGACTGGCGCCAACACGGAAGACGTGCGTGCCAGTGCGTTGCGGGCGGCGGCGTTCTTGGGGTTAGAGGCGTTTTGATGGAAAAGGCTCGGGTCAGTGCTGCCAGACTGTGCTGCACCCGGCGGTCTTGCTCCCTCCCCCTTTGGGGGAGGGTTGGGGTGGGGGCTTTCACGGCGGTCGATCTGAATGGCCTTCTGTTAGTCATCCAAGGTCGGAGGCCGGGATTGCCCCCGGCGGTGCAGTATCTTTCTTTTGCGTCGTCAAAAGAAAGACACCAAAGAAAAGGCGACCCCACTGGACGTGTCCCTACGCTGCGCTGCGGGCAACCTGTGGTGCTCGATCGAGGGGTGGTGCTGCAGAACTCGCTGCGTTCACTTCGTTCACTACGCTCAAACAGCTGCAGCAAGTCAGAGCACGAAGCAAGGGCATCTTGCAGTGCCCTTGCCCACCCCTCGCTCTGTGCTCCTCGGCACGTCCAGAGGGGACCCGCGGTTCGGGCCATCGCTTCGCTCGGCCCGCGAATCAATAGACCTCGCACTGCTCGGTGGTCTTGCTCCCCCTCCCGCCAGCGGGAGAGGGTTGGGGGGGCCGGCCATCCGGTGAGGGGCAGCGGCGGTTGTTCATTCGCTGCCCATTCAACAAGCCCCACAGCGCTCCACGGTATTAATTCCCTCCCCCGCTGGGGGAGGGCTAGGGTGGGGGCTTTCACTGCGGTTGATCTGAATGGTCTTCTGCTGTGCAGGTGGCGCCGTGAAAGCCCCCATCCCTGCCTTCCCCCAGCGGGGGAAGGAGTAAATACAGCGAAGCCTGATCATTCGAGGGCCAAGCGAAGCAATGGCTCGAGTCGGGCTCCCCACCCCTCTGGCCGTGCTGAGGAGCGCAGAGCGAGGGGTGGGCAAGGGCACTGCAAGATGCCCTTGCTTCGTGCTCTAGCTTGCCGGCGTTGTTCGAGCGACGTGAACGAAGTGAACATAGCGAGTTCGACGGCACCACCCCTCGATCGAGCACCACAGGTTGCCCGCAGCGCAGCGAAGGGACACGGCAAGTGGGGTCGCCTTTTCTTTGGTGTCTTTCTTTTGGCGACGCAAAAGAAAGATACTGCACCGCCGGGGGCAATCCCGGCCTCCGACATCAGATCAAGCAGCAGAAGGCCGCTCAGATCAACCGGCAGTGAAAGCCCCCACCCCCACCCTCCCCCAGAAGGGGCCGGAGCAAGACCCCACGTGGACACGACCCCCCACCTCATGAAAGCCGCAAAGTGATCCTAGACGGCACCCAACCATCAGCCATCACCGCCGCCCTAGATGCCCTCGCATCCGGCGACCTGATCGGCCTCCCCACCGAAACCGTCTACGGCCTGGCAGCGGATGCCTGCAACGCCTCCGCCGTGGCCAAGATCTTCAGCACCAAGGGAAGACCTGCTGATCACCCCTTGATCGTGCACGTGCCCGACGCCCACGCGGTAGCGCGCTTCGCCTCCGAAGTACCCGCTTTCGCACAGCGCCTGATAGATGCCTTCTGGCCCGGCCCCTTGACCCTCATCCTGCCGCGCCGCGAAGGTGTGGCAGAGGCCGCCGCCGGAGGCCATCCCAGCATCGGCCTGCGCTGCCCTTCGCACCCAGTGGCGCATGAGCTGCTGCGGGCGGGGGCTGAGCGGGGCATTTTGGGGTGGCCGCACCCAGTGCCAACCGGTTTGGCCGCGTCAGCCCGACCACGGCAGCGCATGTGTCCAGCGAGTTTGGCGACGATCTTCTGGTGCTTGACGGCGGCCCCTGCACGATCGGCATCGAATCGGCCATCATCGATTGCACACGCGGCGCGCCCGTGGTGCTGCGTCCCGGCCAGTTGGCGCGCATGGATATCGAGCGCGCGGCGGGCACCAAGGTGGTGACCAAGGAAGAGCTGGCGGCACCTGACCCCCAGGCACCCGGCACCCTGCTGGCTCACTATGCGCCTGCTGCCCGCGTACGTATGATGGAGGCGACGGAGCTGCGCGCCGCGCTGGACCTGCTGGGCGCCGACGCGGCGGGTATCGCCATCTGGTCGCGCACGGAACTCCGCAGCGCATCGTCCCGGGTGATCCTGCGCCGCATGCCCCGGGACGCCGCCGCCGTGGCGCAGCAATTGTTTGCAGTGCTGCGCGGCTTCGATGATGAGGGTGTAAAACTGATCTGGATCGAAACGCCGCCCGATACGCCTGAGTGGGACGGCGTGCGCGACCGCCTCACGCGTGCAGCTGCCTCTGCATGAGGGCGGCTACTTCCCTTTACGAGGGCTTGACCGGGAACCCGGCCCGGCATCGTTAAACTATCGCATACTTTTGGAGAGCATCACATGACTTCCCTCTGGTCACGCCGCGCCGTTCTGACGGCGGCCTGTGCCGGCATCGCTGGAGCCGCGCTGAGCGCCTGCGGTTCGAGCTCCGTTGCTTCCGCTATTACCCCGACGCGTTTTGTGTCCGTGGGCGATGGTTTTTCCGATATCGGCCAAGACGGCCACGTGTTCTCCGTCAATGACGGCACGCTCCTTTGGACGCAGCAATTGGCGTCCTACTACGGCCTGACGCTGTCCGCCGCTTCTGCAGGCGGTTTCAGCTACGCTCAGGGCCATGCCATGATCAAGAGTGCCGACACCACCAGCGGTACCAATGCGCCCAGCGTGGCGGATCAAATCACTTCCGTGCTGGCTCGTACCGCCCTGGTGGCCGATGACCTGGTCTTCGTCACCGGCGGCATTGCCGATATCGTGAGCGCCGTGACGGCCACCGGCATTTCCTCTGCCACCACGGACACCGTGAAGGCCGCCGGCAAGGCGCAGGCCGACCAGGTGCGGCGGTTGGTGGACGCCGGCGCCACGCACGTGGTGGTCGCGGGGGTTTACAACCTGGGCATATCGCCCTGGGGAATCCAGCAGAACATCACCCAGGGCCTTGAAGACCTGAGCGTGGCCTTCAACGACCAACTGCTCATCGGCATCAACGATCTGGGCGCCACGGTGCTCTATCTGGATCCGGCGCTGTTCTTCAACCTGATCGCCAACAAGCCCTCGAACTATCCGTTCGATGTGGTCGACTCACCTGCCTGCACCACGGCAGACTCCTCCACTTGCACGAGCAGCACTATCGTCAGCGGGGCGGACTACACGCGCTACCTGTTTGCCGACAACCTGTACTTCACGCCGGCGGCTCAGCGTCTGTTCGTCAACGAGAGCTACCTGGAAAACGCCTACACGCGCCTCAAGCAGCGCTGGTGACATAACCCCCCGATATATAGGCTCCCCCTGAGGCGCTGGCGCGCCTTCCCCCCAGGGGGACGCAGCCAGCGGCCTGGCAAAGCCAGCTCCGCGGCTGCCTACGTATGGCCTGCTCCGCGGCCTTCTGTTTTGGATAAACGGAGATGACTATGCAGACGTATCGTGTGGCGGTTATTGCGGGTGATGGCATCGGCAAGGAAGTGATGCCTGAGGGCCTGAGGGCCCTCGAAGCGGCTTCGAAGAAATTCGGCTTCAAGCTGGAGCTCACGTCCATCGACTGGGCCAGTTGCGATTACTACGCCAAGACCGGCCAGATGATGCCGGACGACTGGAAGGCGCAGCTGCAGGGCATGGATGCCTTGTATTTCGGGGCCGTAGGCTGGCCTGACACCGTGCCCGACCATGTCTCTTTGTGGGGCAGCCTGCTGAAGTTCCGGCGCGAGTTCGATCAATACATCAACCTGCGCCCGGTGCGCCTGTTCGAGGGCGTGCCATGTCCCCTGGCGGGCCGTCGTCCGGGCGAGATTGATTTTCTGGTGGTGCGCGAGAACACTGAGGGGGAGTACACCAACCTGGGTGGCGTGATGTACCCCGGCACGGATCGTGAGATCGTCGTGCAGGAAACCGTCATGAGCCGCCATGGCACCGACCGCGTCCTGAAGTTCGCCTTCGAGCATGCCGCTGCCCGGCCCCGCAAGCAGCTGGCGGTGGCCACCAAGAGCAATGGCATTGCCATCAGCATGCCCTGGTGGGACGGCCGCGCGGACGCCATGCACGCGAACTATCCCCAGGTGGCGGTTGAAAAGCACCACATCGACATCCTATGCGCGCGTTTCGTGCTGCAGCCGCAGCGCTTCGATGTGGTGGTGGCGAGCAACCTGTTCGGCGACATCCTGAGCGATCTGGGGCCGGCGTGCACCGGCACCATTGGTCTCGCGCCTTCAGGTAACCTCAACCCCGAGCGCACGTTCCCTTCGTTGTTCGAACCGGTGCACGGCTCGGCACCCGATATCTACGGAAAAAACATCGCCAACCCGATCGCCATGATCTGGTCGGGCGCGATGATGCTGGATTTCCTGGGCGAGCGCGCGGCGCACGATGCCATCCTGAAGGCCATCGAACAAGTGCTGGCTCACGGGCCGCGCACCCCTGATCTTGGCGGCAAGGCCTCGACGACGGAAATCGGCGAGGCAGTGGCTACGTTGATTTAACCGTCTGCTGTAACGGTATCTCCCGATTTGTAGGGCCGGCTTCAGAGGGTTTCGCAAAGGCCTTGAACATAACTCTCGTCATTCCCGCGCAGGCGGGAATCCAGGCGGCGGCGAAGAGGTGACACTGGATTCCCGCCTGCGCGGGAATGACGGAGGGAGCTCTTGCAAGCTCCTCTGAAGCTGTCCCTACAGGGGCTGGCCTCTACCGCCGTCCTACCTACGAAAGCCGGAGTCCATCTATAGCGACCCATCGGGCAACTCTTGCCGGTGGCTTTCAACGCCGTGCATCCTGTGCATTAACTAGTATCCACGGGGCAGGGAGACACGCAGATGCAGGTACCAGGTAAGCTCGATTCAGCCAGGTTCGTCTTGATCTCCGCCATGTTGGCAAGCTTGGTGGCTTGTGGCGGCGGCGGGGATGATTCAACGCCTGCGCCCGCACCGGCTCCTACACCTGCTCCTGCACCCACCCCGGCGCCTGCTCCCGCCCCAACGCCAGCGCCCACGAAGGGGCTGCCTTTCGCAAGCAACGGCTACGTAACCTTGCTGGCCGGGACCCTTTCCACGGATCCGGCAGTGGCCTGCGGGCGGGTCGATGCCTCCCAGGGCGACCAAGGCCGCTTCGGCTACCGCACCAACGCCATGGTCACGGGGCCCGACGGGTCCATTTACCTGACCGACGAGCCATGCGATCTTTCCACGGGCGCATATGCCGTCAGAAAGATCGAGCCGTCAGGGCGCGTGAGCACGGTGGCCTCGGGGATGGCGCCCATTCAACAGAACTATGCGGCGCCGCTGACTAGCTTTGTGGTCGCCAACGGTCTTGCGGTTGATCAGAACCACAATGTGTTCGTGAGCGACGCTCGGGGCGTGCACAATTCCCTGCAAGACCGAACCATCTGCCATGCCTCGGGGATGGGACTGGTGCCGCTCACCTTCCAGAGCGGCCAAGGGCCAGGTATCTGGAAAATCTCGCCCGACGGCACGCGCTCGGTTTTCGCGGGCGTGGCCCTCGGCACGCCCGGCCCCGCCGATGGTCAAGGCCAGGGCGCCGCGTTCACATGGCCCGGTTCGCTGGCCTTCTCAGCGGATGGGACGCTTTTTGCCCTGGATGACGGAAGCGTTCAGCGCTTGAGAAAAATCACGCCAGACGGCGCGGTGACTTCGGTAACTGACTATGGCTATTACCCCACGCTGACCTCTGCGCCGAATGGCTCGGTGTATGCCGTTGGCGACTGCTTTCCTACCGGCAACAGCAGGCCGTTCCCTCTGGTCAATCTCACAACGGGCGAGAAAGCGAACAGTGCCTTGGCCGCGTCGGCCTTGTTGGCCGTTGATCATCTCGGCAACGCCTATTCGGCCACGAGGACTCAGGGTGAAGCCGTCACCACCATTGTTCGCAAGAGAAAGAACAGCGACCAGTATGAGTCCGCTGTTTATGGAGTGCGCGATCTTCGGGCGATGACTGTGGGTGCGAATGGCGATCTGTACGTCAAATCAGGCTACGCCATTCTCAAGATATCCTTTGAGCCCGATCCCGAGGGCACCGCGCCTGTGGTGCGCAGCGGTCTTCTGACCCACTATGCCGGCTCAACCGATCGCGATGCCGCCGTGGCATGCGGCAGAGTGGATTCTTCCCAGCGGCTGCAAAGCAAGTTTGGGTTGATGACCAACTCCATGGTAGCGGGGGCCGATGGCGCTTTGTATCTGACGGATGCGCCGTGTGGCGCAAGCGATGCAACCTATGCCATCAGAAAAATAGAGGCGGCGGGCGCGGTGACCACCGTCGCCAAAAGCAATCCGCGAGGCTCCATACTGCCCGGGAATTTCTCGTTCCCCAGCAGTATCGCTGTGGATGGCCAGAACAATATCTACGTCTCGGATTATCTGGAGAACTATGGCACCACGCTCACGGATCGAATTTGCTCAAATGGTGAATGGGGTGTCGGCCTGCCTGTGTTCGATTCCAATGTGTGGAAGGTATCGCCGGAAGGCCAGCTTTCAGCATTCGTAACGGGCCTGCGCAACCCCGGGCCATTGGGGTTTGCGGGCGATGGCTTGCTCTACGTGAGCTACGGTTTGGGCCAATCACTCAGCGTATTCAATGCGCAAGGAGAAGCTCAAACGCCACCGGAGGTTAGTGCTTCGTTCTACCTCAATCTGGTGTCCAGTTTTTCGGGTGAAATCTATGCCACCGGGGCATGTACCAGACTGGATGCAAGCACCACACTGGTCGATGTGCGCTCGCAGCAAGTGGTGGCCAATGACGTTCCCAATGCACGCCTGGTGGCGGTGGATTCGAACGGAAACATCTATTCCGCCTCGCCCGAGCCCATCGATATGAAATCGTCATGGTCCACGGTCTATCGGCGGGCCGCGAACTCGCAGGCATTCGAGACGGTGGCCACCCACGTGCAGAATTTGCAAGCCATGGCCATCGGCCCTGCCAATGAGCTGTATCTGAAATCAGGCTACGCGATCTACAGAGTCGATTTCAACTGATCTTCATTCCAGCGTCATTTCAAACCCGCACGGCGCAGACGCAGTCCAGCCAATCCTGCCAGCGCAGCCGACATCAGCAGAAGGGCCCATTCCGCCAGCGTGGGCACAGGGGTGGGTTGCCTGGGCGTGGGGGGCGCTATGGTGAAGCTGATGCGCACCATGCCGGCCTGGCCTGGTTCACCTCCGATGCCGCCGCTGCCCGCCCCCACCGCTGGACCGCCCGCGCTACCGCCACTGCTGCCGGCGCCGTCCGCCCCGGCAATAGCCTCGCCCGAGCAAGCCGCGACGGCGAGAGGGCCGGCCAGCGTCTGGCCATTGGCCCCTGGGTTTCCAGGGGTGCCGTCAACGCCGTTGTTGCCAGACGGACCGTCGTGATATTCAGGCTGAGGCCCTCCTCCGCCTCCTACTCCTCCGTGGCCGCCGAAACCTGCAGCCCCTCCGCCACCGCCCACACCTGCCACGGTGCCGTCGCCCCCTGGGCCGCCATTGCCTCCGTTGCCGCCATTGCCGCCGTCCCCGCCGGCGACACCGTCTCCAATCGTCTCGCCGTCCCAAGGGTCTCCACTCGCACCATTGCCTCCATCGCCCCCTTTGCCTCCGGCACCGCCATGACCGCCGACAGCGCCTGCCCCGCCGCCTCCGCCATTCGCGCCTGACGTCTCGCCGCCACCGTCGCCGCCTTTGCCGCCTGCCCCCCGGTGCTGGCCGTCCCCCCGCCGCCCGGAGTTCCCTTGGCGGCATCGAGATAGTTCAACCAGACCGTGCTGCTGCCGCCACCGCCGCCGCCGTTGGCTGTGACTCCAGCGACACCGGAACCCGTGACCGCTGACAAGCCGCCACCCATGCCGGAGGTGCCGGAACGAGTCCAATCCACTGTATTGGCCGCACCCGCGGTGCCGCCTGCGCCGACCTGAACGGACAACACGTTGCCGGCAACGACGGACACGGTAGCCTTGCAATAGGAACCGCCGCCTCCGCCACTGCCGCCGCCAGGAACGCCGTCCCAGCCCTTGTCATTTGAGCCGCCGCCGCCGCCAGCGCCCCAGGCCTCGATCGTCATGCTGGTCACGCCCGCGGGCACGGTACAGCTGCCCGCGGCATTGATGCCGTTCACGCAATCGGCGGCCATGGCATGACCTGCTGACCCCAGAAGAAATAGGGCGGCCGCTTGCGCGCATCGATGCAATTTCATGCTCTGCTCCTGGAAGATGAGCCTGCCGGTTCGGCTTTAAAGTGTTACCAAGAGTTATTCAAGCACGAGAAATTAACTAACTTCTCTCCAATTTTGGGGAGTCGTGGGAAATGTCACGGAAGGATTCCAAATGTGCCGCAGGTGATTTTTGATTTTGTGTAAATGATTTTGATAAGTTATTCGACTGGCCCAATCGAAGAAGGAAGAGAGGTCTCTGGCCTCCGCATGTGTGGCGGGCGCCGGAGGGGACTTAATCCCACAAGTTCAGTTTCCCGTATCCCGCACCGCCCACTCCACCAATTGATCCAGCGCTGGCCGCGCCGCGGCGGCGTTGGGATGGTTGATCATGCCGACCACGCTGTAGCGCTGGCCGGACCGGCCTGTGGCATAGCCGGCCACGGCGGCAACATCACGCAAGGTCCCGGTTTTCAGACGGGCATTGCCGATGGCTTCGGAAGCGGGGTTGCGGCTGGCCATGGCGCGGGTGGTGCCGTCTACCCCGGCGATGCTGAGCGATTGCTCAAACGCGGCGCCTTCAGGGCCGCCCGCGGCGCGCTGCAGCATGGCGGTGAGAGAAGCTGCCGTGATGCGCTCCGTGCGGGAGAGGCCGGAGCCATTTTCAATCACGGGCGTGGCGCGGATGCCGAAGCGCTCGCGCCACCAGCGCTTGAGAACGTTGCGCGATTCGGCGAAGCTGCCGCGCCCATCGCCGCTGGCCGACAACGTGAGGAACAATTGCTGGGCCATTACGTTGTTGGAGAACTTGTTGATGTCGGCAATGATGTCGACCAGAGGCAACGACAAGCCGGTGACCAGCGGTTGCCCGGTGGCAGGGCGCCCGAGCATCTTCACCTGGCCGGTCAGTTTGCCGCCCGAGGCCCGCCACATGGCATCGATCACTCTGGGCGCATAGCTGGACGGGTCTACGTAGGCGATCGACCAGCTTTGCTCACCGCAGTTGCGGGGGTAACGGCCGTCAAAGCTGATGTGGTTCGGGTCCTCGAAATGGGCGTCCAGAGTAGTGCGCCAATCGCCGCAGCGGCCGGGGGCTGCGGGCACCGTGGCAGGGATCTTGACGCCGGCGATCGGCGGTTCGCTCTCCACACGCACCTGGCGTTTGCCCGGCTCCGGAATGAACTTGAAGATCAGCGCCTTGAAGTTCACCAGCAGGCCGTCCGGCCCCGCGTTATAGGGTCGCAGCGGGTCATCGTCGAACGCGGCGGCATCGTGCGGGGGCAGATGGAACACGCTGTTGTCCAGCAGGATGTCGCCATTGACCGTGCGCACACCCTTGTCCTGGATGGCACGCATCAGGTCCTGCAGGCGTTCCAGCACCAGCTTGGGGTCGCCGCTGCCCTTGATCAGGAGATCGCCATTCAGCACGCCGTTCTTGATGTAGCCCTGGGTGAAGACGCGCGTTTTCCAGAAATGGCTGGGTCCGAGCAGATCGAGGCCGGCGTACGTGGTAACCAGCTTCATCACCGAGGCCGGGCTCATGGGCATGTCGGCCTGCCAGTTCAGGCGAGGCGGCGGCAATGTCGAGGGCGCAGGCACCGGGTTGCCTTCGCCGCTGGCGGCGGCCGGCGCGGGCTGGCGGCTGACAGAGCCGGGCGGTGGCGGCAGGGGGGCTACCACCATGGAGACCGCACTGGCCGGAACCTCGGCTTGCGCCAGCGCCTGGCTGATTTCCGGCGGAAGGGAGGGCAGGGTGTCTTGTGCAAGAGCCTGAAAAGGCAGCAGGAAAGACCAGATGAGCAGGCTGACAGCTGGCCGAATAGAAAGGGCAATTCTGAGTTCCACGACCAAAAGTCTAACGGCGTTATATCCTGGGAGCGGCAGTCGATCGCTTGAGATCTTCATAACGACCTCGTGAATGCTGAATATGGCCGCTTCGTTCAGCTTCAGCTATTGGGTGAGAGCGCTACGCCCTCGCCAGCACCGCGCTCGACGTACCATGCGGCGTTGCTCGTCCTTGCAGGCGTTAGCCTGCCGCGTCCTCGCGCCTTGCCTGGCACGCCGATCACGGCACTGGCGAGGGCGTTCAACTGCCGCTTCCAGGATAATTCACCCCATGCGTTTTTCTCCCCGTGCATCCGGTCTGCTCGCGGCGGTGGTCACGGTGGCCATCTGGACTGGTTTCATCGTCATTGCCCGCGCGTCAGCCGGCCACACCCTGACCCCCTTCGACATCGGGCTGTGCCGCATCCTCGGCGCCTCCCTGGTGCTGCTGCCCTGGGGGCTTTATCTCACGCGCCGTGATCCGGGCAGCAGGACTTCTTCTTCCCTGCTGGGCCTTTCGCCCTTGCCTTTGCGCCAGACGGTGATCGCCGGGTTCTTTGGCGGCCTTTTGTACGCGGTGCTGTGCTACGCGGGATTTTTCTACGCCCCGGCGGCGCATGCTTCAGTGCTGATGCCAGGCAGCCTGCCATTGTGGACGGCGCTGTTGGCTCTTCTGTTTCTCGGCGAACGGCTTACGAAGGCGCGCTTGCTGGGCCTGGTCTGCATTCTGGCTGGCGATGCCGTGGTGGGCGGCATGAGCCTGCTGCGCGGCCTTGGCGGCGGCGAGGTCTGGAAGGGCGACCTGATCTTCATGTCGGCCGCGCTCTGCTGGGCGGTGTATGGCGTATTGGCGCGGCACTTCAAGCTGGATGCGGTGCGCGCCACCATCGCCGTCACCGCATTCGGCTTTTGTACGTATGTGCCGGCCTACGCGGTGCTGGCTTTCCTGGGGCTGCTGCCTAGCCGGTTGGCCAGCGCTCCCTGGAGCGAGATCGCTTTCCAGATGATGTTCCAGGGGTGGGGCTCCGTAGTGATCTCCGGCATCAGCTTCACCTACATGGTTCGTCATTTCGGGCCGGTGCGCTCGACCATGATCACCGCCCTGGTGCCCGGTCTTTCGGCGCTGGGGGCTGTGATCTTTCTGGGCGAGCCCCTGGGTCTTAACCTGTTGGCGGGGCTGGCCCTGGTGACGATCGGCATTCTGTTCGGCGTGCGCGTGGCTCGCGCCCGGGAGACCGACAAGGCAATGATGCCTGCGGTCAGGAGCGTGACACCATGAACCTTCTTGCCTTTGACACGAGCACCGACCAGCTGTCCATCGCCGTGCAGCATGGCGGCCGCACTTGGACGCACACTGGCGCGGGAGGCGCGCAGGCCTCCGCCACGCTGATTCCCGCTGTGCTGGAACTGCTGGCACAGGCAGGGCTTGCGCCAGCCGAGCTGGACGCCATTGTGTTCGGCCGGGGGCCAGGCTCCTTCACTGGTTTGCGCACGGCGTGTTCCGTGGCGCAAGGCTTGGCTTTCGGCGCGCGCCGGGCGGGTGGCGTCCCGGTGCTGCCAGTCGACACCCTGATGGCCGTGGCGGAAGAGGCACGTTTGCAAAACGGGGCCGCCATGAAGGTGCTGGCCCTGCTGGATGCGCGCATGAGCGAAATCTATGGTGCCGCCTATGTCTGGGAGGCCGGCGGCTGGACGGCCGTCCACGGGATCAGTGTGGGCAAGCCGGAGCAATGGGCGCTCCCCACGGGGGAGGATGCAGAAGACGGAAAATGGATACTGGCAGGCAATGCCTGGGCAGCTTATGGGGAACGTCTCCCGGCGCTACTGAGCAGCCTTCCGCGCATCAGCGCGCTGCCCACGGCAAGCGCGCTACTCAGCCTGGCGCCCGCGTTGCTGGCGGCCGGCCAGGCTGTGCCGGCTGATCAGGCGCTGCCGCTCTATATTCGCGATAAAGTGGCGCAAACGACAGCAGAGCGGGCTGCCGCCGCTGAAAATTGAGAACACATCCTAGTACCCTCGCACCCACGCCAATGAGCGCAGTCCCTGATCTTTCCGCCAGCCCTGCCCAAGCGGGGAAGGAAGCTGGCTTCGAGCCGCTCACGCCCGAGCGTTTGCCGGCCGTGCTGGCCATCGAGCAGGTGGCCTATACCCATCCCTGGACGCGCGGCAATTTTCTCGACACGCTGAACGCCGGCTATCAGGCCCAATGCCTGTTGGCCGGTGATGAACTGCTGGGTTACTTCGTGGCCATGAAGGGGGTCGATGAAGTGCACCTGCTCAACATCACCGTCGCGCCGGCGTCTCAGCACCAGGGCTGGGCCTTGGTCATGCTCGATGCCCTCGTCTTGTGGGCACGGAGCCAGGGCGCGCATTGGCTGTGGCTGGAGGTGCGCGTCAGCAACACGCGGGCGCAACACGTTTATCAGCGCTGCGGGTTCGTCCGTGCCGGCCTGCGCAAAGCTTACTATCCTGCCGGCAACGGCCAGCGCGAGGATGCCGTGGTGATGAGTCTTGTGCTGACATGAGCCTCCCCCTGAGTCGCTTACGCGCCTTCCCCCCTGCGGGGGGACGCACCCGGCGGCCTGGCGGAGCCAGCTCCGCGGGTGCCCCGGAATGGCTTGCTCCGCGGCCTTTGAGGGCCTATTTTTGTTGCCGAGCCGCAGGGCGCGCTGAGCTTTGAATGACTGATATGACCTTCCTCGACGACCGCCAGCGTGCCATGCTCGCCGAGATGGGGGTGCGCGTTTGGGCGCCTAAAGCCGTGCCCCGGCCTGCTCAGGTGGAGGAGGCGCCGCTGGTGAGAGCCGCCTCGCACGAAGTGGAGGCTCCTGTGCCTCCACCACCCTCACAGCCAATCTCCTCACCCCCTTCAACGCCTCACATCGTTCCAGCGGCACCAGAGGCTTCATCGGCCCCCACTGCCGTGCCCGGTGAGCGCATGCTGCGCCCCCAGGGTATCGAACTCATGGACTGGCCGCAGCTGGAGGCGGCTGTTGCTGGCTGCCAGGCCTGCGGCCTTTGTGCCGGCCGCACGAACACGGTGTTTGGCGTCGGCAGCCATCAAGCCGAATGGATGGTGGTGGGCGAGGCGCCCGGCGAAAACGAAGACCGCCAGGGCCGGCCTTTCGTCGGCCAGGCGGGCAAGCTGCTCGACAACATGCTGGCGGCCATCAACCTCTCGCGCCAAGCCGGGGATCCTGCCGATGCCCTGACCGAACCGCTCGCGCCGAAACAAGGAAAAGCCCGTAAAGGCGTCTATATCGCCAATGTGCTGAAATGCCGCCCCCCGGGCAACCGCAACCCGCAGCCTGAGGAGATTGCCCAGTGCGAGCCCTACCTGCGCCGCCAGGTGGCCTTGATCCGCCCGAAAATCATCCTCGCCATGGGCCGCTTCGCCGTGCAGTCGCTGCTGCAGACCAGCGAGCCCATCGGCCGGCTGCGCGGCCGTGTGCACCACTACGAAGGTGTGCCCGTGATCGTGACCTATCACCCGGCCTACCTGCTGCGGGCCCTGCCAGAGAAAGCCAAGGCCTGGGACGACTTGTGCCTGGCGCTGGATGTCGCGGGAGGCGCCGCGGCTGGGTGAGCGGCGCATGTCCGAAAAAACCGGAATCTGACCCCCATTTGAGTTTAATGGGGAGTTTAATGGGGGTCAGATTCCGGCTTTTGCCGATTTACCTCGTGCCGACGAAGCTGAAGATGCCTTGGCGCTCCATGCGCGCAAACTCGCCTATGACCAGGTCATGAACCACTGAGAGGGAAGGGTTCGGGCGAGGGTCTATGCGCGTGGCCAGCACCAGCAGGCGATTGAGCTGGATGCCTGATATCTCGGACATCACCACGGGTTCCTGGCGCAGATGCTCGTGAAACACCGAGACAGGCATGACGGTGGCCCACCGTCCGCGCAAGACCAGCTCCCGGATCGAATCCACGGAATCGATCTCCGCCTGGACACGCAGGGACTTTCCCAAGCTGGCCAACTGGCGGTCCACCAGGCCCCGGTGCAGGCTGGTCATTAGAAGCGGTATGCGAATGAGCTGGTTGACTGACACCATGGGGCCGATACCCATCCGGGCGTGCGAGACCAGGGCGAACGGCTCCCCGAGCAGGGGATGGAATGACAGCGCGTGCCCCGGCGGAGGATTGGTCAGCACGGCCATGTCGATCATGCCCCGCTCCAGCCAATCGATCAGTTCCGGCGTGAAGGCCTCTCGGGCGCGCAACTCCAGATTGGAGACCGCGGCGATGGTCTTTTCGAACAGGCCGGGCAGCACCAGGCGGGCCAAAGTGGGCGATACACCGACCACCACCGGCACGGCATCGCGTTCCTGGCTGTGGGCCAGGCGCCGGTTCAAACGCGTGGCCTCCGACAGAATGCGCTGAGCGGATTCATACAACGTGACGCCCGCCTGGGTCAGCCGCACGCCGCGCGGCAGGCGCTGCAGCAGTTGAACACCGGTCTCATTCTCCAGTTCGCGCATCTGCCGGGTGAGCGCGGGTTGCGCAATCGGTATGGCGGCGGCCGCGGCGGTCAGGCTGCCGCTGTCGGCCACGACGACGAAATAGCGAAGAGTTCTGAGGTTCATGAAAAAGTGCATGCCGGCCTGCGATATCAAGATGATATGGCAGGGCGCAAATTAAGCATTAGACAAGCAGGGCTTGCCTCTCTAACCTGCAGGCTCTGCTCCAGCTTCGCATGGGGCGGGCGCCTCACAACAATACAGAGACATCACATGAGACCGATTGGTTTGCTCGCACTGGCGGCCTTGCTCGCCTTGCCCATAGCCGCCAAGGCGCAGCATTACCCGGACAAGCCGATCCGGATGATCATTCCCCTGGCGGCCGGCAGCGCAGTGGATAACGCGGCGCGGCTGGTCACGCGGAAGATGGGGGAGTCCATGGGGCAGGGTTTCGCCATCGAGAACATCACGGGCTCCGCGGGCGTGATCGGGGCCGAGCGCCTGGCGCGTGCGGCGCCAGACGGCTACACGGTTGGGGGCTTCAATGACAGCATCCTGACCATGGTGCCGCACCTGACTGCGAAGATGCCATGGAATGCGCTGACGGATTTCGCGCCGGTATCGTTGGTCGGTACGGTCGAATGGGGTCTGGTGGTCAAGGCCGATTCGCCCTACCGCAGCCTCGCAGATTTCACGGCGGCGGCCAAAGCCGCTCCCGGCAAGCTGAATTACGGCAGCGGCGGAAACGGCAGTCCCCAGCACATCGGCATGGCGCTGGTCCTGGACCGCGCCAACATCAACGTGGTGCATGTCCCTTACAAAGGGGCCACGCCGGCGGCGGTCGCGGTGGCCGCCGGGGAAGTGGAGGCGTCCATGCAAGGCCTGGGCACCGTGACCTCTCTGATCCAGGGCGGCAAGCTGCGGCTGCTGGCGGTTTCCACGCCGCAGCGCCTGCCGCAATACCCGGACGTGCCGACTTTCCAGGAAGCGGGCATGCCCAACTTCACGTTCAACTCGTGGTTTGCGATGGTGGCGCCCGCGGGCACGCCGCCGGCCATCATCGCGCAGCTCAGCAAGGCAGCCCGCGAGGCCGTGGACGATCCCGCCACCCGCGACAAGCTGCTGGCGATCGGCGTGACACCGCGAGGCACCAGCGCGGCGGAATTTGGCGAGGCCACCAAGAACCAATACGAGCTCTACCGCAAGTTGATCCAGGCCAAAGGCATCACCGCCAATTAAGAACACGTTCCAAGGCTCCGTTCAACGCCAGGGCCGCGCTCTCATCTTTCCTCTACCCGCTCACATGACTTCCATCGTCCAGGCGCCAGCGCTGCAGCAATTCATTCATTCCGCCTTTGCCAGGCAAGGCTTGCCGCATGCGGATGCGGCAGAGATCGCCCGGCTCATGACCGAGGCCGACCTGCAGGGCTCCGATGGCCATGGCGTGATTCGCCTGCCGCAATACATCAAACGCATCCAGGCCGGGGGCATCAATACGCATCCCGATATTCGCGTCGTTGAAGAGCGGCCCGGCACGGCGATCGTCGATGGCGACAACGGCATGGGCCACCTGGTGGTCAGCCAGGCGGTGGACATCGCGATCGCCAAGGCCCGCACCTGTGGTGTGGCTTGGGTCAGCACGCGTTTCAGCAACCATGCGGGGCCGGCATCGCTCTACGCCCGCAAGCCGCTGCAGCATGACATGCTGGGCCTTTACTTTGCCGTGGGCAATGCCAACCACCTGCCGCCCTGGGGCGGGATGGACATGCTGCTGTCCACCAACCCGATTGCCGCGGGCATCCCCGCTGGCGAAGAGCCGCCTGTGGTGCTGGACATGGCAACCACGGTGGCGGCCTACGGCAAGGTCAAGGCCAAGGCCAAGCGCGGCGAACTCATGCCCGAGGGCTGGATGATCGACAGGGAAGGCAAGCCCTTGCTCGATCCGAACCGCTCGGGCGAGGGCTTTCTGCTGCCCATCGGTGCGCACAAGGGTTACGGGCTCGCGCTCATCGTGGGGCTGCTCGCCGGCACGCTGGGCGGTGCGGCCATGGGCAGGGATGTGATCGATTTCAATGCGGATTTCAAGACAGTCACCAACACCGGCCAGGCCATTCTCGTGATCGACCTTTCGGCGTTCGGTGATCCGCAGGTGTTCAAGCAGAGCGTCGATCATCTGGTGCGAGACATCCGAGGCAGCGCGCGCCTTCCTGGCGTGGAGCGCATCTGGCTGCCGGGCGAGCAAAGCCACGAGAAGCGGGCACGCTACCGGCAAGAGGGCGTTCCCATCGCGGCGGGGCTGATGAGCGAGCTGCACACGCTCGCCGCCCAGTTGGACATTCCCGCGCTGCAGGAAACCGCATTCGCATGAGCCATCTCCCCCCGATACGCCCCCTCAAGGAGACCCCATGACCACCACTGCCAAGTATGCCGTGCTGCGCCCCGATCAGATCAAAAGCCACGACCGCGGAGGCGGTGCCCGCACCACGCCCTTGGTGCTGCCCTCGGTCGGCGCCACGACGTTCATCAACGGCATCACGGAGTTCGGCCCCGGAGCCGCCATCGCCTTCCACAGCCACAATTGCGAGGAAAGCGTCATGCTGCTCAGCGGGCATGCCTATCTTGACATCGATGGGGATGTGCAGGAACTCAAGCCCCTGGACACGACCTTCATTCCTCCCAACCTGCCGCACCGTTTCCGGAATATGTCGCAGACGGAGCCCATGAAGATCCTCTGGATCTATGCGTCGGTCCATGCCACGCGCACCTCGATGGAAACGGGCGAGACGCGGCCGGTGGCCGCGGAGCACGCCGGGTAGAAGGCTTTGGGCTTTTTGGCCTTTGGGTCTTGGCGCAGGCGCAGGAACAACACCATCAGGAGACATCGGCATGGGACTTCGTTTTCTTGAACACGTGCTCATCCTCACGCACGATCCTGAGGCGACACGAGACTGGTTCGTCGAGAACCTCGGCTTCCGCAACGGCTATCACCCCGAATTCGGTTTTCCGGTGTATTGGCTCTACATCGGCGAGCAGGATGTGATTCACATCGGCAAGGCCAGGCATTCCGAACACCAGGACACTTACCTGAAAACGCCTACCGATGGCGACCGCGATTTCTCGGCGGCCGGCGCGCTCGGCTCGGGCCGCATTGATCATATTTGCCTGAATTGCGAAGGCATCGAGGAGTTCATCGACCGGCTGACCCGGAACGGCGTCGAGTTCAGCGAGCGCAAGGCCCACAACTCCAACCTCTACCAACTCTTCATGCGTGAGCCCATCAATGGCTTGAAAGTGGAGCTCAACTTTGCATGGGACGAAGCCGCCCGGATCGGCCGCGTGCCCGCATGGACGGACGAAGGCCGCAACGAACGGCCTGCGCAGGAGGTCACAGCGAAAGAAGCGCCCGCCAAAGCGACGGCATTCTAGGCATCCGTGCCTGTTCAGGCATCGCGGTCACAGCGGCCAGAAACGATTCACACACCAGAGACTGGAGACACCCATGCTCAACCGACGCCGACTTCTGGCCTGTGGCAGCGCCACGGGCCTTGGTTTCCTCGCGCCCTTGTCCGCCAGGGCCCAGGCTTATCCCAGCGGTTCCGTGACCGTGGTGCTGCCCCTGCAGGCGGGAACCGCATCGGATGTGGCCGTCCGCCACATGGCTGACCGGCTGGGCCAGCGCATGAACGGCAACAGTTTCGTGGTCGAGAACGTGGCCGCGGCGGCAGGTCTGGTGGGGCTGGAACGCATTGGCCGCGCGCGTGCCGACGGCCGCACCGTAGCCGCGCTCAACAACAGCATCCTGACCGTGCTGCCGCATCTGCAGGGCAAGAACATGAAAGGCGACCCGCGAAGCGAGCTGGTGCCCGTGGCCGGTATCGCCAACATTCCCACCTTCTTTGCCGTGCAGGGGAGCTCTCCGATCAAGACCATCGACGATCTGATCAAGGCCGCCAAGACGCAGCGGATCACGTATTCCTCTGGCGGGGTGGGCAGCCCCCAGCACCTGGCCACTGAAATGTTCAATGCCTACACCGGCACCAAGCTGGAGCATGTGCCGTACCGCGGTGCGAGCCAGGCGGCGCTGGCGGTGGCCACCGGCGAGGTCCATGTGATGTCGATGGCGCTGTCGCTGGCGCAGCCATTTCTGGCCGATCAGCGCGTGCGGTTGATCGGTTACTGCGGCAGTGAACGCCATGCGCAGTTTCGCGATCTGCCCACGCTGCAGGAAGAGGGCGTGAAGAACTACGATTATTCGTCGTGGATTGCGTTCTTCCTGCCCAAGGAGGTCCCGCGGGATGCCTTGTCGGAGCTGCGCCGGCAAGCCCAGGCGGTGGCCAGCGATCGCGAGTTTCAGGCGCAGCTGGTCCGCTCGGGGCTCGAACCCTGGGCCAGGGACGAGAAGCAATTGAGCCAGATCGTGGCGGATGACTACGCGCGTTGGGAGAAGATCATCCGCGAAGCCAACATCACCACCACCTGATGCCGGAGCGGCGCGGCATGCTCAAGCGTTCCCACAAGGCACTGAATCTGGCCGGCTACCAAGGCGGGGCTTCCATCCTCACCGTGGCGCTCACAGCCCTGGCGCGCCGGCTCAATGAGGGCGCCGTGGGCACGCCGCACCTGCTGCCGGACGTCACCTCGTGCGGCGAAAGCGCAGCCTCGTTGTTTCGCTCGATCGAAGCGGGCGAACGCCATATCGGCTACATGGCTTCGGGCTATCTGTCCGCGCGCGTGCCCGAGTTGGCGGTGCTCGATCTGCCGTTTTCCGTGCAAGACCGGCAAGCGGCGCTGCAAGCGCTGGATGGGTATGCGGGAGCGCTGCTGCGCGAGGCGGTCGCGCGCCAAAGCGGGTTTCAGGTGCTGGCCTTCTGGGACAATGGCTTTCGCCATGTATCCAACGCGGTGCGCCCCATTTTGTCGCCGGAGGACTGCCGTCACCTGGTGATCCGCACGCTCGACAGCGGCCTCTACCGCCAGGCGCTCGAATCGCTCGGCTTCAGCGCCGTTACGACGGATGTGAAGGATCTGGTGCGTGTAGTCCAAAGTGGCGAGGTTGATGCACAGGAGAATCCGCTGACCAACCTGCTGACTTTCGAGCTGTGGCGGCATCACCCCTATGTGAGCCTGACGGGCCATTTTTTTGGCGTGTTGCTTCTGGTATGCCCGCGCGCCTGGTTCGAGCAGCTTGAACCCGCGCAGCGCCAGGAGCTGCGCGACGCCGTGGCCGATGCCACCGAACTGCAACGCATCAGCGCCGCCAGGCAGGACACGGCCGCCATGATCCGCTTGCGCTCGCTTGGCGTCCACATCGCGGACCAGGCCAGCCTTGACATGGCTGGCCTGCAGCGGGCCACTGCCGCGGTGCGCCAGCGCTTTCTTTCACGGCTGCCCGCTGAGCTCGTGAGTGCTTATTTACCCGCCTTGGCCGGGGAGCAGATAAGCTAGATAAGCTGATCGTTTTTCCAACCACGTTGACACCATGAGCTACCTCTTTTCCCCCACCCCCTTGACGGGCGTTCCCATTGCCGGCAGCCCCGATCTGTTTCCGGTTCACCGCGTGTACTGTGTCGGCCGCAACTACGAGGACCATGCCAAGGAGATGGGGTTCACTGGCCGTGAGCCGCCCTTTTTCTTTCTCAAGCCGGCCGACGCCGTGCTGGTGGTCCCCGAGGGAGAAACCGGCCGCATGCCGTATCCCTCACTAACCAAGAACCTGCACCATGAAATCGAACTCGTGGTGGCCATTGGCAAAGGCGGCGTGAACATCAAGGCCGCGGATGCGCTTTCGCACATCTATGGCTACGCCGTGGGACTGGACATGACCCGCCGCGACTTGCAGAACGACATGAAGAAGCAGGGGCGGCCATGGTGCATCGGCAAGGGGTTCGACTTCAGCGCGCCGATCGGTCCCATCGTGCCGGCACAGGCGGCAGGGGACATCACCAATGCCGCCATCAGCCTGACCGTCAATGGCGGTGAGCGCCAGCGCAGCCATATCCACAAGCTGATCTGGAACATCGCAGAAACCATCGAACATCTCTCCAGTGCTTGGGAGCTCCAACCCGGCGACTTGATCTACACGGGTACGCCGGAAGGCGTGGCCGCTGTCGTCGCTGGCGATACCGTGGTGGGGCAAGTGACGGGCTTGCCCGAGTTGCGCGTGCAGATAGCCTGAGCCGCCTGCAGCCGGCGCGGTTTCAGGCTTTAAGTTTCAGACCTTGGCGCGCCGGCGGCGCAGCAGGCCCGTGCGGTGGCGCAGCAAGCCGGCCGCCATGCGCATGCGCAGCCGCCAGGTGGGCTGGTGGCCCCAGGCGCTGGTTTCCCCCGTATGCTGCTCTTGCCAGCCACCGGGATTGATCTCCCGTGTCAGCGCACCGATCTCGAAATCGAAGCCCGAGGGCGTAGCGCCATAGAAGGAGAAGGTGCCGTCCGGTGCCGGATGCTGCCCAAGGCCCAGGCTGATCGGCACCTTCAGCTGCCGCGCGCGCTCGTAGGCCGTACCCACGCTGGGCAGCTCGCGTGCCTGCAGCATGAAGTGGTGCAGCCGCTTACCCAGCGGCAGCGCCAGCAACGCCAGCGAATGATGGCGGCGGTTGCAGTGCAGGAAAGTGCCTCGCACCTCGATCGGCCCGGTGCGGGCGGCCAGACGTTCGGTCACGGCAAAGCCGGGCAGCGCCATGTAGAAGGCCTCCAGCCGCTCCAGATCGCGCGCGACCAGCACGGCATGGCCCAGGCCAAGCCCCTCGCCCGTGCAGAACCCCGACGGGAAAAATGGCGACGCGAACGGTTGCGCCGCGGGTGCCAGGCCTGTAAACAGTTCCACCGCATTGCCTTCTGGATCGCGCAGCGTGTACAGGCGTTGCACCCGGCGGGCCTTGCGCAGCGGGATATCCGCCGGCCGTGCTGGCGAACCGGCCGACTCCAGGCGCGCAAGAACGGCGTCGAGTGCCGCATCGTCCGCGCATTCGAAACCAATGGCAGCGATGTCGTCGGCTGGCCCGGGCTGCACGATCAGGCGCTGGCTGGCGCCGTCGATCTGCCAACCCTGGCTGCCGTCAATGTTGACCAATGGCGCTCCCAGCCCCAGCACCTGCTGGCAAAAGCGCTGCCAGTCCGGCAGGCGTGAGGCTTCAAATACCAGATAGCCGAGGCTCAGAGGGGATGCAGTCACAATGTCTCCTTTAAAATGTATCTAGTGATCATTTTTAATCACAGTATTGAAAATTGAATGTTATGTCAAATTTTAAGGGCCTGTCAATAGCCGACCTGCCTGCGCCTTTGGCCGAGGCACTGGCCTGGCAGCCGTCCGGGCAAGGCAAGCGCGAACGCACGCGCCGGCAACTGCTGCTGGCAGCCGTGCAGGTATTTGGCGCGCAGGGCGTGCCCGGCGCCACGATTCAGGAGATCGCCGCCGTGGCCGGCATGACGACGGGCACCGTCTACAACCACTTCGACACGAAAGAGGCCATCGTCGCGGCGCTGGCGCTGTGGATGACGGAGGCGCTCAACGCCCGCATCCTGCAAAGCCTGGACGGCGTCGCGGAGGGAGCCCAGCGCACGGTCATCGGCCACCGGCGCCATGTGTGGCTGGCCCGCGAGAGTCCGCGTTGGGCGCTGCTGCTGCTGGAGATTTCCGCCTCGGTCCCCGCGACGGCCCAGTACATCGCGCAGTTCGCACTGGCTGACTTGCGGCTGGGTGTTGAGCAGAAGGCGTTCCATTTGTCCAGCGAGGCGGCGGCGCTGGATCTGGTCATGGGCCTGGGCTCACAGGCCATGCTGACGGCGGCGCAGGGCAAGGCGTCCGCGGATCACGACATGGACACTGCCGCGCTGCTGCTGCGTGGGCTGGGTATGGAGACCGATCACGCTGCCACGGTGGCGCGCAAGCCGTTGCCGGACTTTCCCCCGCTGGACGCGTTGCCGCGGCATCCGCCGGTGGGCTCCGGCGCCTTGCAACTGCTCCAGAAGGCCTGATCAGCCGATACTGGTGCGCAACTCCGGCGCTTTGAAGCACCCGCCGCCGAAGACCTGTGGCAGCGCGGCGCGGTACTCGTCCTGGCCTACGGCGTTGGTGTTGTGGTGCGAACCGCCCTCGACCAGCAGGAACCGTTTGGGCTCATGTGCGGCCTCGAACAGGCGGCGTCCCAGCTCGGGCTGGATGAGCCGGTCCTGCGCCCCGTGCACCACGAGTACGGGCGAGCCGACGCGTCCTATGCGTGAAGCTGATTCGAAGCGCTGTGTGATCAGCGGGCCTACCGGGAGCCAGCCCCACTTCATGGAGCTGGCCACGTCGGGAATGGAGGTGAACGTGCCTTCGAGAATCAGCCCGCGTTCGTCGGTGACTTGCTCGGCCAGCTCCACGGCTACTGCGCCGCCCAGGGAGTGGCCAAAAATGTAGCGGGGCGCTTGCGGATGCTGGCGCGCCAGCCAGTTCCAGGCGGCACGCGCGTCCTCGTAGGCCATATCTTCTGAGGGCAGCTCCCGGGAGGTCTTGCCGAACCCCCGGTAATCGATGGCGAGCACCGAGAAGCCCAGCTCCTGCATGCGTTGAATGCGCGGTGCCGAACCGGTCACGTTGTAGCGGGCACCGTGCAAGTAAAGCAAGACGGGGCTGCAGGCGGCATCGCCCGTTTTTTTCGGCGGCTGGGCCGGATGCCAGAGCCCGTGCAGGCGTACGGGCGCTTTGGTGATGCGCGAGTCATAGTCGATCCACACATCCTGCATGCCGGCCGCCAGGGTGGCCGCATTCCCCCAGCTCCGGTCACTCGGCTGGAAGATCCATTCGCGTTGCTTCTCATCCAGTACGGCGCAGCCGGCCGCGAGCAGGGCGAGGAGCACCAGGCCCGTGATGATGTGGAGTCGCTTCATGGAGATGGATGGATGCCGGGTAAGCGAAAAAGTTCGGTGGAGTGATTGGACCGGTGGCGCCCATTGTCCAACGAAGCTGTGGGTTCGAGAAATTGGAATCTGACCCCTGTTTTCTCACAGTGGACGCCGTTCGTGGCTAAAGCCGCTCCTACAAGGGTGCCGTGTCAGGCACGAAAAAGCCCGCCTCAAGGACGGGCTTTGCGGCCATCGGCGCTACGCGGCGACGGTCAGGCGGCGGAGAGCCAGTAGCCCGCGTTGAAGGGGCTGCTCATGCGCAGTGCCAGGGGAGAGATGTCGACAAGCTTGTCGGTGGGCATCTTTTCACCTGGTTCGGCGGCCGGATCGGCTGCAACCGTGCGGGATGCTTCGCCTTGTGGAGCCTCGTTCGCCCGTTCTGCTTGGCTGGTTTGCGCAGAACGGGCTACAGAAAAGAATAGAAGCACCGGAAAGGGATCTTGCGATCGCCCCAGTAATCGGCGGCATCGCGGAAGATATCGAGCAACTGCTCGCGGGCTTCCTTGTCGAACTTGGCCGTGGCGGGAATCTGCTCCAGCACCACGATGAAGCCCGGTTGCGGGCCCGACTTGTGCAGCGGGTCGGTCATGCAGTCGTACAGGGCGTCGAAATTCTTGCCGAAGTGCGCCGGGAAGGTGAACTGGTCGGCAATCATGTCCAGCACGTCTTGCTTGGTCTGTGCGTTAGCAAGATTGGCATACAGGAAGTGCTGGTTGAGTTGCACTGCCGCGTCTTGGAGATCCGTCACGCGGAATGCGCGGATCGATTGCACGATGTTCGAGCGAACCCCTTTCAAGGGGACCTCTTGTGATTGACGAAGTGGTGCGTCCATCTCCGCTGCTTTCTCTTTAGTAAGTAACCGGTCTGCCGGAGGCGGCATCTGCGACTGCGAGGGTGCCGCCTGAAATTGTTCAAGCGCCTTCATTCAATGATCCTTCTGAAACTCGAGTAGTGATCGCTCGTGTAGTAACATGCATCAGGTGCGGTGCGCTGTGGGCCGCCGCATACGATGCGCCGAGCGCCGCGATTACGCGCGCCGGGGGTTTCGACGGTGTATTCCCGGTAATAGCCACGCCGCTGCCTGGGCAGCAGACGCTCGCGATTGCCGAAGACGGTACCGTCCTTCTCGTGAGCGAACGGACCACCCTGCAGGATGCGCTGATACGTCAGCCGTCCTTCTTTAGGGAGCTCCGTTGCCGCCATGGTGGTAGCCGCCGATTCCTGAAAGAACCCGCGTGCCTGAACCGCGCCCATTCCAGAGCCGGCCAGCAGCGACACCGCCAAAAGCGACCGCGCAGCATACGATGCCACTGTTCGCAACATGAAAAACACCTTTCGGAAACCTCCGGGTTAACCCGAGAATTCCAAGGCGCTAGTGTGACTCAGCCGCAACGAAAAAGCAAGAGGGCTGCCTAAATAACAGGCAGCCCTTGTGGTTGATCTGGCTCGTTTAGTGAGTATTCACTCTTCAGTGAGCCCCCGCTGCATCGGCATTTGCGTCAGCGACAGCCAGTGCGGTCATGTTCACGATACGCCGCACAGTGGTGCTCGGCGTGAGAATGTGAACCGGTTTGGCCGCGCCGAGCAGCATCGGGCCGATGGCGATGTTGCCTCCGGCGGCCACTTTGAGCAAGTTGTAGGCAATATTGGCGGCGTCCAGGTTGGGCAGGACCAGCAGGTTGGCATCACCCGTCAGGGGACTGTCGGGCATGACTTCCCGGCGCTGGGCTGCGTGGAGCGCGACATCGCCGTGCATTTCGCCATCCACTTCCAGCCAGGGTGCCTGCGCCTGGAGGATTTCTAGTACCTGGCGCATTTTCTGGGCGCTCGGCTGGTTGGATGAGCCGAAGTTGGAGTGTGATAGCAAGGCGGCCCTGGGCTTGTGGCCAAAACGCATCATTTCCTCGGCCGCCATCACGGTGATCTCGGCCAACTGTTCAGCGGTGGGGTCGACGTTGATGTGGGTGTCGACCAGGAAGATCTGGCGGCCAGGGAGCATGAGGCCGTTCATGGCCGCGAAGGTGCGCGCGCCGGGTTTTTTGCCGATAACCTGATCGATATAGACCAGGTGCATGGCGTTGGTGCCCCAGGTGCCGCAGATCATGCCGTCGACGTCGCCCGCGCGCAGCAGCATGGTGCCGATGAGAGACAGGCGGCGGCGCATCTCGATCTTGGCGATGGGTACGGTGATGCCCTTGCGTTTGGTCAGCTCATGGTAGGTCTGCCAGAAGCCCCGGTAGCGGTCGTCATGCTCGACGTTCACCACATCGTAATCGCGGCCCTCCACCAGGCGCAGGCCGAATTTCTCGATGCGCTGGGCGATGATGGCGGGGCGGCCGATGAGCGTGGGCCGGGCAATGCCGTCGTCGACCACGATCTGGGCTGCGCGCAGCACACGCTCTTCCTCGCCTTCGGCGTAGGCAATGCGCTTTTTGGTGGCGGAGCGGGCGGCATCGATGATGGGTTTCATCGTGGTGCCGGAGGCATAGACGAACGTCTGCAGCTTGTCCCGGTAGGCTTCGAGATCGGCGATAGGGCGGGTGGCTACACCGCTGGCCGCCGCGGCTTGGGCCACGGCGGGCGCGATCTTGATCATCAGGCGTGGGTCGAAAGGCTTGGGAATCAGGTATTCAGGCCCGAATGCCAGTTTTTCGCCCACGTAGGCGCGTGCCACCACTTCGCTCTGCTCGGCCTGGGCCAGATCGGCGATGGCGTGGACGGCAGCAATCTCCATCTCGTCGGTGATGGTGGTGGCGCCGCAATCGAGCGCGCCGCGGAAGATATAGGGGAAACACAGGACGTTGTTGACCTGGTTCGGGTAGTCGGTGCGGCCGGTGGCCATGATGGCGTCGTCGCGCACCGCCTTCACGTCTTCCGGCGTGATCTCGGGATAGGGATTGGCCAGGGCCAGGATCAGCGGATGCGCCGCCATGCGGGCCACCATGTCGCCCTTGAGCACGCCGCCGGCGGAGAGACCCAGGAAGATGTCGGCGCCGTCGATGACTTCGGCCAGCGTGCGTTTGTCGGTCTTTTGCGCATAGATGGCTTTGTCGGGGTCCATCAGTTCGGTGCGCCCTTCGTAGACCAGGCCCTTGATGTCGGTGACCCAGACGTTTTCGCGGCGCACGCCCAGCTTGACCAGCAGGCCTGTGCAGGCCAGGGCGGCCGCGCCCGCACCGGAGACGACGAGCTTGACGTCCTCGATGCGCTTGCCCACCACTTTCAACCCGTTGACTACCGCTGCGCCGACCACGATGGCCGTGCCATGCTGGTCGTCGTGGAAGACGGGAATTTTCATGCGCTCGCGCAGCTTGCGCTCGACGATGAAGCATTCCGGCGCCTTGATGTCTTCGAGGTTGATGCCGCCGAAAGTGGGCTCCAGGGCGGCGATGATCTCGACCAGCTTGTCGGGGTCTTTCTCGTTGATCTCGATGTCGAACACGTCGATGCCCGAGAACTTCTTGAACAGGACCGCCTTGCCTTCCATCACGGGCTTGCCCGCCAGGGGCCCGATGTCGCCCAGGCCGAGCACGGCGGTGCCGTTGGTCACCACACCGATGAGGTTGCCGCGCGCGGTGTACTTGAAGGCTGCCAAGGGGTCCTTGACGATCTCCTCGCAGGGCGCGGCCACGCCAGGCGAATAGGCCAGCGAAAGCTCGTGCTGGTTCACCAACTGCTTGGTGGCCGTCACGGCGATCTTGCCCGGCACGGGATGCTCGTGATAGTCCAATGCAGCCTTGCGGTGCTCGGCACGCCTTTCTTCGCTGGAGACATGGATGGGATCGGACATGGACAGAGCTCCTGGCGTTGCGCGCCTACGAAAGGGATGAGAGGGTTTGGGATTCTAGGACGTGTTCAATACAACCCGGGCGCTTCCGGGTGGTGGCGCGGCTTTCACGGAAAATTTTTGCCTGGAACCTTGATTGATTATTTGGATTTTTCATGTTTCATTTGGTTTTAATAATTTGCATTAATGATGCAAAAACAATAGACTTTTAAGTCCTATTAACTATTACAAACCAACTGGCATGGTTACGAGCGCTCCACCGAAGTCTTCACCGCCGCTCCTGCTCCGTACAACCCGCCCGTTGGTGCGTTCCCTGCTGCTAGGCGGCCTGCTGAGCGCCAACTGCGTGTGGGCCGGCACGTGGAACATCACTTTCACCCCGCAACAGACGCTTGACACCCCGCCTGTGCCGGTGTTCAGCTTCGCACCTCCGAGTGGTGCCCGCTTTGGCAGCGTTGTCCGTTGCACTGGCGGTGACATCACGTTTGACCCGGCGAACGGTGTTTTTCAGTTGCCATTCAGTGATGCGAGTCAGGCCTTCGTCGCATTCGAAAACATCTATGCCAGCCCCTCGAGTGTGGCCGTGACCGTGACGCCTAGCGGAAGTGCTGACGCTGTTTGTGCGTTGGATGCTTTGCCGACGGTCTACACCTATAACGCTGCCGATGTCGATGCAGGCAGTGCCACTCAGAGCTTTTCGAGCACCCTCCACGAGGGCTATGTACGCCTGATTGACGTTGCCTACGATCCGGCCACAGGGTACAGCGTGAATAGTGCGCTGCCGGCGAGCTCAGGTTCTTTCACCTCGGATTTCTTTCAGGCCGATCCCAACTTTTTCGACTACACCACGGCCATGCCTGGCACGGCTGGTGCGGCTCAAGCCAGCATTGCCGCCAGCGGAACCGTATCCTCCAACGTGTTCGTGAACGCCAAGACCACGGCGGCCACGGTGGCGTTCGAGCTGACGAGCCCGCAGCCTACCGACAGCATCATCACTTTCACCGTGGAGGCTGTACCGAAGACATATCCCGGCTCAAACGGCAACTACGATCCTGTCGCCTTGGGCTATGAGCCGACCTACAGCACACCGACCACCGTGACGGTGACCATTCCTGCGGGGTCTACCACCGTTAGCGTAACGATCCCGGGCATTCTGCCTGGCTCGGAGGTGGCCATCACGCCCGTCAGCCACCCCGGCTCCGTGGTGGGCACCCCTGTCTTGGTGAAGACCTCCCCGTTGCCCGTGGCCACTTTGTCGCAGACGCCGATTCCACTGACCAATGTGGTGGCCACTCCCGGCGAGCCCGGCCCCTTCACTGAAACTGTTCCCACCAACGTGATCGACTTCAAGGTCACCCTTGATGTGCCCACCGTGATACCGCCTACCACGCCCCAGGCTGTTCCTACCCTGGGTGAATGGAGCCTGGGGCTGCTGGGCGCATTGATCGCTGGTTTCGCGGCCCTGCGCAGGCGGTCTTTCGCGAGCCGCTCCTGATCTATCATCAGGTCCATGACCACCAGCCTGTCGCGCGCCAAGGCACTGCTGTCCAAGTGCCTGCTGATCCCCGAGGACCATATTGACGATGATGCCAACGTCGGGGATTTGCGAGAGGTCGACAGCCTGATGTTCGAAGGCATCGTGATCGAGATCGAGAACGCCACTGGGGCGGAAGCCGACGTGATGGACCTGCTGCAGCTCAGGACCGTCCGCGATGTGGCCAAACTGCTGGACGGACAGCCGCTGAGCATTCCAGACTGACGCTGGTTTCCGCGCTGATGGATCCGTCCGACATCTGCAACGAGCTCTATCGCCTCGCCCGCACCCAACCGGGTGAATCGCATCTTCACCGCTACAGCGGGCGGCGGGTCTGGCTGGTGCAGGACCCGCGGGATGCGCATCGGATTCTCAAGGCCAATGTGGCCAATTGGCCCAAGCACATGGCCTGGATGCGCCAGACACTCGGGCCCTCGCGCATGTCCGAGAACCATGAAGCCTGGGCCTTCCGCAGGCAGCTGACGCAACCTCATTTCAACCACTACGACGTGGAGAAAACGGTTCAGGCCACCCGGGCGGCTTTTCACCAGGCGCTGCCAGAATTGATAGAGCAAACCCAGGCCGCCCCGTTGTCAGACGAGAGGCTCCGGGGGATGACCATCCAGGTGCTGGCCGAGGTCATGCTCGACATCGATTTTCAGGCTACGGGCATCGATCCGCAAAGCCTTTTCCAACTGCTGGAACTGGGGGCGCAATACGCGTTCGTACCTCCTGGCGGCTTCGCGGGCGACATACGGCGGCAGCACTTGATCCGGCTTAATGCGGCTAAGGCGCGGGTCATGCAGGATATGGCCTTGTTCCGGCAGGCGGAGTTTGCCGGCAAGCCCATCATCCGCGATATGCTGCAAGCCGAGGCCGCCACCCGCCATCAGCCTGACCGGTTTGTCCTGGAGCAGGAGCTGATCACCCTGTTCGCCGCGGGCTCGGAAACCAGTGCCAGCATGTTCGGCTGGGCTTGCCATCTGCTGGCCCAACATCCCGCGGTGCAAGGTCAATTGCGGGAAGAGGCGCGGGCCTGTTCTGATCCGATAGGATCACCGGCTCCTTTGCTGGACGACTTTCTCAGCGAGACCATGCGCCTGTTTCCCGCCAACCCCATACTGAGCCGATACGCCCTCGAGGCTGATGCTTTCGCAACGGGTTCGGTTGAGGCTGGTGACGTGGCGCTGGTGTCGCTGGTCGGCCTGCAGATGCATAGCCAGTGGCGTGACCACCCGTGGCAGTTGGACTTATCCGCCGCCAGAGCGCACCATAACCGCGAGGGCAGCGGTTTTGGCACGGCATTTGGTGTCGGCGAGCGTGTATGCGGCGGGCGCTTGTTTGCCCTGACGGAAATGCGTACGCTGGTGCGCGAACTCGTGTTGCATGCGCAGGTTTTGCCCACGGCTCAGGAACCGCTGGACCAGCCGATCGATCTGCAATGGTGCTCCCTTCTGGTACGGCGCGGCGGCCACCGTGTCCGCCTGCAACCTTTAGCCGTCGCATGACACCTCATTTGCAGCTCCTTTCGTCCGAACAACACATCGGTCTGGGCCTGCGCCCGGTGCCCGATTGGGCTTTTTGCCAGCCGCTGGACGTGGTGCCCATCGCGCTCTCTGAATTTGCGGATGTGGTGACCAGCTACCCCATCATCTTTTCGGTGGGTCCGGTGCCCCAGGCGCTGGCTGTGCTGGGCTTGGCGCAAGGGAAGAATGATTTTCTGGATGCCGATCAGCAGTGGCCTGCGCACCAGTACGTGCCCGCGATCTTGAAGTTCCACCCCTTCTCCATGGGGGTGGGCCCTGCGCCTGCCAACCAGGCTATCGTGATGCTGGATGTCAGCAGCCCGCGCGTGGTGCCGCTGGAAGACGACGACGCGGCGCAGCCTTTGTTCACTTTCGATGGCAAGCCTTCTCCCACGCTGGCGCCTCTGATTCAGAAGCTGGGCACGCACGCCGCTTCCCTGAAGGAAACGGGTGCCTTCATACACGCCTTGAGCCAGGCGCAACTGCTTGCGGACGTGCGCGCTGACATTCAGCTGCCCGATGGTGCCACGCACCAGACCCGCAGCTTCCGATGTGTGAATGCGTCGGCGTTCCGCCAATTGAAGGAGCCGGAACTGAGCGCCTGGTTTCGCCAGGGGTGGACGGATGCCGTGGCGCTTCATTTGGCCAGTCTTCGGCGGTGGACGCTTTTGTTTGAGCGGCGGCAGGCGGGGGTGGTGATGCCGCATGGCGAGGCCTGAGTTGACGGGTTTCGCTGGGCTCCTCGGAATGGACTCTCTCTCCCTTTCTTTCCCCCTCTCCCTCTGGGAGAGGGCAGGGGTGAGGGCTTTCACGGCGGTTGACCTTAGTGGTCTTCTGCTTCCTAATGGCCTCCTGTTGTTGATCTACGGTCGGAGGCCGGGATTGCCCCCGGCGGTGCAGTCACTTTCTTTTGCGTCGCCAAAAGAAAGTAACCCAAGAAAAGGCGACCCCACTTGCCGTGTCCCTACGCTTCGCTGCGGGCAACCTGTGGTGCTCGATCGAGGGGTGGTGCCGTCGAACTCGCTATGTTCACTGCGTTCACGCCGCTCAAACAACGCCGGCAAGTCAGATCTTGAAGCAAGGGCATCTTGCAGTGCCCTTGCCCACCCCTCGCTCTGCGCTCCTCGGCACGGCCAGAGGGGACCCGTGGCTCGGGCCATTGCTTTGCTCGGCCTGCGAATAGTCAGACCGCGCTACGCTCGGTGGTCTTTTCCGCTCTCCCCCTGGGCGATCGTATGCCCAGATCCCCGGGGCTTGCCCCCTGTAGGAGCGGCTTTAGCCGCGAATGGGCGATCCGGGAGGACAGGCCATCGTGTGAGGACTTTCACAGCGGTTGATCTAAATGGTTTTCTGCTGTGCAGATCGCGCAGTGAAATCCCCCATCCCAATCTTGCCGGATGGCCGGTCTCCCCAGAGGGGGAAGAAGCAAGATCACCGAACGCAGTAAGGTCTATTGATTCGCAGGCCGAGCGAAGCAATGGCCCGAGTGTGGCTCCCCACCCCTCTGGCCGTGTGTATGGACCGGAGACATGGTGGACACCTGTTCGGGGACATGGTGAACAGATCAAGCTTAGGTATCGAACAGCCTTATAGGAGGTCACCGATGCCTTGGCAGGAAAGCTCAGCCATGTCCCTACGCGAAGAATTTGTAGCGCTCGCCCAGCACGAACAATCCAATATCCGAGCACTGTGCTTGCGCTTTGGCATTAGCCCCACTACAGGCTACAAATGGCTTGAGCGTGCTCGCCAGCTTCAGCCCTTGAGCGATCGAAGCCGCAGGCCTAAGCATTCACCCAATCAATGCCCGCTTGAGTTCGAGCAGCAAGTCTGTCAGTTACGCCAGGAGCACCCCGCCTGGGGCGCACGCAAGCTCACGCACAGATTGATGAACTTAGGAGTCAAAGTGCCTGCAGTGAGCACCGTGCATGCGATCTTGTGTCGCCATGGTTTGATTTTGGGTCAGGCCAGTGAGGCAGCCACGCCCTGGAGGCGCTTTGAGCACCCTGAGCCCAACGATCTGTGGCAGATGGATTTCAAAGGCCACGTAGCCATGCTGCGCGGACGCTGCCACCCACTGACGATTCTTGATGACCACTCCCGGTATGCCGTGTGTCTGCAGGCGTGCGGCGATGAGCAGGAAGCCACCGTGGTGCAGCGTCTTGAGATGGTGATGCGTCGCTATGGTGTGCCCGCTCGAATGACCATGGACAACGGCAGCCCATGGGGTGGCTACGATGGCTGTCACTACACCAGCCTGGATCTGTGGCTGATGCGTCAGGGGATTCGAGTGGGCCACTCACGGCCCTACCATCCTCAAACGCAAGGCAAAGATGAGCGCTTTCACCGCACACTCAAGGCGGAGCTGCTGCAGGGGTTGCCTCTTGCCAACCTGAGCGAAGCCCAGCAAGCCTTTGATCGTTGGCGCCAGATGTACAACCAGCAGCGCCCTCACCAGGCGCTGGGCATGCAAGTGCCGATCGTGCGATACCGGGCCAGTCCCAGGCCGTACTGCGAGCGGCCCGCAGAGCCTGAATACGCCAGCGCCGAGCAGGTGCGCCAGGTGCAAAAGCAAGGCGCCATCTCTTGGAAAAACCGCCTCTGGAAGGTCGGCAAGGCCTTCAAAGGCCAGCAGGTAGCCGTACGAGCTGATCCCACTGAAGATGGATGCTATGACGTGTTCTGGAGCACCCTTCGAATTGCTCGCATTGATCTGCGCGATCAGTCTATACAGGCCGGCAGAGTCATTGTTTAATATCCAAAAAACCGTTCACCATGTCCCCGAACAGGTGTCCACCATGTCCCCGGTCCATACAGCCGTGCCGAGGAGCGCAGAGCGGGGGTGGGCAAGGGCACTGCAAGATGCCCTTGCTTCGTGCTCTAGCTTGCTGCAGCTGTTTGAGCGGCGTGAACGCAGTGAACAAAGCGAGTTCTGCAGCACCACCCCTCGATCGAGCACCACAGGTTGCCCGTAGCGCAGCGCAGGGACACGGCAAGTGGGGTCGCCTTTCTTTGGCCTACGTTTCTTTGGCGACGCAAAGAAAGGTAGGTGCACCGCCGGGGGCAATCCCGGCTCCCGACCTCAAATCAAACAGCAGAAGGCAATTAAGAAGCAAAAAAAGAAGCCAAAGCCCGCCAAGAGCACACCCACCATGAAAGCCCCCCCGGCCCGCATACCGCTCAAAGCCTGGCCCAAGCTCTGGCGCAGGCCGCCACCAGCGAGGCGGGCCTGCGCCTGTTCGACAGCCGAGGCGAGTTGGCCGCCCAAATCAGCTACCGCGACCTCCATCAGCACGCTCTGGCACGAGCAGGGCAGCTACAGGCGTGGGCAAGCTGCCACTCATGGCAACGCCATACCGCCGTCGGCTTGCTGGCCGACACCAGCCTGTCTTTCATCGTCAACTTCTTTGCCTGCCAACATGCCGGTTTGATTCCCTGCCCCGTGCCGCCGCCGCAGGTGGGCCTGGGGCTGCAGAACTACGTGCAGCGCATAGACAGCATGTTGTGCAACGTGCAAGCCCGCGCACTGTTGATCGATGAGGTGCATGCGCCGCTTCAGGCGCATTTTGCGCGCCAGGATGCGGCGGTGCCCGTTGTGCAGACGGCCACCTTGCCACCGGGGGATCCACCGCATTCCGCACTGCTGACGCCTTTGCAGGACACCGATCCGGCCTACATCCAATTCTCGTCGGGCACCACGAATGCGCCCAAGGGTATCCAGATTTCTCAGCGGGCCATCTGCCGCAATATGCACGGCATCTTGCATGCGGGCCTTCGCATCATGCCCTCTGACCGGGCTTTTTCGTGGTTGCCGCTCTACCATGACATGGGTTTGGTGGGTTTCCTGCTCTCGCCCATTGCCGGTGCTGTTCCACTGGATTTGCTGCCCCCGCAGGCCTTTGCGCGGCGGCCGCAACTGTGGCCGCGGCTCATGTCGAACCTGCGGAGCACGGTCTGCTTCGCACCGGGTTTTGCTTGGCGCCTGGCCGCGGAAAGAACCCCCGAGGACGAAACGCGGCACCTGTCCTTGAGTGCCTTGCGCATTGCGGGCGTGGGGGGTGATTTCATTCGTGCCGGTGATTTGAATGGCTTTGCCCAGCGTTTTGCGGCCAGCGGATTTACCGGGGAGAGCTTCCATCCCTGCTATGGCCTGGCGGAAGCCACGCTGGCGGTGTCCATGGGGCAGGCCCGCGCCGATGACACGGGCACGCTCACCAGCGGCAAGCCACTGCCGGGGTGGGAGGTGCGTATCGTGAACGAGGCGGTCGAGCCACTGCCCGCAAGGCAGACCGGCCTGATTCATTTGCGTGGCCCCTCTTTGATGACAGGTTATTGGCAGAACGGGCAACTGCTGCCCGCTGCCGGCGATGACTGGTTTCATACCAAGGATGTCGGCTACCTCACGGCGGACGGCGACTTGGTGGTCACCGGAAGGCAGCAATCGCTAATGGTCATTCGCGGGCGCAATGTGCATGCGGAAGCCGTGGAATCCGCCGTTTCTGAAGCTCTGCGGCTTTCACACGGCACGGTGATGGCCTATCAGGAGGCACCCCCTCCACCGGCGGATCCGGCAGACTTGGTGGTGCTGGTGGAGTGCCCCGCCCAGGATCCGAAGGAGCGCACACGGTGGTCGGAAACGGCCCGGCAGGCGGCATTCGCAGCCAGTGGCGCTGCCGCTGATGTTCGGTTGGTGGCCCCTCGGACGGTGAAGCTAACCTCATCAGGCAAGATCGCTCGTCAATGGACACTGAAGGCACTGATCGGACATGACTGACCTCGCACCTTTGGCGCCGAAGGAGAATGTGGCGCAGCTCCGGCGCTTGCAAGCCCAGGACTTGACGCCTGCGCTGCAACAGTGGATGGGCGCCCCCGAGGTGCTGGCCAGCCTGGGCACGGCCTTGCCATTGACGGCGCCCGATCAGTTGGGCGCCTTGTTTTCGCGTGCCGAGGTGCAGGTATGGGGCGTCTGCGAGGACGACCGTGTTCAGGCTGTGTACGTATGCAGCCTGCACCTGCAGCACCAGGTGATGCGCCTGGCCTTTGGGTCTGCGCCCAATGCGTCAGGATTGGCCTTGCTGAAGGACAGCCTGCCACGCTTGATGGAGATGCAGTTTGCCAACGGCGTGCAGAAGATTTCCTGCCACCTGCTGGCCACCTCGATCCGGAAAATATGGCCTCTGCTGCGCCTGAACCGTCATTTTTTCCTGGAAGGCCGGTTGAGGCAGGAGTGGTTGCCCGCGCTGGGGTGTCAGGACGATGTGTTCATTGTGTCGGCCTTGGCACAGGCGGGCCTGCAACCTCCGCCGGGTAGTCTCTGGCTGAACAAGAGCGTGGCATCCGCCAGCCACCGCTTCTTCCGGAGCTGGCCCCGCGCGGCGGTGAATGAGCAAGACAGCACGCCCGCGAGGCTCCCCAGCGCGCTGGTTCGCGGCAGCACTCATATCGATACCCCGGCCTACCACCTGCGCACCCTCACGGCCAAGGACGCCGATGAGACCCTGGTGCATTGGCTGAACTCTCCGCAACTGATGGGCAGCATGAACCTGCCCCGGTTTACCTTCAGCTTGCCCAGCCTGCGGGCGCTGCTGGCGGGCTTCGACCGCAACTTCAATCAATTCATTGGGGTGTTCCATCGGTCCAGCGGCGAACTCATCGGTTTTTATACCGTTCTGGTCAACGAGTCTGCCAGGCACGCCCATCTCGCGCTGTGCATCTACCCGAGCGAGACCTCGGCGTCGCGGATCATGGTCGACACCATCACGCCGCTGACCGACAGCTACTTCGAGCGCTTTGCCATCGACAAGATCACTGGGAGCGTGCTGGTGTCGAACCGGCGGATGCTGCTCAGCCTGCCACATAACTACACCTTCCTGTTCGAGGGAGTGCTGCGCCAGGAATGCCAGGGCGAGCAGGGCCGCCTGGACGTGGTGGTGTTCTCGACGTTCCGGGATCCTGCCCTGCGGCCCAAGCTGGGGCGCTTCGTGCCCGCGTAGGCGCATTTTCTCGGCCCCGGGTTGCTCACACCCACTCCACGACTCGCTGGACGAGCCGGGGTAAAGGTGTCTATAGACCTTGTCCTACGGCGACAGTGGTTCATCCTCGGACCGCAAGGCGGAAGTAACAGGCTTAAGGTTTCCATGGGTGCCGCCAAACGGCGCCAGAAGGAATTTCACGATGGACACACGCAAGAAAGAGGCGGGCAAGCCGGCCCGCAAGGATACGAAGCACTTGGCATTGAATCAGGCGGCGATCCTGGCTGCCAAAACCAGCCTGGATGATGGTGCCGTCACTCCCCACAACAACGGCCCCTGGGTGAAAGACATCATTGCGTTGCTGAACGACTCGCTGGCCACGGAACTGGTGTGCGTGTTGCGTTACAAGCGCCACCACTACATGGCCGATGGCTTGGCCTCACCTGCGATCGCGGAAGAGTTTCTCGTTCACGCGCAGGAGGAGCAGGCGCACGCCGACCGCATCGCCGAGCGCATCGTGCAGCTGGGCGGCGCGCCGGATTTCAATCCCGTCACGCTGCACACGCGCAGCCATGCCGACTACGACGAATCAAAGGATTTGAAGGACATGATTCGCGCCAACCTCGTCGCCGAGCGGGTGGCGATCGAGGCTTACAGCCAGATCGTGGATCTGGTTCGCGACAAGGATCCCATGACCAAGCGCCTGATGGAAGAGATCCTGGGCCAGGAGTTGGAACACGCCGAGGAGCTGAAGACCTGGCTGGCGCTCTGATTGCGCCAGGCACCGGGTATCAGACGGGCGCGGCTTGGTTCGGCGTTTCCGCGCCCAGCGACTTGCGGTAGCGGTTCAATTCCTGCACGGTCTTGAAGCCGCCGCCCAGCAGCAGGCTGAGGTTGTGCAGAATGCGCTCGACCACCTTGCTTTCCCAACCGGCATCGAATTTGATCTGCTTGTCGAGCCATTCTTCCAGCCACTCGGGATCCGGCAGGCGGCTTTGCACGGTGTCGCGCGGGAAGTGGGCCTTGCTCACGTGCAGGTTGGTGGGGTGCAGGGCTTGCGCGGTGCGGCGGGCGCTGGCCATCAGTACGCCGACCTTGGCGAAGGCTTGGCGTGCCTCGTTGCCGAACTTGGTGATGGCACGCCGCATATAGCGCAGGTAGGCACCGCCATGGCGTGCTTCGTCCTGGCTCAGCGTGGTGTAGATGTGCTTGATGACCGGCTCGCTGTGCCAGTCGGCGGCGCAGCGGTACCAGTGGTTGAGCCGGATCTCGCCGCAGAAGTGCAGCATCAGCGTTTCCAGCGAAGGGGCCGGATCGAACTCGAAGCGCACGGCGTGGAGTTCTTCCTCGGTAGGCACCAATTCGGGGCGGAAGCGCTTGAGGTATTCCATCAATACCAGCGAGTGCTTCTGCTCCTCGAAGAACCAGATCGACATGAAGGCGGAAAAATCCGAATCGTGCTGGTTGTCACGCAGGAACATCTCCGTGGCCGGCAGCGCCGCCCACTCGGTGATGGCGTTCATCTTGATGGTTTCGGCCTGCTCATCGCTGAGCTTGGCCGGCTCGAACTGATCCCAAGGAATATCCTTGCCCATGTCCCAGCGCACGGCCTCGAGTTGTTTGAACAGTTCGGGGTACAGCACGGTTTGAATTTCTCCCTGATCGGGCCGCAAAAGTGCCGCCCAAACGCTCTATTTTAATGACCACGACATGACAGTGGTATGTCGAAGGCTTTCCGTTCCTCCAAAACAGCGAAAACAGCACGAACAGGGCGTTAACAGTTCTTTACGCAGCGGTGCGGGTTTTCACGGAACTTAAGCCGCGCAGGGGCCCTCATACACCGCATGAGTTGGAAAACATCTCTCCCATTTCATCGCTGTTAAGCCCCCGGCTTCGTGCCAATTGCAAAACCTGAAGCGCACTTCCTCCTCCCTCCCTCCTCCTCCTTCGCTTCAGGTCGCTTAACAGCTTTTTTATACAAAGACGCCGCCCGGATTCCGCATCCGGGCGGCGTTTTGTTTGGGGTTTGGCGTTTTACTCTGGTTTCGTATCAAGGAAGCTCGGCCGCTGCATCAGCTTGACATCGAGCAACTGGGCCAGATTGGCGTGGCGCGACCGCCAGTCGAGTTCGGGGAACCGGAAATCCAGGTAGCCCAGGGCGCATCCGACGGCGATATCGGCCAGGGAGAGGTGGATGCCCTCGGAGCACCAGGGCTTCTCGCCCAGGCCGCGGCTCATAGCGGCGAGCGCGTCGTCCACCTTCTTCATCTGCCGTGCGATCCAGGCCTGGCTGCGCTCGCCTTCGGTGCGGCCGGGCCAGGTGGCTTCGAGGCGGGCCAGGATGGCGGCGTCGAGCAGGCCGTCGGCCAGGGCCTCCCAGGTCTTGACCTCCACGCGTTGCCGGCTCGGCGGCGGGATCAGCTTGCCGACGGGAGAGAGCGTGTCCAGGTATTCGACGATCACGCGGGAGTCGAACACCGCATCAGCACCGTCCATCACCAGGCAGGGAACCTTGCCCAGCGGGTTGGCCGTGGCAATGGCGGTGTCTTCGGCCCAGACATTTTCGGGGACGAATTTGTAATCCAGCTTCTTTTCCGCCATGACGACGCGCACTTTGCGTACGTAGGGACTGGTCAGGGCGCCGATTAATCGCATGGACATGGTGAGAACAATGTATATCGAATTCACGGCAACCGGGCCGCCTGCCATTGTAGGGTTTTCCTTCCCCGTCATTCCCGGGCGGCCGGCCCGGCTGCGGCAGTAATTCCGGGGGGTGTTGCGGGGCCGCACCGGATTCCCGCCAGAGCGGGGCCGGCCATCCGGGAACGACCGAGCCTGCCTGATCTGGCGCGGCTTGCTCGTCTCCTACAATTTAGGCATGGACCTCACCCCTCTTTCCGCTCTTTCGCCACTGGACGGCCGCTACGCGGCCAAGCTGGCCGCATTGCGCCCGCTGATGAGCGAGCTGGGCTACATGCGCCGCCGCGTGCAGGTCGAGTTGACCTGGTTCGTCGCGCTTTCCGATGCCGGTTTTGCCGAATTCAAGCCGCTCTCCGCCGGTGCGCGCGCCTATCTGGCCGGCTTGGTACACAACTTCAGCGAAGCCGACGCCGAGGCGATCAAGGCGATCGAAAAGACCACCAATCACGACGTGAAGGCGGTCGAATACTGGATCAAGGCCAAGTTCGAAGGGCGCTCCGAACTCGAGGCTGCCAGCGAATTCGTTCACTTTGCCTGCACGAGCGAAGACATCAACAACACCAGCCATGCGCTGCAACTCAAGGGCGGACGCGATCAGGTATTGCTGCCGATGATCGATACCGTGGTGGGCCGGTTGCGCGAGTTGGCGCTTGCTTACGCTGAAGTGCCCATGCTGAGCCGTACCCATGGCCAGACCGCCAGCCCCACCACGGTGGGCAAAGAGTTGGCCAACGTGGTGGTGCGCCTGCAGGCCGCACGGGGGAAGATCGCCGAGGTGCCTTTGCGCGCCAAGATGAATGGCGCCGTGGGCAACTACAACGCCCACCTGTCCGCGTGGCCTGATTTCGATTGGGAAGCCTTTGCGCGCCGGGTGGTGGAAGCCCCCGAGTTGGGCGAGCAAGGCACCAGCACGGCCGATACCTTTGGCCTGGGCCTGACTTTCCAGCCCTATAGCATCCAGATCGAACCGCATGATTACATGGCCGAGCTGTTTGACGCCATGGCACGCGCCAACACCATCAGCATCGATCTGTCGCGCGACATCTGGGGCTACATCTCGCTGGGCTATTTCAAGCAGAAGCTGAAGGCAGGCGAGATCGGCTCTTCCACGATGCCGCACAAGGTCAACCCGATCGATTTCGAGAACGCGGAAGGCAATTTCGGCCTGGCCAACGCGGTGCTGCGCCATTTGAGCGAAAAGCTGCCCATCAGCCGCTGGCAGCGCGACCTGACCGATTCCACGGTGCTGCGCAACATGGGCGTGGCACTGGGCTATGCGGTGCTGGCCTACCAATCCCTCTTGACCGGCCTGAACAAGCTGGAGCTGAACGAAGCTGCGCTCGCAGCCGATCTGGATGCTTCCTGGGAAGTGCTGGCCGAGCCGATCCAGACCGTGATGCGGCGCTTTGGCGTGGCCGGTGCCTATGAAAAGCTCAAGGAAGTCACGCGCGGACAGACCGTGACGCGCGAGGCGCTGCATGGGCTGATCAATTCTCTCGAGATCCCTCAAGCCGAAAAAGACCGCTTGCTGGCGCTCACACCGGGTACCTACGTGGGCAAGGCCGCGGAGCTGGCCAAGCGAGTGAAGGGCGATTGAGGCGCTGCCTCTCTTTTCATGGCGCTCAAATCCACCATCTTCAAAGCCGATCTGGCTTTAGCCGACATCGACCACGGCTGCTACACCGATCTGGCGCTGACCCTGGCGCGCCACCCGAGCGAAACCGACGAGCGCATGATGATGCGTCTGGCGGCGCTGGCGCTCAATGCCCATCAGGTGCAGGATCTGTGTGGCGGCGACGCCAAGATCGGCTTTGGCGCGGGTCTTTCCAGCCCCGATGAGCCTGATGTGCAACTGGTGGATTTCACCGGCCGCACCCGGCTATGGATCGAAGTCGGGCAGCCGGATGACAAGCCCCTGGCCAAGGCGTGCTCAAAGGCCGATCACGTCATCGTCTATACCTACGGCCCCGCAGCCGAGGTGTGGTGGCGCGGCATTGAAAGCAAGCTGACGCGGCTGGACCGCCTGAGCGTATGGCGTGTGCCCGCGGATCAGGCGCAGGCGCTTACGGCGCTGGCGGCGCGCAGCATGCAGCTCTCGGCGACCGTGCAAGAGAACCAACTGACGTTGACGGACGCGGGCGGCGGTAGTGTGAGCCTTGAGCCGCAGCGGTGGAAGTAGGCGGTAGACGGCGCCCTTTCGTCGTTCCAGCCCACGTTCCGGGAGAGGCTTCTTAAACCGGCTACTGTGATGAGGGCCCAGTACTCTCGCCTGAGCGGGGGCCGGCCATCCGGGAATGACGGGGAAAAGCATCAGGTTGAGGCGCGAAGTCCTTGCTGGAACGATAAGCCGCGCACTGTTACCAAAACAGTATCGCCTTGAACTTACTCAAGCCGACCCTCCGCTGCTTTTGGCGCCTGCTCACCTCACTTCAGGATCGTTCATGCCTCCCATTTCACGTCGTCAGCTTCTCGGTACTGCCGCTGCTCTGGTCGCCGGAGGGCTCGCCGCCTGCGGCGGGGGGAATGGCAGCCAGGCCAGCACGACGCTGCTCGTCTATCTGCTGGGCTCCGACCTGGAAAGCCGTGGCAACGCGGGCACGAAGAACCTGCTTGAAATGCTGGCCGCGCAAGGCTCGAGCTATACCAAGGTGGTCATCACCACCGGCGGCGCCGCCAAGGACGACCCGACCAGCCTGGTTTCCAGCTGGAAGACGGTCAAGCGCTTCGAACTCACAGGCGGCAAGCTGAACGAGTTGGCCGATCTGGGCCGCAAGGATATGGATTCGGGCGGCACGCTGCAGGAGTTCCTGCTGTGGGCCACAGGCGCTTATCCTGCTGAGCGAACGATGCTGATGCTGTGGGATCACGGCTCTGGTTACTACGGCTACGGAAAAGACGAGAACTTTCCGGCATCAGGCAAAAAGATGAGCCTGCCGGCCATGGCGGCCGCCTTGCAGGGGTTCAAGAGCGCGACGGGCATCACCTTGGATTACATCGGTTTTGACGCCTGCTTGATGGCGACGGTGGAAGTGGCCAAGATGCTCCAGCCCTACGCCCGCTATTTGGGTGCCTCGCAGGAGCTCGAGCCCGGCTCGGGCTGGGATTGGAAAGTCATTGTCGATACGCTGGCGCGTCAACCCGCCCTGCCGGCACCGGAGTTCGGCAAGGTGGCAGCGCAGGCTTTCCATGACAAGCAGATGCGGGAGCGCCCCAACGGCAGCCTGGTGCCTCCGCTGTCGGACTATGTCACTTTCAGCATCATCGATCTCTCCCGCATCCCTGCCTTGCTGGAGCAACTGGATCAATGGGCCGGCGCCGTGCTCGCCTATTACGATCAGGCCGCCAAGGCGGCCGGAGGGCCCGCGCTGTCTGCTTCAACGGTGTTTTGGCCGCCCACGTTTGGAGCCCCGGCGCTTGCGCTGCAAGCCAAAGCGCTGCCCGGCGCCGAGGGCAGCACCGTCGACCCCTCCATAGAGCGGTGGAAGCAAGTGGCGATGTCGCGCCTGCGCACGACCGAATTCGGATACCAACCCGATGCGAAGGCGCAACTTGACTTGGTGGATCTGCATCAGTTTTCCGCCTTGCTTGCCAGCGCGGATATCGCCAGCACCTCGCAGCCGGCTTTGAGTCAGGCCCTGCAGGACGCGATCGTCTTCAATATCACCGGGCCGAAAGCGCCTGAAGCCAACGGCCTGAGCGTCTACTTTCCCATGTTGGCGCGGAGTGACTTGCAGCGCGGCGTTTATCAGGCGCTGGACATGCCCGCTCAATACATGCGCCTGATAGAGCGCCATGCCGAACAGGCCAAGACGGCGCCGTCGGTTATTCATGTGCCGCCGTTGACTTCCCCGGCGGATGCCCCCGATGCCGTGCAAAGCGAGATTAGCTCCGTGTACGGCGTGCGGCTGGCCGATCTGATGCTGATCCAGCCGGTGAACCAGACCGTGGTCAAGATCACTGGCACGACCCCTCTCGTTTCTGGCCAGCTTGGTTTCAACACTGACAACTATCTGCTGGGCGGTGTGGTGCGCTACGACACGCGGTGGTGGCTCCAGCTTGATGGTCAACCCTTGCTTCTGTTTACCCTGGCTCACTGGACGGCAGATGAGGGCGAGCTCACGGCCGTGCTGCTGGGCACGCCGGTGCGCCTGAAAAGCGCTACGGGTAGCGATCCGAGAATCGTGCTGATGCTGTTCAATTGCACATGGGATCCTTCGACGCAGCGGATTTCGGGCCAGATCGTGGGAGCGCGGGATATTGATTTCGACGACGCTGACGCACCCCCGGACCGGGTGGATGCCGATATCAACGTGGGCGATATCGTGGAGCCGGTGCACATCCTCTACGATATCGAGAAAAAGGTGCCGGCGCAGGAGCCGAGTGGCGACATCGCCATCGAGTTCGGGCCCCCCGTGACGCTGACCGCGCAGTCGGCTCTGCGCGCTTCATCCCTGGCGCCTGGTGCGTACACGCTGCAGCTGGCCGTGACCGATCTGGCCGACGGGCGCGGGTTTTCAGCGCCGCTGCACTTCGCCAAGAGCTAATCGAGCGCGAATCGAGCGCTAAAGATCGACCACCAGCCGGCCCGCTTTCGCGCGCGAGCAGCAGCTCATCATTTTCCCGCCCGCCTCGCGTTCAGCACGGGTCAGCACGAGATCGCGATGATCGATCTCGCCCCCTAGCACGCGCACTTCGCACGAGCCGCACAGGCCTTCCTCGCAATCGCTTTCCATGTCGATGTTGGCGGCGCGCAAGGCGGAGAGCAAGGTCTGATCGGCGCGCACGGGCAGCACCATGCCCGAGGCCTTCAGCTCGACCTCGAAAGCGTGTTCCTTCGAGGGGTCCAGCGTGCCGACATTCGAGACGAAATGCTCCACGCGCAGGGCATCCTGGGGCCAGTGTGCACTGGCTTTTTCCAGCGCCTCGATCATGCGCGCGGGGCCGCAGGCATAGATCTGCGCACCGGGCTGCGGGGTGGCCAGCAAAGCGGCCAGATCGTTGCGCTGGCCTTCGTCCTTGGCATAGACCTTGAGGCGATCGCCATGCAGGGCCTGCAATTCCTCCAGCAAAGCCATGGTGCGCCGCGAGGCGCCGCTGTAGTGCAGCTCGTAATCGATGCCCAGGGCCTTCGCACGCCGCGCCATGGCGCTGACGGGGGTGATGCCGATGCCGCCGGCCACGAAGATGGCGCGCGAAGCGGTTTCGTCGAAAGCGAAGTGGTTGCGCGGGCCGCGTATCTTCAGGGTGGTGCCGGCCTGGGCATGCTGATGCATCCACTCACTGCCGCCACGGCCTTCCTGTTCGCGCAGCACCGCGATTTCATAGTGCCTGGTGTCGCCCGGATCGCCGCACAGCGAGTACTGCCGGCTGATGCCGGTGTCGCCGCACTCCACATCAATGTGCGAGCCAGGTGTCCAGCGCGGCAGCTCGCGGCCATCCGGCGCCGACAAGCGCAGCCGGGTGATGCCCGCGGCTGCGGGCTTGGCTTCCGAGACCTGCAGCGTGCGGTGCAGCGTATGGCGCGAAGGCTCGCCAATGCGTACCGGCGCAGGCGCCTTGTGGAGGAGCTCAGGCTGTGCCCGCTCTGGATTCTGCGCGGGATCCCATTCGACCCACAGATGCTCCGGCCCTCGGAACGAGGTGTTGGGCACATAGGTGAAGCGCTGCTCGGCCAGGCGCATGTGGGGCAGGCGGCGCGTGAGTTCCTCGATGAAAATCTGCATCTCCATGCGCGCGAGGTTCTTGCCCATGCACTGGTGCGAGCCGAAGCCGAACGTGAGGTGATCGCTGGAGTTCTCGCGCCGGATGTCGAACAGATCGGCATCCGCAAAATGCCGCTCGTCGTGGTTGGCCGAGGACGTGACGATCAAGAGCTTGGAGCCCGCGGGCAGATCGACACCGCCCACTTGCGTATCCTGCGTGACGAGGCGCCGCCACGCGGCCACCGAACCGTTGTGCCGCAGGCATTCCTCCACGGCGCCGGGGATCAGGCTGGGATCCTCGCAGATCTCGCGCCAGGTATCGGGGTGTTGCAGCAGGAGCTTGAGCGCGTTGGCCGTGGCGTTGGCCGTGGTTTCATGGGCGGCGACGATGCCGGCCATCATCATCGAGTGCAGGTAGGAGTCCGGCACCACATCAGGCTGTTCCATCTGCTTGCGGATGCCATAGGGCATCCAGCCGCCGGCCTCGGGGTTCTCGCGCATTTTTGCCAGCACCTTGCCGGCAAATTGCCAGAAATTGCCGACCGCATGCGCCACCGCCACCTGTTCCTCCGGCTTGGGGCGGCCCCAGGTATTGACGGTGTGCGCGATCGAATACTTGCGCAGCGTGTCCATGTCCTCCTCGGGCACGCCCAGGAAGTGCAGGGCGACCGTGAGCGGCACTTCCCACAGCATCTGGTCCACGAGGTCGGCGCGGCCATCATTGACGAAGCGATCGACATACTCACGCGCCAGGCGCCGCACCATCGGTTCGTGGTGGGCGAGCGCCGGGGGCGTGAAAGGCTCCATCAGCAGCCGGCGGCGGGGCATGTGCGCCGGTTCGTCCTCGTTCACCAGCGTGCGGCTCATGCCGTAGTCGTAGGAGGCCAGCACGGCGTTCGCTTCGTCGCCGGTGGGGGTGATCTTTTCCAGCGCGATCGAAGGGCTGAAGGTGATGTTGTCGCGGAAGACGGCCTTGATGTCGTCGAAGCGCGTGATCACCCAGTAGCCCAGCGCCGGGTTGTAGAAGATCGGCTCGCGTTCGCGCGCCCAGCGGACGTAGTCGGGCGGGTCTTGCTGGTAGCCATCGCTGAAGGGGTCGAAGTCAGCGGCCCTTTGGCTCACGGGGCAACCGGTGGGCGTCGTCTGCGCCGACAGCGGCGGGTGAGCGTAAGGGCAGCCGCTTGGGTGCTGTGGGGTATTGGTCTCGGCCATGGGTGCACTCTTTGCGAAACGATCTGGGAACGTTCCAGACAATATACCCCCAGCCGCACGCCTAAGAACGTGTTCGTCATCTCTTGCTCCCTCCCCCGCTGGGGGAGGGCTGGGGTGGGGGCTTTCACGGCGTTTGATCTGAATGGCTTTCTGTTAGTCATCCGAGGTCGGAGGCCGGGATTGCCCCCGGCAGTGCAGTCACCTTCTTTTGCGTCGCCAAAAGAAGGTAACCCAAGAAAAGGCGACCCCACTTGCCGTGTCCCTGCGCTGCGCTGCGGGCAACCTGCGGTGCTCGATCGAGGGGTGGTGCTGCAGAACTCGCTTTGTTCACTTCGTTCACGCCGCTCAAACAGCTGCAGCAAGCTAGAGCACGAAGCAGGAGCATCTTGCAGTGCCCTTGCCCATCCCTCGCTCTGCGCTCCTCGGTACGGCCAGAGGGGACCCGCGGCTCGGGCCATCGCTGCGCTCGGCCCTGGCATCAACAGGCTTCGCTGCGCTCCGCTGTCTTACTCCTTCCCCCACTGGGGGAAGGTTGGGGGGCCGGCCGTCCGGTGGGGGCTTTCACAGCGCCACTTCCACCCGGCTGTGTCTTCCCCAATCTCCTCAGCACAGTGCCCGACAACCATCCAGAAATACCGGACCGCCGGCATTCACACCCAGTGGCGCAGGGGGCTATCCAAAGACCTTGAAAGGCATGGCTCTAAGCACCCCTGGCGCGGTAATGGCTCGGGCTGGCGCCGGTCGCCTTTTTCATGAGCCTGCGCAGCGCGGTTGAATCGCTGTAGCCGACCGCTTCCGAGATTTGCTCGACGGTGAAGCGGCTTTGCTCCAGAAGCGCGCGCGCCTTGCGCAGTTTGACACTCTGGATCAACGCGAGCGTGCTTTTCCCGGTGGCCAGCCGGACGCGGCGCGCCAAGGTGCGTTCAGAGACGCAGAATTCGCGCGCCAGCGCCACGATGCCGGGCGGCTCCGGCAAGCTGTGCTCGATCCGCGACACGAGCCGGGAAATCAGTTCATCTCCATTGGCCAGCACCTCCGGGACGATGTATTTTCCCTGTGCCTCGCGGCCGTCGATCAGCAGCATGCGCGCGACGGCATCGGCGGCCCGGCTTCCGCACTGCCCGCGCAGCAGGTGGAGCATGAGATCCGTCTGGGCGAAAGCGGCGCCAGCGGTGGTAATGGGGCCATCGGTGCAGACCATGCGCTGTGCGTCGACCTTGGCGGTGGGATTGAGGCGCTGCAGGAGCGGGGCGAGCCACCATGTAGTGGTCACGCGCCGGTGGTCTAGAGCCTGTGCCTGCTGCAGCAGGAAAACGGCGGAGCAGCAGGCAGCGGCGCGCCCGCCCTGGTCAAGATGGTTCGCGATCGACCGTGCGGCGGCTTGCATGTCTTCGCGCTCCGCGCTGGCGAGCACGTCTGCTTCGGTATTGAGCGCGAGGCCGGGGATGATCCAGACAGAAGCATCGCGGCGTTGGCGAATGGGCAGGCGCTGTGTCTTGACCAGCAGGCCCGACTCCAGTTCGACTATGCCGCCGGAGGTGGAGACGATGCGCCACGTCGGCGCGGGCGCGGCCAGCGCAGGGGCGATGCGGCTCGCCGCGCTCAGGATGTCCAGCGTGGCGGAGATCCCCGTTCCGTAGCCCCCGTTGAACGCCAGGATGGTGAAATCAGTCATGTCGTTTTTAGCCTGAATCAGGCGTAATTCGACTATTCTGAGTTTGAAGAGGTTTTATGGCAAGTGACGTTTCAGCTTCCTCTCCGTCATTCCCGCCTGCGCGGGGGCCGGCCATCCGGGAATGACGAGACCGGGCTGTGAAAGGGGTTCTGGTTCCGGGGCTTTCAGACCTGCAGGCGCCTCTTGAAGAACGCCAGGATGTCGTCCCGGGCGCGAATGGTGGGCTCGCCCTCGGCGTCTATCAGGTGGGCCGTGACCACGCTGTGAGGCGATGCCACCACGTGCTTGAAAAACGGGGGCGGGTCAGGGTTTGCGGCTTCGTCGGGCAACTCCGACGCTACGAATCTCGGACCCAGCGCGCGCGCATAGGCTTCAAACCGTTCCGCACGGCACCAGCGATCCCCCTTGAAGCGAAAGGCGAGGACTTCAAGGTTTTCCTTCTCCAGACGGCCGCGGACAGTGGCGAGTTCGGCGGGAGACATATCGATGGCGGCGGGATTCTCCAGCGGCAGAGAGGGTTGGCAGACCACGGGGGCCATCGTGGGCGGCTCGAGCATCATGCTGAGCGCGAAATTGCCCGTGAAACACATGCCGATGGTGCCCACGCCGGGGCCGCCGCAACGCGCATGCGCGGTTTTTGCAAGCGCACGCAGCCATGCGGTGATGGGCGCTGATGCGCCGTTTTCCAGCGCGCGGAATTCCGCGCTGACGCACGCTCGCTTGAAGACTTCAATGCCTTGTTCCGCCGAAGGCACCGCGCCATCGTGCCCGAACAGCGAGGGCATGTAGACCGTGAACCCGGTGTCGCGAACCCATCGCGCGAAACGGGCCACATGCGGGCTGATGCCAGGCATCTCCGTCATGACGACGACCGCGGGGCCATGGCCGCTGACGTAGACATCCTTGGTCATGTCCTCAGCGGCGAAGGACTCTTTGATGAAGTCGGAAAGCGGGTCCGGCGTGGTGAGCTGCAGTGGGGGCATACGGTTTGATCCTTCCCAGGAATTAGAAGGATTTTTCCGTGTGTTGACCCGTGTCAGATCCGACGATTAGTGCGCGCATTCGGACATGCGCGGGACATGCGCGCACAGGGGCTCAGTCGAGCTGGATCTTCAGATCGCGGATCAGCTTGTGCCAGCGCGTGGTTTCGCTTTGCAGCAGGCTGGTGTATTCGGCCGTGGTGCTGCCGACCGGTTCAACGCCGAAGTCGACGAACTTCTTGCTCACGGTCGGGTTATGCATGGCCTTGGCCGTGGCTTGCTGCAGTTTGGCGATCACATCGGCTGGCGTGCCCGTGGGGGCCACCAGGCCGACCAGGGCGTAGGCCTCCATGTCTTTCAGGCCGAGTTCGGCAAAGGTGGGCACATCGGGCAACTGAGGCACACGCTTGGCGGTGAAGACGGCCAGCGGTGTGACTTTGCCGCCCTTGATGAAGCCGGCCGCCGCAGCGAAATCGCTGATCGCCAGCGGGACCTGGCCGCCAGCCACATCAGCCAGAGACGGTGCCGCGCCCCGATAGGGGATGTGCACCAGGTGCAGGCCGGCCGTCTGCTTCAGGAGTTCCAGCGCCAGGTGATGCGGGCTGCCCGAACCGGCCGAGGCCACGCTGTACTTGCCGGGGTTGGCCTTGGCTTTGGCGAGCACTTCTTTCGCGCTCTTGAATTCGCTGCCCGGCGTGGTGATGAGCATCATGGGCACGCGGCCGATCAATGAAACCGGGGTCAGATCGCTCACCTTGTAGGTGAGGCTTTTGTACAGCACGGGGTTGAAGACCATGTGGCCGTTGTCGGCGTTCATCACCGCATAGCCGTCAGGGCCGCCGCGCAAAATGTCCTGCACGGCGATGGCGCCGTTGCCGCCCGGCTTGTTGTCGACCAGAATGTTCTGGCCGAGCTCGATCGTCATCTGCGCGGCCGCGGTACGCGCCATGAAATCAGAGCCGCCGCCTGCCGGGTAAGGCACCACCCAGCGGATTGGCTTGGTGGGATAAGCGGATTGCGCGAGGGCGAATGGGCTGGCGGCCGTGCCGGCCAGCAGGGTCAGGGCGAGAAGCGCTTTTTTCATCAACAGGTCTCCTTGGATGGTTTTAGTGGTTTGGAATAAACCTCAGAGCGTGTTCAAAGTCTCAGCGCGAGGGCTGTTGTGTTCGAGAAATCGTGGATGCTAGGCGAAGAACGCAGGGATACCTCGTGGTATCGCGAGGCTTTTCAACGCCGCAGACGCGGTTTCTCGGGCGCAACGGACCCGCGAGGAGACTTTGAACACGCTCTCAGGTGCGTATGTCAACGCACTGAAGGCAAGATGGCGATCGGGGGTTTCCCTGGGTCAAGCTTCCCGCCGCCAGATCAGGTGCGCGGAACGCGCCTCTGGCGTGCCGTCTTCGAAGCGGGCGCTGAGGTAGAGCAGGCCCTCGCGCATCTGCGCGGTGCGGCGCTGGATGCCGCCTTCCCAGTTCGGGTAGAGGCTGTGTTCCACGTGATGGGCGATGATGGTGCCGTGATCGCTTTCGCCCTCGACGTCCCAGCCTCCCGCATAGCTGAAGTAGCTGCTGTACGCGGCCACCTTGTCCGGCTCGCTGGCGGTCCATTGGCTGGCTGATAGAGCAGGGCGCTCGGCTTTTTCGATCACGCAGAACATGCCGCGCGGGCCATACTCGATGAAACCCCTCAGCGCCTGGCCGAGCGGGTAGCTCACGCGTCCGTCGTCATAGTCCTGCCGCCAGTCCACGATGCGCCAACGGCCAAGAATATCTTCCTTCTTCACTTCTTTTCCTCGAGTAGAAATTCGGAGATCAACCGGGTGAAGGCCCCCGCCTTCTCAATTTGCACCCAGTGGCCGCACTCGCCGAACACATGCAGATCGGCATGCGGGATCAGCCGCAGCAGGCGTTCGGATACTTCGAGCGGAATCACGCGGTCGTCGCGGCCGTGGATGATGAGGGTTTGCTGCGTGATGCCGCGCAGTGCGGCTTCGGGCAAGGCCAGCATCTCGACACCCCGCTGGCGCGGCGGCGGGAACAGCGCGGCGAAGCGCTGTTGCACATCAGCGCGCGTGCTGGCTTCGTAGCGCATCTTCACCAGATCGTCGGTGATGATGCGGTGATCGAACGCGAAGACGCCGATCAGCTCCCGCATGGCTTCAAGCGAGGGTTGATAGCCCCATACCTTCTCAAGCCCTTCGCTGATCGGAAACGACACACCCACCGCGCCCATCAGCACCAGGCGCTTCACGCGTTCGGGATGCCGGTGCGCGAGCGCCAGCGCGATGGCGCCGCCGAAGGAGTTGCCCACCACCGACACCTTGGGTAGATCGAGGGCGTCGAGCAGGTCGGTCAGCTGCTTCACCCAGGCATCGACGTTCAGCGGCATGCCGGGCGGGCAACTGGTGTAGCCGAAGCCCAGCATGTCGGGCGCTACCACGCGCGCGCGCTGCGCGAGCACGGGAATCACCCCGCGCCAGTTGGCCCAGGCCGTGACGCCGGGGCCGGAGCCGTGGATAAGCAGGATCGGTTCGCCCTGGCCGGCATCGTGGACGTTGATGGTGCATTCGCCCAGCGTGAGGGCCCGTGCGATTTCAGGTGAAGCGGCGGAGGTGGTCATGACGTTTTTCAATTACTCGGTAGGCGCGATGGGCGCGCGCAGGCCTTCGGCGGAGAGCTTCTTCAGGATCTGCCGGGCCTCCTCTCGCTTGGCATCCGGCAGCCAGGTGCGGTCGTGGCCCCACAGGCTCATGCCGGGCAGCTCGCTGACTTGCCAATCCTCGCCGATGAGGCGCCCAGCCCAGCCGAGCTCCAGCATCCAGCCATCAGGCGTGCGCAGGTAGAACGAGGTCACGTGGTCGTTCAGATGCCGGCCCAGTGAAACGCCGATGGATTCGGGTTTTTCGAGGGCCATGTCATAGGCGCGGCCCACGTCGTCCCATTCCTTGTATTCGAGCATGAAGTGGTAGACCCCGGGCCCGGTGCCCGTGTCGGCCAGACCGATGGTGTGGTGGCGCGGGTTGGTGTGAAAGAACTCGGCCACGAAGGGCTTGCTGCCCCGGTCGCTCAGTTGGAAGCCCAACACCTCGTGGTAGAGGTGCTTCATGGCGGCGAAGTCACCCGCCATCAGGGCCGTGTGGCCGATGCCCATGTCGGTGCCGCCTGCCTGTGTGCGAAAGCCGCCGATCGGCCGGCCGGGCACGAAGGGGGTGGCGGCATCCTGCAAGCCATAGGCCAGCTCCACCCGGTAGCCGTCAGGGTCACGGAAATGCGCCATGGCCGCCACGCCGCGCAGCGCCCGTTCTTCGGGCATGGAGGGGGTCACGGCAAAGCCTGCGTCTTCCACTTTTCTGATGACGGCTTCCAGCACCTCGGGGCCCGCCACCGTATAGCCCATGCCGAGCGTGGGCTTGCCGGTGGTGCTCTGGAGCAGCAGCCGCTGCACCTTGCCATCCATGCGCAGGCGCACCGTGTGTCCGGGCTCCACCACGTCGGCTTGAAGGCCGGCGATGGCCGTGGCCATCTGAAGCCAGCCGGGTATATCGGGCGTGCCGATCAATACGTAACTCAGGGCGTCGATCATGAAGTTTCCTCAGAACGTGTTCTAAGAGCGTCAATACACGCTCTTAGCTGGCAAGGCGTTCGCGCATCATCCGTAGCACGGTGGCGCCGGTGCGTTCGATGTGCGCGCGCAGCACCTCCTCGGCCAACTGGGCGTTGCGCCCCAGCGCGGCATCGAACAGGGCCTGGTGTTCCTGAGTCACGTCGCGGTCGGGTTCGCTGGTCTTCATCAGCACGCGGCGGTAGCGGTCGCTCATGCTGTGCAGCAACTCGCAAAAGCGCATCAGAATGGGCGAGCCGCAAGCATGGATGAGGGTGTGGTGGAAGACATGATGGCGTTCCTCCCAAGCAGGGAGCTCGTCGGCCTGCCAGCGCTTGGCCTCGAAATTCTTCAGGCGCTGGAAGGCGGTCATCAGCGCAATCTCCCAATCCTCACCGCCCAGGCGGATCGATTCGCGCAGCGCTTTTTGTTCCAGGTCGATGCGCTGCGTCTTGATGTCCAGGAATTCCTCGATGCTCACGGGCGCCACTCGGTAGCCGCGCTGGCCTGACGGAATCAGCAGCCCCTCGGCGACCAGGCGCGAAAGGCCTTCGCGGATTGGACTGAGCGAGACGCCGTACTCCTGCCGCAAACCTTCCAGCTGTACGCGCTCACCCGGCAGGCGGCGGCCGGTCAGTATCTCCAGGCGCAGCGCCTGGGCGACGTCCGTGGTGCGGTTGGTGATGACAGAAGCTTCCTGCATGGCATTTGCATCAGTGAGGAAGCGGAGGTTACGCGATAAATATCCGATGTGTCAACGAATATCATACGTAATTCAGGGCGCTAGGTGATGGTTGGCATAGGTGCGCCGCAATTCCAGCATTGCTCGAAGCCGCCTTCGATGTGCTCGCCGCAGGCAAGGCAATGCCATTGGCGCTGGGGAACCCGTGCCAGTTCGGACAGGAGGGCTTGGGCCGCGGCTTCATGCTCATCGTGCAGCAGCCAGATTTCCGGCAGGCATTGGTCCGGCGGTAACTCGCCGGCTGCGCTGGAGAGAAATTTCCGCTGCACCGTGGCAGGGTAGCCGCCTTCGCAGAGCAGATCGGCCCAGATCTGGGCGATGGCGGCATTGGGGGCACGAGTAAGGCGGCGCATATGGAAAATATTGTGCGCCGTTCCTGGGACCGCCGAGCTCCAGCTCGGCATACCGCGTGTCCAGGAGGCGTTTTTTGCCGAGCTGGAGCTCGGCGGTCCCAGGGCGGGCTTATCTGGTGATGCCCGCGTCCACGGTGCCATACACCGTCACGCCACTGCCGGAAGACGCCGATCCGCTGCTGCCCGTGGTCACACAGCCACCCATGGCGAATGCGCCGAGCAGCACGGCGCCGATCAGAAGGCTTAGTCGTTTCAGTTTCATAGCGGCACTCCTTGCTTTCCAGTATGCCCTTTTGATGAGTATCGAGGTAAGCAAATGCTCAGAGCGTGCTCAGGACGCATTCACCTGCTGCGGCAGCTTCCAGAAAGCCAGCGTCCCTGCCAGCAGCATGCCGCTCATCGTCAACAGCACAACGGTGAACGGCTCGACCCCTGCTGCCTGCGCCAGCGAGGCGGCGATACCGGTGACCCACTGCATCAGCGAAATGCCCAGGAACATGGCCATGGTGAAGAGCGAAAGCGCTCTGCCGCGGATGTTGGCCGGGTAGGCGTTGTGCACATACCCGTACTGCAGAACGCCGTAGCCCGACAGCAGGCCATAGCCGATCGCGAACCCTACATCCACCCAGGGCAGGGGCAGCAGGCCCATGGTGGCCAGCAGGATGGCCGACACCACGGAGAGCACCAGCATCCAGCGCACCCGCTTGATGCCGCCTGGGTCGATACGGCCGAAAACGGCGGGGCTCAGCATGCTGGCGAGCGTCATGACCAGGGCGACGTTGCCGGTCTGCACCAGCGAAAAATCATGGCGCTCGATCAGCAGCGGCCCCAGCCAGAGCCCGCGCAAGGTAATGAAGCCGGCATAGGCGACCGCCGCGAAGGCGATCAGCCCGGGGGTGTGAGGCAGCTTGAAAAGCGCCAGCATCTCCCGCAGGGCCGTCAGAGGGTTTGGCCGCTCCTGAGCCCGGAGCGTGTTCTGCGAGACAGGCTCGCGCACCAGCCACCAGATGAAGCCCCAGGCCGTGACCGCCAGGATGCCTAGCGCGGCAAAACTCCAGCGCCATGAGCTGATCTCGATCAGCCAGGCCATCGGTGTGGACGTCGCCAGCACGCCAACGCTGCTGACGCTCATGATCAAGCCCGAGATCGAGGTAAAGCGATCGGCCTGGAAATGGCGCGAGATGAACACCGTGCACACGAGAAAGGCCGGTGCGCAGCCCGTACCGATCAGGATTTGGCCAAGCAGCAGGGGGCCATAGCTCTGGGCGTTGGCTGAAATCGCCGCCCCCGCGATGGCCATGGGGAACGCCGTCATGATGGTGCGCCGCACCCCGAACAGATCGATCGAGACGCCCATCACCAGTTGCATGGCGCCAAACGTGAAATGAAAGGCGGCTGCCCACATGCCGAGCTGCTGCGGAGAGAGGCTCAGCTCACGCGCCAGCGGCGGCCCCATGATCGAGGCGACCGTGCGAAACGCCTGGCTGAGCGTGAACGCGCCCGCCAGCGCCAGCAGCATGGCCCAGGCCACGCGCGAATTCAGGGCTGGGCTTGGCGCGGCGGCGTTGTGGTCAGGCATCTGGCTTCTTGTGCGTTCTTAGTGATGGTGCCCGTGGTCGCCATGCACGTGACGGTGCGTGATCTCCTCGGCGGTGGCCGCACGCACTTCCTTCACGGTGGCGGCAAAGCGGATCGCCTGGCCGGCGAGCGGGTGGTTGGCATCCAGATGCACTTCGGGCCCCTTGATCTTGACCACGTGGAACAGGCGCGGCTGTCCATCCGGGCCCGGACCTTGCAATTGGCCGCCCACTTTCACGCCGGGAGGAAATTCCGATTTGGCGATGATGCGCACCAGCGCTTCATCGCGGTCGCCGAAAGCATCGGCGGGTTGCAGATCCACCGTGATGCTCGCCCCGGCGCCTTTGCCTTCCAGCGCTTCTTCGGCCTTGGGAAACAGGTTTTCATAGCCCCCATGCAGATAGGAGGTGGTGCCGGCATCGAGGGGCTTGCCCTTCAGGTCGGTGATGCGGTAGTTCAGGGTGACAGCGGTGTCGCGTGCGATGTTCATGGTTTTTCTCGAAGATACGTTAAATCAAGAGGACTGTATGCACGAAGGTTTCGTCATTCCCGCGCAGGCGAATACGAGGGGACTTCCCACTTACCAGGAACGGCGTCGAAGCGCCAAGATTGAGGTGCGAACGTCAATCTAAAGAGTAAGGAGAAGTCCCATGAGTGAGATTACACGAGTTGGAGTGGATCTGGCCAAGAACTTGATTCAAGTGCATGCGGTGGATGCTCAGGCAGGTGTGTTGGTGCGCCGAGCGCTAGCGCGGCGAGGTTTCCTGCCCTGGTGCGCGAAGTTGCCTGCCGGTTGTTTGGTGGTGATGGAGGCGTGTACTGGAGCGCATCACTGGGCACGCCGGCTCAGCCAGCTTGGTTTGCAGGTGCGCCTGATCGCGCCTCATCTAGTGGCGCCATACCGTTTGCAGGGCAAGAAAGGCAAGAATGACGCCAATGATGCTGCGGCGGTGTGCGAGGCTGCCAGCCGCCCGCAAATGCACTTTGTGCCGATCAAGACGACCGAGCAGCAAGCGATCCTGGGTGTACACACCCTGCGTCAAGGCTGGGAGAAAGACAGAACTGCGTGCATCAACCGTATTCGTGCACTGCTGGCCGAGTTTGGTCTGGTGTGTCCTGAAGGGGTGGGCAAGCTCAAGGAGCAGCTGACCCAGCTCAACGAGGATGCCAGCAACGAGATGCCCGCGCTGGTGAGATTAAGCATTGAGCGACTGCAAATGCAGTGGCGCCAGCTTGATCAGGACATTGGCTGGTGCGAGCAGCGCATTGCACAACACATCAAGCAAGACAGTCGAGCTCAGCAGGCTCAGCAGCTACTGGGTATTGGGCCTATAGGCGCTTCGGCGCTCGTGGCCAGCGTGGCCGACTTCAGTCAGTTCAAAACGGCTGCGCAGTTTGCTGCCTGGCTGGGGTTGACACCCTCGCAGCACTCCAGCGGTGGCAAGAGCCGCCTTGGCGGCATTACCAAGCAGGGAGATACGTATTTGCGGATGCTGCTGGTGCAGGGCGCCAAATCGGCCATTCACTGCAGCAAGCCACGCCAGGAGCGAGTGTGGCTGTGGGCGCAGCAGTTGCGTGAGCGCATGGGCTGGCAAAAGGCGGCTGTCGCGCTGGCAGCCAAGAACGCCCGCATTCTATGGGCGATGTTCACGCGAGGCCAGCCATTTGTGGCCAATCATGTGAGCGTCAAACCGACGTAGAAGTAGATCGACACATGTTTCGTTTATCAAAAAAATGATGTTTCAACAGGACGGCACTTCGCAGATCAATTGAACAGGTTAGACCGGCAGCGGATAAGCTCGATGGATTCCAGGTGGCCTGTTCAGGCCACGAAAGGCGAATGGGAGCCTCCGCTGAGCGGCTCGTATCTGGGTCCGACACCAAGCTCTTCGTAGCTCGTCAACAAGACCGTCAGTAGGTAGGCCGTCTTTCTTCGTTCAGTTCAGTGTCCTTGCAGTCAGCTCCGTAATAAACAACTAAACCATCAGAACCATCAGAAATAACAACCATATTCGCTTGACAACGTGGGATGCCCCAGTAGGAATCCAGGGGGCGTTCAAAGGCTGCACTGGATTCCCGCCTGCGCGGGAATGACGGAAGCGTGTGTCCCGATCAGGCTCAACTCAAATGTTCACCCGCAATTCCTGCCAGCTTGAACATACCCACGCTGTCCCCACCGAACACCGGGCGCAGCTTGGCGTCGGCAAGGATGGTGCGCTTGTCCTTGGGATCCTGCAGATTGTGGGCCTTGATGTAATCCCACAGCAGCTTGACGACTTCACCGCGGCCGAACGGGCCTTCGCCAATCACGGCCGCGAGCGCGGGGCTGGGCTTGAGGGTGCCTGGCCGAGGTGCCTTGGCGGCTTTCTCAGCCTTTGGGGCCGCCGCTTTCTTGGCGGCTGCCTTCTTGGCGGGAGCCGCGGCCTTGGCGGTTTTCGCGGCGCCTGCGCGAGGCGCGGTTTTCTTCGCCGCGGCCGGGCGTGCCGGGAACCTTGACGCCTTGCCTTCTCGCGGCTCGAACTCGAAGATGACCTTGCCTTCCTCCGCGCTCCAGGTCAGGCGGGCCTTGAAGTTGCGGCGGGTGCGCATGCTGACGAATTTGTCGAGCAGATCCGTGCGGCCTTCGGCGAGCAGTTTCCTCATCTGTTCCGGCTCCACGGGCTGCTGCAGGATGATCTGGCCGCTCTTGAAGTCGCAGGTGGGGGTAGGGTGGCTCTCCGTGGGCACGGCGCGCTCGCAGACGTAGTTCTTGCCGAACAGCTTCACCGCCGAACCGCACTTGGGGCAGGCGCCCAGGCTCGGCTCACCCGACAGATCGACGATTTCGCCGCTCTGCTCGGCGCGCGCGTCGTCGCCAAAATCGAATTCCAGCTTGAAGTTCTTCGTCTCTTCGTCCGGCACCAGCGCGAGCTCGGCCACGAAAGGCCAGCCAGCCTTGCTGCGGAAACCCTCCAGCGGGCCGATCTTGCGATCGCGCAGGAAGGCTTCGGCCTCTTCGATCGCGAAGGTGCGGCCGGCCGGCGTCTTGGTGAACGAGAAGCCGCAAGCGCCGTCGCCGTTGCCCGAAGGGCCGGTACAGGCGAAGCGCCGGTAGTTTTCCTTTACCACGCCGCCGCAGTGCGGGCATGGAGTCTGCAGGGTGACATAGTCGCCGGGCACCGTGTCGCGGTCGTATTCCTTGGCCTTCTTGACGATGCGCTCGGTCATCTCGGCGATCTCGCGCATGAAGGCATCGCGCGAGAGGCGTCCATGCTCCATCTGCGAGAGCTTGTACTCCCACTCGCCGGTCAGCTCAGGCTTGCTGAGTTCTTCCACCTGCAGGCCGCGCAGCAAAGTCATCAGCTGGAAGGCCTTGGCGGTGGGAATCAGCTCGCGCCCTTCGCGCAGCATGTATTTCTCCGTCAGCAGGCCTTCGATGATGGCGGCGCGGGTGGCAGGCGTGCCGAGGCCCTTCTCCTGCATGGCTTCACGCAGTTCGTCGTCCTCAACCCACTTGCCCGCGCCTTCCATGGCGCCCAGCAGCGTGGCTTCGCTGTAACGTGCCGGGGGGCGGGTGCGCAGCGCCTTGGGGTCGACCTGATCGGCCAGCACCTTCTCGCCCGGCTCCACCGGCGCGAGCGTCTTGCCATCGTCCTTGCCATCGCCTGTTTCGCTGGCCGCTTCCTTGCCGTAGATCGCCAGCCAGCCCGGTTTCACGAGCACCTTGCCGTCGGAGCGGAAGTTGTAGGGCTTGTCCTGATGAAGAGCTGTCGTGATGCGGGTGGTGACCTGGTATTCGGCGCTCGGATAAAACACCGCCATGAAGCGGCGCACCACCAGGTCATACAGCTTCTGCTCGGCTTCGGAGAGCCCGCCAGGGGCTTCCAGCGTGGGGATGATGGCGAAGTGGTCCGATACCTTGGCGTTGTCGAAAATGCGCCGGCTGGGCTTCACATAGCCTTGCTCGAGCCCGAACCGGGCGTGGGGCGCTAGGTGGCGCTGGTTGCTGGAGGCCAGCATCTCGAAGGTCTTGCGCGCCACGGGCAGATAGTCTTCGGGCAGGTAGCGCGAATCGGTACGCGGGTAGGTCAGGGCCTTGTGCCGCTCGTAGAGGGATTGCGCCAGCGCCAGCGTGGTCTTGGCTGAAAAACCGAACTTGCCGTTGGCTTCGCGCTGCAGGCTGGTCAAATCAAACAGCAGGGGAGAAGCCTGCGTGGTTGGCTTGCTTTCTTCCTTCACGGTGCACGATTTGCCCCGCGCGGCCTCGGCGATGGCCAGGGCCTCGCTTTCCGTCCAGACGCGGTCGGCGCGGGCCTCGGGATCGTCGCCTTTTTTCCAGGCCGGATCGAACCACTTGCCGGGGTACTCGCCCGCGATGGCCTGGAAGTTGGCATGGATCTCCCAGTAGTCGCGCGCCACGTGCTTGCGGATCTGCTCTTCGCGCTCGACCACCACAGCCAGGGTGGGGGTCTGTACACGGCCCACGGTGGTCAGAAAGAAGCCCCCGTCGCGCGAGTTGAAGGCCGTCATGGCCCGTGTGCCGTTGATGCCCACCAGCCAGTCGGCCTCGCTGCGGCTGCGCGCGGCATCGGCCAGGCCCTGCATTTGCGTATCTGAACGGAGGTTGTCGAAACCGTCGCGGATGGCCTGCGGCGTCATGCTTTGCAGCCACAGGCGCTTGACGGGCTTCCTGGCGTGCTTGCCTTCCAGCGCATATTGCTCGATCAGCCGGAAGATCAGCTCACCCTCGCGTCCCGCGTCGCAGGCGTTGATGAGCGTGCTCACGTCCTTGCGCCGGGCCTGCTTCACGACGGCGTTCAGCCGTGTCTTGGTTTTGTCCACCGGCTTCAGATCGAAGTGCGGCGGGATGACCGGCAGATGGGCGAAGCTCCATTTGCCTCGTTTCACGTCGTATTGCTCGGGCGCCTGGATTTCCACCAGGTGGCCGACGGCGCTGGTGACGACGTAGTGTTCGTTCTCGAAATGCTCTTCGTGCTTGTCGAACTTGCCCGCCACGGGCGTGAGCGCGCGCACGATGTCCTGAGCGACTGAAGGCTTTTCTGCAATGACCAATGTTTTCATGTGGATAGAATCCGCTTTTCTCGCGCGGGCGCCCGCACACATGTGCACGCGCATGCGCATAAATTCAACATATCAAATTTCGCCGTGGCTTCAAAAAAAAGGCCTTCCCCATCCGAAGACAGCGGCCGCCGCATCCAGACCAAACGGTCCGGCGTGCATGGCAAGGGTGTGTTTGCCGTGCAGGATATCCCGGCCGGTGAGCGCATCATCGAATACGTGGGCGAGATCATCGGTTGGGAAGAAGCGCAGCGCCGCCACCCGCACGATCCCGCGCAGCCCAACCACACGTTTTACTTCCATGTCGATGACGACCGTGTGATCGACGCCCTGTACGGCGGCAATTCCTCGCGCTGGATCAACCACAGCTGCGAGCCCAATTGCGAGGCCGATGAGGAAGACGGCCGCATTTTCATCAAGGCGTTGCGCAAGATCAAGGTTGGCGAAGAGCTGAACTACGACTACGGCCTGGTGATCGACGAGCCGATGACGCCCGAGTTGCTGGCCGAGTATCCCTGCTGGTGCGGCAATACGAAGTGCCGGGGTACCTTGCTGGCGCCGCTCGAGAAGGAAAAGAAGAGCAAGAAGGCCAAGAAGAAAAAGCGGCGCGCATGAGCTCGTCCGGCATGTCCTGGCCGCTTGAGGCCATCCAGCAGGCGGTCACCCCCCTGCTGCCCGGTTTCGTTGCCGAGGCGGTGCCCGAGATCGATTCCACCAACAGCGAGCTGATCCGCCGCGCCCGCGCGGGCCGGGATGCGCCCACCCTGCTGGTGGCCGAAGCCCAGACCGCCGGCCGGGGCCGCCTGGGGCGCAACTGGCAAGGCAGCGCGGGCAAGCCAGGCGGTGCGCTGGCGTTTTCGCTTGGCCTGCCGCTCGCACCTGCCGACTGGTCCGGCCTGTCGCTGGCCGTGGGGCTGGCCGTGGCCGATGCCCTGCACCCCGACATCCGGCTCAAATGGCCGAACGATCTCTGGTGGCAGGGCCGCAAGCTGGCGGGCATCCTGGTCGAGACGGCCGGCGTGGCGCACACGCCGGGCCGCTTCGTGGTCATCGGCATCGGGATCAACATCATGGAGCCGCAGGGGAGTGATTTCTCCACGCCGCCAGCCTGGCTGACCGCCCTGGACTCCGCCCTGGACGCGCCTACCGCGCTGGCCCGCGTCGCCGCCCCCCTGGTGAAAGCGGTGCGCTCGTTCGAGCGCCATGGCTTCGCGCCGCTGGCCGAGCGCTTCAATGCGCGCGATGCATTCGCCGGGCTGGCCGTGCGCCTGACAGACGGCACCGAAGGCCAGGCCCTTGGCGTCGCTCCCAATGGCGCCTTGCGTGTGCAGACGAGCCAGGGGCTGCGCGAGATCATCAGCTCCGAAGTCAGTGTGCGGCCTGTGGCGCCTCCTTCCTCGTAAGGCCGCGGGAAAGGGCGGGGCGTGACAAGAACCTACACCACCCCCGTTCGCGCAGCGCCGCGATCGCGGCCGCGTCCAGTCCCAACTCGCCGTAAACCTCCTCGTTGTGCTCTCCCACGGCGGGCCCGCTGCGCGGTGTAGGGGCCTGATGATTGGAAAAACGAGGCACCACGCAAGGCGCGGGAATCTCGCCCAGCTCTGGGTCGGGCAGCTGGATGATCGCTTCGCGCGCCCGGACCTGCGGGTCTGCCACGGTGTCGGCAATGCTGTAGATCTTGCTGTGCGGCACCTGGAATTGCGTCAGCCGCGCCTGGAGTTCAGCCAGCGTGTGGCCTCGGCACCAGGCAGCCACCAGGCCATCGATCTCGTCCGCGTGCTTCAGGCGCGTGACATTCGTGGCAAAGCGCGGGTCATCCAGCAGATCCGCCCGCCCCATGGCGTCGAAGATGCGCCGGAAAGCCGTGCCGCCCGTGCCGACGATGGTCAGCCATTGGCTGTCTTGCGTGGCGAAGATGTTGGACAGCGCCGAATAGGTGGCTCGCGCGCCGGTGCGTTCGCGCACCGTACCCATCAACTGGTGTTCCACTGCCAAGGGGTCCAGCGTGCGGAACAGCGCCTCGGTTGCCGCCAGATCGATCTCGCAGCCCCGTGGGGATCCTTCCGGCTGGCGCGCCTGCCCCGCGATGGCCGCAGCGATCGAGAACGCGCCGAAGACCCCTGCGATGACGTCGCCCAGCGGATGGTTCATGTGCTGAGGTGAACGCCCCGACTCTCCTGAGAGGTGCGCGAAACCGCTCATGGCCTCGAAGATGCGGGCGAAGCCGGGCCGGCTGGCGTAGGGCCCTGTCTGGCCGAAGCCGGTCACGCGCAGCACGATCAGATCCGGGTTGTGTGCATGCAGCGTGGCCAGATCCAGGCCCCAGCGGTCCAGGGTACCGGTGCGGAAGTTTTCCACCAGCACGTCATAGCGCGGCAGCATCTTCAGGAACAGCGCACGCCCCTCGGGTTTGCGCACGTCCAGCGAGATGCCGCGCTTGCCGCGGTTGGCTACCTTCCAATACAGCGAGTGCTCCCCCATCACGGGCAGCATGTGGCGCAGCGTGTCGCTGCCGTCGGGCAGCTCGAGCTTGGTCACTTCGGCGCCCAGGTCGCCGCACAGCGTGGCGGCGAATGGGGCGGCCAGTACGGTGGCCATATCCAGGATACGCACCCCTTGCAGGGGGCCAGCCGAAGAAGGCCCAGAGTGGGTTGCGGAAGTGAAGTCAGGCATGCGCTCGCTCATTCCACCGTGATGTTGTTGTCCTTGACGATCTTCGTCCAGGTGGTGATCTGCTGGCGCAGGTAGGTGCCGAACTGCTCCGGCGTATTGGCCACGATCTCATAGCCCATGTCCACCAGCTGCTTGTGCGTGGCCGGCTGTGAGATCGCCTTCATCATGGCACCGTGCAGCTTGCTCACGATGGCCGGCGGCGTGTTCGCGGGCAGCATCAATCCAAAGGTGGCGCCGAACTCCAGGCCTGGATAGCCGGCCTCGGCCATGGTGGGCACATCGGGCAGCAAAGGCGAGCGCTGTTTCGTCAGGATCGCCACCGCGCGCACCTTGCCGGATTTCACCTGTGCGCCGGAGGGAATCATGGCGTCGATGGCCACGTCCACCTGCCCGCCCATTAGATCCGCCAGCGCCGGCGCGCTGCCCTTGTAGGGGATGTGCAGCATGTTCAAGCCCAGTTTGGCCTTCAGCAACTCGCCTCCCAGGTGGCCGATGCTGCCCGTGCCGGCACTGGCGTAGTTCAAACCCTTGGCACTGGCTTTGCTCACGGCCACAAGCTCCTTGACGTCCTTGGCCTGCACCTTCGAGCTGACCAGCAGAAGACCGGGGTTGTTCACCAGCAGCGAGAGCGGTGTCAGGTCCTTCAGCGGGTCGTAGGGTGTCTTGATGCCCAAGGCCGTGTTGAGATAAATCGGCGCACCCACGGCCAGTAGGGTGTAGCCATCGGGCGCCGCCCGCGCGCCGATTTCCGTGGCATTGATGGTGCCGCCCCCTGGCTTGTTTTCCACCACCACGGGCTGGCCCAGTATGTCGGCCATGCCCGGGGCCACCGCGCGCATCACCAGATCAGTGCCGCCGCCCGGCGCATAGGGAACGATCAGGCGGATCGCCTTGGTCGGGAAATTGCCGGCATTGCTCTGAGCTAATGCGGGGCCTGCAAGGCTGGCGGCGAGGGCGATCGGAAAGAGCAGGGATCGCAAGCGCATCGGGAATGTCATTGAATGTCTCCTTGATGTGATGTGTAGGGGCTGTGTGAAGCCAGGAATCTCAGGCCGTTGCCTTGACGCCCGCCGGCGCACCGTTCTCGTCGGCGATCCGTCCCAGACTGGCGCGCGCTTCGTCGACGATGCTGTTCATCACGTCGGCCACACTGCGCACTTCGTTGAAGTAGGCGATGCTCTGGCCGGCGGGGTGGTGCATGAGCGGCTTGACCTCGTGCTCATCGATGGCGCCCAGCAGATCGCCCACCAGAATGTCCTGCAGCGGCATCTTCAGCGGCGCCGGCGCGCCTGGGGCAGACCATTCGTCCGACCAGGCGGTACGGATCTGGCGCAGCGTCTTGCCGCTGTCGGCGCGCGAGATCACGGTGTCATCGCTGCGGGCGGCGAGCAGCTTGTCACGGATCACGGGGTGCATATGGTGCTCTTCGGTGGTCAGCCAGGCCGTGCCCATCCAGACTCCCTGCGCGCCCATGGCCAGCGCGGCCAGCAGATGGCGCCCCGTGGCCACGCCGCCGGCGGCCAACACCGGCACGTCACCTGCGATGTCCACGATCTGAGGCACCAGGGAGAAGGTGCCGATGGTGCCCGTATGCGCGCCCGCGTCATAGCCCTGCGCCACCAGGATGTCGATCGGCTTGGTGAGGGCGCCCTGCGCGTGCTTGGGAGAGCCCACCAGCGCCAGCACCAGCTTGCCGGCGGCCTTGGCGCGCTCGATCACCTCCAGCGGTGAGCCGATGCCGCAGGCCAGCAGGTTCACGTCCGAGCGCATGACCGCTTCCAGCTGCGCCTGCGCCGACTCCTCGGAGCGCACGAACCGCGAGCGCATGCCTGCCTTGCTGGCGGGCTGTACGCCATATTTCTCCTGGATGCTGCGCACGAACGCCCGATGCGCCTCTGGCAGTTGAGCCTCAATGGCCGAACGGTCGTTGTTCTCGGGCATGCCGGTAGGAAGCACCAGGTTCACGCCAAAGGGCCGGCTACCGACCTGCGACCGGATCCAGGCCAATTCCTGCTCGATTTCCTCGGGGGTATGCCGTGTGGCGCCCAGCACGCCGAAACCGCCTGCGTTGCAAATCGCGGCGACCGCCGCCGCATCGTGCGCGAAGCCAAAGACGGGGTGGGCAATGCCGAGGCGGCGGCTCAGGCGGGTTTGAAGAGGGTCGAAATGCATCAAGGAGTCTCCTGTATTGACCGGTTTGAAGGGTGGGTCTTGAATCTGATTGACTGATATTTCGTCAGATTGACGTATAATTTTTCCATCTTCGCTGAAGTAAGTCAATTCACCCCGAGAATCAGGGTCTATGCCATCCCATCTCACTGACTCGACCCCTGCGGACGCCGCAGCCAAAGCCGAAAAAGATCCCCAGTTCGCCTATACGCTGGCCAAGGGGCTGGAGGTGCTTCGGGCTTTCGATGCCAGCTCGCCGACCTTGAGCAACCGCGACATCGCCATGCGCACCGGTATCGGGCGGCAGACCGTGGTGCGCCTGACGCGCACGCTCGCCCAACTGGGTTATCTGCGCTACAACGAAGCGGCGGCGCGCTACAGGCTGGCGGCGCCCGTGCTGTCCTTTGGGTATCCGTTGCTATGCCAATTGGGAGTGCGTCAACTGGCCCGGCCCCATATGCAGGAGCTGGCGGATTTCGCCCGCGGTGCCGTTTCCCTGGCTATCAGGGGCGGCGATCAACTGGTGCTGATCGAAACCTGCATCGACCGAAATGCCCCGTCGGGCCGCCCGGATGTCGGCGCGGGCCGGCATTTCCATGACACCTCGCTGGGCCATGCGTACTACTGCTCGGCAAGCGATGCCGAGCGTGCCGAGATCGAGGCGCTGCAGCGCGCCCGCGATCCCCAGGGCTGGCCGGTTTTGCAGCAGCGGCTGGCGGCTTCCCGCGCGCAGTTCGACGCGCACGGCTACTGCATCGTTCCTTCTCCCGGGGCGGGCTTGGTCGCGATCACGGTGCCTGTCGGCGTGATCGAGGATGAGCGCATCATGCTGAACTGCGTCGTGGCCCAATTCCACCTGCAGCCGGATACCATGGAAAAACAGATCGCCCCGCGCCTGTTCAATCTCGTCCGCATCCTGCGGGAACCCACCGGCCGGCGAACTTAGCTCCGCCTGAGGAGGTCGTCACAAACGCTCCTCTCCGTCATTCCCGCGCAGGCGAATACGAGGGGACTTCCCACTTACCAGGAACGGCGTCGAAGCGCCAAGATTGAGGTGCGAACGTCAATCTAAAGAGTAAGGAGAAGTCCCATGAGTGAGATTACACGAGTTGGAGTGGATCTGGCCAAGAACTTGATTCAAGTGCATGCGGTGGATGCTCAGGCAGGTGTGTTGGTGCGCCGAGCGCTAGCGCGGCGAGGTTTCCTGCCCTGGTGCGCGAAGTTGCCTGCCGGTTGTTTGGTGGTGATGGAGGCGTGTACTGGAGCGCATCACTGGGCACGCCGGCTCAGCCAGCTTGGTTTGCAGGTGCGCCTGATCGCGCCTCATCTAGTGGCGCCATACCGTTTGCAGGGCAAGAAAGGCAAGAATGACGCCAATGATGCTGCGGCGGTGTGCGAGGCTGCCAGCCGCCCGCAAATGCACTTTGTGCCGATCAAGACGACCGAGCAGCAAGCGATCCTGGGTGTACACACCCTGCGTCAAGGCTGGGAGAAAGACAGAACTGCGTGCATCAACCGTATTCGTGCACTGCTGGCCGAGTTTGGTCTGGTGTGTCCTGAAGGGGTGGGCAAGCTCAAGGAGCAGCTGACCCAGCTCAACGAGGATGCCAGCAACGAGATGCCCGCGCTGGTGAGATTAAGCATTGAGCGACTGCAAATGCAGTGGCGCCAGCTTGATCAGGACATTGGCTGGTGCGAGCAGCGCATTGCACAACACATCAAGCAAGACAGTCGAGCTCAGCAGGCTCAGCAGCTACTGGGTATTGGGCCTATAGGCGCTTCGGCGCTCGTGGCCAGCGTGGCCGACTTCAGTCAGTTCAAAACGGCTGCGCAGTTTGCTGCCTGGCTGGGGTTGACACCCTCGCAGCACTCCAGCGGTGGCAAGAGCCGCCTTGGCGGCATTACCAAGCAGGGAGATACGTATTTGCGGATGCTGCTGGTGCAGGGCGCCAAATCGGCCATTCACTGCAGCAAGCCACGCCAGGAGCGAGTGTGGCTGTGGGCGCAGCAGTTGCGTGAGCGCATGGGCTGGCAAAAGGCGGCTGTCGCGCTGGCAGCCAAGAACGCCCGCATTCTATGGGCGATGTTCACGCGAGGCCAGCCATTTGTGGCCAATCATGTGAGCGTCAAACCGACGTAGAAGTAGATCGACACATGTTTCGTTTATCAAAAAAATGATGTTTCAACAGGACGGCACTTCGCAGATCAATTGAACAGGTTAGACCGGCAGCGGATAAGCTCGATGGATTCCAGGTGGCCTGTTCAGGCCACGAAAGGCGAATGGGAGCCTCCGCTGAGCGGCTCGTATCTGGGTCCGACACCAAGCTCTTCGTAGCTCGTCAACAAGACCGTCAGTAGGTAGGCCGTCTTTCTTCGTTCAGTTCAGTGTCCTTGCAGTCAGCTCCGTAATAAACAACTAAACCATCAGAACCATCAGAAATAACAACCATATTCGCTTGACAACGTGGGATGCCCCAGTAGGGAATCCAGTGCCACCTCTTCACCGCCGTCTGGATTCCAGCCTGCGCGGGAATGACGAGAGTGATGTTCGGGGCTTTTGCGACATCCTCTGAAGCCCGCCCAAGCACGCGACGTCTTATCATTGCCGGCAAATCCGCAACTTGCCTGAAAAGAGACTGCCATGACCATGAAACTTTATTACGCCTCCGGTGCCTGCTCATTCGTGCCGCACAGCATGCTGGAGATCGCGGGCGCCACGTTCGAGCCCGTCACGGTCAAGCTGCATCGCAACGAACAGAACAGCCCCGAGTACAAGGCCATCAACCCGCGCGGCCAAGTGCCGGTGCTGGCCGATGGCGATCAGGTGATCACGCAGATCGTGGCCATCATCACCTACATCGACGCCAAGTTCCCCGAAGCCGGCTTCATCCCGAAAGAACCCCTGGCGCGCGGCCGTTTCTATGAAACGCTGGCCTGGATGAACAACACGGTGCACCCCACGTTCACCCACATCTTCATGCCGTTCAAGTTCAGCGACGACGCGGCTGCCCAGGAAGCCATGAAGAGCTTCAACACCGGCGTGTATCGCCAGCTGATGAGCGAGTTGCAGGGCATGGTCCAAAAGGCCAAGGCCGAAGGACGCGACTGGCTGGGCGGCGTACACTGCGGCCCGCTCGACACCTATGCACTGACGCTGCTGCGCTGGGGCACCATCGCCGGTATCAATCCCGAGGACTATCCCGAACTGTGGGCCTTCGTGCAGCGCGTGGCGCAAGTGCCGGCCGTGGCGCGGGCCATGGAGCGCGAGAAGCTGCAACTGAGCCTGTACAAGCCCGCCTGAGTCTCCCCTGGGACCGCCGAGCTCCAGCTCGGCATATAGCGTATCCAGGTGACACTGATGCCGAGCTGGAGCTCGGCGGTCCCAGAAGGCGCAAATCTTTTTCACGCCACCCCGAACCGCACCGTAAAACACGCCCCCGGCCGTGTGTGTCCCGGCCGCGCGTCATCCACGCTGACCTCCGCGCCGTGCTGGCGTGCGATCTCCCGCACGATCGGCAGCCCTAGCCCGGTACCGTCCACGTTGGTGCCCAGTGCGCGGTAGAACGGTTCAAACACGCGCGCGCGTTCCTCGGCAGGGATGCCGGGGCCGTTGTCTTCCACCTGGATCACGGGGGCGCGGCTGAGCGGGTCGCTGAACACGCGCGCGGTGATCACGCCGGGCTGGCCGGCGCTCGAGGGGGCATACTTGATGGCGTTGTCCACCATGTTGCGGATCATCTCCTTGAGCAGCGTCGGATTGCCCGGCACCGTGAGTTCCGGCCTACCGGTTTCCAGGCCGTCATAGCCTAGATCGATCTGGCGCTCCATGGCATGCGGCACGGCATCCTGCACGATCTCGATGGTCAGCCGCGCCAGATCGCAGGGCTGCTGGCCGAGCGTGGCGCCGCCGCCTTCGGCGCGCGCCAGCGCCAGCAGCTGATTCACCGTGTGCGTGGCGCGCACGCTGGCACGCTCGATCTGCTGCAAGGATTGCTTCAGGTCTTCCGCGCTCGCATCTTCGCGCTGCGCCAGATCGGCCTGCATGCGCAAGCCCGCCAGAGGCGTCTTGAGTTGATGCGCGGCGTCGGCCAGGAAGCGCTTTTGCGTCTCCACCGAGTCTTTCAACCGCGTCAGCAGATCGTTCACCGAGGCCACTAGCGGGGCAACTTCCTGTGGCACGGCGTGGTCCTCCAGCGGGCTCAGATCATCCGGCTTGCGGGCGCGGATGCGTTCTTCCAACTCCGCCAGCGGCTTGATGCCGCGCACCAGCGCCAGCCACACCAGCAGCACCGCCAGCGGCAGGATCGCGAACTGCGGCAGCATCACGCCCTTGATGATCTCGGTGGCCAGCACGCTGCGCTTTTCCCGTGTTTCGGCCACCTGCACGAGCGCTGGCTGCGGGGATCCGTTGATGCGCACCCACAGATACGCCACGCGCACGGGCAAACCGCGAAACTCGGTATCCATCAGATGAGCTTCATCGGGGGAATCGAGGTCCGGCTCATCCGGCTGCGGCGCGGGCGGCTTCGGCAGATCCCGCTCGCCGGAGAGAAACTCCCCGCGCCCGCCCAGCACCTGGTAGTACACGTTGTCTGAATCGTCGGCGCGCAGCAGTTCGCTGGCTGGCTGCGGCAGGTTGAAGCGTACGCGCTGGCCCGGTCCTACCTGGATGAACTGCGCCAGCGCCTGCGCGTTATAGACCAGGGCGCGGTCGAACGGCTTGTTGGCCAGGTTCTGCGCCACCAGCCAGGTCAACGCCAGGCTCACAGGCCACAACAGCAGCAGCGGCGTGAGCATCCAGTCCAGGATCTCGCCGAAGAGCGAGCGCTGGGCGCGTTGAAAAATTTTCATGAGACAGAGCGCCTCAGCAAATGACCGTCATCCCCCCGCTTACCCAGAAATCTTCTCCAGGCAATACCCCAGCCCTCGCACCGTGGCGATGCGGATTGGCCCTTTCTCGATCTTCTTGCGCAAGCGATGGATATACACCTCGATGGCGTTGTTGCTCACTTCCTCGCCCCATTCGCACAGGCGTTCAACCAGTTGGTCCTTGCTGACCAGCCGGCCCGAACGCTGCAGCAGCACTTCCAGCAAACCCAGCTCGCGCGCTGACAGATCCACCAGCTTGCCGTCGATACTGGCCACGCGGCCGGTCTGGTCGTATTCGAGCGGACCATGCTTGATGGTGGACGTGGCCGCGCCCATGCCACGGCGGGTGAGCGCCCGCACGCGCGCTTCCAGCTCGCTCAAGGCGAACGGTTTGGCCATGTAGTCGTCGGCGCCGTAATCCAGGCCTTTCACACGCTCTTCCACGCTGTCGGCCGCGGTCAGAATCAGCACCGGCAAGGTCTGCCCGCGCGCGCGCAGCTTCTTGAGCACTTCGAGCCCATGCATCTTGGGCAGACCCAGATCGAGGATCAGCAGATCAAACTCGGTGTTGGTCATGAGCGCGGCATCGGCTTCGGTGCCATTGACCACATGATCGACCGCCGCGCCCGCGCCGCGCAGGCTGCGCAGCAGGCCATCGGCCAGCACCTGATCATCTTCGGCGATGAGAATACGCATGGTTGTTGTCTCCTCTTGGGGCCGGCCGTCTTGGCGTGTTCACATCCTGCCTATCGCGTGCTTGCTTACCCCCTCTCCCGCTTGCGGGAGAGGGCAGGGGTGAGGGGCGGCGGCGCTCATGGGTGACGCTGTTTGCCCTATCCCAACCCTTTCCCGGAAGGAGAAGGGGAAAGGTCACACGGGAATCATAAACGTCCTCATGCCTGCGCATAAGCCTCCAACCCCAACGCCACGACCGTCGCCACCTCTTCTCCCACCGCGGCGCGAAATTCCTCTTCGGCGCGTGCCACAGCTTCCTTGAAAGCCATCAGCCAGGCGAGCCCCGTGGGGGTGAACCGGATCAGCCGCGCCCGAGCGTCACGCGCATCGGCCTCACGCGTGACCAGGCCCCACGCTTCGCACTGATCCACCAGATCGCCCATGGCCTGCTTGCTCATGCCTGCCGCCTGCGCCAGTTCGGTCAACCGCGAGCCTTCGAGCGCCAGATGCCGGGTGATGTGGATGTGCGCCGCCCCCACCTTGTCGCGCGCGGCCAGATGGGCCAGCACCAGCGGCACCCCTTCGTCGTCGGCCATCAGCTGCAACACGCGCTCGTCGAAACGGCGCATGGCATGGCCCAGCAGACGGCCCAGGTGTGTCTGCCGCCAGCGGTCATCTTGATGAATGTCGTGGTGCATCCGCAAATGGTAAGGCAAACTGACTTAAAAATTGGTTTACTCCAATCAATGTATTGATATACAGTCCTGTTCAAGCATCCAGTTTTATGAAAGCTGAATGCACCAACCAATTGATTTAAAAGGAGAAAACCATGGATATGGCAGTTGCTGACAAAGCCGAGAAGGCCAAGGCATTGCAGGCCGCGCTGGCTCAGATCGACAAGCAGTTCGGCAAGGGCACCATCATGCGCCTGGGCGAAGGCGAGCAGATGCAGGACATCCAGGTCGTTTCCACCGGCTCGTTGGGGCTGGACATCGCCCTTGGCGTGGGTGGCCTGCCGCGCGGCCGCGTGGTCGAGATCTACGGCCCGGAAAGCTCCGGCAAGACCACGCTGACGCTCCAGGTCATCGCCGAAATGCAAAAGCTCGGCGGCACCTGCGCCTTCATCGATGCCGAACACGCGCTGGACACCGGCTACGCCGAAAAGCTGGGCGTGAACCTGCACGACATGCTCATCAGCCAGCCCGACACCGGCGAACAAGCGCTGGAAATCGTTGATTCGCTGGTCCGTTCCGGCGCGATCGACCTGGTGGTGATCGACTCTGTGGCCGCTTTGGTGCCCAAGGCCGAAATCGAGGGCGACATGGGCGACAGCCTGCCCGGCCTGCAGGCGCGCCTGATGAGCCAGGCGCTGCGCAAGCTCACCGCCACCATCAAGAAGACCAACTGTACGGTCATCTTCATCAACCAGATCCGCATGAAGATCGGTGTCATGTTCGGCAGCCCCGAAACCACCACCGGCGGCAATGCGCTGAAGTTCTACGCCAGCGTGCGCCTGGACATCCGCCGTACCGGCACCATCAAGAAGGGCGACGTGGCCATCGGCAACGAAACCAAGGTGAAGGTGGTGAAGAACAAGGTCAGCCCTCCTTTCAAGACGGCCGAGTTCGACATCCTGTTCGGCGAAGGCATCTCGCGCGAAGGCGAAATCATCGACATGGGCGTGACCGCCCGTGTGGTTGAAAAAAGCGGCGCCTGGTACGCCTACAACGGCGAAAAAATCGGCCAAGGCCGCGACAATTCCCGCGAATTCCTGCGCGAGAACCCTGACCTTGCCCGCGAGATCGAGAACAAGGTGCGCGAATCCCTGGGCATCGCTCTGCTGAACGAAGCGGTGGCTGACGACGAGGACACCTCTGCGTGAACCTTCTCTCCTGAGGTCTCTTCTCCGTCATTCCCGCGCAGGCGGGAATCCAGTGCATCCTGCTGGCGCTGTCGCTGGATTCCCGCCTGCGCGGGAATGACGGGGGAGGGCGCCGAAACTCCTCCAAATGCCCGCCCTCCAACCCTCCCTCAAAGGCCGCGCGCTGCGCTACCTGGCCGCGCGCGAACACTCGCGCGCCGAGTTGGAGCGCAAGCTAAGCAGCCATGAAAGCGAGCCTGGCGAAATGGCTCGTGTGCTGGACGAACTGGCAGCCAAGGGGTTCATCAATGAAGAGCGGGTAGTGGAATCCGTTCTACACCGCCGTGCTGGCCGCCTGGGTGCCGGCCGTGTCATGCAGGAGTTACGCAGCAAAGGTATCGGCGCAGAAGCCTTGGCCGAGGCTGCGGAAAGCCTGCGCGCCACCGAGCTGGACAGGGCGCGTGAAGTCTGGCGAAAGAAGTTTGGCGCCACTGCCGGCAGCCCCATCGAGCCCGCCGAGCGAGCCCGCCAGATGCGCTTTCTAGCCGCGCGCGGCTTCAGCGCCGAAGTCGTTCGGCGTGTCGTGCGCGGCGATTTCGACGACGAACCATAACCGGGTATTTCTCCCTTCTCCCCTTGCGGGAGAGCCTGACGCAGGCAAACCTGCCGACTTGAACCCCAGAACCGCCCCCCGGTATCGTCATTCCGGCGAAGGCCGGAATCCAGGGATAGGAAGCGCGGATCCTCCGGTGTCTGCAGTAGGCTTGATGCGAGGTGCGCGGCCCATGCGTAGCGCATCGCCTTGAGTTTCGAGCGCTGCAGCCCCTCTCTCCAACCCTCTCCCGCAAGGGGAGAGGGAGCGTACGCCTCAAACCCCCAGCATCAGCTTCAAGTTCTGCACCGCCGCCCCGCTGGCCCCTTTGCCCAGGTTGTCCAGCCGCGCCACCACTACCGCCTGCTCCGCTTCCGCAGATCCAAACACGCGGATCTCAAGCTGGTTCGTGTCTTTCAAGGCCACGGCATCCAGCTTGCCCGATTCAGGCGCATCGGCCACGGAAACCCATTCGGCGCCCGCATAGTGCTGCGCATAGATTTCATGCAGCTTGCCCAGAGTGGGCCGGCTCGGCAGCAGATCGAGGTGCAGCGGCAATTCCACCAGCATGCCCTGATCGAAATTACCCACGCTGGGAATAAAAATCGGCCGGCGCGTCACGCGCCCGTATTTCATGATCTCAGGGATATGCTTGTGCTTCAGGCCCAGCGCATAGAGCTCATAGGGCGGCGCGCTGCCTGCTTCATAGGCCTCGATCATCTGCCGGCCGCCGCCGGTATAGCCGCTGACCGAAGGCAAGGCCACCGGATAGTCAGGCGGCAGCACACCGGCATCCACCAGCGGGCGCAGCATGGCAATGGCGCCTGTGGCATAGCAGCCCGGGTTGGCCACGCGATCGGCCTGCTGTACCGCAGCCCGTTGGTCCTTCGACAGCTCGGGAAAACCGAAAGTCCAGCTCTCGGCCACGCGGTGCGCAGTGGAGGCGTCGATGATCTTCGGCTTGCGGCCCGCCAGCGTGTCGATCATGGCCACGGATTCGCGCGCCGCGTCGTCGTGCAGGCACAGCACCACCAGATCGGCTTCGCCCATCAGGGCCTTCTTGGCCTCGGGATCCTTGCGGAGTTCGGGGGCGATGGAGAGCAGTTCGATCCCCTTCATGCCTTGCAGCCGCTCACGGATTTGCAGACCGGTGGTGCCGGCTTCGCCGTCGATAAAAATCTTTGCCATACAGGTCCTTTCCGATGGTGCTTGAGATCACTTCAACACACCATCCGCGACTGCGGCGATAATTACCGCGTCGAATTGGTGCATCGCACCATGATACATTCGCACGCGGCGACGTTTACCGTGTTGAGGTTGGTGCCTAGCTTGATTGTGGCGGCGGCCTGACGATTTCATTTAGAGAGGCATCATGAAAATCCATGAGTACCAGGGCAAGGAAATCCTGCGCAACTTCGGCGTGCCCGTTCCACGCGGCATCCCGGCTTTCACCGTGCAGGAGGCCGTTGAAGCGGCTCAGAAGCTAGGCGGTCCGGTCTGGGTCGTCAAAGCGCAGATCCACGCAGGCGGCCGCGGCAAGGGCGGTGGCGTGAAGGTCGCCAAGACCATCGACGATGTGAAAAAGCTGGCCGGCGAAATCCTCGGCATGCAGCTGAAAACGCACCAAACTGGCCCCGAAGGCCAGAAAGTCCGCCGTCTTTACATTGAAGACGGTGCCGACATCCAGAAAGAATACTACCTCTCTGTCGTGACCGACCGCGCCACCCAGAAAGTGGCCTTCATCGCTTCCAGCGAAGGCGGCATGGACATCGAGGAAGTGGCGCACGCCACCCCCGAGAAAATCGTCAAGGTGTTCATTGACCCGCTCGCCGGCGTCACGCAGGCGCAGGGCGAAGAACTCGCCAAGGGCGTCGGCATGCCGGCCGATTCCCAGGCCCAGTTCATCGATATCTGCCAGAAGCTCTACAAGTGCTACATGGACACGGATGCCTCGCTGGTCGAGATCAACCCGCTCAACCGTGACAGCAAGGGCAACGTCATCGCCCTCGACGCCAAGTTCAACTTCGACAGCAACGCGCTGTTCCGCCATCCCGACGTCGTCGCCCTGCGCGATCTCGACGAAGAAGATCCGGCGGAAATCGAAGCCAGCAAGTTCGATCTGGCCTACATCAGCCTCGACGGCAACATCGGCTGCCTGGTGAACGGCGCTGGCCTGGCCATGGCCACCATGGACACCATCAAGCTGTTCGGCGCCGAGCCAGCCAACTTCCTCGACGTCGGCGGTGGCGCCACGCCCGAGAAAGTGACCGAAGCGTTCAAGATCATGCTGAAGAACCCCAAGGTCAAGGCCATCCTGGTCAACATCTTCGGCGGCATCATGAAGTGCGACACCATCGCCACCGGCGTGATCACCGCCTGCAAGGCCGTGAACCTGCAAGTGCCTCTGGTAGTGCGCATGAAGGGAACCAACGAGGAGCTCGGCAAGAAGATGCTGGCCGAGAGCGGCCTGCCCATCATCAGTGCCGACACCATGGCCGAGGCAGCCCAGAAAGTGGTGGCCGCCGTCCAGTAAGCCGGGCGCCGAACACCTAACGCTGAACCCAAGGATTCACCATGAGCATTTACGTCAACAAGAACACCAAGGTCATCACTCAGGGCATCACCGGCAAGACCGGTCAGTTCCACACTGAGAAGTGCCAGGAATACGCCAACGGCAAGAACTGCTTCGTCGCTGGTGTGAACCCCAAGAAGGCCGGTGAGAGCATCTTCAACATTCCCATCTACGCCAGCGTGAAGGAAGCCGCTCAGCAGACCGGCGCCACCTGCAGCGTGATCTATGTGCCGCCCGCAGGCGCCGCCGAGGCGATCTGGGAAGCCGTGGAAGCCGATCTCGAATTCGTGGTCTGCATCACCGAGGGCATTCCGATCCGCGACATGCTCATGGTGCGCAACAAGATGAAGGAAAAAGAGGCCAAGGGCGGCAAGAAAACCCTGCTGCTCGGCCCCAACTGCCCCGGCATCATCACGCCCGACGAGATCAAGATCGGCATCATGCCCGGCCACATCCACAAGAAGGGCCGCGTGGGCGTGGTCAGCCGCTCCGGCACGCTGACCTACGAAGCCGTGGCGCAGCTCTCGGAACTGGGCATTGGCCAGTCTTCCGCAGTGGGCATCGGTGGCGACCCCATCAACGGCCTGAAGCACATCGACGTCATGAAGGCCTTCAACGACGATCCCGAGACCGATGCCGTGATCATGATCGGCGAGATCGGCGGCCCCGATGAAGCCGAAGCCGCTCGCTGGTGCAAGGACAACATGAAGAAGCCCATCGTGGGCTTCATCGCCGGTGTGACGGCCCCTCCGGGCAAGCGCATGGGCCACGCTGGCGCGCTGATCAGCGGCGGCGCCGACACGGCCGATGCCAAGCTGGCCGTCATGGAAGAGTGCGGTTTCAAAGTGACCCGCAACCCTTCCGAAATGGGCAAGCTTCTCAAGGCATTGTTGAAGTAACCCCCTGAGGCGCTTACGCGCCATCCCCCCGGGGAACGCTGCCAGCGGCCTGGCAAAGCCAGCTCCGCGGCAACCCCGCATGGCCTGCTCCACAGCCTTCTGATTTGGCGCCTTCCCCCTCTGGGGGAAGGTTGGGATGGGGGCTTTCACGGCGGTTTGATCTGAATGGGCGCCTGTTGTGCACTTAAAGTCCCTTCCCCCTTTCCCCTAATTTCTCAAAACACCCCGGCATACGCAATTCCACGAAGGCGCATTCCGTGCTCATCCGCTAGACTCACTGCAGAGCCAACGCGCACGGAGGGTGCGTGTTTTGCCGTTTGCGTTCAGCACAAGAGATTGATTAGGGACAAAGCCGATGGATATGTTGCAGCACCCAGACTTCTGGATTGGTCTGGTCAAGATTGTTTGGATCAACATCATCCTCTCCGGCGACAACGCAGTGGTGATTGCCCTTGCCGCGCGCTCACTGCCCCCCGCCCAGCAGAAAAAAGCCGTGTTCTTCGGTTCCGGTGCCGCCGTGGTGCTGCGGATCGTTCTGACCGTGGTGGCTGCCAAGCTCCTTGCGCTCCCGTACCTGCAGATCATCGGCGGCTTGTTGCTGCTCTGGATCGGCGTGCAGCTGCTGGGTGAAGAAGACGAAGACGACGGCGAGAACAAGCAGCAAGGTAACTTGATGACCGCCATCCGCACCATCCTGATCGCCGACCTGGTGATGAGCCTGGACAACGTGATTGCCGTCGCCGCCGCCGCACAGGGCAACATGCTTCTGCTGATCCTTGGCTTGGCTATCAGCATTCCGCTCGTGATCTTCGGCAGCACGCTCATGATCAAGCTCATGGAGCGTTTCCCAATCATCGTCGTGCTGGGCGCCGCACTTATCGGCTGGGTGGCTGGCGAAACCATCGCCTCCGATACCGCCCTCAAGGGTGTTCTGGGCAGTGCCGCCTGGGTGCACTACGCCGCGGCCATTGTCGGTGCCGTTCTGGTGCTGCTGATCGGCAAGGTGTTGCAGCGCCGAGGTGCTGCGGCTGATGCCTGACCTCGTCAGCGTAACCTGAAGCCTTTTTTCTACGCCCCTGCCAGCGCAGCTGGCGCTGGCGTTTGCATTGCTGCTGCACAATGGCAGTCTGATGCAGCTTGAATACAGTTCGCTTTCCGATGCCGGCAGGTACCGGAGCAATAACGAAGACGCCGTACTGACCGATCCCGCCCACGGGATCGTGGTATTGGCCGACGGCATGGGCGGTTACAACGCCGGAGAAGTTGCCAGCGCCATGGCGGTCGAGCAGATCATGCGCGAGTTGGCCCCCATCCTCGAACAAGCTGGCTCCAGTGCCCCTGTGCGTGAGCTTCGCCGCGCTATCGAAGTCTGTGTGGGCAATGCCAACTACGCTATTTATGAGGCAGCCCGAACCCAGGCCGCCTACGCCGGCATGGGCACCACGCTGGTGATGGCGGTGCTGCACGGACAGACCCTGTTGGTGGGGCATGCCGGTGATTCCCGGGCGTACCGTTGGCGCAAAGGCGTATTGAGGCAGCTCACGCGCGACCACTCCCTGCTGCAGGAACAGCTCGATGCTGGCCTCATTACCCCTGACCAAGCCGCCGTTTCCCCCCACCGCAACCTCGTGACCCGCGCGCTGGGCGTGGAAGACACCGTTCTGCTCGACGTACAGGCCTTTGCCGTGATCCCCGGCGATACCTATCTGCTCTGTTCTGACGGCCTCACCGACATGATGGATGACCATGAGATCGCAGACGTGCTGATGGCTACCTCTCAGATTGAGAGCCGCACCGCAGAGCTCATCCAATCCGCTAATGCCAATGGAGGTATGGACAACATCACCGTGGCTTTGATACAAATTGCGGAAGTGCCGAAAAAGTCCGGAATCGTCGCCAAACTGAGGGGATAAGGCGCGTTTGGCGCCTTTCCAGGCATTAACCTACGCTCCCCTCAATCTGCTCGCGGAGCATGTCATGCCTAGGTTGATCGTATCGATCGACGGAGTCGTTGTAAAAGAAGTGTTGCTGACCAAAGATCGGCTGACGCTCGGCCGCCGGCAGCACAATGACGTCGTCATGGATCATCCGGCTGTCAGCGGAGAGCATGCCGTGATCCTGGTAGAAGAAGACCGCGTGGTGATCGAAGACCTCGGCAGCACCAACGGAACTTACGTCAATGGCGCGCCCATCAGAACACCCCAGGCGATCGTGAGCGGCGACACCATCGACATTGGCAAGTGCCGCCTCAAGTACCTGGATGATGCCGCTGCCCGGGCGTTGGGCATAGCCTCTGGCCGCTATGCCCCGCGCGTGCGTGTGCTGAGCGGCAAGGCCATCGGCCGTGAAGTGTTGCTCACGAAGCCCGTCACCACGCTCGGCAAGCCCGGGGTTTCCGTGGCCTCCATCACCCGCCGCCCGCAGGGATTTGAGCTGGCGCAACTGGAAGGCACCCAGGTTCCCGCCGTGAATGGCATCACGCTCGATGGCGGCCCCATCTTCCTGAAGAACCACGACCAGATCAACGTCGGCGGCGTCCGCCTCGAGTTCATCGATCCGTAGGGGATTTGACTCCCTCTCCCCCTGGGAGAGGGCAGGGGTGAGGGCTTTCACCGCGCCACTTCTTCCCCATCCTCAGTTAGCCTAGGGATGCTCTGCACAAATCGAACGGTAAGCGGGCGCGGCAGGCCGCCCGAGTCTGCAGATGCACGCGGCGATTGAGTTGTGCAGAGCATCCCTAACCCCCGCATCCCACACAATACACCCGTGGGCGCCCTGAAACGTCATGGAATTCGAATGGCAGCCACCGGGTTGCTGGTGTTGCTGGCGCTGCTGCATGCCTGCGGCGTCTGGACGCAGGACAGCCTCACGCGCCTGGACGCCAGGCTTTACGACATCCGCATGCAGCTCACCATGCCGGGCACGCTGGACGAGCGCGTGGTCATCGTCGACATCGACGAGCCCAGCCTGGCCCGGCTGGGCCAGTGGCCCTGGAGCCGCGAACGCGTTGCGGCCCTGATCACCGAACTGACCGCCCGGCAGCAAGTGGCCGCCCTGGGCCTTGACGTCGTGTTTGCAGAACCCGACCGCAGCTCCGGCCTGCACGAGCTTCAGGCCCTGGCCAATCACCAATTGAGCGGCCAGCCCGGTTTTGCCGAGTGGCTGGCGGGCGCCACCCCCCGGCTTGACTACGACACCATGCTGGCCAAAGCCTTGGTCAACCGGCCAGTGGCCCTTGGCTATTACTTCACCAGCGACCGCGGAGGCCGCCGCGCAGGCACCTTGCCCGAGCCCGTGCTGAAACCCGATGCCAGCGCGCCGCTTCCCGGCCTGCTGCAATGGGACGGCTACGGCGCCAACATCGAGCTGCTCGCCAAGGCCGCGCCGCATGGCGGCTTCTTCAACGCCGTAGGGGACTCCGATGGCGTTGTGCGCTCCGTACCGATGCTGGCCGAGTTCGGGGGCGCATTCTACGAATCGCTGGCGCTGGCCACGCTCCGCCACAGCCTGGGTGAGCCGCGCCTGCAGATACAGCGCGCCGCTTCCAGCGATGCCGCCAGCCCCCTGGCCGCCGTCAAGCTGGGCCGCGGCCCGCAAGGCTTGCAGGTTCCCCTGGACCGGCGCGCCACGGCGCTGGTGCCTTACCGTGGCCATGGCGGTCCGCAAGGCGGCTCGTTCCGCTATATCTCCGCCGCCCAGGTGATCGAAGGCAAGCTCCCCGCCGGCAGCCTGAAAGGCCGCGTGGCATTGCTCGGCTTTACCGCCCCCGGCCTCATGGACTTGCGCACCACCCCCGTGGGCGAGGCCTTCCCCGGCGTCGAAATCCATGCCAACCTGATCTCGGGCATGCTCGACGGCCGGATTGCCCACCAGCCCGACTATGCGCGTGGTTATGAGGTGCTGGTGGTGCTTGCCGCCGGGGCCTTGCTGATCTTTGGTCTGCCATTCCTGCCCATGGCGGGCGCGCTGCTGCTCGGCGTGGCGGTGATCGCTGGCCTGTTGGCATTGAACACTGGCCTCTACATAGGTGCCGGCCTGGCTTTGCCCCAGGCAGCCGCCCTCATGATGGCGCTTACCGCGCTGGCTCTCAACATGGCCTGGGGCTATTTTGTGGAAGGCCGGGCCAAGCGCGACCTGGCGCAGCTTTTTGGCACCTACGTGCCGCCAGAGCTCGTGCGCCAGATGCTCAAGAACCCCGAGCAATACAGCATGCAGGCCCGGACCGAGGAGCTGACGGTCATGTTCTGCGACATGCGCGGCTTCACTGGCCTTTCGGAAACCATGGCGCCGCGTCAGGTGCAGGCCTTGCTGAACAATGTGCACAGCCGCCTGACCAACGTGATCCGCGCCCATCGCGGCACCATCGACAAATACATGGGCGATTGCGTCATGGCCTTCTGGGGCGCCCCGGTGGCCACCCCCGATCACGCCAGCCTGGCTGTGCAGGCCGCGCTGGCCATGGAGCAGGCCCTGCACATCCTCAACATCGAACGTATCGCCGCCGGCCGCTCGCCCTTGGGCCTGGGTATCGGTATCAGCACCGGGCAGATGTCGGTGGGCGACATGGGTTCCGACGTGCGGCGGGCCTATACCGTGGTGGGCGATGCCGTGAACCTGGCTGCCCGCCTGGAAGGGCTTTCCAGTGTTTACGGTGTCAATATCGTGGCCAGCGCCACTACCCGCGAGCAAGCGCACGGCTTTATATGGCAGGAGCTGGACCGTGTGCGCGTCAGGGGGCGCCACCAGGCCGTCACTATTCACACCGTGCGCGCGCAGGAGGGCATTTCGCTCCGTGCTTTGACGCAGGAACTGACGCTTTGGGAGCAATTGCTGGAGGCCCAGCGGCGCGGGGACATGGCCGAATGCGAGGCCAAGGTGAACCAGCTTCGTGAGTTGAATCCCGGCTTTGAGCTCTACCGGCTGTACGAGCAACGGATTGCCGCTCATCACAGACCGCTCCCAGATCCGGACGGAGGTGGCTTAGTGGACAAGAGTTTGTGGATATGAGAACTTGAGAAGAGGTGTTCCGCGTCCACTGAGGTCGCGCATACTTCGTACACTCAAAAAACGGCTTCGGTGAAAAATTCACCGAAGCCGTTTTTCTTGGCTGTCCGGCTGGCGACGCATCCACCACACGATAGGTCCGGCGTCCATACGAAGAAATCATGCCTCATGACAGAGACAACATTGTGATCTCCTGGGCGGGGGGAAAAGTAAACATCTCTCTTACCCTAGGGCGCTGTGAGGCGTTGTGATGAAGACAAATGGTGTATCTAAGCACCAAAATTTGTGACAAAAAATGTCGCCCCAAGTAACCCAAAAGACCAAAAATAGTCACTGCGTTCTGCCAACTATTGCACAATGACCACGTGGCAGGGGCAAGCAAGCCTCCCGGCACCGCTGGCACGCTAGATGCATAGGCAAGCCCTGTGCGGCAACGCACTCAATGCAAAATCTCCAGATCCAACCACCACCATCGCAGGAAGAGGAAGTGAAAATGAAATCGCTCCGTAAAGTACAGAAGGGTTTTACCCTGATTGAATTGATGATCGTTGTCGCGATCATCGGCATTTTGGCGGCCGTTGCGCTGCCGGCTTACCAAGACTACACCAAGCGGGCAAAGGTGTCCGAGATTGTGCTGGCGGCTAGCTCTGCTCGCACTTGTGTTTCTGAAATCGTGCAATCTAAAGGCTTTTTAAGCCTGAACACCTGCGCGAGCAGTTTCAAAGCGACGAAATACGCAACTGGGATGAGCGTGGGCGCTACCACCGGTTTGATTGCAGTGAACGGTACAGTTGACGCTGATGTTATTCGAGTTACTCTGACTCCTTCGGGCAACACGACAACTGGAATCACAAAATGGACATGCGCTGGGACGCCTGCTAGACTGATGCCTGGTTCTTGCCGATAAATATTTAAATCTAATCCGGGACCCCAGTTATCTGGGGTTTTTTTTGGATATGCAAAAGAAAAGTAATACCACTATCCTTGCCCTTCTTTTGTATGTCGGCATAGTTTTGCTATATCTGCCTGGTGTCGGCGGAGCTTTTTATTATGATGATTATTCAAACTTAAAAGATCTGGCGAGCATTGATGGCTGGGTAAGCTTCTGGGAGTTCGTGTATTCGGGTCACGCAGGACCTCTCGGGCGGCCGCTCGCGCTTTTGACATTTGCATTGCAGCATTCTGCATGGCCCGGCAATGGAGAAGGCCTCTTTTTTACAAATATCAGCATTCATGCATGTAATGCGGTAATCGTTTTTTTTCTAGCCCGTCAGCTTCATCAATTGGTAAGAGAGGAGGAGCGGCAAGAGAGTAAGGCAAATGAGTTTGCCCTGATTGCTGCTGCTTCTTGGGCATGCTCTCCGATATTGGCATCAAGCAGCTTAATATTGATTCAAAGAATGACCACTTTGGCTGCATTCTTTATGCTGTTAGCTGCTCTAATTTATTTAAAAGCATTTGACTATTTTTCGGCGCAACCTAAAAAGAGATTATTGCTTCAGACGCTGGTGTTAGGAGGAGGGACTGCGTTTGCGACTCTTTCCAAAGAAAATGGCATATTATTACCTGCACTTGTCTTTACAGTGGAAATCTCCTTGCTGAAAAATAATGCTGCTGCTGCAGCATGGAGGCGTACACGCATTAGTGTTCTTGGAGCGTCTGTTGTTATTTTGTTGGTTTACATTTCTCCATTGGTTCGACCCTGGCAGAAAATTAGTGAATTTAGAGGATTCTCCTCTTGGGAGAGGTTGCAAGGTGAGTTATTCATACTTTGGGAGTATGTTTATCTCATAATCCTCCCGAAAGTGGCATATTTTGGTCCATTTCAGGATCAAAAGGTTATTACCGATGACGCCGTGAAAATATATGCCTCAGGGATCGCATTATGTGGGGCTCTAGTTGGAGCTCTGCTTTATAGAAGAAAAAATCCGTGGCTTCTTTTTGCGGTTTCTTGGTTTTTGGTAGGGCATATGCTGGAGTCCACGAGTTTGCTCTTAGAGCCGTATTACGAGCATAGAAATTATATCCCGCTCGTAGGGTTGTCAATGCTCTTTGCGAATTTTTCCATATTTTTTATTCAAAAGTATGGATCGATTGTAAGAGTTGCAGTGTATGGCTATATAGCTATCAACGCAGGTGTGCTCCTGATGATCAGCAGCTTATGGGGAAAGCCTATGGAGGCGGCAAAATTCTGGGTTGAAACAAATCCAGGCTCAATTCGTGCAGTTGTACATCAAGTAAACCTCAGTATGGGTTCTACTTCATCTGATGTGGCCGCGAATAATGAGGCTACCTTACAGGTCAATAGAATAGTGAGTGCAATGCAGCTGCTTGATCAAACCGCTCGTTGGTGTGAAGACTGTCTGAGCATACATTTGCAAGCATTGACATATTCTTGTATTGTGGAAAATGAAAACGAGCAGCGGCGGCGTATTGCAGCGATCGGTGAAATTCTTCTCCATAATAAGAATCGTGTAGATATTTCGTCCGTAGATGCTGCGGTTGTCCTCCTGCAATTGATTTCTGCTAAACGATGTATGGGCGTTGAATATTCTGATGTAGACGAAATTCTCAGTGAGATGCTGCAGCAAAAAAAATATTCGACACCATTAAATTTGGTATCAAAGATTTATTATCAAAAGGCAACATTAGCATACGCGGCGGGTAAATATTCCGACGCTGAAATTTTAATAAAAAAAGCTGAGGAGGCATGGCCTAGTGCTGAGCCCGTTATTGATTATCAGATTGAATATTATAGTCAGCGAAAAATGCCGGAAAAAATAATTGAATTGGTGAATAGGAAATTAAAGCAGCAGATGAGCGGTGAAATTCATCTTTCGGAGGTTTATGTTAGGAAGTTGAAGGAAAAATCAAAGGAGGCCAGTCATGAGAATTAGTGTGATTCTCCCTGCCAAAAATGAATCTCAAGGCATCGGGGCTGTGCTGGCTAAAATTAGGAGAGAAGTGCCTCACGCAGAAATCATTGTTGTAAATGACGGCTCAACCGATGAAACAGCTGTAGTAGCGGAAAGAAATGGTGCGTATGTTCTTCATCATCCGTATAGCAAAGGTAATGGAGCGGCGATAAAAACCGGTGCTCGGAGTGCGACGGGTGATGTTCTCGTGTTTATGGATGCAGATGGGCAGCACAATCCTGCTGATATTTCTCGTCTATTGGAGGAGATGAAGCAAGGCTATGATATGGTCGTGGGAGCTAGGCAAAAGGGTTCACAAGCCACCATGGGGCGTGGTCTGGCAAATAGGGTGTACAACTATTTGGCGAGTTGGATGACTGGGCATGCAGTACAAGATCTGACGTCGGGCTTTCGTGCAGTACGCTCAGATAGATTTCGTGAATTCCTCTACTTGCTGCCGAATGGTTTCTCATATCCGACTACTAGTACCATGGCCTTCTTTAGAGCCGGATACTCGGTGACCTATGTGCCTATTCATGCTGCCAAGAGGGTTGGCCAAAGTCACATCCGCTTATTGCGTGATGGTACGCGTTTCCTGCTCATCATATTTAAAATTGGAACACTCTTTTCTCCCTTAAAGATCTTCGCACCAATAGCCTTGACGATGTTTATGGTGGCATCGATGTGGTATGGCTGGACTTGGTGGCATCAAGGGCGATTTACAAATATGAGCGCATTGCTTTATACAGGTAGTGTTATGGTTTTTTTGATGGGTTTGATTTCTGAGCAAATTACAGCCCTAATGTATCGAGACTAAAAGCATCAAATGCTGTGATCGGCTCAATTTTTCGCAACACCTTTCGTACCAGTCTCGTTCTTGGTGTGCGCTTATTTTTACAGGCCGGAACGCTATTGCTGGTGGCGCGCACATTAGGGCCTGAAAAATTTGGGATTTTTACAGGTCTTGCTGCATTAGCGGTGTTGCTGGGCATGCTCTCGACTTTCGGTATGCACTTGGTATTGTTGGCCGAAATGTCAAAGGAACCAGCGCGCCGCGCATTGGTATTGCCATATGCTGTGCCGTCAACCTTATTGTTTGGAGGTCTGTTATTGGTGGTCTATGGGCTAATTTGTGCTTGGCTATTAGGCTTGAACAATATCCCTATTGAAATTATTTTACTTATTGGTTTTACTGAAATATTGCTGCAACCGCTGCTTATCCTAATGGTAAGTGAGCATCATGCCATTGGGAAAATCGCCTATTCGCAGATTTTGCAACTCCTACCTATAGCTTTTCGCATGATTGCAGCAACGGGGATATTCTTTTTGCACCCGTCAAGAGCTATGCATATATATGCTGCATGCTACGCGGTTGCTTCCGTGTTGTCCCTAGTTTACGGCGCGTCGAGGCTTCCTGCTCGCTGGCCCGCATGGCGTGATTGGCGATTGCCAAACAGGAATGAGTGGATTGATGCGTTTGGCTATGCAGCTATTAACGTTAGTAAAGCAGGTCCGGCGGAGCTAGATAAAACGCTGGCTCTGCGACTTTTGCCACATAGCGCAGCAGGAGTATATGCGGCAGCGGCACGTGTAGTGGGGGCTATTACACTGCCAGTGACCGCGATGACCCTATCAGCATTGCCAAAGCTTTTTCGTGATGGTGGCAAGTTAAGCGGTCGCTATCTGTTGAAATGGATGTATGGTGCGGCGTCTCTATATAGCCTGTTAATCGCTGGAGCATTGTGGTTAGCTACCCCCTGGATCAGTTCACTATTTGGGGTTCAATATGAGGGCATTAATAGTGTGATTCGCTTATTGTGCTTTGCTATTCCAGGAATGGCACTGAGGTTGGTAGCTGGAAATGCATTAATGGCATTTGGGAGGCCATGGATACGTGTGGAATTTGAGGCTGCGGGTTTAATAATTTTATTATTCACCAGCATGGTGTTGACTGATAGATGCGATATGGCAGGATTAGCGCTCGCGGTAGCATGCGCAGAATGGAGCATGGCGATGATCGGGACTTGGTTGGTGGTGCGTGAAAGCAAAAAAAATCGAGGATCCGAAGCACATGTGAAACAGGAGGAGGCCGAATGAGTAGGATATATTCAACTTCAGATGCAATTGATAAACCGTCAATTGATAAGAAGTCGGTTGCTGAGTTTTTCGAAAAGCGTGCGCAAAAGATAACATCCCTTGGTCCTATACAAGCTGTGATTTATCAAGACAAAAATCCAGATTTGGCTGCTATGCGCGATGCCGCGGAAAAAACCAAGCTGCTACCATTGTTGCGGCTGGACGGTACGCAGCGTGTCCTGGATGTTGGCTGTGGTACGGGTCGCTGGGCTGGTGAGTTACTGCAAGCAAGCCGCTGGTATCACGGCATTGACGCCAGCGAAGGATTGATCGCATTTGCACGTAAGCAGTTTTCGTCTGCCCTCAATGGCCGTTTTACGACTGCTTCAGTAGATGCATTTTCTTTGAGATCCCTCGGGGAAACACAGCTCTTCGATAGGGTTTTGTGTGCAGGCGTGTTAATTTATCTGAACGATGATGAGATCGTGCCTGCGCTACGGTGTATCGCGAGCGTGGTAAGCAACGGCGGGCTAATCTTGTTGAGAGAGCCATTAGGTGTCGAAAGGCGATTGACTATCTCGGAGCATTATTCCGAAGATATGGAGCAAATCTATAACGCTATCTATCGTACAGATGAAGAGTTAAATTCACTGATTTCCGAGGCGATGCCAGAGGGAGATTTTCGCATAGTCGATTTTGGTGATGTATATGACGCCTCGACGCTGAATAATCGCAGTGATACCAAGCAGAAATGGTTCCTTTTGGAGCGCATATGAGCAGGACTGCATTTTGCTTCGACCTAGACGGTACGTTAACAACAACTGAGATTTTGCCGTGCATTGCGGCTGAGTTGGGCGTGGCTGACGAAATCGCAACTTTGACTCGGTTGACGATGGATGGGCTTGTGCCATTCGAGGATTCGATGCGTCTGCGCACCCTGATCCTTGGTCAGGTGCCCGTGGCGCGGGTACACGACGTCATGGCCTCCGTACCCATTGCAAGCGTGTTGCAGGAGTTCGTGCGACACGCCACTGATCGCTGCTTTGTGGTGACCGGTAACTTAAATATATGGATTTCACCACTAATTGAGAGTTTGGGGTGCAAGGCGTTTAGCTCGCAGGCGAAATTGATAGATGGCGCGGTGAGGCTAGAGTCAGTACTATCCAAAGATGAGGTAGTGCACACCTTGCGAACTGATGGGTGCTTTGACCGTATCGTGGCCATCGGGGACGGCGCGAATGACGCGGCCATGCTACGTGCCGCCGACATCGGAATTGCATACGGAGGTGTGCATGCACCGGCAACCGCTGCCGTTAACGCAGCTGATTTGGTTGTACACAATGCAGGAGCATTATGCAAGTTATTGAAGGCGCTGTAATTGCTTGCGCGGGCCTTGGCTCGCGATTAGGCATGGGTATGCCAAAATGCATGATTGAGGTGGGAGGTAAGACGCTGCTATCCAGGCTGATAGAGACTCTGCAGCCCTTGGTGCCGCGTATTCACGTAGTGGTGGGCTATCGTGAGGAGTTAATTATCGAACATTGTGCTCGGCACCACCGTGAGGTGATCATTGCACGCAATCCTGAATTTCGCACTACTAATACTGCTCATAGTATTCGTCTAGGTTCAACGGGGATGTGCAGTAAGGTTTTATATCTAGATGGTGATTTAATCATTGAACCTTCTTCGCTGCAGAGCTTTGTTGAACTTGCAGCGAAGGTGCCGCTGTTAGTTGGTGTGACGCAGGCAAAAAGCAGTCAGGCGGTGTTTGTTGCTACACATGATGAGGGTGGTGCTCCATCGAAATTCGTTGATAATTTTCAGCGAACGCCAGCAACACCTTGGGAATGGGCCAACGTCTTTGCAGGTTCTCCTAATTTATTAGCTGAGGGGATGCATTATGTATATGAATGCATCGAGCCGCATTTGCCTGTAGCAGCGCATGTTCTTAACTTACACGAAATAGATACACAAGAAGACTTGGTGCAAGCGAAAGCTTGGATCTTTTCGAGCCAGTGCAGCACCGTATCGTGATGCCACCTGGGCGATCTAAACGAGTATTGTTCTTGCTGCAAAGGCCAGAGGCTTGGGGTAATGTAGCTAGCATTTGGCAAGCAATGATAGATACCCCCGCCTTCTCACCAGTGGCGTGGCTATTGCCGTACAACGCAGAGGATATGTCCCTTAGCGCACAGCGTTCGTCGGCGCATAAAGAGCTGCTTCTTTCCCAGGGAGTGCGATGGGTAGACTGGGATGTGGGGATGCATTTAGGCACAGATCAGTTTGATGTCATAGTGTTCACTCATCCCTATGACCGTGAGCGGCCTCGAGAACTATGGTTTGATCGAGTTCGTTCATGCGTAAAAGAGATCGTGTATGTGCCCTATGGCCTTACTGTTGGTGCGGGTGAAAAGAATCTACGTCTGCAATTCGCTCAACCGCTTCAGATTGGGGCGGATCTGATAGTGGCTCGTTCAGCGGCGGAGAAAAGCATGTATGCACGATACTGCCCCGTGGACGAAGGCAGGGTCCAGGTGCTGGGGCATCCACGTTTCGATCGACTGTTGGAGCAACTGCAAACGATTGAAACCTCGAAGCTTGATACGCAGATCAATGGGCGTATGGCTGTTTTGTGGAATAGCCATTTCAGCTTCGGCCACAGATTTTCGCAATCATCGAATTTTTCATCATTTGACTTGCTTGGGCCTGAATTGATAGATTATTTTTCTGCCCATTGTGCTACACATTGCTTGATATGGAGGCCTCATCCAGGGCTATTCCCCGAATTAATCAGGCAAAAGCTTCTGGCCCCAGAAGAATTGCCAACTTTGAGAGGTGAATTAAACTCCCTGGGTATTGTGTTGGATGAGGCTACAGACCATTTGCCAGCTTTTGCTTGCAGTCACGCATTGATAAGCGATCCTGGTTCGTTTTGGTTCGAATATTTGGCAACCGGTAAGCCATTGTTGCCACTTATTAATCCAGAAGGCGAAGGATTTAATGCAGAGGCAGCTTCCTTGATTGTTGCTTGTGGGTCTGCTTCACGCTTTGAAGACGTCGCGTGCTTTATTGAAGCGATTACTGAAGATCGCATTGACTACGAGCGCTACGTGGCTTTGCGTGATTATTACCTTCCGTTGCTGGACGGAAAATCTGGTTCTCGCGTCTGTGCTGCACTACTGGGTGCACAACCACCCGCTATTGATTTGAGCATTCCATTTCACACGGCAAATGAGAGGCTGCAGTTTGAAGGTGTGGCAAGGCATTGTTCGTCATCGCCGATAGAGATGAAAATGCCACCAATATTAACTCGGTTGCAAGCTGGATTACGGCGGATTCGCTCGGAAAAAAAGGCGCAATCAAACCTGAGGAAATGGAGTCGTCGGCAAATGAATCGAGTTAGAACAAGTGCAGGAGAAGCAGTTAAGCGGCAACCAAAATTAATGAAATTGGCTGAGCGCGTTCGGAATATATTGTGATTTTTAATTATTAAATAAATTTCCGATTTAATGTTGTGTATGTCTTTAAAGGATTTTATCTTTGAATTTTATTGCAATATTTTGTCCGGGCTCGGTGAATATTTTTTTATTTGCTGCTGAAAATGTTGGGCCGCAGTAGCAACAAAACTGGCTGTGAGATGATAGCTGTCTCTAAATACCACGACTTCCTTGTCTTCGATGCGACGTGCAGCCTGGCATAAGTCAGTGGGACAAACATAGCTGGCTGTTTCTAGCCAATGCGCTTTGGGCTCCAGGCCAATAGCTTGCTGCAGATAGCTGGCTACTTTCTTGTACTGATCGTTGGCTGGGGCGCCGCGGCATTTTTCCGAGGCCTGACGCTGGAGGCACGCTGGACCATTAAATGTTAAGGTCGGATTGGATTCAATAAGGTAGATGGCGTTAGTATATGGTAGTAATTTATCTAGAATGCGCCGTGTTCCCTCTGTCCATTGTTGAGGAGTAAAGTCTCGGGCGGCGGAGCCACCAATAAAGAGATAATCCGCTTTTTGCTGCTGTAGCCAAGCAATAGCACGTGTACGCCAGGTGGTACATTCAGTGTATTCGCGGCCAATGGGCTTTAAGAAATAAGGCTCGTCGACTATGGGGCAAGCCGATTTGGTTAGGACAATGATTTTCCATTCCGCTGAGTTGAAGATATTATTGAGTGTAGGAAACCATTGTGCGCCAATGCTGTCGCCGAATAAGATTGCAGTATTGGGGGCATCTTTATTGCCATACACGCAAGGCTTGAGAACGTCACTCCGATAATAGTCATCGCAGCCGTGCTGATAGATGATGGGCATGTCAGCGGCGGCTTGGGTATAGATATCGCCTTTGGATGCGGTCAGTTGGTCTTGCGTATAGGTGTTCCAACGCAGTAACTGCGAGTTGAGAATCACCATGGAGAACAAGGCCAGCCCGATTTGCCATTTGTTCTTCGCTCGTGCAGGCCGTCCGTAGCGGATGGGGTTCTCGATCAAGCGATGGGTCAACATGGCGGCCAACAATGAAGCCGCGATCGCCAGCACCGTATTGTTGGCATTGCCCTTGATGGGCAAGAGGTTCTCCCCAATGACCAGAATGGGCCAATGCCATAGGTACCATGCATACGAGAGCCTTCCTATCGCTTGCATAGGCGCAAGGGAAAACAAGGCACTGGGGGAAGTTGTGCGCTGCCCGTCAGCGGAAACACCTGCCCAAAGCAGGGCACAGGTAGCCATTGTCGGAAGCAGGGCCGCCACTCCTGGGTAGCTGGTTTGTGGCCCGATCACGATCAGTGCCATGACCAGCAGGAGTATTCCGCTCCAGCCCAGGGCCTTCGCCTGAAATTGACTTGGTGCTCGCTGACGCGAGAGTAGCCAGACGAGCGCACCGGCGGCAAATTGCCAGGCGCGGGTCGGCATCATGTAAAAGCCAATGATGGGGCTGGTTTGAGACGCTAGGAGGCTGGCCCCCAGTGACAAGACGGCGATGCCTGCGAAGAGGGCGGTCAGCGCCGATTTGGGCGAGCTGCCCTTGGCCCACCGAAGTGCCAGGATGATCAGAAGAGGCCAGACCAGGTAGAACTGCTCTTCAACGCCCAGAGACCAGGTATGCAAAAAGGCGTTGCCACTGGTTTCAGCGGCGAAATAGTCGACATCTGCAAAAGCAAAATAGATGTTGCTGACCCACAGGGCTGCCATGGCAGCCGCCTGACTATGCACCACATTCTGCGCTTCGGGGAGCAGTTTGAAAGCCAGCGCGCTGCTGATGATCAGCATGGTGGCCAAGGCGGGCAATAGCCTTCGCAGGCGGTTGGCGTAGAACCGGGTCAGGGCGATTCGACCGGTGTTCTCACGCTCACGGACCAGGATACCGGTGATCAGGTAACCCGAGATCACAAAGAAGACATCAACACCAATGAACCCTGCGGACAGGCCGGGAATGGCGAAATGAGCGCCAATCACCAGCAGTACGGCGATCGCGCGCAGTCCTTCAATATCAGGCCGGAAAGATGTGTTCGGCACGGAGTGCTTGCCGCATGGACGAAGGCTGCTGTCTATGGTCACGACTTCTTACCTATCTGCCTACGAAATTTACCTAGTGATGGGGCGTAGTAAGGCTTGCATCTTTGTTGCGCTATGGCTTAAGGAGGGTGCGATAGAGCTTAAGGTGAGATGCGAGCATCAGCTCTTCGGAAAATTGATTTATGGCCCGAGCTCGGCCTGCGTGGCTCAATCGATCACGTTTTGCAGAGTCTTTGCATAGAGCTCGTATCGAGTTAGCGAAAGCCACTGCATCATCGATCGGGCAGAGTATCCCGGTTTGCCCATCGATGATCAGTTCTTCTAATGATGTGCTGCGCGCGGCAACTACCGGCAAGCCACAGGCCATGGCTTCCGCCGCTACCAGACCAAAGCCTTCACTTTTGGAGGGAAAGAGCAGGGCATCAGCCTGTTGCATAGCCTTGGCCACTGCGGCATCACCTTGTAGGCGCCCGATATCATGCATGTTGGGAGGCATGTGGGGCTTGTCATTCTCTGCCGCTGGCCCGCCGGTATAGTGCAGTTCGAATCCGTCACCCAATTCTCGGAGAATTGTTGGTAAAAGACCAACGCCTTTGAGGGGTTTCCAACTTCCTACATATAGCAAACGAAAGGGGGTGCCGCTTGGGCGAGATGCAGGAGAAGGGCAAAAGGAAGTAGTGTCGACGCCGTTGTAGATAACCTGCAAAGGTATGTTTAATACAGCTTGACGGGTGCTACTAGCCGCAAACTGGCTAACTGCTACGACTTGGGCGGAAAGGCGAAGTACGCGGCGCTCATTGGGGGCGATCCACCAGCGATGATAAATGGCACGTGCAGTACTCTTGTGGATCCTCGTGTCTGGATGATGTACTGCGTGGTGAATGGTGGCGACTATGGGCAGTTTGGGTGGTAGGAAACGTGTATGCAACCAAGTGTTGACATGTGCAATGGTGGCCCAGGTTGGTGCCTGAGGGATAGGCACGGTCCAAGGCGCGTATTCGGCTCGAAGTGGTAGCCAAGTGATCTCGGCGCGAATGCCGAGCTGGCGCAAGCCGACTACCAACCGTCCAGTGAATATGTCAGTACCGGTACCCGTACGGACAGTAGGAAACCAGATCGCCGGTTCCGAGCTCATGACGTGGTTCGCTCCACACGATAAATCAGAGTCGGGATTAGAGGTCGCAACGGGTGCAAAAGTCCGTTAGGAGATGCCGTCAGTACGCGTGTGCTAATTTGGCCTGCACGTTCGATGTCAAAAGTCGTTTTCCAGCCTTCGACGCAAAGATTGCGATATGCCAAGCCGGCCATAGCCAGCATGCCCTCCAGTTCTCCCATTTCAAGAGGCTCACAGTCATAGAACTCACCCTTACCCATCCAGCGCAAATAGCTGCTGCGCCAACCACGAGGTAACCAACTCAAGAATTTGAGTTGATAGTGAGGTTCAGTGAGCATCCAGCGATTTGGCACTGCTACGTACCCTACGCCGCTAACTTTGAGAACGCGGCGGATTTCTGTCAGGTGGCGTATCTGAGCCTGTGCATCTCCCACATGCTCTATGACGTGATTGGTGATTACCACATCAAATTGCTGGTCGTTGAAGGGCAATTCCACGCCATGCACTTGGTGATAGTCATACCCTTCGCGTACTTGCCGGTTGTCATGCATATCCACGGCGGTTACATGACACGTCAGTTCGGGGTGTGTGGCAAAGTAATGCGCAATACCGCCAGCGCCGCAACCAATTTCCAGGAGCCGTATTGGCTGAGGAAGGGCAGCCAAGTTCAACAGGCGTTCGATTTTCAGCGCCTTTAAACGACGGGACGATAGCTCTAAGGCAGCGTGAGGCAGGCGTTCTGGAGAAGTCATTTCGGCCATGATTCCTTAAGCTTCTGAACGACCCTTGAGAAGGGCGGCATACAGTGTTTCGCCGAATGTCGGCCAAGCAAAGCGCTGCGCGAAGAAGCGGGCCGTGTCTTTCCAGGCTGTAGAGGGCTTCTCCAGCACTTGCAGCACCGTTTGGCTGAGTGCCGAATAGTCCCCCGGACGCACCAAATGACCCGATTCTGAGGGGGCAACAGCATCCACGACGCCACCGGTGGCAAAGGCGACAGTGGGCACACCGTGTGCCGCTGCCTCGATTGCGACCATCCCGAAGCCTTCGGGATCTCCTGGCAAGCTACGCACAGGAAAGACATGCAGCGAGGCGCATTCATATGCACAAGCCAGTGCCATTGGGTCGGTGATGACGCGTAGAAAGCGCAGATGCTGGCCAATCCCTGCAGCATCGGCTACAGCCTGGATGCTTTCGCGAGTCTGCATGCTTGCGTGCAGCGCGTCGGCGGGTGCATCGCCTATGACGACGAGCAAGGTTTCTGGAGCGCTACGCACGATGTCTGGTAGAGCGTGCTCCACGAATTCGCGCAGGCCTTTCCGGGTGGTCAGACGGCCAATAGAGAGGAGTATGCGGGCGTTACCGAGGTCGTGTTGTTGCCGGAACGCCTGAAGTGCTTCGGGCGGTTGTGGCGCATCTGGAATTTGTACGCCAGGGTGCACGATCCGCAGTTTCGCAGCGCTCACTCCCAGTGCTTTCGCTAGCTCCGCCGTTGGCTTGCTGTTTGCAATGACAGTGTGCATACCGCGAATGGCAGGGTGCCACAGAGCCCTATAGATGGGATGCTGCACCGCTGCGTCCAGCCCATGCAGGTACGTACAGGCGCGGGCAGATGATGCCCTCGCAGCCATCCAGGCCGCGGGGGCAGTCAACCCGCTGCCTGCCAACACAATATGCGGTTTCCAGGTGCGTGCCGTCTTGACGGCCTGCCATGCGGAAGCTTGCAAGAAGCGCCATAAGGGGCGTAGCGGCACTTCAGTCAATTGAACCGCAGTTGGCCGCAAAGCCTCCGAGCCTGCAGGGCCGACTATGCGTATATCGGCGTGGCGGGACAACTCATCCGCTATATGCCAGTTCAGGCGCTCCATGCCGCCGACCAGTGGGGGCAAATTGCGAGTGACAAGGAGAATGCGAGGTCGGGATGATGGCATGTGAATACTCACTGCGGTGAGAGCTCATAACCCTGAACTTGCTTCAGGAAGTGCGGAGCAGCCAATTCTGCAAAAGTGGCGGTCAGATGTTGCGAGTCCCTGAAGACAATGACGCCGTTTTGAATGGCTCGGCATTTTCCAGCAGGGCATACCAAGCTACTAGTTTCTATCCAATTGGCTTTGCTGCGGCGGGCATCGGAGGGTGTGCTCACCACCGATTTCAAGAGGGCGGATACACGCGCGTAGGAGGTATTGTCAGCCGTGCTTGGGCACACGCTGTCGTTCCCAGTTTGCGTTTGATGCTGCCTGAGGCAACTTGGGCCATTGAATCCCAATGCGGGATTGGCCTCTATCAGGTAGATGGCTGTCGCACCTGAGGACAGTTTGTCCAGAAGACGGCGAGTGCCTTCCGTCCATTGATCATCAGTGAATGCGCTGGACGCGGTGCCGCCCACGAACAGGCGATCCACCTTTTGGGTTTTCAGCCATTCGATGGCTTTGTCGCGCCAAATGGCGCATTCGGTATATTCCCGCCCAATGCGCTGGTAGAAGAAAGGTTCGTCCACCATGGGGCAAGACGATTTGGTGAGGACGATGATCTTCCATTGGCGGTCATCCAGCATGGCAGTCAAGGTCGGAAACCACTGCGCTCCGATGCTGTCTCCAAGAAGTACGGCGGTTTTCTCCGCATCCGCTTTGCCGTATAAGCAAGGCTTCAGCTCCGAACTCTGGTACCAGTCATCGCAGCCGTGCTGATAGATGATGGGCATGTCAGCGGCGGCTTGGGTATAGATATCGCCTTTGGATGCGGTCAGTTGGTCTTGCGTATAGGTGTTCCAACGCAGTAACTGCGAGTTGAGAATCACCATGGAGAACAAGGCCAGCCCGATTTGCCATTTGTTCTTCGCTCGTGCAGGCCGTCCGTAGCGGATGGGGTTCTCGATCAAGCGATGGGTCAACATGGCGGCCAACAATGAAGCCGCGATCGCCAGCACCGTATTGTTGGCATTGCCCTTGATGGGCAAGAGGTTCTCCCCAATGACCAGAATGGGCCAATGCCATAGGTACCATGCATACGAGAGCCTTCCTATCGCTTGCATAGGCGCAAGGGAAAACAAGGCACTGGGGGAAGTTGTGCGCTGCCCGTCAGCGGAAACACCTGCCCAAAGCAGGGCACAGGTAGCCATTGTCGGAAGCAGGGCCGCCACTCCTGGGTAGCTGGTTTGTGGCCCGATCACGATCAGTGCCATGACCAGCAGGAGTATTCCGCTCCAGCCCAGGGCCTTCGCCTGAAATTGACTTGGTGCTCGCTGACGCGAGAGTAGCCAGACGAGCGCACCGGCGGCAAATTGCCAGGCGCGGGTCGGCATCATGTAAAAGCCAATGATGGGGCTGGTTTGAGACGCTAGGAGGCTGGCCCCCAGTGACAAGACGGCGATGCCTGCGAAGAGGGCGGTCAGCGCCGATTTGGGCGAGCTGCCCTTGGCCCACCGAAGTGCCAGGATGATCAGAAGAGGCCAGACCAGGTAGAACTGCTCTTCAACGCCCAGAGACCAGGTATGCAAAAAGGCGTTGCCACTGGTTTCAGCGGCGAAATAGTCGACATCTGCAAAAGCGAAATAGATGTTGCTGACCCACAGGGCTGCCATGGCAGCCGCCTGACTATGCGCCACATTCTGCGCTTCGGGGAGCAGTTTGAAAGCCAGCGCGCTGCTGATGATCAGCATGGTGGCCAAGGCGGGCAATAGCCTTCGCAGGCGGTTGGCGTAGAACCGGGTCAGGGCGATTCGACCGGTGTTCTCACGCTCACGGACCAGGATACCGGTGATCAGGTAACCCGAGATCACAAAGAAGACATCAACACCAATGAACCCTGCGGACAGGCCGGGAATGGCGAAATGAGCGCCAATCACCAGCAGTACGGCGATCGCGCGCAGTCCTTCAATATCAGGCCGGAAAGATGTGTTCGGCACGGGCTGGTGTGAAGTTGCCTGCAGCTCAGGCGGCCACGACATTGCGGTGCGCGCCCTTGAGACGCCCGCGTGTATCCACGATCAGCGGGGAATGGTCTTCCAGCAGCGCATAGTCAAACCCATCGTGATCAGTCGCCAGCACCACGCAGTCATACCCTGCGAGGCTTTGCGCGCTCAGCGGCACGGATTGCAGGTCAAAGTGGTAATCACGCTTGCGCGGAAACACGGGCACGTGCGGGTCGCTGTAGTCGATGTGGGCGCCCTTGGCTTGCAGCAAATCCATGATTTCCACGGCGGGTGATTCGCGCGTGTCGTCGATGTTCTTTTTGTAGGCCAGCCCCAGCACGAGAATGCGGCTGCCCTTGATGGCCTTGCCCCGGTCGTTCAGGGCGTCTGCCACCTTGCCCACCACCCAGTGCGGCATGTAGTGGTTGATTTCACCAGCCAACTCGATGAAGCGGGTGTTCACCCCGTATTCACGGGCTTTCCAGGTCAGGTAGAACGGATCGATAGGGATGCAGTGCCCGCCCAGGCCGGGGCCGGGTTTGTAAGGCACGAACCCGAAGGGCTTGGTGGCGGCGGCTTCGATGACTTCGTGGATGTTGATGCCCATCTTGTCGGCCACGATCTTCATTTCGTTGACCAGGCCGATGTTGACGCTCCGGTGGATGTTTTCCAGCAGCTTGGTCATTTCCGCCGCGCGGGTGCTGCTGACGGGCACCATGGTTTGTATGGCGTGCTGATACAGGGCCGTGCCCAGGGCCAGGCACCGCGGGGTGGTGCCGCCGATCACCTTGGGAATATCCTTGGTGCCGTAGTGCGGGTTGCCGGGGTCTTCGCGCTCTGGCGAGAAAACCAGCGCGCAGTTTTCTCCAGGGCTCAGGCTGCGCGTGCGCAGGCGGGGGGCCAGCACCTCATCAGTAGTGCCCGGCCAGGTGGTGCTCTCCAGGCTGACGAGCTGGCCAGCGCGCATGTGGGGCAGGGCCGCGTCGATGGTGCCTTCGATGAAGCTCAAATCCGGTTCGCGGTGGGCATTGAGCGGGGTGGGCACGCAGATGATGAGGGCGTCCACCTCCTGGGTGCGGGCGAAGTCGCTGGTGGCCTGAAAGCCTTGGCGGCGGGCGGCCTGGATGTGTTCGGGTGTCAGGCGCTCGATATAGCTTTGGCCGGCGTTGAGCAGCTCCACTTTGCGCGGGTCGATGTCGAAGCCGATCACTTTCAGGCCGACTTCGGCAAAGCGCAGGGCCAGCGGCAGGCCTACATAGCCCAGGCCATACACGCCCACGATGGCGCTGCCATCGGCAATACGGCTTTGCAGGGCGGCAAGAGAATCGGTCGGGGCGGAGTCGGCAGACATAAATGGCAAATCGAGCGCTCGGAGCACAGGAAACACATTTTGTAGCCATTTTGGATTCAAGGCACCGTTTTGGCCCCGCTTATTTCAGGGGGTGATGCGTGGCCCTGACAGGTGCCTGCGCATGGGGCATTCCTCCTTGCCGGACATTTGGACGCTATATGAATCGATGTCCGGTTCCTATGGGCACCGGCGGCGCCTGATCTACCGCTGTCAGTGGATACCGGCTTTCGCCGGTATGACGGAATAAATTGAGGTCAGATTCCGATAAGCGCCAGCTCTTTCGGATGCTGAAGCCGTCTAATTCGGATTTTTGGGTGGGAAATTGCGGCCAGAGTGACTCAGGCGTCTTTCATCAGCGCTTCGATCGCATCCGGATCCACCGGCACGCCGCGCGTGATCAGCTCGCAGCCGCTGTCGGTCACGATCGCGTCGTCTTCGATGCGGATGCCGATGTTCCAGAATGACTCAGGCACGCCTTCTCCGGGCCGCACGTAGATGCCGGGCTCGATGGTGAGCACCATGCCTGGGCGCAGGATGCGGCTGGGGCGGTCCTTGATGAGTTCGCCAGACAGGGGGTCGGTGCGTTCGCGTACCTGGCCGATCTCGGTGGGTTCCACGTAGCTGCCGCAGTCGTGCACGTCCATGCCCAGCCAATGGCTGGTGCGGTGCATGTAGTAGGCGAAGTAGCTCCGGTTGGCGATGGCGTCGTCAAGGGTGCCGTGCCGATTCTTGTCCAGCAGGCCCAGATCGAGCATGCCCTGGGTCAGTACCTTCACGGTGGCTTCATGCGGATCATTGAAGCGCGCGCCGGGGCGGGTAGCGGCCACGGCGGCGTCCTGGCTGGCCAGCACCAGATCGTAGAGGGCGCGCTGCGGGCCGGTGAACTTGCCGTTGGCCGGGAAGGTGCGGGTGATGTCGCTGGCGTAGCCGTCGAGTTCGCAGCCGGCGTCGATCAGCACCAGTTCGCCGTCGCGGATGGGGGCGGCGTCGGCGCGGTAGTGCAGCACGCAGGCATTGGCGCCGGCAGCCACGATGCTGCCGTAGGCGGGGTACTGTGAGCCGTGCTGGCGGAATTCGTGCAGCAGCTCGGCATCCAGGTGGTATTCGCGCACGTCCTGGCCGGCGCGCAGCATGGCGGCCGAGCGCTGCATTGCGCGGATGTGGGCGCCCGCGCTGATGCTGGAGGCCCGGCGCATGACGGCCTGTTCGTGCGCGTCCTTGAAAAGGCGCATTTCGTCGAGGATGGTGCAGGCGTCGCGCTGCACTTCCGGGGCCAGGGCGCCGTAGCGCACACGGGCGCGCACCTGTTGCAGCCAGCCGTCGATGCGGGTCTCAAGGCCGGCGTGGGTGGCAAAGGGGTACCAGACGGTGGTTTTGTTTTCCAGCAGCTTGGGCATGCGCTGGGCGAGTTCGTCTACGGAATACGCCTCATCGACCCCCAGGGTGGCCGGTGCGGCCTCAGGGCCCATGCGAATACCGTCCCAGATCTCGCGCTCCAGGTCCTTGGGCTGGCAGAACAGGGTGCTGCGGCCGTCGCCGGTGAGCACCAGCCAGGCTTTGGGCTCAGAGAAGCCGGTGAGGTAATAGAAATAGCTGTCGTGCCGGAAAAGGAAATCGCTGTCTCGGTTGCGCTGTTGTTCGGGCGCGGTGGGAATGATGGCAATGGAGCCGGAGCCGCCCAGGCGTGTCATTTCTGCAGCCAGGCGGGCACGGCGGTAGGCGTAGGGGGTGGAGGTCATGGAATGGGTGCCTAAAGGAAGCCGGTCCTGCAAGAGAAGACCATTATTCATCTGCATTGAGTTGCGCGAGCCGCTCGGGCGTGCCGACGTCGATCCAGGTGCCGCGGTAGAGCTCCGCGCTCACCTGGCCGGCCTCGATCGCCTTGCGCAGCAGTGGTGCCAGCGGGGCTGCCGTGCCTTGCGGGTTGCCGGGGAGCACCGTGCACCAGGGTGGCTCGAAGAACTGGCGGCGGTACAGGGCGATGGCGCTGAAGGTGTGCCGCACGCCTCCCTCGGGGGCTTCGTTGAGTGCCAGGCCATCGCTGCCCAGGGCGAAATCGCCCTTCGGGTTATGGGGCGGGTTGGGTACGAGCCAGAGATGGACGAGCTTGCCGCTGGCGGCAAACTGCTGCGCGGTTTCGCGTACGAAGGGAAACTCCGGGGCGAATATGTCGCCGGCGGCTACCCAGAACACGTCTTGCTCGCGCGGAGCCAGCATGGGCAGCGCGCGTGCGATGCCGCCGGCGGTTTCCAGCGCGTAGCCGAAATCCCGCTCTTCGGAGGAGTAGCGGAAGCCTGTGCGCTCTCCGCTGCCCAGCGGCGGTTCGCTGCTTACCGACGGCATGGGGCCGTAATATTCTTCGATCTGCTCGCCCAGCCAGGCAGTGTTGATGACGATGTCGGAGATGCCCGCCCGCAGCAGTGCGTCCAGCGGCCACTGCATCAACGGTTTGCCGCGCACCTGCAGCAGCGGCTTGGGCGTGTGATCCGTGAGCGGCCGCATGCGCTCGCCGCGGCCGGCGGCAAGAATCATGGCGCGCACCGCCGGAATGGGTTTGGAGGAGGGGGCGAGTCTCATGGAATGGCGCAGCGGTCTACGGCTGCTTTACGCCCATGCTTTTCCATGTCTTTGAATGGCTCCTTCCCCTCCTGGGGGAAGGTTGGGATGGGGGCTTTCACGGCGTTTGATCCGAATGGGCTTTTGCTGTGCAGATCGTGCCGTGAAAGCCCCTCCCCAGCCCTCCCCCAGTGGGGGAGGGAGAGAACACCGCGCAAAGACCTTGAAAGGCAGGGCAGTCGTGGGCATGGACATGCCGAGACTTTATTACGGATTGCCTCATTTTTCTGTTGCCGGGCTGTCCCAGGACAAAAAGCACCTCTGTTGGCTGGGGCGTTCATCAGGTTCAGGGTTTTGCGATTCCCCGGATTCCTGCGTGCGCGGGGGTGGTGAACCATGGGGTGATGTGCTTGCCGGTAAAATCAAGGGTTAACGCGCTGTTTTTACGGGCGCCAAACTACTTCCTCATAGTCCGCCATTCCCCCGGAGTTTATTCGCATGGCAAATGCATCTCTCATGGCCAACGCCATTCGCGCCCTGGCCATGGACGCCGTTCAACAAGCCAACTCCGGCCACCCCGGCGCCCCCATGGGCATGGCCGATATGGCCGTCGCCCTCTGGGGCCGGCACCTCAAGCATAACCCCGTCAACCCGAAATGGGCAGACCGGGACCGCTTCGTGCTTTCCAATGGGCACGCTTCCATGCTGCTTTATGCGCTGCTGCACCTGACAGGCTACGACCTGCCGATGGAGGAATTGAAGAATTTCCGCCAATTGCACAGCAAGACCGCCGGCCACCCCGAGCACGGCATCACCCCGGGCGTGGAAACCACCACCGGTCCGCTAGGCCAAGGCATTGCCAACGCGGTGGGCATGGCGCTGGCAGAAAAACTGCTCGCGGCCGAGTTCAACCGCGGCAGCCACAAGCTGGTCGATCACCATACCTACGCTTTCCTGGGCGATGGCTGCCTGATGGAAGGCATCAGCCACGAAGCCTGCGCCCTGGCCGGTGCCTGGAAACTGAACAAGCTGATTGCCCTGTACGACGACAACGGCATCAGCATCGATGGCCAGGTGGCGCCCTGGTTCGTCGACAACACCGCCGAGCGCTTCCGGGCCTACCAGTGGAACGTGATTGGCCCGGTCGACGGCCACAACGTGAAGGCCGTCGATGCCGCCATCGCCGAGGCCAAGAAAAACGCGGACCGGCCCACGCTGATCATCTGCAAGACGAGCATCGGCAAGGGCTCGCCCAACCGCCAGGACACCGCCAAGGCCCACGGCGAGCCGCTGGGCGCAGCCGAGATCACGCTGGCGCGTGAAGCGCTGGGTTGGCCGCACGGGCCGTTCGAGATTCCCGCTTCCGTGTACGCCGATTGGGATGCCAAGGCCGCGGGTGCCAAGCAGGAAGCCGCCTGGGAAAAGCGCATGGCTGCCTACGCCAAGGCTTATCCGCGCCTGGCTGCTGATTTCCAGCGCCGCATGGCGGGCGATTTGCCGAAGGATTTCGCCCAGGTGGCCGTCAACGCCGCCATCGAGGCGCACAAGAAGGCCGAGACCGTGGCCAGCCGCAAGGCCAGCCAGATCGCGCTGGAAGCCTTCACCGCGGCACTGCCTGAACTGATCGGCGGCAGCGCTGACCTGACCGGCTCCAACCTCACCAACACCGCTTCCACCACGCCGCTGCGTCTGGCGGCGGATGGCGGCGTGGTGCTGCCCGAAGGCGCCGCCGCTGAAACCGCCGATGGCGCGGCCCAGCCGGCGATTGGTGCCCGCTTCCACATCAACTACGGTGTGCGCGAATTCGGCATGGCAGCCATCATGAACGGCTTGGCGCTGCACGGCGGCTATGTCCCCTACGGCGGCACCTTCCTTACCTTCAGCGACTACAGCCGCAACGCCATCCGCATGGCGGCGCTGATGAAGCAGCGCGTGGTGCACGTGTTCACGCACGACAGCATCGGCCTGGGCGAAGACGGCCCCACGCACCAGAGCATCGAGCATGCCGCCAGCCTGCGCCTGATTCCGGGCCTGGATGTCTGGCGTCCGGCCGATACGGCCGAGACCACCATTGCCTGGGCCGTGGCGCTGGAAAACCGCGAGCGTCCCACCGCGCTGCTGCTGAGCCGCCAGGGCCTGCCCTATCTGCCCAAGCGCGATCTGGGCGACATCAGCCGTGGCGCCTACGTGCTGAGCGAGCCCTCCGACGTGGGCCTGAAGAAAAAAGCGCAGGCCGTGCTCATGGCCTCCGGCTCCGAAGTGCATCTGGCGCTCAAGGCGCAGGCGTTGCTCGCGGCGCAGAAGATCGCCGTGCGCGTGGTCTCCGTGCCCAGCACCAACGCATTCGACCGCCAGACACTGGCTTACAAGCAATCGGTGCTGCCCAAGGGCCTGCCGCGCATCGCGGTGGAGATGGGGGCCACGGATGGCTGGTGGAAGTACGGTTGCGCGGCAGTGGTGGGTATCGACCGCTACGGTGAATCGGCACCGGCGCCCAAATTGTTCGAGTTTTTCGGCTTCACGCCGGAGAACGTGGCCAACACGGTGCGCGCCGCGTTGCGCCGCTGAGAGTTAACTAGCAAAGGGGTAAGCAATGACCATCAAAATCGGCATCAACGGCTTCGGCCGCATCGGGCGCATGGTGTTTCGTGCAGCCGTGAAAAACTTCTCTGACATCGAGGTCGTGGGTATCAACGATCTGCTCGAGCCAGACTATCTGGCCTACATGCTGCAATACGACAGCGTGCATGGCCGGTTCGACGGCGAGGTGAAGGTCGAGGGCAACACCCTGATCGTCAACGGCAAGAAGATCCGCCTGACGGCTGAGAAAGACCCCGCGGCCCTGAAGTGGAACGAAGTGGGTGCCGATATCGTCATCGAATCCACGGGCCTTTTCCTGACCAAGGAAACCGCGCAGAAGCACCTGGATGCCGGTGCCAAGAAGGTCATCATGTCGGCCCCTTCGAAGGACGACACGCCCATGTTCGTGCACGGCGTCAACTGCGCCAAGTACGCCGGCGAGCCGATCATCAGCAACGCCAGCTGCACCACCAACTGCCTGGCGCCGATCGCCAAGGTGCTGCATGACAAGTGGGGCATCAAGCGCGGTCTGATGACCACCGTGCACGCGGCCACCGCCACGCAGAAGACCGTGGACGGCCCCAGCAACAAAGATTGGCGCGGCGGCCGCGGCATTCTGGAGAACATCATCCCCTCCAGCACTGGCGCTGCCAAGGCTGTGGGCGTGGTGCTGCCCGATCTGAAGGGCAAGCTCACCGGCATGTCGTTCCGCGTGCCCACTTCCGATGTGTCCGTGGTCGATCTGACCGTGGAGCTGGAAAAGCCCGCCACCTATGCCGAAATCTGCGCCGAAATGAAGGCCCAGAGCGAAGGCAAGATGAAGGGCATCCTGGGCTACACCGAAGACAAGGTGGTCGCCACCGATTTCCGCGGCGATACCCGCAGCTCGATCTTCGACGTGGATGCCGGCATTGCGCTGGATTCCACCTTCGTCAAGCTGGTGAGCTGGTACGACAACGAGTGGGGTTACTCGAACCGCTGCCTGGACATGGTGCGCGTGGTCAGCAAGAAGTAACGGGTTGGCTTCCTCTCCCTTTGGGAATGAGGTCTACGACTCTTCCGGCTACCTCTCCGTCATTCCCGCGCAGGCGGGAATCCAGTGCCTCCTGTGGGCGCTGTCGCTGGATTCCCGCCTGCGCGGGAATGACGGAGGAGGCCATGTGTAGACATCCACGCCATCTGGGATGGGCGTAAATATGGCCGCCATCCACATCACCGACCTCGAAGCCGCCATCAACTTCTGGCGCAGCCGAGAGCCCTCGGGCGCGGCTATGGCGCTGGCTCCAGAGGCCGCGGCATTGGCGGAGGTGTATGCGCTGATGGTGTTCCATGGCCAGAGCGAGGCCGATGCCGGCAGCATGCCTGAGGCCGCTCGTACCGCCTGGCTGGCATGGTATGCCCGCACGCCGGATACCCCGTGTATCGCCATCTGCTCGACCAGCCAGGGCGATGCCGTGTGCAAGGGGTGCGGCCGTACGGAGCAGGAGGTGCAGGAATGGCTGGTCCTGACGCCTTACGAAAAACGTGCCGTGTGGCGCCGCATCACCTTGCAGGGAACGGCGCTGCGCTTCAACCGCTACGCCGAGCGGGCACAGGCCGCCTGAGAGCCTCAACGCGCGCTGACATCCAGCGCCGCACCCCCGGAAATCAAGCCGGGGCTTGCCAACCGGCCAAGCCGATGGTTTAATTTAGGCCTATCTGAAGGGGAGTAGCTCCCTCGCTGTGTTCATATCGTGAAATCTTTCGAGATCACCATGGGCATGGCAGCGCCGGGTCGTCAATACGGAGTGTGCAGGTTTTCCTGCTTGTTTCCGGCCCGTCGGGCAGCTTGCCGCGCCATGCGCGAAGGCTGCTGAGCAAGACCTTCGATCAAAAGTCCCGCCTTGCGCAGGCGAGAAAGTTGGTCGAAGGCATTATCTGCTCCGTGGTGGAGCGCGGCATGGTTCGCGCTGCGCCCAGGTTCAAAAGGTCTTCAACACTTTGTTGTGCGCAGGCGGAATTCGCATCAATCCCGACCTTTAGAACTTTACTTTCATGGAATTTCTCTCCGGCCCTTGGTGGTCCGCTCTGGCGGCCATTATTTTGATTGACCTGGTTCTGGCGGGCGACAACGCCATCGTCATCGCTTTGGCGGCACGTAACCTGCCCAAAGATCTGCAGAAGAAAGCCATTATCTGGGGCACCGTAGGTGCCATCGCCGTACGGACGCTCATGACGCTGGTCGTGGTATGGCTGCTCAAGATCCCGGGATTGATGCTCGTCGGCGGCGTGGGGCTGCTGTGGATTGCTTACAAGCTGATTGCCGACCAAGGGGGCGGCGATGAGGAACACGGCCCTGCGGCCAGCACCTTCTGGGGCGCCATGAAAACCATCGTGGTGGCCGATGCCCTGATGGGTATCGACAACGTGCTCGGCGTGGCTGGCGCGGCGCATGGCGCGATGGATCTGGTGGTGATCGGCCTGCTGATCAGCGTGCCGATCGTGGTCTTCGGCTCCACCATGGTGCTCAAGCTGGTGGACCGCTTCCCGGTCATCATCTACATCGGCGCTGCCGTGCTGGCCTATACCGCCGCTTCGATGATTGTTGGCGAACCGCTGCTGAATGAATGGTTCGGCACTCGCGAGGCGCCTATCCAGTGGGCGCGCTGGTCGCTGATCGCGGTCTGTATCGCCGGCGTGCTGGGGGCTGCACGGCTGGCCTCGCGCCGCGGGAAGGCAGAAACGCCGCAGACACCTGCGCAAGGCTGAGCTGAGGTATGCTGGCCCCATGAAGCTGATTCTGAAATGGGTGCTCAGCGCCGCGGCCTTGCTGCTGGTGGCTTATCTGTACGGCGGCGTCGCGGTGAACAACTTCACCTCGGCGCTGATCGCGGCGGCCGTGATTGGCCTCTTGAACATGGTGGTGCGGCCGGTGCTGGTGGTCCTGACGCTGCCGGTCACCTTGATCACGCTGGGGTTGTTCCTCTTCGTGATCAATGCATTGATGTTCTGGGCCGCCTCCGGCATGCTGAACGGCTTTCACGTGACGGGCTTTGGTGCGGCGCTGCTTGGCTCGCTGATCTATTCAGCGCTGGGGGTGCTCATCGACGCCTTGCTGGAGCGCGTTTAGAGCGCAAACGTAGCGTCTCGGCTCAGGCTTTTCCTATCCCGTCATTCCGGCGAAAGCCGGTATGACGAGGAAAAGAAACGCCGTTGAACCTCGCGCCGAGACTTTACACGCGCTATGAGAAGCGACTGTCATCGCAGCTTCGCTTCGTCTTTTCGCTGTTGCTCCAGGGCCGCCTGCGTTTCCCGCAGGCGGGTATCGATGATGCTGGCCTCGATCAGGTCGGCGGTGGTGCCGGGGTTCTTGCGGGAGTAGTCCTGCGCCGCGCGGAACCGGTCCACTGCGCCGGCCAGTTCACGGTGCGCCAGGCGGGCTTCGCCTTCCGCGCGCAGTGAGCGAAGCATCTGGCCCTGGGCACCATAGGCGGCAGCCAGTTCCTGCCAGGCGCCCGCATCGCGCGGCCGGTCGCTGACCCAGGGCTGCAGCATCGAAGCGGCCTCGCCTGCCTGGCCGGTTTGCGTCAGGGCTTCAGCGCGCAGCAGCAACTCAGGCCGGCCGGCCTGTCCTTTTCCATCTTTAGCCGTGGGCTGTGAGCCCGGCGGCAGCAGCGTGAGCACGCGGGCGGGTTGTTGAAGCTGCAAAGCCATCTCGGCTTGCAGCAGGCGTACTTGCCGTGCGGCACGCGCGTCATTGGCCACGACTTGTGCCAGTTGGGTTGCCAAGGCCTGTGCGCGCGTCAGATCGCGCAGTTGCACGTGCGCCAGTGCGGCGGCATAGAGAACGCTTGCTCGGCGCGGCAGCGGCTGGGCGGCAAACCCTGCCTCCGCAGGCTCGGCGGCCCAGGAGCGCAGGACGTCGACGCCCGGGCGGCTCAGCACGCGGGCGCGGGCGGCAATCAGCAGCGCTTCCAAATCGGGTGGTGGCTGGGTGGCGGGGTTCAAGCCTTCGCTGCGCTGGCGCTGCTGCATATCGGCGATGCGCTGCGTGGTCAGCGGGTGGCTGCGCAGATAGGGCCAGTCGCCGTTGTCGGTAAGGCGCGAGGCATTCTGCAGCTTGCTGAACATGCCGGTGAAGCCGCGCGGCGAGAAGCCGGCTTCCTCCAGCACGCCGTAGCCGATGCGATCAGCCTCGCGCTCCATGTCGCGGGAATAATTGAGCTGCTGCTGGATGAGTGCCGCCTGGCCACCCACGGCCACGGCGGCGCCGGCCTGGGGATTCTTGCTGGCGGCGATCATGCCCGCGATCATGGCCGCCATGAGCAGCGGCGTTTGCCTGGATTGCTGGCTCAGCATGCGGGCGATGTGGCGCTGGGTGATGTGGCTCATCTCGTGCGCCAGTACGGAGGCGAGCTCATCGCGCGTGGTTACCACGCCCACCAGCCCCAGGTAAAGCCCGAAGTAGCCGCCTGGCAGGGCGAAGGCGTTGATGGTGCGGTCCCGCCCGAGCAGCACCTCCCAGGCGTAGCGCTCATCGAGCTCCGGCGGCAGCTCGCCCCGCGCGCGGGCGCCGGCCAGGAGCGATTGCCAGATGCCGTCTACATATTCGCCGATCACCGGATCGTCGATGTAGTCTGGATCGCTGTAGAGCTCGCGGATGATGGAATCGCCCAGCTTGCGCTCTTCCAGCGGCGTCAGCAGGCCGGCATCGCCCAGCGAGGGCAGGCCGCGCGAGGGCGGGGAGGGGTGGTGCCGGGTGTCTGGGCGCTGGCATGCAGGGGCGCCAGGGCTGTGACCAGGGCCAAAAAAGCGGCAAGGGCCGATGAATGCTTGTGTTTCACGCCGACTTAAGAGTATTCCGGACTTACGCCTCCGTCATTCCCGCGCAGGCGGGAATCCAGCGACAGCGCTGAAACGGAGATCTGGATTCCCCGCCTGCGCGGGAATGACGGGCTTGTTATACAGGGCCTCGTGGGGATGAAGACCCACTTATGATGCCGTATCTCTCCAGGGTGTGTTACCAATTAAATCCCCCACGCGCTGACTCGCCCTGAGGATGGATACGCGAAGGCAGGCGCAGGCCGTAGTGATCTACGGCCAAGGCTGCCGACAAAGTAGACGCCGCAGGGTTGCCAGGCTATGCGGTGCAGGGCGTTGTTGCAGCTCGCTTGTGTACATTAAGTACATGGCGCTCGCTGCGCCTAGCCCTGCACCGCATAGCCTGGCAACGCGTGGGGGTTTTAATTGATAACACACCCTGTGTTCCCGCCCGTGACGAATCCCACCACACCTCTTACTCATTTTGACGCTCAAGGCCAGGCCCATATGGTCGATGTCGGGGCCAAGCCGGCCACGCACCGGGTCGCGGTGGCCGGGGGGCGCATCGAGATGCTGCCGGCCACGCTGGCGTTGATCGAATCGGGCACGGCCAAGAAGGGCGACGTGCTGGGCATCGCCCGCATCGCCGGCATCATGGGCGCCAAGCGCACCAGCGATCTGATCCCGCTTTGCCACCCGCTGGCGCTCAGCCGCGTGGCGATCGATTTCGAATACCTCCATGCGCAGGCAGGCCAAGCCGATGCCGTGGCCTGCACGGCCACCGTGGAAACCACCGGCCCCACGGGGGTGGAGATGGAAGCGCTCACCGCCGTGCAGGTGGCGCTGCTGACGATTTACGACATGTGCAAGGCAGCTGACCGGGGCATGACGATCACCAGCGTGCGGCTGCTGGAGAAGCATGGCGGCAAGTCAGGGAGCTACGTGGCCGCTTGAGCCGTGGAGTTGCAAAAACTCGTCATACCGGCGAAAGCCGGTATCCAGGGACAGCGCTTCATTCGCCACCGGTGCTAAGCGCGCGTGGGGCCACCCCATCGCGCGGCATCGACCACACGCTGTCTTCCGGCCCGTGGCGCACCCGGCGTGCCGTGGCCCGTGCCATCCATACCAAGGCGAGCGCGCCCGCCAGCGCGGTCACGTCGACGCTCAATAGTGATCCATCCACCCACAGGCCGGAGTCCGGCAGGAGCCAGCCCAGCAGCGACGACAGCGGAATAGCCGCGGTACACGCGGCGGCCAGGTAGAGCAGCGGTACCGCTGCGCGCGGCGCGCCGCGCAGGAAGGCCCAGGCCACGCTGGCGAAGAACACGGTGTAGTAGATGCCCACATGCCAGGCAGCCAGGTTGTCCACACGCCCGGGCAGCCATTTGGCGGCGGCCAGCGTGAGCGAAACACCTGCCACGCAGCCTATGCACACGCCCACGGTGGCGGCGGACATGAGGGTGGTATCGCGCCGCTGCACCGGCATGCCGCTTCCTTTTCTTTGCGCCTTGCGCCGCGTTTCAACCCACAGCAGATTGCCGCTGTAGAACAGCCAGGCGCCGGCCAGTCCCAGGAGGAAATACAGCCACCAGACCGCTACGCCGCCGAACGAGGCCATGTGCAGGGCGAAGAAGCTGCTGATGATCAGGTTGGGCGTGTTCTGCCCGCCTGACAGATAGTCTGCCGACAGCACCTTGCCGGTGTATGGGTCCAAGGCGGCGAAGCCCCCGATGCGCGTGGCGAAATGGCCTCGGGGTTGATGCCCCAGACCCGCACCATGGGTTTCGGGCCCGTGACCCCCGTGTAGTGCAGCCTGGTGGGCTCGAAGCCAGGGGCGGCGTCCTTGACGATGCGCGTCAGCTGTGAAGGCATGAGCATGTCCGCCGGGTTGTGCACGGGCGCCTGGTTGGGTTTGGCCGGAGGGCGGGCAAAGGTCTGCGCCCACTTGCCGTCATGCACGAGCTTGTCCTGCACTTCGTAGATTTGGTCGTGGTAGGCGAACACCAGGGCACTCAATGCCATGACGAGGTGGAATGGCAGGCTGACGATGCCCACCACGTTATGCGCATCCAGCCACATGCGCTTCAGGTTCTTGCCCACGCGCAAGGCAAAGAAATCCTTGACCAGCGAGGGCAGCAGGATCACGACGCCCGACACCAGTGCCACGAAATACAGCGCGGAGATCACTCCCATGATCCAGCGGTTGGGGTCTGAATCCGTGGGCAGCCCGACCACGCGGTGCAGCACATCGATGAACTCCACCAGCCGGGAGGGATGCTGCTCGCTGACCTGCACATCACCATGGGCGCCGAGCATGGCGGTGTAGTAGCGTTTGCCGCTTTCGTCGTGGTCATCGGCCTTGGGATCGCGCACTTCCCATTCCAGGCGCGGAACGGCCTTGCCGCCTTCCACCTGAATGACGGCGCCCCGCGACGCCGCGGGGGTGGACGAGAGGGTCTTGGCGATGAGCGGCTGCACCTCGTCCATGGGTACGGGTTGCACGACCTCGAGCGGCGGCGTGGACCAGCGCCGGAGCGGTTCCTTGAACACTGTGAGCGCGCCGGTATAGAAGGCGATGAACAGCGCGAGGCCGCAGATGATGCCCGTCCAGGTATGGACCGATTTGTAGATGCGGATGTAATCGGCTCTCATGCCGCGCTCCCAGGCAGGATCAGCAACCAGATGCCGAGGGCGACGATATTGGCGCCGATCAGCCATACCCACGCGCGCAGGCCGCTGGTGAAAAAATACACGAAGGACAGCACGCTCAGCCACACGGCAGGCACCAGCCACATGGCCAGTTGGCCGCTCACGGGCAGCGGAGTGTCGGGCATCAATGCCATCAGCACTCCGCTGCAGATCAGGGCCAGGCTAAGGCCCAGCAGCAGGCCGGCCAGTGTCTTGGAGATCCAGTCGGGCCGGATGGGCTCGGGCTTCTTGCGTTCCAGGCGATCGGATTCAGTGTGTACGGCGGACATGGATCAGTGCTCCGATATAGGGCAGCACGGAGAAAGCGAGCATCAGCGTGGTGCCGAAAGCGAAGGTGGCCGCCAGGTACCGCATATCCTGCGCGAACGCGAGCCAGCCGGCTACCAGCAGGCAGACGGCGGCCGCGCGCGCGGGCCACAGGGGCCAGGGAGATGCCCGCAGCTTCTGGTTGGGCGAGGCTGCGTAGAGGCACAGGCAGGCCAGCGTGGTAAGCAACAGGCCGATGACAGTGAAGATAGGCATGAGCACCAGGGCCGGTAGGAGCCTTACCAGAACGACACCGTGGCGGACACCCGGAACGTGCGCGGCGCGCCAGGCATCACGAAGCCATCGGAGAACATGCCGATCCAGTAATTCCGGTTCGTCACGTTTTCCACGCTGGCGTTGAGGCGCACAGGGGTTCCGCCGATCTTGGTTTCATACCGGGTCACGAGATCCAGGCGGTTCCAGGCAGGCACCTTCAGCTTGTTGCCGGAATCGGCCCACTGCGAGCCCACGTGCACCACGCGGCCGCCCACGGACCAGCCGCGCACGGGTGTATCCCAGTCGAGGCCGATGCGGGCGCGCAGTTTCGGCACGCCGTAGTTTTCAAGGCCGGTGTTGAGCTGGCTCGACTTGATGTATTCCACACCGCCGAGCAGCGAGACCGTGGGCGTGAGCTTGCCGAAGGCGCTCCACTCCACGCCGCGCAGGCGCTGCTGGCCATCGACGACCTGGGCGTTGCTGGCGTTCGTGATGATGGAAGGTTTCTTGACCTGGAAGGCGCTGAAGGTGTGGGTGGTCTGGCCCCATTGCAGCTTCACGCCGATTTCGCCCTGCTTGGTCTGCATGGGCGCGAGAGTGTCCCCCTGGTTGGCATAGCCGGTGCCCACGGTCCTGCCGGGCTCCAGGCCTTCGGTGTAGTTGGCGTACAGCGAAACGTTCTCGCCCCAGGGCCGTACGACGATGGCTGCCATGGGCGATACGCGGCTCTTGCTGTAGTCGGAGGCCACGCCATTCACCAAGGGGGTCTTGACGGTCTGGTGGCGCGCACCGACCGTCAGCAGCACCTTGTCGTTCGCGAAGCTCATGACATCGGCCACGGCCACGGAGCGGAATTCATTTTCCGTGGTGTAGTTCTTCCATTCCGGCGCGCTCGGGAAGGTGGGGTCGGTGGGGTTGTACAGGTTGGTGGTGTAGCAGTAGTTACACGCCGTGTTGACCGTGCCTTCCTTGTGCTTGAGGATGTTGAACGAGAGCTGCAGGCGGTGCTGGACGCTGCCCGTGCCGAACTTGCCGATCACCCCGGCTTCGGCGGTGCGGCGTTCTGATTTGGTGTGCACGTTGTAGATGGCGCCGCGCGTGGTGCCGTCCAGGCCGGTGACGATGGCGCGGGTGCCGAACAGCAGGCCCTGGCCTTCGGCCTCGGAGCCGCCAGCGGCGAGGTAACCCTGCCAGTTCTGGTTGAAATCCACTTCCGCGCGGGCCAGCAGGCCGCTGTTTTCATACTGGCCGTGGGTGCCGCGGAACATGTTCGTGTCGCCGCTGGGGGCCGAGAGCAACGTGCCCACGCCGGGAATGGCCGAGGTACCCAGGAAGTTGAACATGCCCGGGCTGCCGTTGCTGATCTTGTTGAGGCTGTTGTAGATATCCAGCGAGAAGCGGGCCTTGTCTCCCAGATAGTCCAGCCCCAGAGCGCCTACCCGGCGCTTCTGGTTCTCGTCTTTCGCGCCCATGTCGCCGGATCCGTACACGCCGTTGAAGCGCAGGCCCAGGCGCTGTTCGGGGCCGAAGCGTTTGCCTACGTCGGCATGGGCCTGGAAGTAGGAGTTGGAGACGAAGGTGGTGGTGAGGTCGGCGACCGGCTGGGCCAGCGCGCGCTTGGTGACCATGTTGACGGAGCCGGCCACGCTGGCCAGCGGGGGCATGCCTGACAGCAGCACGTTGGGGCCGCGCATGACTTCCACGCGCTCGAATGCTTCGATGGGCACCGAGTTGGCCGGCGCGATCCCATAAAGGCCGTTGGTGGCGATGTCCATGGCTGTCACGTCCAGGCCGCGCAGATTGAAGTTCTGCAGCAGGTGGCCCTGGTTGGTGGTGAAGACGACGGCGGGCTCATTTTCCAGCACGTCCTGCAGCGACAGCGCTGACCAGTCCTCGGCCAGTTCCCGCGTATAGGCATTCACGTGCACGGGCGCATCGGTGATGGAGGTGGCTCCCAGGATGCCCAGACGCGCGCCTTTGGCTGCCTTGCGGCCCGGCGCCAGGGTGGGGAGGTCTTCGCGTTCGTATTTGTCGCGCACGGTGACTTGGGGGAGCGTGGCCGCCTGGCCTTCGGAGGCGGCAGCGCCAGCCCCCGTCTCGGATTGGGCGCTGACGGTGAAACTCGCGCTGGCCGCCAACAAGGCCAGCACGATGGGATTGAACCGCAGTTTGCGGGCAGGCGCTGTGCGCATAAGGCCGAATCCTCCCTTTGAATACAAATAAAAATGATTCTCATTATATTAAAAGCAAGGATTGCGACCGCAATTTGAGACGGCAATTCATTGCCAGTAGCGCGCCGCCGCTTTTGGCACTTTTTAACGCCAGCTTTGGCGCTTTTTCACGCCTCATTGGCGCGTTTTTAAAGCCAAACCGCCGCCTGTGGACAACTTGAAGTTGCTGATCAGCACCTCGGAAGCCTCCTTTTTCTCCCTTCCACTGATGCTGTAGCGGGTTTTGACCGCCTCGATCCGGAAGTTCGCAAAGGTCTCCCGCACCCCCTTCGTGTCGTTCAGGCTCAAGATGAACTTCCCCTTCACAGCGTCCAAAAGGCCCGCCAGGCGCGCGAAATCCTCCCGGCTGAACAATCCCTCGCCGTAGTCGTTCTCACAGTCCCAGTAAGGCGGATCGATGTAGAACAGCGTGCCAAGCTTGTCGAAGCGCTGGATGACCTGGTCGTAAGGCTTGTTCTCGATGAAAACATGCGCCAGGCGCAGATGCGCCTCGCTCAAGTCCTCGCCGATCCGCGTCAGGTTGAGCCTCGGCGCTCCGGTCGCCGAGATGCCAAACGTCGGCCGCACGATCCGAGCACCGAAACAGGTCTTGGCAAGGTAGAAGAACCTGACCGCACGCTGGATGTCCGTGAGCGTGTCGGCCGGCGTCTGCAGGAACCGGTCGAACTCGTCACGCGATACCAGCATCCACCTGAACTGGGCCACCAACTCATTCAGGTGGAATTTCACGCACCTGTAGAGGTTCGTGAGGTCCGAGTTGATATCGTTGATGATCTCGACCTTGCTTTCCGGCTTTTTAAAGAGCACCCAGGCCGCACCTGCGAACACCTCGCAGTACGTCTGGTGAACCGGCATCGCCTGGATGATCCGGTCGGCCAGGCGGCTCTTGCCGCCTAACCATGCCAGTGGACTCTTTTGCGTCATCGTTTTTCCTCAGTTGATGACGCTCAAGGCGTTCTGGCTTGGGGCTCGATCCGCTGCGATCAGCGGCGCTGGCCCTCCAATGGTTCAGGCACCCACAACGCGGGCACTTGATCTCTACGGTTCCTTCGGCACGGGCCAGCAGCTTGCTGCACCGTCCGCATCTCACTTCTCGCATATCGGCATCACCTATGATTTGCCCCGCCTAGCTAGGTGGCAGGGTCTTCGGTTGATGCCGTGCTCGCTCACGGCAAAGACGTTTGCAAAGAGTGTTCCCGCACTCAGAGCATTCGCCCTGTCTTTTTTTCGTTACACCTCCCCCACGTCGACAGGAAGGTCTGGCGCTGGTCCTTGAATCACTCTGTCACGCACGTACACCTTCGCTCCGATGGTCGCCTCGCCGTGGGCGCGCAGGATCCCGCCGCCAGGCAGCTCGACCGTGGCGATGCCAGCGTCATAGGCGATCACTTCACCCACTTGCAGTGGGCCGGCCGCGAACAACTCCTTCCACAGTGCGTAAAGGTTAATCATGGGCCTGCACCTCGATGGTCTGGTCGACGCGCGCCTCTCCCGATGTAACCGAGACGCCGCGCGTGACACCCGTGCGTGTAACGCCGCCATCGTCCGTGTACCGCAGCAGCAGCCCCGGCTTGATGATGCCGGTTGCTGGCAGCACGGGGTGCTTCAGGCGCTGGATAACCTGGCGCCCAGTGTCCGAAAGGTCCGCGATCGCGCGCTGCGCAGCCGCATCGGCATGCACCAGCAGAGAATGCACAGCCATAGGTGCGGGCTTGGTGCCTGGCGTACCTGCGCGATTGCGATAGAACAGATTCGTGCCTGGCTCGCCGTGCATGTAGATGCTGTCATAGTCGGGCTTGGTGACCCACTCGACCTCTTCCACGCTGGCGAAGCCCGGCGGCAACTCGATGTCGGGCTCGGCCCCGGCGAGCAGCCAGGAGCGCACCGGATAGGCCGGCAGGATGCGCAGCACCTGGTCGGTGTCGTGCGGCTGCACATAAGCGCCCACGGAGCTGGCGATATCGTTGATCGCACTCATCCAAGTGCCCTGGTGCGCCCAGGTGCCGGCCGGGATGGACCAATCGGTGATCTGCCAGTCCAGTGTCCAACCGTTGCTTACGCCATTCACTGTGAGGACATCGAGCATGAGCTGCTGGGCTGTGCTCGCGGCCGGCTGGGTGAAGCTGCGCACGTCGGCCACCGGGGCATCGAGCAGCGCGCCCTTGCCTCGCCCAGAGACGCGCACCACGGACTTCGGGAACTGCGTCTGCCGGCTGTATGACTCAGCCAACATCCGGAAAGCTTGGCCGTTGACCTTGACCTCCAACTCGCGAGGCATTCCATCGGAACCTCGCTGAATCAAAGCCAGCGCGGCTGCATGCAGGTTGAAGTCAAACCCCCATGTCCACGAGTTGCGCTCTAGTCGCATCCCGAAGCCATCCTGAAGCACGGGCAGGCGCTGGCCGGTGTCGACTCGGGTCACTTCTATGCTGGTCAGCATGATGTAAGTCCTACGCCTGGCGATGACGATGGCCGCTGGCGGCAGATCTGGGCCGCCGCCGTGGCGATCGCAGACGAATACGAGGTCCAGAGAGTAATCCTCGGCCTGGTCGAACACGAGCGAGATGGGCTGCTCGGGCACGTAGCACGGCTCGGGCAGTGGCGGATCAGGCAAGCGCGTGCGGCCGGGCAGTGGCCGCATGGCATCCTGAAAATGCGGCCGAGAGAGCAGCCAAAGCGGCGAGGCCGTGCGCAGCCATCCACGGCCACCAGAGGCCAACGGCACGGCGGTCTGAAACGCCACGCGCGCGCTACGGCGTAGGCGGATAACCTCTTCGAAGCGCGCGCGCAGGTCGAGCTGCAGCGGCATGCCCAACTCGAACGCCGTGCGTGTGCCTGAATGCAGAGCGATGGCTTGCTGCAAGGATAGGCGGGCGCCAAGCAGCACCTGCAGGCCGCGCTGCCACTGCGGGCGCGCGCTGGCCGCCAGGGCGATGCTGGCTTGCCAGTGAGGGCGCCAGGCGTTGCCGATGCGCTCGGCGGGTTGCCAGTGAGGGCGAACGGCCACCGAGAGCCGATCGCTGTATTGCCATTGAGGCCGGCTGCTTGCACGCAAGGGCTGCCCAAGTTGCCAGGCCGGCTTTGACCAAGCCAGCAGCGGGCGCGGCACGTTGATGTCATGCGCCACTTGAATGCTCCCGCGCAAGCCGCTGATCCGGCCTGCCGCATGAGCCTTGGCGAGTGTGCGCAACCCGAGGTGCCCGCGCAGCCCCGTGATCTGCCCGTCCGTGTGCAACGTGAGGTGCTGAGCGCCCGCGCTGCCGTCGTCGCCGAAGACCAGGTCGAACGGTTCGCGGTCATCCAGGCCGAAGACGAGATCAATATGCACCACGCCAGCCTCATGTCAACACCACGGTGCCGAGAGTGACCAGGCCACCCGTATACAGCATCGGGCTTGTCTCGCCCTCTGGCGTGGTCGCGCCCTCGACTCTGAAATCACCGCCGTTGTCCATGTCGGTCACTGTGCCATCCGCGAGCAGCGCGCCGTCTGCGGCAATCCACTCGGCCCAGCGAGGCATGCCTTGAGCCATGACCATGCCAGGATCAGCCGCCGTGAGCGAGAGCACGCCCCCGGCCAGGGCGCCGCAAGGCTTGGTGAGCGCGATCACGGCCTGCGGTGTGTCGCTGTGCACGCCGGGCGTGTCCGGTCGATCCGTGGTGTACAAGCGTACGCGAGAAAAGCCGGCGCCCTGATCGGCACGGGTCAGGCTCGCGGCGAGCTGGGCAGCGGCCAGGACGGAGCCAATGCGATATGTCATGCGCCCTCCAAGGCAGAAATACCAGCCACGGGCCGCATGCTCCCGTCCGGATACCTCGCCAAGGCAATGAACTGCTGCCTGGCGGTGTCGAGATTCGACACGCTGAACGCGCCGGTGAGCGGATCACTCCAGACCTGCCGTGCAAGCGCATTGTCGCGAGCGCGCAGCAGGCTGACGTGAGCGCGCGTTGGAATGTTCTCGGGGTCCCCCTTGATCGATGTCTTCCCAGTGACGGTGCCGAGCCCACTGAACTCGTCGATCAGCCGCACAGGGCGCGCCTCCAGCAAACCCCCGACTTCCGGTAGGGCCGCGCTCTTGTAGGGATGGCCCGAAGGCAAATTCCCTGAAAGCCCGCATGCCTTAGCGAGCCAACCCTCGGCCTTCTCGAAATCGGCCGTCGTCAGTGTGGTGGAGCCCGCAATCAGGTGAGCGATGCCGCCGATCAGCCGGGCCGGTGTTGCTGTACCACCGCCGACCACTGGCGTTGCGCCTGATGCGAAGCTTGTGGCGCCCCCACCCGTCCATGCGTTGGTGGCCGAGCCTACCACTTGACCGTCCACTCTTAAAACGATCGTTCGGTTCGCCCAATCCAGCGCCCCGGCGATGATGTGCCAGCCGCCGTCAGTGATTTGCGCCGACGCCACGCGGTTCCATGCATCGGCATCCAGTCGCCGACCGCCGAGCACAATCCGGTTTTGCGCGCCGGATGTGGCGTCGTCCCAATAAAGTCCAAAGACGGCGACGCCGGATCCGTTGTAGGACGAGAACACGACGCGAGACGCGGCAGCGCTGTCAATCGTGGTCTTCTTGGCTACGGCGAGAACCCATCCGAAGGTCTTGTTGCGATAGAGGTCCGCGTATCCCGTGGTCAGGTAGTAGTCGCCTCCATCGAAGGCGAGCGCAGACCCTCCCGCAGGAATCGTCTGCGGAGTGGCACGGGCAGTGGTTGTGTTTTGATAGAAGACCGCGCCTCCAAGCGTATTGCGCCATTCGGCCGCGAGCCCGCTCCCATCAGGCAAGACATCGTCCGCCAACCAAAGATCCGCGCCCAGCAATGCCGGCGACCACCGAACCTGGCTCATCGCCACTCCTTCGCAAAGTCAACCAGCGCAACGCCCGCCGCGCCGGGGTTGGTACGCATCACGAGATGGCCGGGAAAAGCCTCGGTATCGAACGCGGTTGACCACGTGATGCTGGCCGGCGTGTGCCGCAGCCCTGGAAGTCGGCCGCGAAGTCCATCGGTGGCGATCAGGTACACATCCGTGAGGATCGTGTCGCCATGGGCCACGTTGGGCCATACGGGTAGCTGTGAGCCGACGCCGTTTCCCGAGACCCCAGCCGTGCGAAACGCAGACAGCAGATAGGCCAAGGTCGCATCGCCCACGCCGGAGGCCGGCTTGGGCAGTGCGAGCGCCGCCGTGGGCGCTGAGCCCACCGCGCTGAGGCAGCCTGCGCCGCCGGTAAAGACCGCACTGGTATGTCCGGCCAGGAAGCAATCCCAGGGGTTAGCAGCCTCATCCACGATAAGATCACCGAAGCCGACCAGTGAACCCGCGACGTTGTCCGTGGTCGGCTGGACGTACAGGTAGAACGTCCGATCGTCAGCCACCAGTGCCCACTTGCGCGAGCCAGTGGCGTTGTGGGCCTTCGGCCAGTACAAGCCGCCTGCCTGCTGCCCCGGCGTGGGAAACGGCGCGGTGCCGGCATCGATCGCCGTCATCGCCCCGTACCCAATCACCCGCGCCGACGTGGTGCCGGTATCGTCCACGCGAAGGCAGCAGCCCGAGGCATTGACCGAGGCGGATTGGAGAACAACCACATTGGTGGCAGAAAACAGCTCTTGCCAGCCGGCCGGTGCGTACTTGATCGTGATGCTGCCCGTGGCATCCCCATCAGGCGCACTTGTGACCCACTGGACTTGCGTCAGCGTGGCGCCAGGCAGAACCTCGTGGTCACCGTTGAGCGCGGTGGGAGTGGCGCCGGAGACCTGCACGATGCGGCGAGATTCGAATGAGCTGCCGCTTTGAACTGTGGCCGTGGCGATGCCGTCGGTTACGCTGACCAGGCTTGCCGTGACGGAGCCGAATCCGCTCTTCAAACAAGCGCTGAGCAGCGCTTTCAGCGAGCCCGCCGCGCTGGACAGGACTGGCGCATCGCGCAGAGACGAAGAAAGGAGCTTGACGGAGGTGGTCATGTGAGGTCGCTCAAGGCGCAGAAGGCGGGCGGTCGACGTCGCCGCCGGTAAGTAGATCGAAGCTGTAATCAAGCCCTGTGGGCGTGCCAGGTTGCACGGTGCGGATCAGCGCCATGGCCTGGATGGCCGCTGACAGCTTGAGAAACACGGTATTGCCGGCCACCCATGAACCTCCCCAACCCGCAGCGGCCAAGGTGAAGATCGGTGTCCCGGGTTTGATCGGATTGATCGGGTTGAAGTTGACGTTCTTGTTACCTGTCGCGATCGTGCCCATGTGCTCGCTGATCAGATCGAAGTCCGCTGCGTTGGACGCGAAACGCATGGCGAAGCGATCACCGAGGGCGCCGGCGTTGGTCACCAGGACCGGGTTGGCCGTATCGTTGTACGAACCCACGGCCACATTGCCCACGGGCGCGTCAGCCCACGTGATGCCGTCCCAGCTGTGCTGGTCGAACAGGTTGGCAATCCGCGCGTAGGTGAGGCCGAAGAGCAGCGCGCTGCTGACCACGCTTCCCACCGGGAAATCGTGACTGAGCGGGATGTTCAGTTTCAAGGTGCCATTGATCTGCACGTCGGTGCACAGGGCCATGTCCTGGATACGGTGCTCAACAGTGACCGGCTGCACCCAGGTGCTCACATCGGTTACCGTGATCTCTCCGGCATTCAGCGCCGCTTCGTCGGCCGTGAAGCCCGTGGTGATCAGCTTGCCATCTGCCCCGATCAGCCAGACATGGGACAGGCGCGTACGCCCGCAGTCGATCGTGGCGCCGTTGCTGTAGTTCGTCGGCGCAATGGTGGCGTTGTGGCCGATGAAGAGAATCCGGCCCTTCCGATAAATGGGCACGCGGCCGTCCTGCGGCAGGCGGACCGGGTCCAGGCCCAGGATATCGGGATCGATGGGCAAGTAGAAGTTGGAGACGGTGTTGTAGCGCAGGCTCGCCGGATCGATCGGCCAGGGCCGCCAGATCTTGCCGGCCTGGACGGCGCCCACGTCGCCGGGGTCGTACCACCATTCCGCCTTCTCGGCCGCCGTCAAGCCGCTATCGAGCACGAAGTCACCGAACTGCAGCTCGGCCAGGCCGTTCTGAAAGTCGACCTTGCCCATGGCATGGTCGCCAGACAGATTGCCATTCAGATCGGCGTCGACCGTGATGGCGGTGCCCGCGACATCGAGCAGCGTGATCGTGATCTGGCCCGGCTGGATCGGCGAAGCGTTGGTCATGAAGAACGTGCTCGCTGCCTTCCAGTCGCCCTTTTGCGTCCAGAGGCTCTGTAGGGCGAACGTGGTGGCCGAGCCGCCCACGACATAGTCATTCATGATCGCCACACCAGCCGCGTAGTTCATAGTGCCGCTCACGATGCCCGGCGAACTGGAGGTGCGGCCACGGTAGACGATGCCTTCCACGTCTTGATAGACCGTACCCATCCACGAAAACTGCACGCTGCTCGGCACGATGCGGTCCGTGGTGTAGGGACACAGATCAATGACCACCTCGGGCGGGGTGTACGTCATGGTCTCGTTCGTAGGCACGCTGACGCCGACCTTGTAGCGGACCACCACGGAGGAGCCGGCCAGCATCTGGTCACTCACCGACGTGGTGCCCCAGGCGCCGCCCTTCTGGGAGTTGCCGCCGCTAGAGCCGGAGCTTGACCCTCCGGTCGCGGTGGCGTTCGCAAATTCGCTGGAGTTCTCGTAGTCCGTCTTGTAGCTTGCCGTGGTCCGGTCGAAAGTGACCATGCGCAGCGATATCTGCTTGCTGCCGTAGGAGACGGTGCCCAGGTCATCGGTGAAGCCGCCTACCCCGTCGTCAGTCACGTTGTGGTTCGTGATCACGCGCTTCGTGCTCGCCTGCTCGGCCGTGCGGGTGTAGACGCTGCGCGAGCCGTTGCTGCTGGTCTGCATGGTGCTGGGCGGTGCAGCGCTGCTGCCACTACTACCGGGAGTGGGCGCGAACGTTCCCCACCAGCCAGGGCCGATTCCGCCGCCACCGCTGGAGCCAGGCCCGGCGTTCGCCGTCTTGACCCAACTATCGGCGGTCATCGTGGCGCCGCTGGACTGCCCGACCTCCTGCGCCGTGCTCCAGGACACGCTCACTGTGCCAGCGGCAGGCTGCTGCGCGAGCGTAAGGATGGCAAAGCCGCCAGCATCCACGCCAGGCACCGCGATGATCTCGGTTTCCGAGTCGCTGCGCTGGTAGTCGATGGCGAACTGCCCGCCGGCGTCGGGCATGAAAGCCGGCCGCAGGTAGATGGTGCCCGTGGGATAGTCGATCACGCCCGAGGCGTCGCCCGCGATCTGGCCGCTGCCGTTGTCGGTAGCCGTACGCACGGTGCCGCCAGAGGTCCAACCGATGCTGACGCTACCTGGCTCAACCCCATCCTTCTCTGTTTTAAATACATACTCAGGCGCCCGGACTTGAGCGCCCTGCGAGCTGCGGTTGGTGTACGCGGTGCGCGCTCCCCAACTCACCACTACGGCGCTGCCGACATCGGGCAGGCTGGGCAGCGTGATAGCGAGAGAGCCAGTGCTCGAGCTGACGGTGCCGGCGCCTGCGCCTTCGAGTGCGCCGGCACCGTCATCGATCACGGTCTGCCGGTTGCCCAATCCCACCCAAGTGATCGTGACAGTGCCAGGCTCCGGCAACGGAGTAAGCTGGAAAACATAGGAAAGCCCCCGGTTCTCCTGCCCGATCTTGACCCGGCGCGTGTGCGGAGTCACTGGCGTTTCGACCAGGCGCGGCGCCGTGGCGAGCGTGAGCAGGCGCTGCGCGGCCGGGCGCTGGTCGAGGTTGGGAACGGCCGTGCTGCTGCTCGGCACCAACTGGCTGTAGACGCTGCTGACCTTGATCTCCGTGGAGCCGAGAGTGCCCACCGCAGTGAGCGGCGCCGCGCCGTAGTAGTTGGCCGCATCAGCCTCTGATGTGTCACGGATGACGGTAGTGCCCGCGGATGCGGTGAAGAATCGGCTTGGCGGACTGCCAGGCAGGGCTTGCGCCAGGCCGCTCTGCAGATCACACTTGACGACTTGGGCCTTGAAGTCCCCTATCTGATCGGTGAACGTTCTCTCGCTGGATTCGACCGCAATGACCCGTATGTACTGGATCACCTCCGTCGAGAGCCCTTCGTTGAGCACCAGCACGAGCGTGCGCCCGATAGTGGGCACAGGCGTGCCCACGCGCTGGTAGATCTGGATGTTGGCCTGGCCCTTGACGTGGTTTTCCAGCAGGTAGCCGTTCCAGCGGACGCCGCGAATCAGGTAGTCGGCGATCGAGGTCGAGATCTCGCTGCGCTTGGCGAAAGCAGCGCACTCCGCAAGCGTGACGCTGACGTTGGGATCTTGGGGCAGCTTCGCCACGATCGCATAGGCGCCGAGCAGGCGATCCGTGTTGGGCGTGTCCACGTGCATGTGGACCTGGCGAATCGAGACGTTGCCCAGGGTGCGGGATACCGAGTCGATATCATCAAACACGGTGTTCGACTCGCCCCAGCCGATCTCCTGCGCCGATGGACCGCCGCCGCCCTCGGGAACGTCGGCCATCGTCTTGGAGGCGCGCAGCTTGATGTCTTGTGCAAGGATGGTCATGGTCAGATTTCGATGAATTTAAAGGTGGGCAGCATTTCCAGATCCGGTGCCTCCTCGCCATCCAGCAGAGGCCACGCAGGTTTCGCGTCGATGGCGGGTTGGCGGGTGTGATCGAACATCACGGTGAAAGACGTGCCGCGCAGATGCAAAGTGAACTGCGCGGCCGGTATCGAGGCCCAGGCCTTGAGTGCCTCGATCTCGGCCAGCGTCATCCAGGCGCCGCTTCCCGTACCTTCTAGAGTGATTGGCCGCCCGGCCTGTCGAGCGCGCACAAAGATCTGCAGGTCGCCCAGCGTCCCGCGATCTGTCTCCATTGCAACCGGTTGCCAAGCATGTTCATCAGTCCATTCAAGGTGATCGCTCAAAGGCCGAGTGGTGCTCTCATAGGTCAATGTGATCACGCAGACCTCCCCTTGTCGCCTGCCAGAAGCCGGACTACGCTATCCAGCGAGCGCCAGCTTTCCTGGTCAGCCGTCTTGATCTGGATCGACTGGCCGCCGATGTTGATGGTTGAGCTGTAGACATTGGTGGTGGCAGATTCGGCCGCGCTGGCAGTTCCCGATCTACCCGAGGACGGCGCTGGCGTTTGCGCGCTCCCTTCACCCACCCGGGACTGCGCGGCCTTGAGCACTGCATCGCTGATTGCGCGATTGACAATGTCGGGGTTCCCAGTCCAACCTTGGCCCCGATCGCGCATGAGGTCGCTGGAGAGGCTCAGGGCTGTTTCTTCGTCCAGGCCCGCGCTCTTGGATTTTTGATAGATCGATGACGACGTTTCCTGCAGGCCCTGGACGCGCTGGCCGGCTGAGTTCAGAGCGAACTGCTCCTTGTCCATCTGCCACTTCTTGAGGTACAGCTGCAGCTCGCGCTCTTTGAGTTGATTGAGCTTTTCCTGCTGGGCGATCTGCGCTTCGAGTGCGGCCGTGGCCTCATCCACTGAGCCGCCTACGCCTCGCCAGCCCTTGACCATGTCGTCGGTCGAATCCTTCGAGGTCTGGGCCGTTTTGATGGTGGCGCGGCCGACGCTGTCGATTGCCAGCTCGATGCCCTCGACGGCAGCGCGGGCGCGGATGGCATCCGAGGCCAATCCACCATTAGCCTCGATCATCTTCTTCAGCATGGCTTCGGCAGCCTGGGACTTCCGCTCCTGCCACGCCACATAGCTCTCGCCTTCCTGCTGGCCGGCGTTCTTGATGATGTCGTAGGCTTCTACTGCTTTCTTGGCCGATTGATCGAGTTCTTCGCGGGTTTTAAGGCCCAGCTCTTTCGTGGCCTCCCGCAGGCTGTTAATGCCCCCGCGAGCCTTGTCTGCGGCATCGCCGAGATCGCGAGCCTTCTGGGCTGCCTGGTCAAGCAGGCCATCGGTGATCTTGTCGCCGAGTACCTTACGCAAGGATTCGATTTTTGCGCGGACCTCGTCAATGGCTTTCTGACTGTCAGCGGTATTTATGGCTTTGGAAATGCTGGCCTCAAGCGCTTTACCGGTATCAACCCCGATTGCCCGCAGCCGCTCAAAATTGTTTGCAATCATCTCTATGTCAGTGATCGCGTTGCGCGCGGCTTTGCTAATGCCGCCAGAGAGCACATCAAAATCACCGCCCATACGCCTGATGGCTTCACGTAAACCTGCATCCAGCGCCTGCTGAAGTTCTGCAACACCCTCTGCTGTGCCGTCAAAGGCTGCACGCGCGCGGACCTCGAACTCATTCAGGTCGACATCCTTGAGCGCTTTTTGCCACGCGTCCTTGAACTGCTCTGCCGTAATCTTTCCCTGCTTCAGCAGGTTGTCCAGCACCAGCGTGGCATCACGAATGCCGGGTGCGTTAGACAGATCGAGACTCGCGGCGATCTTGGAAATCGCTTCGGCAGTCTTGTCACCTTTCTCGATCATCCGATCGAATTCACCTAAAAGGTCGCTTACCTTTTGCGGTGTCTTTTCGAGGCTTTCATTGAGTTCTTCAACGGCCTTCTTCTTCTGATTGGACGCGGGTGGAGACTCCAGCGCCTTGCGCACGGCCGCATCACCTTCTTCCGCCGCCCGCTTGGCTCGAAAGAACTCCTGCGCCAGCTCAATGGCACCAAGCGCGAGACCTACACCGGAAACTGTGCGAAGCACGCGCAATACCGTCGCCACGCGCCCAGCCGCAACAGCAGCGGCGCCCAATGGAGCCGCCGCCGCCGCACTGGCTGCGCCTGTAGCTGCTATGCTCGCAGCAGCAGCGTTACCGCCAGCTGCGATACCGTAGAGCGCTTGTGCCATTCCGAGCGCCTTGAACCCCATCCAGGCCTTGACGGCGAGTTCAATGGCTGGCGCCATGTCGATGAGAGCCTGCGCAGCGGCCTCGACCATGGTGGCGACATTCAGAAACGCATCGGCGATTTCTTTGGCCTTGGCTTGCAGTTCGCCGGTCTGCTTCATCCGATCGAACTCAGCCAGCAGTTGCCGCACCTTGTCTGTGAGCCAATCCAAGACACCTGATTGGGCCACCATGTCGAAGAACTCAGCCAGTGCGTCTTTGGCGTTTGCCACGGCTCCGGTGAAGGTGCGCATCAGTTTGTCGCTGGCACCTTCATTCATGCGGCCCAGCTCATCGATGAGCTTGCTGATTACATCGCGACCAAGCAGACCAGCCTCGCTCATGCGCTGCAGCTCAGGAACGGTGCGTCCCGTCGCCTTCGCGAGAGCGTCCCACACCGGTACACCGCGTTCGGCCAGCTGCAGGATTTCCTCGCCCTGCAATTTGGTCTTGGTCCATGCTTGGCCTAATGCCAGTGTCACGCCCGAGAGCACCTCGGTACCGCCGCCCAAGTTAGCCGCCACATCGGAGAGGGAACGCATCTGCGCTTCGGTCGGCTGCATGCCGAAAGCCGTCAGCTTCACAAACGACTCGGTCAAGCCAGCCACATCGAACGGGGTCGAGGCCGCAAGCTCCTTGATCATCGCGAAGGCGCTTTGAGCCTTCTCTGTGCTGCCCAGCAGATTGGACAGTCGCACCTGCAGGTTCTCGAACTGCGCCCCAGTCTCAATGACCTGGCCAGCGATCGACTTGAGTTGCTGCAGTCCGATCAGTGCCCCGGTCCAGGCCGCAGCTTTGTGCGCGGCCGTCGCCATGGACGTACCTGTACCTTCGACCGACTGCCCCAGTTGCTGGGAGGCGCCAGCCGCCTTGCCTGCCTCATCGCGCAGTTCGGCAACGCGCTGTTTAAAGGCCGTAACAGCAGCTTGCTTGTCCGCCGGCAAGATGTCCGGTGAATTCCGGATCTGCGCCAATGCCACTTGCAGGTCGTGCACGGCGGCCTCAGCCTGTTTGACGCCTGAGATGCCGAGCTTGCGAAATGCCTGCTCCAGGCCCGCTGGGGCTTGTGGCCCTTCCAGACCAAGTTTGCGCAAGTCCTCACGGAAAGCTTGCGCGGTCTGTGCGGCCAGAGCCTGGCTCTGGCGCATGCGATCAGCCATAGCTGCAGCCTGCTCCAGCCCCTCACGCGCACCCTGTGCGGCCTGCTGCACACGTTTTTGTTCTTCAGCCAGTTTGGAACTGTCGATACCCAGCGAACGAGCCGACTCCCTGGCAGCGTCCATCGCCTTGCGGTTCTCGCCTACGGCACCGCTTAACGTCGCCGCAGTCGCCACGGTCCGGTCGTAGCTGCGCTGCAGCGCCACTTCTTCACTGGCTGCCGTCCTGGTGGCATCAGCAGCGTCTGCAAGTGCCTTGCTTTGCTCCTTCAACTGCTGGCGCAGCTCATCAATTGTGCTGCGCGCCTGAGCCACGGAGGCCTTGTATTCGTCCGTGCTGCGTGCCGCCTTGTCATGGCTGGTACGCAGATCCACCAACGTCTTCTGCATCTCGTCGATGCTGGAGCGGGTTTCCGCCACCGTTGCCGCCGCCTTGGCCTCCGCTTCGGCAAGGTTCGCCGTTTCTCTAGCAGCCACTGGCAACGCAGCACCTAGGCGCTCGACCTCCGACGTGGACTCCGCCAGGCGGTTGCTCAGATTGCGGCCCTGCACACCCAGCTCGCGCAATGAATCAATCGCTCCTTGCTGATCGGCCACATCCTTCAACTGGCGTGAAACCTGGGCCGCTTTCTCTTTCAGCTCGCCTGCTTCGACGCCGACGCCCTCGAACTCCTTGGCAAGGCGCGTAATGTTTTCCGTGCCATCGCTATTGGCACGGATGGTGTAATCAATTGTCCTTTCGTTCATAATGTGATCGCTATGGCTCGAATCTGCTTTTTCAGCGCGTTACTGCTCTTGATGCTGGGTGCCCCCGTGCCTGCAGGGTGGTTGCTCGCCGGTGGCGTGCTGTGCGTGCTGGGATGGGCACTGCTTGGGCCTCGTGGCCGATGGCTGTAATATCTAATTCGATCCACCAAAAGCTAAGGCCGACATATGTCGGCCTTATCTGCTTTGGAGGGGCGAGGTTTTAGACCTTGCTCACGCGGTAGTACTTGCTGATGCCTTCGCCCGTTTTGGTGTCATCTTCAAGGATTGCACCGGTCACAGGGAAGTTGACAAACTTGCCGTCCCCCAGCAGTGGAATACTGGCCGCCACGCCCTGGCTAGCCCGCCACACGTCCACGATCGAGGGCTTGCCATCATCAGCTTCGTTCAAGCCTTCGAAGGTCAGCTCCAGCTCCTGTGCCTTGGTCACCAAGGCTTCGATCACCGCATAGCTGTCGTACTCATAGTCCAGAGTCACGCTCGCACCGTTGGCCTCGTCGTCGGCATCTGGAAAATCCGGCGCGTTCTCCAGGATGAAGACTCCTGCAGCACGCACTTCGTAGTTACTAGCGGCCGAGACCACGCCTTCAGCCACAGAATACTCATAGCTGACCCAAATGCCCTGTCCATTGGTGATCCCCGGCGCTGCAGCATCGATCTGGATGCCAGTGGCCTCCACGGTGTAGTTGCTCGCCATCGTGAGTGGCGTGGCCGTGCCAATGTTGGCACCCGCGCGAACGGTGACATTCGTGTAAGGGCCGGCATGGGTTAGCGCCACCAGGTCACCCTTGTCAACGTTCAGATGCTCTTCGTCGGTCGCGGTGCCGGTTCCTGCCAGCTTGGTAAGGACCACGTTCTTGGGTTTCATGTGGGCGGTACGAATGAGAGCGCCGCGCACAGCCTTTTGGGCTTCGTCGCTCACCGTGCCACCTTCCACGCCACGCGCCGAGCCAAGCGATGCCCGTGCCCAGTTCGATACGTTGATGTCCGCCAGCGTCATCTTGATCTCGACATCGGTCACCCGGCGAAGTTCGCCATGGATGCCGCCGCCAAGCCTGCGCATGTTGGGCTGGGTTTTCACATCTTCCTTGTGGGACAACTCCAGTTCCAGGACGTTGCCGAGCGGAAAGCGGGCGCCGGTCGTACCGCGCTTGCGTGCGTAGACTTCACCCACCAGTGCGGTCGGGGCGAATACACGCTTGATGATCTGTTGTGAAGTGGTGGCCATTTCAATCCTTCTTGATGGTTGGCTTGGAAACAATGCCTTGGGCTCGGAGCCATTCGGCGGTTTGGGGATGGACTTCGATCACAGCGCCAGGCGGATGCTTGACGCCGCAGTGCTCGTGTTCGCGCTCCAGCTTCACGCGCTCCGGACTCGACACCTGGGGTTGATTGCGCGCTTTGGCGCGGGATCTGGTCATGATTTCCTCCATTCGACCCAGTTGCGGGTTTTCAGCTCCAGCACGGCACTGTGGCAAAGCACGCCCGCGAAGAGCACCGGCCCGGCATTGATGACCTGTACGCCACGCTCCTGTGCAGTGCTGGCACCCAAAGCCGAAGACACGCCCATCGTTCCGTGCATGCGCGCAGCATCGCGCATGCGCTCGATGAGTTCGTCGAAGATCAGCTCGCTATCGATGGCGCTCTTCAGTGACATGTAGCCGCGCACATGCCAGGTGTGTTCGTTCAGGATGCGGGCGTTGGCGTTGACCTCGGCCGTAGCGAATCTGCGGATGTACCAACCGCGGATGTGAGGCTCGGCCGCGAAGGCGTCCGCGCTGGCGTCGGTGTTCGTGTATCGATAGGCGGCCTTGAAGCCCTTGTCTTCCGACGCATAGACCTCGCAGTCATGGACGACGCCCACGGCCGGGACGGCGCGGAGCACTTCCAGCAGTGCCTGGCGAGAAGCCGCTAAAGTGCTTGGTGTCATTTGGTGCCTCCCACCAGGTGCTTCGCGATCTGAGCGGCCGCGCGCTCGAACATGGCAACCACTTGCCCGGTGACCGCCGACAGGGCTTGCGCGCCAGGGTGCCGCGCGGGTGTGCCTTCGCGGGCGATCTTGCGGGCCACCAGGAAGGCGGTGCTCTCGGCTTCCTTCGGATCGCGGATGCCCAGCACCGCCTTCACCCACGGCACCAGCGCGGCCACGGGCGGCATGTGTGGCTTGGTGCCTAACTCGATGAAGACCGCGCTCGGCTGGCTGCTGCTCACGATGCCGAGCACACCGGCTGGTGTACTGGCGATATCGCTGGTAATACTGTTGGCGGTGAGGCCCGTGACGCGCGGCAGGTTCTCCTGCCATTCGCGCTGCGTGAGCAAGGTGGCCTCTGTCATGGTGGCCTGCAGTACCTCATTGGTGTACTCAGGCGCCTGGCGCATACCGCGCGCGATCGAGGCCAAGTCGCCTACGCTGATCGACAGTTCAATCATGCGGGCGTACCAGGTTGAAACGAGGGTTGCGCGACGGCCAGCTTGTGACGGAAGCGGCTGGGGTCAGGCCGCTGCCGGCCTGCTCGCTGAAAGGGTCGGCCTGGTCGGTACCGGCGTAATAAGCCGTGCGGTACTCCTTGGCCCTGGCCGCATAGGACCGGGCGCGGCTTTCCACGCGGGCCATGTCGCCGGCGATGGTGGAATCGCGATCGCTGCTGTAGCGCGTAGCGAGCTGCTGGCACAGCAGGTAGGCCGCATACTGGGCTACCGGCAGTTGATGTGCGCGCGGCACGTTGTCGACCGGATCAGGGGCCAGGTCGGCGTTGTAGCGGACCAGGGCCTCCTCAATGGCGCGCTCACGCACTTCAGGCGTGATCACGTCCTCGCCCTGGTCGGGCACCAGGTCGTTCACGAGCGGCAGGAAGTCAGCGGGGACCATGGAACGTGGATGTTTAAAAGCGGATCGGCTGGGTTGGTAAAGGCACCGTGAAGGAGCCTTTACAAACCCACCCCTTGCGGGGTGGGCCGGGCGGATTGAGCGCCGCCACGCCCTGGCTTGGCACTTGCGTGCCTTTCTCCCTTCAGGTGTTCAAGCCACCACTGCCTTGGTGAAGGCGCGGTAGTCGGTGACGGCGCCGCCGTAGATGTGGCGGATCTTGTAGGTGAGCTTGTCGGCCGAGAACATGGAGCCCACGTTGGGCGCGTCCTGAACGAACAGCTCGGGCTCCTGCTGGCCGTTCAAGAAGCCCATCTCGATGCCCGGAATGTCAGCCGGATCGGCGGCAGTGCACCAATCGTTGGCATCCGTCCAGTACCAGACCGGGATGATGTTCATCGTCAGTGACTGGATGAACGTCTTCTCATTGTTGGTGGACAGCTTGAACAGATCGACGGCGGTTTCCTGCAGCTCGACCGGCACGATCAGGCGAGTCGGCGTGATGCCGATGCGATCGTTGCTGGAAAGCTCGGTCTGCTTGAGCATCGCCAGACGGTGAATCGCCAGCTCGGCCTTGGACAGCGCCGCAGTGAACAGGTTAGCGTGGTCCGCATGGAACAATGCCTTCGTGTCGTAGATCGCGGCGTTGCTGCGCAGGAAATCGAACACGAACTTGGCAAGCGTCCGCTTGGCGGCGCGCGAGAGCTTGGTAGGGATGCGCCGGATCGCACCCACATCATCGTTGGTGATCATCTCCAGCGTCACGTCCTCCGTGCCACCGCGCTTGCCCGGCTGGTAGGTGGCCTCCTCATCGCCTGGGCTGGTCAGGGGCTGGTAGTCAGCGGACTCGGCGACCACGGGCAGATCGCCGTAACCGCCCCAGCGCGTGCGGTGCTGCACCCGGAAGTCCGACACGGGCACCACATTGGCAATCTGCCGCCAGCCGTCGAAATCCACCGCAGCGCGGTACTCGGCCACCATGCGACGCGTGATGCTGTCGCCCAGAACTTCACCCAGCGTAGAACTGCCAAGAGACTCGACCAGGCGAGACTGATCGCACTCGCGCATCCGGCCCGTGATCAAGCGATCGCCCGTCATCTCGATGTAGCACTCCTTGAATGACTGCACGCGGCCGTGATCCTTGTGGTCCGGGTCCCAGAAGGCATCGAGCATGTCTTTCATCGTCAGGCTGCGGTCGCCCACTTCGATGGAGCCATTGCCGAACATCGGCACGCGCACCGAGCCGCTCTCAGTCACGCGAGCCACGTAGTCGCCTTCGCCCTTGATGAGGTCGACCACGGCGGCTTCGGTGAGGCGATCCGCGCCAGCCGTGGCGACCTGTGCCAGAAGGCGATCCTTGGAGGCCTGCGGTAACTTGGCCGTACTGATGCGCTCGCGGGCGGCACCACGCAGCTCGAACACCTGCAGGTCGGCGCGCGTGATCGGCGTGTTGTCGCCTTGCGCCTCGGTCACACGCTGGGTGCCAGGCTCGGGCACCAGGGGGCCACAGACGGCTTCGTGCAGGTTGACCACCTCATCATCGGTGATCGTGTCCACGTTGATCGTGGCGTGTTTCGCCGGGTCTTTGGCCTTGATGGCTTCGAGAAGGCGTTGTTTCCAGAGAGGCATATTGCTTCCTTCGTTGGTAGTGGGATCGGCGGCGGCTTCGGTCAGACGATCCAGGCCGCCACCAGCGCCCGGCTCGACAATCAGGTCAACGGAGACCACCTTGGTGAACTTGACGGCCTCGGTGAGGCGTTCCTTGCCCACCTGGCGCGGCCGGGTGCGGGCGAAGGCGTCAATGGACAGGCCCAGCAATCCCTGCATGCCGCGCTTGACTGCTTCAACCATCTTGGTCACGGCCTTGTCGGCCGGATCGATCGCCTTGAAGGTGCCCACCAGAGCGCCGGTGTCGGTAGACTTGCCCTCCACGAAGCGGACCCCATAGATGCCACCGATCAGGTTCCGTACGTCCTTGCCTTTGCCAGAGGTGTGGTCGGCATCGGACTTGGCGAAAACGCGAACGCCTTCGAACTGGGGCGCAGCTTCGCGTAACGTGGCATCAGGGTAGTAGTTGCGGTTGCCGCTTCGACCAGCCTTGACGATGGTGACTTCGATGGAGCCGTCCGCTGCTTCGCGGAAGCTCACCACTGAGCCATCAGTGGCTTCGCGCACAGCGGCAACCGATGGGGCCGGTGCAGGTGTAGGAGCGGGAGCCGGAGCGGCGCCCACAGGCGCGAAGTCCGCAACGACCTCCGAGGCATCACCCAAAGTGACGGTGTTGTCGTCGGCGATGGTGTAGACGTAGCTGTAAAGACGCCCCTTGAACGCCACCACCACGCGCTCGGGCCAGATGCCGCGTACGTCCACGTAGTAGTCACCGTTGGCCGCCAGGCGCAGCTTGTCGCGCACGGCCTGGCGCACCAGGTCAATGAGCTGGCCGTACTCGGTCGTCACAGCCTCAGTGAGGCGCGCGAAGCCGAGGCCTGCAGGAATGAGCTTGATCTTCACGGCCGATTACTCGCCGGTGAGCTTCTGGCCGTCGCGGGTCACTACGACGACGTGGGTGCCGTAGTCACGGGAGGAGAGCACCTCGCTGGCCTTGACCTCCACTTCCTTGGTTCGCGTGGTCTTACCCTCCTTGCCGTCCACCACTTCGGTGACAGTGCGGCGCACGCGCTTGGCGGCCTCTGCAGCGGTGAGCTGCTTGTCGGTGTTGTCGCCCTCGGGCGGCTTCTTGTTCGGGTCGGTCATCGATCACTCCATGCAGATGGGCCGCGCGGTGCGGCGGTTGCGGGTGGAGTGACTGTGCCGGTGGGGGCACAAAAAACTAAGGCCGACATGCGTCGGCCCGGATGGAGAGGGGAGTGCCTTCAGACTACCACGACACAATTTGAGGTAGCAAATTCACGAGGATTGCGAGACACTCCCATCTCGCCAGGAAGAGCACCATGGAACACGAGGAATTTGCACAGAAGTATGCCGCGTTTCAACGTTGGCTGAACTCACCGCAGGCGCGTCTGAGCACCACGCAGAAAACCTCCGACGAGATATTAGAGGAGGGTTTGTGGATGGCCTTCCAGGCCGGGTACCTCCAGGGAGAGATAGACAGTCTCACCGCGCCCCAGCCCCCGCAACCCGTTTAAACCCCCTTTAAATCGCCCGCAGCGCCCTTTTTGGAGCATCCTGCGGGGGTTGCCGCTTCGAAGGCGTTTAAACGCCCGTAGCCCGCCACCCTCATTCCTGCCTCCTGCCCGCCTTTTTGGCCGCCTGGTCAAGCGCCGCTTTCCGGCCATCGAGAGCCAGCTCGCGCTCCGAGAAGGGCTTGGCTTTCGGCGTTTGGACCTTCCAACCCTTGAGCCACGGAAGTGAGATACACCCGCAGCGGATCACCTGCTCGACAGGGGCTGAAGGATCATGCGGGCACTGCATCATGTTGAAGCCGCCTCCGGGGTTGGGCACCTTGAAAGTCGCATCGGCGTCAACTACCTGGCCGTCCATGAGGTCATGGAACCACCGGCTGTGAATCTTGCCGCTACGGCGCCATTGCTTGCCCAGGCCAGGTACCAGGGGCTTGGCCTGGATCACGCGCGCATTGCCGGCCACAGCAAAAGCCCTGCTGACCTCGGTGTGGACGATCATTGAGGCGCGGGCTGGGGAGTCGCTGCCAAGCACCCCTTGCACGGCCTTGATGGCTTCGAATGGCGTGACGCCGCCGATCGTGACTAGCCCGAGCTGCTGCCCGATCTTGGTGCCGGCCTCGGCCGTGACGGCCTTCATGCGATCGATGCCGAAGCTTTGCATGGCCGACAGCACGCGGGTATCGAGAGCGCCGAGGCGCAGCTCCACATTCATGCCTGCAGCGCCCAGCGGCTTGTCTACGAAGTCCTCGCCTTGCTGCCAACTGTCCTTGAGCGCCAGGCTGACGGCCGCGCCGGCCTGGTTGCCGGTGGCCGTGAGAATGGTTTCGAGCTGGTCGCGTAGCCGATTGAGGTGCCACTGCTGCCAGTCAGCAGGCTGGGCCGCGAGCTGCTGCGTGATCTGCGTGTACGCATCGCGCAGCATGGCGATGACGCGCTGATCCGCCCCCAGCAGCAGCCTGGCCCGATCGGCCAGGTGCTCCTTTAAAGCGGCCTCAAAGCGCTTTTGTTCCGGGGTCACTGGGCGCCTGCAGAGGGATCACCAGGGGTTGGAACATTCTTGCCAGATCCTGCACCGGTGGATGTTCCAGCCTGGCCGGCCTCCAGGGCAGCGCGCAGATCTGCGGACAGGTTGAAGCTGTCCTCGGCCTGGCGCCTGGCCTTGCGGTCAGCCGCTTCCTTGCGTGCGGCTTCCAGCTCGGCCTTGGCATCGAAGTCCTGGCCGAAGCGTTGGGCTACGTCGGCCACGATCTTGAGGGCGGTTTCCTCGGTAAGCAGCCCGGCATCGATCATCTGGATCACGGCTGCGACCACAGTCTGCATCGCCGACGCGAACTTGGTCAAATCGCGATTGAGCAGCTCAGGAAAAACGGCCGTGACCTGCCACTTTTCGTCTGCCCAGTCTGGCGCAATGCTACGCGTGTCAGCGGCGGACCAGAGCACATAGCGGCCGATTTCTTCCAGCATCCGCTTCAGAAAGCCCTGCCGCATGCTGTACATCTTGAAAGTGGGCTCACCCATTTCTGACGCTGCAGCCCGGTTCACATCGCCGCCACCGCCGAACCAATGCTCGGGCACCGTGGCGCCGCCCAGGACATGGTTGCGGATCAGGCGGGCGCTCTGGGTTGTATCGGCCGCTTGCAACTCGGGCGACGTTGCCTTCAGCTCGACCTGGTCATTGTGGACGAACGAACTGTTAGGGGCGGGCGGGACGAACTTCTTCTCGAACTTCGCCACTGCTGCATCGTCCGCACCCTTGAGTGTTACGTCCCACACGAAGCGGCGCAGGTAGTCAATGCGGTCCAGCTCTGAGAACAGGAAACCGTCATAGGCATCCAGCCAATCCATCTGCCCCAGCAGGTCCGAACGGCCACGGCTGCCGTTCGGGAACTTGTTGACCTGGAACAGCAGCAATTCACCATCCGTGAAGTCCTGCTCGCGGATACGCACCGTGTTCGAGTTGAAAAGATCCGAATCCTTGCCCAACACCACTACGCGGTACTTGTACTGGCGGCCTCGGTTGTCCCGCTTGGTCACCACGCCGATCGGCTGCTCTGGATTGCTGGGATCGTTGACCACAGTGGCGATCTGGCGCGGGTCAAGATAGCCAAGGCGCACGAAGCCATCGCCCTCGCGCACATTGGCGATGAAGCACTGCTCACCAAGCAGGCCCAGGGCGCGCACGCGACCTTCGAGCTTCATGGGCCAATTGTTGATGGGGTCGCTCCAGAATGCGTTAAGGAGCTTCTGGTGTTCCTCATCGGAACATTGCAGCGTGACACCTTCGGCCAGCAGGTACGCCAGAGGCAGCTCCACCAGGCGGTTGGCAAGCAGGTTGCTCTGCCACAGATACTCTGCGAGCTTCTGCATGCGGTCCTGGGCCATGGGCGCCAGGTCGCGGTCATTCATGCCAGCCAGGCCGTCACCCGAGAGACGGCGCCAGCCTGCATCGTCATCATTGCCTTGGGCAACCGCGGCTTCGCGTACGGGGCGCTCAGTCACTGCAGCAGGCGTTTCCTCACCCCAGCCCAAGGCAGATTTAAAGCGGTCGATGAAACCCATGGTCACTCCTCGGCGGCGAGTTCGGACGCCACTAGGACAATGGCCATCTTGCCAAGATCATTGTGCAGTGCCACTACTTCACGCAGTTTCACTGCAGCCAGCTCCACGCCTTTGCGATCGGCATCGGGCAAGGCGTAGATGGCGCCACGGACCAAGAGGAGGTTTTGTTGTGCTTCATTCATGAGGGTCTCCGGAACATGCGCGCCGCCTGGCGTGCATAGCGCTCTCGCGCCGTTTGGGGTTGCTGGGTATTGCCGCCCTGTGCCATAGATGCCACACCGCCCGTCACAGCGAGCATCCACAGCATCTGCACCATGTCAGGACCGTCATCGTGGTCAGCCTTGGGGAAGTGGCGGAACATATCGATCAGCGTGGTCTGGCTGCTATGCAGGCGAAGCAGGCCGTTGTGCATGTGCGGCTGGAGGCTTTCGATGCGCAGCAGCTTGTCGCTGATCGGGATCAAGGCGCGCGCAGGAACAGGAACACCAAGCAGGGCGCTGCGCTTGACCAGCTCGGTGCGCAGAAACTCTTGGAACTGCACGCTCTCGAAACCCCACACGACGCAGCAGTACTCCCGCTGCATCTCGATGACATCGCTGATGATCCGGTCGGGTACGCGCTTCTTGATGACAGCCTCGACCACATCCAGAATGCCGGTCTCTCGGTTGTAGCCGCCCACACCGATGGCGCTGGGATCGCGGCTGTTCCCGGCCTTACCTAAGCTGGGATCGCAGGCGCCGTAGAAGATCCACTCGGCCAGGCGGTTCACCCAGAACCGAATGCTGTTGGCAAAGGGGGCGTCTTCGCCCGCTACCGGGTCGTTCTGCTGTTCGCTGTCGAATGCCGCATGGCCTTCACGCGCACGGCGGAGCATGAGCTTGACCAGGGGGCGCAACGCAGGCCAGCTCACCGTTGCGCCTTTGTCCATCTCGGCCTGGTGCTCGCGGTACAGGGCCATGGCAGCGGCCTCGCCGAGCTGCGGGGTTTCAGCGTTGAGTAGCAGGCCTTCGAACTGCTCCCACAGATCCATGCGATCAGGCCAACTGATGATGGCCTTGAAAACCTTCCGATTCCAGAGCGGGTTTTTCAAGAACCGCGCCAGCACACTGTCATAGTGGAGCACGGTGCCAACCAGGATCGCATCCATGCTGTCATCCGGCGGGCCGAGTGACAGAACCGACTTCGTGACGAACGCCTGCAACTTGTCGCGTTGCGCGGGCGTGTTGACGTTCTCGTCATTCTCGATGTCGTCGCAGATCGCCAGATCCGGCCGGTGGGCACCATGGCGCCGGCCGCGAATCTTCTTGCTGCTGCCGAAGGCTTCCACCTTGCGGCCGTTGGCCGTGACGATCACGCCCGCACGCCATACCTTGCCCTGGCCGGCCGCTTCCGGGAAGTCGCTCGCGATACGCGGGTTGGCTTCCAGCTCGGCCTTGATGGCTTCGAGCATCTCAGCGGCTTGCTCGAAGGCGTCCATCACGATGATGGCGTACCACTTCGCCCCAGTGACGATGCACCAGGCGACGAACGACATGCTGATCTTCGTGGACTTCGCTTCGCCCCGAGGTGCTGCGATGGCATCACGCTGGCCGGCCGGACTGTTGATGATCTCGGGCAGGCGCTTGTACAGATACTTGTGCAGCTCGCTCGGCTCGGCCCGGCCGTAGTGGGGGAAGTAGTTACGGTCCCAATACTCGAAGCCATTCACCGGATCGCAGACCTTGCGGCGGCGCTCGGCAATGGCCTCGCCGCTCACGTCCCAACCATCCATGTTGGCGTCGATCTGGCGGCGCAGATCGTCGGCCAACGCGGTCAGGCCGGCAAGGAAGTCCTTTGTGCTCTTTGCCATCTCAGCTCACTGGCCGACAGCGCCCAGGACGATGCCGAGCGCTGCATAGAGACACGCCCAACCGAAAACCATGAGCAGAAACCACTTGAACATGTCACCTCACTTTCGCCAGCTCTTCGCCAAACGGCTCCAGCATCTCGGCCATGGCCTGCAAGTGCTGGGGAAACTTCGCCTTGGCAAACGCGACGAAGCGCTGCAGCACGTCGATCTGCACGGCCTGGCGATCAAGGTCAGGGGCCAGGCGTTTAAACGACGCCATCGTCTTGTTGAAGCTGTCGCTCATGCTGGCGAGCGTTTCGGCACGCTCACGCGGCCCCATGTCCTCGGCTTCGCGCAGCAGATCCATGGTGGCCTGGTGCTGCACCAGGTAGTCTTCGAGCAGCTTCTTTGAGAGCGAGGCAAAGTTGTCATCGCCCAGCGCCACGGCCGCACGCACGGTGTCCCAGTCGTCACCCTTGTCAGCGGCCTCTTGCTTCCAGCGATTGGCCGTGCTTCGTGGCACGCCGAGCTTCTTGCAAGCGGTCTCCATCGGCAGGCGCTGGTGGACATACAGGCCTCGGAGCTGGATGCGCTTTTCTCCCGGGTGTGCCATCAGTTCCCCAGGCCAGGGCCACCGCCACCACGAATGAACTGCCTGATGCCCTCGACCACCAGGGCGGTGCCAATGGCGACGGCGCCGCCCGAGACAGCACCGGCCACGGCGGCCTTCTTCTCGACTTCTCGCAGGCGCTCATCCAGGCCGTTGTAGTGCTCCTCCATGCGCTGCTCCATGCGATCCATACGGCGGTTTTGCTGGTCCTGGCCGTCTTTCAGGGACTGAACCATTCCGTGGATTTGCCCAAGCAGCAGCAGCTCCTGGCGGCGATCGTTGTTAGTTTGTTCGCTCATGGTGATTGGCGCTTCTTCAATAAATCAATCAGGGCGCGGTAACGCTGCCGATCTTCCAGGCAGGTTTTGGCGTTGGCGCGGTGGTTGGCCCAGGCGTCATCGAGCGTGAGGCCGGAGTCTTCGGAACAAGCGGAATCGGCTCCCTCGGCGGCACCAGCAAGGCCGCAGGCACTGGCAGGGGCGTCGGCGCCCGTGAGGGCACCGTTCCACATGCGGACAGCAGCCAAAGTGAGGCGATCAGGGTCGCGATCAACGCCCACCTCAGGTGGTACCGCTCCCTGGCTCGCGCACTGGTTCGGCCCAGGCGCCACAGGATCAGGGCGGCGAACAACAAGAGGATGACGCGAGCGAAGCTCTCGGTACTTGGCATCAAGGTCTGCATAGCGGGCTTCCTGGTCCAGGTGTTCATTGAGGTATTGGGCGGCGGCCTGGTCGGCTCGCTCGTTGGCCTTGGCGAGTTCTTCGTCGGCCTTTCGGTCGGCCTTTGCCTGGCGTGCGGCCCATGCGTTGTCGGTGGCCGTGTGGCCCCACCAGTAGCCGCCAGAAATGAGGCCGATAGCCAAAACCAGAGCGGCGAGCGCGCGTGTAGCCATGATCAGCACAACCCATGTGGGTGCCCGCCGCAGAACGTGGTGACAAAGAGCACGGCCGTCGCGACGATGACCACGATCAGAACTAGGGCAGCGATGCCCAGGACTTTAAAAAAGCGCTTCATTTCTGGCCCTCCGCCTTCCATGTGCCGGTTGCAAAGTCGTAGCGGGCGCGGAGTTCAACCACGCCCTTCAAGCAGTAGCTGCGCTCTTTCAAACGCCGGTTGTAGAGGCCCTGGACGAATCGGTACTCCCAGGCACCCTGGGCATCGCGGCGCCCAGTCTTGACATAACTCCATGCGGGCTTTCCGTCAGGACCATGAGCCAGGGCATTGCAGGCTTCCTCGTAGCGCTTGGCGTTGAGCAGCCCCATCGCGCGGCTCACGCAGGTGGAGACTTCCCCGTTGTTGTGGCCGTGGCTGGAAAAGCTGTCGAGGATGGGCTGCGTTACCGGAACGTGGATGCAGTCAAGCACCCGGGCCTGGCCCTTGGCGAGCACCTGGCTGCCGACGGCCACGCATTGCTCATCGGACCAGTAGTCACCGAGCACGACAGGAACAGGGCTACTGAACTTGGTGAGGCCCACGCACGCCGTGGGGAGGTTGCCCGCCAACCTGTCGGAATAGACCACGTTTTTAAACTGGGGCGCGCCGCTCGGCTTGGGCGGGCCGTCTTCGGCGCCCGAGATGAAGGTGACATAGCCCGCCCCGCCCAGTACCAGTGGGATGCCGAATCGGACTACTGCTTTGCCGAGGGAGGATGCGCTTGCCATGCCACGACTGTCATCGCGGCAGGCAGAAAAACTAAGGCCGACATATGTCGGCCCATGAGAGTCAGCGGGGCGCCGATTACGTTAACACATCATCAGAGATCCAGGCAAGATCGACACGTGTCGGCCTCATGTAGCGCGCTACTTGGCGGCCTGAGCGGATGTGCATTTCGCACCTTCCACCTCTCGCTCGAAGCGAGGAATCAGCTTTGGCCGCTCGACCGTTGTGTATGCGACGGCGGTCAATTCCTCTTTTCCGGCGAATTGCAGAATGGCATCGTTTGACTTTGAGATCAATGTGTTGATCGCTTCCTTAGCCTGTGTCAAGCAGCTAGGAACAGTCAGGCTCTCGGCCTCACGCTTGATCGCTTGCAAAGTCGCAATGGGCGTAGCCAGCGCAATGCGAGAAGTCGTGAATGCCAACCGCTCGGCGTCGGCCCAGCGGCGGTACAGCGTCAATAGCGCTGCGGCCTCGGCAGGCCCCTTGAGAGCTGTATTCGGCTCCACCGCAATTCTGGTTCCTCTGCCACTTTCCATGACGTTCGTGCCACTACGCACTTTGATCTGCTCGGATGTCTTGGCGCTGTTGTCACAAGGGGCGTCCTGGAGCGCCACCCGACCGTCCGCTTTCGTGCATTTGTAGATAGCCCAGGCCGGTGACGCAACAACCAATGCAGCGACAACGATCAATGCCTTGATACGCATAACTCCCTCCCTTAAAACCTTATTGAATTTAAAGCTCACCGCCGTGCCAAATCACCCTTCCAACAATCCTTAGCCGATTGACGGCCTCGCCTTCAAGCACCTGCAAAGGGTAGTCCGGGTTGTAGCTAATGACACGCACGCCACCCGTTGTGAAATCTCGCTGCAACAGCTTCACGTAGTCCTCTCCGTCTAGCTCGATGACGTGAATCCCGTCTTGGGTGAGCGTATTGATGGAGGTGTTGATTAGCAGAATATCGCCGTCGTTGATCCGGTCAGCCATGGATCGACCTCGGACACGCACGATTTTTGCATTGCGCTTGTTGAGCCCCTTGGATTGAAGCCACGAAGTACGGAAGGCGAACTTTCCAATGACTTTATGCGCCCCGTTGACAGCACCGTGTCCAGCACTGATGCGCGCGCCAAGCATGTCGATCTGGGTGAACTCGTCGTCTTCAGCCGCAGGCGATTCGCTTGGCTGACTTTTCGGTGCATCGGGGCTATTGAAGTGCTCCACCTGCCTGCCTGACTTCTGGGCTGCGCGCAGAAGTTGCTTCACCGGCACTTCGCCGCGTTTGCGCCAGGTCCGAACCGTTTCAGGTTGAACCTCCATAACGGCCATCCAGTTCGGGCCGAGAGCCTCGGCGATGCGGCGAATTACCTCATCTACTGTCAAAGGCTCATAGGAGGAAGTATCTAAATTTTTTTCCATAGTGCTATTGACTTCGGTTCAAATTGAACCAAGAATACGGTTCAAGCTGAAACGTTTCTTTTTGAACCAGTAGCGTAGCACCGAAATGCACCCCGAACAAATCAAAGCAGAGATACGCATGCGCGGCACCACCCCCGCCGCCATCGCTGACTCTCTGCACCTGTCCCGGCAAACAGTGAGTAATGTGATTCACAGCCGGGTTACTTCGCGCAAGGTCGCTAACGCGATTTCCGCAATCATCGGCAAGCCGGTGGGCCGAATCTGGCCGGGTCACTATGAACCAGCGAAGGCGAATGGCCTGAAGCGGAGGGGCAAGTGAAACCCCGGTTAAAGGTCTCAACAAACGGCACCGTGCGTGTCGTGAAAGCTGGTCTTAACCCCTGGGGCGAGGCGAGCGCACGGAAGTTCATTCAAGAGCACTACGGCTCACTCTCGACGTTCGCATCGCGCTTCCATTTTCCCTATAGCGCTGTATGCACTGCGCTGCGTAGCAACTATCGCCCCGCCAGGATGGCTGGGCAGGTGGCGGTCATCCGTCAAACCCTTGGTCTGCCCTCGAATCCCAGCCCTCAAGCACTGGCGGTAACCAAACGCAAAGGAGGTCGCTCATGACCTGGCTGACCGCACGCGAATTGGCGGGTCTTCCTGGATTGCCAGGGAGCGAACGCCGCACCCGCGAAAAACTCGATCGACTTGGCATCCCTTCGCGGGCAAGGTCCAAGTTCGGTGGTGGGCTGGAATACGACACCTCGGCGCTGCCCACAGAGGCCCGCGCAGTCGTGACGGCGCGCGCCGTTGCTCAGGCAACCACCACAGCGCTTGCCCAGGTCGACGCCGCACCGGTCGAGTCGTTCGCTCCTCCTGAGAAGCCGCTACCGGCCCCGCTGGCCCCCACGCCCGATCCCAAGCGCCGCCCGCCGAGCCTGACCGACAAGGCGACCGCCGATGCGCGCCTCGTGCTGGTCAACATGGTGCTGGACCTGGAGCCCCTTCACGGCATCAAGCGGGCCTGCGCTACAGTGGCCCTGCAACTTGCCAGCGGTCAGGCATCCGCCGCCCTGCAGGCGACCGCACGCGCCGCCAATCAGCGTGCCCGCGCCGACCAGGTCAGCAGCCGTACCCTGGAGCGATATCTCGGCATCTTCCGAGCCGAGGGCTGGTCGGGCCTGCTGCCCGCGCCCGCACCCGAACCCACATTAATTAATGTGGACCAGGACGTGGCCGCAGTGCTCGGTCTGTATCACTCCCGTGATGCGCGCTTCCGCAAGCTCTCGGGCGCGGCCAAGGAAGTCACGCGCCAGCTCGGCCGGGACTACGACACATGGAAGCCGCTCTACGCCCGCGCACGCCGCGCCCTGGACAAGCTCGGCAAGGATCATGAGGCCAACATAGCCCTCATCAAGGCACGCCACGCGCCGGGTCCGCAGCGTGATGCCAAGCTGCCATTCCAATGGCGCCATACCGACGACATGGCGGGCAACGATCTCTGGTTGATCGACGGCCACACCTTTAAAGCCAAGGTACGCCATCCTGACCACGGCGCACCCTTCGCGCCCGAAGTCACCGTGTGCGTCGACGCCGCCACCCGCTTTGTCACGGGCTGGTCGGTGAACCTCTCCGAGAACGTGCGCGCGGTGGGCGATGCGCTCCGCCACGGTACGGGCCAATGGGGACCGCCCGCCATCCTTTACGGCGACAACGGCGCGGGCGAGACCGCCAAGCAGATCGATTGCCCAATTGACGGTCTCTGCGCCCGCCTGGGCATCGATCACCGCACCGGCATTCCTGGCAAGCCTCAAGGCCACGGCGGCATCGAACGCCTGTGGCAGACGCTCGCCATCAACTGCGCCCGCGAGTTCGGCAGCTATCAGGGCAAAGACGTGGACGGCGGCACTTTTCGCAAGGTAGCGGCCGAGCTTGCCAAGGAGCAGCGGGCAGTGCGACGCGCCATGCAAACGGGAGAAGTAGTTGCACTCTCGCCCAAGGTGCCGAGCTGGGAGCAATTCATCCAGGCAATGGCCGATGCCGTACATGAGTACAACCATCTGCACCGCCACAGCGAACTGCCCAAGCGGCCGGATCGCAAACGGATGACGCCTGCCGAGGCATGGGCGCTGAAATACAGGCGCGACGAGCAGGAGCTGCTGACCCAGGCCGAGCTGCGCGAGATGTTCATGCCAGCCGTACTGCGCACGGCGCAGCGCGGCATGGTGACCTTCTTCAATCAAAGCTACGCCGCGCCCGAGCTGATGCGCCGCGATGTCGATGGGCGCCAGGTCAGTGTGCGTTACGACATCCACGATCCGAGCGTCGTGCGCGTCTACACGCTCGAAGGCCAGTTCGTCTGCGATGCGAGCTTCGACGCAAGCCGCCGCGCCTTCTTCCCGACTCCGGTGATCGAGATGGCGAAGGAAAAGCGTGCCCGCGCCGCCATCAAGCGCCGCGAGCAGCAGATCGAGCTGGCGCTGCGCGAGCTGAACCCCACCCTGCAGGAGAACGTTCTGACCTTGCCAGAACCCACCGCCCCTGTGGTCCTGGTCCCGGCCGTCGATGTCTCCCCCAGGGCTGCAGAGGCGATACCCGCCGCCTCGGCCAGGCCGTTCTTCGACACCACGAGCGACCGCTACGAGTGGCTCATGGGCCACCGTGACGGATGGGATGCGAGCGATGAGGACTGGCTGCGCCAGTACGTGGCGAGTGATGCCTATGAGGGCTTGGCCGACTACTACGCCGCGCGCGGCCTGGCCTGGGATGACGCGGGCGAACAGCCCGGTTTTAAGAGTGCCCTGTGATGGTTGCAGCCATCACAGAGCGTGCCTGAGTTGATTGAAGCGACCCAAACGAAGGGGAATGTAAGGTGAAAAAAGGTTTTGTGCAAACAGCAAATTTTCGGCTGCTGAAGGATGCCGAGAAGATCGTGGAACGCCGTGGCGCCCGCGAAGCCGGCCTGGTGCTGATCCAGGGCAAATACGGCATCGGCAAATCGGAGCTGACCGAGCGCTGGGCCAGCGAGAACGGCCACGTGTTCATCCGCGCCAAAAAGGTGTGGACCCAACGTTCCATGCTGGAGGATATAGCCACGGGCTTGGGGCTGGCTGTGCGCGGCTCTGCCAAAGATGTGGAGAACCGCATCACGGGGCACCTGGCGCAAACGATGCAGGCCCTGATCGTTGATGAGGCCGACTACCTCGCCGACATGAGGCAGGCGTCGAAGCTGGAGACCATCCGCGACATCTCCGATGTGACCGGAACGATGGTGTTCCTTGTGGGCATGGAGAACTTTCCGACCATCGTCCAGCGATACGACCACATTGCCAGCCGCGTGGCGCGCATCGTGCAGCTTCACCCGCTCAACCTGGTAGATGTTCAGGCCACATGCAAGGCAAAGGCCGAAGTGGCGCTGACGCCCGCCCTGGTGGAACAGATCGCCCGCGACAGCAGAGGCCGGATGCGCCAAGTGCTCAACGCCATCGCCAATATCGAAGTGTGGGCCGAAGCCAATAGCTGGAAAGAGGTCGATATCGCCCATGTGAAGGGCAAGCCGCTGTGCGTGGACTTCACCGGGCACATGGTTTCGGGGCGAGGTGTGTGATGGCCATTCTTCAGTGGTTCGTTGTCCCCGCGCTCGCTGCACTGGCGCGCAACGTCAAAAGCACCGAGCGCGCCATCACCGCAGTCGAGTTGAGTGCCTGGGCATCTGATGCTGAAACGGATTTCCCGACGGGCATTGCCGAGCTGGCTCTGGGCACCTTGCTCGGGCGCGGGTACGTACGCACCGGCACACATCGCCGCGCCAGGAACAAGAACACTACCAATCCTTGGTATGTGACGCCTCAAGGCCTGCATGCAGCCCAGGCTGCACTGCGAGCCATGCCCAAAGCGCCCGCGCCTGATATGCATCTCCTCGAAACGCGGCTGTGGAACCTGCTGCGCATTCGCAAGCGGCTCACGTCGATCGAGGCCGCGCAAACGCTCATTGACGCCGGGGAGAACTTCGACACGCAGGTCAAGCGCATCGGCACCCTGTTGGCGGCGTGGGCGAAGTATGCGCCCAAGGCAGTGGCAGTGGCAGCCAAGCGTGAGCTGGGGCGCATTCGCTATGTGCTGGTCGCCGATCTTGGCCGGTGGCCACCGCCCTCGCGCAAGGGGCAAGTGCACCCGAGCGAGTTTGCCTCCGCACATTCGGTGCCAGCGAAGTTTCGCAGGGAGGGCGCCGAGCAATGACGCCGCAGTACATGAGCGAGGCGTGGTTTGCCTTGCTGCGTTCGCGTGTGGATGCCGAAGGCGCCACGCAGTCCGCGATCGCCAAGACCCTGGGCATCAGCGGTGGCGCGCTCAGTCAGGTGCTGCACGGCACCGGGGCCTATGGCACGGGTGCGGCCAGCACCGAGCGCATCGCCGATCGGGTCATTCACACCTTCGGCCGCTACCCGTGCCCGCATCTGTCGGCTGAGGCCGGCGAGGAGCAAGTCATCACGGCCGACCAGTGCCGCTCCCACGCACACCGCGCGGTGCCCAGCACGCCGCGTGACGTGAAGCACTGGCAGGCCTGCAGATCCTGTCAGCACCTGGCGTCCAGCGCGCCGCCTTTGCCGCGCGCCGCGCAGCGCAGGGTCATTCCCATTCAAACAGAGGAGACGAAGCATGTTTAAAGCCCTTACGCGCGTGCGGCAGCAATGGCTGGCGTACCGCATCCGCCAGGTGCGCAAATGCATCCTGCGCGAGCACGCCCTGCATCAGATGCAAATGGCTCAACTGCGCGCCGAACTGGACGCCCTGGAGCTGCGCCTGGCTCCGACGCCCCTGAACCCGCCCTTGAGCGCAGTCCGGAGGGCCATGTGATGGGCAACGTCATCCAGCTCCGCGCCGACCTGGTCATGGCCGAGGCCGACTACCGCCGCCCGCCGCTTGCCTGGATCACGCTCCGCGCGCGCCGCATCGAGCGAGCCTTCAAGGTTGCCCGCCGCATGGCTGTGGTCGAGGCCGTTGAGGACTACTTCACCTTCACCGGTATGCACCGCGACCGCATTCTCAAGCTCATCCAGGGAGGCCAACATGTCTGAGGGCATCAATCGCGAGTGTTCCATGCTGTGGCTGACCATCGCCAAGCAGGGCGGCTGGTGGGGCGTTCTGCGCCTTACACGCGAATGGGCGCCCACCTTCTCTCTGAATGAAGTGGAGCGGCACCTGGTCACTCTCTACAAGGGCAATTTCCTGGAAGCCCAGCATCACCAAAAGGTCGGCACGGTGTACAGCTTCACCGCCCAGTGCATTGCGCTGATGCCCTTGAAGGGCGCAGTTCACGCACCTGCGCCACTCGATCCACCCGAACCAGGCCGCCCGAGCAATTGCTACGGCTCACTCCAGCCCGCGCTACGTCCAGGCGCACTGGACCACATGAACCACCCCAGCCTCCTGCTCGGCAAGCGCACGCACCGCGCCGGGGGCGCATCCATTCTTCGTTAACAGAAAGAACCTCATATGAACAAGAAATCCATTCCAGCCGGCTATTGGGAAGATGCCAACGGCAATCTCATCCCCGAGTCAAAAGTCAAGGATATCGACAAGCTGCGCACTGAAACCGTGGGCGATCTGTGCGCGCAAGCCAAGTCCATTCAAGAGTCCATCCGCACCTTTAAGGCTCTCGCGATGGGTGAGGTGGCCGCGTTCGTCTCGACCAGCATGGAACAGTACGGCGTGAAGGCTGGCGGCGAAAAGGGCAATGTCACCCTGGTGAGCTTCGATGGCCGCTTCAAGGTCGTTCGCCAAATGCAGGACAAGCTCGTTTTCGGCGAGCAGCTCATGGCTGCAAAAGAGTTGATCGACGAGTGCGTGCACACCTGGGCCGAAGGCGCGAACGACAACATCAAGGCCTTGGTGAATCATGCGTTCCAGACTGACAAGGAAGGCAAGATCAACACGAGCCGCGTTCTGGGCCTGCGGCGCCTGGAAATCCGCGATGCGAAGTGGCAGCAAGCCATGCAGGCTATCGCCGACTCCATGCAGACGGCCAGCACGAAGCCCTATGTGCGCTTCTATGAGCGCAACGATGCCTCGGGCGAATATGACCCGATCAACCTGGATGTGGCGGCTGTATGAAGGCGAATCGACCGACTTTCAATCAGGTCGCGGATGAACTTGCGCGCCTGAAGGCCGTGCTGCCTCGTGTGCCGAAGTTCTCTGGGTTCGGTGACAACAACCATGCCGCCATCGAAGCACAGATCAAGGTGCTGGAGGACCATATGTCCCGCGACGACGTTCATGACTGCTTCGGGGAAGACGCCGTGCTCTTCGACTTCAGTCAGAACACGCTGGACTGCGCGCTCACGGCCCTCGATTGGATGACTGGCGATCAGGCCGCTGACGAAGGGCTGATCTCCGCAGGCTGGGAGGCGATCGCCAAATGACCGGCACATCTCCCCGAATCGTGTGCGTGGCCTGCTCTGTGCGTGAAGTCGGCGCCTATGAGCTGCTTTGCGCTGACTGCATCCAAGTGGCCGAGCAGATCGGCCTCATAGACCCCACGCCAACCACCACACCCGATCAGCTCACGCAGATCGGTCCCACCGACATTTAAAGGAGCCTTCATGCAGCTCATTGAAATCATCTCCGCGTTTCTCGGCATGGCCGGGGCTTTGCTGCTTGCTACCCGCAGCCGCTTCGCTGGCTGGGCCTTCGTGGCCTGGCTCATCAGTAACGTTGGCTGGATCACCTTCGGCGCAGGCAATCGCCATTGGTTCTTCATCCTGCAGCAGTCCGTTTTCACGGTCACTTCCATGATCGGCATTTGGCAGTGGTTGATCAAGCCACAGGTGAAGCACCGAGCCAATGCCGTCGCGGCACCTGTTGTGCAGAAGCCCATGGATGCCGAGCTGGCAAACATGATCCTGCGCGCGATCTCGTTCCCTGGTTACTCCTTCTACCTGGTGGGCAACTTCCGGGGAACCACATACCTGCAGGCTTCATTCCGAGCACCTTGCAACGTATCCGGCGGTAAGCCAGTGCGACGGACCACACGCAAGTGGCAGCTCTCGGCGCATATGACGCATTCCGAGCTGGTACAGACCGCGCTCAAGTGTGTGTTGACCTCGCTGGAGCACGAAGCACGCGAGCAGTTCCACTATCGCAATGAATCCATCTTCGGCCCGCACTTCAACGTGGATGCCCTAGTCGATCTCTGCCAGCAAGGCGACAAGGCATTGGAGGTGCGGGCATGAAAAGGATCATCGTCGCGCTGCTGCTTGCAGCCCTTTCCGGCGTAGCAACCGCGAACTGCGCTGTGTCACCCAGCACCGCCAGGGAATTGGGCCAATCGGCTTCGCAGCTCGCCCGCTTCTACTTCGCGTATGGGTACGCTCGCGGCCAGGAAGACGTGCTCTCCGGTGCGACCACCATGGGTGATCCCAGGAAGTACAAGCTGCCGCCCATCACTGACGCGCTGGAAAGCGAATGGTGGCGTGCAGCCAAAGGCGCCCGGAATGCGCGAGACGTGCACGCGCAGCACCTTCGTGAACTGATGCAGGCTTGTGCGCGGCAAGCTCCGGAGAAGGGAGCTACGCCATGACCCGCGACGAAGCCCTCAAGAAGATTAAAAAGTGCTTGGCACTCGGCCGCAGCGCGAACGAGAACGAAGCGGGCATCGCGCTACGCCAGGCCCAGGCGCTCATGGAGCAGTTTGGCCTGCGTGAGCAGGATGTCTCGCTCGCTGATGTCCGCGAGGTGAAGGTAAAGGCCTGCAGTACTGCAGCCAATGCCTGGGAGCTACGCCTCGTGCACCTGGTCGCCGATGCCTTCGGCTGCGAAACGTTCGCCCAATTGAAGGGGCGGTACAACGATGCAGGCAACTACGTGCGCTCTCGCCACTGGGTATTTGTGGGCATTGACGCTGCGCCGATTGTGGCCGGTTATGCCTGCGAGGTGCTTCTGCGCCAGTGCGCTCGCGGACGTCTGGCGCACATCGCGAAGCAGCCGCGTAACTGCAAGCCCGCGACCAAGACCATGCGGGGTGATGCATTCGCCATAGGCTGGGTGATGGGCGTGTCTGAGAAGGTCGAGGCTTTCGCTAATCCGGAGAAAGACCAGGCGCTGTTGCTGGCGTATATCGAGCGTGAGTACGGTGAGCTGCAGTCTGGAAAAACGCGAAACACCATGACAGGCCGCAAGGTCGACATGGGCCACATCGGAGCCGGGTATCGCGCAGGCCAGCAGGCCGACCTCCATCGTGGCGTCGGTGGCATGCCGGAGAGGGGACTGCTGACATGAGCGCGCCGACAAAGAAACAACTGGCCTCGCGCCATGTTCGCCGCCTGCGCACCATGCGCAAGCAACTGACGGACATGTCTTGCGAGTGGGAAGACTTGGATCAGTTCTGCGCTAACGAACTGGATCGCCTCGCACGTGCTGTCGAGGACGTTGCTGTGAGCTTGCTGGACGAAGATTCTGGGGAGAGTTCGATATGAGCCGCGCCCCAGCCAAACCGGCCGCACAGATGGCTTACATCACCATCGGCTACAGCCACTTCCTCATGGATGCTAGCAAGGCCATGAAGGTCGCCGAGCTGATGCAGCATGCAGTCAACACTGAGTGGAATTACCGCCCATCAGCAGACCAAGATCACTACACCGTGGGCGAGCCGGTCAATGTGGAGTTTCGCCTGGTGCGCGCCAACCAGATCCGCATGCCGAGCGGAGAGCCTGGGCCGATGCCAATCTCTAAACCGAGGTTGCTGCGATGAAAGGCGTCCTTCATGCCATTGGCGCCCTGATGCTCATCCTTTGGCTGCTCAGTCAGGTTGGTGCCATCGACTTTTACCTGTGCGTAGGCGCTCGGGGTAGCTGCATTGCTGCCCCGGTCAGCGTGCGTACCGCCCAGAAGGTGACCTGATGCCGTTCTACCGACTAAAGACCGGCATCGTCCACATGAAGGGCTCCCGCCTGCCATCACCGTGCGCTGCCCGCGTGCTGATCGATGGAAAGCAGCAGGTATGCCTGGCGCCCAGTGGCTACTTGTGCGATGGCCCACCGCAGCGCCAAGGCGCGAGCACTTGTGACCAGCCCATGTGCGAGGCCCACGCCCGCCAGATTGGCCCCAACAGGCATCTGTGCCCCGCATGCTACCTCAACCACCGCGAAGCCGATCCGCAGCGCGGCCTATTCACTTCCATCGTTTAAACGCCATGCCTACCACCAGGCGCTTCACGGCGCACACGAATCATGCCAATGCGTTCGCTCAACGAAAGCGCGAGCTGGGCCATATCCACCAGGGCAAGGCCGCGTTGCGCTGGAGCGATGACGACTATCGCTTCCACTTGCTCAATCTCACCGGCAAGGCCAGCGCGGCCGAATTGAATGGGACGGGCCGCGCCAAGGTGCTCGCCCATATGGCAACGCTGGGCTACAAGCCCAAGGCCGGTACATTCAAGCCGTTTGACCAGGCCGCGAAGATCCAATGGCTGTGGGGCCAGATCGGCAAGGCCGGTGGCCTGGTGGATGCGAGTCCCGCAGCGCTGCTGCTTTTCGCTGGCCGCGTGGCGGGAACAGGTGTCTCCGATGTGAAGTTCCTGCCCACGCTCGAAGCATCCAAGGTCATCGAAGCCCTCAAGGCCATGCTTGACCGCGCCAAGCGGGCGCAGGGAGCGAAGCGATGAGGGTGCTGCTCGTGATCGCTGTTGCGATATTGGGCTTTATCGGGTTCATGACCTGGTATCAGCTTCGGCCTGAAACGGTTGCACAACGCAAGGCCGATGCGGACCGCATTGCTGCCGAAAGGCTCCCTCGGAAAGTCAACGAAGCCAACGGTTGCGAGGTGTGGGCATTCAAGCCCGGCGACCGGTGGCTCTATTTCACGCGCTGCGGCGCCAAAACCGAAACCACGAATGCTTGGAACGAATGCCACACCAGAACGGCGGGCAAGGTCACCAGCACCGTATGCACCCCCAAAACCGCCGTGATTACTCAGGAGCCGAAATGACCCTCACCGATACGATGAATGCTCAGTGCGCCATTTGTGGCGGCATAGGCGAGGTGTACGGCCATGCTGAAGACTGCACCGACGATCTTTGCGCTTTGAACGGGGATATCCACTCGTGCGCGGGCAAGGTTGAGATATGCGAATGTGTCGAGCGTCCTACCAGGAAGCTGCCTGCAATGCACGGCGTCGGCCGCGATGCGGAGAATCCGCAGACCTTGGTTGTCTATCTAAAGGCGCCGGCGTCCAATGATGAGCTTCGCGCAGTTCATGCAGCCCTTAGAGCCGAGGCGGTGCCAGTCGCTATATCGACTCCTGCGAAGCTCCCGTTTGGCATCATCGATCCGGACTACGCAACGGCCTATACCAAGGCTCGAATCGCGGCCTGGCAGTTCGGGTATGCCATCGCGTTGCATGGCAGCTTCACACGCGATCTCGATCTGATCGCTATCCCCTGGACCGACCACGCATGCGATCTTGAAACGTTGGTTCGTGGCATCGAATACCGCACGGGGTTGAAGCGCCAGGGACCGCCATCCGATAAGCCACATGGGCGCAAGGCTGTGTCGCTCCTGTTCCCGGGTTTTGAAGATCCGCGCTGGGTTGACCTGTCAATACTCCCGCGCGTTCCAGCGATATCTGCAGAGCCGCTTGTACGGTACTGCCCTGGTTGCGGCAGCGTCGGCCCTGTCGATTCCAAGTATCGCGACTGCTGCCCAGACGGCAACGAAGCTCGAATGATCCCGCAGGCGCTGGCCGAAAAGTGCAGGGACACCTTCAAAATCGCGGTTGGTGTTCTTACAACCGCTGAGAAGCCGGCGGCCATCGCGTTTAGAGACATGAGCACAGCCCCGAGGGATGGCTCGCTGCTGCGCTTGCTGGTGGAGTTTGAAGACGCACCACTTGACGACGACAACAGTGTGCCGCAGGTGACCATCGGCATGAACAACCTCGGCAACACGGGCGATGACGAATGGCAGTTTGCCGGATGGGACTGGAGCCACGATTGTTTCGCGCAAGGAACGGGCAAGCCGGTGGGTTGGCTGCCGCTGCTGAGTGATGCGGAGGCCGCTGCGGCTCCGAATGCCAAGGTGCGCTACGAAGTCACCTCAGTGAGGTATCTGGAGGGAGAGGTGGCACTGCGCGCGCTGAATGACGCCGAGGTGCCTCAAACCGTTGAGGCAGGCCAGGTGGTCGAGCTGCAGGAGGTGCAGCCATGATCAAGCTCACAGACCTCAGTGGCCGCGAACTGCATGTCGCTGTCAGCAGCGTCTTGCGCATTACCGAGGCAGGCCCAAGCTGCCAGTATCACGGCATTCGCGCCTATGTGAAAACCAGCTATGGCGATAGCTTGGAAGTGACCGAGACTGCAGCGGAGATCGCGCGCCGGATCAACAACTATGAAGTGGGTGCTCTTCAAGCTGAGATCGCCGGGCATGAGGCAGCAAATGGGCATCTCTCAACCCTGGTTGATGAACTCCGCGAGCTGCTGCAGGACGCCAAGCAGGCCATGACGGAATTGCACCAGGCCGCGATTCCTGATGAGGATGCTGAAGGCGTTCCGGCCATCATCCCGCCCGAGGCGTTCCACAAGTTCGTGGATGCCCACGCGCAGTTGTGCTTCTGCATGCACCAGCGCGGCCACAATCCGCCGAAGGAGCCGCAGGCGATTGCCGCCCAGGGCCAAGGAGGCATTGCAGCATGAACGTGCAAAAGCATTCCCACGGTTGCTGCGCAGACAAGGCGTGCAACGACAAGACCTGCATGGAGCTGCCCAGCGGAAAGACCTGCGGGCACTGCGTGCATGAATACAGGTGCTGCACGATCTTTGGACACACGCCATCCGACACCTATTGCGACTGGTTTCCCAGGCGATTCGCGGAAAAGTCCACGCACCGCCCTAACCAGGAGGCCCAACGCCGTGGCTGACTTGACCAGCCAAGAGCTCAATGTGCCTCTAGTTCCCACTGTGGCCCGTCTGTACGTCCAGAACGGCTACAGGAGAGCATCGACAAAGCCCGGCCCTGGCACTCCACTGGTGCAGCTCGCCGATGCGCAGGCAGCTATCGACGCGTGGCGTCAACGCGTTGAGCTGCGTCAAGTCGCCTTGGCTAAGTCCAGCAGCGAACGCGATCTTCTACTCGCTGCCGCGATTGAGGCGGCATGCGCGCTGTCTCAAGTCACTCCGACGCAGTGTTATCCCGAGGCCATCTCGGCCTACGCGAAGCTCCAAAGCGTCATTGCAATCCTCACATGAGCGACCTCGCCGCCGTCATCGATTCCGAGCTGCTGCCCAAGCTGCTGCGGGACTTCGAGCGCCTTATCGGGCTTGCGGCCACGCTTGACCTGGTGCGTGTCTATGGCGGCGTGCGCATCTTCATTCCTACCCCGGATCGTGCCAGTGACGATCACTCGATTGCGAAGGTGATCGGCCACAGCAAACTGCTCGCTCTGGCCGAGGTCTACGGCGGAGAGGCGCACTTCGCCGTGCCCAAGGCCGAGCAGGCTCTTCTGGCCGTCCGCAACGCCCGAATCGCGAAGGCCTACGCCACCCACAAGACGGCCCGTGAGCTGGCCGTCGAACACCGCCTGACCGAACGCCAAATTGAGCGAATCGTGGCGGCGGCGGGTGTCACCGCGCCTGTGGATAGAAGGCAGGCCACGCTGTTTTAAAGGGCTAGCGGGGCGGTTTTAAAAGCGTCCGAGTCCGTCAAAGTCGGACGTTGTGGACAAGACGGGCACCTCTCCCGGCAAGCGATTGATTTCATTGGAGTTTTTTAAGTTGGACGTACCGGCACCGCCTAATTCCCCAATGTCCGACTTCCTTCCGCGCTTCGAGAGGCTTTAAAACCGTCACCGCGCCAGGGCGACAGAAGTGGCGTCCCCAATGAAAACGGGGCTACAAGGCCCCGAAACCACTTTTTGCTACCCTGACCCCACCTCGGCCCGGAAATCGCCCATTTCGGCCGTTTTGGCCCCCGGCGATCCCATTCCGCGCCAAAGCGGCCGGAACCTCTCCAGGCCCCCGAATCGCCCGCAAACCCGCGCCAGCATTAGCGAGGGCCAAATTTATCCACAGCCCCCGCCGCGCCAAACCGGTCACCTCCCCACTTGCCTGGGCGAATCAAGCAGTCTGGCAGACGTGGCGCAGCAAGGCGGCCCAGCGGTCGGTTAGCCGGCGTCCTGAAGCTGATTTAAAATGATTCTCATTTCCAAACAATTCATCCACAGCATGCCGGCGTGATCACCGCTTGGTTCAGCCCGCCCGGTTCTTGCCATGCTCGAGCGCTTTTATCGCGAACTGCTGAACTTCCTGAATCGTCAAGTCCATGATCGCGATACCGCAGCAGACTTGGCACAGGAGAGCTACGCGCGTGTACTGGCGGCCCAGCACGCGGGGCGACCAGTGCTGGACGCGAGGGCCTTGCTCTACCGCACTGCCAAGAACCTGGTCATAGACCGGCATCGGCGGGCCGAATTCAGACGACACGAGAGCTTGGACACCGTGACTGAACCGGAAGATCAGCACGCCCCCGCCTATCTCCAACCCGAAGAAGCGCTGGCTTCCTATCAGACAGTGTCCGCCTATGCTCAAGTAATCGAGAACCTGCCAGCTCGTTGCCGGGAGGCTTTCGTGCTGCATATCATCGACGGACTGCCCCAGGCCGAGATTGCCAGACGCATGGGCATTTCGGTCAGCATGGTGGAAAAGCATGTGGTCCGGGGCACCCTGGCCTGCAGGCGTTGCGAGTATGTGCTCAATGGCACTGGCGGAAGGCCCGGTGGAAAAGGCCGCTAGCGGGTACTCGCGTAATCTTCCGAGGAGCCGCTTCAGCGGTTCGACGCCAGCGTCTATATTCCCCTTCTGTTCGCGTATGTCCACTACCCATTCACACGCCCATGATCGAACAGGCTCTGCGCCTGAAGAAAGCAGCGTGGGCGATCAAATGGATCGGGGTCAGAGGGAGGCGCTGGAGCTGGAGGCAGCTATCTGGGCGGTGCGCTGCCACGGCGGGCTGGATGAAAGAAGCCAGGCCCGACTGCAGGCCTGGCTGGACGCGGATTCCCGCCATGCCGCCGCGTTCGACGCGGTTCGCACCACGCTGCAAGGGGTGCGGCAGATGCCCGAGCGCGAAACGGCCAGATTGCGTGCCGGATTGCCCGGGCCGTCTGCTTCGCGTGCGCAACCGGCAAGCAGGCCGCCTCTCTGGCAGTCGCTCTTTCGGCCAATGCTTCCTAAGGCGGTCGTGGCGGCGGTGCTGTTCGCTTTGGTGGGGGGAGGATGGTTCGGGTGGTGGCTGCAGCCGACGTTCGAGCAATCCTATGCCTCGGAGCGTGGCCAACAGGTGAGGACCCTGTTGCCTGACGATGCGGTTGCGGGCAGCGCCCTTCATCTCGACACCTCCACGCGCGTTCAGGTGCGGTTCTTTCGCGACCGGCGCGAGGTGAAGCTGAACGACGGTCAGGTCATGTTCGCCATTCACCCGGACAAGAAGCGACCATTCCACGTACTTGCGGGCGATTTGAGGATCACCGTGGTGGGCACGCGCTTTTCCGTCCGGCACACGGCGTCGGGGATTGGCGCAGGGCATACGGTCGTCGCGGTTGAAGAAGGCCGCGTGCGGGTGGAACGCCAGGCGGCCCCGGCAACCGTCCCCACGCCCGTGGTCGAGCTGGCCGCGGGACAGATGCTGGAAGGCGCTGGCGACGTCAGTGGTGGCCTCGGGGCTGTGACGAGCATCGTTCCCGAGGCAGTGGCGCAGTGGCGCAATGGGCGTCTCAACTTCAATCAGACGCCTCTGAGCGAGGCCTTGGCGGAATTTGAGCGCTATGGCAATACCGGTCTCGTGGTGCGCGACCCGGCCGTGGCGGCCATGCCCGTGGGAGGGAGCTTTGGCCTGCGCCAGTACCAGCAGTTTGCCGAGTTCCTGCCGCAGATGCTGGCGGTGAGGCTGGTCCAGCGCGAAGGCGTCACGGAAATCGTCGCGCGCTAGTTTTTTTGATTTTTCTTTTCAAAGGAGGTGCGGATCAGCTGAACTCATGCGTCTTCAGCGGGTGGAGAGGAATCGTGCCATGGGCATGCCCCACCTTTGCCGATGGAGGAGTTACAGTCTTATGCGTCTTGCGTCTTTACCCTGCTTTCGTTTTGCCCCCTTGCCGCTGGCCGCGGCCTTCATGCTGGGGGCAGCCGCGAGCCAACCTATCGACGCGCACGCGCAGGCCCCGGCTTCCGCGACAGCCGTTCGCAGTTTCTCGATTGCGGCCCAGCCTCTGGCCAATGCCCTGAATGAATTGGCACGGCAAGCGGACCTGCAGTTGGGCTTTCCGGTCGCGCTGGTAGCCGGAAAAGCCGCGCCAGCTGTTTCCGGCCAGTTCACGGCGCAACAGGCCCTGGACCGGCTTCTCGCCGGCAGCGGGTTGCAAGGCATGGTGCGGGATAGATCAGTATTGATACAAGCTATTCCCGCGAACTCGACGGAGGTCGGCACATTGCCGACCGTGTCGGTGATTGCCTCGCCCGTCATGGACAGCCTGCCTCCGGCCTATGCGGGTGGCCAGGTGGCCAAAGGAGGGCGCGTGGGCATGCTGGGCAACCGCGACATGCTCGAAACCCCCTTCAGCACGACGCAGTACACGTCCCAGCTGATCGACGACCAGCAGGCGCAGACCATCGGGGACGTGTTGGTGAACGACCCCTCGGTGCGCAACACCTATGCCCGTGGCGCCGGCCGCGACGAGTTCAACGTACGGGGCTTCACGCTGTTCAACTATGACGTGTCCTACAACGGCCTTTACGGCGTCTCGCCGCGCAACGCGGTTTCTTTGATCGGGGTGGAGCGAGTGGAACTGCTGCGCGGCCCCAATGCGCTGCTCAATGGCATGGCGCCTTCCGGCTCAGTGGGGGGCAGCGTCAACCTGGTGCCCAAGCGGGCGGGGGCTGACCCGCTCAATCGCCTGACGCTCTCGTATGCCGATGATGGCCAGTTGGGGGTCCACGCCGACCTGTCACGCCGGTTCGGCCCCGATCAGCAATTTGGCGTGCGTTTCAATGCCGCCAAGCACTCGGGCGATACGCCCGTCAACGGCTCCAGCGAACGAGTGGATGCACTTGCTCTCGGCCTGGACTATCAGGGAGAACGCGTTCGGCTGGAGGCAGACTTCAACTACCAGGGGCGTGTTACGCATGGCCGCAGCAGCCTGCTGTTCCCCCCCGAGTCAGGCACGCCGATACCGGCAGCGCCCAACAACAAGCTCAACTTCCAGCCCCGCTGGAGTTACTGGGACGCTAAGGAACGGGCGGCCGTTGTGCGCGGCGAAGTGGACCTGGCTCCCAGGTGGGTGGCCTATGGAGCGATAGGCGCCATGCAGTATGACTTCGACAGCTTGCAGGCTTCCTCGCTGCTGCTGGACGATCAAGGCAACCTTGCCGCACGCCCTTACCGGCTCAAGGAATACGTGAACACCGGAACCGCTGAGGCCGGTGTGCGCGGCAAGTTCGAGACCGGCGCCTTGCCGCACGAACTCGTGGTCAGCGCCACCGGTTATTCGCAGAACAACGGGACGCTGCGGCAGAACGGCTCGATCTATCAGTCAAGCATTTACACGCCGGCAGACCCTGCCTTTCCAGGCATTCCCGTCGGAGACTCGATACCGCGCGTGGCCGAGACCCGCATGAGCAGCCTGGCGGTGGCGGACACGATTTTCCTGGTGGATCGCCGCTTCCAATTGACCCTGGGGGCACGCTACCAGTCGGTGCGTACGCGCTCCCTGGATGCGACGACGGGGGGAGTCCGGCCGTTACGACAAATCGGCTGTGACCCCCATGGCTGCGGTGATGTTCAAGGCCACCGATTCCATCTCGCTCTATGGCAACTACATCGAGGGACTGAGCCAGGGCGACACCGCGCCCGCGGGCACTGCCAACGCGGGCCAGGTGTTCGCACCATCCAAGTCAAGGCAGATGGAAGTGGGTGTCAAGTTCGATGCGGGCAGGTTTGCCACCACGGTCAGCCTCTTCCAGATCGAACGCCCCAGCAGCATGCTGGATACCAGCACCGATCTGCCGACATTCCGCATGAACGGACAACAGCGCAACCGCGGATTGGAGATTGTCAGCCAGGGTGAAGTCGCACGTGGCGTACGCCTGCTGGCTGGCATGGCTTATACGCAGGGCGTACAGACGAGGACTGAAGGCGGGCTCAACAATGGCCGCAGCTCGCCCGCCACGCCTCGCCTGCAGGCCAATCTGGGCGGTGAATGGGATGTCCCCTTCCTGCCAGGGTTGACCTTGACGGCCCGTGCGCTGCACACCGGCAAGCAGTACGTGGATGTGGCCAATACCCAGCATCTGCCGTCGTGGACGCGCATGGACCTCGGCGCCCGCTACCGCTTCACCGCGGGCGGGAAACCCGTGACCTTGCGCGCGTCCCTCGAGAACGCGCTGGACCGGAGCTACTGGCAGTCCGCCGCGCGCGCAGGCCTGACCATGGGGGCGCCGCGCACGCTGCTGGTTTCGCTATCGACGGACTTCTGATCGCATTCAGCGATCGCCATAACTTCGTGAACCGGACAAGCTTGTCATGGAGCACCGTCTCCCGCTCATTGGCTGGCGCCTTGGGCGGGTACGCGTTGGCGCAGATCCTGCCCGTCGCACTCGTCGCGGCCTGGAACCTGCCGCGCGCTGACGCGGTGCTGGCCGCCATGCTGCTCAGCTTTCCCGTCTACGTGGGGGCTTTCATGGCGGCCTTCGCGGCTCGCGATGCGCGCCGCGCCTGGGGAGTGCTCGGCCTGTGCGTCTTGGGCAGTGCCGGGGTGGCGTGGATATTTCTGTGACGCACCAGGGCCAAGCTTCGTCCCGGCCACCAGGTGAGGCTGCTGCCCGGCGCCTTTTTCGTCCATCCATGGACGGCGTGCACACCTGGGCGGGTCTTTTGTTTGGCTGGCTGCTGTATTTCATGTTCGTCACGGGCACGGTTGGGTACCTCGATACCGAGATTGACCGCTGGATGCGGCCCGAGCTTCCGCAAGCCCAGTATTCACTGCCGCGCGAGGAGACGGCGCAACATGCGCTTGATTTCCTCCAGAACCAGGCTCCCACCGCCCATCGCTGGACGCTGCAGCTCCCTGTGGATCGCAACGAGCCCTATCTGCGAGTCGAGTGGCAACCGCAGGGGGCCGGGCAGGCAACGCAGTCCGCATGGCTGGATGCGCAGACGGGTGCGCCCATCGCGGTACGCGACACAGGCGGCGGGCAGACGCTTTACCAGATGCACTGGCGGCTGCACTATCTTCCGCAGGCGGTCACCGATGGCGTGGTGGCCGTTGCTTCCATGGCGCTGTTGCTGGCACTGCTCACGGGTATCGTCGTACACCGGCGTTTCTTTGCCGACTTCTTCACATTGCGCCTGGGCAAGGGGCAGCGCTCGTGGCTGGATGCGCACAACATGGCCAGCGTGTTCACCTTGCCTTTTCAGTTGATGATCAGCTATTCGGGGCTGGTCTTCGTGATGTTTTCGTTCATGCCGTTGATCGCCAGCGCCTGGTATGGTCCACCGCCTGGCGCCGTGCGTGCCTTTTATGGCGAGCTCTTTCCTCCGATGGCCGTCGCACCTGCGACCGGCGAACGCGTTGCCCAAGCGCCCATCGCCGGATTGCTGCAGCAGGCCCGGTCACGTTGGGGCGGTGCGCAGCCAGCCGTGCTGGACATACGGCACCCGGGCGATTCGAACGCGCGCGTCAGCGTCATTGGGAACTTCGCGGCGGGCCCTGTGCGCTCCACGGACATTCTGGTATTCGACGGTGTCAGTGGCCGCGTGCTGGCCGAGCGTCCGGCATGGCAGTCGGTGCCCAGGGCCTCGCGCGATCTGCTTCTAGGCTTGCACGAGGGCCTGTTCGCGGGTCCTATCGTGAGGTCGATGTACGTGCTTTCAGGCTTTTTGGGCTGCGCCATGATCGCCACGGGTATGGTGTTGTGGGCATTGAAACGCCGTCAGCGCGCGGAGCGCAGGAGGGCCGCGACCACCTCGGGCCTGGCGCTGGTGGAACGCCTCAACGCTGCGGTGGTGTTAGGGCTTCCCATTGCCCTGGTAGCCTACTTTTGGGCCAATCGTTTGCTGCCGGTCGACATGGACCAGCGCGCGCAATACGAGGTTCATGTGCTGTTCGGGGTATGGTTGGCCATGTTTGCTCATGCGGCATGGACCGCGCCGGGGCACGCATGGCGTGCGCAGGCATGGGCGGCGGCGCTGGGATTCGGCGCCTTGCCCGTGCTCAACCTGATCACCACGAACCGCCACCTGGGCCACTCCCTGCCTGCAGGGGATTGGGCGATGGCCGGCTTCGACATGGCATGCCTTGTACTAAGCTTCGGGTTCGCTGGAGCGGCATGGGCGCTGAAGAGCCAACGACAAAGAGCTAGAAGCGTGCGCGGCTAGGTCGGCTACTGGCGCAGACCCTGAAGGACGCGGGCGTTGTCTTGCGTCCATTCCTTGTACTCGTCCGGAAACGCGGCCTTGAAGCGCGCCATGTGGGCCAGGGCCAGCTCGTCCTGGCCGAGCAGGGAGGCACACTCGATCACCTTGATGATGGTGCTGGATTCAGGTGAGAAATGCAGGGCGGCGAGGGCGGTGGGCAGCAGGCGGGCGGCGGTTTCGCGGGTAGCGGGGCGGGTGGTGGTTTCGGCGAAGGCCACCACGTCGGAGAACAGCCAGGACTGCTGCGCTTTGGCCAGCGTGTTGTCGCGATAGGCGGGCGAGCGGTCTTCGCGGGCCATGAAAAGCTGGCTGATGCGATGGTAATCCCACGCGGTGTAGGCCACGGCCACCAGCACGGCTGCCGCGATGGCGTTGCGCCACCAGGGCCTTGCCGTCAGCTCCGCCGCGGCATGCCGCGGGCGCCACAGCAGCCAGACACAGAGGATGGCCGCGATCTGGAACGGCCCATACCACAGCGGATACTCGACCATGCTGTGGATGCCGATGACGCCCAGCACGCTCCAGGCCAGTTGCCGGGATGCATCCTGCTCTTGCCACAGGCGTCCGCGCCATAGCAGCCAGGCGGTGAGCGCGCAGGCCAGCAGCGCTAGCGGTACGCCGAGCTCCACGGCCAGATGCAGCGGCAGGTTGTGCGCGTTGTCCAGGATGTGGCAAAAGCGCGGGCCGTCGTAGAGGGTGATGTAGTGGGCGTAGTCCAGCTCACCCCAGCCCCAGCCGAGCCAGGGCTTGAGGGAAATCAGGTGCAGCACGTTGTGCCACAGGATCAGCCGGCTGCCGCAGGTGGATTCGGCGGTGCGCAGGCGCTCGACCATGTCCCGCCCGGCCACGCCTTCGCTGCTCTGGATGAGCGCTGGCCAAGCCAGTGCCGCCACCAGGTAGATGCCCAGCGCCGCGCCGGCCAGCATCAGGCGCGTACGGCCACCCGGCTGTGAGCGAGACCACCACAGTACCAGGGCGCCCAGCAGGATGAGCTCGACCAGGCCTACGCGCGAGGCCGTGGCAGCGAGCGCCACCAGCAGCAAGGCACTCATCCAGGAGGCATGGAACTTGTTGAGATGCTGGCGCTGAAACAGCCAGCGCAAGGCCAGCAGGCCAATCGCGAGCAGCGAAGCCAGCTGGTTGGGCTGGCGCAGGTTGCCGAACGCCTGCCCTGGCTGCGCCTGGTTGACCAAGGGGTAGAACAGCGTTTCCAGATCGAAATACTGCAGCAGCGCGATCACACTGCTGATCAGGGCCGCCGCCAGCCAGCCGGACGCAGCGATAGTGGCGCCGTTCTCCAGCGCCCGGCCCTCCCGGTCATGCGCCGGCCATACCGTGATCAGCAAGGCGCCGGTCACGGCGGAGACCAGGTAGGGAACCATGCCGGCCGAGGGTCCCGCTGTCAGGGGCCAGAGCCAGGGCAGGGCAACGAGAGCGGCGCAGAGCAGTCGGATCGGCATCAAGTGATTGTGAGGGTCTGTCGGGGCGACTAGTTTCGAATTGTCGCGATCACTTGCAGCACCAATGCCATCAGCGCTCCTGCGGCTGCACCGGTCAGGTGAGCGGCGTAGACCACGTTGAACCCCCAACCGGTGTCAAAGCCCACGGGCATGTCCCAACCGTGCTCTAGTGCCAGCTTGAACAGAAGGCCGGCGGCCAGCCATTGGCCGATCCGCTGGGTGGAGGGTTCAGCGATCGCGCGCAAAGCCAGAATGGCTGCCGCGGCATGTATGAGGCCGGAGAGCCCATAAAACCCGCCCACCTGGGGCCATAGGAGCAGCCCCAGCGTGGCAAGGGGCCATGCCAGCAGCAGGGCGAGCGCATCGCGCGGCCGGGCCGAGAGCATGGAGCCTAGGGCTGCCATGGCCGCGAGGGTGAGCCCATTGGCAAGGGCGTGGGCCAGCATGAAATGCTCCAGCGGCGCGGTCCAGAGGGTCCAGGGCGCGGCGTGCCAGCTGTCCGCCCTCCAGGCCAGATGCTGCGGCGAGGCCAGGCCTTGCACGGCGGCCAGCCACGCCAGGGCGCTGGCCGCCATCAGCAGCACACAGGTCAGCGTCCAGGCGCGTGGATGGGCAGAGGATTCGGATGCGGGGTTCAAGTAGGAGAGTGTGCCTCACGCCGGCCGCGGAAAAGCCGTCCTGTCCATTGCGCCACATCGTCGATCCACACGAACACCGCCGGGATCACCAGCAAACTCAGGAACGTGGAGGTGATGAGCCCGCCGATGACCGACACCGCCATGGGCGAGCGGAAGCTCGGATCGGCCGAGCCCCAGCCGAAGGCCACCGGCAGCATGCCGGCCCCCATGGCGAGCGTGGTCATGACGATGGGCCGAGCGCGTTTGTGGCAGGCATCCATCAGCGCGTCGAAGCGGCTCATGGGGGCGACGGCGGGCTGCCCGTCATGGGCTGGATGCCCGCGCCGCGCCATGATGGCGTATTCCACCAGCAGGATGGAGTTCTTGGTGGCGATGCCCATCAGCATGATCAGGCCGATCAGCGAAGGCATGGAGAAGCCCTTGTGCGTGAGCAGCAACGCCACGAAAGCGCCGCCCAGCGAAAGTGGCAGTGCCGCCAGGATCGTGACCGGGTGCAGCACGTGGTGGAACAGCAGTACCAGCACGATGTAGATGCACAGCACGCCTGTGAGCATGGCCAGGCCAAAGCCCAGGAAGAGTTCGGCCATCACTTCCGCATCGCCCACTTCCACCACGCGCACGCCGGGAGGCAGGTTTTTCACGGAGGGCAGTTCCTTGGCCTTGGCCGCGATGTCGCCCAAGGGCTGGCCTGACAGCTCGATCTCCATGTTCACATTGCGCGCGCGGTCATAGCGGTTGATGATGGCGGGGCCGCCGCTGTAGCTCAGTGTGGCCACTTGCCCCAGCGGCACGGGGCCCTTGGCGCCGGGCACGGCCAGGCGCGAGAGCAGATCGAGGTCTTTGCGCGCGGCATCCTCCAGCTTGACCACGATCGGTATCTGGCGCTGCGCCAGGTTGAGCTTGGGCAACTGCGCATCGTAGTCGCCGAGCGTGGCCACGCGCAGCGTGTCGGCCATGGCGGCGCTGGTCACGCCCAGATCGGCGGCGCGGGCAAAATCAGGGTGCACGGCTATTTCCGGCCGGATCAGGCTGGCGGTGCTGGTGATGCTGCCGAGGCCGGGCAGCCCCCGCAGATCGCGCTCGACGGCGCGGGCGGCGCTGAGCAGCGCTTGCGGCTCATCACCTTGCAGCATCAGGATGTATTTTTCGCCCGAGCCGCCCAAGCCGACCTTGCTGCGAATGCCGGGGATCTCGGCCATGGCCTGGCGGATGTCCTTCTCGATCACCTGCTTGCGGGGGCGCTCACCGCGCACGCTCAGCTGGATGGTGAGCGTGGCCTTGCGGACATCGGCGCCGCCTTGCGCGAACGGATCGCCCCCCGCCGCTCCGCCGCCGATGGTGGTGTACACGCTCTTGACGTGGCTGTTCTTGACCAGCAATTGGCGCGCCTGCTCGGCTACCTGCTCGGTTTGAGGCAGGGTGCTGCCGGGCGGCAGCTCCAGGTAGACCTGGGTCTGCGAGTTGTCATCGGGCGGGATGAAGCCCGTGGGCAGCAGCGGGATCAGCGCGACCGAGGCGAAAAAGAAAACGCCCGCGCCCAGCATCGTCCAGTAGCGGTGGCGCACGCACCAGCTGGCCCAGTGGCCGTAAATAGTGAGCCAGCGCGGCTCCTTCTCGGCCGTCACGATCGGCTTGAGCATGTAGGCCGCCATCATCGGCGTGAGCATGCGCGCCACCACGAGGCTGGCGAAGACCGCCAGCGCCGCCGTCCAGCCGAACTGCTTGAAGAACTTGCCGACAATGCCGCTCATGAAGGCGGTAGGCAGAAACACCGCGATCAGGGTGAACGTGGTGGCGATCACCGCCAGGCCGATTTCGTCGGCCGCTTCCATGGCCGCCTGGAAGGGCTTTTTGCCCATGCGCAAGTGGCGCACGATGTTTTCCACCTCCACGATGGCATCGTCCACCAGAATGCCGACCACCAGGGAGAGTGCCAGCAGGGTGACCACGTTGATCGAGAAGCCGAAGAAGTACATGCCGATCAGCGCCGGCAGGATCGACATCGGCAGCGCCACCGCGGATACAAAAGTGGCGCGCACATCGCGCAGGAAGAGCCACACCACGAGCACCGCGAGCAGCGCGCCTTCGCCCAGCATCTGCAGCGACGCGTGGTATTCCTCTTCCACCGGGGTGACGAAGTCGAACGCTTCGGTGATGCGCATCCCGGAGTGCGTGGCTTCCATTTCCTTCAGGGCTTTGCGCACGCCCGCACCCACCTCGACCTCGCTGGCGCCGCGGCTGCGCGCGACCTCGAAGCCGACCACTGGCTGCCCGTTCAGCAGCGCGGCGGCGCGAGGCTCGGCGATGGTGTCGGTGACCGTGGCCACCTGATCGAGGCGGATATTGCGGCCGTCCTGCAGCGCCAGGGGCATGGCGCGCAGCTCGTCGGCCGAGCCCACGGTGGCCAGCGTGCGTACCGGCTGCTCGCCAGTGCCCAGATCGATGCGGCCGCCGGCGCTTTCGAGCTGCACCTGCCTGAGTTGCCGAGACACTTCGGCCGCCGTCATGTCCAGGGCCTGCAGGCGCAGCGGATCGAGGGCGACCTCCACGCGGCGCTCGACGCCGCCCACCCGGTTGACGGCGCCCACGCCAGGCACCGCGAGCAGGCGCTTGGCGATGTCGTTGTCGACGAACCAGGACAGATCGGCATCGTTCATGCGCGGCGAGGCCACGGTGTAGGCCAGCACCGGCTGGCCGGCCAGATCGAGCTTGGTGACAATCGGGTCGCGAAGATCGCCCGGCAGATCGGCGCGCACGCGCGAGATGGCCGAGCGCACGTCGTCCACCGCTTCCTGTACCGGTTTTTCCAGGCGGAACTCGACCATCAGTGCCACCGAGCCATCCTGGATGGTGGTGTAGATGTGCTTCAGGCCCTGGATGGTGGCGATGCTGTTTTCGATCTTGCGTGCGACCTCGTTCTCGAGCTGGCCCGGCGTGGCGCCAGGCAGCGCGGCCACGACGTTCACGGTGGGCAGGTCGAGGTCCGGGAAGTTCTGCACCTTCATCGAGTGGAAGGCGAACAGGCCGCCCAGCGCGAGCAGCACGAACAGCATCAGGGCCGGTACCGGATTCCGGATGGACCAGGCGGAGACGTTCATCTGAATGGCTCTTTTTTCTATTTGGTGGCGCTGGCGGCGGCGCTCGTGGCGGAAGCAGGCGCGGCGGATACCTGCACCAGATCACCATCGTTCAGGAAGCCGGCGCCCCGCACCGCCACGGGCTGGCTGGCATCCAGGCCCTGCTTGATCTCGATGCGGCCTTGGGCGATGCGGCCGGTCTGCACGCGCACCAGTTGCGCGCGCTTGTCGTCTCCCACGCGCAGGACGTGGGCAAAGCCGTCGCGCATGACCACGGCTTCCTGCGGCACCGTGAGCGCCTCGCTCTTGCCCAGCTCGAAGCTGCCGCGTGCGAACATGCCGGCCCGTGGGACTGCTTGCCCCGAGGACTGGGCCTTGCCCGATCCGCCCCCCGAGGGGGCAGGTCGACATAGACCAGACCGTAGCGCGTTTTGGCGTCCACCGTGGGGGCCAACTGGCGCACGGTGCCGGCCACCTGGGCGCCGCCGGGCAATTCGATCTGAACCGATTGGCCGGCATGCACGCGCGCAAGGTCTTCGGCGGTGACTTCGGCTCGCCATTCGAGCCGGCCGCGCCGCACCAGGCGGAACAGCTCGGTGCCGGAGGCCGACACCTGGCCGACCGTGGCCGGGCGGGCCGAAATGACGCCGTCATCCGGCGCCAGTACCTGGGCATTGCGCAGGCGCAGGCCCTGGCTGGCCACCACGGCCCGGGCGGCATCGGCGCGCGCGCGGGCGGTTTTCTCTGCGGTGAGATATTGGTTGATCTGCTGTTGGCTCAAGGCGCCGCTGGAGGCCACCGCTCGGGCACGCTCGGCGTTGCCGGCGGCGTCCGCCGCAGCAGCCTCGGCCTCGGCCAGGCTGGCGCGTGCCTGCGCCTCGTCCTGCCGGACCGGCGCGGCGTCGTAGGTGGCCAGCACCTGGCCCTTCTTTACCACGTCGCCCACATTCACGCGCACGTCAGCCAGGCGCAAGCCTGGCACGTCGGCGCCGATGCTGGCTTCCTGCCAGGCCGCAATGCTGCCGTTGGCCGACAGCGTATCGGCCAGCGAAAGGCGCTGCGGTTTCTCGGCGGTGATGGTGAGCACCGGACGCGGCGCGCTGGCGGCGGCTTGCGGGGCGTCGGCGGCTTTCTTGTCGCCACCGCAGGCGGCCAGCAAGGTAGCCAGGGCGAAGGCGCAGAGGAGTTGGACGGATTTCATGAGCTGGTTGGTCGACGAGTTTTTGGGCTTGGCGCCCTCTCCCAGAGGGCCAAGGTATCTACACATCTTTAGATTTCATCTCCGTCATTCCCGCGCAGGCGGGAATCCAGGGAAAAGACGCGCGGATACCCAACATGGTTTGCAGTGGCTTTAGCAGAACTGGGATTGAAAGCGAGTGTTTTTGCTGGCGTAGCGCCACGTAACCCTGGATTCCCGCCTGCGCGGGAATGACGGGAAAAGATGTGCAGATACCCATGCCCAGTGGGAGCGGGAGAGAACTCCCCGACCCTCCCGGAAGGCCGGGATGAGGGTATGCGCCGTTTCACGGTGCCTGCCACCCGCCGCCTGCAGCCCGATACAGCGCCACCCAGGCGGCTTGCTGATCGTGCTTCAAATTTTGTAGCAAATTCTGCGCGGCCAGCAGATTGCGCCGCGCTTCTTCCAACTGCACGAGGCTTGCCATGCCTTGGCGATAGAGGGCTTGTGTGCCATCGAAAGACTGCTGGTAGCCTGCCACGGCGGCACGGGCGTCCTCGGTACGGCTTTCCGCATCGGCGCCCTGGACCAGGGCCGTTTCGACTTCCTGCACGGCCTGGCGTACCTTGCCCTTGTAGTTGGCCACCGCTTCGTCGTAGCGGGCGCGGGCTGCCCGGGTGCCCGCGGCGATGCGTCCGCCGTCGAACAGTGGCAGATTCAAGGCCAGCGGTCCGAACGACCAGACGCCAAGACCGCCACTCATGCCCTGTGAACGTAGCTGCATCCGGCTGATCGAGCCGCCCAGGCTGAGGGAGGGCCAGCGTGCGGCTTCCGCCGAATCGATTTCCGAGCGCGCCGCGAGTATTTCGCGCTCGGCCGCCCAGATGTCGGGGCGCTGACGCAGGGCATCGGCCGGGATCGAGGCCACGCTGAGCGCGGTATCGCTGGCCTGGCTGAGTGAGGCCCCCGCATCCAGCGGCGCGACCTGCGAACGTAAGCGCGCTTCATCTTGCCCCGTCAGGGCAACCAGTGCCTTGATTTGCGAATCGCACACCGTGCGTTGCTGCCTCGTACGGGCCCGGCCTTCCGCGGCGCTGGCTTCGGCCAGTGCCGTGGTGGCCGGCGCGGTGAAGCCCGCATCTCGGCTGATGACGGCCAGGCGCGCCGTTTCCGTGCGCGAGTTTCCATCGCGCTCAGCCGTGGCCAGAAGCGATTGGCACAGGCGCAAGCTGTAGTAGCCGCTGGCCACATCTGCCGCCAGGGATACCCGGGCCAGGTGCGCCAACGCCTCGGCGCCTTCACGCCGGTGTTCTGCGGCATCCAGCAGCGCCTGCCGCCGGCCGAACAAGTCTATTTCCCAACCCGCCTGAAGGCCGACCTGCATGGTGGTGACCACGGGCGGGGCCGTCCCTTCGCCCACCGAAGACAGGCTCTGGCTATTGCCCCGGCTGGCATTGGCGCCGAGATCGAGCCTGGGCATGAGTTCGGCTTGGCTGGCCGCGGTTTGCGCACGAGCCTGTTCCACGCGGGCTTGCGCTGCCGCCAGGGTGGGGCTGTCCGCCAGTGCGGCCTCGACGAGCGCCGACAGCACCGGATCGTCCCGCTGCTGCCACCAGTCCTTCAGCGTCTGCAGGCGGCCGCCATGCGGCAGCGGCGCTTGCCAGGCGGCGGGCACGATGTCGGCGAGAGGCTCTGGCGGGGGCGGGCGTGAGGCCGCACAGCCCGCGAGCAAGATGGCAATGACGCCAAGGGCGGAGAGTCGGGGAAAAAGACGTAAAGGAGAAGATGGGGTCGGCGACATGAACCTGCGAGCATATGTGTACGTCGTCCACAACGCAAGAGTCAGAAAGATTCGGATGTGAGAGAGCGTTGTTTTCTGCGCGTCATGCCCTTCGCCACCGTCATTCCCGCGCAGGCGGGAATCCAGCGACAGCGCCTGCAGGATGCACTGGATTCCCGCCTGCGCGGGAATGACGGAGATGTGGGGAGATGGTGGCGGTACAGGAGCGCGCGTCTACGGCTTCCCGAAGACGGCTTCCCAGAGCGCTTCGATGGCTGCGCGCTCACCGGCCAGGCTTTCCGGGACAACCTGAGTCGGTTCTTCATTCAGCCGCGCCTGGTGTTGCACCCGGCGCAACGCGCGGTAAGCGTCGGCAGCAGCGCTGCCGATGCCCGGTGGCAGCAGGCCCGCATCCTCGGCAATCCGCAGCAGCGTGATGTTGCCCCTGTTCGGCCTGAGCTCGGGATGCACGTCGCTGTGCGCCAGCACCAGGTATTGCACGGTGAACTCCGCATCGACCATGCCGCCGGGGCTGTGCTTGACATCGAACAGGCCGGTCTTCACGGGCCGGGCCTTGCGCATTTTCTCGCGCATGGAGATGACTTCGGCTTTCAGCGCCTCGTCGTTGCGCGGGGCAGTAATGACGGCCAGGCGAACGGCCTCGAAGCGCTCGGCCATGCCGCTTTCGCCGCAGACGAAGCGGGCGCGGGTCATGGCCTGGTGCTCCCAGGTCCAGGCGGTGTTGCTGCCGCGCTGCTGCTGGTAGTCGGAATAGGCCTCGAAGCTGGTGATCAGCAGGCCTGAATTGCCGTTGGGCCGAAGCGCGGTGTCGATCTCGAACAGATCGCCCTCGCCGGTCTTCACCGTGAGCCAGTTGATCAGCTTGCGCACAAAGACCGAGTAGACCTCGGGCGCGGATTCGTCTTCGTCGTCGAACACGAACACGATGTCCAGATCGCCGCCGTAACCCAGCTCCTTGCCGCCCAGCTTGCCGTAACCGATGATGCCGAAGCGGGGTTCGTCGCGGTGGTGCTGCTTCAGGCGCACCCAGCACCAGCGGGTGGTGAGCCGCAAGATGGCATCGGCCAGGGCGGAAAGGTCGTCGGCGACCTGTTCCACGCTCAACTGGCCTTCCACGTCACGCACCAGGGTGCGGAAAACCTCCGCATGGTGGGCGCGGCGCAGCAGGTTGAGGAGGTTTTCCTCGTCGTCCTCGCCGGTTCGGGCCAGGGCGGCGCGGCGGTCCTCCAGCTCGCGCTCGAACACGGCAGGCTCGAACCGCGTGCTCAGCAAGGCCGGGCCGGCCAGCTCATCGATCACGCCCGGGTGCTGCAGCAGGTAGCGCGCGGGCCAACGCGCCGTGCCCAGCACGCGCAGCAGGCGCTCGTGCACGGCGGGGCGCTCCAGCAAGAGAGCGAGGTAGCTCTCGCGGCGCAGCAGGGGCTCTACCCAATCCGCCATGCGCAGAACCGCTTCGCTGGACACGCGTCCTTCGCTCAGCCACTCGGCGGTGCGCTGCATCAGGCGCCGCAGGCGCGCGCGCGCGCCTTCACGCAGCGCCAGCATGCGCGGGTGCTCGCGCCATTGTTCGAGGCGCTCGCGTACCGTGCCGGGGAAGAGGTCCAGCACGGCATCGAAATCGGCCGCTGGCTCCTCCGTGAGAGGGCCGCCGCCATTTTCCCCTTGCGGCAGTTCTTGCAGGGGGCGTCGGCACCCAGCAGGCGGTCGAACTCCTGCGCCACGAACTCGCGGTGAGTGTCCAGTTCGCAGAGAAAAGCGCAACTGCCCTCATAGCCCATGCTCTGCGCGATCCACTCGAGATCGGTGTCGTCGGTGGGCAGCACGTGGGTCTGCTGGTCGTCCAGGTACTGGATGCGGTGCTCGACCCGGCGCAGGAACACATAGGCCCGTGCCAGGGCATCGGCGGTGTCCTGGGGCATCAGGCCGGCGCGCGCCACCCGCTCCAGTGCCTCGAGCGTGGGGCGCGTGCGCAGTTCGGGGAATTGCCCGCCACGCACGACCTGCAGCAGTTGCACCGTGAACTCGATCTCGCGGATACCGCCGCGCGAAAGCTTGACGTCATTGGCGCGTTCGGGCCGGCCGGCGCTGCGTTTGGCCGCATGGTCGCGGATCTGCTGATGCAGCGCCCGCAGCGAATCGAACACGGCGTAATCGAGGTACTTGCGGAAGACGAAGGGCAGGACCACGCCGCGCAGGGACTGGGCCGATCCGTTCTCGATACTCGGGCGCGGGGCCACCACGCGGCTCTTCAGCCAGGCGAAGCGCTCCCACTCGCGGCCCTGCACCAGCATGTACTCCTCCAGCGCTTCGAGCGAGCACACCGTGGGGCCGGAGTTGCCGTTGGGCCGCAGCGCCAGATCGATGCGGAACACGAAGCCGTGCTCGGTGGTGTCGCCGATCAGGCCCTGGATCAGCTTGACGGCGCGGGTGAAGTATTCGTGTGCCGAGATGCGGCCGCGGCCATCGGGCGTACCCGTGGTTTCGCCCTCTTCGTCGTAGATGTAGATCAGGTCGATGTCGCTCGACACGTTCAGCTCGCGCGCGCCGAGCTTGCCCATGCCGATCACCCACATCTGGGTGCGCTGGCCGTTTTCGGCCAGGGGCGCGCCGTGGCGCTCGTCGAGCTGCGCGCAGGCTTCCCGGGAGGCGATATCGAGCGTGACTTCAGCCAGTTCGGTGATCGCCCGGGTGATAGTGGCGAGCGGCGCCCCCTGTTCGCAGTCGAGTACCACCAGGCGCTCCACCACCAGTTGGCGCAGGACGCGCACGGCTTCGCCGGTGGCGTAGCCGCGCGCGGCCAGCGCGTCCAGGCAGGCCAGCATGAGGTCGCGCGTGGGCGGCCCGGGGGCAGCAAGGGCAGTTCGCCCTCGTACCGGCGCCTCAGGCGCTGCACCAGACGCGAATGCTTGGCGCTGCTCGGCAGCCCCTGGAAATCAGTTAACAAAGTTTCACGCTCGCCGCAAGAACCTTGCTCGTCAGCACGGGTCATAATTTCTCTCATAGGACCTGCGCAAAAAGGGTTTCACCATTCCCGCCTGTGGGGGAATGACAGCACTGCATAAGTCCGGTCTCAGTAAACACGCTCTTAAAGCCGTTGGTTCAATCGTCTATCAAAATCGCCGCCACCCTGACACGCTGGGTGTTGCGTGCCATTTGCGCGCTGCTGATTCTCGTGCTGCTGGCTTGGGGAGTTTTTCACTGGGTCATTGTGCCGCGAATCGACGAGTTTCGCCCTCGGCTGGAAAGAATGGCCTCGCGCGCGGCATCCGCGCCAGTCACCATCGGCGCCATCGAGGCCGAGTCGAACGGCCTTGTTCCCTCGGTCGCCCTGCGCGATGTGCGCGTGCAAGACCCTTCCGGCCGCACTGGTTTGAGGGTGCCGCGCGTGCTGGCGGCGTTTTCGGTGCTGTCGCTCAGCAAGGGCGAGCTGGAGCAGCTTGTCATCGACCGGCCGGAGCTGGAGCTGCGCCGCACCGCGGACGGCCGCCTGCTGGCCGGGGGCATCGATCTCTCGGGCGATGCGTCCGCAGGGGCGGAAGGAGCGGACTGGTTTTTTTCACAGCCCGAATTCGTCGTGCAAGGGGGCAGCGTGCGCTGGGTCGACGAGCAGCGCCCCGCACCTCCGGTGCAGCTTTCCGATGTGCAGATCGTCGTCCGCAACGGCTACCGAAGCCACCAGATGCGGCTGGATGCCACCCCCGAAGCCTCATGGGGTGACCGTTTCACGCTGATCGGGCGGTTCCGCCAATCCATTTTCTCGCGCCACCCTGGCCAGTGGCGAGGCCCGAACGGCTGGGATGGCGAGGTGTTCGCCGAGTTTGGCCGTGCCGACGTGTCGCAGTTGCGCCAGTACGTTGATCTGAAGTCCGACTGGGGGGTGGATCTGCAGGCGGGGCGGGGTGCCCTGCGCTTGTGGGCCGACGTCAAGCGCGGGCTGCTCGCGGGCGCCACCGCCGACGTGGCCCTGGCCGATGTGTCGGCCACTTTTGGGCCGAAGCTGGAGCCGCTGGCCTTCGCCTCGCTCACCGGCCGTCTGGGCTGGCGGGATTCCGGGGCCGGCATGGAGATGAGCACGCGCGATCTGCATTTCGTGGATGCCGACGGCCTTTCCTGGCCGGGCGGCAATGTACGCTTCAACTACCGCGATGGTGGCGGCGGCGCGCCTTCCGGGGAGATCTGACGGGCGGCCAGCTCGATCTTGCGGCTCTGGCCAAGATCGCGCGGCGCTTGCCCCTGCCCGCGGCGGTGGGCGAACGGCTGGCCGAACACCCGGTGCGTGGGCTGATCGAACACGTGGAAGCTCGCTGGAGCGGCCCGCTGGATGCTCCTCAGGATTGGCGGGTGCAGACCAAGGTCAGCGGCCTCGCGGTGGGCGCCCGCCCATTTCCTCCGCGCCCGGACGGCGTTCCGGTCGAAGGTGTTCCGGGCATCGAAGGGGCCACGGTGGAGCTGCAGGCCACGCCCTCTGGGGGTACGGCCAGCTTGGCCGTGAAAGATGGCGCGCTCGAATTCCCGGGCGTATTTGCCGAACCGCGCATCCCGGTGGCCGAGTTCAAGGCCGCCACGCGCTGGCGCGTGAAAGACCAGCAGATCGTCCTGGATGTCGACCAACTGGCGCTGCGCAACCAAGACCTCACCGGCAGCTTCAAGGGGCGTTGGCAAACCCTGCCGGGCCAGCAGGGTGCCAAGCGTTTCCCGGGTTTTCTCGATCTCACGGGCGCTTTCAGCCGAGCCGACGGCGCGCGCGTGTACCGCTACCTGCCCCTGGGCATTCCCGCCGATGCGCGCGATTACGTGCGTCATGCCATCCGCAAGGGCGACGCGCGCGACGTGGCAGTGCGCATCAAAGGCGATCTGTACAAGGTGGGCGATCATCCGCCCGAGCCCGGCAGCGAGTTCCGCTTCGCCGGCCAGGTGAGCGGCGTCACCATGGCCTATGTGCCGCGCATGCTCCAGCACGAGGGTGAAGCTCCCTGGCCGGCGCTGGAAGGCCTGGCGGGCGAGCTGATCTTCGATCACAACACCATGCAGGTCAAAAATGCCAGCGGCCGTGTGCAAGGCCACCCGGGCTGGCAGTTCACGCGTGTGCAGGCCGGCATCGCCGATCTGACCGATACGCGCGTGCTGGTGGAGGCCGAAGGGCGTGGGACCCTGGCATCGGCGCTGGGCATTGCCAATGCCTCACCGGTCGGTGGCTTCATCGGGCACGCGCTCGACAAAGCCACGGCCAGCGGAGACGCCACCTTGCGTCTCAAGCTGGATCTGCCGGTCGCGCATATCGAGAAAGCCAAGGTGGAAGGCCGTGTCACCCTGGCGGGCAATGACTTGCGTATCACACCCGATACCCCGCAACTGGCCCAAGCCCAAGGCGCGGTCGCTTTCAGCGACACCGGTTTCAGTATCGAGGATGCACGGGCCCGTGTGCTGGGCGGGGAGGCTCGTCTGTCGGGCGGCACGCCGACCGGCAAGGCCTCGGACGGGCATGGCCGCTCGCCGGTGGAGCTCCATGTGGCGGGCACTGCGAGCGCAGAGGCCTTGCGTGAGATGACCGAATGGGCGCCTTTGCCTTCGGTGGCGCGCCAGATCTCGGGCAGCACCGCATACGAGGCGCGCATCGGGTTTCACTCCGGCCAGCCCGAGGTACTCGTGACCAGCAACCTGCTCGGCGTCGCCCTCGATCTGCCCGCGCCGCTGACCAAACCGGCGGACGCCACGTGGCCTCTGCGTTTTGAAAGCGGCCCCGTGGCGGGCACCGAAGGCCGCACCCGTTTTCGTTTTGCTTTGGCCGACGAGCTTCTTGTGGAATATGAGGAAGACCGCGAGCGCGAGGGTGGCGCAAGCCATGTGCGGCGGGGCGTGATCGGTGTCGGGGCGCAGGCGTTGCCGCAATTGGCGTTGCCCACCAGCGGTGTGATGGCTCGCCTGCAGGCCCCTCGTCTGGACGTGACGGCCTGGAACGAAGCGCTTTCGAGCATGTTCAGTGGCGGCCAGCCGAGTGAGGCAAGTGCCCCCAGCGACAGCGCTTTCATGCCCAGCGTGTGGTCGCTGCGCACCCAGGAGCTCGTGCTGAATGACCGCACTCTGCACGACATGACCGCCAAGGGCACGCGCGAAGGCCGTGTCTGGCGCGCCGACGTGCAGGCGCGCGAGCTGGCGGGCCGCCTGGATTACACCGAAGACGCGAGCGGCCGTGCCAGCAAGCTGGTGGCACGGCTGTCGCGCCTGTCCATTCCGGCGCATACGGAGCCTGCCGGTGCCGAGCATGCGAAAGCCGAAGCGCAGGGCGCACCGGCACCGTCCTCGTCTGCCGGGCAGATACCTTCGCTCGACATCGTGGCCGATGACTTCGAACTGCGCGGCAAGAAGCTCGGCCGGCTGGAGGTCAATGCCATCAACCACGACATCGCCTCTGCGAAACAAGGGGGGCGTTGCAGGCATGGGAGTTGAGCAAGCTGGTGGTGAGCATGCCGGAGGCTGTTTTCAGTGCCACCGGGCGTTGGGACGCCCAGGGGCGCGGCCCGGTGCGGCCGCCGGATTCAAAGGCCTCCCAGGCCCCGCAGGCATCCAACGCGAAGCAGGATCTGCGCAGCACCACACTGGATTTCAAGCTCGACATTCGTGACGCAGGCGCCCTGCTGACGCGCTTCGACATGCCGGGCGTGCTTGCGCGAGGCCAGGGCGAGCTGCATGGTGATCTGAGCTGGCGCGGCACGCCCCTTTCGCCGCACTACTCCAGCATGGCGGGCCAACTCCATGTGGACGTGGGAGCGGGGCAGTTCCTCAAGGCCGATCCTGGCGTGGCCAAGCTGCTGGGCGTGCTCAGCCTGCAGGCCCTGCCGCGCCGCCTGACACTGGATTTCCGGGATCTCTTTTCCACCGGTTTTGCCTTCGATTTCGTGCGCGGCGACGTCCGCATCGCCCAGGGGGTGGCCCACACCAACAACCTGCAGATGAAAGGCGTGAATGCCGCCGTATTGATGGACGGCCGCGCCGACATCGCCAATGAAACGCAAGACCTGCGGGCGGTGGTGGTTCCGGAGATCGACGCCGGTACCGCAGCGCTCGTGGCAACCGCGATCAACCCCGCCATCGGGCTGGGTACTTTCCTGGCACAGTTGGTGCTCAAGCGGCCGCTGATCCAGGCCAACACCCAGGAATTCCACGTGGGCGGAAGCTGGGACAATCCGACAGTGAAAAAACTCGACCATCCCTCGCAAGACGCTTCACAGAGCTCCGAGCGCTCTACGAAAGGGAAACCATGAAAGTCGCCGCTATCCAGATGGTGTCGTCCACCCGGCTGGACGACAACCTGAACACCGCCCATGCCCTGCTGGCCCAGGCCGCCAACGCTGGCGCGGAGCTGGCCGTGCTGCCTGAGTACTTCTGCATCATGGGCCAGCGCGATACGGACAAGCTGGTCCTTCAGGAGACGCTGGGCAGCGGCCCGATCCAGGATTGGCTGGCGAGCACGGCCCATGAACTGGGCCTGTGGGTGGTTGGTGGAACGCTGCCGCTCTCATGCGAGCCGCGTGAAGACAAGCTCGTGCGCAATGCATCTCTGGCCTTCAACCCGCAAGGCGAACGCGTGGCCTGCTACGACAAGATCCACTTGTTCAAATTCGACGACGGTACGCGTACTTACGACGAAGCCGCGGTGCTGCGGCGCGGCACGGAGCCCGTGCATTTCGATCTTCCTTCGCGCGACGGCCACCGCTGGCGCATCGGCATGAGCGTCTGCTACGACCTGCGCTTTCCCGAGCTGTACCGTGCGTACGCGGCCGCCAGTTGCGATGTGCTGCTGGTGCCCAGCGCTTTTACCTACGTCACCGGCCAGGCGCACTGGGAGGTTCTGCTGCGCGCCCGCGCCATCGAGAACCTGAGCGCCGTGGTGGCCGCGGCGCAGGGGGGCACCCATGAGAACGGCCGCCGCACCTGGGGCCATTCCATGGTGATCGATCCATGGGGGCAGGTGCTTTCCCTGCAAGCCGAGGAGGCGGGCGTGGCGCTGGCCGAACTCGATGCCGCCGCGCTCGCGCAGCGCCGTGTCAATCTACCCGCGCTCGGACATCGTGTGGTCAGGTAATTTCGAACCCGTACCCCGCTGGTGGCAGGTCAAGCAGGAAGCATGGCGCGGGCGCGCTCGCCGGGTGGCGCGGCGGCTCAAGCGCGTCATCGACCGGCGGTGGCTGCTTTGGCTGCTGCTGGTCATCCTGGTGGTGCTGGCGCTGGGCATTCTCGTGTGGCTGGCGCGCGGGTACGAGATCGATCAGGTGCAGCGCGAACTCGACCGGGACAACGTGGATGCCCTGATGGACATCCGCAACGGCCTGGCGCGCAATCTGCAGAATCTGCATGGACTGAATGCCAGTGACACCACGCCAGAGGCGTGGGCGCAGCACGCCCTGGCGCTGCTGCGTGAGCACCGGGAATGGATGCGGCTCGAATGGCGCGACACCAACCTGAGCCGGCTCGCGGAAGTCGACAGCCCTTATTTTGCTCCGCTGTCAGATGCAGAGATCGATACCGAAACCGACATCGCGCATGTCTGCGCCATGGCCAGCCGAGTGGACGGCGGCGCCTACGCGGCCAGCCGGTTCGTACCCTTGGCCCACGGAAGAGGGCTGGAAATCGTGAATCTGTGCCTGCCCATCCGCCTGGGCACGCGGCGCATCGGCTACACCGTGGCCACTTACTCGCTCAGCGGCATTCTGGCCAGCATGCTGGGCGAGGCCTACACGCGGCGGCAGCAGGTTTCGTTCACGGAACCAGACGGCACGCGGCTGGCCACCTTTGGCGCTTCGCGCCGGGGTAGCCGTATTTTCAATTCGCAGCAGCTGCTCGACCTGCCCGGCACCACCCTGGTGCTGCGCATGGACGGCTGGCGGGCGGCGCCCGACGTGTTGCCCAATGTGCTCACGGCGCTCGTGACGGCACTCACCATCGCGCTGATCACCGTGCTCATTCTGCTTTCGCGCGATTTCCGGCGCCGCCAGCAGGCCGAGCATGCGCTGGCTGATGCGCTGGCCTTCCGCAAGGCGATGGAGGATTCGCTCGTCACCGGCTTGCGCGCGCGTGATCTGCAGGGGCGCATCACCTATGTGAACCCGGCCTTCTGCGACATGGTGGGTTTCACCGCGGAGGAACTGGTGGGCCGCGGCGTGCCGGCGCCATACTGGCCGCCCGAGATGGTGGACGGCTACCGCCAGCGCCAGGCCGTGCGGCTGATCGCCGGGCATTCGCCTCCGCGCGAAGGGCTGGAGAGCGTGTTCCAGCGCAAGGACGGTTCGCGCTTTCCCGTGCTCATCATCGAGGCGCCGCTGATCAATGCCCTGGGCAAGCATGCCGGCTGGATGAGCGCCGTGCTCGACATGAGCGAGCAGCGCCGCATCGAGGAGCTCCAGCGCGCGGCCCGGGAGCGCCTGCAGGCCACCGCGCGCCTCTCGGCCGTGGGCGAGATGGCTTCCCTACTCAGCCACGAACTGAACCAACCGCTGGCGGCCATTTCAAGCTATGCCACCGGCAGCCTCAACCTGATGCAGGGAGGCACTCCAGCGGAAACCATGCACGATGTGCAGGTGGCTCTTGGCCGCATCTCCGAACAGGCCAACCGGGCCGGCCGGGTCATCAGCAGCGTGCATGATTTCGTACGGCGGCGTGGCCGCGCGCGTGAGGCCGTGGCCCCGCGGGCCGTCATCGAGGCCACGCTGCCGCTGGTGCAGATGCAGGCGCACAAGCTCGGCATCCAGATTCAGGTGCAGTGCGAGGAGGATTTGCCCGAGATCCGGTGTGACCGCTCCCTGCTTGAGCAAGTGGTGCTGAACCTGGCGCGCAACGGCATGCAGGCCATGGCCGGCGAGGCGACCGAGCGGCGCCGGCTGGTACTGGCTGCGCGCTATCGTCCGGCCGCGACGCCAGGGCGCGGCTGGATCGAGTTCTCGGTAGCAGACTGGGGCGCTGGCATCAGCGAAGAAGTGGCGCGCCAGCTCTTCACGCCGTTTTTCACCACCAAGGCCGAGGGCATGGGCTTGGGCCTCTCCATGTGCCGCACGGTGGTCGAGCAGCACGGCGGCGCGCTGGATTATGAGCCGAATCAGCCGCGCGGCACGGTGTTCCGTTTTACCGTGCCGAGAATGCCCGCGTAGCCGGGGCCTGTTCTTAGCGCACCAGCAGCACAGGTACGCCGCTGCTGGCCAGCACCTTGGTGGCTACCGAGCCCATCACCAGATTGCCCAGGGTGCCATAGCCGTGCGAGCCCATCACCAGCAGATCGAACTTGCCGGCGTCCGCGAACTTGGCAATGGTTTCTCCGGCAGGGCCCACCTTAAAGGTGCTCTTGACCTTCATGTCATGGCGGCTCAGGTACTTGACGACGGGATCCAGCACCTTGGCGGCTTCGTCGGCGTGATAGGAATCCACGGCTTCACGGCCCAATGCGGCACGCGCACGCGGTGGCAGCGCGGGCTGGACCGTGAGCGCGGTGAACTGGTGCTCCTCGCTGGCGAACATCTCCATATGCGTGGTCAGGTAAGCCAGCATTTTCTTGGTGTACGGACTGCCGTCAACGGCGAGAAGAATCTTCATGGGGTTTTCTCCTGATTCCTTGAATGAAGTGTCCAAGTTTAGGACGCGCACCTTCTTTCCGGTGGAGCGAAAACTTGACCAAGATCAAATAGTCACCACGCACGCGGGATCAAAGGCCGACTGCTCCCCCTTGGAGGCATAGCCCAGCGGGTTGGCGACGACATGGCAGCCGTCCGCCTGATAGTCCAGTGCGCAATGCAGATGGCCATGCAACCAGACGTCGGCGTACGGCAGCAATTCATCCAGCGCGTTACAAAAGCCCGCGGTGCCCGGCGTCAGGCCGTAACGCGGATCGGCGCTTTTCAAGCTGGGCGCGAAGTGCGTGACGGCCACCGTGGGCCCGTCGAACGGTTCTGCCAGTGCCTGGCGCAGCCATTTCTGGCACACCAGGGCATGTTCGCGTATTTGCGGTGCCAGGAACGGCTCGCCGCCGCGCGTGGTGTCTGTCTGACGCAGGTAGTACTCGGCGGCGCGGCAGGCTTTTTCTCGCGCCTTCAACTGCTCGCTCATGGAGGCGGAAGGCCCGCGCGGCACCAAGGCGTCGAAATCACTCCACAGCGTAGTGCCGACGAAGCGCACGCCCCCATGCACGAGGCTTTCGCGCTCCAGCCAGATCATGCCCAGGTGCTCGCAGGTGGCCCGCAGGCGGGCGTGCGCCTCGTCGAAATCGAAGTTGTCGTATTCGTGATTGCCGGGCAGGTAGATCACTGGCGTTGGCCAGCCTCCATACTGAGGCAGGGGCGAAAAGCGTGCCAGGCCGAAATCGGTATCGCCCAGCGCCGGAAGGCCGGAGCCACGCTGGTAGGAGCCGATATCCCCCGCCAACACCAGTAAATCGGCATTCGGCGCCGGTTCGGGCATGAAATCCGGTTGAGTTTCCAGGTGCAGATCGGACAGAAGCTGGATATTCACGATGTTGGGCGGTCATGAGGCTCTAAACCAGGGCAGGTTCGGAGCGTGTGGGCGGATGGCGAAGCTATTGTGCCAGTGCGGAGTTAGAGCGTGTTCAAAGGCTCCTCGCGGGTCCGTTGCGCCCGAAAAACTGCGTCTGCCGCGTTGAAAATCCTCGCGATACCACGAGGTATCCCTGCGGTTTTCGCCTTGCAGTCACAGCTTTTCGAACACAACGGCCCTCGCGCCGAGACTTTGAACACGCTCTAGCCCCTCTTTTGCGCGAAAACATCAGCCGGAACATGGTTAGAGTCCAGCATCTAGGGTAAACCCTAATGAAATGCCTACAATGAAGTTGTGTCAGTTTTTTGCTGACCTTCAAGGTAGCCCGTCGAGCGTATTCAAAGTCTCCTCGCGGGCCCGTAATGCCCGCCGAGACTTTGAACGTCCTTAGAAGGGTAATTGCATCATGTTTAATTCATTCGTCGATTTCATGCAGGCTTTCATGCGTTCGCAGTCTTCGAACGGCGCTCCGTCCAACGACGTGACGGCCCGTTTGATGGAACTCGCCGACGCCGCCGCTGGCTACGATCCGTCGCATGCGCTCGAACTGCGCCGCGCCGCTATGGCCACGCTGGCTGTCATTCGCTGAGGAATCCTCACACCATTGAAGCCCCTTCGGCCGGCCTTGTGAGGCGCCACGCCATAGCGTTGGCGGAACCTCCGGTCGAAGGTGGCGATGTCGGAAAAGCCGCAGTCGAATGCGACTTCGAGCACGCGGCGATCGCTGTGCCCTGGGTTGGCCAGCTTGGCGTGAGTGCGCGGTAAGCGAGCGTCGCGCATATCGTCTGAAAAGCAGATGCCTTTCTGCGCGAACAAGCGCTGTACTTGGCGGAGCGTCCGGTGGTGCAGCCGGGCGATTTCTGCCAGGCCCAACTCGGGCGAGGCCAGTCGGGCCTTGATGTCGCGCGGTATCAGGGCCAGGCGCGGAGATCGTACATCAGCGTGAGCGTGCACGACATGTGCGCGGGTCTGGCCGAAGAAGCCGCCGTCGCAGCGCGCCCCCGCCCGCAACCAGAGCAGACAGCAGAAGCCAACCTGCATAGCCTAGCGCGGGGACGGCCGTGGGCGCGGCGGGCCTGACGGGGCCAGGGCCCGGGCCGGGTGCGGCCAGCGCATCGAAAGCCGCCATGGGCTGCCCGCCGCGCACCAGGCGCACGTAGCCGAGGCCGGTTTTGTCCGTTCGCAAGACATGGCCGTCGTGGAAGCTGGCGTACCACGCGAAGCTGAAGCTGTACTCATCGGTGGTGGACGTCCAGTACAAAGCGCCCTCCGTGCCTGGGAAAGCCGTCAGGTCGATGTTGGGGTTGGCGGAGTCCATCTCCATCAGTGACTCCATCTCCGACACGTTGGGCAGGCGCCAGTCGCTGTAGCCCAGGTAGTGGGCCGCGTTGGCGGTCTGGGCGGCTTGCAGGGCGTTGTACCAATTGGGTGCGGCGGTCTTGCCGGTGCAGCCGCTGCCGTCCCAGGCCTGCCCGAATGTGCAGCGCGCCCATTGCAGCGCGGTGGCCTGGTCGGTCACGATGGTGCCGCTGGGGTCGATGCTGTAGGGCGTGGCCCCTGCGGCGCAAGCACCCAGGGCCGCGAGGGCCAGCGCCAGCGGGCGCAGGAAGGAGCGGGTGGCGGCAGGCATCGTCATGGTTTGCGCACCAGGCGCACGAAGCGGGATGCGCCCTTGTTGTCGATGACGGCAGTGCCGTCGGAGAAGAAGACGACCCGTGCGTGGGTGGTATCCGTCGGGTAGGTTTCCGCTGCCCAGTAAGGGCGGCTCGTTTCGGTGCCGGGAAAGTAATCCGTGTCGACGGTCGGGCTCGGGTTGTGGACGCCGCGGTGGACGATGGACAGCAGCTCACGCCGCGTGGGTACGCGCCAGTCCTGCGCGCTGGCGCCGGTGTTGGTATAGCCGCAGCGGCTGTAGCCTGCGGCGGGGGGCGCGTCGGCCCAGGTGTTCAGCACGCTCTGGGTTGACCAGATGAGGCCGGTGACGTTGTCACGCACGCAAGCATGGCCGTTGCCGGGACTCGCCTGGGGTGTGCCGCTGGTGTCGAGCGCGGTGAAGTCGAAGCCCGCCGCGCCGCCGCCCACTTTGGTGAGCTGGCCTGCCGCCTGCGCCGCATCGCGGCCATAGCGCAGGTCTTGGCCGGGGAAGCCGGGGCTGTCGCACGGGACGGGTGTAGGGAACGAGTTCTGCACGCCATAGCACTTGGTCTGCCCCGTGTCGTTGAGCGGCGCGGTTTGCGCACGGGCCGGGCTGGTGGTGGCGACCAGCAGCAGGCAGGCCGCAGCCAGGGGCGGCAGGAGGTGGGTGAAGTGCAGGAGAGGCATGGGCTCAGCCTTGGCGCCGTTGGCGCTGGCCCAGGCCCAGGCCTGCCAGCAGCGCGCTCAGCAACGTCAGCCCCGCGCCGCCAAGCGCGGGTATGGCCGTCGTCCCGCCGCCCGGCGCAGATGGCACGACCACGGGCAAAGGCGCTTCATACGCTCCGATGTCGCACGCAGGGCCGATGGGGCGTGCAACGTCGCGCTGGTCGAATTGACTGCAACTGCTGCCCGCGTCGATGGCTGGGCTGCCCGCTTTCAGCGCCATGGTGTGGCTGAAGCCGCCGTTGTCGGCCAACGGCGCGAGCAGCGGGTCCGTCACCGGGATGGCGGCGCCGCACGATTGCGCCACGGAGCCACCGAACTGCAGGTTGTTGCTGCCATCGGCGATGCTGCCTCCTGTGTTGGTAAAGCAGTTGGCGTTGTCCTGCAGGCTGCTGCTGACGATGGTGTGCGTCAGCGTCGCCGTAGTGCCACCGTGGGCCGCGATGACACCTTCCGCCAAACTGTTGCCTGCGAAGGTGCTGCTGTAGATAGTGGCACTCTGCCCACCCGTCACGTCGACCGCGCTGCCGTTGGAACCGCCAGGGGCCACGCCGGTGTTGCCATAAAAGGTGCTGTTGCCAAGGACCACGCTGCTCGGCCCCGCAGGGTCAATGGCGATGGCGCCGCCGTTCGCACCCCATTGCGTGACACGGTTGCCGGTGAAGAGACTTCTGCCAATGTTCAGCGATTGCCCACGGTGGAAGATGGCGCCGCCCCCTGCGCCCGCCTGGTTGTCCTGCGCGACAAACCTGCCCATCGCCATGGTGTCGTTGGCGCTGGTATAGATGGCGCCACCGCTGCCGTCCGACTGGTTGGCAATGGCGCGTACCTCTTGGATGAACAAGGTGGTACCGTTGCTGGTGTAGATGGCGCCGCCCTTCGCGCCGAGGCCTTCCGCCACGTTGTTGGACAGCAGCAGTTTTGTCAGTACCACAGTGGCGCTGTCGACCCGGATGGCGCCGCCCAGGCTGGCTTTTCCGTTGACCAGGCTCATGCCGGCCAAGGTGTAGTTGACCGCGTTGTTCAGATAGAAATGCGACACGGCGGCCTGCCCGTCCAGCGTGATCAGGCCACTCCCATCGATGCTGGTCGCGGAAGTGAGCATCTTGGTGGAGGTAAGTGGAATGGTGACCTGGCCGCCGCCGCAATTGAAATTGACCGTGCCGCCGCCCACCAGCGCTGCATCGAGCGCGGCCTCATTGCAACTGCCAGGGGTGCCCGTTCCAACGGTGCCCGCGGCATAGGCTGGTGTGGTGCAAAAAACAAGGGCGGTGAGCAGTGCTGCATGCAGGGGAAGGCAGTGAAGGCGCATGGATGTGCTTTTGTGGCATTCGAAAAACGCTGCGGCGATTCTCGGCAAAGCGCCGGACTGCGTCCGTGCGCAACGCGACAATCGCTATGCCCAATGCGGCATCACGCCAAAAAAAGCGGGCCAGGATTCATTCAAAGCTGCGCTGGCGCCGTCGCAACATGCCCCCTAGCCATGCGCTGGCGGAATAGCGCTCCAGTTTGAGGGCCGCGCCCTCTGCGACGGCGGCGGGAAGCTCAGCGGGCTGTATCCGTGCCGCGCGCCTCGCTCGGTGACATGCCGAACTGCCGCCGGAAGGCGCGGCTGAAGGCGGATACATCGGCGAAGCCGTTATCGAGCGCGATCTCCAGCACGCGGCGCTGGCGCTGCGCCGGGTCGGCCAGCATGTCGCGCGCCCGCTGGAGCCGCGCCTCGCTGAGGAAATTGGAAAAACACGTGCCTTCGCGCTCGAACAAGCGTTGCACCTGGCGCGGCGCGAGGTGGTGCAGCCGTGCGATCTGCGCCAGGCTCAGATCGACCCGGTCGATACGCGCCAGGATGTCGCGGCGGATCAGCGCCATGCGCGGCACATCCAAGGCATCCAGCACGGGAGCCTGCGCTGCGGGCGCGAGTATGCGCGCCATCAGTTCCTGCAAGTGCGACAGGGCCGACTGCAGCAAGGGGGCGGAAAGCTGGGCGCTGCTGGCTAGCAATTGCGCATAGCCCATGGCCAGCGCGGGCTCGGGCATGCCGAGCGGTAGCAGGCGCAGCGGCGCTTCCTCCAGCCTCGCTACTCGCCGTGCCAGGGCGGCATGCGGCACCTGGATGCAAGCGCTGGCCCCGCCCCGGAGGTTGATGAATTCATGCGCGCGGGCCTTGGAGACGATGGCGTACTGGCCGCCGGTCAGGTGGTGGCTTCCGTTCGGCGTATGGAAAATGCCGCCGCCCCAGGCCACGGCCAGGTACAAGGCGTCGTCCCCATCGCGCAGCATCTCGGGCGAGCGCCACATGCGGCTGGGCGAGCAGTCTGTTTGAACGTAGATGGAGTCGCCGCCGAGAGGCAGCATGGTGGAGGCAAAATCCAGCCCATCCTGGGTTGCCTGGGAGGAGCCTGAACCCTCGAAGGGCTGGAGTTCCACGCGCATCAATTCGCGCCCATAGAACTCGCGCAGCGCATCGGTCTTGTCGCGCCCGGTGTAGTCGCGCGAGGTCAGATGCAGGCGCTGGGGGACGGTGGGCATTGGCTGCATGGCGGGTGGGTAGGTGGACTGCCGCAGTGTAAGAGTAGCTGTGATCTTTCGTAAATCTGCTTATTGGGGGTTGCTGACGTGATAAACCAACACAGGGTGACCTCATTCTGGTGGTCGCAGTCGATCATTTGCCGTCCTTCTTGCTGGTCATGGAGGGGGTGCCGAGCAGGCGTCGGTGCAGGCGCTCGTGCAGCATGCGGCGGCGGTTGGCCCGGCAATGAAAAATGGCCCCACGCTTCCCCGCCTCGCGCGGTCCGCTGCTCCCCGAGGGGGTGCTTTTTCATCTTGGGACGGCTCGGCGATGAAAAAAGCCGCCAGGTTCTCTGGCGGCTTGATCTTTGGAGCCTTGAAGTGTCAGGCCAGTTCGGCCAACCGCTCTTCCAAAGCGGCCTTGGTGGCTGTCAGGGCCTCGGGCAGGCCTTGGGCCAGCTTCGTGAACAGCTCTTCGTGCAGGCGGAACTCATCTTCCCAGGCGGCTTTGTCCACGCTGGTGACGGTGGCGAACTGCTCCGGCGTGAAGGACAGGCCGTTCCAGTTGATCTCGCCGTAGGCCGGTGCAATACCGAACAGCGTCTGCTCGCCGGTCGCCTGGCTTTCCGCGCGGTCGATGATCCATTTCAGCACGCGCATGTTCTCGCCATAGCCGGGCCAGACGAACTTGCCGTCTTCGCCCTTGCGGAACCAGTTCACGCAGTAGATGGCGGGCAGCTTGGCGCCTTGGGCTTTCAGCTTTTCGCCCAGCTTCAGCCAGTGGCCGAAGTAGTCGGCCATGTTGTAGCCGCAGAACGGCAGCATGGCGAAGGGGTCGCGGCGCACCACGCCTTGCGCGCCAAAGGCGGCGGCGGTAGTTTCGCTGCCCATCGTGGCGGCCATATAGACGCCTTCGGTCCAGTTGCGCGCTTCGGTCACCAGCGGCACGGTGGTCGAGCGCCGTCCGCCAAAGATGAAGGCATCGATCGGTACGCCGGCGGGATCATCCCAGGCCGGGTCGATCGCGGGGTTGTGGATGGCTGCCACGGTGAAGCGGGCGTTCGGGTGGGCTGCTTTGCGGCCGGCCTTGCCGTCTTCCGGGGTCCAGTCCTTGCCTTGCCAATCGACCAGGTGGGCGGGGATTTGACCGTTATGGTCTTTCTCCATGCTTTCCCACCATACGTCGCCATCGTCGGTCAGGGCGACGTTGGTGAAGATCACGTCCTTTTTCAAGGTGGCCATGCAGTTCGGGTTCGTGATCAGATTGGTACCTGGGGCCACGCCGAAATAACCTGCCTCGGGGTTGATGGCGCGCAGACGGCCGTCCGCGGATGGTTTGATCCAGGCGATGTCGTCGCCGATGGTGGTGACTTTCCAGCCGTCGAAGCCGGCAGGCGGCACGAGCATGGAGAAGTTGGTCTTGCCGCAGGCGCTGGGGAAAGCCGCGGCCACGTGGTATTTCTTGCCCTGTGGGTTGCTCACGCCCAGGATCAGCATGTGCTCGGCCAGCCAGCCTTCGTCCTGCCCCATCTTGGATGCGATGCGCAGAGCCAGGCACTTCTTGCCGAGCAGGGCATTGCCGCCGTAACCCGAGCCGTAGCTCCAGATTTCGCGCGTTTCGGGGTAGTGGACGATGTATTTCACATCGGGGTTGCAAGGCCAGCTGGTCTGGTCGGTTTCACCCTCGGCCAGCGGCGCGCCCACGGTATGCACGCAGGGCACGAACTCACCGTTCTCGCCCAGCACGTCGATGGCGCCCTTGCCCATGCGCGTCATCAGCTTCATGTTGACGGCCACGTAGGCGCTGTCGGAAAGCTCCACGCCGATGTGCGCGATCGGCGAACCCAGCGGGCCCATGGAGAACGGCACCACATACATGGTGCGGCCGCGCATGCAGCCGTCGAACAGCGGCTGGAGCTTGGCGCGCATTTCGGCCGGCGGCGTCCAGTTGTTGGTGGGGCCGGCATCTTCCTGCTTTTCAGAGCAGATGAAGGTGCGGTCTTCGACACGGGCCACGTCGGATGGGTCGGAGCGGGCCAGGAAAGAACCTGGCCGCTTGGCCTCGTTGAGCTTGATCAGTGTGCCGGCATCCACCAGCTGCTGGCACAAGCGCTGATATTCCGTTTCAGAACCGTCACACCAGTACACCTGGGCGGGCTTGCACAGCGCCACCATATCGCTGACCCATGAGATCAGTTTGGCGTTCTTGACGTAATCAGGGGCATTTACTGGCGTGCCCTGCATGATCGGTGCGTTCATGGAAAGACTCCTTAAGTTGAAAATCTTCTTTGCGAAAGCCGCGAGCGGCAGCCTTGGGAAAGAAGACTGATGGCAAAAAGGTAGTCGATCGGGAATGGGCTAGCCCGTGCCTTCGGGCTGCCCAAAAGGCTACCCGTGGCTACCGTGTACAGGTGACGATTCTATGAAATACGGCAGGCACCGTCTTGGCGCATGCGTTTATCCGGCCGGCGTCGTCCGGACATTGGGCGAGAACTTCAAAATTCATAGCCCAAAAATCAGTGCCCGTGGGGCTCAGGCCATGTTGACCGCGATGAAAGCCAGCAGGAACATCATGATGGCCCCAGCCAGTGGAACGACCACAGGGATATGTTTGGTTACTTCTTCAACCGGATCGATCTCGTGCTCGTCGTGGGCTTGTGTGGAAACTGGCGCGGACATGGGGACCTCTTCAAACGGGGAGGGCTGATTTTACCGGGGTCGCGGCACAAGGGGAAGATGCCCCCTTTTTCCGTCTAGCGGCCCTCTTAGATCGTGAACACGTTCTTACAGCAATGCATACGTGGTACTGGCGCGGCACACGCTCTTGCCGTCATCCGCGCCACGCAACTCGATCTCACCGAAAGCCAGCGCCTTGCCGGCGCGCAGCACGCGGGCTTCCACCAGCGCATCCTGTGCCGACAGGGGCCGCAGGAAGCTGGTGGAAAGCTGCACCGTGGTACAGGGGCGGAATTCCCCGAAGTGCTGAATCAAGGCCAGCACCATGGCGGTGTCGGCGGCGGCCATCATGGCCTGGCCGCATAGCATGCCGCCTGAACGCGCGAGTTGCTCGCTTGTCGGCAAGCGAAGCACGACGCAAGACTCGCTGGCCTCTTCCACCCGCAGGCCCAGGGCTTGTACCCAGGGGGCGAACAGTTCACTCAGGGCGGCTTGCAGGCGGGCCGTATCGTTGCTCAGAACGGTCTCAGGGTTGGTCATGAGGTGCGGTCGGTGGGATAGTCGGAGGGGTAGGGGACGCGGGCGGCAGATCCGATGCGGCGGAAGTGCCCTCTTTGTTGCAAATGCGGTCTACCCAGCGCGAGGCCAGGCGGCCGGCGGCTTCGCGGCCGCCCAGGCCGAAGGCCAGGGCCACGGCCACGGCAATCGCGCCCAGGGTCAGGCCGAAGGCCAGGTTGACGATGTCATCGGCGATGCCCATGGCGCGCAGGCCCATGGCGACGACGATGCCCAGGATGGCAAAGCGGGCCACCCGGGCCAGGCCCAGGCCGCCGCTGCTGGTGCCGTCGTCATTTTCGCTGGCGCGGGCGATGGCCGCATAGGCCAGGTTGGCCAGCATGAAGCCGATCACCAGAATGGCCGAGCCCAGCAGCACGTCGCCCGCGAATTCTACGAAGGTGCTGATCATGTCGGCGAAGCGGTGGAAACCAAGCTGGTTGCCGGCCTCGACAGTGGCGAACAGCATGGCGAACGCCAGGGCGATGCGGCCGATCAGCATGGAGGGCGGCGTTTTCTCGAACGCGTGCGCCATACCGATCTTGGACGGAACGGTGTCCAGGCCGACGCTTGCCAGCAAGCTGGTCAGCAGGCGCGAGGCAAACGAGGCGACCATCCAGGTGATGGCGAGGATCAGCCCGGCTGCCACGATGCGCGGCACCGATTCCATCAGCATCGCCAGCATTTCAGTGGCGGGGCCGGAGATGGCCTCGATCTTGAGCGCGTCCAGCGCGGCGATCAGCGAAGGCACGAACACCAGGATGAACACGAGCAGTCCGGCCAGGCGCGAGAGTTGCACGGTATTGGCCAGTCCCGCCTTCGCGCCCACCTGATCCACGCCTGCCGAGCGCAGCAGGTTGCTGGTAAGGTTGCGCAGCACCGTGGCGATGATCCAGCCCACGCCGCCGATGATCAGCGCCGCGACCGCGTTGGGCAGCATATCGAGCGCCTTCGTGGTCATTTCGCGCAGCGGGCTCAGCAGGCCTTCCATTTGCAGCGCGCCCAGGATGGCAGGCACGAACAGCAGGATCACCAGCCAGAACAGCGCATTCGACAGGCTTTCGCTGATGGGCGACATATTGGCCTGTTCGGAGAGCTTTTCATCCAGCGTGGTGCGGTCGAGCAGTTTCTGGGTGATGCCTCGCACCAGCGTGGCGAGCAGCCAGGCCAATAGGGCCAGCAGCGCAGCGCCGAGCAGCCGCGGGGCATATTCGAATATCTGGGTGGTGAGCGCGGAAAGAGAGCCTGACACCATCGACAGGTTCAGCGCATTGAATACAGCGGCGAGCGTGAGCAGCAGCACCAGCCAGAACAGACTGAGCGCCACGACGCCTTCGATGTCGGCGCGCTGGCCGGTGTTGCTGGCAAAACGCTCATTGATGCGCAGCAGGCCCAGGGCCTTGCGCGCCCCGGCTTTCACCAGAGCGGCCACGAACCAGCCGATGATGAAGATGGCCAGCGCTCCCAGCACCTGGGGAAGATGGACGCCCATCGAGCTCTGCAGCGAATCCCACATGGTGGTCATGTTCATGGTGATACTCCTCCTTGACACAGATTGGCGTCCATGATGGCAGAGTCTGCGCCGCACCGTCAACCTTGCGGGCAAGTCCGAAAAGACATGTGGCGACACGAAAAACGTGCATAGTTGTCAATCCCGCGCCACAGTTCGGGCACCAGGCTGTCTTCCATGGCGGTCGCGATTGCGTTATGGTGAAACTTAATAGAGGTACAGGCGCTCTTAACCTACCGCAAGGAGGTCTTTCAATGGCTAAGCGGACGATTCAGATTCGGGAACAAGCTGGCATGCTGGCATCGCCGGGGCTGGAGACTGCGCCGGTGCTGGATTTGATGTGCTCGCACTTTGTCCTGACGCTGGCGGCCAAGCAGGGCGCCAAGTTCAATGTGCGGCGCGACATCAACGGTCTGATGGCATTGGCTGGCCGGCATCTGCTCTGGCCCGAGCCGGTGCTGGCGCGCGTGCGCGAATTCCTGGCTCGCCGCTGCAAGGAGAACGACTTCTGGCGCGGCCATGAACAGCTCTCCAATACCGAGTTCATGGAGCGCCACGGCGTCTGGCGTGGCCCCTATGAAGAAGGCACGCTGTTCTTCTATCTGGATGAGTACGCCAAGGACTCTCCCAAGGATCTGCTCGCGCTGCTGTCGAGCACGGGGCAATGGCTCAGCCACGCGCTGAAGAAACAATCCACGCTGGTCGAGAAGAACATCGATTCGCTGGCCAACCTGTTGCAGCTCAACAAGGCGGAGCGGGCGCTGCTCCTGTATGGCACGCTGGCGCGCTATCAGCGTGATCTGCGCAGCCTGCTGGTGGAATTCAAGGTGAACAACGCGCCGGAGGCCTATGCCGCCATCGCGGACCTGGCCGGCGTGCCTGCCACCGAAGTGGCCGATGCACTGCGTGCTGGCGGGCGGCTGGAGCGTATCGGCCTGGTCGAGAACCTGATCTCCGAGCACAGCATCACCGATCTGGCCGACTTGATGAAGGTCAGTGAAAAGTTGCCGCCGGTGCTGATGCGCGAGTACCGCGATCGTGCCGAGCTGATGGCCGTATTTACGCGTCCAGCGGCTCCCAGCGCGCTGAAGGCGGGCGATTTCGGGTTCGTGGGTGAAGATGTGCAGGTGTTGGTCAACCTGCTTCACAAAGCCATGAAGACCAAGGCCATGGGCGTTAACGTACTGCTGTATGGCCCTCCTGGCACCGGCAAGACCGAGTTGGCCAAGGTGGTGGCGCGGGAAGCGGGGCTGGATCTGTTTGAGGTCGAGTACGCCGACCGCGATGGCAACAGCCTCTCGGGCCGGGACCGCTACCGCTCACTGCAGATCGCGCAGGTGTTCCTGAAAGGGGCGGATGCGGCCGCGTTGCTTTTCGACGAAGTGGAAGACGTGTTTCCGCCCATCAGCGTGGACGCCGCGGGCCTCATGGCGCGCGCCGAACAGCAAGCCCTGAGCGCCGCCGTCAGTCACTCGGTGAATGGCAAGGCATGGGTGAACCAGATTCTCGAATCCAACCCGGTGCCGACCATCTGGGTTACCAACCGTATCGAGCAGATCGACCCGGCTTTCCGGCGCCGCTTTGCCTATCACCTGGAGTTGAAGTCTCCGCCGCCCGGCGCGCGTGAGCAGCTCATCCGCAAGACGCTGGAAGGCGTGACGGTGAGTGACGGCTTCATCGCCAAGCTGACCGAACGCAAAGGGCTCACCCCCGCGCAGATCCGCACGGCGGTGCGGTTTGCCGATCTGGCGCACACCGAACCAGTGGCGGGCGGGGAGGCTTTTGAATCGCTGATCGAGCGGCAGCTGAAGAACTCCGATGCCGCCTTGGGCCGCAGGCCCGAGGGTGCCGGGAAGAAGGGCCGCAGGCAGGTCACCACCTACGACCTGGAGATGCTCCATGTGGAAAGCCGCTTCGAAATTCCGCGCATCGTGGAAGCCTTGAAAGCGCGCGGGCACGGGGCGCTATGTTTCTACGGTTCGCCCGGCACTGGCAAGACCGCCTTGGGCGAGTACATCGCCGAGCATCTGGGCCAACCGCTCATCATCAAGCAGGCCAGCGATCTGGTGAGCAAATACGTCGGTGAAACCGAGCAGAACATGGCCGCCATGTTCGCGGAGGCCACGCAGGAGAAAGCCGTGCTGCTGCTGGACGAGGCCGACAGCTTCCTGCTGGACCGCCGGGGGGCGCAGCGCAGCTATGAGGTGACCGAGGTCAACGAGATGCTGCAGCAGATGGAGCGGCACGACGGCGTGTTCATCTGCACGACGAACCTGCTCGATCGCATCGATCAGGCGGCCCTGCGGCGGTTTACTTTCAAGATCAAGTTCAAGCCGCTCACGACTGCACAGCGCGAGAAGATGTTCGTCACCGAAGCCTTGGGCGGGGATGCTGAAAAGCTCACACCCGAAGCCCGCCAGCGGCTGGCCAAGCTGGACCAGCTCACCCCTGGCGATTTTGCGGCGGTGAAACGCCAATGCGACATCCTGGCCGCAGAGTTCTCCGCGGAGGAGTTCATGGATCAGTTGGAAGCCGAGCACCGCATCAAGCCTGAGGTGCGGGAGCAGCGGTCTGTGGGGTTCATGCATTAGTTGCCTTGTCCTTGGCCGGGCTTGCTCGAGCGAGATCAAGCGTAGGGCCTCAGACGTGTTCTGTATTCCCTGTGGAATCTACGCAGGCCCCTCTCGTCATTCCCGCGCAGGCGGGAATCCAGTGCATCCTGGGAGCGCTGCCGCTGGATTCCCGTCTGCGCGGGAATGACGGTGAGCGTCGATGGCGTTAGTAGAGCGGTTGGGCTTTTGCCGCGTGAATAACCACCACTTTCTGGCGGACCAGATTCGTCCAAGCGAGATCCAGCAACGCGCCTTCGACGTGCTCTGGATTTCCCGTTGAACATACGCCAGCCCCCTCGTCATTCCCGCGCAGGCGGGAATCCAGTGTCTCCTGCAGGCGCTGCCGCTGGATTCCCGCCTGCGCGGGAATGACGGTGAACGTCGATGGCGTTAGTAGAGAGGTTGGGCTTTTGCCGCGTGAATAACCACCACTTTCTGGCGGACCAGATTCGTCCAAGCGAGATTCAGCAACACGCCTTCGACGTGCTCTGGATTTCCCGTTGAACATGCGTCAGCCCCTCGTCATTCCCGCGCAGGCGAATACGAGGGGACTTCCCACTTACCAGGAACGGCGTCGAAGCGCCAAGATTGAGGTGCGAACGTCAATCTAAAGAGTAAGGAGAAGTCCCATGAGTGAGATTACACGAGTTGGAGTGGATCTGGCCAAGAACTTGATTCAAGTGCATGCGGTGGATGCTCAGGCAGGTGTGTTGGTGCGCCGAGCGCTAGCGCGGCGAGGTTTCCTGCCCTGGTGCGCGAAGTTGCCTGCCGGTTGTTTGGTGGTGATGGAGGCGTGTACTGGAGCGCATCACTGGGCACGCCGGCTCAGCCAGCTTGGTTTGCAGGTGCGCCTGATCGCGCCTCATCTAGTGGCGCCATACCGTTTGCAGGGCAAGAAAGGCAAGAATGACGCCAATGATGCTGCGGCGGTGTGCGAGGCTGCCAGCCGCCCGCAAATGCACTTTGTGCCGATCAAGACGACCGAGCAGCAAGCGATCCTGGGTGTACACACCCTGCGTCAAGGCTGGGAGAAAGACAGAACTGCGTGCATCAACCGTATTCGTGCACTGCTGGCCGAGTTTGGTCTGGTGTGTCCTGAAGGGGTGGGCAAGCTCAAGGAGCAGCTGACCCAGCTCAACGAGGATGCCAGCAACGAGATGCCCGCGCTGGTGAGATTAAGCATTGAGCGACTGCAAATGCAGTGGCGCCAGCTTGATCAGGACATTGGCTGGTGCGAGCAGCGCATTGCACAACACATCAAGCAAGACAGTCGAGCTCAGCAGGCTCAGCAGCTACTGGGTATTGGGCCTATAGGCGCTTCGGCGCTCGTGGCCAGCGTGGCCGACTTCAGTCAGTTCAAAACGGCTGCGCAGTTTGCTGCCTGGCTGGGGTTGACACCCTCGCAGCACTCCAGCGGTGGCAAGAGCCGCCTTGGCGGCATTACCAAGCAGGGAGATACGTATTTGCGGATGCTGCTGGTGCAGGGCGCCAAATCGGCCATTCACTGCAGCAAGCCACGCCAGGAGCGAGTGTGGCTGTGGGCGCAGCAGTTGCGTGAGCGCATGGGCTGGCAAAAGGCGGCTGTCGCGCTGGCAGCCAAGAACGCCCGCATTCTATGGGCGATGTTCACGCGAGGCCAGCCATTTGTGGCCAATCATGTGAGCGTCAAACCGACGTAGAAGTAGATCGACACATGTTTCGTTTATCAAAAAAATGATGTTTCAACAGGACGGCACTTCGCAGATCAATTGAACAGGTTAGACCGGCAGCGGATAAGCTCGATGGATTCCAGGTGGCCTGTTCAGGCCACGAAAGGCGAATGGGAGCCTCCGCTGAGCGGCTCGTATCTGGGTCCGACACCAAGCTCTTCGTAGCTCGTCAACAAGACCGTCAGTAGGTAGGCCGTCTTTCTTCGTTCAGTTCAGTGTCCTTGCAGTCAGCTCCGTAATAAACAACTAAACCATCAGAACCATCAGAAATAACAACCATATTCGCTTGACAACGTGGGATGCCCCAGTAGGGAATCCAGTGTCTCCTGCGAGCGCTGCCGCTGGATTCCCGCTTGCGCGGGAATGACGGTGAGCGTCGGTGGCATCGATGCAGGGACTTGGCTTTCGTTGCGCGGATAACCGCCACTTTCTGGCAGGCCAGATTCATTCAAACGAGATCCAGCGACGCGCCTTGGACGCGTTCTGGATTTCCCGTTGAACATGCGTCAACCCCTCGTCATTCCCGCGCAGGCGGGAATGACGGTGAACATCGGCAAGGACATTTCTCAGAGGCTGGATCTCTGCCCTCTCTAAGCCGTGCTTAGCTACAGATATCTACCCATAGATCACGCCATTGCGGATTGTGTTCCTCGATAACTCGCAGCTTCCAGGCGCGATTCCATTTTTTGAGCTGTTTTTCCCGGGTGATGGCGGATTCCATAGTCACGTGCTGTTCGTAGTAGACCAGCATATGAACGCCGTACTGATGGGTGAAGCCTTGCCCTAGATCGTTCCTGTGTTCCCACATGCGCTTGACCAGATTCGAGGTCACGCCGATGTACAGCGTGCCGTTGCGTTGACTGGCAAGCATGTAGATCGCAGGCTGTTTGTCTTCCATGCAAGGCATTTTCCCTCTCCGCCTTACCCCAACTGCTTGATCACCTCACGTGCCACGCTGGCCAACACCGGGTCACGTCCTTCCATCGGCGCCTGGGACTCGGTCAGAAAGCTGGTGATCAGCAAAGGGGCGGCCTGGGTGCCGGGCCGCCACAGCAGGCCGACATCGTTGCGCGTGCCCGGCCCTGCGCCGGTCTTGTTGGCCACCTTCCAGCCGGGCGCGCCCGCGCGCAGGGTGTGATCGCCGGTCTTGCAGTCCAGGAGCCACGCGAGCAGTTCGCGGCGTGAGGCCGGAGATACCGCGTTGCCCAGCGTCACTTTCTGCATGCTCGACAGCATGGCCTGCGGCGTGGTGGTGTCGCGCACGTCCCCAGGCTTGCATTCGGACATGGCCGGCTCGATCCGGTCCAGCCGCGTCACGGTGTCGCCCAGGCCGCGCATGTAGCGGGTAAAGCCCGCAGGCCCACCGAGCCGGGCGAGCAGCAGGTTGGCAGCGGTGTTGTCGCTGAGCGAAACAGTGGCGGCGCAAAGCTCGCGCACGGTCATGCCGGCGCCGTCCGCGTGCGGCTTTGTCGCTGGCGAATTGGGTACCAGAGCGGAGCGCTTGTAACGCACCCGGGTGTCCATGCTGCCTTTTCCTTGTTCGGCCGCGTGCAGGGCTTGCGCGGCCAACAGGAACTTGAAGGTGCTGCACATGGGAAACCGCTCAGCACCCCGGTATTGGAAAGAGGCGCCGCTTCCGGTGTCGAGCACGGCCACGCCCAGCCGAGCGCCAGCCTGACGCTCGATGCCTTGCATGGCCTGGGTAAAGGCTTGCTGGGTGGCGTTGCCAGACCCTTCTCGAGCCCAGACTGGCACCATGCTCGCAGCCCCCAGGGAAAAGAAAAACTGCCGCCTCTTCATCATGATTTATATCAATAAATTAGTTATGGAGCGCTTAATTTATTGATTTAAAAGAGAAATGACTATCGAAGATAATTTGGAGAAGCCATAAGAAAAACTTCATGCACCTGCCTTTGAATGCCTTGCGGGCCTTTGATGCCGCCGCCCGCCATCTGAGCCTGACCCGCGCCGCGCAGGAGCTGCATGTGACGCAGACGGCCGTGAGCCAGCACATCCGCAATCTGGAGGACATGCTGGGCAAGCCCTTGTTCCGGCGGCTGCCAAGAGGGCTTGCATTGACGGACGAAGGCCAGTCGCTGCTGCCGGTGCTCTCCGACTCTTTCGCGCGCATGGCGCAGGCGCTGGAGCAGTTTTATGACACGCGGCCGCGCGAGGTGCTCAACGTGGGCGTGGTCGGAACTTTTGCGGTGGGCTGGCTGTTGCCGCGGCTGCGGGCTTTTCAGGAGGCGCATCCGTTCGTGGACCTGCGCCTTTTTACCAACAACAACCGGGTGGACATGGCCGGCGAGGGGCTGGACTGTGCCATCCGCTTCGGCGACGGCGCCTGGCATGGCACCGAAGCGCATCTACTGCTGCACGCGCCGCTCACACCGATGTGCTCGCCGGTCATTGCGGCACGCCTGCACCAGGGCGTTGACCTGGCGCGTGAGGTCCTGCTGCGCTCCTATCGCTCCGATGAATGGAGCGCGTGGTTCGAAGCGGCCGGCCTGCCTTGCCCGCGCCTGCGAGGAGCGGTGTTCGATTCGTCCGTGACCATGGCCGAAGCCGCTGCGCAAAGCGTGGGGGTGGCCTTGTTGCCCGCCAAGCTGTTTGCCCGCGAGATTGCAAATGGCCGCTTGCTGCGCCCATTCGCACAGGAGCTACAGCAGGGCGCCTACTGGTTCACCAGGCTCAAGTCGCGGCCAAGTACCCCGCGCTCCAGGCGTTCAGCGAATGGATCCGTGAAGCCTGCGAGCGGGAGCAGGGCGGATCAGCAATCTAGCGCGTCCTCTTCCGTCAAGTCATCTGTCCTCGGTTTACTTTCCCGACCCACAGCATCGCCAGCCACCCCACCAAGGCCAATGACAGAAGAACAGACAAGGGAAAAAGCGCGGCCACTACCGGCGCGCCCAATTGGTTGAGCTGCAACGAGGCCTTGATGGCCGCCGTGCTCGGCGACAGCCAGCGCAACCACTGCAGGATCGTGGGCAGCGCCTCCGCGGGCCAGCTGAAGCCGCCCATGAAGGCCAGCGGAATTGAGGTGAAGAGCAGTGCCTGCATGGCCCGTTCGCGGTCGGCGAGCCACCAGCCGATCAAAGCGCCCAAGCCCGCGACGGCGGGCACGAAGACCGCCAGCAGCAGCAGCGCCCCCCATGGGTTGCCACCCCGCGGGAAATCGTGCCAGACGAACATCCAGCCAAAGTAATACAGCCCTGAAAGCCAGCCCAGCGTACACAACGCCAGAAGCCGCCCGAGCCACACCCGGGGCGGCGCGGCGGCCTGGCCTTGTTCGCGCCAGGTGCCGACCAGCAGGGCCGAGCCCATCAGCAAGGTCTGCTGCAGGATCAGAATGGCCACCGCCGCCACCACGAAGCTGCCATAGCCTTCCGTGGGGTTGAACATGGCCTCCATCTGCAGGTTTACCGGCGACCGGCTGCTGGCGGCCTGCAGTTTGCTTTGCCCGCTTGCGCCAAGGCGCCGCAATTCGACGCCGGCCGATACGGTGCCGAAGGCCTCGGCAAATCCGTACTGCACCTGCTTGGCCGCCAATGGATAGGCGCCATTGGCATAAACGGGCACGGGTGTGCTTTCGCTGCGCACCACGTGGCGCTTCAGATCGGGCGGCAAGAGCGCATAGCCCATGACGTCGCCGCGCAGCAGGGCTTCGCGGGCTTCGCGCTCGTCACCGGTGGTCAGCACCACATCAATACGCGGGCTGGCCGAGGCAAAGCGCATCATCTGGCGCGCCAGGCCGCTGCCATCTTGCTGCACCACGGCTACTGGCACGCGCTGCACCACCTCTTCGGTATAGAACCAGGGGTAGAAAAAGCCGTAGAGCACGGGCGCGCCCACCAGCAGCAGGATCACACCGATATCGCCTGCCACTGTACGCAAGGTGGAGATGAAGGCGCCAAAGAGCGAGGAGGGGCTGGCCATGTTCAGCGTGCCCCCCATTTGTCAGGGCGTTTGAGGCCCCGGCACAGCCCCAGGGCGGCCAGCAGCAGCAAGATCAGCGTGGCCAGTACCAGGCCGGACACGATGGGCAGGCTTTGCACAATGGGCGCGCCCATCTGCAACTGCTCGATCTGCAGGCGCGCGTAGTGGGTATAGGGCATGGACAACGCCCACCCCCGGGCGGAAGAGGGCATGGCCAGCAAAGGAAACCCCACCCCGCTGAACGCGAATGCGGGTGCGGACAAAAGCCCCGCCCCCGACAAAGCCGTGCGCAGCGAAAGCGTGAGGGCCGCGATCAGGGCCCCCGCCGCCAGGCTGACCGCCACCAGCGCCGCCAAACCCACGCCTACCCAGCTCAGGCTCCCGGGCACAGCCCATCCGCGCCCCACCGTGAGCCACAGCAGCATCAACAGGCCGCACGACGTGAGGCTCAGCCAGGGCAGGGCGAGCTTGCCCGCCAACGCCCCGAGCATCGACGCCCAGTTGACGGGGCGCCCGCCCGTGGCCTCTTCGGCCCATTCGCCCAGTGTGCGGTCGCGCAATTCACGCCCCACCGCCCAGGCTCCAGCCGTCATGGCCAGGATGTGCAGCAGGGCCGGCACCAGGGCCGCTGTCAGAAACTGCTCGTAGTTGGTCGAGATGTTGAAGAGCGAGACCAGGCTGGTCCGCACCGGCTCCATGCGCACCTGCAGCACCTGGTTGGGCGTACCGCGTTTGGCGAGCGCGCGCATCTCCACGCCGGCCGACAGCGTGCCCACCACCTGGCGCAGATCACGCTGGATCAGGCTGGAATGCGTAGCCAGCTGCGCGTTGTGCATCAGCACCACTTCGCCCGCGATGCCACGCTTGACGTCCCGCGACAGGCCGGGCGGGATCTGCACCACCGCATAGGCCGACATGGATTGCAGCGCCCATTGCGCTTCCGCCGCGTTGAGCACCTGGGACTGCACGGCGAGCCCGGGCGTGGCTTCGAGCATGCGCACGAATTGGCGCGAGAAACTGCTGTGGTCCTGGTCCCACACGGCGATCGGCAGCCGCTCGGACAGCCCTGCCGAGAAAATCCAGGCCAGCAGCATCAGCGCCAGCGCGGGCACCCAGCTGATCATCGCCAGATCCCAGGGCCGGCCGCACAGCAAGCGCCATTCGCGGCGCAGGCTGTTGATCACTTGGTCCCTTCCACCACCACGCTCATGCCGGGCCGCGCGCCCTGGATGGGCTGCTCCGGCCGCGCACGCACTTCAAACGTGCGCGCATCGAAGCCCTGGCCTGCCCGCGTGGCACGCCAGGTGGCGAAATCAGGCAGCACGCCTAGGTACGACACCTGGAATTGCACTTCGCGGTTGTCCAGCGCCGGCAGGCGGCCCATGAAGCGGCTGCCCTGGGCAAAGCGGGCCAGATGGTCTTCGCGCACGTTCATGACCAGCCACTGGTCGTTCAGATCGACCACGGTGACCACGGCCACCCCCTGCGGCGACAGCTCGCCCTGCTTGGCGAGCACCTGGCTGACTTCGCCGCCCACCGGGCTGGTGAGCTGGGTCTCGGCGCGCGCGGCCTCCACTTCGGCCACCACCCCCTGTACCTGGCGGGCCTGGGCCTGGGCGGCGGCCCTGTCTTCCTGGCGCGCACCGGAGGCTGCCATGTCATATTGGGCCTTGGCGGCCAGGGCCTGATCGCGCGAGGCGCGGTAGTTGGCCTGGGCTTCATCGCGTTTTTGCGCGGCCACCAGGCCCTGGTCGTACAGGCTTTGCACGCGGCGCAACGAGCTTTCTGCCAGATCGGCAGCGGCCTGGGCGCGCTGCCAGTTCAGGCGGGCCATCTGCACTTCCTGTGGCCGGGCGCCGGCTTGGGCCTTGTCAGCCACGGCCTGCGCGGCATCGCGCGCGGCTTCGGCCTGGGCCAGCTTGGCACGCACTTCCGGGCTGTCCATCTCGATCAGCAGGGCGCCAGGCTGGATTTGCTGCCCCTCCTTGACCAGCACTTTGGCGATGCGGGCCGTCACCTTGGGGGCCACGTCGGTTTCGCGCGCTTCGATCTGGCCCTGGAAAAATGTCGGCGCGGGCTGTGCGGCCCGCCAGAAGCCCCAGATGACCAGCAGGACCACCACCAGGATCACGAGTATCGCCACGATGGTGGCGAGAGGGCGCTTGTCGCGGGCAACTGCTCTGGAGGGAGGAGGAGTGTCGATTTCAGCGGTCATGGTGCGTCGGAGGAGATCTGGATATCGGCCTGGGCCATGTACTGCTCGAAGGCATCGCTTTGCCCTGAGCTTTCAAGCAGCGCGGCCAGGCTTTGCACATATTGGTTGGCGCTGGCGGCACGCTCGGTCTGTACCTTGGCGAGATTGGTTTGCGCGTCGATCAGGTCGATCACGGTGCTGGTGCCCGCCTTCAGCCCCGCTTCGCGCAGGCGCAGCAGCTCGCGGGCCAGGTCTTCCTGGGCCTGCTGGGACAGGTATTGGCGCCGCGCCTGTTCCACGCCCAGCCAGTTCTTCTCCACCAGCAAGGCCAGGTCGCTGCGAATCTGCGCCTGCGTCAGCTCGGCCTGTTCCACCGAGCGCTGCGAGGAAGCTGACAGGGCATCGCGGTCGAGGCCATCCCAGAGCGTCCAGCGCACCGCGAGGCCGGCCGCCCAGTTGGGCTTGCCCTGGGAGGCGATTTCATGAGAGCCGAAAGCCAGCACTTGCGGCCGGCGCATGGCTTCCTGTGCCTCATGCAGCGATTCAGCCTGGCGCTGCTTGGCCTGGACCTTGCTCAGGCCCGGGTGGCGTGATTGGGCCGAGGCAATGAACTCCTCCAGCGGGGGTAGCGCACGCGTGCTGACGAAAAGCGGCGAGCCCGGCCGCACCGTGCCCGGCGCCTTGATGGTGCGCGCCAACGCCGTCGCTGCAAGGTCGGCATCGTCGCGGGCCTTGCGTGCCTGCTGCTCGGCATCGGCCAGCGCCGCGCTGGCTTGCAGGCGCTCTACCTGCGCAATCACGCCTGCCTTGAGCATTTTCTGCGCGGCGGAGTCATGCTCCTGCACGTTCTTCAAGGCGCGCGCGCGCAATTGCGCGGCCCGTTCGGCCAATTGCGCGCCGAAGTAGCGCTGCACCAGCAGCGAATGCAATGAATCGCGGCTGCTGGTGGCATCGGCCTGGGCTTCATCGGCGGCAGCGTCGAGGCCATTGCGCACGGCGCTGGTCAGGCCGCCCAGGTACAGCGGCCAGATCACGGAAAGGCTGGCCGATGCCTTGGTTTTCTCACGGTGCAGATCGACGCTGGTAGGGATCGTGGGCAGGCCGGGTATTTGCGCCACCCCGGGTGGCAGCATGCTCACTACGCCATCGAGCATGCGCCGGGCGGGGTCCAGATCCAGCTCGGCGTTGACCGAGTAGTGGTAGGCCATGCCCGTGACCGCCACCGAGGGCCCGCCCAGCCCTTCGGTGCCTTGCCGGCGCAAACGGGCGCTTTCCACCGCTTTGTTGCTTGCGGCCAACTTGTCGGAGCGCTCCAGGAGGGTCCGCTCGGCTTCGGCATAGCTCATGGCCGGTGCCGGCTGCCCCATCGCCGTGGGGGTGCCGAAGAGCATCAGACTGCTCAACAGCCACGGCCAGCGCTGCGGAAAAGATGACTTTTGGGAAAGCGCCATGAAAACCAATCGCGAATCCAGTGAATACGAAAGCGGCATGCGGCTCAAGCATGCCAGACATACCGGTCGGCTGAAAGATCATGCCAGGGAGTGCACTCGCCATCAATGGCGAACTCGGCCTCAGGCTGCGGCGCACACCCGCAACACTTCGTCCCCGTAGCGCTCTAGCTTGGTCGCTCCGATGCCGTTGACGCCTTGCAGATCCTCTGCCGATTGAGGGGCGCGGGCGGCGATGGCGGCCAGGGTGGCATCGTGGAAGATCACATAGGCGGGCAGGTTGTGTTCGCGCGCGACTTCGCCGCGCCAGGCCTTCAGGGCCGCGAAACGGGCTTGCGCGGCGGTATCCAGCTCCGCCGCGGCGGGTGGCGCGGCCTTGCTGCGGGAGCCGCGCTCCGCGCGTTCACCACGGGTCTTGCGCACCCGCTCCGGTTTTGCGCTGGCCGCGCGCAGGCGCACCAGTTGTTCGCCGCGCAGAATGGGGCGGGCCTCATCCAGCAGGCGAAGCGTGTTGAACGCCTGCGCATCGACCTGCAGGGCACCCACGGCGATCAGCTGGCGCAGCACGCCGCGCAGTTGGGGCTCGCTGAATTCCGCGCCCAGGCCGAAGGTGGACACCTGCTGATGGCCGAACTGCGCGACCTTGTCGGTGGATTTGCCGCGCAGGATGTCCATGATGTGGCCAGCACCGAAGCTGATGCCGCTCATCTGCTGGACGCGGTAGATGGTCGAGAGCAGCTTGCGCGCGCAGTCCGTGGCATCCCACACATCGGGCGGCTGCAGGCAGTTGTCGCAGTTGCCGCAATACGGATGCGCGTGGGTGCCGGATGCATCCCGGGCGCTCGTCATCTGCTCGCCAAAGTAGCCTAGGAGCCGCGCGCGCCGGCAGTCCGTCGCTTCGGCCAGCGCCAGCAGCGCGTCGAGCTTGCGCACCATGATCTGCTTGAAAGCCTCTTCGGCCGGGCTTTCGTCGATCATGCGGCGCTGGTTCACCACATCCTGCAGGCCGTAGGCCATCCAGGCATGCGCGGGCTCGCCATCGCGGCCGGCGCGGCCTGTTTCCTGGTAATAGCCCTCGATATTCTTCGGCATGTCGACGTGGGCCACGAAGCGCACATCCGGCTTGTCGATCCCCATGCCGAAAGCAATGGTGGCGACCATCACCACGCCTTCCTCGCGCAGGAAGCGGTCCTGGTTGGCCTGCCGCTCGGTGGCGGGCAGGCCGGCGTGGTAGGGCATGGCGTCCAGGCCGGCTTCGCACAGTTTTTCCGCCAGCTCTTCCACCCGGCGGCGGGACTGGCAGTAAACGATGCCCGATTCTTCCGCATGTTCCTGCTCGATGAAGCGCAGCAACTGCGTGGTGGCGTCCTTCTTCTCGACAATGGTGTAGCGGATGTTCGGCCGGTCAAAGCTGCTTACGAATTGCTGCGCCTGCTGCAATTGCAGCCGCTCGACGATGTCAGCGCGCGTGACGTCATCTGCCGTGGCGGTGAGCGCGATGCGCGGCACGCTCGGCCAGCGCTCGTGCAGCACGGTGAGCGCGCGGTACTCGGGCCGGAAATCATGTCCCCATTGGCTCACGCAATGCGCCTCATCGATGGCGAACAGGCTGAGCTGCCCATGGGCATGCAGTGTATCCAGCAAGCCCAGGAAGCGAGGGGTGGAAATGCGCTCCGGGGCGGCGTAGAGCAGGGTGAGCTGGCCCGCGAGTAGCTTGCGCTCCACCTCCTGCGTCTGCTCCCAATCGAGCGTGGAATTGAGAAAAGCAGCCGGCACGCCGGCTTCGTCCAGGGCGCCCACCTGATCGTGCATCAACGCGATCAGCGGTGAAATCACGAGGGTCACCCCACGCCCCGCGCGCTGGCGGGCAATGGCCGGTACCTGGTAGCACAGGCTCTTGCCGCCGCCCGTGGGCATCAGCACCAGCGCATCGCCCCCTCCTGCCACATGATCCACCACGGCCGCCTGCTGGCCGCGGAAAGCGGAATAGCCAAAGACCTCTTGCAGAATGGCAAGAGGCGCGCGAGCAACATCGATCGTCATGAAACTTTCAGGGGGCGGGGCCATGCCCTGCAGGAGCGGCTTCAGAGGGTGTCGTAAAAGTCTGAACGTCACTCTCGTCATTCCCGCCTGCGCGGGAATGACGGAGGGGGGCTTGGGGGACACCCTCTGAAGCCGCTCCTGCAAAGCTTTGGGGAAGTAGCAGCGGGCTACTATACGAGGATTCAGAATCCGATGGCCTCCCCAGGACGATATTTCAGGAACCAAGCCGTTTTTTGAGCCGAGCCTTGATTCCTCAGGCAGCGTCTTAGACGCGCTCAGGGTCCCCCGGGCATAGCGCCTGCTGCCTGAAACAGGATTGGCGTAGTGGAACGGCGGAATGAATACAGCTGGCCAGGGCTCGTATTCCATGCTGGGCGGCAAGTCGGGCGGCAAATGAGGCCGTACGCCACCCAGCGGTGATTTTGCCTTTGCCCAGCCTTCGTCGAAAGGCGTGTGATAGGTGCGGTAGAAGTGCAGCCTACGGATCCGCCAGATGCCATCCTCTCCCTTGCGGTAGCGAATCTCATAGGGCCCTTCTCCCCATACCGCGCTCTTGCCGAATTCCGCGATCTGCATGAAGCAGCGCCAGCGGCCGCTGGCATTCACGCCATCGTCGTCCACGTGCACGATGCCCTGCACGATCAGGTGGTTGTAGAGCTGCCCCCACAGCAGGCCGTTCTCATCGCTCTTGGCGGGGCCTTTGCCCAGTAACTCCTTGAACAGGACGACCACCTGCTGCTTGCCGAGGTAGACACCCAGCGCGGAGATTTCCACGCTGCAATCCTCGGTGAACAGATCCAGCATTTCGTCCCACAAGGCCTTGTCCAGGTAATAGCCATAGGCGCGAGTCAGCCTGTTGATGGCTTCGATGTCCTCAGCACGTTGCACACGCTGCTCCAGCACCTTCACCCTATCCAACAGTGCCTGCACAGAGGTTTGATCCATGTTGTCGCTCATATCTTTATTGGTCCAGCTTGATGCCCGTCTGTTTGATGATCTTTCCCCACACCTCATAGTCGCTGCGCACGATAGCCGCGAACTCCGCTTGCGTGGTACCCGTGAGGTCCAGCCCCATAGGCTCGAACTGCGCGCGGATCTCGGGCCGGCGGATCACGGCCACCAGCGCTTGATTCAGGCGCTCCACCGTGCCGGCAGGCAGCCTCGCGGGGCCGAAGAACCCCATCCAGCCGGTGATATCCAGGGCGGGAAAGCCTTGCTCGTGCGCCGTCGGCACGTTGGGCAACTGCTTGATGCGCGTGGGACCCGTCACGGCCAGCGCCTTCAGGCGCCCGGCCTGGATGTGCGGCAGCGAAGTGACGGGTGCATCGAACTGCAGCTTGGTGAAGCCGCCCAGCAGGTCACGCATCGCATCGGCCGAACCCTTGTAGCCGATATGGCTCAGCTTCGCGCCAGCCTGGTTCAGCATCTCGATGTAGAAGTGGCCGTTAGTGCCAACCCCTGGAGAACCGCCAGGCACGGGGTTCGCTTGGGCCTTGCTGTAGGCCACCAGCTCCTTGAGGTCATTCACAGGCAGGGAGGGGTGCGCCACCAGCACAGAGCCATTGCGATATACCTGGGTGATGGGTGTGAAATCCTTGAACGGGTCGTAGGGCGGCTTGCTGAACATGTGCGGCACCTGGGTGTGCGTCGTGTTCAGGCCCAGCATGATGGTGTGGCCGTCCGCCGGCGCGTGGGCCGTGGCCAATGCGGCCGGTACGCTGGCGCCACCAGGCTTGCTTTCCACGATCACGGGCACGTTGTCCAGTTGTGGGCCCAGGTAGTTGCCGATGGCACGCGCCAGGATATCCGCGGGTCCACCGGGAGGCGCCGGGACAATGATGCGAACCGGCTTGCCGGCCGTGGGAAAGTTCTGCGCCCAGGCGGGCAGAGCGAGGGAAGCCGTGGCGAACGCCAGCGTCTGGCGGCGCGTCAAGCCTGTATGGAAGTAGTGCATGCGCTTGTCTCCAAATATGGTTGTGGGCTCCTTGAGCGCGTCAGGAGCGTGTTCAAAGTCATCATATGAAGCCGGCAGGCGCGCGCATAGCGACGATTTCTCACGAGGTATCAACCGATAGTTAACATGGCGGCATGAACTCCAATGTCCCGCGTTCCATCGGCCGGCGGCTGCGCTTCGCTCAACTGGAACTGGTGCACGAGGTGGCCGAGTGCGGCAATCTCGCCGAGGTGGCCGCACGGTTGCACATCACACGTGCGGCTGTCAGCAAGGCGATCAAGGAACTGGAACGCTCACTGGGGCAAGAGTTGTTTCAGCGTTCGCGGCAAGGCATGGCGCCTACGGCGGCAGGCTTGCGCGTGGCCAAGCATGCGAGGCTGCTGATCAACGAGTTGCGGCATCTCACCGATGAGGTGGCTGCTGGCAACAGCAGCCACGGTGGCCTGTTGCGCATTGGCATGCCTCCATTCGTGGCGGAGCACGTCGCTCCGGCCGTGCTGCGCAGGCTGCTGACTGGGGCGCCCTGGGTGGCAGAGACGGTCCAACTCCACGAAGGGCGGCTGCACGCGTTCATCGAGCAACTGCTGCGCGGGGAAGTGGATGCGGTTCTGTCGCTGTATTCGCCGCGCGCGGTCGACAATCTGGATCTCTCGATGCTGGATATCCGGCCCTTTCTGACGGTTCCGATGGTGGTCATCGCTTCGCCTCAACTCGGCGTGCCGGAAAAGCGGCACCGGTGGGCAGACCTGCTCGGCTACCCGTGGATTCTTCCCTCGGCCAGCACGCACCAGCGCAAATCATTCAATGAAATGTTCACTGCGCGTGGAAGCCGGGCGCCGTCGCCGCTGGTGGAATCGGATTCGCTGGCGGCCAACGTGCAGCTGGTCGTCGAAGGCCTGGGCCTGGCCGTGGTGCCGCGCCAGGCCGCCGAAAGCTTGATCGCGGCGGAGCGCCTGCAGGTGGTTGATGTGCGTCCGGCGCTTCCCGAGACGGTGGTGGCACTGATGTACCGCAAGGTGAGCGCGATCTACATGGAGGCTCTGCAGCAGCTGGACCAAGCGGTGAGCGGGGGGTGATTGGAATCCTGGCTTTCCGGCAGATTGCGGAAGAATCCAATGGTCTTTTCGGGGCGGTTTCTCGGCCGGGGCGCAGGCTTTCTACAATCCTGGGTATGAACTCGCCAGCCTACACCCGCGCCGCCGCGCTGCCCGCCATTCTTGCGAAACGGATCGCCATCCTCGATGGCGCCATGGGCACCATGATCCAGCGCTTCAAGCTGAGCGAGGAGCAATACCGTGGCGAGCGTTTCAAGGATTTCCACAAGGATGTGAAGGGCAACAACGAGCTGCTCAGCCTGACGCGGCCCGACGTGATCAGCGATATCCACGAGAAATACCTCGCGGCCGGGGCTGACCTGATCGAGACCAACACTTTTGGCGCCACTCGCGTGGCCCAGGCCGACTACGACATGCAGGACCTGTCGCGCGAGATGAACCTGGCTTCGGCCAGGCTGGCGCGCGCCGCCTGCGACAAGTTCAGCACACCCGACCATCCGCGCTTCGTGGCCGGCGCTCTTGGCCCCACGCCCAAGACGGCCAGCATCAGCCCTGATGTGAACGATCCCGGCGCGCGCAACACCAGCTTCGAGGAACTGCGCGCAGCCTACTACGAGCAGGTCGAGGCCTTGGTCGAAGGCGGGTCCGATGTGCTGCTGGTGGAGACCATTTTCGACACCCTCAATGCCAAGGCCGCGCTCTTCGCCATCGAGGAGTTTTTCGAGAAAAGCGGCGAACGCCTGCCGATCATCATCAGCGGCACGGTCACCGACGCCTCTGGCCGTGTGCTTTCGGGCCAGACGGTGACGGCCTTCTGGTACAGCGTGCGCCACGTCCAGCCCCTGGCGGTGGGCCTGAACTGCGCCCTTGGCGCCGCGCTGATGCGCCCCTATATCCAGGAACTCAACCGCATCGCGCCGGAGACTTTCATCAGCTGCTATCCCAACGCCGGTTTGCCCAACCCGATGAGCGATACCGGTTTCGATGAGACGCCTGAAGTCACCAGCCGGCTGTTGCATGAGTTCGCCGCCGAAGGGCTGGTCAATATCGTCGGCGGCTGCTGCGGCACCACGCCTGACCATATCGGCGCTATCGCCCAGGCCGTGGGGCCACTGAAGGCGCGCGGAGTACAGCCAACCGGCTTTTATCCGGCCGCTGCATAGTACCGTTTCGCCATCGCCTGTGCTGAGGCAATAAAGTCCTAGGCAAATGTGCGGGCTTGCATGATCCGACTAAGGGGATTAGACTAAAAAAAGGTTCAGGGCGGCCAGCGGCCGCTACGGAATTCTCGGGTCGGCGCTTCGGTATTCACATCATTCCCCATGCACTTCGTGCATGAGCGGAGCTAGCAAAGCCTGTATCGTTCAACGGCCGTTTGGGTCGCTTGAGTTTTTTTGTAGGTCCCCCTCGAGGGGCCGACCGGACATGAAAGCCGTCAAGGTGCACATGTCTGATCGCCAGAAGCAATTGCACGTTCCACGCAGGAACGTCAGGCTTCACCACAAACAACCAATGGCATGACTCTTACAGGTATAGGCGCACCCACACTTTCCCTTTCGTTCGAATTTCAATCTGTTCAATCATCGGATGGCGCTACGCTGTGGCGCCTTGTGCAGAGCATTGGCACGCTGGAGCTCAATTCCGCGTATCTGTATCTTCTGATGGCCACCGACTTCGGCCAGACTTGCCTGCTGGCCAAGCACGAAGGCCAGCCAGCAGGCATGGTCATAGGCTACCGGCCACCGCGTGAGCCTGAGGCGGCCTTCGTTTGGCAAGTGGGTTTACTGCCACGCTTCAGAGGGCAGGGGTTAGGGCTTCGGATGCTCGAGGCCTGGCGCGAGTTGCCAGCCAATCTCGACGCCCGATGGGTCACCGCGACTGTCGACCCGCACAACCGGGCCTCACAAGCGCTGTTCGCCGCGCTGGCTCAGCGGCTGGATGTGCCGCTGGCTCAACAGCCGCACTTCACTACCGATCAGTTCCCCATCGAACATCCCGCCGAGCCATTGCTGCGGATAGGGCCCATTCACTGAAATGAACTTGTCATGCCCCACCGGCCCTGGCCGGTGAGCGCTAGCTCGTTCATTTATCTCGTCATCCACTGCCAAGAGGAGAAATCATGAATATTTTTGAACAACACGAGTCCGAAGTCCGAGGCTATTGCCGCAGCTTTCCCGCTGTGTTTTCGTCCGCAAAAGGGGCCTGGATGACCGACACCACAGGCCGCCGGTATCTGGATTTTTTTGCAGGCGCCGGTGTACTGAACTATGGCCACAATCCGGACCGCTTGAAGCAGGCGTTGCTGGCTTATCTCATGCGCGACGGCATCACCCACACGCTGGACATGTACAGCGAGGCCAAGGCCACGTTTATCGAGCGTTTCCAGGAGGTGATCCTGCAGCCGCGCGGCCTGGAATACAAGATGCAATTCCCTGGTCCCACTGGCACCAACGCCGTCGAGGCTGCTCTCAAGCTGGCGCGCAAGGTCACGGGGCGCGAAGATGTGGTGGGCTTCACCAATGGCTTCCATGGCATGACCTTGGGCGCATTGTCCGTCACAGGCAATGGCTTCAAGCGCGCTGGCGCCGGCGTGCCGCTAGCCCACGCAGCTTCAATGCCCTATGACGGCTACCTCGGAGGTGATACCGACACGCTGGATATCTTCGAAGCGATGTTGCTTGACAACGGCAGCGGGATGGGCCTGCCCGCCGCTGTGATCCTGGAGCTTGTGCAGGCCGAAGGTGGAGTGAACGTGGCCAGCCATGCCTGGCTGAAGCGTCTGCGTGAGATTACCGAGCGGCACGGCATTGTGCTCATTGTCGATGACATCCAGGTCGGATGCGGTCGTACTGGGGGATTCTTCAGTTTCGAAGCGGCGGGCATCGTCCCGGACATTGTCACCTTGTCCAAATCGCTCTCGGGCTACGGATTGCCGTTGGCGATGGTGCTCATCAAGCCAGAGCTGGATCAATGGGCACCCGGCGAACACAACGGTACTTTTCGCGGCCACTGTCCTGCGTTCGTGACAGGCGCCGCGGCGCTGAGCTTTTGGACCGACGCTGTGCTGCAGGACGCGGTCGTGCGCAAAGGTGATCTAACCCAACAGCGGCTGGAGGGCATGCTGCGCCAGCGCAGCGTCGACGGCAAGGTCCGTGGCCTTGGCTTGATTCAGGGCGTTGAATTCGCCGACGCCGCGTTGGCCGGCCAGGTTTCGAAAGCATGCTTCGAGCGCGGCTTGATTGTCGAGACCGCTGGTATCGATGATCAGGTACTCAAGCTGCTGCCCAGTCTCACCATCAAGGAGGAGGATCTCGGGCACGGGCTGGACATCATTGACCAGAGCCTGCAGGCCGTTCTCAGCGATGGTCTTCGCCAAGCGGCTTGACGCCAAGGTCTCATCTCATCACCACTCAAGAAAGGAACACACATGCTTGTCAAACACCTCGATGACGTTCTGGGCACGCCCGCTGACGTGGATACCGAAACCTGGACCAGCCGCCGCTTGATCTACAAGGATGCCGGCATGGGTTACTCGGTCAACGACACCATCATCAAAAAGGGTGCCGAAGTGGAAATGCATTACCTCAACCACCTTGAAACCGTGTACTGCATCGAAGGCGAGGGCGAAATTACCGATCTGGGCACGGGCATGACGCATCCGATCCGTGTGGGGACGATTTATGCGCTCAACCAGCACGACCACCATATCCTGCGCGCCAACAAGGGCACGCACATGCGCATGGTGTGCGTGTTCAATCCCCCGCTGACCGGTCGGGAAGTACACGATGCCTCCGGTGCTTACGCGCTGTCGGATTGAGCGAAAGGAGAGCTCATACCATGATGCAAAGTGAAGTACATACTGCCAGCGTCCGCGCGGACGATCGCTATCCTTCACGCCATCAGCCGGTGGCGGGCATCAGTGCCCGCCAGGACCTTGTGGTTCATGGCCGGGTCGAGGATGGGCCGCTGACACAGCGCGATCTGCTGTTCTACGAAGACAACGGCTATCTTGGCTTTGAGGGCCTCCTGGATGAAACTGATATCTCCTCCTGTCTGGAAGAGCTCCAGCGGCTACGCCAGGACGAGGCCGTGAAACAGGCTGAGGAAGCCGTCATCGAGCCGGGCAGCCGCGAGCTGCGCTCGATCTTCGCGGTGCACCGTTCAAGCAAGGTGCTGCGCCGGCTGTGCCAGCATCCGAAGCTGGTGGCGATCGCGCGCCAGTTGCTGGGAGGAGATGTCTACATCCACCAGTCGCGCATCAACTACAAAGGCGGTTTTCGAGGCAAGGAGTTCTACTGGCACTCCGACTTTGAAACCTGGCACGTGGAGGACGGCATTCCTGCCATGCGCATGCTCAGCTGCTCCATCAGCCTGACAGCCAATACGCCGCACAACGGGCCATTGATGATCATTCCCGGATCGCATCAGCGCTATGTGTCGTGTGTAGGCGAAACGCCTGACAACCACTACAAGGACTCGCTGCGGCACCAGGAAGTGGGCGTGCCCGACGACGAAAGCCTTGCCCGTTTGGTGGATGAATTCGGCATCGTCGCCCCAACCGGCCTGGCAGGCGCCGTGACATTCTTCGAATGCAACATCATGCATGGCTCGAACTCCAACATCACGCCTTTGCCGCGCAGCAATATCTTCGTGGTCTACAACAGCGTCGACAACCCGCCGCAGGCGCCATTTTGTGGTTTGCCGCCAAGACCCAACTTCATCGCCGAGCGCGAGGACATTTCTGCGGTGCCCTTCTCACCGCCATCCGCATCGAGCTGATGCCAAGATCAGCCGGAAAGAGAGACATGAGAAAAAATCCGAAATTCATTTTGCGGCGCGCTCTGCTCACTCTGGCGGGTGCTTGTGCGCTCCTCGGCGCTGGCGCGGCCAGCGCCGGGGTGACACTGGAGCAACTGCGGGAGCAGGGCTTCATTCGGGTGGGCTTTGCCAACGAAGCTCCTTTCGCATATGCCACCTCGTCAGGTCAGTTAACGGGTGAATCGCCCGAAGTGTTTCGCCACATCATGAACAAGCTCGGTGTAAAGAGCGTGGATGGTGTCCTGACTGAGTGGGGGGCGCTGATCCCGGGCCTGCGCGCGGGTCGCTTCGACGCCATCGTGGCGTCGATGTACATCACGCCCGCGCGCTGCAAGCGAGTCATCTTTGCGGACCCCACCTATGGGGTTGGCACGGCAATGGTCGTGAAGAAAGGCAATCCCGAGGGAATCAATACCTACGAGGATGCCATCGGGAATGATGCGAAGATTGCTTTTGTGGCGGGTGTCGCCGAAGTCGAACAGGCGCGCATGGCTGGCATGAAGCGCGGGCAGCAAGTGCTGGTGCCCGATTTCGCCGCAGCCGTGGCCAATGTGAAGTCCGGCCGCGCCGCAGCGGCGGCTTTCACGTCGCTCACCGCGCAGGATCTCGCCAATAAGGACGAGGAACTGGAGCGTGCTCAACCTTTCGACTTCGAGCACGATGGAAAAACCTACCGCGGCGAAGGCGCGTTTGCCTTCAGACCGGAGGACACCGGCTTGCGCGATGCGGTCAATGCTGAACTGAAAAAATTCATCGGCACGCCGGAGCACCTGGCCATGGTCAAGGAGTTCGGCTTCGATTCGTCGAACCTGCCCGAGCGGACCGCCGAGCAGCACTGCGCGGGCGAATAGCAGGAGGCCGGCCGTGGCCCTTTCGCCCAAGCTGACCGTGATCCTGGTGATGGCCATCATTGCCTTCGTGGGAGGACTGTGCGTCGTCAGCTTCACCTCTGTGGGGGAGTTGATGCCGGAGCTATTGCGCGGCGCAGGCGTGACCATGGTTGTGGCGGCAGGCGGTTCCTTGCTGGCCGTGGCCATGGCCTTCCTGGCAGGCTTGGCTCGCGTGTACGGGCCATTGCCGCTGCGCTGGCTGGCTGTAACCTACATCGAAGCCTTCCGCGGCACTTCAGCGCTGGTGCAGCTGTTCTGGTTGTTCTTCGTGCTTCCGCAATTCGGCGTTGTGCTTCCGGCTTTGGCCGTGGGCATTCTTGCGCTGGGACTGAATGTGGGTGCATACGGCGCTGAAGTGGTTCGCGGGGCTATCAATTCGGTGCCGCACGGCCAGTGGGAAGCGGCCACAGCTTTGAACATGAGCCGTGGCCAAGCATTGCGGCGCATCGTTTTGCCACAGGCTTTCGCGGCCATGATCCCGCCTTGGGGCAATCTGTTGATCGAATTGCTCAAGGCCACTTCGCTGGTGTCACTGATCACGCTGTCCGATCTCGCGTTCAAGGCGCAGCAACTCAACCAGCATACCCTGCGAACCACCGAGGTGTTCGGGACGGTATTGCTCATGTATCTGGGCATGTCTGTGTTGATCACCGCGGGTATGCGCGCCTTGGAGCGCCGTGTCACGCGCGGCCAGCGCATTGAGAAAGTGGCGTGAGATGCTTGTCTGGGATTGGGACTACGCCTGGGAAATACTTCCATTGCTCGCCGAGGCGTCGGTAGTCACCGTACAGGCTACGTTCATGGGCTTTGCGCTGGCATTGCTGGTCGGCTTGCTGTTCGCTGTCTGCCGGAGGGCAGGACCTGCCTGGTTGAGCCGGATAGCGGCTGGCACGGTAGAGTTTCTACGTTCTACGCCGCTGTTGATCCAGATATTTTTCCTTTATTACCTGATGCCGGAAATCGGCTTGACGCTGGAAGCGTTGCCTGCAGGGATTCTGGCCTTGGGTCTGCATTACGGCGCCTACTGTGCGGAGGTGTACCGCGCGGGCCTTGACAACGTGCCCAAAGGCCAGTGGGAAGCTGCCGCGGCACTTAACTTTTCAACTTGGCGGACCTTTCAACGCGTGATCTTGCCGCAGGCCATTCCGCCTGTTGTGCCCGCTTTAGGTAACTATCTGGTGGCGCTCTTCAAGGAAACGCCGCTGCTGTCGGTGATCGCAGTGACCGAACTGATGCAGACCGCCAAGGTCTTGGGTGCGGAGAGCTTCCAATATACCGAGCCCATAACGCTGGTAGGCGTGTTTTTTCTGATTTTCAGTCTTGTCTCGGCGGCGTTGATCCGCCAGGTAGAGAGGGCTTTGCAATCGCGCACCGGAAGGCGGGTATGAACGAGACAGAACACCCTAAAGCGCAGACGCCCATGGTGCGCTTCGAAGGGGTGACCAAGCGTTATGGTCAACTGACGGTGTTGGATCGCCTGGACCTGGACGTCGCTCCGCATGAGAAGGTCGCGATCATCGGGCCTTCAGGCTCTGGAAAAACCACCGTACTGCGTGTGCTTATGGCGCTGGAGGGCATTGATGGCGGCGTCATCCGGATAGAGGGCGAGCCGCTGACATGCATGGAGCGTGGTGGACGGCAGGTGCCGGCAGACCGCCGGCACCTGCGGCGCATGCGTGCCCAGATTGGCATGGTGTTCCAGCATTTCAACCTCTTTCCCCACATGACCGCTCTGGAAAATTGTATGGAAGCGCCTCGTTCCGTATTGGGCCTGGGCAAGGAAGAGGCGAGCGAGCGGGCTGTTGAGCTCCTAGCGATGGTGGGCTTGAGCGATAAGCTCCATCACCACCCGTCGCAGCTTTCCGGGGGACAGCAGCAGCGGGTTGCCATCGCGCGTGCGTTGGCGATGCGTCCGAAGGTGATGCTGTTCGACGAGGTGACTTCAGCGCTGGACCCGGAATTGTGCGGAGAAGTGCTCAGTGTGATCCGCTCGTTGGGCCGGGAACATCAGCTGACCATGCTGATGGTCACGCATCAGATGGGGTTCGCCCGCGAGTTCTCTGATCGCGTGTGCTTTTTCGATCAAGGCCGGATCGTGGAGCAGGGCCCTGCAGAAGAGCTGTTCGCCCAACCCCGCGAAGAACGGACGAAGCAGTTCTTGAGGGCTGTGATGGAGGCCGTATAAGAGCGTGTTCGTTCGAACTCAGGTTACCAAGTCGGCGCTACCCGAGTTACCGTTGTTCGAACCGCCATTGTTCGTGCCCCCGTTACCCGAATTGCCGTTGTTCGAACCGCCATTGTTCGTGCTCCCGTTACCCGAGTTGCCGTTGTTCGAACCGCCATTGTTCGTGCCCCCGTTACCCGAGTTGCCGTTGTTCGAACCGCCATTGTTCGTGCCCCCGCTACCCGAGTTGCCGTTGTTCGAACCGCCATTGTTCGTGCCCTCGTTGCCCGAATTGCCGTTGTTCGAACCGCCGTTGTTCGTGCCCCCGCTACCCGAGTTGCCGTTGTTCGAGCCGCCGTTGCCAGAGTTTCCGTTATCTGAGCTTCCGCTACCCGAGTTTCCGTTGCTCGAGTTGTCACTTCCCGAGCCACTGCCCGAATTACCACTCCCAGAGCCGCTGTTCGTGCCTCCGTTGCCTGAGTTGCCATTGCCCGAGTTGCCGTTCCCAGAGCCACTGCTCGAATTTCCATTGCCTGGGTTGTCGCTACCGGAACCGCTGCCTGAGTTCCCATTGCCCGAGTTATCGCTACCGGAACCGTTGCCTGGGCTGCCATTGCCCGAGTTATCGCTTCCAGTACCGTTGCCCGAGTTACCTGAGCCCGAATCGGGGGATCCGCCCGTCTCCGGCTTGGCTCCTGAATTGGAGTCGCTGGCGGCCTGAAGAATTTCAACGCGCTGGGCTACCAGCACACCGTCTGCCATACGCCCGGCCACCGTGAGCTTGGTGCCGAGGCCCACGTCGCCTATCGTACCCCCGGTGATCACCTTCACCTGGCTGGCGTCGATCGGTGTGCCCTGCACCACAAACGATTGCGCTGACGTGAACGCAGTGACCAGTCCGGCGAGTGTCACAGGGGAATTGGCCTGTGCAGGCAGTTCATGAGCCGGGCGCAGAAGGCTGGCCTTGAGCACCTTGCCGACAGGGGCTTCCTGGGCGCTGATGTAAAGAAACGCGCCGTTGGCCAGTGTGGCGGCGCTCAGCCCTTCCCCGAAAGCCGTTTGCCCGTAGTCGACTACCAGGGCACCTGCCTGGAACCGGCGCGCAAGGCTATCCAGTGCTTCGATTTTGCTCCATAGCACGGGAAGCACGGTGCCTGGCGCGGCAGACAGCGCTTCCACCCTGGTGGCGCGCAAGGCGCTGCCGTTGGGCAGGGCGTAGACCTGAGCGCTCTGGCCCGGCTGCAAAGTGGAGAGGTCGCTCACACCATCGAATATGGTGGCCTTGTCCACCGAAACCGGGACGCCCAGCACGCTGAACTGTCCCTGCGGCTCATCCACGGCATCCACCGTGCCGCGCAGTTCGGGAACAGACACGACCCGGGTGGCCTTGCCCGTGGTCAGTCCTGAGTCTACCGTGCCCTCTACCTGTACCGTCATGCCGGGTTTGAGCTGGCCGGCCGGAGCGCCGTCGATCTCCATCAGCGCCTGGCTCACATCGAAGCGTACGCCGTTGATCACCACATACCCGCTGCTCGCTGTATCGGTGACACTGCCCACGGCGACCGTGGATTTGAAGACGCCCGTGCCACCCGAGCCCACGCCATCGCCGCCGCCGCAGCCCGTCATATAGCCGGCCGCTGCCAGAAGCAAGGCGGCTGTCAGTGCACGCATGCCTGCTCTTCTGTTCATGACTCACGCTCCAGATGGATAGGGGCTGCGGCCGCTCCATTGGCCGGTTGGTCTTCGTGATAAACGTATACACCCACGCGTATCCGTGCGGTGCCTTGGCCGCGGGCCTCGGCGTGCGCCTTGGACATCTCGCGCACCAGCCGGAAATGCAGGGGTTCCCACTCATCGCGGATCTTTTGGTGGATGCGTTCGCATTCCTGGGCCGACAGGCCCGAGGCATACACGGCGCGCTCCAGCATCCGAGGCTGCTCTCCCAGCGTATTGCCTACCGCCGCCAGCAAGTGATCACGAACGTTGTCCCCCGCAAAGGCGAGCATGTCCCGCAGGCTGCCCACAGGTACGAAGCCGTCACCGACGAGTTCCACCTCTCCCTCGGCGCCATCTTCCGGCAGGGCGATCAGCCCCAGGCGCAGCAATTCTTCCATCAGCGTCTTATGGTGCACGTTGCCCCGTGAGGCCAGCCGGGCTACGAGCTCGAAGGAAGGGCCATTCCCAGTATCGGCGATGCGCAGGCGCCGCAGGGCAGGCTCCTCGGAAACCAGTTGAAGCCAGGCCGTATAGGCCTTCGCCGCGGCGGAGGCTTCCGTGGCCGGCAAGGGGTCGCGGGTCTGGCGCACACGCGCCGTGACGTCTTTCCGGTTGAGACCGGTCGTGACCGAGAGCTGGCTCAAATTGGGCCGGTTCACCCCCTGGCGCCTCCAGAGGTGCCGGGCCTCGTCCAGCAGCAGATCCCGCAGGATCTCCTCCAACTGCGGATGCTTGAGCCCCATCGCCAACGCCAGCCGCACGGCCGGACGCAGTATGCGCGCCAGGGCGGATTGGGCCCAAGTCAGGCGTTCATGCATTGGCGGATATCGAGAAAAGACTTCGGTTGGAGGGAGTGGGCCCCTATTGTCGTCGCCTCAGTCTAACCGCTGGTGGCCCTCAATACCGTTCATCGGTGATTTTCTACCGCTCGTCGTTGTTTGTAAGATTTTTTAACATGATGTGATAATTTCACATTGAACTAAAAATTAATACTTCTTAAAAACGCCATGCGGAGCTACAGGAATAGATGGCAAGCGGCAGGATTCACGCTCATCGAGCTGATGATCGTGGTGGCTGTCATTGCGATTCTGGCGGCTGTAGCGTATCCGTCTTACACGAGTTACATCGTCAAATCGAACCGGCGTGCAGCGCAGTCGTTCATGCTGGAAGTCAGCAGCCGGCAGCAGCGCTATCTGCTGGATGCACGCAGCTATGCCGACGCGCCCAATGACGGCGATATCGCGACAAAGCTGAATATCAGTACGCCACCCGATGTCGCCAGAAACTACGTTGTGGTGTCCAAGGTCACGATGGATGGCAGTTCGCCGCGCAAGCCGCCAGGCTTTACCGTGGAGGCCACTCCGCAAGGAAGCCAGGCTACCCGCGATACCAGTTGCGGCAAGCTGACCATTGATGAGGCGGGTGGCAAAACCTCGGAAAACGGGGGCGCCACATGCTGGTAAAGCGCCCTCCGCCGCGCGGCTTCACGCTCATCGAGTTGATGACTACGATTGCCGTGCTGACGGTCCTTGCCGTGGTGGCGGTGCCCTCATTCCGGGAGTTCATTGCTAATCAGCGGATACGCAACGCCTCTTTCGAGCTCATGTCGGCGCTGATGTTGGCGCGCAGCCAGGCAATTGCTCAAAATGGCGACGTCAGGCTCAAGATGAAAACTGGTGCGACCAGTTGGAACGAAGGCTGGTCGGTCACCGACAACACCAGTACCTTCAGTAGCCAAGAGGCTCTGAGCAGCCTGAAGATCACCGAAGCGGACGACCAGAGCGCCATTATCTATGGCCGCGACGGACGCGCGACTGGGGCCGCCAAGTTCAGCATCGAAGCGTCAACGCCGGTGGCTGGCGTGAAAGCGCGCTGCATCACCATAGGTCTGGGCGGCCAGCCGTTCAGCAGTGAGGGGGTGCACGTGAAGAACTTCTTCGTGCTCCGCCGCCGCCGGCAAGCGGGCACTACGCTCATCGAGATTCTGGTTACGCTGGTCATCCTGCTGTTTGGCCTGCTAGGGCTCGTAGGGGTGAGCGGCCGTGCCAATCAGGCGGAACTGGAATCGTTCCAGCGGGTGCAGGCGTTGCAGTTGCTCGAAAACATGGTCAACCGGCTCAACGCCAATCGCAAGGTAGCTTCCTGCTATTCAAATGGCACTGCCGGGTTGACCCTGGACAAGGATTCGGAAGACACGGACATCCCCGATTGCACGCTGGGAACCGACGCTATGGCGCAAGCCCGTGCACAACTGGACCTGAAGGACTGGAGCAAGCTGATCAAAGGGGAATCCGTCGGGGTGGCGAAGGTGGGAGCCCCTATTGATGCAATGGGGTGCATCACGCAAACCACGGCCCTGGTCGGCACCAAGACAACCTACGTTTACCGCATCGCAGTGGCATGGCAGGGCCTGACCCCTACGGCAGCACCTACCTTGAGCGATGGCACCGCATTCCCTTGCGGCGATGGTGTCTTTGGCAATGAAAAGCTGCACCGTGTGGTCACGGTCAAGGTGCAGATCGGGAACATCTCATGAGGTCCCCGCGCATTTCCAACCGGCGGCCGAAGGCATCGAGAGGTTTCACGATCGTCGAACTCCTGGTGGCGGTGGCGCTGGGGCTGCTGTTGCTGGGCGCGCTGATTACTCTGGTGGTTTCGACTATTGGCAACCGCACCGAGTTGGACAAAACCTCACGGCAGGTGGAAAGCGGGCGTTACGCCTTGCAGGTACTGAGCACGGACATTGAGTCCGCCGGGTTTGTGGGGACGACGGGTGACCAGACCTGGGAAAGAGGAGCGGCACCATCGCTGTCATCAGGCGGGCGCTCGTTTACGCTCGCAGTCTGTCCGGGCAACGTCGCAGGGCTGGGCTATGACGCGCCGGCAGGGACCCCGGCGCCACCGCCGCTGCTGCCGTTGGCTGTGCAGATGCTGGAAACAGTACCTACCTGCTTGAGCGCCGCCAACGTCAAGCCCGGCACTGCCATGCTGCTGATCACGCGTGTCTCATCGCAAGAAGTGTTGACGACCGCCGCCAGCACTTCCGAAGCCTACGTACAGATATCCACCTGCGGAACCGATTCGCAGCCGCTGGCCATTGGCCTGGGTGGCGGCAGTGCGTTCTCTCTGCACCAAAAGGACTGCGCCGCACTCGCGCCCCTGCGGAAAGTGATCCATCGCATCTACTTCATCAGTACCTGCAATGAGTGCGCCACAGGCAAGAACGATGGCATTCCGACGCTCAAGGTGGTTGAGTACGCAGGCGGCGCCATGAGCGCCACTCCCACGTCTCTGGCGGATGGCATTGACGATCTGCAACTGGACTATGGCGTCGATATGGGCGCCGGCTACAACGGCTCTCCCGATTGCTACATCAGCAAGAACTACGCAGAGACGCCTGTATTCGTGACCGACGACGCAGCTATCTGCCCGACGCCTGCCACCTATGAGCGCAAGGACGTGGTCACCGTACGCATCAACCTGCTGGCACGCACCACGGAGAAACCCAGTGGTTGGAAGGACGATGGCCGCACGTTCAGCCTTGGCTTGGCAAAACCCAGCGTGGGGCCGTTCAACGATGGCTACAAGCGGATGGCCTACAGCACAGTGGCACGCATCATCAACATCTCTGCCTTGAGGGAAACACCGTGACTCGACGCTGCTTTGCGCCCGCTGCCGGCAAACAGCGCGGCGCCGCCCTTCTGGTGGCCATGATCTTCATGATCGTGCTGATGCTCATCGTGGCCTCAGCCGTCAAGACCACCAACGTGAACACGCAGGTGACTGGCAACATGCAGATGCGGCAGGAGGGCGCCATGGCTGGCCAGCAGATGATCGAGAGCGTCATCAGCGGTGATCTGAGTTCAATACTTTCCACGCAGACATTCACGGTGGACATCAACGACAGCGGGCAGAGCGGGGCGAAATACAGCGTCAAGGTGGACGCCAAGTGCATGTACGTGAAGCCCATTTCGCAGCTCAGCCTGAACATCGACGACAGCAACGACAAGCCCTGCTTCACCAGCGGGAGCCTGGTGCCGGGCATGCCCAGCAGCGGCGATTCACTGTGCTCGTCGTCGGTGTGGGACATCAAGGCCACTAGCACGTCTGCCAACAGCACCCAACCGGTCTATGTGCAAAGCCAGGGCGTGACTCAACGGGTGGGCGTAGGCGCCAGCTGCTGAAGCCTGCTCCCAGATCCAAACACCAGCTCAGCTCCGACCATGTCCGATACAAGCCTTCCCAGGGGACGCACCATGAAGGAAAAATACAGCATCCGTTCTGCCTGGACCGGTCTGGCACTCTGCTTGGCGCTGGCCGGCCTGGTACCTCGGGCGGCCCACGCGGAAGACATCGACATCTATCAAGGCGCGGCGGGCAGCGGAGCCCCCAATCTGCTTATTCTTTACGACAATGCCGCGGCATCGGACGCCAGCGCCAGCTACACCTGCGATGCTACGATCCCCGGGGGAACGACCAAACTCAGCGAAGACAAGAAGACGTCTGGAACCAACTTTGGCTTCGAGCGTTGTGGTCTGTACAAGGCGGTCAGCGCAATCGGTACCGATGAATCTCTGAATGGCCGCATCAATCTGGGCCTGATGTATTTCCCCAGCGGCGGTACGGACGGAGGGTTGTTTGTCAATCCTGCGGCATCGCCGCCACCTAGCGCGCTGCTGAACATGGACGGCACCGGTGTTGCAGGTGATGGAAAGGGCTTGAGCCAGATGCTGGGCACCATCTCCGGGATGAACCTGGCTGCCAACAAAAGCAACAACAACCAGGTCGCGCAAGCCATGCAGGAAGCCTGGGCGTTCTACCAGGGCAAGACGGGGTTGTCGGGCAAGACCTATCCGGGGCTTGGGAGTCTGACCTGCGCACGGAACTTCGTGCTGTACATCACTTTCGCGACCAATAACCAGAAACCTCAGGACGGAGGCAACCGGGGGGCGGCGCACTGCAGACGGCTCAGATCCTGAACTCCATCACTCAGCTTTCCTTGCCTTCTCCCTGGAAGTCGCCTGTTACCCAGAGTCTGGCTTCCGGCAAGTACCAGAGCGACTATTCCGATGAGTGGGCCGCTTTCATGCGCACGGGAAAGACGACCAGCTCGAGCGTGAGCTACTCACCCATCACCACCTACACCATCATTCTGACGGATGGCAGCAATCCGGATTATGAGCAGCTCATGGTGAGCATGGCCAACCAAGGCGGCGGTACGCCATTCCTGATTGATATCACCAAGTCCTCCGGTCTGGAGGAGCTTGTCAAGGCGATCAAGCGGGTATTCGCCGACGTGCAAGCCGTCAACAGCGTGTTCGCGGCACCCGTGCTGCCCGTCAGCGCCAATACCCAGGGAACCTACCTGAACCAGATTTACATGGGCATGTTCAGGCCTGATGCAGGGGGCGCCGCGCTGGATGGGGAACCTCAAGCAGTACCAGATCGGTGTGGACACCACTTCGGGCTCGGTGGAGCTCTTCACCGCGGATGCCTCCTGGGGACCTTATAGCGCGGGCAAGACGGCAAGAGAAGCCTTGAGTACGGCGGGCACGGGCTTCATGAGTACGCAGGCCGTCAGCTATTGGACATCCAAGGATACGACCAAGTTGCCGGATAGTGCCGGCGCCAAGGGCGGCTTCTGGCTCAACAGCTACGCGAATCTAGGCGCCAGCGATGGCTTTGACGCCCCGGATGGGCAATTCGTCGAGAAAGGCGGCGTGGGGCAGCAGCTCAGGCTCAAGTATTTGCAGGACACGTACCCAGCCACGGTCGGTGCGGCGGCCACCACCTCGCGCAATGTGTATACCTGCCCGTCCACAGGCTGCTCCGGTGCGCTGAGCACCACCCGCTTCGATATCGCGAACACCACCAGCCTGACTGCCACTGTCCTGAACGTGGTGACGGCATGGGTGAACAACCTCATCAACTGGATCCGCGGGGCAGACACCAAGCGAGTCGCAAGCGACGCGCAGGCCGGCTCGGAGGCCAGCATACCGCCCACCGCGACCACCGCCATCAGCATTCGCGGTTCGATACATGGCGATGTGCTCCATTCACGTCCGGCGGTCATCAACTACGGCGATAGAGCCGATGCATCCGGCAAGAAATACGGCACGGTGGTCTTTTATGGGTCCAACGACGGCATGTTCCGTGCCATCAATGGCAACCAGCCTCCCGCTGGCAACACCTCACCGGCGCCGATGGGTAAGTGCGCCGTATCGACCGATTGCGCGATCACCGTGAAGGATGCCAAGAATCAGTCCGTCTCGGTGCCGCCTGGAGGCGAGTTGTGGAGCTTTGTGGCGCCAGAGTTCTACTCCTGCCTGCAGCAGCTCTATACGAACAGCGTGCAGCTGACGCTGGGTGCCACGGCGGCCAATGCCAATTCCTGCAACACGCCGAAAAACCCCTCTGGCAAACCGTATTTCTTTGACGGTGCACCCGGGGTGTACTGGGATGCGGCCACGGGGAAAGCCTATATTTTCCTGTCGGCCCGCCGAGGCGGGCGCCTACTCTATGCCTTGGATGTGAGCGATCCGGCGAACCCGCAATACATGTGGAAAATCACGAACGCGACTTCAGGGTTCGAGAAGCTGGGGCAGACATGGTCGCAGCCCAAGGTGGTCAAGATCAAAGGCCACACCAATCCCGTGTTGATCTTTGGCGGCGGTTACGACACCAATCAAGACAACGATGCACCGGCGGCGGGCTCCGATTCCATGGGCAATGCCATCTATGTGGTGGACGCCATCACCGGTGCCCTTGTCTGGCATGCGCAAGGGGCTCTGGCACCGCGACGAGTTGCACCACCTCCGGTACCACCTGCACGCTGGGGGCAATGAACACCTCGATCCCGGCTGATATCACTTTGGTCGATCGCGATTTCGATGGCAACGCCGATCGCATGTACGCTGCCGATACTGCGGGCAACATCTGGCGTGTGGATATGCAGCCCGATGGCACCGGTGCCGTCAGTACCTGGAAAGCCTATCTCCTTGCGGCCCTGGGGAGTTCGAGCACGCCCCCGCGCAAGTTCTTTTTCCCGCCGGATGTGGTGCTGACTAAAAACTACGATGCCGTGGTGGCCGTCTCCGGCGACCGGGAGCATCCGTTGGCAGGCAACAGCGCCAACAACGTGAAGAACCGGTTCTACATGATCAAGGATACGCAGACCGGGGTGGATGGTTCCGGCTGGACCGTTGTGCGTGATGACTCCAGTGCGACCTCCACCACTGGACCGGAGGGCATGTTCAATGCCACCTGCACGGACTTTACCGACATCGCCACCTGTCCGGTCTACGACAAGAGCGGCAGCGGTTTCTATGTCACGCTGCCAGGATCGGGAGAAAAGGGCGTCAATGCGCCCACGACCTTTGGCGGACAAGTCTATTTCAGTACCAACCGGCCTGATACGGCGGCGGCGACCAGCACGACGGGAGATGACACCACGGCAAAAACATGTCCGTCGAATTTGGGGTAGCCACCGGATACAACATCAGCCTGCTGGAGGGCATGAAGTATCTGCCTGCGGACTTTGACGGCGGAGGCTTGGCGCCATCGCCTGTGACTGGTTTGGTGAACGTCGAGGTCGACGGCAAGACGGAGGTCGTGCCTTTCATCATCGGCGGTGGCGGCAACGGCGGCGATGAGCCTCCGTGTACCTCGCCTCTGTGCACCAAGCGTCCGAATATTCCTGTTCCGACAGTCAAGCGGCGTACTTACTGGTATCCGGTTCAGGACCGATAGCACTCAATCCCGCCGCAGCAGCACCGCCCCCATCGCCACCACGATGCACGCCATGGCTGCCAGATCCTGCCAATGCGGCCATTCACCCACGATCAGTGGCGCGCTCAGCACACCGATCAGCGGAATGGCCATCAGGCTCATCGCGCTGGTGGAGGGCGGCAGGGCGCGCGCCAGGCGGAACCAGACCACCTGCGCAGCGCCGTAGTTGATCAGCACGGCCCACACCAGGCTGGCCCAGATGGCGGGGCTGAAATCCCAGGTCTGCGCAGGTTCGAACGCTACCGCCAGGATAATCATCACGATCGCTGAAAGCCCCATCATCCAGACCACCAGGGCCTCTGCCGGCAGCGTCAGCGTGGCGCGGCGCATCCAGATGGTGCCCAGCGCCCAGCAGACGGCCGCACCCTGCATCCACAGAATGCCGGCGGGCCGCCCACCCAGTTGCTCGAGTTCATTCCACAGCAGCAGAGTGATGCCCGCAAGTACCGCCACGACCGCCACGACCAGGCGCTTGCTCAGCGGCTCGCGGTACAGCAGCACGGACAGCATCACGGTCCAGACCGGCATGGTGAATCCCAGCGTGGCTGCTCGGCCGGCGGGCAGCTGTGTGAGCGCGATGATCGAAAAACCATGCCAACCCAGCATGTTGGGCAGCCCCAGCACCACGACGTCGCGCCATTCGCGCGAACCGCGGGGTGTCATGCGCAGGCCCTGCGTGCGGAAGAACAGCCACAGCCCCATGGCGCCCAGCGACATGGTCAGCGCGCGGAAATGCAGCGGCGGTATCTCGCGCAGCGTCAGCTTCATCATGGGCCAGTTCAGCCCCCACATCAGCGTGAGCAGAGTCAGGCCAACCAATTGGCGGCGGGTAAGAGCGTTCATTCAACTTGCGGCATTGGCATGTGAATGCAAATAATATTTGATTGCATCTGCTGGGGAGGCGCTGTGCGTACAGCACACTGCCCGGCAGCGGCCATGACCCATCGCACGCAAGGATCTATTCAGCGTGGCCTCAATCCCGCCAAGGCGCCGCGGGTGAACCATGCCAGCGCGTACCGGCCGGGATGTGCTCGCCCTTCATCACCAGGGTGAGTGGACCCAATTGGGCACCATCGTCCACGCAGGCGCCATAGAGCACTGTGCAGCGCGGGCCCAGGGTGACGCGGCTGCCGATCACCACGTCGTCCACCTTCATCACGCGGTCCTCGAACAAGTGCGTCTGCGGGCAGCATAGGGCGTTCAGTTCGCTGTGATCGCCAATGATCACGCAATCGAACTCGGTGATGTCCGTGGTGTCCATGTACACACCGCGGCCGATCTTGCAGCCCATCAGATTAAGCGCATCCGAAAGCCAGGGCGTGCCGCGCAGATAGCGCAGGAACCACGGCACAGCGATGCCTTCATACATGTTGGTGGCTGCCTCCGAGAGCCAGACGAAGGGCGTCCACATGGGCACCGAGCGCTTGCGGTAGCGACCCAGCAGCAGCCATTTGAACAGGGCCACGAAGAAGAAGGTGGCGAAGCCGAACACCACGCCGCCCACGCACAGATCCAGAGCCACCGCGCTCCAGCGGCTTTGCTCAGCCAGAGGCATGGCGTCCAGCACGATGGCGTAGCCGGCCGCGATGACCAGCGCATGCGGCGAGGCGATGCGAAACGCTTCGACCACCCCGCGCGCCACGCGCCGCCAGGGCGATGGCGCGTAGGTCAGGTGCTCAGGGAACCCGCCCGCCACCTCGCGCGCCGGCAGCAGCATGGGCGGGGAGCCGAGCCAGGTGTCGCCTTCTTTCATCGTGGCATTGCGCGGCACGGCGCTCATCACGCCGATCAGCACGTTCTCGGGCACGGTGGTGCCGTCGGGCACGTAGGCGCCATTGCCCACGAAGCTGCGGCGTGACACCACGGTGGGCTTCACCGTCATCCAGCCGCCGTCGATGTGCTCGTCGCCCAGCATCACGGCATCGGCGATGAAACACTCGTCGCCCAGGGTGAGCATATCGGGCACGACGCCGAGCGCGGTGGAAAGCTCGGTTTCCTTGCCCACCTTGGCGCCCAGCAGGCGGTACCAATTGGCCGAATACACCGTGGCGTAGATGCCGTGCAGCGTGGCGAGGCTGCCTTCCTGGATCTGGTTGACCAGCCACTTGCCCAGGTACCGGTTGCTGTGAATCGGCCAGGAACCGGCCCGCATTTTCGGCAAAAACACATAGCGGATCATCGCGGCGATCAGGGCCGTCAGTACGATCATCACCACGCTGGCCGGCAGCGAAAGGAAGAAGAACTTGACGAAGCGCAGCAAGAAGGCCTGCACTTCCGTGATGGTGCCAGCGTCCACCAGCGGGCGGACCGAGAACTGTTCCACGTCCAGCACGTCGATCAGCATGAAAGTGGGGAACACCGGCATGAAGAAGAGCATGGCCATGGCCAGGGCCCCAAAAACGAAGAACAAGGTCTCGAAAGTGAGCCGGGCGCGGGAGACCGGTGGACGGGGCGGCAGGCTGGCGGGGTCGAAGTCGCCGCGCTCGCGGGCCGGTGAGCCTGCCCACACCTTGCGCGCCGGCACGGATTGGCCGCTGCGCAAGGCGGCCTGGCCTTCCAGGTGACCGAAATCGCCAATGTGCGTATCGCCTTCGATCACCACATAGGAGCCCACGCAGACCTCACGCCCGAGATCGATGGTGCCCAGGTGCAGCAATCCTCCTTCCACGCGGGCATTCTCCAGGTTGACCGCGTTGCCGATGCTGCTGCCGTCGCCAATGCGCAGCAGCTCGGGCGCGCGCAGCGTGATGGCGCCCAGGTTCACGTCATGCCCGATATGCGCCCCCAGCGCCCGCAGCCAGCCGGTATAGAGGGAAGAGCCGTTGATCATGTATACTGGCACGGCTTCCATCAGCCTGTCGGCCAGCCACCAGCGGTAGTAGGTCAGGCCCCAAAGAGGGTAGCTGCCGGGCTTCAGGCGCCCGGCGATCAGCCATTTGCCGGCCCAGGCGACGCCGAACTCGGCCACCGTGGCGAGCAGGAACGCCAGCAAAGACATCGCGACCGCGCGCGCCACCGAATCGGCCGGATCGCCCGTGTAGAAGTGATAGGCGAAGAAGGGGGCCAGCCACTGCGCCATCTTGATCAGCACCAGAAACGGAATCGCCAACCCCTGTGCGATGCCGCAGCGCCAGCGCCGCCAGGCTGAATGGAGCAGGAAGGGGCGTTCGGCAGCCGCGCTCCCGCCTTCGGACAGGCTGGTTTGCAAGGCTTCGGCAATCAGGCCGATCTTGCGGTTCTGATAGATGTCGGTCACGGCGGCCTGGGCAAAGCGCGCGTCTTGCCGCAGCGTGGAAATCAGGCGCGCCGCGAACAGCGAGTGCCCTCCCAGGTCATAGAAGAAATCCAGCTCGCGCCGGATCTGCTGGCCAGGAAAGAGCTTTTCCAGGGCGGCGAAAAGGGCTTCTTCGGCCGGTGTCTCCGGCGTGTCGCTGCCCTCGGCCGGGGCGGCGGGGGCCAGCGCCAGCGTCTTGAGCGTTTTGCGATCGATCTTGCCTGACGGCAGGCGGGGCATGGCGGTCAAGGGCTCGAAGCGTGCCGGAACCATGTAAGGGGGAGCTTTTCGGCCAGACCTGCCCGCAAAGCCTGGACAGAGGGCTTGATGGAGCCCGAGGGCACGTAGAAGGCCACGAGCTGATCGATCTCGTCATCCTTGCGCAGCAATACAGCTGTGGTGCCTACGCCCGCCTGCTGAGCCAGCACGGCTTCGATTTCGCCCAGTTCCACCCGGAACCCGCGGATTTTCACCTGATCGTCCGCGCGGCCCAGGCACTGCATCTGCGGTTCGCCGTTGGCGCGGGTTTCCACTCGTGCCAGGTCACCGGTGCGGTACAGGCGCGCTTCCTGGGCATTGCGCGCCCAGGGATTGGGCAGAAACTTCTCGGCCGTCAGCTCAGGCCGGCCCAGGTAGCCTGCCGCCACACCAGGGCCGGTGATGCACAGCTCGCCGGTTTCGCCAAACGGCAGGATCTTCAGCGGCGGCACCTGGCCGCCGGCAATGCTGTCGGCATCGATCACTTCGATCACCAGCAGGCCATAGTTGGGCAGCGCTTCGCCGATCGTCACCGGCTCACCGGCCCGCAATTCGGCCAGGCTGGCCGACACCGTGGCCTCCGTCGGCCCGTAAGTGTTGAACATCTGCCGCCCGGGCGCCCAGCGCTCGACCAGGGTCTGCGGACACATCTCACCGCCCAGGTTGATGATGCGAAGGCCTGGGACATCCTGCGCGAACAGTGCCAGCAAGGTGGGCACGGCGTGCAGCACCGTGACGTCGTTCTCGATCAGCGCGCGCGGCAGCGCCTCCGGATCGCCAGAGATTTCCTTGGGCGCGATCCAGAGCGTCGCGCCCACGAGATAGCTGATCCATATCTCCTCGAAACTCATGTCGAAGGCGACCGAGAACCCCTGATACACCTTGTCGTCTTCGCGCACGCCCAGGCGCGCGTTCTCGCTGCGCAAGAAGTGGCAGATGCTGGCCTGCGTGATGGCGATGCCCTTGGGCTTGCCCGTGGAGCCGCTGGTGTAGATCACATAGGCGGTGTGTTCCGGCAGGGCCCCCGTGCGGCGCCGGAGAGGGGGGCCAGGCGTCCCTTCAGGCAGCGGCGCCAGCAGCTCGCTGGCGGTCAGTATCCTGGCTGAAACACCTTCCTGGCGGCGCGCAGACTCACCGTGGTGCTCGTCGATCAATAGCGCCACGGCGCTGGCGTCGTCCAGGCAGACGGCGATGCGGTCCGTGGGCACATCGGCATCGAAGGGCAGCCAGGCGGCCCCCGTCTTGGCCACGGCCAGTTGCAGGATCAGGAGTTCGAGGCCGCGGGGGTGCCACAGACCCACCATCTGGCCAGGTTGCACGCCCGCTTCGATCAGGCGGTGCGCGGCCAGATCGGCGGCCTGGTCAAGCTCGCCATAGCTGAGGGCACGGCCGCCAAAGATGAGGGCCGTCTTGCCAGGTACCCGGGCCGCGGTGATTTCGAAGAGATCGGCCAGGATTTCCGGGCGCAGCAGGTCAGGGCGGTCAGGGCCGTGCAGGATAGGGGCGGCGGTCATGTGGGAAATACAGGTGTACGCAGCCATTGTCGCCGCTGCTTAAGTCAACGCTCGAGGCATTGTGCGGGCCTACCGGAGTCCGTCACAATGTGCGAATGTTCACGCTTTCAGACATCCAGCAGGCCGCCGCCCGCCTGCAAGGCCAGGTGCTCGAGACCCCTTGTGTGGAATCGCGTACCTTGTCGCACATCACGGGCGCCGAGGTGTTTCTGAAGTTCGAGAACTTGCAGTTCACGGCCTCCTTCAAGGAGCGCGGCGCCTGCAACAAGCTCGCCGAACTTACCGCCGGCGGCGCCCGCCCCGGGGTGATTGCCATGAGCGCAGGCAACCATGCCCAGGGCGTGGCCTACCATGCCCAGCGGCTTGGCCTGCGCGCCGTGATCGTCATGCCCCGCTTCACGCCGGGCGTGAAGGTGGCGCGCACGCGCGGCTTCGGTGCGGAGGTCGTGCTGCATGGCGATACCCTCGAAGCCGCGCGCGCCCATGCGTTGGAACTGGCGAAAACCCAGGGCCTCACCTTCGTCCACCCCTACGACGATCTCGCGATCATGGCGGGCCAGGGCACCGTGGGACTGGAAATGCTGCGCGAGCAACCGGATCTGGAGGTGCTGGTCGTACCGATCGGCGGCGGCGGGCTGATCGCTGGCATCGCCACGGCGGCCAAGGCTCTCAAGCCCGGCATTGAAATCATCGGTGTGCAGGCGCAACGCTTTCCCGCCATGGTCAACCTCATCAAGCACGAGCAGCATGTGCAGGGGGCCAGCACCATTGCCGAGGGCATTGCCGTGGGCGCCCCGGGCGAGCTGTGCGCCGAGGTGATCCGCCGGCAGGTGGACGAGTTGCTGCTGGTGGACGAAGGCGATATCGAGCAGGCCATCGTCATGCTGCTGGAAATCGAGAAAACGCTGGTCGAGGGCGCCGGGGCCGCGGCGCTGGCCGCGCTGCTCAAGCACCGCCCGCGCTTTGAGGGCCGGAAAGTCGGCATGGTGCTCTCGGGTGGCAACATCGATCCGATGCTGCTGGCCTCCATCATCGGCCGCGGCATGGTCCGCTCCGGCAGGCTGGCGCGCATCGTTGTCAGCGCGCGCGACGTGCCGGGCATGCTGGCCCGCATCACCGCACTGGTGGCCGATGCCGGGGCCAACATCGATGAAGTGCACCATCAGCGCGCGTTCACGCTGCTGTCGGCCCAGAACGTGGAGATCGAGATGGTGCTGCAGACGCGCGGGCACGAGCACGTGGCGGACATCATCGCCCAACTGCGGGCGCAGGGCTGGGATGTGCGGCTGGTGGCCTGACGGCATTGCCTCACCCGTCGCCGTCAGAGTGCTCCGACGCGCCAATCAGCCCCTCGGCGACGCACAGGCGGCGAATTTGGCGCGACCATGGGGGTGTGTCTTATTCCCAAGGAGAAGATCATGCCCAAAGGTACCTGGAGCGCCAAGCGCGAGCGCCAGTACAAACACATCAAGCAAGGCTTGAAAGCGCACGGCAGGAGCGAGGCGCTGGCTGAAGAGATCGCCGCGCGTACGGTGAACAAGGAGCGAGCCCGCGCCGGTGAATCCAAGGAAGCCAGTTCGGGTTCGCTGAAAGACATCTCATCCTCGCGCCGCGGCGGCCTGCGTTCCCACCGGGGGCCGGGCGGGCGCACGCGCGATCAACTCTATGCCGAAGCGAAAGCCAAAGGCATCAAGGGCCGCTCACACATGAACAAGGCGCAACTTGAGCGCGCCGTCGGCCGATAGCCCCTGCCATTCGGGGTGGCTTGGCTTATCTCTTAAAATCAGCCACCCCGCCCCAAGGAGCGTTGCAGCGGCCGCTGATACCCACCGGTATTCAATTGGCCGTCAGGCTTGGAGGCTCTGGAGTTCCCCTGCACGACAACGACGCTCACCTGATCACAATAATGCCCAGGTGAGCCCATGGTGACTGCAATTCTGACCCCTCCCCCGATGCGGCTTTCCGGCCTCGAACCCGTAAGCATTGGCGCGGACACCCTTTTCGTCAATATCGGCGAGCGCACCAACGTCACCGGCTCTAAGGCTTTCGCGCGCATGATCCTGAACGGCCAGTTCGAGGAAGCCCTGGCCGTCGCGCGCCAGCAGGTGGAGAACGGCGCCCAGGTGATCGATGTCAACATGGACGAAGCCATGCTCGACAGCCAGGCGGCCATGGTCAAGTTCCTGAACCTCATGGCGAGCGAGCCTGACATCGCCAAGGTGCCGGTGATGGTCGATTCCAGCAAGTGGAGCGTGATCGAAGCCGGCCTGCGGTGTCTGCAGGGCAAGGGCATCGTCAATTCCATCAGCATGAAGGAGGGCGTGGAAGAGTTCAAGCGCCAGGCCGGCCTCATCCGGCGCTACGGCGCTGCCGCGGTGGTCATGGCCTTCGACGAAACAGGCCAGGCCGATACCTACCAGCGCAAGACCGAGATCTGCGAGCGCGCCTACCGCATCCTGGTGGACGAAGTGGGCTTCCCGCCCGAAGACATCATCTTCGACCCCAACATCTTCGCCATTGCCACCGGCATCGAAGAGCACAACCATTACGCGGTTGATTTCATCGAAGCTACCCGCTGGATCAAGCAGAACCTGCCTGGCGCCAAGGTGAGCGGCGGGGTGAGCAACGTGAGTTTCAGCTTCCGCGGCAATGACCCGGTGCGCGAGGCCATCCACACGGTGTTTCTCTACCATGCCATTCAAGCCGGCATGGACATGGGCATCGTCAATGCCGGCATGGTCGGGGTGTACGACGATCTGGAGCCCGAGCTGCGCGAGCGCGTGGAAGACGTGGTGCTCGACCGTCGCCCTGATGCGGCCGAACGCCTGCTGGAGATCGCCGAGTCCGCCAAGGGCGCGGCCAAGGACGACTCGAAAAAGCTGGAATGGCGCAATGCCTCCGTCAACGAGCGTTTGAGCCACGCGCTGGTGCACGGCATCACGGATTTCATCACCGAAGATACCGAGGAGTCCTACCAGGCCATCATCGCCAAGGGCGGCCGCCCGCTGCACGTCATCGAAGGCCCGCTGATGGACGGCATGAACATCGTGGGTGATCTGTTCGGCGCCGGCAAGATGTTCCTGCCCCAGGTGGTCAAATCGGCGCGTGTGATGAAGCAGGCCGTGGCCCACCTCATTCCCTATATCGAGGAAGAGAAAAGGCGCGACGAAGCGGCTGGCCGCGACGTGAGAAGCAAGGGCAAGATCGTCATCGCCACCGTCAAGGGCGACGTGCACGACATTGGCAAGAATATCGTCACCGTCGTCTTGCAGTGCAACAACTTCGAAGTGGTGAACATGGGCGTGATGGTGCCCTGCCATGAAATCCTGGCCAAGGCCAAGGTCGAAGGCGCGGACATCGTCGGCCTCTCCGGCCTCATCACCCCCAGCCTGGAAGAAATGCAGTACGTGGCGGGCGAGATGCAGAAAGACGAGCATTTCCGCATCAAGAAGATTCCGCTCATGATCGGCGGCGCCACCACCAGCCGCGTGCACACGGCCGTGAAGATCTCTCCGCACTACGAAGGGCCGGTGGTCTATGTGCCCGATGCATCGCGCAGCGTGAGCGTGGCGCAGGGCCTGCTCAGCGACAGCGCGGAGCAGTTCATCGCGGAAACGAAAGCCGACTACGAGAAGGTACGCCAACTGCACGCCAACAAGAAGCAGGTGCCGATGTGGTCCCTGGAAAAGGCGCGCGCCAACAAGACCGCCATCGGCTGGGACGGCTACCAACCGCCGGTACCCAAATTCCTGGGCCGCCGCGCCATCAAGAACATCGACCTGCACGAATTGGTGCCTTTCATCGACTGGACGCCTTTCTTTCAGACCTGGGACCTGGCAGGCAAATACCCCGCCATCCTGGCCGACGAAGTGGTGGGCGCGGAAGCCACGCGCGTTTTCGCGGACGCCCAGGCCATGCTCAATCAGATCGTGGAAAGCCGCTGGCTCACCGCCAACGCCGTGGTCGGCTTCTGGCCGGCCAATACCGTGCGCGATGACGATATCGAGCTGTACACCGATGAGTCACGCGAGGCGGTGGCCCTTACCTGGTATGGCCTGCGCCAGCAGACTGAAAAGCAGGAAGATGCCGAAGGCCGCATGCGGCCCAGCCGCTGCCTGGCCGATTTCATCATGCCGCGGCAGAACGGCGAGCATAAGGATTATCTAGGCGCCTTCGCCGTGACCGCCGGCTTGGGTGTGAGCGCGAAGGAAGCCGAATTCCTGGGCCAGCATGACGACTACAACGCCATCATGCTCAAGGCTCTGGCGGACCGCCTGGCCGAGGCCGGCGCAGAATGGCTGCACCGCCGCGTGCGCACTGACTGGTGGGGTTACGCTGCCGACGAAGGCCTGAACAACGAAGAACTCATCGCCGAAAAATACCGCGGCATCCGCCCCGCGCCTGGCTATCCCGCCTGTCCGGACCATCGGGTCAAGAGCCCCCTGTTCGAGTTGCTGCAGGCTCACGAGATCGGCATGACCGTTACCGAATCCCTGGCCATGCTTCCTGCTGCCAGCGTCAGCGGCTTCTACTTCAGCCATCCCGAGAGCACCTATTTCAACGTCGGCAAGATCACCCCTGATCAGGCTATCGACATGGCTGAGCGCAGTGGTGAGGAACTGAGCGTGGTGGAGCGGGCGCTGGCCCCGAATCTGGGCCTATAAGCCGACGGATTGCATCCCCCTCCTGGGACCGCCAAGCTCCAGCTTGGCATCAGCGCCTCCTCTAGATCCGCGCAAGGAGCGGAGCCCAACGGTCAATCCCCCGGCTTGGCCGCCCCCTCCACCCCCATTACCAACGGCTGCTTGAGCTCGCCTGCGTTGTGCATCCCCGTGGGCACCAGGCGCAGGTTGCGCGCCTTGAAATACAGAAAGCCATTCGCCTGCGTCACCACCACACTGCCCGTGCTGGATGCACCGCGGGATTGCCACTCCACGATCTTCTGGTTGGACACATCGGCAAAGCTCACATGCACCTTACGTGCGGCCGGGTCCGGCTTGTCAGCGACCTGATACGTGCCTGGAGCTGGCGTGGCGGTGCCGAAGTCCAGCGTGGCCACCTGCAACTGGTTGCTGGGCGTCAGCAGAAAGGCCTTGGGCGTTTCCATGTACTGCAGCCCGGCCTTCAGGGCGTAGCGCTTGCCGCCCGCGTCAGCGCGCAACTCGCCAAAATTGAACCAGCCATTCGGGCCGGCGTAGAGCTTGCTCTTGGGGTTGGTGAAACGATCATCGGGCGCCTGGGGCACATTGCTCCAGGTATCGGCAGCAGGTTGCGCATGGGCCAGAGGGCTGGCAAGGAGCGCGGTGCAGAGCAGCAGGGTGTGGCGCATAGTCAAGGGCTTCGGCATGGTGTGCGCAGCGTACGGGCGGATGCGCTTTCATGCCATATCACTCTTGGCATAGGCGGGAGGGCGATTCTCAGTGAGCACAGCAGAAAAAGCGAAAGCCGGGCATGCCCGGCTTTCCATTTTTTGCATCTAGCTAAAAAGCATCAGCTTGTTAGCGGCTAGAGCACATATCCCAGTGAACTGAGTGATTGCATTTTACTGGGCAATGCCCGAGCAAAGCAATCGCGATCTGGCCGGAACAAACTACAACATGGTATCCACGACCCGTATGGTAACTTGGCGCCGGAGGCTAAGTACCTCGGAAATCGTTGTTTGCTCGCGTGAGTTGCGCAATCAACCTTGGCAGCTCGGATTGGGTAACGTTCCAGACAACTTCCAGGTTGATGTCGAAATAGGCATGAACCAAGTGATTGCGCATCCCGCGCATCGCGTTCCAAGCAATGTCGGGGTATTTTTCCGGCATATCGGGATACTTGTTGCACAGTTTGGTGGTTGCTTCGCCGAGGATCATCAAGTTGAAGATGACGGCTTGTTGAGTGCGCTTGTCGTCCTTGAACGTTTCAAGTGTCATGCTTGACACATAGTCAGTCGCTTGCTGGGCCGCTTCCAGCATATGTCGAAGGTAGACCGTGATACGGTGTAACTCTGTCATAGCGGTCGTGCTCGGGCCAAGACCTCAGCTCGAAATTCAGAGGAGAGATCTTGAGGTGTTAGCACATCGACTGATATTCCTAGTAGCTGCTCTAGCTCAAATCTCAAGGCGCCCAAGTCAAATAGGGTCGTTTCGGGTAGAGCGTCAACCAGAATATCCAGATCACTGGTAGCTGTGTCACTGCCCTCTAGAACGGAGCCAAAGATCCGCGGATTAGCCACGTGGTGGCGACACACCGCGTCCTGTATGGCCGCACGGTAGACGGGGAGAAGGGAACCAGGAGTGCTTGGCATATCAGACAGCATATGAAGCTTAGAAGGAGTAAATCGATAAAATTTCTAAACTACAAAGGTAGCTAATGGACATGTGTAATATTTGAAACAATAATATACATGGGAGAAAGATGCATGAAATTCAGGCTGGCAATTGATCTGGGGTCTACTTCGTTGGGCTGGGCCATGTTCCGTCTCAATGGCTCTGGTGAACCCACGGCGATCGTCAGGTCGGGGGTTCGCATCTTTAGCGATGGCCGCAACCCGAAGGATGGCTCTTCGCTTGCTGTCACTCGCCGAGCCGCGCGTGCCATGCGCCGGCGACGTGACCGCTTGCTCAGGCGCAAGGAACGCATGCTGAGCAAGCTGATCGAGCATGGCTTCTTTCCGCAGGACGAAGCGGCGCGAAAAGCTCTTGAGTTGGCAAATCCGTATGAGCTAAGAGCCAAGGGGCTTTACGAAGTCCTGACACCAGGTGAGTTTGCCAGAGCGCTATTTCATATCAACCAACGGCGCGGCTTCAAGAGCAATCGCAGAGCAGACCGAAGTGACAACGACAGCGGAGCGCTCAAGTCCGCTATCAAGGCCATGAGAGCTACGCTGACTGAAAGCGGAGCCCGGACCGTGGGCGAACTGCTGTGGCGGCGCTTACAGAACGGGCTGGGAGCGCGTGCCCGCTATCGCGAAACACCTTACACCACCGAAGAGGGCAAGAAGCGAATCGACAAAAGCTACGACTTTTATGTAGACAGGCAAATGGTGGCTGACGAGTTCGATGCGATCTGGGAGGCGCAGGCCACTCGAAACCCAACATTGTTCACCGAATCAGCTCAGGCTGACTTACGAGATACGCTGCTGTTTCAGCGTGATCTACGCCCCGTGAAGCCCGGACGCTGCACTCTGATTCCAGCCGAACCGCGCGCGCCGCTGGCTTTGCCCAGCACGCAACGCTTTCGTATTCTTCAGGAGGTGAATCATTTGCGCATCCTGGATGCAGGCTTGAATGAAACGCTCCTTACGCTGGCACAACGAGATGCCATCGTGGCGTTGTTGGAAGCAAAAGCCAAGGTGAGTTTCAAGGAGATGCGCAAGCAACTCAAGCTGGGTGATGCAGCGAAGTTCAATCTAGAGGATGAAAAGCGCACTGAGCTGAAAGGCAACGCCACGGCCGCTGCTTTGTCGAAGAAAGAGTTGTTTGGATCTGTCTGGAAAGATTTTGATGAATCAATGCAAGATGAGATCGTCTGGCGTTTGGTCACGGAGCAGAGCGAGGAGGTGCTGGCGAGTTGGTTGTGCGAAACCACTGGCGTGGATGAGGGACGGGCGCTAGCAGTCACTGGTGCAGGTTTGCCAGAGGGGTACGGTAGTTTGAGCAGGCAGGCGCTCGCACAGATCGTGCCGGCGTTGCGCGCGGGGGTCATCACATATGACAAGGCCGTACAGGAGGCCGGCTTCGAGCACCATAGCGCACTGGGGTTTGACTATGAATCCGATGACGTCGAGAACTGGATTCATCCAGAAACAGGCGAGATCAAAGCTGTATTCAAGCAGTTGCCCTACTACGGGAAAGCGCTGCAGCGTCATGTAGCCTTCGGCAGTGGAGACCCTGAAGATTCGGAAGAAAAACGGTACGGAAAAATCGCCAACCCGACGGTGCACATCGGACTGAATCAGGTACGTACTGTAGTAAACGCCCTCATTCGTCGCTACGGTCGCCCCACGGAGGTGATCGTGGAGCTGGCACGTGATCTGAAACAAAGTCGCGAGCAGAAACAAGAGGCTACCAAGAAGCAAGCTGAAAATCAGCGCCGCAACGAGCGTATCCGAAAGGCATTTGCCGCGGTGAGGGGATGCTCTGAGGAGCAGGTGAAAACCACGGATATCCAGAAGTGGATCCTATGGGAGGAACTGAGTTTTGACGTTGCTGATCGGCATTGCCCATACAGCGGTGTGCAAATCAGTGCCGCCATGCTGGTGAGCGACGAGGTGGAGATCGAGCACATCTTGCCGTTCTCGCAAACATTGGACGACACACTGAACAACCGCACCGTGGCTATGAGGCAGGCCAACCGCATCAAGCGCAATCGTACTCCGTGGCAGGCACGCGCAGACTTCGAGGCACAAGGGTGGTCCTATGAGCACATTTTGCAACGTGCTGAGCGCATGCCGCTCCGCAAGCGTTATCGCTTCGCGGCAGATGGTTACGAGCGCTGGCTGGGCGAAGATAAAGGATTTCTGGCGCGTGCCTTGAACGACACGCGCTATCTCTCACGCGTGGCCAAGTCATACCTCACGCTGATCTGTCCGTTGGGTGTGCGAGTGATCCCGGGGCAGATGACGGCCATGCTGCGCGCAAAATTTGGGCTAAACGACGTATTGGGCTTGAACGGCGAGAAAAACAGGAATGACCACCGACATCATGCCGTCGACGCATGCGTGATCGGAGTTACCGATCAGGGCTTGCTACAGCGGTTTGCCTCGGCAAATGCGAGCGGACGCGAACGGGGCTTGACGCGTCTGGTCGAAAGCATGCCATTGCCATGGCCGACCTATCGGGAACATGTGGAGCGAGCCGTCGGGAATATATGGGTTAGCCACAAGCCTGACCACGGTTACGAGGGCGCCATGATGGAGGAGACGAGCTATGGCATCCGAAGAGATGGCAGTATCAAGCAGAGGCGCAAGGCGGACGGCAGCGCCGGCCGCGAGATCAGCAATTTGATCCGTATTGCCGAACCCGAGCAGGTGGTGCGTCACGGCGTGGATGACGGCGGCCATCCGTTGCCATACAAAGGCTATGTGGGCGGCAGCAACTACTGCATCGAGATCACTGTGAACGACAAGGGCAAATGGGAAGGCCGGGTTATTTCCACGTTCGACGCATATCGAATCGTGCGGCGGGGCGGTATGCGTCAATTGCGGCATCCGACGCTAGGGCAGGATGGAAGGCCATTGGCGATGCGGTTGATGATTGGGGATAGTGTGCGGTTGGAGGTGGACGGGGTACTGAAGACAACGCGAGTCGTTAAGTTGTTCGCAACGGGCCAAGTTTTCATGGCACCTGTGCATGAGGCCAACGTTGATGTTCGCAACAGTGACAAAATGGACGCGTTTACCTACACTTCGAAATATGCGGGATCTTTGCAGAAAGCGAATGGTCGGATGGTAATAATTTCGGCCATTGGTGAGCTTCGTGATCCCGGTGTTGAAGTCTAGATACCATGCTCGGCCGCATCGTCGAAATAGCAGACGACCGGCGGCATCTCTTTGTGCACCGTGGTTTCATGGTCGTCCGAGACACGGAGGGCGAGCGTAAGGAGTTGGGCCAGGTTCCGCTTGACGATATTGCGGCTGTGATTGCCAATGCGCACGGCATTACTTACACCAACAATCTCCTGGTGGCGCTGGCCGAGCGAGGAGTTCCATTCGTTCTATGCGCGGCCAACCATAACGCGGTGGGCATGCTGTTGACTTTGGATGGTCATCATGTGCAGTCCAAACGCATCGAAGCGCAAATTGGGGCCAGTTTGCCCACGCATAAACGATTGTGGGCGGCCGTGGTCAAGTCCAAGCTTCAGCAGCAGGCTTCGGCTCTGGAGGCTGCAGGCGCCCCGACCGCGCCTCTTACGGCGTTGGTGGGCAAGGTGCGCAGCGGCGATCCGGAGAATATAGAAGGCCAGGGCGCGAGGCGCTACTGGAGCTTGCTATTCGGCGGCGAGTTCCGTCGGGATCAAGATGGTAACGGCGTCAATGCTCTTCTCAACTATGGGTATACCGTGCTGCGCTCCGCAACCGCGCGGGCGGTGGTGGCGGCGGGCTTGCATCCGAGCATTGGTCTACATCACAGCAATGATGGGAACCCCATGCGGCTGGTTGACGATTTGCTGGAGCCTTTCAGGCCTGTAGTTGATCTGAAGGTATGGCAACTGTTGCATAACAACGAAACCGAGGTCACGCCGGAAACCAAGCGCGCTCTGGTGCGGGCCTTATACGATGACATGCCGACAGAAGCTGGCGTCACGCCGGTCATGGTCTGCATGCAGAAGCTGGCCATTTCGTTGGCGCAAGTCTATCTAGGTGAGCGTGAGCGATTGGATTTGCCGCTACCCGGCTTGCCTCTGTCTTTGGCGAGCAGCCTGAACGGCGACTGAGCGTGTCCCGATTTCCATGCTGACGGGGTACCGACTGATGTGGATGATGGTGATGTTCGATTTGCCTGTGCTTGAGAAAGCCGAACGCAAAGCAGCCTCCGACTTCCGGAAGGCTTTATTGGACATGGGCTTCGAGATGAGCCAACTTAGTGTCTACTTACGCCTTTGCACCAGTCAGACCCAGTTGGACACCTATTCGAAGAGGGTGGAGTTTGTCCTGCCTGCAGGCGGTAAGGTGCATGTCGTGCAGTTCACTGACAAGCAATACGAGCGCATCATCACTTTTCATGGCAAAGCGCGGCAACCGGCTCTGAAAACGCCAGATCAATTCGACCTTTTTTGAGGCATTGCGATGTTTTTTACATGTCCAAAAGCGACAAACCCCTTGCGGGACAAGGGGTTGGCGCGGTTGGATTTTAGATCACTGGGATATGTGGTCTAACCGGAACGAAATCCATCGTACACACGAGAGGAATTTTATTTTAGATCACTGGGATATGTGGTCTAACCGGAACCGTGGGCTTGTGCGAGTTCCCGCTCGATGTATTTTAGATCACTGGGATATGTGGTCTAACCGGAACTTGACCGTTGCATCTTCCCAATAGCGCACTATTTTAGATCACTGGGATATGTGGTCTAACCGGAACACTGGATTGTCGTTGAGCACTACATGGACGATTTTAGATCACTGGGATATGTGGTCTAACCGGAACTCGCCACCGCAGCACAGCCGCCAGCGACAGATTTTAGATCACTGGGATATGTGGTCTAACCGGAACATTTCTGCCGAGGCAAGGCAAAGGTCATCAATTTTAGATCACTGGGATATGTGGTCTAACCGGAACCCTTCGATATAGATCTGCGAGCCTTTACGCATTTTAGATCACTGGGATATGTGGTCTAACCGGAACCACTTTCTGTAGGGGCCTGCGATTCGCTCTATTTTAGATCACTGGGATATGTGGTCTAACCGGAACTCCGGGTGAGTGCATGTCGACACCGCACAATTTTAGATCACTGGGATATGTGGTCTAACCGGAACAAGCTGGCAGAGCAAGGCCCCGATGCTTTGATTTTAGATCACTGGGATATGTGGTCTAACCGGAACTGGATCGACCCACTCAAAGAGGCGCAGGCCATTTTAGATCACTGGGATATGTGGTCTAACCGGAACTCGTGGAAGATTGTCCAGTATCCGGCGCATATTTTAGATCACTGGGATATGTGGTCTAACCGGAACAAATGATGCAAGGGGGTTGGCCGAAGTGATATTTTAGATCACTGGGATATGTGGTCTAACCGGAACCAGATCAACGAAGCACTGGCGGCATGGGCAATTTTAGATCACTGGGATATGTGGTCTAACCGGAACGAGGCGATAGTCTCCATCTGCGTTTTCGAGATTTTAGATCACTGGGATATGTGGTCTAACCGGAACACGATGTCTTCGCGTGTGGCCCATTCGGTCATTTTAGATCACTGGGATATGTGGTCTAACCGGAACCCGCCGCGTCCCGCTCAGTGACCACCCCTATTTTAGATCACTGGGATATGTGGTCTAACCGGAACTCCGCATGAAGGGTTTCGCTACCATTTTCTATTTTAGATCACTGGGATATGTGGTCTAACCGGAACTTGGATGTGACGCCTTCGCCGGTCCACCAGATTTTAGATCACTGGGATATGTGGTCTAACCGGAACTGTGGCGCCGAAGTTCCCACCGGCGCGGTAATTTTAGATCACTGGGATATGTGGTCTAACCGGAACTTGTTCGCCACGCCTGCGCCGCCTGCAATGATTTTAGATCACTGGGATATGTGGTCTAACCGGAACTATTACGCCAAGCTGCCTACATTGACGGCGATTTTAGATCACTGGGATATGTGGTCTAACCGGAACCCAGATGCTGCGCGGTTAGCTGCTGCCAGCATTTTAGATCACTGGGATATGTGGTCTAACCGGAACTACGCCCTGGGTGTTGAAGGCACACTGGCGATTTTAGATCACTGGGATATGTGGTCTAACCGGAACACGTCTGAGCGTTCAAGGAGCATTTGCCGGATTTTAGATCACTGGGATATGTGGTCTAACCGGAACTCCTCTCTGTATTTGCCAGGGCGGCGCGGGATTTTAGATCACTGGGATATGTGGTCTAACCGGAACACAAAGAGCGCCGCGAGCAGCGCCGTTTCAATTTTAGATCACTGGGATATGTGGTCTAACCGGAACAATGGCCGCGAAGGTCTTAAGCAGCAGATCATTTTAGATCACTGGGATATGTGGTCTAACCGGAACCCATGGTGGCGTTTGGGAGCAATGTTCTTGATTTTAGATCACTGGGATATGTGGTCTAACCGGAACTCAGCCGGTAGGCTTCTGCGAGTGGGCTTGATTTTAGATCACTGGGATATGTGGTCTAACCGGAACTCTTTGCAGTTCATAGAGCGGTAGAAGCGGATTTTAGATCACTGGGATATGTGGTCTAACCGGAACGGCGGCCGCGCCGCATGGCGGAGTTCCTGAATTTTAGATCACTGGGATATGTGGTCTAACCGGAACTGGGTGGTCGCGCAGTTAACCTGATATGCAATTTTAGATCGCTAGGATATATAGTCTAACCAGAATGAATAGCGCGGCCCATTGTATAGTTCATATATCTTTGATTGAAAAATATATGGCCTAAATAGACGGCTGCAATATATTTGGCGGCAGTGCAGTCATATTTGATTTAAAAATAGATGTGGCGTTATTGGAAATTAAGGATAATCCGATGATCCAGAGTATTTTTGATTATTATGTCCTTTCAGGGAGTGTGGCGTAAAATCCAAGATGACCGTCTTTCATACGCTGTTCGCTTCTTTAGCCAGCGTAGTCCAGTCAACGTTGGGGAACTCGCCGATAGGGCGCGCGCAACTAACGAAGGTCTGGTGGATGGTCCGGCGCAATTTCAGCTCAATAGTGACACGGTGACAATTCTCAGGGGATCCTGCCGTGAACCCGCTTATCGTCGTTGCGTGCTAATGTGCGTCTCTCACTACACTCGTTCCACGCGCCTCCGATAGTCCCCCACGTTATTCCCACTGATCGCCGTGGCTTGCGTGCCCCGGACTTCATTCACCTTCCGGTCGGCTTCGGCACCAGTCACGGGTTGGGCGTTGACGTCGGTTTCACGCTCGAAGTAATGCGATTTGTCGGTGTTGCGGTAGTAGCGGTACAACATCCAGTACACCCCGGCAGCGCCTGCCGGGCCGATGGCCAATAGCGCGAGAATGCTGTCGTTGTCCATGGTCAGCGTCCGATGAGCCAGATGGCCAGTGTTTCGAGAATCGTGCCCACGGTGAGCGCGGCAAGGATGAGTTTCCACTGCTGCACGGGTACGCTGCCCATGGTTTCGCCCGTCCGGCCGTTCACGGCGATGTAGTGCAGCAGCCCGCCTGTGCGGGAAGGCTGGTGGTAGGAGTAGAGCCACACGGGCAGGTACATCGCTACCCAGCGCGTGCCATGGACGTCGAGGTGCTCTTGCTCCCAGCGTACGCCGCGGCCGTAACGGCGTACCGAATCCTGCACCTGCGCGCGCGCAATGGAGAGTAGCTGGTCCTCCAGGCGCGGATGCATCTGTGCGACATCCCGGTCGCGCTTTTCCGAGGTATAGCCGACGAGGTAGGAGGCATTCCACTTAACCGCGTTCTTGGTGTCGAAGGGCAGGATGGCGTTGATGACGTTGTTGGTGTTGGCCTTCGTGTTCAGGTTGCCGCGCTCGGCACTGGATTCCAGCGTCAGGTCGTCCACGGTGAAGTCCACGTGCCGCTGAACACGGTAGACGTCGGCGTCGTAGTAGGTCTTTTCGTCCTTGCCTTCCCCACGCGTGTAGCGGCGCGTTTCGATCTCACCGAAACCGCCCACGTCGGCGCTGGCCCGGGCATCCACCACCATATAAGGCAGGTAGACGCCCAGCACGTTCTCTGGCGTGAACTCCTGCTTGAACGCCTTCAGCGCAAACAGCTGGCGCTTGTTCACGAACTGACGGATGCGCGCTACCGCATCGTCTTTCTTGATGTGGAAGGGCAGCACAGCATCGGGTACCGCGCCGCTGTCTATCTGCTCGTTGACACCCAGGATGTGGCGGCACCAGTGGCAGCGCGCGGTCATTTCGGTGTTGGTGTTGATCACGACTTCCGCGCCGCAGCCGGTGCACTTGAATGTGCGCAGGCTCGCCGCGTCGGCCTGGATGTCCTTCGCGCCAGAGGCGATCACCGTGCCTTGCAGGTCGTCGATACCGTCGCCAAGGCCGTATTCCTCTTCTACCCGCGCACTCGACCACTCGTGGCGGCAATAGAGGCAGATCAACTGATCGGAGCCGGCTCTCTGGCGGATTTCAGTGGAGCCGCACTTGGGGCAGCGGTTGACGCCGTCGCGCAACTCGGTGGCCGAGGTGTCGATGACGGCTGGATCGGGTGCGCGCAATTCATCGCGGATCGGGCCGGGCAGTGTGTCCGGATCCACCGGGAACTGGCCCGGCAGCGGCGGCACGTCTTGCGGCGAGCCTGGCCCGGTGGGCGGCAGCATCACAGACCGAGCACCTTGGCTTTCAGCGTGTCGTAGTCGGCTTGCGTGATGAGGCCGGCGTCGAGCATTTGCTTGGCCTTGGTGAGCTTGGCGACAGGGTCATCCGCGGCCGGCGCAGCGGCAGCGGCAGGGGCTGGTGCCACTGGCTGCTGAAGGCCGCCGATACCGGCCACACCCGCCGCCATGCCCACGCCGAGAATGCCATTCGCGCCGCCGTTCTCGCCCGCCGCTTGCAGGCCCGCGGCCACCGAGGCTTGCAGATTCGAGTTGCCGCGTGCGCCCAGCAGCGCATCGGCGCGCTGCACGGTCTGGAGCAAGGCCTTGGTGTTGGCGTCATACTCGATCGAGACGATGGCGGTGCTGATGATGGCCAGGCCGCGCCCCGATTTCCACTGATAGGCGCTCTCGACCGCCTCAGACAGGCTCTTGGCGAAGCCGAGAGAATCCTGCTGGATCCTGGTGATGCGATTGCGCTTGTCGGGATCGTTCGTGTAGTGGCTGAAAGCCGGCGCGAGCAGGCTCACCACCTCGTTGAACAACTGGCCGGCCGCGGCGTTGTCGAGGTCGGTGAAATCGAAAACCGGGCCGGGCTGCAGGTACGAGGCCGGAACAAAGCTCTTCACGAACAGGATCGGATCGACGATTTTCAGCGTGTAGCTGCCGCGGGTAATGGCGCCGACCTGCGCGTTCAGATAGCCATCGTCCCAGTAGATCTCGGATTGTGTGCCGAAGCGGTTGTTCGGCAGCTCCTTGAGCGACACGAAGAAGGCGGCCTGCTGAGCCCCCGGCTGGCCGCCGAACTTGAAGCGCTCCCAGCTCTGCCGGACGAGTGAATCCATCAGGCCGCCGCCGGCAAAGATCGACTGCGACTGCAGATCGTTGGAGTTCCATTCGTAGCCGCCTGCTTCCGAGGCGAAGCCGGTAATGGCGCCGTCTTGCATCAGCAGCAGGCCGTAGCCCTCGGGCACCACAATTTTGGAGCCGTTCGTGATGATGTTCGAGGAGCCCTTGGTGTTCGATCCACGCCCCGCATTGGTGCCGCGCGGCACGGCGGCGAACAGCGCCGCTGTCGGAGACAGGCCGTCCGGCACCGTGTAGAAATCCTTCCACTGATCGGCCAGCGCCCCGCCGATAGAACCAACCGCTGCCTGGATGAGGCCCATGATGTATTCCTTGTATGAAAGTGACCGGATAAGCTTCGCCCGGAAGGCGGTGCAAGGCCGAAAGAATATACGAAGACGCCGCGGATTTTGCCTGCAGGAGTAGCATTGACCCAGGCGCACGTCGTCTCTCCGCAACCCAAAGCAATCACCCAGACCATGACGTTAGACACCTTGCTCATCTACATCGTTGCCTCGCTCGCACTGGCCCTGATCCCGGGGCCGACGATGCTGCTGGCCCTATCGAACGGCATTGAGGGCGGCATGCGCCGCGCGAGCTGGGGGATTGCAGGGGCGTCGCTGGGCAGCGTGACGCTGATCACAGTGGTAGCGCTTGGGCTGGGCTCGCTCCTGGCGGCTTCGGAATGGCTCTTCAACGCGATCCGCGTGGCTGGCGTCGTATATCTCGTGTGGTTGGGCATCAAGCTGTGGCGCAGCGAGGCAACTGATCTTCGCGCCGCGCTGGCCAAGTCGCCGCTCGAAGGTCGGCCGCACGGACGCATTGCCCTCGTGCGCAGCCTCGCGGTGGCACTGTCGAACCCGAAGACGGTGCTGTTCTTCGCAGCCTTCCTGCCGCAGTTCGTCGACATCACGAAGCCGCAAGGCCCGCAGTATCTGCTGCTGGGGGCTGTTTTCGTGGTGCTCGATACTTGCGTGATGCTGGCCTACGCGGGCGCTGGCACGCAGGCTGTGCGCTTTCTTTCGCAGCGCGGCATCAAGATGATGAATCGCGGCTGCGCGGCCGGCATGTGGTTGCTTGCGGCTACTTTGGCTGTATGGCGCCGCCCCACGGCATAGCAAGGCGGCTCTTCGTCTGCTGCTGCGCGCGAAACGAGAAGCCCGGTGACGCTTCGGTCCATATTTGCATGCGTGACTTGAGTTCAAAGTGAGCCGTCGGCTGACAACGACGTAAGAGCCGAGCCTATACCTGCCTGGCCTGTGGGTTTTAAAGTGAATCGATGATGCCCGCCGATCAACCTGGTAATCCTCCTTTTCACCACGCCCCCGGGATTTCTTCGACTCCTGTCCTTTTCCGCGGGCGGCTGAAGGGCATGTACCCGCTTTATCGCTCCTTCGAACTCTGGTCCGACGCGGACGGCCTTCGGATGAGTGCGGCGATGTCGTTCTACGGCATTCTGAGCCTGGCCCCCTTGCTGATACTGATCGTGGCAGGCGTGGGATGGTGGCTGGATCGCCAGGTGCTGGTGGACAATCTTACGGCGCAGATCGGTGAAGTTGTAGGCAGACAGGCAGCGGGGGTGATCAACGCGGCTCTGCAGAGCGCCAGCCAGCCAGCGCAGGGTGTTTTCGCGTCTGTGTTGGCCTTTGGCTTGCTGCTGATCGGGGCAACGGGCGTTTTCGCCGAGTTGCAATCTGCATTTGAGCGGCTGTGGACGCAAGGATCCGGTGTGGCTGCCAAGGAAGTCTGGTGGCATAGCGCGACGCTGCGTTTGCGAGGGGTGGCCTACGTGCTGGCGACGGGTTTTCTCATGCTGGTGTCGCTGGTCGTTTCCAGCATGCTGAACATGCTGGAACACTGGGGAGGTGAGCGCATGGGCTCGCAAGTGCTGCTGGCGATGCTCAACCAGGCGGTCTCGGTGATGATCATCACAGGGCTTTTCGTCGCGCTGATGCGGATGAGCGCAGGGCCGCAGCCGCGCTTGCGCCACCTCGTCGTCGGCTCTGCATTGGGGGCTGTGCTGTTCGGCCTGGGCAAGTACGGGCTGGCTCTTTATCTGTCGACGGCGGCGGTGGTGTCGGCCTATGGTGCCGCCGGATCTCTGGTTGTGCTGCTGATGTGGATCTACTTTGCTTCCGCTGTGCTGCTATATGCCGCCAGTTGCGCCCGTGTGCTGGCTGAGCAGCAGGGGGAATTCAGCAAGGCGGCCGTTCCGCCTCCAGCAGCAGCGGTGACGGGAGCAAAGGGCTCCACTCAAGTCAGCACGGCGACCGTAGCGGCGGCGCTGGCAGACAGTGGGCATCCGGTAAATGAGGAAGGGCGAGTCCGCCGCGGGCGTTCACAAGTTGTTGCTCGAGCGCCTTTGGGCAATAAGCCCCCTTTGAGATGGATCGCCATGGTGGCGGCCGCCGCTACGTATCTGGCCGCCAAGCGATGGGGCGAAGGGATGGAGTCCGCAGCGGCACTCGACTCGGCATCTTGGCGGAGAGGCCGCAAGGAGAGAGTGCGCTAGTTCCCTTCTTCGAATACGGCCCGCTGTGCATGCCAATGTCCGAAGATCTGATTGGTGAATGAAAGTGCATTGCTTGCGGCGGCTCCAAGGGCGGTGTTGTCGAAGATGCACCAGCACTCGCTCTCCTTCGGCCAAGAATCCAGTTCGATAGCGCGGGTGTGTAGCCATGTATCGGTATAGGCTGAATAGTAGATTCGGGGCGATCCATGCCAGCGGTAATAGAGAGTTGCACCGGCACCATCACCTGCTGGGCCCATCCAACCGCCAGGGACGCCAGCTGAGGAATGCCGTGCGGGGTCGGCAGCCACGCGTCCGATTTTCCATTCGGCGAGCAATTGGTCTGCAACTGGCTGAAACCAGCTGGCGTGGCGCGGCTCGCAAACCACCGAGGCGCCATGCATACTGGAGAGCGTTTCGAAAAACGTTCGGGCCACGCGGGCCTCGAACGACAGCGATGGCGGCAGTTGCACGAGCAGAACCTGCAGGCGCTCACCCAGGCCTGAGGCTTCATCGAGAAACTTCTTCAGCAAAACTTCAGGCGAATGCAGCCGCGCATCATGGGTGATGGTGCGCGGCAGCTTGACAGAGAACCGGAAGCCTGCAGGCGTATGTCCCGCCCAGCGGGTATAGGTCTGCCGTTTGTGGCTGCGATAGAACGAGGTGTTGATTTCGGCGCAGCTAAACACACGGGCATAGCGCTCAAGGTGTTGACCTTCACCTGGAAAGCGTTCCGCGATGCTGCGAGGAATGCCCCATCCTGCCGTTCCAATGAACAACGCCCCGGTCTCTTGTGTCATCTGAGCAATTTACGACGCGCATCGGCAAGCGTCTGTAGGACAAGGGTGGAAACGCCGCCTTTGCCGGTGATTAGCTAAAGGATGTGTGCGGGGCACTTTGACTCTTAGTTCATCGGGACAGGCAGCTTGTTCGAGCTCTTCACTTCCTCCATCACCGCATAGGTGCGTGTTTCACGCACGCCCGGCAGTTGCCAGAGCACATTGCCGGCCAGTTGGCGGTAGGCATCCATGTCGGCTACCCGTGTTTTGAGCAGGTAGTCGAAGCCGCCGGCCACCATGTGGCATTCCAGGATTTCTGGATGCACCTGCACCGCGGCGCGGAACTGATCGAACACGTTCGGGGTGGTGCGGTCGAGAAGGACTTCCACGAACACCAGCATCCTGATCCCCAGCAAGCGGGGGTTCAGCCGGGCCTCGTATCCCTCGATGAAGCCTTCCCGCGTGAGGCGCTGGACCCGGGCCAGCACTGCGGTGGGGGACAAGGCCACTGTTTCCGCCAGCTTCAGGTTGGAGATGCGCCCGTCTTCCTGGAGCTGCTGAAGGATGCGGCGATCGGTCCGGTCCAGCTCCGGGAGCTCATAAGTGGTCATAGTGAATAATTCTGAGAAATAATGAAATTTCGAAGAAAAATGCTAATGCAAAAAAGCATCATAGAGGAAATTGCATTGAATTTTCCTCATGAACACCACCACGCCGATTTTCGAGAATTTCTTTCAGCCATCGCCCTGGGCTTCTTCGCCCTTGCGCAGGAACATCACTTCCGCGTGCCGCACCGCTGAGCCTGAGGCCGTGGCTCGCGTGCTGCCGGGCGCCCGGGTTTCAGGCGCGCAGGCCGCGCGGATCCAGCAGTTGGCGTCACGGATCGCGGGAACGCTCCGGCAACGAAAGGCGGGTTCGGGCCGTGCCGGCCTTGTGCAAGGCTTGCTGCAGGAATACGCGCTTTCGTCGCAGGAGGGCGTGGCGCTCATGTGCCTGGCCGAGGCGCTGCTGCGCATTCCCGACAAGCCCACGCGCGATGCGCTCATCAGGGACAAGATCTCGCAGGGCCAATGGCGCACGCACCTGGGCCAGAGCCCGTCGCTCTTCGTGAACGCCGCCACCTGGGGGCTTTTGATCACCGGCAAGCTGGTGTCCACGCACAGCGAATCGAACCTGTCGTCGGCATTGGCCAAGCTCGTGAGCCTTGGCGGAGAGCCTCTGATCCGCAAAGGGGTGGATATGGCGATGCGCATGATGGGCGAGCAATTCGTCACTGGCGAGAACATCGACGAGGCCCTGAAAAACGGGGCGGTGCGGGAGCAGCAGGGTTTTCGTTATTCGTTCGACATGCTGGGCGAAGCCGCCTTGACCGCGCGCGACGCGGAGCGCTACCTGAGCGATTACGAGAACGCCATCCGTGCCATCGGCCGCGCGGCGGCCGGCCGGGGCGTGTATGCCGGGCCAGGGATCTCGATCAAGCTCTCCGCGCTGCACCCGCGCTATAGCCGCGCTCAGTACGACAGGGTGCTGGCGGAGTTGTATCCCACCGTGGTGCGGCTTTGTGCGCTGGCCAAGCGCTACGACATCGGCCTGAACATCGATGCCGAAGAGGCAGACCGGCTGGAGCTGTCCCTCGATCTGCTGGAGAAACTCTGCGTTGAACCGCAGCTCCAGGGCTGGAACGGGCTGGGCTTCGTGATCCAGGGCTATCAGAAGCGCTGCCCGCTTGTGATCGACTATCTGATCGACCTGGCCAGGCGCAGCCAGCGACGCCTGATGGTGCGGCTGGTCAAGGGCGCTTATTGGGATTCCGAGATCAAGCGCGCCCAGGTGGACGGGCTGGAGGGCTACCCGGTCTATACGCGCAAGCCCTATACCGACGCGGCCTACATTGCCTGCGCCAGAAAGCTGCTGGCGGCGCCGGATGCCGTTTTTCCTCAGTTCGCCACGCACAACGCGCAAACGCTGGCCACGATTTATGAGCTGGCGGACCCTGCCACCTACACGCCACAGCAGTACGAGTTCCAGTGCCTGCATGGCATGGGCGAGCCCCTCTACGAACAGGTGGTCGGAGAGGGCGCCGGCAAACTGGGGCGGCCTTGCCGCATCTACGCGCCCGTCGGGACGCATGAAACGCTCCTGGCCTATCTGGTGCGGCGCTTGCTGGAGAACGGAGCCAATACGTCGTTCGTCAACCAGATCGCGGACCCTGATCTGCCAATCGACACCTTGGTGCAAGACCCTGTGCAGGTAATCGAGCGGTACGCTGAGCAGGAAGGCCAACTGGGCATGGCGCATCCGGCGATCCCTTTGCCGCGGGACCTCTATGGCCCTGGGCGCCGCAATTCCTGGGGCTGCGATCTGGCGAGCGAAGCCGTTCTCCAGGTGCTGGGCAGGACACTCGATTCGCGCCAGGAGGCCTGGATGGCGGGCCCATTGCTGGCCAGCGGTGCCGGCGATGTGACGCCTGCCGTGGAGCATGCTCCGGTGGCCGTACGCAATCCTGCACAAGGAGCCGATTATGTCGGCAACGTGCGCGAGGCTAGCGCGGAAGAGACCGATCAGGCGATGGCCGCTGCCGCCGCTGGGGCGGCGGGCTGGGCCGCACGGCCTCCCCATGAAAGGGCGAGCCTGCTCGAATCCACCGCGGATCTCCTGGAGTCGGATTTGCCGCGTTTGATGAGCATCCTGATCCGGGAGGCCGGCAAGTCGGCGTCCAACGCCATCGCGGAAGTACGGGAGGCGGTGGATTTCCTGCGCTTCTATGCGGGTGAAGTGAAAGCGCGCTTTGACAACCAAAGCCATGTGCCTCTCGGCCCGGTGGTGTGCATCAGTCCTTGGAATTTTCCGCTGGCGATTTTCGTGGGGCAGGTGGCCGCCGCACTGGCGGCGGGCAATGTGGTGCTGGCCAAGCCCGCGGAGCAGACGCCGCTCATCGCGTCGGAAGCTGTGCGGGCCATGTGGGCAGCAGGCATCCCCCGCAGCGCCGTGCAGCTGCTGCCGGGTGATGGGGCCACGGTGGGGGCCCGTCTGGTGGCCGATGAACGCACACAGGGGGTGTTGTTCACTGGCTCCACCGAGGTGGCGCGGATCCTCCAGAAATCCACGGCGGGCCGGGTCAATGCGCGCGGGCGGGCCATTCCGTTGATCGCGGAAACGGGTGGCCAGAACGCCATGATCGTGGATTCATCCGCTCTCGCCGAACAGGTGGTGGCCGACGTATTGAACTCTGCTTTTGATAGCGCGGGCCAGCGATGCTCCGCCTTGCGGGTACTGTGTGTGCAGGAAGATGCGGCCGATCGCGTACTGGAGATGCTGCTCGGCGCCATGGCCGAACTGCGTGTAGGCAGCCCGGCCTTGCTTCAAACCGATGTCGGGCCGGTGATCGATGCGGAGGCCAGGCAGAACATTGGCAGGCACATCGAGGCGATGAAAGCCAAGGGGCATCGGGTGCATCAGGTGGCGGGCCATAGCGAGCATTCCCTGGCGGACGGAACGTTCGTGTTGCCCACGCTGATCGAGATCGGAAGCATTTCGGAGCTCGAGCGCGAGGTGTTCGGGCCGGTGCTGCATTTTGTGCGCTACCAGCGCGACGAGCTGGATGGCCTGCTCGCGCAGATCAACGCCACGGGCTATGGATTGACGCTGGGCTTGCATACGCGGATCGATGAAACCATCGAGAAGGTGGTGGGCGCGGCGCACGCGGGCAACGTGTATGTCAACAGAAACATGGTGGGTGCCGTCGTTGGCGTGCAGCCCTTCGGCGGCGAGGGGCTCTCGGGTACCGGACCGAAGGCGGGTGGCCCTTTGTATCTTTACCGCCTGCTTGCCGCGCGTCCTGATGAGGTACTGCGGCGCGTCACGGCTGCGCCGGGGGCGGAGGCCGTGCACCAGGTGCCGGCCGCGCTCAGGAGCTTGCAGCGCTGGGCGGCGTCCAGCGGGAAGAACGCCTTGGCGCAGGCGGTGGATCGCTTCGAGCAAAACGGGCCGGGCGCGGATGCGCTGGTGCTTCCTGGGCCGACGGGTGAGCGCAACGTGTATTCGCTTTGCGGGCGTTCGCATGTGCTTTGCCTGGCGGATCGCGATGACGATCTGCTGCTGCAGTTGGCGGCTGTGCTGGCCGCTGGCAGCAGGGCGATATGGCCCGTGAGCGCGCAAGCGCTTCTGAGCGCTCTGCCTTCGGAGGTACGTTCTTCCGTGGTGATGGCGGCGGAGCCGATGTCGCCACGGGTGCACTTCGATGCGGTCCTGCTGCATGGCACCGTAGCCAGGCTGAGCGAGGTTCAGCGCCAGCTTGCCGAGCGCGACGGCCCGGTGGTCGCGATAGAGCGCCTGGAGAGTGGTGATGCCGCCGTGCCGCTGGAGCGCCTGATGGTGGAAAGGGCGCTGAGCATCAATACGGCTGCCGCAGGCGGCAATGCATCGCTGATGACGATTGGGTAAGCGGTTCCTGCAGGCGGGCGCTATTCGCCGCCCAGCGACATGACGCCTGTCCAGAAGCACACATCGCCGGTATCCGCGTATTCATGCCGGTTCAGCCAACTGAGCCGGCCGTCGTCGCCGACCGCGAACACCGCGAGGCTGGGCAGTATCTTTCTGAGCGCGCCGTCTTCCCGCGCCCAGCGCGTATCCTGATTCCCGGCGACGAGCACCTTGCCCGCGGCATCCAGCCCGAAGGTACGCGGGAAGATGCCTTGCGTGTCCACATGCTGGATCAGCCGGGGCACGCCGGTCTCCTGCTCGATCTCAAATACGGCGATATCGTTCACGCCGCCGACGAAGACGTCCTGACCGTCGACCTTCTCCGTGTCGTAGGCCCTGTTGGAGACATAGACGAAACGGCCGTTCGGATGCACGTGGATGGCGCTGGCCAGTTGCACGGAGCGCCCGGTCTGCGCACCCTCCAGGGTACTGACGATCGCGCGCGGTTGCGGCGCCACGCTGTTCTCGTCGTAGTCATGCAGCCGGATTTCGCCTTGGCGCTCCACGCAAAGGTACATCCACGGGCGCGTGGGATGGAAGGTGACGTGCCGCGCCGCGAAACCTTGCGCGCCATGGCGCTTGCCTTGCCACGGTTGCGCGCGCGAAGGGTCGGCCTCCATGCGGGATAAGGGCGTCAATTGGCCTTCGCGGAACGAGAACACGCCCAGCGAGCCCGCGAGCTCGCCGGTGGGATGGTGTCCGCAGGCCGGGACCAGCACGATATTGCCGTGCGGCGTCACGCGCGCCTGGTGCACCGTCACGCCGAAGTCCATGGGTGGTTGTGCCACCTGTCTGCCAATCGTGCCGTCAGACTGCAACCGGTGCACCGTGACGTCCTCGGGATCGTTGTAAGCCAGGAGCAGATAGGCTTCGGCCAGGTCCAGCGAGACATGCAAGGGCCGGTTGTTCAGAGGCACCGCTTCGCCATGCGCGACCAGCGCTCCGTCCGGCATGATCCGGAAGGCCTGCACGAAGTGCTCCGGCCGCCGTGGCGTGCACATCGGCCCTCCGTTGCTGCTGGCCACGTAAAGGAGCGTGCGCGCCCGGTTGGGCCAGGCATATTGAATGACCGCAGGCATGGCGAGCGACTGCACGGCAGTCAAGGCGCCAGTAGAGGCGTCTACCTCGAAGGCATGCATGACTTTGCCCAGGGCGGAATGGACGATGGCTTTTGTCTTCATATGGATTCAGAGGCCGTGCGGGCCCCGCGGCTCAGGGTTTCGCGCACCTTGCGCGCCACTTCCTGGAGCAGCGGCATGTAGCGCTCGACCGCTTCGCTGTTGCCCATGGTCGAGGAGAACCAGGTAATGCCCGCCGCGGCCACCACCCGGTTCGCGTCGAATATGGGAACGGCCAGCGAGCGGGAAACGGGGCGTACCGCAGGCGCGCGCAAGGCATAGCCCTGCCGTCGCACAAGTTCCAGGGTGTCATCCAGCGTCCGGCGGTTCTGCCGGGCCGGTTGGTCTTCATCCGAGCCGGATTTCGCTGCCAGCGAGATCAAGGCCTCGCGCACATCGGGTTCGCAGAAAGCCAGATAGGCCCTGCCCAAGGCCCGGCTCACAAGACTCAGGCGCATGCCCATGGTCGAATGCAGGAGAGCGAGCGGCGAGCTGGGAATGGTGCTGTAGCGGACCACCACCGCGTCGAATTCCGGCACGGCAATGGCAGCGGGCCATTTGATTTCTTCCGTCAGCGCGTCGAGCAAGGGGGCCACGGTTTCGACCACGCGCGGCTCGCCGTGGAAACCCGATGACAGCTGTTGAACCTTGGAGGTGAGAAGATAGGCCCCTCGCTGAGGGGCGTGCGTGACGTAGCCCTCGGCTTCCAGTGTCTGCAAAAGGCGCACGATCGAGGGCCGCGGCAGGCCCAACTGCATATGGAGCCAGTTGACCGAGGTGACCGGCCGCTCGTTCATCGCCTGGAGAACGCGCAGGCCGCGCAAGACAGCTTCGATGGGAGGATAGGATGGCAAGGCGCTGGGGTGCTCGATGAGCCGAAGGTTTCGATCATTATCGGCAGGCCCGCGCCTCTTCTCCCGGATTCCGCTCGGCTCTATTTTTGGCGCATGCCCGCAAGCAGCGGCTCGAAACGTGCCTGTTCGGCGGCGAGTTCCTGGGCCAGTACATCAGCGGTCAGCAAGTCCACGGGCGTCTGCATGCCTTCCATGACTTTGGCGTAGGCCGGGTCCTCGGCGGCTTCACGGATCACGGTAGCGAGTTTCTGCACGTAAGCGGCAGGCATGCCCTTGGGGCCGAAGAAGCCAAAGTGCGTGGTGACCTCCATGTCGGCGCCGGCTTCCGCGAGCGTTGGGAGATCCTTGGCGAAGGGAAAGCGCTTCTTGCTGGTCACCGCGATGCCGCGCACGGCGTTGGAGCTGATCTGCGGCATGACGTTGCTGGGGGCGCCGATGACGGCATCGATGTGTCCGCCCAGCAGCGACTGCACGGCGGCCGTGACGCCCGCGAAAGGCACGTGGGTCACGCTCGTGCCCAGTTTCTGCGCAAGGCCTTCCATGCCCAGGTGGGGCGCGCTGCCGGTGCCCGGCGTGCCGTAGTTCAGCTTGCCGGGGTTCTGCTTGATGAAGCTGATGAACTCCGCCGCATTGCGGACGGGCATGTCCTTGCGCACGGCGATCACATAGGGGATGTTCGTGAGGTTGAGAATAGGCGTGAGGTCCGAAGGCCGTGGCGCTCCGTTGTTTTGCAGCGAAGGCGCGATCGTCAGCGCGCCCGATCCGCAGAACAGCAGCGTCAGTCCGTCAGGGGCGCTGCGCTTGACTTTCATGGCGCCAATGGTGCCGCCCGCTCCGACGAGAGATTCAATGACCAGCCGGACCTGATGATTCTTTTCCAGGGCGGGCTGGAGCGGACGGACGTAGGAATCGGCGCCACCCGCGGCGTACGGCACGATCACCTGGATGGGGCGCGAGGGGTAGTTGTCGGCGGCGTGGGCCAGGTTCCACGCGGTGGGTAATGCCAATGCGCTGGCGGTGGTGAGAAAGGTGCGGCGTTGCATGAATGATGGTCTGGAGTCCGTTTGCTCAACTGGCTGTGTTTTCGTGGGAAGGAGCGTAGTCGCGGGCATTGAATATCCAGCCATTGCCGATGAAGTCGGCGCGGGGAGGCGAGAAGATATCGAAAAGCACATGCCGCATCTCGCCCACACCCTCCGTCGTATGGATGATTTCCACGGGAACCACCACAAGCGAGGGAGAAGGCGCCGGCAGGTGCTCGTCGTCGGCCCACGTGTTCGCATCGTTTCCCCATGGCGCGCGCAGGTGGTGCACGAAGTTCCCGGTGACCGCGAGAGAGCCTTGCTCGAAGCTGGTGTGGCTGTGCGGACTCAGCATGCGCCGGTCGCGAGGGCCTTGGTAGTCCACCAGGTTGATGCTGAGCGTGTCGGTTTGCAGCATTTTCAGCCTCGGCCGTTCTGGAGAGGCCATGATGTCGTTGAAGGCGAGCACCTGTATGCCGCGCAGGGCCGATGTGCGCCGGAAAGGCTGCCCTGCCGGCAGGATGCGCGGGTCAGGCTCCGTGTACGACTCGGCATTCAGAACGCGCCGCCCGGCCAGATCGGTGCGCTGCGAGGCGATCACCACACAGGCGGAACCGGGCTCGCCAAGAATGGAGTGGGCGCCCGCAGGTGTGATCGCGATGGAATCCGCAGGGACTTCGGCGGGGAGAGTCCGGTCATTCGCAGGCGAGATGCGCACGGAGCCGCGTACACCCACGATCAGCGCTTCGAAACCGCTGTCGAAGGAAGCGGCGGCTGAGCCTTCATCGAACTCGATCCACTCGGTGCTGAAGTTCTGCGCGCGCATCAGCCAGTGGCGGCGGTGGTCCAGCGCTTCTGGCGCCGTCGCTGAAAAATCGGCAAATCCCCGCTGCCGCAGGGAGTTCAGGGCGGTTGTCATGGTGGGTGTTCTCGTGGGAGGTGATGGCGGATCAAGCCCGGCGCTTGAAAGGGGAGGCGATTTCGACCACCTCTCCCAGGGCGGCATAAAGCGCGCCGCCAAGGCGGGTGGTGGGTTGGGCCTTGACGGTATCGAAGCGGCCTTCTGCGTCGATATAGGCTTCGTCGATATGCAGTCCGAGCACGCGTCCGAAGACCACAGTGCTTTTTGTCTCACCCGGAAATTCGGGCTCGATTTCCATCAGGCGGATGACGCGGCATTCCAGGTTCGCGGGAGAGGCTGCCACGCGTGGTGGCTTGACCTTCATCGACGCGGCCTTGGGAATATTGGCGAGCACGAACTCGTCCACGCCGCGGGGTGCCGGTGTGGAGGTGATGTTCATCGCCTCGCGCAAGTTCCAGGAGACCAGGTTGACCACGAACTCGCCGGTTTGCCGCACGTTGGCGATGGTGTCTTTTTCTTCGCGGTCTTCGGGCTGGTTGCAGGCGAACATTACCACGGGCGGAGCGGTGGATACCAGGTTGAATTGCGAGAACGGCGCGAGGTTCACACTGCCGTCGCCGCCCATGGAACTGATCCAGCCGATGGGCCGGGGCGCGACGATGGCGTTGAAAATGGTGCGCCGGAAACCGGGCGTGGTGTAGGGGTCGATGAACATGCGGGTGTTGTCCTTTTCATCAGCCCGTGGTGGGCGTGTCGTCCCTGAACAGGGGCTTGAGCCGCCGCGACTCATAGAGCCAACTGCCGTCAGGCTGCTGGCGAACCACTTCGTCGGCGATCGCGATCATGATTGCAGGGCGGGAAGGCAGGACGGGTTCGCCGTCGGCCGCGTAGAGGCTCATGATGTACTCGCAGTGCACGCGGTCGGCGGCCAACACGTCGATGCGGAAGTTTTGTACCACGTGCAACGACAGCCGGGGACCGCGCTGCTGGCGCCGGTTATAGAACCCATGGATAGCGTTCCGGCCGCGGTATTCGCGGATGCTGGTCTCGAAGACCGCGTCTTCGACATAAAAGCGGGCCGCGTCGCGGCCATCGTGCCGATCGACCTCATGCCAGAAGTCGATCGCAAGCGCTTCCAGCTCATGACGCAAGGCGAGCAGTTCCTTCGGAGGCATGTCAGGTGAAATAGAGTTGAAGAGGGGTTTCGCAGCCGATCCGGCGCCGGGCGGCGGCATCGGGTACCAGACGGGCCAGGCTGCCGATCGCCTGGCCGTAGTCCATGCTGGACTCGAACGCCGCAAAAGGCCAATCGCTTCCCCATACCAGGCGTTCGGGGCCGGCATGGCGCAGCAAGGCAGCGGTGGCTTCCGCGCGAAGCTGCTCGGAGGGCAGCCGGAAGGCCGCCGAAAGCTTGACCCAGGTGCGCCCTTTTTCCACGGAACGCAGCAGCCGCTGGAATCCGGCTCCGGCAATGCCGGTTTCGGCGTCGGGGCGGCCGAAGTGGTCCACCACGATCTTGACGCCCGAGGCTTCGAGCGCATCGAGATACAGCGGAAGACGTGCGCCGTCATCGTGCAGATGCACGTGCCAACCCAGTTCGGCGATGTGCCCGAGGTGCGCGCGGTATTCGGGGCTGGATAGATCGGGGATGTCTTTCACATTGCGCAACTGCAAGCGGATGCCCACGACGCCCTGGTCGGCCATGGCCTTCATGTCGGCGAATGGATGAGCGGGCCGCAGGATGACCGTGGTGCGCAGGCGGCGATGGCGGCGGCAGGCCTCGATCATGTAGTCGTTGTAGGTGCCGTAGATGCTGGCGGCGGCGATGACGGCGAAAGTCACGCCGTTCGTATCAAGCGTCTGAACGAAGTGCTCGATCGAAGCCTCGGTTGGCGGACGGTGCCACGCGGTGGGTGCCAGCGGCATATCGTTCGTCCAGACGTGCGCGTGGGCGTCGACCAGCGGGGCATCGGGGCGGGTGTTGATATTCGGCATGTGGCTTAGAACGTGTTTACGATCTCGGCGCGAGGGCCGTTGTGATCGAAAAATGGTGGATGCAAGGCGAAAACCGCAGGGATACCTCGTGGTATCGCGAGGATTTTTAACGCGGCAGACGCGGTTTTTCGGGCGCAACGGACCCGCGAGGAGATCGTAAACACGTTCTTATTGCATGATGGTGGAGGCGAGCGGCTCCACGATGGGGCGCCATTTGTCCATCTCCGATCGGACAAAGGCCGACAACGCTTCCGGTTTACCACCAATCGGTTGCATCGAGAAGGTCTGCAGCTGGGCCCGCCCCTCGGTGCTGGCGAGAAACTCGTTGGTGGCCTTGTTCAGAATTGCCACGATAGACGCGGGAAGCCCCTTGGGGCCGACCAGCCCGTTCCAGCCGACGGCACTGGCCTTGATGCCCGATTCCAGCAGGGTCGGCACGCCAGGCAGGGTCGAGACGCGCCGCGTGCCCAGTACCGCGAGTGCGCGGATCTTGCCGGCTTCGATTTGCTGCAGGTAGGTCGGCACCAGGTCGAAGCTGAGTTTCACCACGCCCGCGATCAAGTCGTTGAGCGCGCCTGCGGAGCCCTTGTAGGGCACATGGATCATGGAGGTGCCGGTGGCGCGCTGTACCAGCTCCGCAGCCAGATGGCCCATCGAACCGTTGCCTGCGGTGGAGTAGGAAACGTCGCCAGGACGGGCTTTCAGCCAGGCGATGAGCTGTGTGAGATCCTTGGCCGGCACGGAGGGGTGTGCCGCCAATACCAACGGAAGATCCGCCAGCAGCGCGATCGGTGTGAAAGCCGTCACCGGATCGTAGGGCATGTTGCGGTACAGCAGCTTGTTGATGGACAGCGGGCCTGTCGTCGATAGCAGCAGGGTGTGTCCATCGGGCAGGGCGGCCGCTACCTGCGAGGCGCCAAGATTGCCATTGGCGCCCGGGCGGTTGTCAACGACAAAGGGATGGCCGACCACCTCTGTGAAATGACGTGCCAGCAGGCGTGCGAAGACATCTGTCGAGCCGCCCGCCGCGAAGGGCACTACCACCTTTACCGGTTGCCTTGGCCAGGTGCCCTGGGCCTGTGCCAGGGAAGCCGCGTTCCAGCCGAGCGCGGCGGCGGCGCCGCAGGACATGCGGTGCAAGGCTGTCCGCCTGTTGAGGGGCGTGGTCATTGATGTCTCCTATCCGGTGCGATTCGCTCCGATCGTGGCAGGCGCCTGGCCACGGCGGGAAAGGAGAATGGGGGAATTTCTCCTAGCGGAATTCGGATGGAGGTCGGATGGAGAAGGCTGCGCGCGATGGGCGCGCGCCTTGGGACATCAGCGCGCTGGCGCCGCCCTTCGGGGCCGGGGGATCACCCGGCCCGGAAATTCAGACTACCGGAGATCAGAACGTGTACTTGACGCCCACCACCACGCCGTTGCGGCCGGTGAACTTGCCAGAAGGGGTGGCATAGAGTTCCTTCTTGGCGTCGGTGCCCACGAGCGCGGCGCTGGCGGAGAAGCCATTGCCGAAATCCTTGTTCAGCGTGACGGAGTAGTCGGTGTACGCCGCATCGTTGTTGTTCTTGATCCACTGGTGGCCCACGTGCGGTACGACCGACCAGCCGTTACCCAGATCGAAGCTGGCCGAAACATCCAGGTAGCCGCTGTTCTTGCTGTTATCGAAGCCGAACAGGTTGGTCACGGAGTGGGAATACTTCACCGTGACCATTTGCCAGGTCAGCGCGCCGTAAAGCTCGGTGGTGTTGGGGCTGATCGCCAGTTCATGGTTGGGATACTGGTAGCGCAGCACACCGACGTCATAGCCGAGCGGGCCCACGGTACCTTTGTAGCCGCCGTAGACGTCCCATTCCATGGGCGCATCGCCCCCTGCATCCTTGATCCAGCGGATCGAGGTGAGCCAGGTGCCCACGTAAAAGCCGCTCGCATGGGTGTAGTCCGCGCCGGCCGAGATGGCGGGGTTGAGCCGGCTTTGCGAGATGCCGCGGTAGCGGTAGTCGCTGGTCAGCGCGGCGTTGAACGCCAGCGAGCTGGCGGGTTCGGCCGCGGCCGCCGGGGCTTCGGCTGCAGGTGCGGCCGTTTGGGCCGAAGCGCCGATCGCGGCGGCCAACAATGTCAGGCCAAGGCCCAGGTGATGCAGTTTGATGCGTGCGTCAATCATGCTTGCTCCCAAAGGTTGAAAACGCTCCCGGAAGTGCATAAGCAGGGAGCATGCCAACTGAGAGACCACAGAGCCGAAGGTGTTTCAGGCAAGCGGGTTTGGTTACCAGATCCACGTTTTCGCACCGGAGTGGTGCGGTGGGCCTGCGCGAACACCCCTTTTCGGGGCGGTTGCGCAGAAGCAAGCATAAAAGCGGTGCTGGTGCCACGCTGCTGAGCCAGTGCCCTTCGTGAAAGCTTACGTCTTAAGCACACCACGGGCAGCGCCTTGGCGCTTCCGGCGCCAAGCCAGCAAGCCCAGGCCGCCCGAGAGCAATGCCAGTGCGCCATGCCCCAGGGTGGGCACGGGGGTCAGCGTGGTGGCTGGCGCATCTGCCAGTACCGCAATGCCACCCGGATCACGGATCACACCGTTGGCGGCCAGGTCATCGTCACCGGTCGTACCGTCCGTTAAGGTCAGCACCACCTTGTTGCCGCTGATCGTGGCATTGGGGTATTCATACCAGTGGTCCTGCGTGTTGTCGGCTGTTTTGCCGAATTTGTAGTACTTGGCGCCGGTGGGCAGCGTTTGCGGGTAGGTCAGCTCCACGGTCGCCTGGCTGCCTGCTTCGCCACCGCTGAGCGTAAAGCCTGCCAGGCCGAACGGGAAGCTCATGTTCGATGGCGCGCCGCTGGCGGCAGAGACCTCCAGCGCTTGGCTCGCATCGAAAGCCCACAGACCGGTGCCTCCGCCACTGACCTGGGCTTGAACCGAACCCTCCTTGCCCACGGCGCCGAGCGAGGCTTCTGCCGGAGCCGCCGCGAAGTCGAACTGTACGGTGCAGTTGCCGGTCAGGACGCCCGTGGTGTAGACCGTGCGATCCATGTTCCAGCTGCCCACGGGGCAATCACTGCCCGCCGACAAATCCACGAGCTGGTAGCCCGGCTTGGGCGTGACCGCGCACGCGCTGGTTTGCCCAGGCACGGCACCGCTGCAGGCGACTTCGCCCCCGGTGGCCGAGTTGGGAATGCCGGTCACGCTGCCCGTGCTGCCGCCGACAAACAGGGTCACGGGTTTCGAGACAATGACATAGCTGTAGGTGCCGTCGCCCATCTTGTAGCGGTAGCCCGGCAGCACCACGGCCGTTCCCGCGCTGGTGAAGGTCACCGTGCCGTTGCTCGGTGTGCCAGCGGTGGCCGTGCCGCCGAGCAGCACCAGTTCATTGGCGCGCGTGGCCAGCTTCTCGCCGATTTGCGTGGTGAGATTCACATCCAGGGAAACGGGCTCGTTCAGGGCGATGGCGGCCGGCAGTTCCGCCGCGGCAATCTCGACGGGGAAGTCCGAAGCCCATTTGGCGTAGTCGGTGGTGATGCCGTTGGTGCCCCAGCTATAGTATTTGTAGAAGTCAGCGGCCGTATTGAGCGTCCAGGGCCAGAAGGTCGTGCCGCGGTGCTTGGCCGCTTCCATGGTTTCGCGCTTGAGGCCGCCATAGGAGGGGTTGAATGTGGAGTTGTTCCCCTGCGTCGCATTGAGCACGTTGCGCACATCGTTCAGTACGGCGCCCGAATCGGCCGAGCCTCCCAGGAAGCCCAGCGCCAACTCGGGAATCTCGCTGGTGCTGCGTTTCATCTGAGCGGTGTCGAAAGAGATCGCAATCGACTGCTCGGCGACGCCTTCTTCGGCGATTTCCTTTTTCAGCTGCGTGACCACCGAGGGCGTGCCGCTCTTGATCTCGATGAAGTGCGTGATCGGCTTGTTCTTGAAAGCCTGGAAATATTCGCGCAGCGTGGGGACCTGCCAGTTCTTGGTCTTGGTCCGCAGGGCTTTCACCTGCGCCAAGCTCATGCTTTCGATGGCGCCCGTGCCGTTGGTGGTGCGGTCGACCGTGCTGTCGTGCATGATGACCAGATGGCCGTCGGTGGTGATGTAGATGTCGTTCTCTACCGCATCGGCGCCGGAGGCGACCGCAGCCCGAGAGCCTTCCAGCGTGTTTTCATCGTTCTCGCCGCCCGCAGGCATGCCGCGATGGCCGACCACCAGCGGTTTACGCAGCAGTGTGTTGGCAGGCAGTTTGCGCATGACTTCGGCGAACACGGCGCTATTGGCGGCCAGCACGCCGTTCACGCCCGTGGTCAGCACTTGGGCCGCCTGCTCGGCGCTACTTGCATCGGATGAGGCCCAGACGGTGATCAACAGGCGCTGCAGATGCGCCACGAATTCACGCTGGATCAGATTCGCGGGCAGCAGGGCAATCTTGGCGCCCGCGCGGTTGGTGTCGCCACTGATCTTGAGCAACGATGCGGTGTCGTTGGACAAAGCGCTCGCCGAGAAGTCAACCGCCGTGCGAATGGCGGGAAGCTGCTGGCGGGCGTAGCTCAGCACCTGCACGTTGTCGGAGAGGAACGTGATGTCGGAGAGCGCATGCACGTCGTTGGAGAATGCACGCAGGGCATCGACGGTGGCCTGGTCCTTGATGCGCACGACCGGCACGGTCACGCGCGTGGTCTGTGAAAACACATCCCTCAAAGTCCCGAGGCTCTGGCCGCCAGCGCCGGTGAGATTGAGCGAGCTGTCCAGGGTGAACAGCGAATTGCTCGAACCATCGCTCTGGGCGGCGAGTGTGGACATGCTCTGCACCAGCGTGGGCGCCATCGATGCGGCGGTGCCGGTATCCTGCACGGCGACCGGCATATCGAACTCGGGCAGGGGCGTGAGCTGCTGGGTGACCTTGATGCTCTTGACGCGCATCTTGGCGCCAGCGGTTTGCAGACCCACGCCACCCTTTTCAAGGCCGGTCATGGTCGTGGCATCATGCAGCAGTACGTCATTGAGGTACTGGCGCACGCGGTTGCCGTACACGATCACGGTAGCCCTGTACGTCTTGGTGCTGCTGAGCGTTTCGGTGAATGCCTTGGTGCTCTGCACCGACCAGCTGCCGCCGTTGCGATAGGCGAACTCGGTACCGTTGGATGCCGCAGCATTCTGGCGAAGGGCGAACTGATGATAGGGCTCGTGGGCGATCGTGCCGCTTGCAGGCGAGGTCCGGTACATCACACTCATCCACCGCCCCGTATCGTTGGCGGCATCCATCGTGAACTCCACGTCGACGCGATAGTTCGAGAGCCCTTCCAGATCGGCAGGCAGGATCGCCGCCGTCATGTTGTAGGAGTCGGCGCGGCCGTCGATGATCAGGTTGCCCGTGGCGGGCTCGATGCTCACGGTGCCCTTGTTCCAGGCCGGCGTGCGCCAGCCGCTGGGCAGGCCCGTGGCGGCAGGATTTGAAAACGATTGATCCACATAGACCGCGGCCACGGCGTCTGCCTTGATCTGCAGGGATTTTGCAGAGACTCGTTGAACCGATGCGGATCGTGTGCCGGCCGGATCAGCGGCGAGGGCAGTGTGAACAGGAAATGACAACAAGGCGGCCATGGCCGCCAGCAGCTTGGGATTTTGCATACAACCTCTCTCCAGGAAACCGGAGAGTGTTGCAATCGGAGGTGACGGCTATGTGAAAGGATTTGCCATCAGGCTGACATATTCACTCACGCGGGGCGCTTCGGCGGCTCCAGGGGCTGCAGTTGAAGTTCACTGGCTGCCGAGGCATCCAGCTTTTGCGCCAGCACGCGTGCCATGGCCCTCAGCCGGTGCAGATCCTTGTCGCCGATCTGTTCATCCACCTCGTGGCTGAAACAACAGAGCGTGCCATAGACACTGCCATCTTTCAGGAGAATGGGCGTGCTGAGATGCGTACCGATGCGGATCGGCGTGGCAGGCGCTTCGCCTCGCTTGATGAACGGCCGGGCATCGGTCATGAGCTGCGGCAGGCGGCCGGTCACCACATGGTGGCACCAGCTTTCTTCCACCGGATCCGATTGCCCCGCCTTCACCACGGTGACACCGCCGGGCTTGGTTTCCACCACTCTGAACGTGCGGCGGTTGTGCCGGAACTGGGAGACGAACACCACGTCCATGTCCAGATGCTCGCGGCACAGGGACAAGGCTTCCGTCACGTTGGGATGAACGAGCGGGTCAGTCGCGTCGTTCGTTGCTACCAGCAGTTCGGAGATCCGAACATCGATATCGTCGGGGTCGTAATCGAGGAAATTCAAAACAGGTCTCGAGCATCGAAATCAACCAAGGCATCGCCTCCCCCGTGCTCGTGCGAATGGGACTGATGGAGGCACTGTCTGCGGCATTATTACCTGTCGAGCGGTGGTCGACAAATGGGGGGACCGTTCAAGCGCGCGTCTGCAATCCCCTCCGGTACTGCACGGCCTCCGCGACATGGCCGACACCCACCTCTTCACACCCCTCCAGATCCGCGACGGTGCGTGCTACTTTCATGGCACGGTGGGTGGCGCGGGCGCTCCAGCCCAGCCGGGCGGCGGCCGATGTCAGGAAGCTGGCCGCTTGAGGTGCCAGCTTCACATGCTGGTCGATCGATTGCCCTTGCAGGGCTTGATTGGCGTGGCCTTGGCGGGCCAACGCTTTTTCGCGCGCGAGGGTGCAGCGCTCACGCAGCGCGGCACTGGTTTCGCTTGGCGGGGCCGTGAGCAATTCATCGGCCGAGAGTGCATTGACTTCCACATGCAAGTCGATGCGGTCAATCAGCGGGCCGGAGAGTTTGCCCTGGTAGCGCGACACCTGGTCGGGCGTGCAGCGGCATGCGCGCGCGCGTGAGCCCAGGTAACCGCAAGGGCAGGGATTCATGGCCGCGATGAGTTGGAAACGCGCCGGGAAATCGGCGCGCTGCGCCGCGCGCGAAATGGTGATGTGGCCGCACTCCAGCGGTTCACGCAAAGCTTCCAGCGCGGCACGCGGAAACTCCGGCAGCTCGTCCAGGAACAGCACGCCTTCGTGGGCCAGGGAGATTTCGCCAGGGCGTGGAGGTGAGCCACCACCTACCAGGGCCACTGCGCTGGCCGAGTGATGGGGCGCACGTGTGGGCCTTTGGCCCCAGCGATCCAGTGTGAAGCTGCCGCCCAGGCTGGCGATCGCGGCGCTTTGCAAGGCTTCACCCACTTCCATGGGAGGCAGCAAGCCGGCAAAACGCTGCGCGAGCATGGACTTGCCCGTGCCGGGAGGTCCCATCATCAGCAATGAGTGCGCGCCCGCGGCGGCGATCTCAAGCGCGCGTTTGGCTGCGGCATGGCCTTTGACGTCGGCCAGGTCAGGGTAAGGCGGCGCACTGGGTCGAGCCGCTGGTACGACTGGGGCCCAGTCTTCTTTCATATCAGGCCGATCGGCTGAGGCGGGTAGAAACTGCGCCACCACATCCAGGAGATGGCGCGCGCGGTAAACCGCCATGCCGGGAACCAGGGCCGCCTCTTCGGCGCTGCCAGGTGGCAGCACCAGTTGCGTGTTGATGCCCTGCCGGTGCAGCGCCACGCCCATCGCGAGCGCCCCGCGCACGGGCCGCAACTCGCCTGAAAGCGATAGCTCGCCCGCGAACTCCCAGCCCTCGAGGCGGGCACCGTCTATCTGGCCGCTGGCGGCCAGGATGCCCAGCGCGATCGGCAGATCGAAGCGGCCCGAATCCTTGGGCAGATCGGCCGGCGCCAGGTTCACGGTGATGCGCTGATTGTGCGGGAACTCCAGGCCGCTGTTCTGCAGTGCGCTGCGCACGCGTTCCCGCGCTTCCTTGACCTCCACATCGGCCAGCCCCACCAGCGTGAAGCTGGGCAGGCCATTGGCCAGGTGCACTTCCACCGTCACCTGCGGCGCAGCCAACCCCATCAGCGCGCGGCTGGCGACGAGACATAGACCCATGCTGCTTTTTTGAAATAATTAATACAAAGGTATTATATTTCGGCGAAGCAGCCTCCAAACTGCCCTTTGCGGTATGAATGATTCCTTAAGTACGCTATGCCACTAGCGGAGTGGCTTGGGCAACGACTACGCGAGCCTTGAATCAGTCGGGCCTGCTCAGTGCGGTTGACAGCCGCTGCGCGGCATAGATCACCTGTGTTTCGACATTGGCGCGAGGAATGATCCCAAAACGCTCCGTCATCCCAAAAATCGCTATCGCATAAACGACGTTGGTACGCGGGTCGACGACTGCCGTCGCATAGCTCAAGATGTCCGGATCAAACTCGTTTTCGCAGATGGCGATACGGCGTTCGCGTACCCGGGCAATTTCTGCGCGGATACTTGCTTCATCGATTTGCGTGTGGGGCGTAAAAGCATGCCGAGGCAGCGCCATATAGCCGTCGATGAATTCATCGCTTTGCGATGCGAGCAGTACCTTGCCTGAAGCCGCTGCATATAACGGCATGCCGCGTCCCGGCTGCGCGTAGGCCTTGCCAACGGCGGTCGGTGTGCATGTCGTCATGATTTCGACATCGTGGCCATTCAGGCGGGCCAGAAAAGCGGTTTCACCGAATCGGTCTGCCAGCTCAGTCAAAATGGCGACTGCTGGCTGAACGATGTCTGCACCGTTCGTGAACAATGAGATGATTCGCCATAGTGCCTCTCCGGGCACGAATGTCTTGCTCTCTGTTTTGCGGACTATCCGGCAACTGGCGAGCGACGCCAATTGGCGGTGCGCGGTAGGAACGGCCAAGCCGCTTTCCCGCGCGACTTCAGACAAGGTCACCCCCTCGGGGTGCGAGGCAAGCACTTCTAACAAGCGAAACGCCCGCCCGAGCGGGCTGTCGTCGAACGTAATCGCAGCCGTTGTCATGTTTTCATTGCTTCATGTGCTTGCAGTTGCCCCGTTTGTCGCAGTCTAAGCTCAAGCGGCGGCGTGCCAGACTTTAGCCGCGATCCGCCAGCTTCCATCGACCTTGAGCATAGTCAGCTCGTTAATGTAATGGCCGGGCAGATAGCAGTCTTTCACGCGGGCATGGGCAAGCGTAGGCGCTGAGATGGTGAGCGACAGGATCTCATCTTCGCGCGCGTCGCCCCTCGAACGTGGCGAGGGGCGCCCCCGACACGCTTGAGATACGCGTCGTAATCCAGTGTCATGACGCCCCCTTCCGCCACGGTAAACAGGCGGCAGGCAGGGTGAAAAACTCTGGCGAATTTTTCGACGTCGCCGTCGTAAAGCGCGTCGAAGTAGTCTTGGAGCACGGAGCGTACAGCAGGGGTTTGATCGGACATCTCAGGTCTTTCTAGAGTGGGTGGATGGTCGGTTGACAGGTTACGCTTGCGCCGCATAGATACTGTCTGCGGCACCCAATGCATGATCCAACCCCTGGAAGAGCAGCTCCAGTTCGGAGTCAGAAATAATAAGTGCCGGGGCAATGAAAAGTGACGTTTCTTCGCCCGATGTACCAAACACGACACCCGCATCCAGCGCGGCCTTCACTGCGTGTGAGGCGATCGGTACTTGCGCGGTGGCGGCCGTCCAGTTCTTCCAGTGGTTGCCGCGAAATTCGAGGGTCCAATGCAGTCCTCGGCCATCGACACGGGCAACCGACGGATGGCGTTCAGCCAGTTGTATCAGGCGCGCTGCGATTTGCGGCTCTAGCGCAGAAACACGCTCAAGCAGACGATCGCGCACGATCGTTCTCAGGTACGCGCTGACTCCCTCCATGGCAGTAGGGTGGCCACGGAAGGTGGAATAGTTTTGCCATGCAGCGCCCTTCAACTCTGAGCAAAGTTCTTTGGACAGTACCACTGCTCCAATCGGTCCGACTCCGCCCGCAAGACCCTTACCCATGGTGACCATATCAGGCCGGCTTTGTCCTCCCTGAAATGCAAACCAGCGGCCGGAGCGGCCTGCGCCCGTGACGACTTCGTCCGCGATCCACAATGCGCCTGCTCGTTTTGCTGCACGGGCCACCTGATCTTGATAAGTCGCATGGTGGTAGATACCCCCTTGCGTGTAGTCAATGATGACGGCGGCCGTTCCCTCGAGGGAGGCTGCCATGCCGTCCTCATCCATCTGCGCCAGAGCCGCAACGCGCTCCCCATAGCGCGACACGGTTGGCGCGGAAAGCACACGGACCTCGTCGATCGTTGGCGCTGGCATGACACGTCCGTCAGCCCGGGATAGCCCGCCATGCCATTGCGGCTGTGTAGTGACCGCACGTGACAGGCCCGTCAGGCCATGGTAGGCCCTCTCCCGTGTCGCAATCGGCGTGCGCCCCGTCAGCACTTGACAGAGCGACAAAGCCATATCGTTGATTTCAGACCCCGATAACCCGAAGCGGACCGCTCCTACCCAGGATTGCTCAGTGCCGAAAGATACTTCCAGAAGATCTTGCGCTGCTTGTTCACGGCCTTTCCAAGCCCAGCCCTCCGACACGGTCGGATGCGAGGCTGCGCGCTGTATGGCTTCCACCATGTCCGGATGACGGTGCCCCAGCGCACCGGCTGTATTCGATCCATCAAGTACTTTCCGGCCGTTTGACAGGAAGTACCAGCATCCCTGCCCGCCCGTCACAAAGACGGGATCAGAGTCATTGGTAGTAAGCGTAGTGACTAGAAGACTCGACATCGCGTGGGACTCCAATCAAATCGGTGTGTGGAAAGCACCCCTAGGTAAATTTAGGGTTGCGAAAAATCATAGTTTAGTTCAGCATTAGGAAATTAACTATCGAATTTCGCAATAGATTTCCGTTTTTCGGAAATTAAGAGCTCATATGAATGCACCATCGCAAGCGCAATCCGGTTGGCGCCTTGGCATTGACATCGGCGGCACCTTCACAGACGTCGTCGCCGTGTCGCCAGACGGGACGCAGCGCTGTTCGGCCAAAGTACCGTCCAAGCCCAACCTGCCGATCGAGGCCATCACCGAATCCATCGCTGCCGTCGGGCTGGACTGGGAGCAGGTGCATGAAATAGTCCATGGAACGACCATCGTTACCAACGACATCGTCGAGAACAAGTTCCGGCCGTGCGCGATCGTCACGACGAAAGGCTACGGAGACACCATCGAGGTGGGGCGGTTGTCGCGGCGCCATCTCTACCGTCTAGACCTCGAACCCAAAGCGCGTCCCCTGGTGCCGCGCGAGTTGCGCTTTGAGGTCAATGAACGGGTGCTCGCCGACGCATCTGTTCAAAGCCCGCTCACCGAGGAACAGATCGAGCACGTCATCGCTGAAATCAAGGCCAGTGGCGTAGATACGGTGGCCGTGTGCCTCGTTCACGCGTTTCGCAACCCGGTTCATGAAATCGAGCTGGGCGCCAGATTGCGGGCAGTCTTCCCGTATGTATCGCTGAGCCATGAGATCTCGCCAGAGATCAGGGAATTCGAGCGGATGTCGTCGACGGTACTGAACGCGATGATGTTGGCGAAGATCAAGAGCCATCTGGGCAAGATCGATGAAAGAAGACCTGCAGAAAGCCGCATCTTCATGATGCATTCAGCCTCTGGCATGGCAACGCCCGAGCTTATTGGCGAGCGACCTTTGATGTTGGCGATGTCAGGTCCAGCCGCAGGGGTGGCCGCTGCCTGCCAGGTAGCGCGTGACTTGGATATGCGCAATGCCCTCACTTTTGACATGGGTGGCACCACAACTGATGTGTGTCTCATCGTTGAAGGCAGGGCCGATATCGCCGCCAACCGGGATCTGGGAGGACAAAAAATTCGGCTCCCCATGGTTGCCGTCGACTCGATCGGAGCAGGCGGTGGCTCCATTGCGCGCTTGGTATCTGGAGCGCTCGAAGTCGGACCTCAATCCGCCGGGTCATCGCCTGGGCCCGCTTGCTATGGTAAAGGTGGTGTCCTGCCCACCGTGGCTGACAGCGATGTGTTGTTGGGCTATCTGAACCCTGCTCGCACCCTGGGCGGTTCCGTCCGCATCGCGCCAGAGAAAGCAGAGCAGGCTATCGCCGAACTTGCACGCGCGTTGGAATTCAGCACGGTTGACGCTGCCCTTGGCATCGCCCGCGTGGTGCACGCGACCATGGCGCGCTGTTTGCGTCGAGCCACGGTCGAGCGCGGCGTCGACATCCGAGACTTCGATCTGGTGGCATTTGGAGGCGCAGGCCCCATGCATGCTGCGGAAGTGGCGCGCCTGTGCGGCATTCGGAAGATCATCGTCCCCATGTTCTCGTCCGGGTTCTCCGCATTGGGATGTGTGGACGCCACCATGAATTTCTCACGCCAATTCACGGTGGACATGCGCTCCCGTGACTGGGACGGCGATCGGTTGGCCGCTCTGCTCGTCGCAGAGGCCGAAGAGCTTGCCCAGCCTCTGGTGAAAGCGGGCTACCAGCGTGCGGATCTGGTTGTCTCGCGCACAGCTGGCATCAGGTATTCAGGGCAGTCCTCTGAAATATCCATCCTTGACGCCGCGCTGGACGATGCCACGGCCCTCGGCCGCCAGTTTACTCAGGCCCACGAACAGTTTTATGGCTATTCGACCCAAGAGCCTTGGGAACTGGTCACCGTGCGCACGGAAGTTTCTGCGCCCGCACGTGCCTCCCAGGCTTCTGCCCAGCACCCACCGCGAGCAGATGTGAAGCAAGCGACGTTTCGCCGCGTGATATTCGAGAACGGCACCCGCGCGGACACGCGCGTGCTCAACCGATCCGAGCTACGGCCTCACGAGCTACTGCAAGGCCCCTTGGTGATTGAGGATGAATGGTCAACGGTGATCGTGCCGCCACAAGACCGCCTGCGGGCCGATCAGAACGGGAACCTGCATATCGAAGTGGAGTTGCCCCAATGAAAATCGATCCCGTCTCTCTCGAAGTGATCCGGAACGGCTTGACAGCTATCGCTGAAGAGATGTCGAGTGTCGTGATGCGCGCGGCGCGTTCACCGCTGCTGCGCGAGGCTGGGGACCATTCCTCTGCCCTGACCGATGCGCACGGGTACCTCGTGGCTCAAGGAAAGGACGTTCCCGTACATCTGGGCGTACTGTCTTTCACCGTCAAGGAATTCCTGCGGCACGTGCGTCTCGATGCACTGAGGCCTGGTGATGTCTGGATCCTCAACCTGCCGGAGATCGGCGGCAATCATCTGCCTGACGTCAAGCTGATTCGCCCGGTGTTTGACGACACAAAACTGTATGCGTTCGCGGTCTCGCTCGCTCACTGGGCGGACATCGGTGGAGCCGCGCCCGGCAGCTACTACGCAGGTGCCACCGATAGTTGGCAGGAAGGCCTGCGCATCCCTCCTGTGCGTCTGGTATCTGGTGACGCCATAGACGAAGAAAAAATGCTCTTCATCCTGAGCAACGTACGCGGCGCCGAAGAGCGCCGGGGCGACATACTTGCGCAGATCTCCGCGACCACGGTGGCCGCCCGGCGGCTGGGTGAGTTGGTCAAAGCCCACGGGACGCCATTTCTGGAAGCTTCGTTCAACGCCATTCACGATCGCGCCGAGCGTCAAATGCGAGATGCCATTCGCGCGGTGCCTAACGGGGTGTACCACGGAGAGGACTACCTGGACGACGACGGGCATGCCGGTGCACCTGTACCTGTACGCGTTTCGGTCACCATAGAAGACGAAACCGCCATATTCGACTTTTCCGACTCAGGTGATGCCGTTCCCGGGCCTCTTAATACGACCCCCGTGATTGCCAGCGCAGGTGTTTTCTATGTCATGAAATCCCTGTTCGGTGCCGATATTCAACCTTCAGCCGGGTGCTACCGCCCTATTCAAGTCATTACTCGCCCAGGCTCATTGTTTCAGCCCGAGCAAATGCTTCCAGTAGTCGGCGGCAACCATGAAACCAGCCAACGTGTTTGCGACGCGGTGTTCCGCGCCTTCGAATCCATTGCTGCGCCATTGCTCACAGCAGGCGGTCCCACGACGGCCGGTCTTCTGATCTTCAGCGCTCAAAAAGCCGACGGCTCCTGGGCGACCTTTTACGAAGTGCATGGAGGCGGAGAAGGTGCACGAGCCGATCGCGACGGCATGTCAGCTGTGCGCTGCCATCTCGCGAATGTCATGAACACTCCGGCCGAAGTAGTGGAAAGCGAGTATCCGTTTCTGATCGAGGTCCAGGGCATCCGGCGTGGCTCAGGGGGCCGCGGTCGATATCGCGGCGGAGATGGGCTGCTGCGGCACTATCGCATGCTGCAGGACCGGGTGTCGCTGACCACCATGTATGAGCGGGCCATCATCCCGCCCTACGGCTTGCAGGGAGGCGAGCCGGGGGCCACGTTCCAAGTCACGCTTGAGCGGGCCGATGGGTCGATTGAACTCCTGCGCGGCAAACAGAATGTCATCGTCAATCGTGGAGATCTTGTGAGGGTGGAGACCTGCGGAGGCGGTGGTTACGGGCAGGCGCCTGCATAGCAGCGCTACCAAGCATCAACCAAGCGAAGGGGAAAACTGTGAAGAAACGCGAATTTCTGCAATTGAGCGCACAAACCGGTGCTGCGATGGCCGGGCTTTGGTTGTCTACTGCGAGCGCGCAAACGGCGACGTCTTCCGTATTGCGCGTGTTGCTTGAAGATAGCGCCAATACACTGGATCCGGCAGGCACCGGCTACAACCAGGCATCTATCAACCTCACTTGGAACCTATACGATCGGTTGGTGACGTACGGAACAAAGCCAGTTGAAGGCGTGCCTGGCGCCATGATTTATGACTATGACAAGATTGTGGGCCAGGCTGCGGAACGGTATGAAGTTTCACCGGACGGACGTCAGTTCACCTTTCACATGCGTCGCGGTGCGAAGTTCCATGACGGCACTCCGGTTACTGCACACGACGCGAAATGGTCGCTCGACCGGGTGATTGCGGTCACTACCGGTAAAGCCCAGATGGCCACCGGATCGCTGACCGACCCTTCACAATTTCAGGTGATCGACGATATGACCCTGCGCGTCACTGTGCCGCAGGCGGACCGATTCACCTTGCCTGATCTTTGTGTCCTGTTTCCCGCCATTCTGAACTCAAAGGTATGCAAGGCCCAAGCCACTGCCAGCGACCCCTGGGCTGAAAACTGGCTGAAGACCAACACCGCAGCTGGAGGGCCGTTCAAGCTGGTGCGCTTCGCACCCGATCAAGGCTTCATGCTGGAGCGGTATGAGGGGTGGACCAATGGAACAAAGCCTGGCTATGCCAGAGTTGCAGCGCAGGTGGTTCCTGTCGCGGCATCGCGCCGCGCCGCGGCTGAGCGCGGTGAAGCCGACATCATCCGTGGTCTGAGCGGGCGCGACATCGAAGATCTCAAAGGCCGTGAGAAGATCCGCTTGCTAGGTATTCCCAATCCGGGTGCCGTGACCTTCATCGCCCTCAACACGCAGATGGCGCCATTCGACAACAAGAAGGTCCGTCAGGCCATTGCCCATGCAGTGCCTTATCAGGAAATTTTCGACAAGGTCCTCTACCGCCGAGGGGCTCCAATGTTCGGCGGGAAGAACGATGCACTTCCTCTGGCGTTCCCACAACCTCTGCCTTACACATACGACCTGGAGCGCGCGCGCGCTCTATTGGCCGAAGCCGGCATGGCTGGCGGGTTTTCAACCACCTTCGTGATTGATAGCTCGGTAGCCAAAACCGCTGAACCCACCGCCATATTGTTGCAAGAGTCATTGGGGAAGATCGGGGTCAAATTGAAGATTGAAACCTTGCCTTCCGGTCAGATGGCAACGGCTCAGGCGGAACACAAAATCCCGATCAATATGGCGACGGGGACGGCTTGGCTGCGGAGCCCGGACTATTACTTCCGCGTCTACTACTCCTCGTCCACGCGCTGGAACTACGGCAATTTCAAGAACGAGGAAATGAACCGGCTGACGAGCGAGACTCGATTTGAGACGAACACTTCGGTCTACGGCACCAAAGTCAAGCGGATGATCGAGATCGCACGTGATGAAGTCCCGCTGATTCTGATGTGGTCCGCCTTCCAGGACACGATTGTCTCGCCTAGCTTGCGCGGCTATACCTACATGTTCCACGGACAGCTTGAGTTGCGACACCTCAGCAGAGCTTGACCGGCCGCAGCGGGAGCTACGGCCTGTGGGCCGTGGCAGCAATTAACAGACCCAGTTTCCCTACATGTCAAGCAAGACCCTCGTACTGATCGGACGCCGGATTTCCATGGCCTTGCCCATTCTCTTCGGAGTGGTGTTGGTCACTTTCGTGCTGATTCACGTTTTGCCGGGGGATCCGGCGGCAATGTATGCCTCTGGGCCGAATGCGGGCCCAGATGAAATCAAAGCCGTACGCGCCGCATTGGGGCTGGATAAATCGATGGTCGAACAGTTCTGGATTTACCTCCAGCATCTCGCACGATTGGACCTTGGCCGTTCCATGAGCACGGGGCAGACGGTGATTCATGATTTCTCAGAGCGCCTGCCGGCGACGCTTGAATTGGCTGCATTCGCGTTCACTCTGTCAGTGATCATTGCCTTGCCACTGGGCATCTTGGCCGCGTTGTATCGCGACAGCCTGCTTGATCAGGCCATACGAGCCATTACGTCAGTGTCCGCTGCAATGCCTGGCTTTTTCTTTGGACTCATCCTCATTTTCATATTCTATTTTTTGCTCGAGGCCTCTCCTGAGCCGGTTGGGCGACTGTCAAGTTGGTCGTTTCCGCCTGAGCGAGTCACTGGCTTCTATCTTGTGGACACACTTGTCGCTGGCGATTTCGCGTTGATGCGTGAGGCAGTGGCAAAAATGCTGCTTCCGGCGGCATCGATGGCTATCTTTGCAATAGCGCCTCTCATGCGCATGATGCGCGGCGGAATGATCGATGCGCTCGACAGTGATTATGTGCGCGCTGCTCGTGCCTACGGCTTGGCACCATGGCGCGTCACTCTTCAATATGCGCTGCCAAACGCCATGCTGCCCGTCCTGGCAACGATGGCCATGGTGATCTCAACCATGGTGGGCGCCAATGTCATGATTGAAAAACTGTTCGGTTGGCCAGGGATTGGCGCTTATGGCGTCAACGCGCTTGTGGGACTGGACTATGCGCCTGTACAGGCGTTTGTCTTGATTGTGGCCATCATGTTCGTGGTGCTCACGCTGGCGATTGACATCGTGTCGTCGCTGATTGACCCTCGATATGAACTCAAGGGATAAAGCCGTGACCCGCCAAGCGTTGTTGTACTTTCTCCGGAGGAACGTCACGACGGCATTTGCCTTCGTTCTCTTGGGGTTACTTTTGCTGACGGCAGCTATCGGCCCGGCTCTGGTGCCCTATGACCCACTTACCACGAACATGGCGAATGTGCTGCAGGCCCCGACCGCCGCGCATTGGTTTGGTACAGATCAGCTTGGGCGCGACATTTTTTCTCGCGTCATTGTGGCGACAAGGCTGGACTTTGCAATTGCGGTGTCGGCCGTCATGGTGTCTGCGGCAGCAGGCGTCTGCGTGGGTGCGTTCTGTGGATACCTGGGTGGCATCGTTGATTCCGTGCTGTCGCGCGTGGTTGACGTATTGTTGGCATTTCCTCTGTTCGTGGCGGCGATGGCTCTTGTGGCCGTGTTCGGAAATTCGGTGCAATCGGTGGTGCTTGCCACCGCCATCATCAATTTCCCGTTTTATTTTCGGCTAGCCCGCGCACAGGCAGTGTCGCTACGCACGATCGGCTATGTCGAAGCCGCTTTGATCAATGGCAACTCAACCTCTCAGGTCATCCTTGGTTTTATTTTGCCCAACTCGCTGCCGCCAGTCGTCGTGCAGATATCGCTCAACCTCGGTTGGGCTATCCTGAATACGGCAAGTCTCGCCTTTATCGGGCTGGGTGTGGGCCCTCCCACTCCTGAATGGGGCGTCATGATCCAGGAAGGCGCTGCCCTGATGATCGCTGGACAGTGGTGGACCGTGGTCTTCCCGGGGGGTGCGTTGGTGCTCGCCGTGTTTTGTTTCTCCCTGCTGGGAGACGGCTTGCGCGACATCATCGATCCGCGCCGCCGCAGCTAAGGTGGTGGACGTTATGAGTGAAGATCAAGATCGCCGCGATGATTCGGTGCTCGATATCCAGAAGCTGAGCTTGAACTTCGTCTCGAGTGCTGGGCGCCTTCACGCACTCGACAAGGTCAGCTTGCAAGTGGGTCCTGGTGAGTGTGTCGCACTGATCGGAGAGTCTGGGTCCGGCAAGTCCATTACCGGCATGGCAGTCATGCGGTTGCTTGGCGAAAATGCTGAGATCTCTGCCGAGCGCATGAACTTGGCGGGCCAAGACATTCTGGGAATGCCGCCAAGTGTGCTGCGCGGCTATCGGGGACGTCGCGTTGCCATGATCTTCCAAAACGCGAAGGCTGCCCTGAATCCCATCCGGCGTGTCGGCGATACGCTGGTGGACATTCTGGTGACTCACGCGCCGCGCCGCACAAGCCGCGCTCAGGCACGCAAGAAGATACTGGACGTCATGGTGCAGCTTGGCATTGCCCACGCTGAAGAACGCATGGCTGCCTATCCAGCCGAGCTCTCGGGCGGAATGTGCCAGCGCATCATGATCGTGGCTGCACTTGTGTGTGAGCCCCAGCTCATCATCGCCGACGAACCCACATCTGCCCTGGACGTCACTACCCAGGTGAAGGTCATGAACTTGCTGATTGGCGCTTGCCGGCAACGTCATCTGGCGTGTCTCTTCATTACGCACGATCTTGCGTTGGCCGCGGAGCACTGTGACCGTGTGGTCGTGATGCATGCCGGCCAGGTTCTTGAGGTGGGGGCGGCCCAAGGCGTGCTTGGCAATCCGGCACATCCTTACACCCGCATGCTGGTGGCCGCGATGCCTTCAGGCAAGAGTAGCCACCATGAACTGCAGCCCATGCGAGGCAGCCTGCCGGATCTGCGCCGTGCCGATCTCCCTGCCTGCCGGTTCGCCGAGCGCTGCTCGCGAGTCGAGGATGCTTGCCTGCGTGTCGACGCCCCTCGCCGAACGATGGCTCCCCTTCACAGTGTCAGCTGCCACCACCCCTATGTCTCATGATTTTCTTGAGGTTAACGGCCTGTCGAAGAATTTCGATCTGGGCCGCGGCCAAGTACTTCAGGCTGTTCAGAACGTCACTTTCAGGGCTGCGAAGGGGCAGGTCATCGGATTGGTCGGCGAGTCTGGCTCTGGCAAATCGACGCTGGTGCGCATGATCGCCCGCTTGATACGGCAAACCTCCGGAGAGGTGCTGCTGGATCGCGTCAACATCAGTTCACTTGTGGGTTCCACTTTCGCCCGCCAACCCGCTCGGCGGGACATTCAAATGGTGTTTCAGGACCCATTGGCTGCACTGAACCCGCGATTTCGTGCCCGGCGCGCGATCGCCGATCCGGTTTTGCGATTAGGAACCGCTGCGGAGAAAGCTCGAATTGATGAACTGGTCGAGCAGGCCGCCATGCGTACGGGCTTGCCTGCTGAACTGCTTAACCGCTTTCCGCATGAGTTGTCGGGCGGCCAGCGTGCCAGGGTAGATATTGCGCGCGCCATCGTCCTCACTCCAAAGCTCATGATCCTCGATGAGCCGACTTCCGCGCTGGACGCTTCGCTGCAGGCTCATGTCGTACGCACATTGATGGAACTGCGTGAAGAACTGGATTTGACCTACATTTTTGTGAGCCACGACCTCAACCTGGTGCGTCTTCTCGCCGATGAGATCATCGTCATGTATCACGGCAAGATAGTGGAACACGGCAACACACAGCAGGTGTTCCATGACCCCAGAAACGACTACACCAAAACGCTCTTGGCCGCTTTGCCTCATATGCCCCAGCAGCAGTGATGACCAAAATGTTTTGACGACCGCGGTCCCCGAGCTATCCTTCGGGGTATGAATGATTCCTCACTCACGCAACGCCGCTACCAGAGCGGCTTCGGCAACGAATACGCGACGGAAGCCGTGGCCGGTGCGTTGCCGCAGGGTCGCAATAGTCCGCAGCGGGCGCCCTTCGATCTATACCCGGAATTGATCTCGGGCACCGCCTTCACGGCGCCCCGGCATGAGAACCGCCGCAGTTGGTTCTATCGCCGGCAGCCTTCGGTGGTAGCGGGCCGCTATCAGCCCTATGCGCAGGAAACCTGGCGCACCGGCGGCGACCGCGCAGTGGCCGTGCCCCCGGAGCCGCTGCGCTGGCATCCTGTGCCGATGCCGGAGAATGTGGCGGACATCGATTTCATCGACGGCGTGCACACCATGGTGGCGAACGGTGATGCCGATTCACAGCATGGCGTGGCAGCTCATATATATATGGCTGGCCGTTCCATGGAGCGGCGTGCCTTCGTCAACGCCGATGGCGAGATCCTCTTGGTGCCGCAGCAAGGCCGCCTGGTGATCACCAGCGAGATGGGCGTGCTGGAAGTCAAACCTGGCGAGATCGCCTTGATGCCGCGCGGGGTGGTGTTCAAGGTGGGCCTGCCAGATGGTCCTTCGCGAGGTTACCTGTGCGAGAACTACGGCGCGCAGTTCCGCTTGCCGGAGTTGGGGCCTATCGGCTCCAACGGGCTGGCCAATGCGCGGGATTTTCAGGCGCCTGTGGCGGCCTATGAGGAAGAGGGCGAAGTCGCCTATGAGCTGGTGAAGAAGTTCGGGGGCCGTTTCTGGCGTGCACCCACCAGCCATTCACCCTTCAACGTGGTGGCGTGGCACGGCAACCTTTCGCCGGTGAAGTACGACACGGCCAATTTCATGACCATCGGGTCGATCAGCTTCGATCACCCCGATCCTTCCATCTTCACCGTGCTGACGTCGCCCAGCGATACGCCCGGTACCGCCAACTGTGATTTCGTGATTTTCCCGCCGCGCTGGCTGGTCATGGAAAACACTTTCCGTCCGCCCTGGTACCACCGCAACGTGATGAGCGAGTTCATGGGGCTGGTGTATGGCGAGTACGACGCCAAACCGGGGGGCTTCAAGCCGGGCGGCGCGAGCCTGCACAACGCCATGGTGCCGCACGGCCCCGATGAGGAAGCCTTCGGCAAGGCCAGCCATGCGGATCTGAAGCCCCAGAAGCTCGACAACACGCTGGCATTCATGTTCGAGAGCCGCTACCGGTTCATCCCGACTGCAGCCGCTTTGAACAGCCCCGCGCTGGATACTGCCTACGCCGATTGCTGGGCGGGGCTGAAGGATCAGTTCAAGCCGGGCTCTTGAACATGCTCTCAGGGCGGCCGCGCCCAGTGTAGGGGCTGTTTTGATCGTGCGCGCCCTGAAACGGGGTGCGCGCCACCGTTTTATGCACCTTTATGGTGCGATGCACGTGTTTCGCGTTGTTTGTCAGCCGGGGCGGGGTTGGCATGCCTTCTGCTTTAGTGCTTCCAGGTCCGATGAACCAGGAGAAAGCAGCATGAAAATGATTACCGCCATCATCAAGCCCTTCAAGCTCGACGAGGTGCGCGAAGCACTCTCGGCCCTGGGCGTGCAGGGCATCACGGTGACTGAAGTCAAAGGCTTCGGCCGTCAAAAGGGGCATACCGAACTCTATCGGGGAGCCGAGTATGTGGTGGATTTCCTCCCCAAATTGAAGATCGACGTCGCGGTGGCCGCGGATCTCGTGGAAAACGCGATCGAAGTCATCGAGACGGCGGCGCGCACCGGCAAGATCGGCGACGGGAAAATCTTCGTCACTGAAATCGAACAAGTCGTGCGTATCCGTACTGGCGAGACCGGCACCGAGGCGCTGTGAGCATAGGGAGCGAGAACATCATGAAACGTATCTTTTCACTTTTCCTTCTAGCGTTCGCCTTTTTCGCCGGCGCTACTGCGATGGCTGCGGATTTCCCCGCAGCCAAGGTCCTGTTCGAGTCAGGCAAGACCGAAGTTGGCCCCGAGGGGCAGGAGGCTGTCAAGAAAGTCGCGGAGTATGTGGCCGCGAACAGTGGCGCCAAACTGCTGCTTTCCGGCTTTACCGACACGTCGGGCGACCCCGCGACGAACGCGGAGCTGGCCAAGAATCGTGCTTTCGCGATACGTGATGCGCTCAAGAGCGCGGGCGTGCCGGAGGCGGCCATCGAGCTGAAGAAGCCCGAGGAATCGGTCAAGGTGGGCAACCCCGACGAGGCTCGTGCGGTGGAAATCACTCTGGTAGCGGCAGCCCCTGCAGCCGCTGCCCCCGCCGGAGAAGCCCCCGCAACTGCTCCGGCCGCTGCGCCGGCGCCCCACGTGGATTCAGGCGATACCGCCTGGATGTTGACCTCGACCCTGCTGGTGATCCTGATGACGATCCCGGGCCTGGCCCTGTTCTATGGTGGCCTCGCGCGCAGCAAGAACATGCTGAGCGTGCTGATGCAGGTGTTCGTCATCTTCTCGCTGATCAGCCTGCTCTGGGCCATTTACGGCTACAGCCTGGCTTTCAGCGGTGAAGGCAACTTCTTCGGCGGTTTCGACAAGCTGTTCCTCAAAGGCGTGACCCAAGAGACCTTCGGCGCGCTCACGACCATCCCCGAGTACGTGTTCGTCGCGTTCCAGGGTACTTTCGCCGCCATTACCGTGGCGCTGATCGTCGGCTCCTATGCCGAGCGCATCAAGTTTGGCGCGGTGCTGCTGTTCTCGGCGCTGTGGTTCACTTTCAGCTACCTGCCGATCGCACACATGGTCTGGGGCGGCGGGTTGCTGGGTAAAGACGGCGCACTTGATTTCGCGGGTGGTACTGTGGTGCACATCAACGCCGGTATCGCGGGCCTAGTGGGTGCCTACATGCTGGGCAAACGGGTTGGTTTCGGCAAGGAAGCCTTCACGCCGCATTCGCTGACGCTCACCATGGTGGGGGCTTCGCTTCTGTGGGTGGGTTGGTTCGGCTTCAACGCCGGTTCCGCCGGTGCCGCCAACGGCAACGCTGGTCTGGCTTTCGTCAACACCGTGCTGGCCACGGCGGCTGCTACCCTGGCCTGGTGCCTGGGCGAGGCGCTGCACAAAGGTATGGCCTCGATGCTGGGTGGCGCCTCGGGTGCGGTGGCTGGTCTGGTGGCGGTGACTCCCGCAGCCGGCTTCGTCGGGCCCATGGGTTCGATCGTGATCGGCGTCGTGGCCGGGTTCGTCTGCCTCTGGGGTGTGAGCGGCCTGAAGCGCATGCTGCGTGTGGATGATTCGTTCGACGTCTTCGGCGTGCACGGCGTCGGCGGTATCGTCGGGGCGATCCTGACGGGCGTGTTTGCTTCGCAAAGCCTGGGCGGCACCGGTGGCCTGACGCCTGACACCTTTGCCATGGGATCGCAAGTGTGGATCCAGGTCAAGAGCGTGCTGATGACCATCGTCTGGTCGGGCGTGGTGTCTTTCCTGGCCTACAAGATCGTTGATCTGATGATCGGTCTGCGCGTCACGGAAGAGCAAGAGCGCCAAGGTCTGGACATCAGCAGCCACGGCGAAACGGCCTACAACAGGTAAGTCTCCAAAACAACAGCTTCGCTCATCTTGGCGCTGGCAGCGGGAAGACCGCTGCCAGCGTTTTTTTGTTGGCTTCTTTTTTGTTGCAGGGCCGCCCCAAAACAAAAAGCACTCCCTTGGGGGGCAGCGGACCATGCGGAGCAGGGAAGCGTGGGGGCTTCTTTTTGTTGCAGGGCCGCCCCAAAACAAAAAGCAACTTCTCGGGGCGCGCAGCTATCTCTGCCGTGGACGCCGTTCATGCTCATGCCTATCATCGGGTACCGGCTCGCGGTACCTTCGCCTGATAGGGTCGGCACTCTACCTAGAAGATGACATCCCACCCGCATTCCCAGGATGCCGCCTTACCTGCGGCTGTATATGTACAAGACGGTGATATGTGGCAGCCCACGGTGCTGTCGCGGGGTCCTTGGGATGAGCGTGCCCAGCATGGCGGCGCACCCAGTGCCTTGCTTGCCTACCTGGCTGAAAGCGCTCTAGCCGAACCCGGCTGGCAGCTCACGCGCCTCAGCATCGAACTGATCAAACCAGTGCCGATTGCCCCATTGAAGGTGCGGCGGGAGTCTTATTCGGGCCGTGCCACCACGCGCGTGACGATCGGTTTGGAGGCAGGCGGTGTAGTGGTGGCGCAGGCTCATGCCCTCATGCTGCGCGGGCAGCCCGTCTCGCTCCCCTCTCATCTGCCGGGCTGGTCGCCACCGCGCATGCTGCCGGCGCCTGATGCCTGCACGGAACGGGTACGGATTCCGGGCATGCCGTCCAGCGTTTCTTTTTATGACACGGCGATGGATCACCGGCTGGCGCAGGGCGACACCGATCGCCCGGGCCCGGCCGCTGCCTGGTTTCGCCTCACGGTACCGCTCGTGCAAGGCCAACACACGTCGCCCGCGATGCGAGCCGCGGCGGCCGCGGATTTCGGCAATGGGCTGAGTTGGGTACTGAATCCGGAGCGCTATCTGTTTTCCAATGCGGATCTCAGCCTGCATTTGCACCGGCCGCCGGAAGGCGAGTGGATCGGCTTGATGTCGGAAACCCAGATGGACGGCACGGGGGCCGGTACGACGCTGTCGCGTTTGTATGATTTGCGCGGACCTGTCGGGGTGGCGGTGCAATCCCTGGTATTGCGCGAGCGCCGCTAGGAAGGCGCTTCGCAACAGTCTACGGACAGCTCGCGGCCGGACTCCTCTCACGCGCCGCCTTATGATCGCTGCATGGATGCAGAATTGGTTTCGTTGATCGGCAAGGTGAAAAAAGCCGCCGAGCGCTCTCGCCCCCTGCGCATCCGGGGCGGGGGCACCAAGGATTTTTACGGCCAGATCCTGCATGGCGAGATGCTGGATACGCGCCCTCTGGCGGGCATCGTCAGCTACGAACCGAGCGAACTGGTCGTGACGGCGCGCGCCGGCACGCGCGTGAAGGATCTGGAAGCCATGCTGGCGGAACAAGGGCAGTGCCTGCCTTTCGAGCCTCCGCAGTTCGGCGTCGCCAGCACCGTGGGCGGCATGGTGGCCGCAGGTCTGTCGGGGCCGGCGCGTGCCAGCGCAGGCAGCCTGCGCGACTATGTGTTGGGTGTGCAGATCATCAACGGCAAGGGCGAACTACTGACCTTTGGCGGGCAGGTGATGAAGAACGTCGCCGGCTATGACGTCAGCCGGCTGATGGCAGGCTCCATGGGTACGCTTGGCGTGATCACGCAAGTGAGCCTGAAAGTACTACCCGTGCCGCTTGCCGAAAGCACGCTGATGTTCGATTTGAGCGAAACCAGCGCGCGCCAGCAGCTCAATCGCTGGGGCGGCCAACCGCTGCCGCTGAATGCGAGTTGCTGGACGGATGGTGTGCTGCTGGTGCGTTTGCGCGGCGCTCATGCGGCCGTGACGGCAGCCCGCAAGATCATGGGAGGCCAGGTTGTGGAGAAGGATGCGCCGCGCCACTGGATGGCGCTGCGCGATCATCGTCATTCCTTTTTCCACCTGGATTGGGGTGAGGCCTTGTGGCGTGTCAGCACGCCCGATACCGCCACCCCGCTGAATCTGGGCCCGACACTGGTCGAATGGCACGGCGCGCAGCGCTGGGTCAAGCTGCCGGCCAAGGACGGCGCCTGGGTGCGGGAGGCAGCGGCTCGCGCGGGTGGCCATGCCACGCTGTTTCGCGGCGGTGACGGCCGAACGCCGGTGTTCACCCCTCCGGCGGCGGCTGTGGCGCGCATCAGCCAAGCGCTGAAAAACGAATTCGATCCCGCTGGGATTCTTGGCCCTGGCCGCATGTTTCTGGATTTCTGATTTCCGATGCAAACCCATCTCGCGCCTGAATTCCAGGGCACGCCTGAAGGCCGGGAGGCCGAGGCCATCTTGCGCAAATGTGTGCATTGCGGCTTTTGCACGGCCACGTGCCCGACCTATCAACTTCTGGGCGATGAGCTGGACGGCCCACGCGGGCGCATCTATCTGATCAAGCAGGTCCTGGAGGGCGAGGTGCCCACCCGTGAGACGCAACTGCATCTTGACCGTTGCCTGACCTGCCGCAACTGTGAAACCACGTGCCCGAGCGGCGTGCAATATGGGCATCTGGTGGATATCGGCCGCAAGGTGGTGGAGGCCAAGGTGCCGCGCCCGCCGGCCGAGCGCCGTTTGAGAGGGGTGCTGCGCATGGGGTTGTCATCGCCGCTTTTCGGGCCGGCGATGCGTCTGGGCCAATCGGCGCGGAACTTCCTTCCGGCCTCTCTGCGTGCCAAGGTGCCGCCACGCCAGGATGCGGGCAAGTGGCCGAGGCGCACACACGAGCGCAAAGTGCTGATGCTCGAAGGCTGCGTGCAGCCTTCGATGGCACCCAACATCAACCGTGCCACGGCCCGCGTACTCGATGCGGCCGGCATCCAGGTGATCCGGCCTCGGGGTCAGGGCTGCTGCGGCGCGGTACGCTTTCACCTCAACGATCAGGAAGGCGCGCTGAGCCAGATGCGCCACAACATCGACGCCTGGTGGCCGCATATCGAATCCGGCAAGGTGGAGGCGATCGTGATGAACGCCTCGGGCTGCGGCGCCAGCGTGAAAGACTACGCCCATGCGCTCAAGGATGACGAGCGTTACGCCCGCAAGGCCGAGCGCGTGAGCGCGCTCACGCGTGATCTGAGCGAAATGCTCCCCGACATCGCCAAGGCCTTGGCCGGCAAGCTGAAGCCAGTGTCTGGTACGGTGGCTTTCCATCCGCCCTGCACCTTGCAGCATTGGCAGCAGCTGCGCGGCGGCGTGGAGCAGCATATGCGGGCACTGGGATTCGACGTGCGGCTGGCATCGGCTGAATCCCACCTGTGCTGCGGCTCAGCCGGGACCTATTCCGTCTTGCAGCCTGAGTTGGCGGCGAGCCTGCGCGAGCGCAAGCTGGGGCATCTGTTGGGGGAGCGCGCCGCGGATCGGCCCGCGGCGATTGTGTCGGCCAATATCGGCTGCATCACGCACCTTCAGTCGGGCACGGATGTGCCGGTCCGGCATTGGGTAGAGGTGCTGGACGAGGCGATGATCTCCGCCAGGTAGAGACCTGTTCTGTGGCGCGAGACTGCGCTCCTTCCTCTTCCTTTTCTTCTAGTTGACTTGCCGTGCCTGCTCTTCCCAATAGGGTTTGCGCAGTGCGGTCTTGAGTACTTTGCCAGCGCCCGACAAAGGCAGCGAGTCGCGGAATTCGACACTGCGCGGGCACTTGTAGCCGGCGATCAGCGATTTGCAGTGGGCGATCAATGTCTCGGCGTCTGGAGCAGTGCCGGGCCGGGGAACGACCACCGCGTGGACGGCTTCGCCCCATTCGGCGCTGGGAATCCCGATGACCGCGGAGGCGGCCACCGAGGGATGCTGTGCCAGCGTGTTCTCGACCTCCGCGGAATAGACGTTTTCGCCGCCGGTGATGATCATGTCCTTCAATCTGTCGACGATGAAGACGAAACCGTCTTCATCCATGTAACCGCCATCGCCGGTGTGCATCCAGCCGCCACGCAGCGCCGTGGCGGTCTGCTCGGGCTGGTTCCAGTAGCCCTGCATGACGTTAGGGCCGCGCACGATCACTTCGCCGACCTCGCCGCGAGGAAGTTCGCGGTCTTCCGGGTCCACGATCCGCACTTCGGTGCAGAAGCTGGCGCGCCCGGCCGAGCGCAGCTTGGCACCGCCCGGTACATGGCATTCGGCCGGGTTGAGGGTGGCCAGCGGCGATAGCTCGGTCATGCCGTAGGCCTGCATGAAGCTGACACCAGGCAGGGCCGCCATGGCGCGCATCAGCACCGCCTCGGAAATAGGCGAAGCGCCGTAGATGATGCTCCTGAGCGCGCTCAGGTCGCGAGGTGCCTGCATGGCCGGATGATCGGCCAGCATCTGGATCATGGTCGGCACCAGCAGCACGTCGGTGACCCGGTCGCGCGCCAGCACATCCAGCACCGCCTCGGGCGAGAAGGCCGGCACGATGCTGTGGGTGTTGCCCTCTATCCAATGCGGCAGTGAAATGCCGATGTCGGCAAGATGGAACATGGGCGCGGCATGCAGGTAGGTGCCGCCAATGCTGGCCACGCGCTCCGAATGCATCGCCAGGCCGGAGCTGCAGAGATTGCCGTGGCTGAGCATCACGCCTTTGGGAAAGCCGGTGGTGCCGCCGGTGTAGAAAATACCGGCCAGATCGTCGTCGCGCCGTACGGTGTCAGGCACGGGCCGGGCTTCGGCCAGCAGATCCTCATAGTGGCGCATGCCCTGGGGCGCGGTGCCATCACCGCAATAGACCATCTCCCGCAGAGTGGCGGTGTCGCCGCGGATCGTTTCCGCCAACGGGCGGAAGGTTTCATCGACCAGCAGGAAGGTGGAGCCTGAATCGTTCAGTGCGTAGAGGATTTCGGCGGCAGACCAGCGGATGTTGCAGGGGTTCAGCACACCGCCGCCCCAGGGCACGCCCATCTGATACTCGAGGTAGCGGTCGGAATTGAGCGCCAGCATGGCCACGCGGTCGCCCGCTTGCATGCCGAGCGCTTGCAGCGCCCCGGCCAGGCGCGCCACGCGATCGGCGAACTGGCGAAAGCTCCTGTGCCGCTGCCCGAAGCGTACGGCGATGCTTTCCGGCTTCTGCTGCACCGCTCGGTGCAATCCTTGGGTGAGGTACATGCCTGTTGTCTCCTGGTGGCCCTGAATGGTGAGGGTCGTTATGTGGTGGCAAGGGCGTTCATGTTAGAAACGCATGCCCGCACCGGCAATGACACATCGCATCGTTCGCATGACAGAACACATCGCGCCACGGCGGCGTCTCCCATGACGCTGCAAGCCCCTGCCACCGTGCCGGTGGCCTTTGTGCGCGGCATGCTGCTGGGTGTGCAGGCCCGGGGTGAAGCGTGCGAGCCTTATCTGGCGGAAGCAGGCATCCAGGAGGAGCTGTTGGGCCATGCGGGCGCGCGCGTCACTGCAGCGCAGTACGCCCAGCTGTTCAAGATCCTGATCGAGCGGCGTGCGGATGAGGGGGTGGGTTTCTTGTCGCGGCCTATCAAGCCTGGCAGTTTCGCGCTGATGGCGCGCTATGGCATGGGCGCGCCGAATGTCGAGCTGGCGATGCGGCGCGTGGCAGAGGCGTTCAGCCTGTTGCAGGATGACTTTACCCTCATTACGCGGCAGGACGGTGGGCAGGCCGCGTTGGCACTGGTGCCGAACGAGGCGTGCGCGGCTCAGCCGGTGTTCTGGCACGAGATGCTGCTGCGCGTGTTGTGGCGCTTGATTGCTTGGCTCGCGGGTGGACGTTTGCCGGCAACCCGCTTTGATTTCGCCTTCGCGGCGCCGCCGCATGTGGCGGGTTACAGCAAGATCTTTCCCGCGCCGCTGGCTTTCGGGTGCGCGGAGTCGGCTGTCTGGTTCGACGCGGGCTGCCTGCGCAGTCCGGTGCAGCGCGACGAGCTGGCGCTGCGGGCATTCCTGGCGAACGCGCAGACGAATATCGTGCTGCCGCAGCTGGGCAGCGACGTGGTCAGTACCCGTGTGCGGCACCATCTGCTGCGCACGCAACCGGCATGGCCTGATCTGGGGGCCACCGCTGAAGCGCTGTGCATGTCCACCGCGACCTTGCAGCGGAAGCTGGCATTGGAAGGCACGTCCTTTCAGGCACTGAAGGACGCCCTGCGGCGCGACATCGCGATCCTGCACTTGAGCGCCAGCAGCATGCCGATGGCCGCGCTGGCTCAAGACCTGGGTTTTACGGACAGCGCTGCGTTCCAGCGTGCGTTCAAGGGCTGGACGGGCAGTGCGCCAGGGGCATACCGCAGGAAATCAGGGTTATAGAGCTTTCAACGCCGCCTCGATATCCTTGGAAAGCGATTCCGGCTTGTCCTGGGGTGCATAGCGTTTGATCACACGGCCATCGCGCCCGATCAGGAATTTGGTGAAATTCCATTTGATGGCCTGACTGCCCAGCAGGCCCGGCGCTTCCGATTTGAGCCATTGAAACAGCGGATCGGCGCCCGCGCCATTGACCTCGATCTTGGCCATCATCGGAAACTCGACGCCGTAGTTGCGCTGGCAAAAGGCGCCAATCTCGGCGTTGCTGCCGGAATCCTGGCTGCCGAACTGATTGCACGGGAAACCGATGACCGAGAGCCCCTGCGCCGCATATTTTTCGTGCAGCGCCTCCAGGCCGGCAAACTGAGGGGTGAAGCCGCAGGCACTGGCGGTATTGACGACCAGTACCACGCGCCCTGCCAACTCCGAGAGCGCGAAGGGCTGGCCTTCCAGCGTGGTGACAGTAAAGCGGCTGAGGCCAGGGGAATCAGGTGCGCTTGCTTGTGCCATGTCGTGATCTCCTAAAGGCGTTGCCCTCAATCAACTGGCTTTCAGGATAGCGCATCGGGAATGGCCATGCCTTGCACGCGGCAAGGCAAAAAAACGAGACGGCAAGCGTCTCGTTTTTTTGTTGCCGGGCCGCCCCAAAACAAAAAGCACCCCCTTGGGGGCAGCGGACCCCGCGAAGCGGGGAAGCGTGGGGGCCTTTTTTGTTGCCGGGCCGCCCCAAAACAAAAAGCCCCCCTTGGGAGGCAGCGGACGCCGCGAAGCGGGGAAGCGCGGGGGCCTTTTTTGTGGTGGCGGCCATTGCAGGCCGCCAGAAGGCGTGATCAGCTCATTTCGCCGCTTTTGACTTGGTAGCCGGCAGCGAGGGCTTCACGGGTTTGCTGGCGCACTTCAGCGCGGGTGACCTTGCTGGCGGAGACGGGTGCCTTGGCAGCCAGCAGGTTGGCATCGGTGGCCGGCAGGTTGGCGATGGCTTGCTGGGTCACTTCAGCACGGGTCAGTGTGCTCACCGTGGCCGGCTCGTTCAGAAACAGGGGGCCTTCGCCGGCAGCGGGCTGGGCGGCAAAAGCGTTACCAGCGAAAACAGCGGCGAGGACGGTAGCGAGGGCGATGTTCTTGGCTTGCATGATTCTTTCCTTTTCAGTTCAATCTGTTCAATCTTGTGGACCAGCGAGACTGCCACCGTGGCAGCCCCCTCTTCGTTGAATCCGTTTTGACTACTTTGGGATTCACCGCGGAGGAGGCTTTTGGCTTGGAAGGCTTTGGCCGGCTCCGTAAGACGTAGTTTGCGCCTTAAGGACTAGGGTAAATACTAGCTAAATTGAACAAGACCTTTTCCGCTCAGGAAATAATCAAGGCTTCTGAGCACGTTTCTGGGGAGCGCCTGGCACTATTGCCGCTCCTGCGGCAGCATGATCAGTACCCACGTTTGACGTTGGCGTGGGGCACGGTGGACGCCCGTTACCCGTGAGAGTGGTCGCTGCGGGCAATGGTCAGCAGGTGTTCCATTTCCACAGGATGGTGGCGCAGGTTGTAGAAGTACCAAAGCTGGATCAGCGCCATGATGGCGGTGACCAGCAGGCCAAAGCCGACAATGGCTGCAAACGCCGAGGCGCCTGCCTTGGTCATGGCGCTGTAGGCGAAACCCAGGCCCAGAATGCAAGCCTGTTCGTTGAAGTTCTGCACCGCGATCGAGCGTCCGGCGCCCATCAGGTTATGCCCGCGGTGCTGCAGCAGCGCATTCATGGGCACCACCAGGTAGCCTCCCAGGCCGCCCAGCAGGATAAGCATGGGCACGGCAATCCATAGCTGGTCGACATAGATAAGCGCCGTGACCAGCATGCCCATGAGCATGCCCAGCGGCATGACACCGGTAGCTTTGTCCAGCCGGACCCGTGCCGAAGCCCATATCGCCCCGGCCGCCGTGCCGATGGCCACCACCCCCACCAGCTTGGAGGCCTGCGAAACGCTATAACCCATGGCTGCGGCAGCCCAGGCCAGCACCAGATAGCGCAGATTGCCGCTCACGCCCCAGAAGAGGGTGGTGGTAGCCAGCGAGATCTGTCCCAGCCGGTCATGCCACAAGCGGGAGTTGCAGCGCCAGAAATCCGGCAGCAAGCTCAGCAGGTTGTTCGGCAAGGGCCGCAGCGGCACGCCGGTTCGCGGAATCCCCATATTGATGGTGGCCGCCAGCACGTAGATGCCCATGATGACGGTGATGGCCGCTTCGGCCGGCGTGTCCACGCCCGTGTTGATGATCGGAAAATCGAGGCTGAGCAGATGGTCGGCCACGGCGGGGCTCACCAACTGGCCGCCCACGAGCACTCCCAGGATGATCGAGGCGATCGTGAGGCCTTCAATCCAGCCATTGGCCTTGACCAGTTGGGAGGGCGGCAGCAGCTCCGTCAGGATGCCGTACTTGGCTGGCGAATAGGCCGCCGCACCCAGCCCCACGATGGCATAGGACATCAAAGGGTGCGAGCCGAACAGCATCAGCGCGCAGCCCACGGCCTTGACGGCGTTGCTGTAGAACATCACGCGTCCCTTGGGCTGGGCATCGGCGAATGCGCCCACCAGGGGAGCGAGCACCACATAGAAGAACGCGAAGATCGGCACCAGCGCGGCCGTCTGCCAATCGGGCGCACCGTCCGACCTCAGCAGGGCGATGGCTGCGATGAAAATGGCGTTGTCGGCCAGCGAGCTGAAGAACTGCGCGGACATGATGACGTAAAAGCCGCGCTTCATGGGATCACGGCGATGGGCGTCAGCCGGGCAAAAGGCATGAAAAAAATCTGCTCTATACGAGATGGGCGGTTATAGCACGTGGTTACTGTTTGTCATCGAAAAATCGCCCCCACGCTTTCCCTGCTTCGCATGGTCCGCTGCCCCCCGAGGGGGTGCTTTTTCATCTTGGGAGCGGCCCGGCGATGAAAAAAGGCCCCCGTGCTTTCCTACCTTGTAAGCACGCGCCGAGTCTGCGAGTGTCAAAATGGCGTACAGAGCGCTGGAATTCCCAGCCGCCTTGCAGTCTGCCTGAAGTTATTTGACATGCCACGCCCGATCCAGGCCACGATCCACAACGCCGCGCTTCGCCACAACCATCAGAGCCTGCGCGTTGCCGCGCCTGGGGCACGGCTCTGGGCCATTGTCAAGGCCAACGCCTATGGCCATGGTATCGAACGTACCTTCGAGGGCTTGCGCGGGGCCGATGGCTTCGCCTTGCTCGATCTGGAGGAAGCGCAGCGTGTGCGTGATCTGGGTTGGCGCGGGCCTATCCTGCTGCTCGAAGGCGTCTTCGAGCCGCGCGATCTGGAACTGTGCTCACGCCTGCAGCTTTGGCATGTCGTGCACAGCGACGAGCAGATCGACTGGCTGGCCATGCACAAGACCCACGCGCCGCAGCGCGTGTTCCTCAAGCTCAATTCAGGGATGAACCGCCTCGGCTTCGCTCCCGAACGCTATCGCGCCGCCTACGCCCGCCTGGCAGCCCTGCCCCAGGTGGACGAGATTTCCCACATGACGCATTTCAGCGACGCAGATGGCGACAAAGGCATTGAAGCGCAATGGGCCCATTTCCAGCGCGCCACCGAAGGCTTGCCTGGCGAGCGCAGCACCTGTAACAGCGCCGCCACCCTGCGCCACGGCGCGCGGGCCGAGGTGCGCGGCGATTGGGTGCGCCCCGGCATCGCCGCCTATGGCGCATCGCCCGATTTCCCGGAGCACGATGCTGCGCACTGGGGGCTGCGGCCGGCCATGACGCTCTCGTCCCGGATCATCGCCACCAACCAGGTGGAAGCGGGCGCCACCATCGGCTATGGCTCCATATTCACGGCAGAGCAGTCTTTGCGTGTGGGCGTGGTGGCTTGCGGCTATGCGGATGGCTATCCGCGCCACGCGCCTACGGACACCCCGGTCCTCGTGGACGGCGTGCGTACCCGTACCCTGGGCCGCGTGAGCATGGACATGATCGTGGTAGACCTCACCCCGGTGCCGCAGGCGCATCCGGGCAGCGAGGTCACGCTATGGGGTTGTGGCCCGAACGGCGCCCAGCTGCCGATCGACGAGGTGGCCCACGCCTGCGGCACGGTCGGCTATGAACTGATGTGCGCCCTGGCCTTGAGGGTCAAGGTCAACGTGGACTAGGGCGTGTTCACACTAAACACGCAACGCTGAAGAAGAGTGTCTGGCCGGGCTACTTGATGAACCCGTCGTACCCGGTCTTCAGGATCAGCAGGCCCACCACCAGAATAAACACGCCCCGTACGAAGCCTGTGCCGTGTTTCAAGGCCAGCCGGGTGCCGATCAGGCTGCCGATTACGTTGGCCACAGCCATCGTCAACCCGATCTGCCACCAGATATGGCCCTTGGAGGCGAAAAGCGCCAGCGCGGCGATGTTGGTGGCCACGTTCAGCAGCTTCGCTGAGGCCGAGGCGTTGAGAAAGTCATAGCCAAGCAAGCGCACGAACAGGAAGATGAAGAAACTGCCGGTGCCCGGCCCGAAGAAGCCGTCGTACCAGCCGATCACCGCGCCGATGGCGCAGGCGATGGCGGTTTCGCGGCCTGGCGTATGGTGCGGCGCATGGGTGTGGCCCAGGTCTTTCTTGGCCAGGGTGTAGAGCAGCACGACCAGCAGAATGACCGGCAGCAGGCGGCGCAGGAAGTCCGGATTGATCTGCGTGACATGCCAGGCACCGATGAAAGCACCCACCAGCGCTGTGCCGGCCGCCGGCAGCAAGGCCTGCCAACGCATCTTCACCCGGCGGCTGTATTGAAGCGTGGCGATGGTCGTGCCCCAGACCGAGGCGGTCTTGTTGGTGCCAAAGAGCGTGGCCGGTGCCGCATTGGGAAAAGTGGCAAACAGGGCCGGCACCAGGATCAGCCCGCCCCCTCCCACGATTGAATCCACCATGCCGGCCAGCAGCGAGGCCACGGAGATGATCAGCAATTCCATGAAGAGAGACGGAGGGTGGTTGATGGCCTGCGCTCATCCGGGAAATGCGCAGCGGTGTCGCTTGGTTCGGCCCGGAAGAGGAGCCGGGAGGCGTCGGGCAGGCCGATCATAGCGGCTTGCGGGAAGGTCCGCCGGAGAGCGGGCGATCACCTGCGCGTGCAGGCCGTCATTGGTATCAATTTTCGTTATTTTGATTGATTTTGCATGAATTTGTCAGCAAACGATAGCAAATCAAAGATCTGTCGCAAAACACTGGAAAAATGTCTTCAAGGAAAGCGAGTCATCACTTCGCTGAATTGGGCGTCAATGTGCGCTCCGCTGCACATATCTCGGGGAGGCTGAGGCTGGGCTGTTGGCTTTATGCCAGGCCTGCGGCCATGCCGGGTGATATCGAGAGGAGGAACTCGATGCGCGGAGACCCAATGAAACCAAGAAGAATTTTTCAAGAGAAGGAGAAACTATGAAGAAGCTCATGTGGACGGCACTGGCCGCCAGTCTGGCCCTGGCCGGCTGCAAGACCATGGACACGGGCAATATTGGCGGGCTGATGGAAACCGGCTCCGCCGCAATGAAGGCGGTCTCGCTGTCGGATGACGACGTAGTCAAGCTGTCCAATGAATCGTGCAGCGCCATGGATGCGCAGAACAAGGTCGCTGCTGCCAAGAGCAAGTACACGCAGCGCCTGAACCGGATCGTGGCGAAGATGCCGCAGACCATCAACGGCAAAAAGGCTGTCTACAAGGTGTACCTGACGCAGGACGTGAATGCCTGGGCCATGGACAACGGCTGCATCCGTGTCTACAGCGGCCTGATGGACCTGATGAATGACGACGAAGTGCGTGGCGTGCTGGGCCATGAGATCGGCCACGTGGCGCTGGGCCACAGCAAGAAGAGCATGCAGACCGCGTACGCCGCGTCGGCAGTACGCTCGGCCGCGGCCAATAGCGGTAACTCGGCGGTAGCTGCCCTGTCGCAATCACAGGCCGGCGAACTGGGTGAGAAGTTCATCAATGCGCAGTTCTCCCAGTCACAGGAGTCCGCCGCCGATGACTATTCCTTCGATCTGCTGACCGAGAAAAAGATGAACCGCCAGGGTCTGGTCACGGCCTTCCAGAAGCTGGCCAAGCTCAGCGGCGGCAGCTCGGGCAGCTCCATCCTGAGCTCACACCCGCCTTCGGGGCAGCGTGCAGCGCACATTCAGGATCGCCTGAACGGCAAGTGAGCCCTGACTCTCTCTAGCCCCACAGCACGGAGCGCATCGAGATCGAGGCTGACTGAAAGCCCGTATTGAAAAAGCGCGGCATTTCGGTGGGGCGGGCGGCGCCTGCCGCATAAAGCAGCGGTAGATAGTGCTCGTGCGTGGGATGGGACAGCCGCGCTATCTGGCCCACCTGCTGGAATTGCGCGAGCGCGTCGAGCTGGCCTTTCTTGATCTGGTCCTGCACCACGGTGTCGAATTCCACCGCCCAGTCGTAGGCCTCCTGCGAGGCCGTGCCGCGGCGGGTGGCGCGCAGGTTGTGTACGATGTTGCCACTGCCCACGATGAGCACGCCTCTCTCGCGCAGCTTCTGCAGTTGCCTGCCCAGCGCGTAATGCTCGGCGGGCGGCCGGCCGTAGTCCATGCTGAGCTGCAGCACCGGAATGCGGGCTTGTGGAAACATCGGCTTGAGCACCGACCAGGTGCCGTGATCCAGCCCCCATTCGCGTTCATCCACTTCCAGGGCGTTCCCAGCGGCTGGCGACAGTTCCTTCGCCAGGCTTCGCGCGACTGCCGGCGCCCCAGGCGCCGGGTATTGCTGGTCGAACAGGGCCTGCGGGAATCCGCCGAAGTCGTGAATGGTCCTGGGCTGCGCCATGCCGGTCAATTGCCAGCCGCCTCGGGTGAGCCAGTGGGCTGATATGCAAAGGATCAGCTGGGGCTGTTCGGCCCGCGCGAGCAGCTCGGTCCCCAGGGCCTGCCAGCTGCGCCGCCAGTTGTTGTCTTCGATGGCGTTCATGGGGCTGCCATGGCCCACGAACAGGACGGGCATCCGGGCAGATGGCTTGAGCGACTGCAACAAAGAGGCAGCGAAGGCGCTGGACAAGGGGGAGGAGGCACCGGCAAGGCTGGCCAGGACCGTCAGCAGGGTTCTGCGCTGCATAAGGGGAGGTTTCTTCGGGGAGATAACTTGGAACAGGCTCTCAGAGGGTGCCTGCTGCCGCCAAGTTCCCGGATCCCAGGCACAAAAAAAAGCCCCCACGCTTCCCCGCTTCGCGCGGTCCGCTGCCCCCCGAGGGGGGCTTTTGTTTTGGGGCGGCCCGGCAACAAAAAAAGAGCGCCTCGTAAGGCGCTCTTTGAAAAATTACTTTTTATTAGTACTAAGCTTGGTGTTATTGCATTTCTTGTTGTCTGGCTTGTCTCCTCGGCCCTTCGGCGACGCGGATATGTTCCTTGCGCCGCCCGAATGCAGTGACTGTAACCGGGCATCTCAGCGCACCATATTGGGAGTTTCCCCGAATGGTGCGGCTTTGAGTGCCCCATTTTTGCCAGCCATGGGCCGAATTGAGTGCTTTTGACTCTACTTGGTGCGATCATGCTCCAATTGGGGCAACATTGAGCCTTCGCCGAGCTGTAGCAGGCCGCTTTTGCTGTACACCGCGAGCTTGCCACGCGTGTCGATGATGTCGAGGTTGCGCATCGTCAGCTGGCCGATGCGGTCCAGGGGAGAGAACGGGGCATTTTCCACTTTCTCCATGGACAGGCGCTCCGGGGCGTAGGTGAGGTTGGGCGATTCGGTGTTGAGCAGGCTGTAGTCGTTGCCGCGGCGCAGCTCCAGCGTGACCTCTCCGGTGATCGCGTTCGCCACCCAGCGTTGGGCGGTTTCACGCAGCATGATGGCCTGGGGATCGAACCAGCGGCCCTGATAGAGCAGGCGGCCCAGTTTCAGGCCGTTCATGCGGTACTGTTCGATGGTGTCTTCGTTGTGGATACCCGTGACCAGACGCTCATAGGCGATGTGCAGCAGTGCCATGCCCGGGGCTTCGTAAATGCCCCGGCTCTTGGCCTCGATGATGCGGTTCTCGATCTGGTCGCACATGCCCAGGCCATGGCGGCCGCCGATGCGGTTGGCTTCCAGGAACAGCTCGACCAGGTCGGTGAACTCCTTGCCGTTCAGGGCGACTGGGCGGCCTTCTTCGAAGCGCACGCGCACTTCCTCGGCTTTCACGTCGACTTCGGGTTTCCAGAACGCCACGCCCATGATCGGGTTGACGATGCGGATACCGCTGGACAGCTCTTCCAGGTCTTTGGCCTCGTGGGTGGCGCCCAGCATGTTCGAGTCGGTCGAATAGGCCTTTTCTGTCGACATCTTGTAGTCAAAGCCGGATTTCTGCATGAATTCCGACATTTCCTTGCGGCCACCCAGCTCGTCGATGAAGCGCTGGTCGAGCCAGGGCTTGTAGATTTTCAGCGACGGGTTGGCGAGCAGGCCGTAGCGATAGAAGCGTTCGATGTCATTTCCCTTGAACGTGCTGCCATCGCCCCAGATGTTGACGCCATCTTCCCTCATCGCGTTGACGAGCATGGTGCCCGTCACGGCGCGGCCCAGGGGGGTGGTGTTGAAATAGGTAGCGCCACCGGTCTGGATATGGAAGGCGCCGCATTGCAGCGCGGCGATGCCCTCGTTGGCCAATTGGGCGCGGCAGTCGACCAGGCGTGCGTTCTCGGCGCCATAGGCCATGGCTTTGCGCGGGATAGCGTCGTAATCTTCTTCGTCAGGCTGACCGAGGTTGGCGGTATAGGCGTAGGGGACGGCGCCTTTCTGGCGCATCCAGAGCAATGCGGCACTGGTGTCGAGGCCACCCGAGAAGGCGATGCCGACCTTCTGGCCGGTGGGAAGGGATTGAAGGATGGTGGAGGACATGGGAAAAGCTCAATAGCTCAATAAAAGGGGCTGCCAGCAAAGGCGAATGCCCCTATTGTCGGTGCAATTGCGAAAACGGCGTCATTCCCGGATAGCCGGCACCAGACGAATGCCGGAATCCAGGAGAGCGGGCTCAGATCGTGAACACGATCTCAGACGCACATGATCGAGACCGTTTTGGTGTTCAAGTACGCTTCCAGCGCTTCCGTACCGCCTTCGGAGCCATAGCCCGAATCCTTGACGCCGCCAAACGGCAGCTCGGCCCAGGGCGCGGCGGGTTGGTTGACCCACAGCATACCGACTTCCAGGGCGTGAGAGATCTGGTGGGCGTTCTTCAGGGACCCCGTGAAGGCGTAGGCCGACAGACCCCAGGGCAGGCGGTTGGCTTCCTGAATGGCTTCGGAGAGGTCGTCGAACCCGCGCACGGCGGCCATGGGGCCGAAGGGCTCCTGGTTGAACACATCGGCTTCGAGGGGCACGTCGGCCAGGATGGTGGGGGCGAAGAAGTTGCCGGTGCTGCCGATGCGCTCGCCGCCCGTGGCCAGGGTGGCGCCCTTGGCGACGGCGTTTTCGGTCAACTGCTGCATGGCGGCCAGGCGGCGGTCATTGGCCAGGGGACCCATCTGGATGCCTTTTTCCAGCCCATTGCCCACTTTCAGGCCCTTGGCCAGCGCGGTGAAGGCGGCCACGAAGTCGGCCTTGACCTTGTTGTGCACCAGATAGCGGGTAGGGGAAATGCAGACTTGCCCGGCATTGCGGAACTTGGCGCCGCCGCCGGTTTTCACGGCCAGCTCGATATCGGCGTCTTCACACACGATCACCGGGGCATGGCCGCCCAGTTCCATGGTGGCGCGCTTCATGTGCTTGCCGGCCAGCGCGGCCAGCTGTTTGCCCACCGGGGTGGAGCCGGTGAAAGTGATCTTGCGGATGATGGGGTGTGGGATCAGGTATTCGGAGATTTCAGCCGGCACGCCGTACACCAGTCCGATCACGCCCGCAGGGACACCCGCGTCGGCGAACGCACGGATCAGCGCAGCCGGAGAAGCGGGAGTTTCCTCGGGGCCCTTGACCAGGATCGAGCAACCTGTGGCCAGCGCGGCGGACACTTTGCGCACCACCTGGTTGATCGGGAAGTTCCACGGCGTGAAAGCGGCCACGGGGCCGACGGGCTCCTTCAGCACGCGCTGGTCGGCCAGCAGGTTGCGCGGCGGCACGATGCGGCCATAGGCGCGGCGGCCTTCCTCGGCGAACCATTCGATGATGTCGGCGGCGGAAACGACTTCCACCTTGGCTTCCGGCAGCGGCTTGCCTTGTTCCTGCGTCATCAGCGAGGCGATTTCGTCAGCGCGCTCGCGCAGCAGGCCGGCGGCGCGGCGCATGATGGCGGAGCGCTCGGCGGCGGGCGTGGCCCGCCAGGTGGCGAAGCCGCGGTCGGCGGCAGCCAGGGCGCGGTCCAGATCGGGTATGCGGGCGTGCGCCAGACGGCCGATCTCCTGGCCGGTGGCCGGGTTGATCACCGGCAGCGTTTCGCCCGCGGCGGCGTCGCACCATTGGTTGTCGATGAACAGCTGGGTATTGGCGTAGGTCATGGCAATGAATGAGGGGAAAACAAGAGAAAAAACAGCAAGGGCCACCTGTCCGTCATTCCCGCCTGCGCGGGAATGACGAAACCGTCCGGTATCGCACCTGGAGTGCGGACACGTTCTTAATGTAAGGCGTTTGGCGGGCGCGCGTCAGCTTCGCCCCTGAATCCACCCCGCCGCCTTCTCGGCCATCATCAGGGTGGGGCTGTTGGTATTGCCGCTGGTGATCAGGGGCATGGCGCCGGCATCCACCACCCTCAGGCCGGCGATCATGCCGCCAGCGCCGTCCCGCACTTGCAGGCGAGGCGTGAGCACGGCCATGGGGTCGCTGTCGTGGCCCATTTTGGTGGTCCCCACGGGGTGGAAGATGGTGCTGGCGATATCGCCAGCCAGGCGGGCGAGCTCTTCATCGCTCTGGTATTGCGGGCCAGGCTTGAATTCCTCGGGGGAAAAGCGGGCCATGGCCGGCTGCTCCATGATGCGGCGCGTCACACGCAGGCTGTCGGCGGCCACCTGCCGGTCTTCCTCGGTGGCGAGGTAGTTGGGCGCGATGGCCGGCGCATCCTCGAAGCGTGGGCTTCTGATCCGCACGGTGCCGCGGCTGGTGGGGTTCAGGTTGCACACGCTGGCCGTGATGGCGGGAAAGCGGTGCAGCGGCTCGCCAAAGGCCTCCAGGCTGAGCGGTTGCACGTGGTACTGGATGTTGGGCCATTCGAACGCGGCTGAAGAGCGTGTGAACGCGCCCAACTGGCTGGGCGCCATGCTCATGGGGCCTGTGCGCCGCAGCATGTATTCCATGCCGATGAGGCCCTTGCCCCAGAGCGTGCTGGCCAACTGGTTCAGCGTTTTGCCGCCCTTGATCTTGTAGACGCTGCGAATCTGCAGGTGATCTTGCAGATTGCCGCCCACGCCCGGCAAATCCGCTACGACTGGAATGCCGTGTTCCTGCAGCAGGCTGGCCGGGCCGATCCCCGAAAGCTGCAGGATCTGTGGAGAGCCTATGCTGCCCGCGCTCAGGATCAACTCGCCGCCCGGCGCCAGGCGTGCCTGCGTGAGCCCATTGCCGGTGGAGACATCAGCGCCGGCGCAATGCAGCGCGCCCTGCTCGTTGCGCTCGATGACCAGGCGCGCGACCTGGGCGCTGGTCCATAACTCGAAGTTGGGCCGTCCGTAGCACGTGGGCCGCAAGAAAGCCTTGGCCGCGTTCCAGCGCCAGCCGGCTTTCTGATTCACCTCGAAATAGCCCACGCCTTCGTTGGAGCCGCGGTTGAAGTCGTCGCTCGCGGGAATACCTGCTTCCTGCGCGGCAGCGGCAAAGGCATCCAGCACGTCCCAGTGCAGGCGCTGTTTGTCCACACGCCATTCGCCTCCATGGCCATGCAAGCCTGCGAACGCAGGGGAGGGTGTGCCGCGGTCCAGCTTGTGGTGATCCTCGTGGGCCTTGAAATCCTCCAGGCAGCGTTCCCAGCGCCAGCCGTCTTCGCCCGTGAGCTGGGCCCAGCGGTCGTAGTCGCGCGATTGGCCGCGCATGTAGATCATGCCGTTGATCGAACTGCTGCCGCCCAACACCTTGCCGCGGGGATAGCGCAAAGTGCGGCCGTTGAGGCCTGCGGCAGGTTCGGTCTGGTAGAGCCAGTCGGCGCGCGGATTGCCGATGCAGTAGAGGTAGCCGACCGGGATATGGATCCAATGGTAATCGTCTTTGCGGCCCGCTTCGATCAGCAGCACGCGCTTGTTTTTGTCACGCGAAAGGCGGTTGGCCATCAGGCAGCCGGCGGTACCGGCGCCCACGACGATGTAGTCAAAAATCTGTTCGCTCATATGCGGGCATGCAGGTTTTCATGATCGGCTTGGGGGAACCTGGATTATTCAGCCTAAGATCGTAAACACGTTCTAAAGGCTCGTGCCCGAATGCTCGCGGGCATAGAGAGGCATCATGAGACCATGGAGGGCCGCTGTGCCATCGCCAGGCGCCAGCGCTGCAGGTGCGGATGCGTCTCGTCAAGGCGCACTTTGGCCACGCGTGCGAAATCGACTGCCACGACCGCCGTGATGTCAGCCACGCTGAAGCGCTCGGTGGCAATGAACTCCCGATCGGCCAAGCGGCTGTTGAGCGTATGGAAGAAAAGCTGAATTCTCGCCAGGCCGCGCTGGGCGAGTTCAGGTATCTGGGCGTAGTCCACCGGGCCGGGAAGCGCGCGGTTCGCCATGGCTGGAGAGCTGTTTCGCAGCGTTTCGGCGATCGCCATCAATCCCTCGAACTCGACTCGCCATTGCCAGCTCGCGATCTCGGCTTTTTCCTGCGGCGTGCGGCCCAGCAGTGGCGGCTCTGGGTAACGTGCCTCGAGGTAGGCCGTGATACCCGCGTTGTCAGTCAGGCTAAGTCCATCTTCCGTCTGCAGCACAGGCACGGTGCATTGCGGATTAATCTGCCGGAATGCGTCGCCGAGCTGTTCTCCGCTACGTAGATCCACTTCCACGGTTCGATGTGCAACGCCCTTTTCTGACAAAAGAATGCGCGCACGACGGGGGCTGGGCGCGGTCGCGCAATCGTAGAGAGTGATCACAGCTTGTCCTGCGTACGAGTTTGGAAGTCCGATGCATCATGGCGCTCGTGCAATTGGCTGGAAAGCTGGCCCCAAGTGCGGTTGACCATGCGTCCCCGTTGAGCCGCTGGCCGCTTGGCGATTGCATCGGTCCAGCGCAGCACGTGGGTGTACTCCTGTACCTGCAGGAACTCGCCAGCCTCGTAGATCTGTCCCTTGACCAGGGCGCCATACCAAGGCCATACCGCGATGTCCGCGATCGAATATTCATCTCCGGCAAGATAGGGGCTTTCCGCCAGGCGCCGGTCCAGCACGTCGAGCTGGCGCTTGACCTCCATGGCGTAACGGTCAATGGCGTATTCGATCTTCAGTGGCGCATAGGCGTAGAAATGCCCGAAACCGCCGCCCAGGAAAGGCGCGCTGCCCATCTGCCAGAACAGCCAAGAGAGGCACTCGGCGCGCTGGGCCGGTGAAGCGGGCAGGAAGGCGTCGCCGAATTTCTGGGCCAGATACAGCAGAATCGCGCCAGATTCGAACACGCGCTGAGGCTGCGGTCCGCTGCGGTCGAGCAGGGCTGGGATCTTGGAGTTCGGATTGACCGCCACGAAACCGCTGCCGAATTGGTCGCCTTCGTTGATGCGGATCAGCCAGGCATCGTATTCAGCGCCCTGGTGGCCAAGCTCAAGCAGTTCCTCCAGCATGACCGTCACCTTGACGCCATTGGGGGTGCCCAGCGAGTAAAGTTGCAGCGGATGTTTGCCCACGGGCAGATCGCGGTCGTGGGTGGGGCCTGCGACGGGGCGGTTGATATTGGCAAAGCGCCCTTCGCCGGTCTTTTTCCAGGACCAGACCTTGGGGGGCGTGTAGGGCTTGGCGTCGTTCATCTGGCGATCTCCGAATCTTGATATCCGGATGATGGCCGAAGAACACATCCCTTGCAGAAAGAAGCCTACTTCACGGGCAGAAAAGCCAGCAGAGGCGCGGCCACGATGCCTTGCACATAGGAGATCGCGGCGCGCCGGTAGCGCTCGGTCATATAGGCAGCGAGCATGTCCAGCCGGCCGATGATCTTGCCGAATTCGCGCTCGAAGCTGAGATTGCGGTTGTCGGGGGTGAGTTCGTTGGCCAGCAGCAGCGGCTGCCCGCGCGCATCGCGCCGGGTGTTCAAAATCCATAGCGCCGTTTCCATGTTGCGGGCGGCGTTATAGATATGTTGGGGGTCAACGGAGTCGAGGTAGTAGAACTCACGCTTGCCGCCATGCGCGGTGACAATGGTGTCGGCGCAGGCGATGATGAAGGCGGCCACGCGGTCTCCCTGGAAATCCTGGGAAAGTGCCGCTGAAAGCGCTGTGACGTCGCGCTTGCCGCCCAGCGGAGCCCAGGCTTGCTGGGTTCGCATCACGCCGTCGAGCAGGGCCAGTGCGGCCTCTCGTGTGGCCGCAGTCTTGCGCCATTCTCCGGGATTGCGGCGGTACAGCTTGTCGGCCAGGAGCATCAGGCTTTCATGATTGGCGCGCATGCCTGCCGCGGTGACGCGGTTGCCTTCGTTCTGCAGCAGCTCCGAGCTTTGGAAATCCTTGCCTTGCACCTCACCATGTTCGAGGGGTGCATCACTGGCGCAGGCGGCCAGCAGCAGCGCACAGGCAAGAGAAAGGGCCGCGCGCGCGGCCCCTGAAGGGTATACAGCCACTTGGGCGTCAGAAGCGGGCGAATTACGCCGCGGCTGTCTGCTCGCCTTTGGCTTTGCCAGCGCCGCTGCTGGCTTGATCGGTGCCGAACGTGATCTCACCAGACAACTGGCCTCCTTCTTCGATCACTATCTTGCCATAGCGGATCTTGCCGGTCACCTTGCCGGTGGCAAAGATCACCAGTTTCTGGCGGACCGTGAGCTCACCGTCGAACGTACCGCGGACTTCGGCGAGATCGATCTCGGCGGAGCCTTTGAAGGCACCTTGCTCGGCGATCTGGATCACGCGCGAGTTCATGGTGGCTTCTACCGTGCCTTCGACTACCAGCGTGTCGCAATCGGTAATTTCAACGCCCTTGAGCTTGATATTGGGGCCGACCGTGAGTTTGGCGCCGCTTTCGCCTGCGGGGGCAGTCGAAGGAGCGGGGGTAGCGGCAGGAGCCGAGAACGGCTGCGCGCCAACAGCGCTGCTGCCGGCCGAGCCCAGGGAACTGGAGCCGCCCAAGGAGCTCGAGGGGCTGCGGGGGTCAGTGAATCAGATTCGCGCTTGCCGAAAAACGGTCCTTGAAGTGCCATGCTTTCTCCTTAATGCAACTGACGAATCCTAACGGCAGGCTGGGGGGACCGCCAGAACAAGAGGAAACAGTCGTAACCAAACAGACTCTATTCCAGATCAAATGGAACATAACCAAAACAATTGATAACGTTAAGGGAATCCTCAAGGCAACGCTGCATAAGTTCCAGGCAGCTTCTTGTCTGACATGTGTATGCTGGCGTGAAGCGCTACCATGCGTCCTATGGCGCTGGCGCGGCTGATTTGGCGCGGGGACATCCGCGAAGCTGGTCAGTGAGCGTCCGCCCTTACTTTCATTTTTCTTCTTGCATGATCCGGTCTACCATTCGTAGTACTGAAACACTTCGTCATATCTCAGATCTGCTCGCCCGAGAGGCGGGGCTGAAGGTGCGTCAGTGAGTGACGCCACGCCACGCTTGCGCCGGGAAGAGTCGCCGACGGGGGGCAACTGGCCGTACCCGAGGGTGACTGGACGGCATCGCAATTGACCTCCAAGCGCGTCTGGCGCAGCGTGATGTCCGCGCTCGCGGCGTTCGGGCCTGGCGAGAACTGGGATCTGCGCCAGATCGGTGCGCTCGACCACCTGGGCGCGATGGCGCTCTGGGACCATTGGGGCCGCCGGTGGCCGGCGCGGGTGGAGGCGCATGCGGAACAGCGGGCCTTGCTGGAGCGCGTGGCCGCGCACCCGCCTGCGCAGGCGCCCTCGAAGGCGCTCAGCTGGAGCCAGCGGGTGGATGCGTTCGGCCTGGCGGTGGAAGGCGCGTTGGCCCAGGTGCGCGATTTCATTGCGCTGCTGGGCCAGTTGCTGCTGGATTTCCTGCGCCTTTTGGCCGCACCGCAGAAGGGCCCTTGGCGCGACTTCTCGGGCCACCTCTACCGCATAGGCGCCCAGGCGCTGCCCATCACGGCCCTCGTGGGCTTTCTGATCGGCGTGGTGCTGGCCTACCTGATGAGCCAAATGCTGCGCCAGTTTGGCGCTGAGGCCTTCATCGTCAATATCCTCGGGATGGCGCTGATCCGCGAACTCGGGCCGCTTCTGGCGGCCGTGCTGATCGCCGGGCGCTCCGGCTCAGCCATCACCGCGCAGATCGGGGTCATGCGCGTCACGGAGGAGCTCGATGCCATGCGCGTATTGGGCATTCCCGTGGGTTTCCGGCTCGTATTGCCCCGCGCGCTCGCGCTCGCCATCGCCATGCCGCTGATCAGTGTGTGGACTTCACTGGCCGCCTTGGTTGGCGGCATGCTGGCAGCCGATATCACGCTGGGCATCACGCCGAATTTCTTCTATGAGGCCCTGCCCAAGGCAGTGCCGGTGGCCAACCTGACCCTGGCGTGTGCGAAGTCCGTGGTGTTTGGCGCCGCCATCGCCCTGATTGGCTGCCACTATGGACTGCGCGTGAAGCCCAATACCGAAAGCCTGGGCCAGGGCACCACGACGTCCGTGGTGGCGTCCATTACCGCGGTGATCCTCATCGATGCGCTGTTTGCGGTGCTCTTCAAGAAGGTGGGCATATGACCGCGCCAGCGCATGAACCCGTGCAGCGTGAGCCGGCGATCGAAGTGCGCGGGCTCTGGAGCGTCTTTCCCATCCCCGGCGGCGGCGAGGTGGTGGTGCACAAGAACCTCGATCTCACGGTGAACCGTGGCGAGGTGCTGACTCTGGTGGGCGGCTCGGGCACCGGCAAAACGGTGCTGCTGCGGCAGATGCTGGGGCTCAACACCCCCGCCAAGGGGCAGATCACCGTGCTGGGCCGGCCGGTCTCCGAACTCTCGGGGCCGGGCGCTGCCGCGCGCGTGGGCATGCTGTTTCAGCAGGGGGCGCTGTTCTCGGCCTTCAATGTGCTCGACAACATCGCGTTCCCCTTGCGCGAGACCGGCACGGTGCCCGCGGAGCTGGTGCGTGAGGCAGCGCTTTTGAAATTGCAGATGGTCGGCCTGAAAGCCACTGATGCGCACAAGATGCCGGCCGAACTCTCGGGCGGCATGATCAAGCGCGTGGCCTTGGCGCGCGCCCTCATCATGGACCCACCGCTGCTGATGCTCGATGAGCCCACGGCAGGGCTCGACCCTGATAGCTCCGATGCCTTCTGCGACCTGCTGCGCTCGCTGCACCAGGAGCTCGGGTTGACCGTGGTCATGGTCACGCATGATCTCGACACGCTGTTCGCCTTGTCGAACCGGGTGGCGGTGCTGGCGGAACAGCGCGTCATCATTGCCGCGCCGGTGGAAGAGGTCTTGGCCTTCGACCACCCCTTCATCCACCATTTTTTCTTGGGCGAACGAGGTCTTCGCGCGATGGAAATGCTGAAAGACCGACGCGGCGCCGCGCATTCTTCAAAGAACTCCCAGGGCCAGCCCATACCCGGCCCGGCGCTTTCTTGAGAGAAAGGACAATAGCTTCATGGAAAACAAATCCCACGCACTTGCGGCTGGCGCCTTCGTGCTGGTGGTGGCGGCATTGCTGGTCGGGCTGACCATGTGGCTGATGCGCGATATCGCCAGCACCGATGTGTACGAGATGACCACCAGCGACCCCGTCAGTGGCCTGCAGGCGCAGGCGGCGGTGCGCTACAAAGGCGTCGCGATCGGCAAGGTGACCGACATTGGCTTTGACTCCAAGGTCCGCGGCAATGTGCTGGTTCGCATTGCGGTCAACCACGACACGCCGATCACTCAATCGACGTTCGCTACGCTTGCCTACCAGGGCCTCACGGGTCTTTCCTTCGTTCAGCTCGACGACAGCGGTGAATCCACCGAGCCGCCGGCGGCGTACGAAGGCGGCCCGCCGCGCATACCGCTGAAACCGGGTCTGCTGGGCCAGTTGCAAGACAGCGCTTCCACGCTGGTGGGCAAGGTCGATCAGACCGTGGACCGCCTCAACCAGGTGCTGGGCCCGGAAAATCAAGCCGCGCTGAACGCGGCGTTGACCGAGGTCGGTGCCGCGGCCAAAAGTATCAACCAACTGGCCATCAATACAGACAAGGCCGTGCAGGCGCAGTTCGGGCCGGGCAATAGCCAGATGTCCTCGCTGATCACGCAGGCCAGCGGCTCGCTGAAAACAATGCAGGATGCGGCGGCCAAGACGGGCCAGGCGATGGGCAGCGTCAACGCTGCGGCAACGGACCTCAAGGCCGGGCTGGGCACGCTCACGGCGCCCGGCGGCGTGCTGGACCGCCTGAACGAAAGCGCCAGCACTGTCACGGGCAGCACGCTGCCGCGTATCCAGGGCTTGACCGAAGACGTCAGCCGCACGATCCGCCGGCTCGACCGGGTCGCCAATACCTTGAATGACAACCCGCAGTCGCTGCTCTACGGCAACGGCGCCATTCCGCCAGGGCCGGGCGAGCCAGGCTTCACCGCGCCAGTGGCACCTTCGCAACCCTGAGGTTCCCATGAAATTCATCGCTACCCGAACCCCTGGTGTTCTCGCACTGATCGCTCTGCTGGCAGGCTGCAGCGGCCTGCCTTTGCCCGACAAGCCCACCAGACCGTTGGTCTATGACTTCGGCCCTGGTGTGCAGACCACCGCTCCAGCGGCCACGGGCAGTGTTCCGGTGGCGCTGTCGCCGGTGTCCGCGCCTTCGCCCCTGGAAGGCTTGGCCGTAACCTATCGCCTGCTCTACAGCGACGGCGGGCAGCAGCCGCGCCCCTACGCCCAGGCGCGCTGGAGCATGTCTCCTGCCCAGTTGGTGGCGCAGCGGCTGCGTGAAACCCTGGCAGCGCAACGGCCCGTGGTTTCGGCAGGCGAGGGATTGGCGCGGCTGGAATTGCACCTGGGGCTGGAGGAATTCAGCCACGTGTTCGATTCCCCCAGCGCCAGCTTCGGTGTGGTGCGCTTGCGCGCCACTGCCGTGGCGCCCCTTGTGCGCGGAGAGCGCCTGCTGGGACAACGCACCTTCACCGTGCGGCAGCCGGCCGCCACTCTGGATGCGGCTGGCGGCGTGCGCGCTCTGACGGAAGCGACCGATCAAGTCGCGCGCGAGCTTTCGCAATGGCTGGCGCAGTTGCCCGCGCCGAATGCGTGATTAGAGCGTGTTAGAAATCCGACAAGCTCAACCCCACATTGAACACCGTCCGCTTGAAGTTGTAGTCCAGCAAGGTGTCCCCATACCCATGGAACAATGACACATACAGCCGCAGGCCTGAAAAACTGTTGCCCAGGCCATCGCCGAGCGAGCGAGTCCATTCGATTCGGCCAGAGCCTCGCCGGTTGAGGCCGCTGTAGGTCAGGCGCAGAGAATTCTGCTGGTTGACTTTCCAGCGCAGGTTCAGGTCACCGTGGCCGAGATAGTGGATGATGTCGGGGTTGTTGTCATCTTCCGCTTTCTCGGAAAAGCGCTTCCACAGGCGCAGTTGCAGCGCCCAGGTATCGTTTTTCTCGAAGCCGGTCATGAGGTAGGCACGGTTCCAGCTGCGCGAGAGCGGATCGCTCTGGCCGTTGGATTGGTGCACCAGCCCCAGGCCGGAGTAGCGCCACAGCCAGCCCCCCGGCAACTGCGCCGTGGTGGGGTAGATGTACATGATCTCGGGCGAGTGGTCGGTATTGCGGAAGGGGCGCGACAGCGTGCTGTTGAACACCTGCCAGTTGGATTTCTGCGTATAGGCTACCCACAGGGAATCGCGCAGTGTGCCGTCAGCGGGCGTGAGCAGGCCGCTGGCCAGCTTGGTTCGCACCGAGAGCAGCAGGCTCAGTTCCTGTTTGCTGTAGTCGATGGGCGTGGTGGCGCTGTTGACCGGATTGGGCGAGGTCGGCTGCCGGTTGATACGGTCGCCGGCCGACAGCGTCACCGTGGTGGGGAGGTAGGCACGCAGGCCGAAGGTGGGGCAGCTGGAGCCGGATTCCAGTTCCCAGAACCGCGAAAGCTCGGAGAACTGGCGGTCGCGGCAGCCTTGCTCCAGTCCCACGCCGACGATGCCGGAAGAAGCCGTGGAGGTGCCGCCTGCCGTAGAGGGCGGCTGGGTGCTTGCCAAGGCGCGGGTAACATCCTGGCGCAGGCCGGCGCCCGCGGCTTCCGGCGCAGTTTGGGCATTTGGCGACTCCGCCAGCGAGCGGGCTTTTTCGTGCAGGGCCTGCAACAGAACCTGCTGGCCGCGGGCCCATTCGTCGAAGCAGGCCAGGCGCTGGGCATCCGGCTGGCTGGTACAACGCTGCCACGCCAGCGTGGCTTCGCTGGCCGCCCGGATCTCGTCGGGAGTGGGGGCTTCCGTGGCAGCCTGGGCCATGCCCAACTGCAGGGCGGCGCAACTCGTCAGCACCGCCAGCGGCAGCTTTCGGGCTCGCCAGCGGGTGGAGCGGGATCTCGGCGGCATGAACGTCAGCCGCCGCTTGCCGCCTGGTCCACCGGAGCGCCCGGTGTACGGCGGCGGAACATGCCGTAGCCATCCATCATCAGCACTTGTTCACCATGCTGGTTGAACATCTCCCAGTGAGAGCGCGTCAGGCCCACATCGGGCCGTGATTTCATGGGGCGGGATTCGACAATGCGCTGGTGCAGCGTGAGCGTGTCGCCTGGGTAAACCGGCTTCAGCCATTTGATTCCCTCCATGCCGGGCGAGCCGAGGCTGGCTGCCTCGTGCAGGAAGCCGCGCACCATCAGGCCCATGGTCATGGCGCAGGTATGCCAGCCCGAGGCGCTGAGTTTGCCGAACATGGATTTGGTGGCGGCTTCCTCATCCAGGTGGAAGGGCTGCGGGTCGTATTTGCTGGCAAAAGCGATCACTTCGTCGCGATCGACGGTGATACTGCCGATTTCCCGTGTTTTTCCCACGGGAAGATCCTCCCAGAAATATTTGATGTTCTTTTGCGGATGATCGGACATGATATTCAACGGGCTCCTGAAACGTCGATAAGAGACATGGTGGTATAGCTGGCGGCATCGGAGAGCAGCCAGACAATCGATTGCGCAACTTCCTCTGCCGTGCCGCCGCGCTGCATGGGCACATGGCCTTTCAGTTCGGCCACTCGGTCGGGCCGGCCGCCGCTGGCATGGATCTCGGTTTCGATCAAACCTGGCCGTACGGCGTTCACGCGAACACCATCCCCGGCCACTTCCTTGGCCAGGCCGACGGTGAACGCATCGATGGCCGCTTTGCTTGCAGCGTAGTCGACATACTCGTTGGGCGATCCCAGCCGGGCTGCCGCACTCGAAACGTTGACGATACTACCGCCCTCGCCGCCGTACCGCCTGCTCATGCGCCGCACCGCCTCGCGCGCGCAGAGCATGGAGCCGAGCACGTTGATGTCGAACATGCGGCGCCAGCGCGCCAGGCTGTGCTCAGCCATCGGCAGCGTCGCATCCACCACGCCCGCGTTGTTGACCAGCCCATCCAGGCGGCCGAGCTTGGCATCGATGTGCTCGAACATCTTAAGCACCTGCGCCTCATCGGCCACGTCGGCCTGGACCGCCATCGCGGAGCCCCCGGTGGCGCGGATGGCGCGCACTACCTCATCGGCAGCGAGCGAGTTGGCGGTGTAGTTGACAGCCACCGCCCAGCCCTGTGCCGCGGCCAGCTTCGCCGTGGCAGCGCCGATGCCGCGGCTGCCGCCGGTGACCAGCAAGGTTTTTTTCATCGCGGGGCCGCTCCCAAGATGAAAAAGCGCCCCCCTGGGGGGCAGCGGACCACGCGAAGCGGGGAGCGTGGGGGTTATTTTTCATATCCCTTTTCCTGCAGAGGATGGCCGGATTGGCTAAAAAGATAGGAAGCGTATGCCTCCAGTTTCGATTACATCAGTTTAAGGAGCCTCCCGCATGAGCCGGTCCGTGTTGTACTACTTTGCACCCCAAAGCCCCTGGACCTACCTTGGGCATGCGCGCCTTGCCGCGCTGCTGCGCCAGAGCCGGCGCGAAGTCAGCGTGCTGCCGGCTGATTTGGGCAAGGTGTTCCCGGTCTCCGGCGGCTTGCCTTTGCCCAAACGGGCACCGCAGCGGCAGGCCTACCGGCTGGTGGAGTTGAAACGCTTCGCGGAGCACTTGGGAGTCCCTCTGAACGTGCAGCCGCGTTATTTCCCGGTCGATGGCAACCCGGCCGCGCTGCTGATCACCGCCGTGCAGCAGCGCGACGGAACTGACGCCGCCATGGCCCTCGCAGGCGCCATACTGGCCGCCTGCTGGGCGCAGGAGCGGGACATCGCCAACGAGGGCACGCTGCTTGAGCTGCTGGCCGAATGCGATCTCCCGGACGAGCGCCTGGATCAGTCGCGCGAAGCCGGCACGCAAGCCCGCTACGATGCCAATACGCAAGCCGCTATCGATGCTGGTATCTTCGGCGCTCCCACCTACATTGTCGACGGCGAAATGTTCTGGGGACAGGACCGGCTTGATTTCGTGGCTCGCAAACTGGGGCTCTGAGAACGCGTTCCCGCATTCTCGAACTGAGCGCGGGCTCATTTCCTTTCGATCAACCATCACTGAAGGAGTACATCACATGGGTCAATTCATCGACCTGAAAGCCGCTGACGGCACCACCTTTCCAGCCTATGTGGCCGAACCCGCAGGCAAGCCCAAGGGCGGCATCGTGGTCGTCCAGGAGATCTTCGGTGTCAATACGCACATCCGCGAAGTGGCCGACGGCTACGCCGCCGATGGCTATCTGGCCGTGGCGCCTGCCACCTTCCATCGCGTACAGCAGAACGTCGAGCTGGGCTATGCCGAAGCCGACATGGGCGCGGGCTTCAAGCTCAAGCAAGCTGTGGAGGCATTGCCTGCTCCGGGCGTTCTGCAGGATCTGCAAGCCGCCGTCGACTATGCCGCCAGCAAGAGCGGCGGCAAGGTGGGCATGGTCGGCTATTGCTGGGGCGGCTTGCTGACCTGGCGTGCGGCCAGCGCATTGACCGGACTGTCCGCAGCGGTTCCGTACTACGGCGGCGGCATGACGACGCCGGAAGAGGCTGCGCGCCAGCCGAAGGTGCCCGTGCTCGCGCACTTTGGCGAGCAAGACCAATGGATCCCCCTGGACAGCATCGAAGCCCTCAAGAAGGCGCACCCCGAGATCGAAGTGCATGTCTACCCGGCACACCACGGCTTCAATTGCAACCACCGTGGCGCCTACGACGAGGCTTCGGCCAAGCTGGCACGCGAACGTACCCTGGCGTTTTTCGATAAGAACCTGAAGTAATGGTTCGCGAAGGCGTTGCCAGCCCAGGCGGCGCCTCATGCCGCATTCACACGCGCTTCCTACATCATCTCCTCGCCTGCCAGATGACGTAGGAAGCTGCGCGCGGCGGTCGACAGCTTGTGCCCGCGCGCGGTGACGATGTCGATGGTAGCCTGTTCGCAGACGGGGTCGCGCAACTCGGCGGACACGATGCCGCCCGCGGCCTCTTCGCGGGCGAAGGTGATGCGCGGCATGAACCCGACGACATCGCAGTTCTGCACCAGCGACTTGATGAAGTGCAATGAGTTCGATTCGTGCTGGATCTTCAGCGGCACCTTGGCTGCCTGGGCTGCCCGCTCGACCAGGCGCCGAATGCCGAAGGTGCGGTCTGGAAGCGCCATGGATATCCCGACGAGATCGCTCATCGCCAGCGAGTCGCGGCCGGCCAGAGGGTGGCCTGGCCGCATGATCACGCGCATTGAGTTCGAGACGCGGCCACGCAAGATCAGATCGTCCCGGCTGGAGACCCCGAACACCAGCCCGATCTCGGCGGCGTCAACGACCACCTGCTCGGCGATCTGGTGCGTTCCCAAGGTGCTGATCTTGAACTGGATACCCGGGTGCTGTTTGCTGAAACTGGCCACCCGGGCGGGCAGAAAGTCGAACGTGGTTCCCTCTGCTGCCGCGATGCGAACCGTTCCCTGCGCCAGCATGCTCAGATCCTCGATCTCTGATCTGGCGCACTGAAGGTGCCCATTGGTTGAATCGACATAGCGCAGCAGCACTTCGCCCGCAGCCGTCAGCGCCATGCCATGCGGGGTGCGTTCGAAGAGCTCGGCATTCAACTCCTTCTCCAGGTTGACGATCTGCCGGCTCACCGCACTGGGGGCGACGAAAAGCTTGTCACAGGCGTGCCGGATCGAGCCATTGCGCGCAACGGCTTCGAAGTATTGGAGGCAAATGGGTTGCAGCATGTGGCGGGTTTGCGGGACTGCTTGCAAGTTTCGTTCCTGTCTGTCCTGTTCGCATCCGAGGATTCACCTAGCGGCCCCGGGGTGTTCTATTTTTGCGATGCACGGGTTCGCACGGGGCAGGGGTCCAAGACAAACTCTGTTTGCTAGAGTGCCTCCACAGTTTTAGCAGCAGTGTTACCCCATCATCAGGAGATGCGCGTATGAAATTCAACATCGGTCGTTTGTTGTGTACCCAGGCCATCATGTGCGGCTTGGGGTTCGCGGCTCTTGGTTCAGGGCTTGATGCAATGGCGCAAGACGTAATCCGCTTTGGTGCACCGCTGCCCCTGACGGGGGCATTGGCGCCCGAGGCGCTCAAGCAGCGTCAGGGCTACGACCTGTGGGCGGAGGAAGCCAACAGAAAGGGCGGCATCAACGTCGGCGGCAAGAAGCACCGCGTGGAGATCGTCTACTCCGACTATCAATCCAATACACCGCGCGCCGTGCAGACGGCCGAGCGGCAGATTACGCAGGACAAGGTTCACTTCCTCTTCGGGGCGTTCGGCTCGGGTGCCGCCAAAGCGGCCAGCACGGTCACCGAGCGCTACGGCCGGCCCAGTATCGCCGCGTCAGCCTCCTCCGAGCAGGTCTACGACCAAGGGTACAAGTATCTCTTCGGCACTTTCACTCCCAACAGCACGTTGACCAATCCGCTCGCGGACATCGTGAAGACCAAGCTGCCGCCCAACGCCAAGGTGGCCATACTGGCCCGCAATGACCTGTTTCCACTGTCCATCGCCCAGGAGATGGAGAAATCCGCAAAAAGCCGCGGCTTCAACGTCGTCTTCTCCGAGAAATACGCCGTCAACACCATGGACCACTCGGCGGCTCTGGCACAGATCAAGGCGCAGAGCCCGCAGTGGATCTTCATGACGGGCTATATCAACGATCTGGTGCTGCTGCGCAAGCAGATGGCGGACCAGCGCATTTCGGCCGAAGTCGTCACGATGATTGCCGGGCCCGCATACAAGGAATTCATCGATGCCGCGGGCCAGGGCGCGGAGAACATCAGCAGCGCTTCGTGGTGGCACCCGGCTGTGCGCTATCAGGGCCAGGACATCTTCGGCAGCACGGAGAATTACGTCAAAGCCTTCGAGACCAGATACAAGTCCACGCCGGACTATGCACAGGCCTCGGCATCCGTGGCGGGCGCACTCTTTCAGATGGCCATCGAGAAGGCTGGCACGCTGGATCCCGCTAAAGTGCGTGATGCGCTTGCCTCGCTCGATGTCATGACCTTCTGGGGGCCGGTGCGATTCGGCCCTACAGGCCAGATCAACTCACTGCAGCCGCCGGTCTTCCAGATCCAGAAAGGCAAGCCGGTGATCGTGTTTCCCGCCGAAATCAAGCAAGGCGAATTCCAGGTGGGCGTGAAGTGATGTTCTGGCGGGATCGCGCTTTGGCTGCGGCCATCTCCTGCAATGGGCATCGGGCTTGGGCATGCTGATCGCACAGGTTTTTCTCAACGCCATTGTGCTGGGATGCCTTTACGCAGCGATTGCGGCGGGCTTCTCACTGGTTTGGGGGGTGCTCAACGTCATCAACCTGATGCACGGCTCCTTCATTGTCCTGGGCTCCTACCTGGCCTGGCTGACCTACAACAGCATGGGCCTGAGCCCCTGGTATGTCTTGATCGCGGCCGCGCCGATCTTCTTTGTTCTGGGCTACGGCCTTCAACGAGGTCTTCTCAACCGCGTGATCGCGGCTCCGGTGCTGGTCACGCTGACAATGACCTTCGGCATCGACCTGATCCTGAACAACAGCATGATCAAGGTCTTCACTGCGGATTTTCGCAAGCTGATCCTCGATCCCCCGCTGGGCGTATGGCAGATGGGGGCGCTCGTGCTGCCGGTCGACCGCGTATTGGTAATGGTGCTGGCACTGTTGCTGACGGGGCTGCTGTATCTGCTGTTGCGCCACACGCGCATTGGCAGGGCCATCATCGCCGTGCGGCTGGATCGTGACGCGGCCCGCCTGATGGGGGTGAATGTCAATGCGGTATATGCCAGCGCTTTCGGTCTTGGTGCGGCGATGGCGGGTTGCGCAGGCGTGCTGCTCGCGATGATCTTTCCAATTTCCCCGCTGACGTCGGCTTCCTATCTCGGCAAGGCTTTCGCGGTGTGCGTGCTCGGGGGCTTGGGGAGCGTGCCAGGTGCGGTGGCCGGGGGCCTGTTTCTCGGCATGCTCGAGAGTTTCGGCGCGCTTGCCCTGGGCCCGGAGCATGGCACTGCCTTGTCATTCGCCGTGCTGATCGTCTTTCTGCTGGTGCGGCCCCATGGCCTTCTGGGCAAAAGGGGGTTCGAATGAAGCTGAACACCTACTCCGTGATGCTCGCACTGATAGGCCTCGCGGTGCTGCTGCCGTGGACGGACAGCGCCTACCTGATGCGCCTGGGCACCCTGGCCACGATGTATTCGGTACTGGCGGTGTCGTGGACCATCGTGGGCGGCTTTACGGGCTATCCGTCCTTTGCCACGGCCGCGTTCTTCGGTTTCGGTGCCTACGCGGGAGGCATCCTGCTCGCCCAGGGTTGGCCGCTTCCTTTGGCGGTCTTGTGCGCCGCGCTGCTGGCTTTCGTGCTCGCCCTGTTGCTGGGCTCCGTGCTGCTGCGCCTCAAAGGCCATTATTTCGCGATTGGCAGCCTGGCGGTGGTGGAGGTGCTGCGGGAACTCGCCAACTCCTCGACTGAGTTGACGGGTGGCGGAATGGGTCTGAACGTTCCCATGAATACAGGCGGGGGCATTGCCGCGACAGCGGCAATTTTCTACTGGGCCATGTGGCTGCTCTTGCTGATGTGTTTTCTGCTGGCGCGCTGGATCGAGCGTTCCAAGCTGGGCTTTGGCCTGGCGTGCATCCGCCAGAACGAGGCGGCAGCCGACATGATCGGTGTCAACGCCACTCTCTACAAGAGCCTGGCATTTGGGTTCTCCGCGGTGTTCGTTGGTGCGGCGGGCGCCGTGTATGCAGCGTGGGTGAACTACATCGAACCGGCCGACGTGTTCGATGTGCTGCTATCGGTCAAACCCATAGTGATGGCACTGATTGGAGGTCTGGGTTCGATCGGTGGAGCGGTGGCTGGCGCGCTGGTGTTTCTCGGTCTTGAAGAAACGCTGTGGCGCAACATGCTGGAGATGCATTCGGCTGCGCTGGGTGTCCTGGTGGTTCTGTTGCTGCTGTTTTTGCCGCATGGGCTGGCATCGCTGCCGCGCCGCTTTGCGCGGGCCGGCTCGGGAGCAGCTCATGACTGAAGTACTGAGGCTTGAATCGGTGTCCAGGCGCTTTGGAGGCCTGCAGGCGCTTCAGGATGTCACCTTGCGGCTGCACAAGGGCGAAGTGTTGGGGTTGATCGGACCCAATGGCGCGGGCAAGACCACCTTGATCAACGTGATCACCGGTGTCCACCGAGCCAGTGGCGGCCGGGTCCTGTTCCACGGTGAGGACATCACGGCGCGCAAGCCTTACCAGACGGCCCGCATGGGCCTGGCGCGAACATTTCAAATCGTGCAGCCTTTTCCCGAACTGAGCGTGCAGGACAACGTGGCCTCGGCAGCCTTGTTTTCACAGCGTCGCCTCTCGGTGGCGGGTGCGCGCAAGGCAGCAGCGCAAGAGCTCGATTTTGTGGGATTGAGCGCCGTGGCCGGACGGCCCGCATCCAGCCTGACGCTGGCGATGCGCAAGCGGCTCGAGTTAGCCAAGGCGCTGGCGATGAAGCCCACGATACTTTTCCTCGATGAGGTGAATGCGGGGCTCAATACCGCCGAGGTGGAGCAGGCGATGGCGCTGATCCGCTCGCTTGCCGAGCGGGGCCTGACCATCGTGGTCATCGAGCACCTGATGAAGGTCGTGGTGGATACCTGCTCGCGCGTTGTCGTGCTGCAGAATGGCCGCTTGATCGCGGACGGCCTCCCGCACGAAGTGGTTCGCGACCCGATAGTTGTGGAAGCCTATCTGGGCCAGAAGTATGCAAGACTGGCACAGCAACTCGCGCAAGGAGAGAGGCCATGAGCAAGCCACCGCTGCTGGAAGTGCGGCAGGCGCGAGCCGGCTATGGCCAAGTGAACGTATTGTGGGGCGTGGATCTCGCGCTGAGACAAGGCGAGATCACGGCGTTGATCGGCTCCAACGGCGCCGGCAAGTCCACTTTGATGCGGGTGCTCTCAGGCCTCGTGGCGCTGCGCGCCGGTGAGCTGCGCTGGGAGGGTGCCCCGCTGACTGAAGGGCAGACACCGGCTTCCTTGCTGGCGCTGGGTATCGCGCACGTGCCTGAGGGGCGGCGCTTGTTCGGGGCCATGAGTGTCGAGGACAACCTGCTCATGGGCGCTTACGCACGCAGGGCCGATCGCGCCACGCTCCGGCGTGACATGGATCGGGTGTACACGGCCTTTCCCAAGCTTTTCGAGCGGCGCGCGCAGGCGGGTGGCACCTTGTCGGGGGGCGAGCAACAGATGTGCGCCATTGGCCGCGGGTTGATGAGTGCGCCCAGGCTTCTGATGATCGACGAGCTTTCCCTGGGGTTATCACCGCTGTTGGTGGACCAGCTGGTGCAATCGCTGCAGCAGCTCAACCGCGAGGGGCTTTCGCTGCTGGTGGTAGAGCAGGACGTGGTGACCGCGCTTGAGCTGTCGAGCACCGCTTACGTCATGGATACAGGCCGTATCACTCACCATGGTGCCAGTGCCGCCTTGCTGAGGGATCCCGCTATCCGGGAGGCCTACCTGGGCAGTGTGGAAGCTTGACACGCTGAGCATCACGCTGCCCTGAATCGAGTTTTCCCATGTCTGAGCTCACCGGATCCGCCGGTGGGGCGGACTCTGCTGTCTCTATCCTATAGGAGGAACATCATGACTGAGGCCATCGCTTTCACTCCTGGCAACTACCACTACATGCGTGGGGTGCGCCAATATTCCTGCGGCGTCGCTGCCGATCCGGGCTACAGGCTCGAGCGCGTGCGTTTTTCGCGCCCGGTACCCCTCAAGGAGGGGTTCAGGCGCGTCGCAGCCCATCTCCAGGCGATAGGGCGTCCTTTGACTGCTTTCGCGGCGTGTGAGCTTCGCTCGCCCGCGCCATTTACCGAGGACGGTTTCCGGGCCTTCAATGATGTCTACATCGGCACATTGAAGGATTGGGGCATCTATGCTGAGGGCGGCGACAACCCTGTCGCGCGCAGCAATGTCTGCCCGGAGTTCGACAAACCTGCCGAGCCCTCTCTCCATGCGTTCAGCTATACCGCAGCGCATGCGGGGGCCGCGCGATCGTTCGTGATCGCAGGCAGCGCGGAAGCCGCCGAAGGCAAGGGAGATTACCGTGACAACTGCATACGGCTGGGCGACACTTCGCGCGAGGGTTTGCTGGAGAAGGGGCGTTGGGTGCTGGGTGAGATGAGCCGCCGGATGGCTGCACTCGGTTTCGCCTGGGGCGACACCACCGCGGCACAGCTGTATACAGTGCACCCCATACAGCACGTCATGGCCCAGGAAATGGCCCCCCACGGCGTCGTGCGCCATGGTGTCGATTGGCATTTCAACCGCCCCCCGTGAAGGATCTCGAGTTCGAGATGGACTGCCGGGGTGTCGCTGCGGAATACGTGCTGGCCGTTTGAAAGATTGATTCATACCCATCACCTGGAGGCGATTCATATGAAGTTTCTGCGTTACGGCCCGATCGGCCAGGAGGAACCCGGCCTGCTTGCGCCCGATGGCAGCTTGCGTTCCCTGAAGGGGCGCGTGCCCGACATCGATGGTCCGAGCATGGCCTCGGGGGCGCTGGGGCGTGCGGCCCAGCGGTGGCAAGAGCTGCCGTTGGTCGAAGGCTCCCCGCGTTTAGGGGCGCCGGTTGCCCGCGTGGGAAAACTGCTGGGCGTGGGACTGAACTACGCGGACCATGCGGCGGAATCGGGCATGCCGGTTCCGGACCGGCCGATCCTGTTTTTCAAGGCCACGACCTGCATCGGCGGCCCGGATGACGACGTCCGGATGCCGACCGGCAGCCAAGCCCTCGATTGGGAAGTGGAGCTGGGCATCGTGATAGGCCGCGAGGCTTCGAACATCGGTGCCGCCGAGGCGAGGGAGTACATCTTCGGCTACCTGATCGTCAACGACGTTTCCGAGCGCGACTGGCAGCTCAAGCATTCGGCAGCACAATGGACCAAGGGCAAGAGCTACGACAGCTTCGGCCCTTTGGGGCCCTGGCTGGTCAGCCGCGAAGAGTTGTCCGACCCCAGTGCGTTGGATATGCGCCTGAGCGTCAATGGCGAAGTCATGCAAAAGGGCAACACCCGGACCATGATCTTCAACGTGGACCAGATCGTGGCCGATGTGTCGGCTTATATGCGGCTGGAGCCCGGTGACGTGATTGCCACCGGGACACCTCCTGGCGTGGGCATGGGTATGAAGCCCCCGCGCTATCTGCGGCGCGGCGACGTCATGGAATTGACGATCGAAGGCCTGGGTACGCAGCGGCAGCGGGTGGTCTGAGAAAAAACCGGGATCTCACACGGGTTCTCAGATCTGGGAAGGGGGAAAGTCAGGCCGGCAGCTGCCTGCTTAGGCATCCCCTTCTCGAGAAAATCCAGCAACGCCGTCAGCGCGGCGTTGTTGTGGCGCCGCTGGGCATACGCGGCGTGCAGCCACACGTCCTGCGGTATGAATTCCTCCAGTACGGATTTGAGCTCCCCGCTTTCGAGCTGGGCTGCAACCGCCAGACGTGCGACCTGCATGATGCCCAGATCATGCAGGGCGAAAGTGAGCATCGGCGTGATGCTGGTGGACTCTATGTAGGGCTGCAACGGCAACTCAAGGCGCCGCCCCCTTCAATGAAAGTCCAGCGGGGCGCATCGCCTGAATTCAAGGCCACCAAGGTGCGGTGTGTGGCCAGCTCTCGCGGGTGCTTGGGCTCGCCATGGGCTGCGAGATAGGCCGGCGTGGCCACCAGCACGCGCTCGACGCATATGAAGCGGCGCACGATCAGGTTGGCATCCGGGATCGGTCCTACCCGCAAGGCCAGATCCACCCCTTCCTCCGCCAGATCCACCACGCGGTTGGTGACTTGAAGATTCAGCGATACCGCGGGATGAAGCACCAGGAAGCGCGCGAGCAGCACTGGCAACTGGGTCTGCATGAGCGAGTGCGGCGCTGTTACTGTAAGGCGCCCGCTGGGCTTGTGGGCGCGGTCATGCAGCTCGCCGGTTGTCATCTGCACCAGCTCCAGCACCGGGCCTGAGCGCTGGTAGAGCAACTGCCCGGCATCTGTGAGAGACACCTTCCGCGTTGTCCGGTTGAACAGGCGCACGCCGAAGCGGTTTTCCAGCGCCGCCACGTATTTGCTCGCGTTGGCGGGCGACATATCGAGTGCCCGCGCTGCGGCGGAAAAGCTGCCGCGGCGGGCGACTTCGCGGAAGGTCTGGAGGAGGTCTAGCGAGTCCATGGATTGGATTATTTCTCAAACGGAACAAGTCATATTCCAGTTTGCTAGTGTTTACCCTAGGCTTTGAGGCGCAAACTACATCTTACGGAGCCGGCCAAAGCCTTCCAAGCCCAAAGCCTCCTCCGCGGTGAGTCCGAAAGATGAAATGGACTCAACGATGAAGAGGAGGCTGCCATGGTGGCGGTCTCGCTGGTCCAAAAGATTGAACAGATTGAACTGAAAAGGAAAGAATCATGCAAGCCAAGAACATCGCCCTCGCTACCGTGCTCGCTACAGTGTTTGCCGGTAACGCCTTTGCCTTCCAGCCCGTGTCTGGCGAAGGTCCTCTGTTCCAGAATGAAGCGGTCGCGGCCAGCACGGTCAGCCGCGCTGAAGTGATCAAGCAAGCGATTGCCAATCCGCCTGCAGCGGGTGTGAACACGGCAGTGGCCTACAAGGCAGATGCGCCGAGCAACGTCACCCGCGCTGAAGTGCGCAAGCAAACCCGTGATGCCATTGCTGCCGGCTACCAAGTCAAAAGCGGCGAAATGAGCTGATAGATCTTCTGCGGCCTGAAATGGCCGCGGCAAGAAAAAGGGGCCAGATGCGATGCATCTGGCCCTTTTTGCTTTGCGGCTGCCCGGGCTCACTTGCCCAGCCGCGGAAACAGTTTCAGCGCGTTGCTCCGGTCAATGGCGGCGCGCTGTTCGGCAGTCAGCGGGTATTCATCCAACAGCCGCGCAAAATGCAGCGACCGCGCCGCGGGCGCAAACGGCCAGTCACTGCCATAGGTGATCCGCATGGGGTCCGCAAAGGCCAGCAGGGCAGGGAGCGCGTAAGGGCTGCTCGACAGCGCCACGTCGAAGTGGAACTGCCGCAGCCGTGCCAGCCCCTCTCCAATATTTTCACCATCGTCTGAGCAAGCTCGCGCCACGCGCTCCGCGGCAAAGGGCAGGAATCCTCCGGCGTGAGACAGAATGATTTTCAGATTCGGAAACCGCTCGAATGTCCGTACACGAGCCAGATTGATCGCTGCGCGCGTGGTGTCCAGCAGGAAGTCCGCCACGAACGGCGCGATCCCGGGCACTGGCGGGGCGGGCAGGGACGAGGGATGAATGAACACCGCGGCCGACCTCCTGTCCAATTCCGCCATCAATGGATCCCAGGCCGGATCACCCAGATAGACCCCGTTCACGTTGGCCAGCAGCACCACGCCGTCAGCGTCCAGATGATCCAGCGCGTGAGCGGCTTCGGCGATGGCGCCCTCCACATCCGGCAGGGTCAGCGTGGCAAAGTAGCCGAACCGGGACGGCTGGCGCCGCACCACTTCGGCGGCGAACTCATTGACGGAGCGTGCCATCTCGCGGGCCTCCATGCCGTCACCAATATGTACGCCCGGCGTGGAGACCGACAGGATCGCCGTCGCGATGCGCGCTTTTTCCATGAGCTCCAGCGCGCTTTCCGCGCGCCATTCCGGGATGGCGCGGCCCCCGGCGTTCAAGCCCTTGCGGGCCAGCCAGGAGGCGTAGTGCGGCGGCACGACATGCTGATGGGTATCGATGCGGTGAGCTTGGGTCATGCTGGGCAATGAGAAGTTCTTTGGGGTCACTCGGCTTCGAGGCCGGCTTGTCTGATCGCACCGGCCCACAGGCTTTTTTCCCGCGCCAGGAACTGGCGTGCGTCCGCCACACTGCCGCCGACGGGGTAGGTGGCCGATGTCTGGAGTTTCTGGATCAAGGCAGGTGACTTCAGGGCTGCATTCACCGCTTCATTGAGTGCCTTGACGCGGGCTGCGGGCGTTCCTTTGCCGGCAAACAGCATGAACCAGCCCGACAACACCAGGTCCGGCACGGTGTCCTTGGCCAGCGGATAGCCTTCCAGCCCCGGCAGTACCTGACGGGACGTCACGGCGAGCGCCTGGATCCGGCCTGTCTTGACCAACGGAAGCAGAGGCGCGATGCCGTCGACCGAAATGTGCGTGTCGCCGCCGACCACGGATTGAATGGCTTGGCCGCTGGTGCCCATGGGCACGTTCCGGAGATGGGCGCCCGTCATCTGTTCGAGCAACTCCCCACTCAAGTGAGGGACCGAGCCGCGCGAGGGGCTGCCAATCGTCAGCTCATCGGGTTTGGCCTTGGCCTGCGCAATCAGATCGGCAAACGATTTGATGCCCGCTTTCGGATTCGCCACGAACAGCATGGGCGTGTCGGCCACTACCGCGACCGTTTCAAAATCCTTCTCCATGTCGTACTTGGCCGCGCGGTAGAGCAGCGGGGTCAGCGTGACCACGGCCGCCTGTGCCAGCAGCAGCGTGTTGCCATCTGAAGGCGCTGATTTCGCGGCCATGGTGGCCACGATCCCACCCGCTCCCGGGCGGTTGTCGACCACCACCGGTTGATTCATCCGGGTCTGCAGCTCGTCCGCCAGCAGGCGCGCCACGATGTCGGGAGCACTTCCGGCGCCAGAGGGCACCACCATCGTCAACGGCTTGGCGGCGTAGGCGCCGGCGGCCCATCCCAGTAAAGCGCATGCCGCGAAGTAGCGGGCCAAGGTACGTTTTTTCATGATCTGTCTCCGTGTAGTCCTAGGTTCAAAGCTTAGGAGCGGGCAGAATTCGCGTCTACAGGAGGAACTTCAATTCAGAATTCGATGCCATGGATATCCGCTCGGTCGATCTGAACCTGCTGCCCGTGCTGGACGCGCTGCTGCGGCACCGCAGCGTCACGCTGTCCGCGCACGAATTGAGCATGAGCCAATCGGCTCTCAGCGCGGCCTTGGGGCGCCTGCGGCTCCTGCTGGGCGATCAGCTCTTTGTGCGCACGGGCCATGGGCTGCTGCCGACACCGCGCGCGGACGCCCTGGCCGAGCCGGTCGCCGAACTGCTCAGGCAGGTGCGCGAGCAGGTGCTGCCCGGCGGCACATTCGATCCGCGCACGGCCCGCCGAAACTTTCACGTACTGCTGTCCGATGTAGGGGCCTATGTGTTGTTGCCACGGTTGGTGCGCGCGGTGCGCCAACGCGCGCCAGGCGTGTCGCTCACCCTGCGGCCCCTCGCGGGGGCGGCGATTGCCGAGGATCTGGCTGCTGGCAAGATCGATCTGGCGATCGGTGCCTATCCGGGCCTGCCGGATACGCTCTATCAGCGGCGGCTCTTCGAACGCTACTTTGTCTGTCTCGTTCAGCGCAATCACCCCCTGGCCAAGGGCAAGCGCCTGAGCTTGCGCGCGTTCGCGGACGTGCCGCAACTGGTGGTCCGGATGACTTCGGGTATCCAGGAGCGTATCGACGAAGAGCTCCATCGCCACGGCCTGCAGCGCCGGGACGTGCTGGAGCTGCCGTCCTATCTGATGGTGCCGCCGTTGCTGGAAGCCGGAGATTTCCTGGCCGTGCTGCCGGGGCAGCTATCCGATGCGTTTGCCCGCAGCGGCCGGTATACGGCCCTGGATCTGCCGTTTGACGTTCCGCCCAGCATCATCCACATGCACTGGCACCGGCGGTTCCAGGAGGACGCGGCCAGTGCCTGGCTGAGAGCCGTCGTGGCTGAGGAACTGGCCGACAAGTAAACGGGGAGGGTCGGTATCAGTTGTCGGTGCGCGCGATATAGCGCTTGCGCAGAAACACCACGATCACCGCCAGCGCCAGTGCCGCCATGATGCCGAAGATCGTCCACATCGCGGAGGTGCTGTGTATCCATGGCAAGTGCTCGAAATTCATGCCGAAGAACCCGGTGACCAGATTCAGCGGCAGGAAGATGGCCGTCACGGCCGTGAGCGTGCGCATGATGTCATTGGTCCGGTTGCCCTGCACGGAAAAATGAATCTGCACCACCGTCTCGGCGGATTGCTCCAGCCGCCGCGCATGGTGCATCACGCGGTCGATGTGTTCGCCCACGTCGCGCGCTCGGGCTACCAGCGCGTCGCGCCGCGTCTGGGCTACTTGCGTATCGGAGGAGAAACTCTGGAGCGGTTGTTCGCGCAGGCTGTCGAGCCATTCCTGCATCGCGTCATGCTGCCCTTCGCAGAGATCTTCCAGCAAATGCAGTTGGCGCCGCGCCTCCATCAGCGAGCTCCAGTCGGCGAAGCGTGAGTTCGGCTTGATCAGCTCGCCTTGCAACTGCTCCAGGTAGGTCGCCAGATCCTTGCGCAGGTCGAGATAGCTGTCGACCATGGTGTTGATCGTGCGCAGCGCCAGATCGGCGGGGCTGGCCGGCAGGCGCGAGCGGGCGCTGGCGGTCTCGATGCTGAGCTTGGCGTCGGAGAGAAAGCGCTGTACATACGTGTTGGCGATGACGCACCCCGCCGGGTGCACGCTGATGAGCAGGCGGTCAAAAATGGCAAAACCCACGGCGCGTGAGTTGATGCGCGCGAAGGCAGCCGGCATCGCTGCACTCCTGCGCGGGCGGGCGGTAAAGCCCTGGTTGTGGTAGGCCACGATGGCCTGTTCCCGTTCGGCATCCTGCTGCACCTCGGCCTGCGTGGCCAGCCGGCGAAAGATCACAAGGTCATAGACCGAGGTGGAGTCGTAGTGCGACGGATGCTGGTCGTTTCCGAGGTCTTTCCAGTGCAGGTCCAGCAGCGGCGAGCCCCCCAGGCGCTGTGCGGCCTCCTGCAGGAGTGCCTGGTGCTTGGGCAGCTCGGCGCGGTCGAGGTAGATCCAGACGAAACTGCTGCCGGAGGCGGTGCCGGGCAGTTCGTCGAGAAAGCGCAGGCTGTCGCCGGTGAACTCGAGGATTTGCACTGGGAAGTTTCAGATCGTCAACGTGCTTACTGTTGCCGGAGCAGCCGGGCGGCGTCGCGGGCGAAATAGGTCAGCACGCCATCCGCGCCCGCGCGCTTGAAAGCCAGCAGGCTTTCCATCATCACCGCGTCGTGATCGAGCCAGCCATTTTGCGCTGCCGCCTTCAGCATGGCGTATTCGCCGCTCACCTGATAGGCGAAGGTCGGCACGCGGAATTCATCCTTCACCCGGCGCACGATGTCCAGGTAAGGCATGCCGGGCTTGACCATCACCATATCGGCGCCTTCCTGCAGATCGATCGCCACCTCGCGCAGCGCTTCGTCCGTATTGCCGGGGTCCATCTGGTAGACCTTTTTATTGCTTTTTCCCAGGTTCGAGGCGGAGCCCACGGCATCCCGGAACGGGCCGTAAAAGGCGCTGGCGTACTTGGCGCTGTAGGCCATGATGCGCGTATGGATATGCCCTTTCGCTTCAAGCGCGGAGCGGATGGCGCCGATGCGGCCGTCCATCATGTCGCTCGGCGCGACGATATCGACCCCCGCGGCAGCCTGGGTCAGCGCCTGCTTCACGAGCTGGCCGACCGTCTCGTCGTTCAGGATATAGCCCGTTTTATCCAGCCAGCCATCTTGCCCGTGCGAGGTGTAGGGGTCGAGCGCCACGTCGGTCATGATGCCGAGTTCGGGGAAGCGCTTCTTCAGCTCGCGCACCACAGTCGGAATCAGCCCCCTGGCGTTGGTGGATTCGCTGCCTTTGTCGTCCTTGAGCTTGGCGTCAATGACGGGAAACAGCGCCATCACCGGAATGCCTAGCGCGACGCATTCTTCCGCCACCGGCAGCAGCTCGTCGAGCGAGAGACGCTCCACGCCGGGCATCGAGGCCACGGCCTGGCGGCGCTTCTTGCCGGCCAGCACGAACACGGGGTAGATCAGGTCATTGGGGCTCACGGCATGTTCACGCACCAGGCGGCGGGTGAAATCATCGCGGCGCAAGCGGCGCGGCCGGTTGGCGGGAAAAGGAGCTGGTGGGAAGGTCATGGTCAAAATTGTGCCTGAGATCGTGAACACGTTCCGAGATCGCCAACGCCCCCCACACACGCCTGGTTGCATTCAATGAGTGGAACTTTTGTTATATTTCTGCTGGGCGGTTCGCTGCCCCCCGCTTTTCCTCCCTGAGCGGGTCCCTGGCTGTGTGAAAGCAGGCAGGTTATTTGACCCCGGCCCTCGTGGCCGGGGGTTTTTCTGGGGCCATGGCACGCCGAAGAACGCATGAGCGATCGGGCTGCCTGCTTGTAAACACGTTCTAAAGCCCCGTGAGTTACATCAGAGCGCTCATATCACCGCTACACTTGCCTGCATGCTCTGGATCAAGGCACTGCATATCGTCTTCGTCGCGAGCTGGTTTGCCGGACTGTTTTACCTGCCGCGCATCTTCGTCAACCTGGCCATGGTTCCCCCTGGCTCGGTGGCCGAGCGGGCGCGGTTGTTGCTCATGGCACGCAAGCTCTACCGCTTCATGACCATCCTGGCCGTTCCCGCCCTGGCGCTGGGTTTGTGGCTCTGGCTGGGTTACCGCATCGGCATGGGGCCGGGCAATGGCTGGCTGCATGCCAAGCTGTTCATCGTGCTTTTGCTCATCGGCTACCACTTCTGGTGCGGCCGCCTGTTGCGCGGCCTGGAGGCCGAGCGGCCGGCCCGCAGCCATGTCTGGTTCCGCTGGTTCAACGAGGCCCCTGTCCTGATGCTGCTGGCGGCCGTGATCCTGGTGGTGGTCAAGCCATTCTGAACGCCGGGGTGAGTCACCATAAGTCCGCCGCGTTTCCCTTGGCGCTGCTGTATGCGGCGCTGATTGTCTACGCCAGCCTGTATCCGTTCACCGGCTGGCGCGACCAGGGTTTGACCCCCTGGGCTTTCATGGCGGCGCCGCTGCCCCAATACTGGACACGCTTCGATCTCCTCGCTAACGTGGTGGGGTATGTGCCGATGGGCTTTCTGCTCACGCTGGGGCTGTTGCGTGCCCGATGGGGCTGGCTGGCAGTGCTGCTGGGCGCCCTGGGGGCTGGATTGCTGTCGTTCGCGATGGAAGCGACGCAATCCTATTTGCCCATACGCGTAGCCTCCAATCTGGATTTCGGGCTGAACGCCACTGGCGGCGCGCTCGGTGCGCTGGTCGCCTATGTGCTCGAGCGCCTGGGTGCCATCGATGGCTGGCGCCGCTTCCGCGCGCGATGGTTCGTGCAGGATTCGCGCGGCGCGTTGGTACTGCTGGCCTTGTGGCCGGTCGGCCTGCTCTTTCCGGCGCCGGTGGCGTTCGGGCTCGGACAGGTCTACGAACGGTCCGAAGAAGCGCTTGCGGAGCTGCTGCAAGACACGCCTTTCCTGGAATGGCTGCCGCTGCGCGAGATCGATCTGCAGCCCTTGCTGCCGGGCGTGGAGCTGATCTGTGTGGCCCTGGGCGCGCTGGTGCCGTGCCTGCTCGGCTTCACCGTGATCAGGGGCGAGGGCAGGCGGGCGCTATTTGCCGTGGCGGCTTTGGCGATCGGCGTGCTGGTGTCGGCGCTGTCGGCGGCGCTCACCTGGGGGCCGGCATACGCCTGGGCGTGGGTCAGCCGTCCAGTCGAGCTGGGTTTGCTCACGGGGGCCTTCGTTGCGCTGGTGGCCTTGTTCGTGCCCAGGCGCTTCTGCGCGGGGCTGTTGCTTCTGGCGTTGGTGGTGCAGGTCGCCTTGCTCAACGCCGCTCCTGAAAGCCCCTATTTCGCTTCTACGCTGCAGGGCTGGGAACAGGGGCGCTTCATTCACTTTCACGGGTTGGCGCAGTGGGTAGGCTGGCTGTGGCCCTACGTGGCTTTTGTCTACCTGATCTCTCGCCTGGGCCGCAGGTCCGGGGGAACTCCAGCCGAACCTCCTCCAGCATCCTTGCCAGAAGCAGGGCCGCCGCCCAACTGACTCCCGGTCGCAGACTCTAAAATTAACCTCATGACTGCCCCAGCTTCTTCGTACTATCAGCGCCACATCTTCTTTTGCCTCAACAAGCGTGAAAACGGCGAGGCCTGCTGCGCCGATCACGATGCGCAGGCGGCCTTTGATCACTGCAAGGTGAGGGTCAAGAAGGAGGGTCTGGCTGGCGCCGGCAAGGTGCGCGTCAACAAAGCCGGCTGCCTGGACCGCTGCGCAGGCGGCCCCATCGCGGTGGTCTATCCGGAAGCTGTCTGGTATTCCTACGTCGACAAGGCCGATATCGATGAAATCGTCGACTCTCACCTGAAAAACGGCGTGGTGGTGGAGCGCCTGTTGACGCCGCCTCACCTGGGCCGCTGAAAGCCAGGAGGCTGGCAGGGGCCGCTCAGGCGGCCATGGCCTCCTGGGTTTGGTGTTCCATGCCTGCCAGTTCCAGTTGCTCGACTAGCGTGGCCCAGCGGGCGCGGGCTTCTGCGACGCTTTTTTCCTTTACATGGCCGTAGCCGCGTATCTGCTCCGGTACTCTGGCGATCGCTAAAGCGGGTGAGCGCATCGCTTCGAACCCATGTTGATGGGCCAGCGCCAGGATCTGCTCCACGATAGCCCGGTAGTCTTCGATCAACTGCCTTTCCATGCGGCGCTCGGCCGTCTTGCCAAAGACGTCGAATGAAGTTCCTCTGAGCCAGCGCAACCGGGCCAGCAGGCGGAATCCGTGCATCATCCAGGGGCCGAACGTCCGCTTGACGGGAACGCCACTCGCATCGCGTTGGCCGAGAATCGGCGGGGCGAGGTGAAACCTCAACCGAGGAGTGCCCTCGAACTGCTCCGCGAGCTGGGCCTCGAAGCGGCCGTCCGTGAAGAGTCTCGCCACTTCGTATTCATCCTTGTAAGCCATGAGCTTGAAGAGGTTGGCGGCTACCGCCTGGGCCAGTTCTCCGTTGCCACCGTGTTCCGATTCCACGCGCTGCACCCGGGCAACGAAATCTGAATACTTCTTCGCGTACCCGGCATGCTGGTAGGCGGTCAGCGCCTGTGCGCGGTCTGCCACCCGCATGGCATTGGATGAAGGCCGTGTCACGGCGACGACCTGGGCAGGCGTGGCTTCCCGTAGAACGGCAGGCAGATCCAGCGCGGCCTTTCTTCCCCACTGGAAGGCGGTCTGATTGGCTTTCACGGCCACGCCATTGATGTCGATGGCTTTCAGTAGCGCGGCGGATGAGACGGGAATGAACCCCTTCTGAAATGCGAATCCCAGCAGAAACAGATTCGCGGCGATGGCGTCGCCCATGAGGCGCGTCGCCAGTTGAGTGGCCTCCAGGAAATCCACCTTCTGGCCTGCCGACTCTTCGATCAATGCCTTCACCTGATCCACCGGGTACTGCCAGTCAGGGTTCTGCGCAAAATGGCCTGTGGGTTGCTCGAAGGTGTTCACCACCGCGTAAGTGCGGCCCGGCCGCATTCTGGCAATGGCATCCGGTGCGCCGGCTGTCAGCATGTCGCAGCCCAGGATCAGATCGGCCTCGCCCGTGGGAATCCGCTGGGCTTTCAGATGCGCATGGCCGGACGCGATGCGCACGTGCGAGGTCACCGCGCCGTTTTTCTGGGACATGCCGGTCATGTCGAGCACGCTCACACCCTTGCTCTCCAGGTGCGCGGCCATTCCGATGAGCGCGCCGACCGTGATCACGCCCGTGCCGCCGATGCCGGTGATCAGGATATTGTGAATGTGCTCCAGGCTGGGCAAGGCCGGCTCGGCCAACTCGAACCTGGCCTCCGGTCTCTCCTTCACGGGCGTGGCCTTGCGTGGTACCGCGTTTTCCACCGTCACGAAGCTGGGGCAAAAGCCCTTGATGCATGAATAATCAGCATTACAGGAGCTCTGGTCCACGCGCCGCTTCAGCCCATGTTCGGTAAGAAGGGGCTGCAGCGAGGTGCAATTGGATTGGTGGCCGCAGTCGCCGCATCCTTCGCACACGGCTTCGTTGATGAAGACCCGTTTGGCGATCCGGGGGAACTCGCCCTTCTTGCGCCGGCGTCTTTTCTCCGCTGCGCAGACTTGGTCGTAGATCAGGACCGATACGCCGTCGTAGCCACGTAGCGTGTCTTGCACCGTCTCCATCTGATCGCGATGGTGCAGCGTGAAAACCATGCTTTCCGCATGGCCCGGAAACTCCTTGAGCCCGGTCCAGCGTGCGGGATCTTCCGATACCAGCGCGATGCGCCGGACACCTTCAGAGGCGACCTGCCGGGCTATCCGAGGCACGCTCACCGGTCCGTCGATGGGCTGGCCGCCTGTCATCGCGACGGCGTCGTTATAGAGAATCTTGTAAGTGATCCGGACACCGGCCGCGACTGCGGCGCGGATCGCCATGGAGCCGGAGTGATAGTACGTGCCATCTCCCAGGTTCGCGAACACGTGCCTGCGCTTGGAGAACCACGCCGCGCCCAGCCAGGGCGCGCCTTCCCCGCCCATGTGGGTGGTTGTCTTGTTGTGTTCCGGGTAGATGGCAGTTGCCATGACATGGCAGCCAATGCCCGCCAGCGCAAGGCTGCCTTCCGGCACCTTCGTCGATGTATTGTGCGGGCAGCCCGAGCAGTACCAGGCCGGCCGGGCCGGCGTGGCGACGGCCTTTTCCAGCACCACATCCTTCGCGTCGAGAATGGCCAGGCGCGTGCGGATCAGGTCGCTCATATGGAACCGCGCAATGCGCCCCGCGATGACACGCGCGATCTGTGCGACCGAGAAATCGGCCGCCGCGGGCAACAGCCAGCGTCCGCGCGGATGCACCCATTCGCCAGCTTCATCGAACTTCCCGATCACGCGCGGGCGCACGTCTTCGCGCCAGTTGTAGAGGTGCTCCTTGAGCTGGTATTCGACGATCTGGCGCTTTTCTTCCACCACCAGAATTTCGTCCAGCCCATCCGCGAATTCACGAATGGAATCGGGCTCCAGGGGCCAGGGCATGGCCACCTTGAACACCCGAACGCCGATCCGCGACGCCTCTTCTGTGCCGATGCCCAGTTCCTCCAGCGCTTCCAGCACGTCGCGGTACGACTTTCCCGACGCCACGATGCCGAGCTTCGCGTGGGGCGAGTCGATCGTCACGTGATTCAGCCGGTTTTCGCGTGCATAGGCAATGGCGGCATAGATCTTGTAATCCTGCATCAGCGCCTCCTGCTTCCTTGCCTGCACCCCCAGGGTGTCGGTCGACAGGCGCGCATGCACGCCTGCCGGAGGAAAGGCGAAGCCGGCTGGCAGCCGGGTTTGAACCGCCATGGCATTCGCCGAGACTGGCCCTGACGATTCAACGGTGTCGGCCAAGGCCTTGAAGCCGACGGGCAGGCCCGCGAAACGCGACATCGCAAAACCGTGCAGCCCCAGCTCGATATATTCCTCCACGCTTTGCGGATAGAGCATGGGGATCATCGAGGCGGCGAACATGTGATCGCTCTGGTTGGGCAGCGTCGAGGAATAGGCGCCGTGATCGTCTCCCGCGACCAGGAGAACGCCTCCCCGGGCAGACGTGCCGTCATGGCTCATGTGCTTGAACACATCCCCGCAGCGATCCACACCGGGGCCTTTGCCGTACCACATGGCATAGACACCATCGACCGCGCTCTCTCCCATCAGGTGCACCCGTTGGGTTCCCCATACCGCCGTGGCGGCCAGTTCCTCGTTGATGCCCGGCAGAAACTTGACGCCATTGGCGTCCAGATGCTTCTGGGCATGCCAGAACGCCTCGTCGATACCGCCGAGCGGCGAGCCCCGGTAGCCGGAGACGAAGCCGGCGGTGGTCAATCCGGCTGCCTGGTCGCGCCACTTCTGGACCAGCATCAGGCGCACCAGGGCCTGGATGCCGCTGAGGTAGACGCGGCCGTCGGTGGAGGTGTATTTATCGTCCAGCGAAACGCTGGCCAGCGAGTGGGTGACTGCCGTCATGTGAATTCAATCCTGTAGGACATCTCATGAAACACGCTCGGCCGCCGGTAAACGGCTTCGCGTGCGGGTGAGGTAGTGGCCGGGTGGGCCGCCACCTCACAATGGGAAACTGAGGCTTGCGGGCTTTGAGCTGAAGAGGTGGTGTGGGCTTATGAGGCGGCTTTCTCCTCATACCAGTGGTCCTTGCTCAGCATGACGCGGTGATGGCCATGCCCTGAGGGCATCATGGGAAAACAGTTCTCCTGGGCGGCCACCTGAACATCCAGGAAGAACGGCCCTGGATAGGCCAGGCACTCTGCCAGCGCCTCGTCCAACTCGGCCGGGTCCGATATCCGGCGAGCGCCCCAGCCGAAGGCCTTGGCCAGCGCCATGAAATCGGGGAGCGCCTCGTTCCAGCTGTGGCTCAGGCGATTGCCGTGATTGAGTTCCTGCCACTGGCGCACCATGCCCATGTAGCCGTTGTTCGACAGCACGAGCTTCACCGGCGCGCGGTGCTGCACCGCGGTGGAGAGCTCCTGGATGTTCATGAGCACCGAGGCATCGCCGCTCACGCAGACCACCAGCGCTTCAGGGTGAGCCACCTGGGCGCCGATCGCCGCTGGCAGGCCGTAGCCCATGGTACCCGCGCCGCCGGAGGTCAACCAGCGGCAGGGTGTTTCGAAGCGGAGGTATTGCGCCGCCCACATCTGATGCTGGCCGACATCGGTGGAGACAATCGCATTCCGGCCGGCCAACTGCCCTTGCAGGGACGACATGAGATGCTGAGGCAGCACCACATCGGCGCGGACCGGATAGTCAAAGCAGCGCGCTGACTGCCAGCGGGAGATCCGCGCCCACCACTCGTCAAGCCGATGCGCGGGAAGGGCTTGCAGCACCGGCATGGCGAGCAAGGCTTCGAGCACCTCGCCGCAATCTCCCACCATGGGCACATCGACCTTGATGATCTTGTTGATGCTCCCCGGATCGATATCGATGTGGATCTTGCGGGCATGCGGACAGAACTCGTCCAGCTTGCCGGTCACGCGGTCGTCGAAGCGCGCGCCCACGCACACCACGAGATCAGCCTCATGCATCGCCAGATTGGCTTCCAGCGCGCCATGCATGCCCAGCATGCCGATGAAATGTGGGTCCGATGCCGGGAAAGCGCCCAGTCCCATCAGCGTCAAGGTGCAAGGCGCTCCCAGACGCCTGACCAGCTCAGTGAATGCGTGGCATGCCGCCTCGCCGGAGTTCACGAGCCCGCCTCCGCCATAAAAAACAGGCCGGCGGGCGGTGGACAGCAAATCCGCGGCGCGTTGCACCGAATCCGCTGGAGGCCGCAAGGGGGCGGATGCCTGGCGGCGGAACTCCGTGTTTTCCGGGGAGGATTCCGGAGACAGCATCGTCAGCTGGACATCCTTGGGCACATCGACCAGCACCGGCCCCGGGCGGCCTGACGACGCGATTTGAAGCGCCCGGCGGATGACCGATGGAATTTCGTCCGCGAGCCGGGCTTGATGATTCCACTTCGTCACAGAGCGCGACATGCCCAGCGCGTCGCTTTCCTGGAAAGCATTGGTGCCGATCACGGATGTCGCGACCTGGCCGCTGATGCACAGCACCGGAACCGAATCGCTCATGGCATCGAGCAGTCCCGTGATGGTGTTGCTGACGCCCGGGCCGGAGGTGACAAACACCACCCCCACACGGCCGGTAGTACGCGCGTAACCTTCCGCCGCGTGAACCGCCGCCTGCTCATGCCGCACCAGAATATGGCGTAGCCTGGGTTCGCCGTGCAGGGCGTCATACAAGGGCAACGCCGCGCCGCCGGGGTAGCCAAAAATCGTATCGACACCGTACTCGATCAAGGTGTCGAGCAAGGCGACGGCCCCATTGCGCACGCGCACGGGGCACACAGGCGGCGTTGGTGAAAGAAGTTCGGGTGAAAGTGATTCCATGACTGGAATTTTTCATTCAACCGGGCAGAATAGGCATCCTATTTCAGCCTATTTTGGGGAAATCATTGAAAATTAGTCGTTCAAATGAATCCTTGGCCGAAGAATCATCGGATAAAACCGATCTGGCCATCCTGAGCGTCCTCCGCGAAGACTCGCGCAAGACCCTGCAGGAAATCGGCGCGGCAGTCGGCCTTTCGCCCACCAGCTGCTGGAGCCGGATCAAGAAGCTCGAAACCCAGGGCGTGATCAAGCGCTACACGGTCGATCTCGATCCCGCCAAGCTCGGCTACCACGATTTCGTGATCGTTCAGCTCACGCTCGAGAGCCATACCGACGAAACGCTCTACGAGTTCGGCCGCGTGCTGGCGACCATCCCCGAGGTCCAGGAGGCGTACCTGGTTTCAGGCGACTACGACTATTACATCCGCATCGCGGTGCGCGACACACGCGACTATGAGCGCCTCTTGCGTGAAAAGCTCTACAAGATTCCCGGCATCCGCCACAGCAAGTCGAGTTTCGTGTTGCGGGTGCTCAAAGAGGCGAGCGTGCCGTTGAGCGGGTAGGTGCTCAGTGGGCGTAGTACAGCGCGAGCGCATTGTCCGCATGGATGCGCCGGCGCTCTGTCGGTGATTCGACCACGCGCGCCAGCCAGTCGATGGTGCTCTGATACCTCGTGGATTCATCACCCACAAACGGACAATCACTTGCCCACACCATACGCTCATAACCCACCTGGCGGCACAGCTCGCGCGCCTGCTCGTCGGCTTGCGGGCCGAGCCGATAGGCACCAGACAATTTCACCCAGGTACGGCCTTTCTGAACAGATGCCGCCACGGCCTTGAAGCCTTCGCTGTGTATGCCTTCCACCGGGTCCGGGCGCCCGATATGGTCAATCACGATCTTGACGCCGGAGCGTTCGAGCTGAGGCAACACCTGGGGAATGCGTGGACCGTCCAAATGAAGATGGACGTGCCAATTCAGTTCGTTCAATCGGTACAGGAACTTGCGCCAATCCCAGCTGTCGAGATCGGGCAGGGTTTGCATGCTGATGAAAGGCAGCCGTACGCCCACCACGCCATCGCGCGCCATTTGCTCCAGTTGATAGCGGTCGGTTTTGGCTGGGTCGAGTATGACCGTGCCCCGCCACAAGGGCCGGGTGCGCAGGGATTCGATCACGTAGTCGTTGCAGTCGCCCCATGGGCTTGCCGCTGCGATCACGCACATCTGCACGCCATGTTCGGCCAAGGTGGCTTCGAGCTGCTCCGCCGTGAATTCGTAGCTCGGAGCATGCCTGGGGTTGGGAATCAACGGCATGTTGCGGCGGAAGATGTGGACATGGCAATCCACCAGCGGTCGATCGGCAGGGATGGCGCGGTTGTCGTTTGAGAGAGGTTGCGTGGGGGTGTTCACTACGGGAAACCGTTTCTTGGGTTACTGCAATTTGATGCCGGCTTGCTTGATCACCTTGGCCCACTTCTCAAAGTCGCGATGAAAAATATCACCAAGCTGGGCAGGTGTGCTGGCCTTGGGGTCGGTTCCCAGTTTCTGGAACTGCTCACGCACTTCCGGCAGGCGCATCACGTCATGCATGTGGCGATTGAGTAGATCGATAACGCCTTGCGGAGTACCGCTCGCTGCGTAGAGGGCGTTCCAGCCAGTTACTTCATATCCCGCCAAACCCCCTCGCGAACGGTGGGCACCTGGGGCAACCAGGAGGAGCGCGCAGGCCCGGTGGCCGCGATGGCGCGAACCTGGCCGGCATCGATGGCGCCTTTCAAGGCCGCATACGACTCGAAGCCCACATCGATGTCGCCGCGCAGCAGTGCGGTCAGAACTTCTGGGGAGCTCTTGTAGGGCACGATGCTGGCTTCGATGCCCGCGACGGATTTGAACAGCTCTGCCGACAGGTTCTGGGTACTCCCCGGGTTGATGGTGCCGATCATCATGGGCTTGCCTTGGCCTTTGGTGCGCGCCAATAGGGATTTCAGATCGGGGGCTCCGCCGTTCTGCCGGGTCAACAGCACCAGGTCGAAATAGGCGAGCGTTGAGATGGGTACGAAATCCTTCTCCGGATCGAAGTTCAATCGAAAAAGGGATTTACCGATGGTGGTACCGTTGGTGAAGAGGATGAGGGTGTAGCCATCACGCGGCGCTGCCAAGGTGGTGGTCGCGGCGACTACTCCACCAGCGCCGGGCCGGTTGTCGATGACCACGGGTTGCCCGAGACGTTCGCTGAGCTTTTGAGCCACCAACCGCGTCGAGATATCTGCCAATCCTCCCGGGCCGAAAGGAACGATCACTCGCAGCGGTTGAGAAGGGAACGCCGGTTGCGCAAAAGCAGGGGCAAGCGGTATGGCCAGGGTGGCGGCGGAAGCAGCCGCGCGCAGCAGCGACCTGCGCTGGAGTTGGGCGGACAGGCCAGCAAATGGCGAGGGAGCAGCGATTGAATCTGGATGGCGCATTTTCGAATGGAGGCTGAGCCGCACGACGGCGGGCGATCACGCCTCGTATGTCAACGAAAAAAGTGTACGAACCCGCGCCATGCGCCGCAAATGAATTGTTCGGTCCGATCCATGCGCCAGATTCATCTGCGCGCAAAAAAAGGCCGCAACCCTTTGCTGGTGGGTCAGCGCGTTCGTGCTGATCCGAGTTTGGTTCGCAGCAGCGCCACAGCCCGATCCCGCACCCACGCCTCGGCATCGTTCAGCAAGGCATCGCGGCGAGTAGTGATGGCCAGGGTGCGCAGCACTTGGGGTTCCACGATGGGCAGCGTGTGCAAACCCGCTCCTTCAGGCACTGACAGCTGTGGCACCACGGTCAGCCCCAAGCCGGCGCGCACCATCTCCAGCGCCATGTTGTTGTGCTGGGCTTCGTAGCGCCAACGCAATCGGTCACGCAAGGGGCCCAGGGCGTCATCGATGGTCATGCTGTTGCCGGAGGGCAAACTGATGCGTATCAGCGATTCGTTCTGTAACTGCTTCCAGGGCACGGGCGCGTTTGCTGCGGCCAGCGGGTGGTCTTCGGGACATGCCAACACGAAGGCCTCATCGGCCACACGCTCAACCGCGAGTTCGGCTCGGCTGGTCTGCAACACACTGATCCCGAATGCCGCCGTACGCGCCTCGACGAGTTCCGCGATCTCTCGAATGGTGCTGTCATACACGCGAACAGGCATATCGGAAAACCGTTCTTGGCAGGCTTGCAGCAACGGTGTCATGATGCCCGCCGCCACGGTGGGCAGACACGCGAACACCAGCCAGTCATTGGCGTACTGGCCATGCTTGCGTACCGATTCGCAGGAGAGCCCCAATTCCCGTACCGCACTGCGCGCACGAGGCAGCAAGGCACGGCCGGCCTCTGTCAGCGAAACTTCCCGAGTGGTCCGCGTGACCAGCCGCACGCCCAGGCTTTCTTCCAGCTTGCGCATGCGGTGGCTGATAGCCGTCTGTGAAAGGTGCAGTTGCGTGGCTGCGAGCTGGAAGCTTCCGTTTTCCACGATGGCCAGGAAGGCCTGGATGCCGAGAAAGTCGATCTGCATATTCATATGCGGGATGAACATGGTTCATCAGCCGGTGCAAACAAATCATTTGCCGTGACCGAGGTGCAATGGTTTACTGCGCCCGGTATATCGACACGATCATCTCATGGCTTTTCAATTCCCGTTTCTCCGGCGCAGTATGTTGCGTGTGCTGCTTTTCGCTCCATTTGCATTCTTTCTCGCCACGGCCGTGGGAGCGGCAGAACGTTATCCTGATCATCCTATCCGCCTGGTTGTGCCTTTCTCCGCTGGTGGTACGGTCGACTTCGTGGCGCGGCTGGTTGCGCGGCAGCTGGGTACTCAGCTTGGCGGACAGGTCGTTGTCGAGAATCTGCCGGGTGCCGGCGGCACGATAGCATCCAGCCGCGTAGCGAAGGCCGACAAGGATGGCTACACACTGCTGTTCACCACACCCAACCACACCATCAATCCCGCGCTGTACCAGCGTATGTCGTTCGACACGGAGCGCGATCTGGTTCCGGTGTCGCTGGTCGCGCAGATTCCCGAGCTGCTGGTGGCGAATGCGGCGCAGCCGTACCAGGATTTCAAAGGCTTCCTGGCTTATGCCAAGGAACATCAAGGGGCGCTCAACTACGGGTCGGCTGGCAACGGTACTTTGCCTCATGTCACCATGGAGCTGCTGCTGCAACGGCTCCATGTGCAGATCACGCATGTGCCTTACAAGGGGGCTGCGCCTGCCATGAACGATCTGCTTGCCGGTCAGGTCGGCGTCAAGATGGACACGATAGCCACCTCGGCGCAATACATTCAGAGCGGCAAACTCAAGCCCTTGGCCATTGCCAGCCTGAAGCGCTCACCTCTGATGCCCGAGGTGCCCACGTTGGACGAATTGGGCGTGCCTGGCTATCAGGGCATCTTGTGGATGGGCATTCTGGCTCCGGCTGGCACCCCGCAGCCCGTGATCCAGAAACTGCATGTCGCCATGACCGCGGTGACCCAGAACGCCGACTTTCGGAAGCGGCTCGATGCCGATGGCGTGGAAGTCGTTGGCGGCGATCCCGCCGCATTCGGAAAACTCATCCGCGCTGAGATCGGCCAATGGGCCGAGGTCATACGCAAATCAAAGATCAAAGTGGATTGAGCATGACAACAGACTCCAGTCGAACTCCGCCGCGCACCCAGCCTCCTGATCCGCATCCGCGCACGCCGGCCACGGCCTGTTCGCCTGGAGCTATTGATTGCCACATCCACTTGTTCGGACCGGCGGCCCGGTTCGCATTTCACCCTGACAGCAAGTACACATCGGACGACGCCACGCCTGAGATGCATATTGCCCTGCAAGATAAATTGGGGTTGGCCGGTGCCGTTATTGTGAGTGGCGGCGGGTATGGCCGCAGCACGAAGCACCTGGCAGAGATGTTGACCTTGCATCCAGGCCGCTTCAAAGGCGTGGCGTTGCTGCCTGACGAGGTGACGCTGGACGATCTGCGCGAACTAAACCAGCTCGGCGTGTGCGGCGCGCGCTTTGTGAGCAACGGGCATCGCGGAGATCTTCCTCGGCTGTCGTCGCGCATCGCGGCGATGGTGGCCGAGCTCGGCTGGCATATTCAATACTATCCCTCTGGCACCGACTTGCTGGAGGCCGAGCAGGCGCTGCGGGATCTGCCGAACGACGCGGTGGTGCTCGACCATTTCGCTGCCATACCAGCTGCCGGCGGCCCTGATCAGCCCGCTATGCAGTGCCTGCTCCGTTTGCTTGACACCGGAAAATTCTGGGTAAAGCTCTCCGGCCCTATGCGCTGCACCGGCGGCGACTATCCCTATGCTGAAGTCACGCCCCTCGCACGGGTGTTGGTACGTGCCGCGCCCGAGCGGCTCGTGTGGGGCACCGATTGGCCTCATGTGAATATGAACGGACGAGGGATGCCCAACGATGGCGACCTGTTCGATCTGTTGGCTGAGTGGGTGCCTGATCCAGATACCCGAAAACGCATCCTGGTGGACAATCCCAGGCAGTTGTACGGTGATTTTCAACAGCGCGCGAGATCTTCGTAAGCTCCGGTGATCTTCACGACCGCAAGCTAGACAAGCTCCACTTGGAACTTGAGGAGTTGCTGGGCCGTGATGGAGGAGCCATTTTCTGGAAGGACATTCCGGTGCGGGGTGTTGGCATTCGCTACAGTTGAATGGCGCCGGATATGCACACGGGAGTCTTGCCATGAAAATCGCATTCGTAGGCGCCGGCCGCCTTGCCCAGACGTTGGCCGCGGCTTTTTCCCAGGCGGGCTGGTCTATCGCGGCGGTCGCCAGCAGGTCCGCCGAGTCATCCAGGCGCCTGGCGGAGGCGACTGGCGGTACATGCCAAGTTTTTCGCGAATCCCAGGAGGCTGTCGACGAAGCCGATCTGGTTTTTCTGACGGTGCCCGACGACAGCATCGAACCGGTGGCCTCTGGCCTGCGCTGGCGGAGCGGCCAAAGCGTGGTTCATTGCAGCGGGGCCACTGAAGTCTCGGCTCTGGCGGCTGCGGGGCAGCAGGGCGCGCAGATGGGCGGTTTTCATCCGCTGCAGCTGTTTGCCGATCCGGCCGTGGCGCTTTCCGGCATTCCGGGCAGCAGCGTCGCGATCGAAGCGCCCGAGGGCCTCATGCAGACGCTGCGTGACCTGGCGGCATCCGTGGGATATCAGCCCATCACCCTGCCGCCAGGTGTCCGCGGCCGCTATCACGCTGCCACCAACTATTCCGCCAGCTTCCTGCTCTCCTGCTGCGCGAAGCCTGCGATCTCTGGAATGCCTTCGGCGTGGACGACCAGGCCGCGCTGGCGGCGCTTCTGCCGCTGGCGCGCGGAACGCTCGATGCCGCGGAGGCCCGGGGCCTGGCAGGCGCCCTGGCGGGCCCGATCTCACGAGGCGATGTCGGCGTGGTCCGGCGGCACGTGGCCGATCTCACCGCCGTGGGTCCTGAATCGGTGGAGTTCTATCGCACCATGGCGCGTCGCCAGCTCCGCCTCGCCAGGGAAAAAGGGAGCCTCGGCACCGATGCCATCGGGCGGCTGGCGGATGCCCTGGGCTGAAGCTCACAGAGGCCGAAGCATAAGCAGCTATACTTTACGTAGCTGAATGAATGCCCAGACTCAATCGCTGACTCTCTCCGGTCCGGCCGGTGCCATAGAGGCCCTGCTCGATGTGCCGGCGCCTGATCTGTTCCGGGCCCCCCTGGGCACGGTCGTGGTGGCGCACCCGCATCCGCAGTTTGGCGGCACCATGACCAACAAGGTGGTGCAAACCCTGGCCCGTGCCTTCGTGCAATGTGGCTGGCGTGCGGTGCGCTTCAATTTTCGCGGTGTCGGCGCCAGTGCCGGATCGTACGACGAGGGGCGGGGTGAACTGGAAGACCTGCTGGCCGTTGTTCAGGCGCAGGCGCCCGCGGAGCAGCCGCTGGCCCTGGCAGGCTTCTCGTTCGGTGCTTTCGTCACGACACACGCCATCGAACGCCTCTGGACAGCTCGCACAATCGAGCGCGTGGTGCTGGTGGGTACGGCGGCCTCGCGCTTCGACGCCGTACCGGTTCCCGCTGATTTGCATCCGCAAACCCTGGTCATCCACGGCGAGCAGGACGACACCGTGCCCCTTTCCTCCGTGCTTGACTGGGCGCGGCCGCAGTCGCTGCCGGTGACAGTGGTACCGGATGGCGGGCATTTCTTTCACGGCCAATTGCCGCTTCTCAAGACATTGGTGGCGCGTCACGCGCGTTTCTGAAATGGATTGAACCTGGCTCTGCTTTTTAGGCTCTTCTTTTATTTAGCGCACTCGCACTCTTTCTCCATGAACCGATTCCTCAAGGCGCTCGCCGCGCTGACACTTTCCGCTTCCGCACTGGTCGCCGCCGCCCAATCGACTCAGTTGCCCCAGCCACCCGAGGTGGCCGCCAAATCCTGGCTGGTGATGGACGTGTCGGCGAACCAGATTCTGGCCTCGTCGCCGGACATCGATTCGCCGGTCGAGCCGGCATCGCTCACCAAGCTGATGAGTGCTTACCTGGTATTCGACGCGTTGCGCGCGAAAAAAATCACCCTGACCCAGACCATGCCGGTCAGCGAGCGCGCCTGGAAAACACCCGGTTCGCGCATGTACATCGACCCCAAGATGCAGGTGCCCGTCGAGGATCTGATCAAGGGCATGATCGTGCAGTCCGGCAACGACGCCACGGTCGCGCTGGCTGAAGGCGTGGGCGGCTCGGTCGAGCGCTTCGTGCAGCTGATGAATGACCAGGCCAAGGCGCTGGGCATGAAGAACACCACGTTCAAGAACCCCGAGGGGCTGACCGAACCTGGCCACACCACCACGGCGCGCGATCTGTCCATCCTGGCCACGCGCCTGCTGCAGGATTTTCCTGAAGATTCGCGCTATTACGCCATCAAGAAGTACCGTTACCCCGGCACACCGGCAAGCAACGACACCAACCGCAACGCCCTGCTGTTCCGCGATCCCACCGTCGACGGCCTCAAGACCGGCCACACCGACGCCGCCGGCTATTGCCTGGTGGCCACCGCCAAGCGCGATTTCCCCAACATGGGCTCCCGCCGCGTGCTGACCGTGGTGCTGGGCGCATCGAGCGAACGCGTGCGCGCCAATGAAGCGCAAAAGCTGCTCAACTGGGGCTACACCGCCTACGAAGGTATCAAGCTCTTCGACGCCGGCCAGCCCGTGGCCACGCCTAAAGTGTGGAAAGGTCAGGCCTCCGAACTCAAGCTCGGCCGTACCGAGCCCATCATCGTGGCGGTTCCGTCCGGCACCGCCTCCCAGGTCAAGACCGAAGTGGCTCGTCCGGAACCCTTGATTGCGCCCTTCAAGCAAGGCCAGGCAGTGGCGACCCTGAAGGTCAAGCAAGGCGAAGCACAATTGCTGGAAGTGCCCCTGGTGGCGCTCGAAGGCGTCGAAGAAGCCGGCTTCCTTGGCCGTGCCTGGGACGCCATGCGCCTGTGGATCAAGTAAAACGCCCACAAGCAGGGGCTTTCCCTTCTCGCCGAGGGGGTTTTGCCCCCTCTCCCGCTTGCGGGAGAGGGCAGGGGTGAAGGTCGGCGGCGGTCCAAGAGGGCGCTCTCCTCCCCGTACCAGTCCCCTTATTGCGGCATCCCCCATTCCGGGCTATACTTTAAGGCTTTCCCGCGTTGGGGCGGGAAATTCACGCCTTTCAATCTTTTATCTTTCGGCGCTTGCTGAAGGATGACGGGTTAAAGGTCTTTCGCGCGCTACAAGGTTGATCGCGGGCTTGCTCGCCGAATGCGGTCACCGGGTGGCGCCTTTGGTTTTTCCAGACGTTTAGGGACGTTTTTTCAATGCCAACCATCAGTCAATTGGTGCGTCAGGGCCGGACTGTCGAGAAATCGAAATCCAAGAGCCCCGCGATGCAAAATTCGCCGCAGCGTCGCGGCGTGTGCACCCGTGTGTACACCACGACGCCGAAGAAGCCGAACTCGGCGCTTCGTAAAGTTGCCAAAGTGCGCCTGACCAACGGTTTCGAGGTCATCTCGTACATCGGCGGTGAAGGCCACAACCTGCAGGAGCACAGTGTGGTGCTCGTGCGCGGCGGCCGTGTGAAGGATTTGCCCGGTGTGCGTTACCACATCGTGCGCGGTTCGCTCGACTTGCAAGGCGTGAAAGACCGCAAGCAAGCCCGTTCGAAGTACGGTGCCAAGCGTCCCAAGAAGGCCTGATCGGTTTTCAAAGGTGCTCTTGAGGGCTTGATCTGAAATCAATGCCTTTGTCATTTTTCGGTGCTTGAATCGTCGGCTTGCTGTCCGTCAATCAAGCGTAGTGGCCTAGAGAATAGGCCGAGTAAGTGCAGTTCCCGATGGATCTGCGCGGTGTCTGGGGTAGCAGAGGTGCCTGGACATCAACTGAAGCAATATGAGGTGAAACATGCCACGTCGTCGCGAAGTCCCTAAACGTGAAATCCTGCCGGATCCCAAATACGGCAATGTCGAGCTTTCCAAGTTCATGAACGTGATCATGGAAGGCGGCAAGAAGGCGGTTGCCGAGCGCATCATCTATGGCGCGCTCGAAACCATGGAAAAGAAAAGCGGGAAGGATCCGCTGGAGCTTTTCGTGACCGCCATCAACAACGTCAAGCCGATGGTGGAAGTCAAATCCCGCCGTGTCGGTGGCGCGAACTACCAGGTGCCGGTCGAAGTGCGCCCCGTGCGCCGTCTGGCGCTGTCGATGCGCTGGATCAAGGAAGCTGCTCGCAAGCGCGGCGAAAAATCCATGGCCATGCGCCTGGCCAACGAACTGCTGGAAGCCAATGAAGGCCGCGGCGGTGCCATGAAGAAGCGTGACGAAGTTCACCGCATGGCCGAGGCGAACAAGGCGTTCAGCCACTTCCGCTTCTAAGGGCAACCTTCCCCCGTTTCCTCCACTGGAATGCGGCCCGCCATGCGCGGGCCTTCTCCGTTTCAAGAAAGTAAGCATCATGGCTCGCAAAACACCCATCGAGCGATACCGCAACATCGGCATCTCTGCACACATTGACGCCGGCAAGACCACCACGACCGAACGTATCCTGTTCTACACCGGCGTGAACCACAAGCTGGGCGAGGTGCATGACGGCGCTGCCACCACCGACTGGATGGAGCAGGAGCAAGAGCGCGGCATCACGATCACCTCGGCGGCCGTGACCTGCTTCTGGAAGGGCATGGACCTGTCCTACCCCGAGCACCGCTTCAACATCATCGACACCCCGGGCCACGTGGACTTCACCATTGAGGTGGAGCGTTCCATGCGCGTGCTCGACGGCGCCTGCATGGTGTACTGTGCTGTGGGTGGCGTGCAGCCCCAGTCTGAAACCGTGTGGCGCCAGGCCAACAAGTACAAGGTGCCCCGCCTCGCGTTCGTCAACAAGATGGACCGTACCGGTGCCAACTTCTTCAAGGTCTATGACCAGATGAAACTGCGCCTGAAGGCCAACCCCGTGCCCGTGGTGATCCCCATCGGCGCCGAGGACAACTTCAAGGGCGTGATCGACCTGCTGAAGATGAAGGCCATCATTTGGGACGAAGCTTCCCAAGGCATGAAGTTCGACTACGCTGACATCCCGGCCGAGCTGGCCGCTGATGCGCAGAAGTGGCGCGAGAACATGGTTGAGGCCGCCGCTGAATCCAGCGAAGAGCTGATGAACAAGTACCTGGAAGAGGGTGAGCTCTCCGAGGAAGAAGTCAAGAACGGCTTGCGTGCCCGTACGATCTCCACCGAGATCCAGCCGATGCTGTGCGGTACCGCGTTCAAGAACAAGGGCGTGCAGCGCATGCTGGATGCCGTGATCGACTTCCTGCCCTCTCCGGTGGACATCCCGCCTGTGGCCGGCACTGACGCCGACGACGAAGAGAAGGAAGTCTCCCGCAAGGCGGACGACGGCGAGAAGTTCTCCGCCCTGGCGTTCAAGCTGATGACCGACCCGTTCGTCGGTCAGCTGACCTTCGTGCGCGTCTATTCCGGCGTGCTGAAGAAGGGCGACACGGTGCTCAACACCGTCAAGGGCAAGAAAGAGCGTATCGGCCGTATCGTGCAGATGATGGCCAACGAGCGTAACGAGATCGAAGAAATCGTTGCGGGCGACATCGCCGCTTGCGTGGGCCTGAAGGAAGTCACCACCGGCGAAACCCTGAGCGATCCGAACTCCGCGATCATCCTGGAGCGCATGGTGTTTCCTGAGCCCGTGATCTCGCAGGCTGTGGAACCCAAGACCAAGGCTGACCAGGAAAAAATGGGCATTGCCCTGCAGCGCCTGGCTTCCGAGGATCCTTCGTTCCGCGTGCGCACCGACGAAGAGTCCGGTCAGACCATCATCTCCGGCATGGGCGAATTGCACCTGGAGATCATCGTTGACCGCATGAAGCGTGAATTCGGCGTCGAAGCCAACGTGGGCAAGCCTCAAGTGGCTTACCGCGAAACGGTTCGCAAGACCGTGACCGATGTCGAAGGCAAGTTCGTGCGCCAGTCGGGCGGTAAGGGCCAGTACGGTCACGTCGTCTTCACGCTGGAGCCGCAAGAAGCCGGCAAGGGTTTCGAGTTCGTCGACGAGATCAAGGGCGGTGTGGTGCCGCGCGAATACATTCCCGCCGTGCAAAAGGGTGTGGAAGAGGCGCTGCAGTCCGGCGTGCTGGCCGGCTACCCTGTGGTGGACGTCAAGGTCCGCCTGACCTTCGGTTCGTACCACGACGTGGACTCCTCCGAACAAGCCTTCAAGATGGCCGCTATCTTCGGTTTCAAGGAAGCCGCCCGGAAAGCTACTCCGGTTATTCTTGAGCCGATGATGGCCGTGGAAGTGGAAACACCCGAAGACTACGCCGGTAACGTGATGGGCGATCTGTCCAGCCGCCGCGGCATGGTTCAGGGCATGGACGACATGGTTGGCGGCGGCAAGATCATCAAGGCAGAAGTTCCTCTGTCCGAGATGTTCGGCTACTCCACGACGCTGCGCTCGGCCACGCAAGGCCGCGCCACGTACACCATGGAATTCAAGCACTACTCTGAAGCGCCGAAGAACGTTGCTGACGCTATCGTGGCGTCCCGCGCGAAATAAGGACCACCCCCGAGGCGGCGTAGCCGCCTTCCCCCTCAAGGGGCGCACCCAGTGGCCGGGCCAAGCCCGCTCCACGGGTGCCCTGGTAAAGAGGGGGCGGGGCGGTATGAGTTTGTCTTCAACAACGCCGCGAGGCGTAGGGTGCTGCCCGTGGCGGCCCTGCTGTTGGAGACGTTAAACAGGCACGGGCGTTTGTTCTTTATACGGAGTTTGAAATGGCAAAAGAGAAATTCGAGCGGACGAAACCGCACGTCAACGTCGGCACGATCGGCCACGTGGACCATGGCAAGACGACGCTGACGGCAGCAATCGCCACGGTGCTGTCCAAGAAATTCGGCGGCGAAGCCAAGGCGTACGACCAGATCGATGCAGCGCCTGAAGAAAAAGCGCGCGGCATTACCATTAACACCGCCCACGTGGAATACGAAACGGCCAACCGCCACTACGCCCACGTGGACTGCCCCGGCCACGCCGACTACGTCAAGAACATGATCACCGGTGCTGCCCAGATGGACGGCGCCATTTTGGTGTGCTCGGCCGCTGACGGCCCCATGCCCCAGACCCGCGAGCACATTCTGCTGTCGCGCCAGGTGGGCGTGCCCTACATCATCGTGTTCCTGAACAAGGCCGACATGGTGGACGACGCCGAGCTGCTCGAGCTGGTCGAAATGGAAGTGCGCGAGCTGCTGTCCAAGTACGAATTCCCTGGCGATGACACCCCCATCATCAAAGGCTCTGCCAAGCTCGCCCTCGAAGGCGACACCGGCGAGCTGGGCGAGCAAGCCATCATGAAGCTGGCTGAAGCCCTGGACACCTACATCCCCACGCCTGAGCGCGCTGTGGACGGTGCCTTCCTGATGCCCGTGGAAGACGTGTTCTCCATCTCTGGCCGCGGCACCGTGGTGACCGGCCGTATCGAGCGCGGTGTGGTCAAAGTCGGCGAAGAAATCGAGATCGTCGGTATCAAGGCCACGCAAAAGACCACCTGCACGGGCGTGGAAATGTTCCGCAAGCTGCTGGATCAAGGCCAGGCTGGCGACAACGTGGGTATTTTGCTGCGCGGCACCAAGCGTGAAGACGTCGAGCGCGGCCAGGTGCTGTGCAAGCCGGGCTCCATCAAGCCGCACACGCACTTCACCGGTGAGGTGTATGTGCTGAGCAAAGATGAAGGTGGCCGTCACACGCCGTTCTTCAACAACTACCGCCCGCAGTTCTACTTCCGTACGACGGACGTGACCGGCTCCATCGAGCTGCCCGAAGGCAAGGAAATGGTCATGCCTGGCGACAACGTGAGCATCACCGTCAAGCTGATCGCTCCGATCGCCATGGAAGAAGGCCTGCGTTTCGCTATCCGTGAAGGCGGCCGTACCGTCGGCGCCGGCGTGGTGGCTAAGATCATCGAGTAAGGCGTATGAACATGGCTACCAAGCAAAAGATCCGCATCCGCCTGAAGGCATTCGATTACAAGCTGATCGACCAGTCTGCCGCCGAGATCGTTGACACCGCCAAGCGCACCGGCGCCGTGGTCAAAGGTCCCGTGCCCCTGCCCACACGCATGAAGCGTTTCGACATTCTGCGTTCGCCGCACGTCAACAAGACCAGCCGCGACCAGTTCGAGATCCGCACGCACCAGCGCCTGATGGACATCGTCGATCCCACTGACAAGACTGTGGACGCGCTGATGAAGCTCGATCTGCCGGCCGGCGTGGACGTCGAGATCAAGTTGCAGTAATGCAACATGCAGCCCGTCTTGCTCCTTGTGGGTACGGCGGGCTGAATTCATGGCAGTTTGCCCAAAAGCAAACTGCTCGCTATAATCGCAGGCTTGCTCTTTTTCCCATGGAAGCATGAGAAAAAGAGCAAGTTAATTTCAACCCTTCTTTCATATACCAAACGCGCAGGCCAATTGCAGCAGGCGCGGTGAAAGTACTGGAGCAATAAATGAGTCAAAGCAATCGATTGGGGTTGCTGGGGCGCAAGGTGGGCATGATGCGTCTGTTCACTGATGACGGCGATGCAGTGCCTGTCACGGTGGTCGATGTGTCGAACAACCGCGTCACCCAGGTCAAAACCCAGGAAAACGATGGCTACGTGGCCCTTCAGGTCACGTTTGGTGCACGCAAGGCCTCTCGCGTCACCAAGCCCGAAGCCGGTCACCTCGCGAAAGCGGGCGTCGAAGCCGGTGAAATCATTGGTGAGTTCCGCGTGGAAGGCGATGTCGCCGGCAAATACGCCGCTGGCAGCACCGTGCCCGTGACCGACGTGTTCAGCGTGGGCCAGAAAGTGGACGTGCAAGGCACTTCCATCGGTAAAGGCTACGCCGGTACCATCAAGCGTCACAACTTCAGTTCCCAGCGCGCTTCGCACGGTAACAGCCGTTCGCACAACGTGCCCGGCTCGATCTCCATGGCACAGGACCCCGGTCGTGTGTTCCCCGGCAAGAAAATGACCGGCCATATGGGCGACGAAACCGTGACCACCCAGAACCTCGACGTCATCCGCGTTGATGAGGCTCGTCAGCTGCTGCTGATCAAGGGTGCGGTGCCTGGCTCGCGTGGTGGCTTCGTCACCGTGCGTCCCGCCGTCAAGGGCCAGCCGAAAGCGGCCGCGAAGGAAGGGGCTAAGTAATGCAGCTTGAACTCCTCAATGACCAAGGCCTGGCGGCATCCAAAGTGGACGCCCCCGAGACTGTCTTCGGTCGCGATTACAACGAAGCGCTGATTCACCAGCTGGTGGTGGCCTATCAGGCCAACGCACGCCAGGGTACCCGCGCGCAGAAAGACCGCGAGCAGGTCAAGCACTCGACCAAGAAGCCTTTCCGCCAGAAGGGCACAGGCAACGCTCGTGCCGGTATGACGTCTTCCCCGCTGTGGCGTGGGGGCGGTCGGATTTTCCCGAACCTGCCGAACGAAAACTTCAGCCAGAAGGTCAACAAGAAGATGTACCGCGCCGGCATGGCGTCCATCTTCTCCCAACTGGCACGCGAAGGCCGCCTGGCCGTGGTTGATTCGATCAAGGTCGACTCGCCCAAGACCAAGCAGCTGGCTGCCAAATTCAAGGCCATGAAGCTGGATTCCGTGCTGGTGATCGCCGACGAGGTCGATGAGAACCTGTACCTGGCTTCGCGCAACCTCGGCAACGTGCTCGTGATCGAGCCGCGTTACGCCGATCCGGTGTCGCTGGTGCACTACAAGAAAGTGCTGGTCACCAAGGGTGCCATCGACAAGCTCAAGGAGATGTTCGCATGAGCGCCACCACTGCCAACAAATTCGATGAAGGCCGCCTGATGCAAGTGCTCGTGGCGCCCATCATCTCTGAAAAAGCCACCATGGTGGCAGAGAAATCCAATGCGGTCACCTTCAAGGTGCTGCAAGACGCCACCAAACTTGAGATCAAAGCCGCCGTTGAACTGCTGTTCAAGGTGGAAGTCAAGGGCGTTTCCGTGGTCAACACCAAGGGCAAAGTCAAGCGTTTCGGCCGTACCATCGGTCGCCGCGACAACGTGCGTAAAGCGTACGTCCGCCTCAAGGAAGGCCAGGAGTTGAACTTCGGGGAGGCCGCTTAAATCATGGCTGTCATCAAGATCAAACCGACTTCGCCTGGCCGCCGCGGCCAGATCAAGGTCACGCGCGATCACCTGCACAAGGGTGAAGGCTACGCGCCGCTGCTGGAACCCCAGTTCCAGAAGGCTGGCCGCAACAACAACGGCCACATCACCACTCGTCACCGTGGGGGCGGTCACCGCCATCACTACCGCGTGGTTGATTTCCGCCGCAACAAGGACGGTATCCCCGCCAAGGTCGAGCGTATTGAATACGATCCGAACCGCTCGGCGCACATCGCTCTGGTGTGCTACGCCGACGGCGAGCGCCGCTACATCATCGCTCCGCGCGGTGTGGAAGTCGGCAGCCAGCTGATGAGCGGTTCCGAGGCGCCTATCCGCGCCGGCAACACGCTGCCGATCCGCAACATCCCAGTGGGTTCGACCATTCACTGCATCGAGCTCAAGCCCGGTGCCGGTGCGCAGATCGCCCGCTCGGCCGGTACTTCCGCCACCCTGCTGGCGCGCGAGGGCACTTACGCCCAGGTGCGTATGCGTTCTGGCGAAGTCCGCAAGATCCACATCGAGTGCCGCGCCACCATTGGTGAAGTTGCCAACGAAGAGCACAGCCTGCGCCAACTGGGCAAGGCCGGTGTCAAGCGCTGGATGGGTATCCGCCCGACGGTTCGCGGCGTTGCCATGAACCCGATCGACCACCCGCACGGTGGCGGCGAAGGCCGTACCGGCGAGGGCCGCGCGCCTGTCGATCCGTGGGGCAACCTGACCAAGGGCTATCGCACCCGCAACAACAAGCGCACCCAGGTAATGGTCGTGTCGCGTCGCAAGAAATAAGGACTGACAAATGACTCGCTCTCTCAAAAAGGGTCCGTTTGTTGACCATCACCTGCTGGCCAAGGTTGACAAGGCTGTCGCTACCAAAGACAAGAAGCCTGTCAAGACCTGGTCGCGCCGCTCGATGATCCTGCCCGAATTCATCGGGCTGACCATCGCCGTGCACAACGGCAAGCAGCACGTTCCGGTATACGTGACCGACCAGATGGTCGGCCACAAGCTGGGTGAATTTGCCCTCACGCGTACCTTCAAAGGCCACGCGGCGGACAAAAAAGCCAAGAAATAAGGAGAAGACTCATGGAAACACGTGCAGTCCTTCGCGGCGTACGCCTGTCGGTCGACAAAGGCCGTCTGGTTGCCGATCTGATCCGCGGTAAAAAAGTGGATCAGGCCCTGAACATCCTCAACTTCACGCAGAAGAAGGCCGCGCCTATCGTGCGCAAGGTGCTCGAGTCGGCAGTTGCCAACGCCGAGCACAACGACGGTGCCGATATCGACGAGCTTCGCGTCAAGACGATCTATGTCGAGCAGGGCACCACGCTCAAGCGCTCGGCCGCCCGCGCCAAGGGCCGAGGTGCGCGCCTGTCGAAGCCCACGTGCCACGTGTACGTGACGGTCGGCTACTGATACGGAAGGCCTCTGAAAGACTATGGGACAGAAAATCCATCCAACCGGCTTTCGCCTTGCCGTCAGCCGTAATTGGGCCAGCCGCTGGTACGCCAACAACCGTGATTTCGCCGGCATGCTGGCCGAAGACATCAAGGTTCGCGAGTACCTGAAGGCCAAGCTGAAGAACGCCGCCGTTTCGCGCGTGCTGATCGAGCGCCCCGCCAAGAACGCCCGCATCACCATCTACTCGGCTCGTCCGGGCGTGGTGATCGGCAAGAAAGGCGAAGACATCGAGAAGCTGAAGAAAGATCTGGCTGAGAAGCTGGGCGTGCCGGTGGCCGTGAACATCGAAGAAGTGCGCAAGCCTGAAGTCGATGCTCAGCTGATCGCCGACTCGATCACCCAGCAGCTCGAAAAGCGCATCATGTTCCGCCGTGCCATGAAGCGCGCCATGCAGAACGCGATGCGTCTGGGCGCACAGGGCATCAAGATCATGTCTTCCGGCCGTCTGAACGGCATCGAGATCGCTCGTACTGAGTGGTACCGTGAAGGCCGCGTGCCGCTGCATACGCTGCGCGCCGACATCGACTACGGTTTCAGCGAAGCCAAGACCACCTACGGCATCATCGGTGTCAAGGTGTGGGTCTACAAGGGCGACACGCTGGGCCGCAACGATGCGCCTTCGCTGGACAGCACTCCCCGCCCAGAAGGCGAAGAGCGCCGTGGTCCGCGTGGTCCGCGCCGTGATGGCCGTGGCCCGGGCGGCGATCGCGCCGGCCGTGGTGGCCCGCGCCGTGACGGCCGTGGCGCCGGTGGCAGCAATGCCGCTCCTGCCGATGGCAGCGACAAACCCGCGGAGGCCGCAGGGGCCGACGCCAAATCCGCCGTTAAGCGCGTACGCAAAGCCGCGCCAGCTGCAGCAGCTGACGGCGCCAAAGGAGAGTAAACATGCTGCAACCTGCACGCAGAAAATACCGCAAGGAGCAGAAAGGCCGTAACACCGGTATCGCCACTCGTGGCAACACCGTGGCCTTCGGCGACTTCGGTCTCAAGTCCACCGATCGCGGCCGCCTCACGGCGCGCCAGATCGAATCCGCTCGCCGTGCGATTTCGCGTCACGTCAAGCGCGGTGGCCGTATCTGGATCCGTGTGTTCCCCGACAAGCCGATTTCCACCAAGCCGGCCGAGGTTCGTATGGGTAACGGTAAGGGCAACCCCGAGTACTACGTGGCCGAGATCCAGCCGGGCAAGGTCCTGTACGAGATCGTCGGTGTGCCAGAAGCCCTGGCGCGCGAGGCATTCCAGCTGGCCGCTGCCAAGCTGCCGCTGCGCACCACGTTTGTCACCCGCATGGTCGGCCAGTAACGCGAGGAGCATGAACAATGAACACCGCTGAACTGCGTCAAAAAGACGTTGCCGCTCTGCAAGCTGAAGTCAAGGACCTGCAAAAGGCCCACTTCAACCTGCGCATGCAAAAGGCGACGCAACAGCTGAACAACACCAGCCAGTTGCGCCAGACCCGCCGCGCCATCGCGCGCGCCAAGACCCTGATTGCTGAAAAGCAATCGGCCGCCAAGTAAGGACGTGACCATGACGGAAGCCAAGACATCCCTCAAGCGCACGCTGGTCGGCAAGGTCGTCAGCGACAAGCGCGCCAAAACCGTGACGGTGCTGATCGAGCGCCGCGTCAAGCACCCGATCTACGACAAGATCGTGATGCGTTCCAGCAAATACCACGCCCACGACGAAAAGGGTGAGTACAAGCTGGGCGACGTGATCGAGATCACCGAAAGCCGCCCGCTGTCCAAGACCAAGAACTGGGTAGCGACGCGTCTGGTGCAAAAAGCCGCAGTGGTTTAAGACCACTAAAGCCTCGCAGGCACCAAGCCTACTTGCGTACACTGTGCGCATATCCCTGAAAACGGCCCACAATGTGGGTCGTTTTTTTTGTATTTTTTCAACCCACCAATGAGGAGCATCATCCCATGATCAAAGTCGGAGACACCCTGCCTGCCGTTACCCTGACCGAGTATTCCGAAGTGGAAGGCAATGGCTGCAGCATTGGCCCCAACCCGGTGGAAGTGGCCAAGGCGGCCGCTGGCAAGACCATAGCCGTGTTTGCCGTGCCTGGCGCGTTCACGCCTACTTGCTCGGCCAAGCATGTGCCCAGCTATCTCGACAATGCCGAGGCTCTGAAGGCCGCGGGCGTCGATGAAATCTGGTGCCTCTCGGTGAACGACGCATTTGTCATGGGCGCCTGGGCACGCGACCAGAAGGCCGTGGGCAAGATTCGCTTCCTGGCAGACGGCAGCGCCGAGTTCGCCAAGGCCGCTGGTCTGACGCTGGACCTGGTGGGCCGTGGCATGGGCGTGCGTAGCAACCGCTATTCCATGCTCGTCAAGGATGGCAAGGTGGCAACGCTCAACGTCGAAGGCCCTGGCAAATTCGAGGTCAGCGACGGCGCCACCATGCTGGCTCAAGCTAGATAAGGCCCCCCTGAGGCGCTGCGCGCCTTCCCCCAGGGGACGCTGCCAGCGGCCTGGCGAAGCCAGCTCCGCGGCAGCACTTGGATGGCCTGCTCCGCGGCCGCTTGTGTTGGTAGGTTGGGCTGAGCATAGCGATGCCCAACAGGCAGCCGTTGTTGAGGAAGCGCCGCTTTGTTGGGCATTGCTGCGCTCAGCCCAACCTACGGGCTGCCGTAGGGGCGGGTTTCAAACCCGCCCGTCCTCGGCTCCTAGCCCAGATCGACCTTGAGGTAGTGGGCGCCTACGACGGGGTTGTGATAGTAGGGCGGGATCTCGGCGAAGCCCAGTTCTTCATAGAGCGCGCGGGCGGCTTCCATGTCGCTCAGGGTGTCGAGGAGCACGCTGGCGTAGCCCAGGCGCTGGGCGGCTTCCAGAATGGCTTCGGCGAGTTGGCGGCCCAGGCCGAAGCCTCGAAAAGCCTTGCGCACATACAGGCGCTTCATTTCGGCGGCGTTGCCGTAATCCACATCGTCCAGCGGGCGCAGCGCGCAGCAGCCAGCAGCTTCGCCATCTACCATTGCCAGCAGCAGGGTGCCACGCGGCTCCGCATAATCGCCGGGCAATTGGGCCAGCTCTTCCTCGAAGCCCTGGAAATCCAGATCGATTCCCAGGTTGGCGGCATATTCCTGAAATAACTCACCCACGGCCTGTATCTGTTCGGGCGTGTGGGCAGTCACGAGTGCAACGGGTGGGGGCTTGTCCAATGTCGTAAGGTGCGCAGAGGGCGCGAATGTCAGTCTCGGACTCAGTTTAGCTCAGTGACGCGTAAGCGGTTACAGGTGAAACCCCTTCAAATTTGAAGGGGCGTGCCAAGTGGTCCGCGAGGAGACCTTGGACATGCTCTTAGAAAGTAGTGTTTCCCAGTTGTATCACCCAATAGACGATGCCAGCGGCAACGGCTATCGCCACGAGCGCCTTCACGCGCGTGCCGAAGGTGTCGTGCGCGGGCTCCACTGTGGCCGGCAGTGTCTTGTCGCCTCCCAGCATGGATTTGAACAGGTTGTTTTTCTTGGCCAGCCAGTAGAACAGGATCGCCAGCACGTGCAGCACGATCAGGGCGATGATCAGCCATTGCCCGATGTCCTTGTGGTAGCCGCTTGCAAAGCCGACGGTGTTGCCCGACACCAGCGAGGTCAGCGGTCCGGCAAAGGCGATCTGGTCGTCAGACACCAGGCCGCTCGCAACCTGCGCGGCCAGCACCAGGAGCATGGCCAGCACAGAGAAGGCGCCCAACGGGTTGTGTCCGGCAAGATCTTCAGGGGTGGCCTGGCCGCGAAGATAGCGGACCAAGCGGGCTGGGGTCGGGAAAAAGGAAGTGAACCTCGACCAACGCCCGCCGATCAGGCCCCAGATCAGCCTGAAGGCCAGCAGCCCGAACACCGTGTAGCCCAGGCGGAAGTGCCAGTTCATGGCGTCGCCGCCGACGTTTCCGGTGATCAGCAGCCCAATCACCGCCAACGCAAGCAGCCAGTGAAAAAGACGTGTGGGAAGGTCCCAGATACGAATGGATTTCATGCGAGGAAATGCTATTTTTGAAACTCAAACACGATATGCTTGCAAGCCGGAGCGGCCGTTCAAGCGCAGTGTAGTGGCTTCATGGCGGTTTGTTGGCCCTTCGGTAGTTCCCCACTCCAAGGAAAGGTTCCCCCGATGAAAAAACTGATGTCCATTGTCTTGGCGCTTGGCGCCGCCAGCCTGGCCGTGCCTGCCGCCGCGCAGTTCGCCAAGCCGGAGGATGCGATCAAATACCGCCAGAGCGCGCTCGCCCTTCTAGGCAACCATTTTGGACATCTGGGTGGCATGGCCCAGGGCAAGATTCCTTTCGATGCCGCTTCCGCCTCGCTCGACGCCGACGTGGTAGCCCTGGTTTCCAAGTTGCCCTGGCATGCGTTCGGCCCCGGCACGGAGACCAGCAGCAGCCGCCCCAGCGCGGCCCGCCCGGAAATTTGGAAAGAGGAAGCCAAGTTCAAGGGCGCCAGCGAGAAGATGCAGGCTGAAGTGGCCAAGGTGGCCGCCGCTGCCAAAACCGGTAACTTGGACAACCTGAAGGCCGCTTTTGGCCCCGCCGCGCAAAGCTGCAAGGCTTGCCACGACGACTTCCGCAAGCGTTGAACCAGAATGGGTGCTGCTGGGATGCCAGCCAGCGCCCGTGGACGAACGCAGAGCGCGGGAGGTGCAGGTTACCCGCGCTCCAATTTTTGCCGCAATGCCTCAAAGGGCATGACATCCGCGTACTTGGCCTGCATGTCGAACAGGTTGGCTTCATGCGGCGCCGGATGACGATCGCCGCAGGCGTCGGCCACGACCAAGGGGATGAACCCCAATTGCACCGCATCCACCGTGGTGGCCCGCACACAGCCGCTCGTGCTCATGCCCGCGATCAGCACGCAATCAATGCGCTGCGCGTTCAGCAGGCTCAGAAGTGACGTGCCGAAGAAGGCACTTGCGTACTGTTTCTCTACCACCGCTTCGCCGGCCTGTGGCTGCACGGGCGGTACGAAAGCGCCGAGCGGGTGGCCTCGCCGGAAGTTCGAAAGCGCGGGGATCTTGCGGTAGAAGACGCCCCCATTCAATCCCGCCTCGTCGTAGACCACCTGCGTGTGGCATATGAGCATCCCGCGTGAGCGGGCCCAGCGCAGCAGCTCGCCCGCGGTGTCCAACACCTGCGGCGCAGCCGCATACAGCGGGCTGGCCGGGTCGAAGTAGGCCTGGGCAAAATCGATCATCAGCAGGGCCTGCCGCGTGCCGGTGCCCAGCTCAGCGCCGAAGGCGCCGGAATCGGCATAGTTGGCGGTGGCGCTGGAGGCAGGGCTAGGGGGTGTCGGCGTTGTCATCGGCGTGAGGATTGTCCTGCAGCAAGGCGAACTTGGCGGCGTGGATGTGGCAGGTCATGATGCTCTTGGCCCATGCTCCGTTGCGGCTGCGGAAAGCATCCAGCAGCTCGCGGTGATGAGCGAAACTGCGTTCCAGCTGGGGTACGGTGTAGCGGCGGAAGGTGCGCTGCACGATCGGCTGCTCGATCGCGTTGGAGAGCACGGAGGTCAAGCGTTCGCTGTCGCTCGCCTGTGCGATGAGCGCGTGGAAGCGCCGGTTGAGGTGGCCGATGCGAACGGTGTTTTCCTCGCTGATGTCGGCGCCCCTGGCCTCGATCTCATCCTGCACCTTGGTCAGCTCCGAAAGCCCCGCGTCGTCGATGTGTTCCGCGGCATGGAGCGCGATTTCGCTTTCGATCAGCACGCGCAGGTCGAAGAGCTCGTGGATCTGCTGCGTGCTCCATTCCCGCACCAGTGTGCCGCTGTTCGGCTTGAAAACCAGAAAGCCATCGGCAGTGAGCTGCCGCAGCGCCTCCCGTACGGGCGTGCGGGAGGTGTTGAACTCGGCGGCAATCTGCTGCTCTGTGAGGCGCATGCCCTGACCATAGAGGCCATTGACGATGCGCTCTCGTATCACGGCATACAGCTCGTGGGCGACGGTCGCCGTACCGTTGACTTGCTTCATTCGTATCCCTTTGCGCGGTCTTTGTTTCAGTATCGCTCAAGGAGTGTGCCGAAGCCGGCGATGCGATCAGCAATGTTCGAAGCGCGCAGCGCGTGCCAATAGATGGCCGTGTTGATGGCCAGCACGGGCCGGCCGAGCCATACTTCGGCCTGAGCCGCGAGGCGCGCCATGGCCAGGTTCGTGCCTACCTGAATGATGCCGTCGATGTCGTCCCCGTCCAGCTCTTGCAAGGCGGCGCGCAGTTCGGGCTCCTGAACGTGGGCGATCTTCACCGGGCTTTCGCAGCGCAAGCCCTTGATGCGCCGCACCTCGTAGCCAGCCTCTTCGAAGAAGCGGACCACATTGCGGTCGCCAATCTCCTGGTAGGGCGTCACGACCGCGATGCGGCGGATGTTCAGGGCGGAGAACGCCGCAGCGCAGGCCTCCGACCCCATGGAGACAGGCAGCTTGGTGCGCTCTTCGAGATAGGCCTTCAGCTTCCGGCTGGCGGCAAGGCCATCCCAGAAGGTTTCGGCCGAGATGCCCAGCACCAGCCGGTCGGGCTCGCAGGACATCACTGAATCGACGGCTTCATCTTGTGCCGCGGCAATGAGCTCGATGAGGCGCTGGAAGTCCGCATCGTTGTTCAGCGGAATGTTCGGAATGCGGATGCGGCTGATGTGATTGGTGACGCCCACCGGCCTCATCGCGTCGAACTCGGGTTGCACGCTGGTATTGGTGGACGGGATGAGAACGGCGAACTTCTGGCGCCACCCCAGGGCATCGGTCATGTCGTTTCCTTTGCGGTCAGTACTTGTGTGAATTCCACGAAGTGCCTATGATTGTCCACAATCAATGTGAAATCAAGCTTTAAATAGTCTGAAATTACATTGATTGTCGACAAATTAGCAGCCAACGCGCTGCCTATACCGAGCAATACGACCATGTCCAATACGCGCGTCCTGGATTCCGCTGTGCCAGGTGTTTCACACGGGGCCGGCGTCCGGCCCCAGAGCGAAGACACCCTCTACCGCAAGGTGTTCCGGAAGCTCATTCCGCTGCTGTTTTTCAGCTACGTCATGTCTTACCTGGACCGCATCAACGTCGGCTTCGCCAAGCTGCAGATGCTCAATGACCTGTCGTTCAGCGAAACCGTCTACGGCCTCGGCGCCGGTGTGTTCTTTCTGGGTTATTTTCTTTTCGAAGTGCCGAGCAATCTGGTACTCCACAGGGTGGGTGCACGCGTATGGATCGCGCGGATCATGATCACGTGGGGCGCCTTGTCGGCAGCGATGATGTTCGTGAAGACGCCCACCTCCTTCTATGTGCTGCGCTTCCTGCTGGGTGTGGCCGAGGCGGGTTTCTTTCCCGGCATTGTTCTCTATCTCACGTACTTCATTCCGCCGAGCCGTCTGGGTAAGGCGTTGGCGCTGTTCTTCCTCGCGGTGCCGGCCGCTGGGGTGCTGGGCGGGCCTTTGTCCGGCTGGCTGCTGGAGAGTTTCCATCAGGTGGGCTCGCTGCAGGGCTGGCAATGGATGTTCCTGATCGAGGGCATTCCTTCGGTGATCCTCGGCATCGTCGTGTTGGTGGTGCTCCGGGATCGCATCAAGGACGCCCATTGGCTCACTGAGCAGGAGAAAAGCACGCTGGCGGCCAATATCGAGCGCGAGAGCCAGCGCACCATTGGCGCTTCGGTGCGTGATGCCTTCACGCAGCCGTTGGTCTGGGTGCTGTGCCTGATCGAGTTCTGCATCGGCCTGGGGATCTATGGCATGGGTTTCTGGATGCCCACGATGGTGCGCGAGGCGGGCATTACCGGCTTGCTCAACATCGGCCTGTTCAGTGCGATTCCCTATGGCGCTGCGGCCATCGCGATGGTGTATGTGGCGCGGCTTGCCGATGCGCGAGGCGACCGCAAGCTGTTCCTGGCCTTGGCGGCCCTGGCCGGGGCCGTGGGGCTTTACCTGAGCATGTCCCACAAGGACAACACGTTCTTCGCGATCGCCGCGCTCACCGTGGCCACTGCCGGCATCCTGACCGCCTTCGCCCAGTTCTGGCGCCTGCCCACCGTGCTGCTGTCCGACCGGGCCGCCGCTGCCGGCATCGCCATCATCAGCTCGGTGGCCAATCTGTCGGGCTTTGTGAGCCCGTACCTGGTGGGGTGGCTGCGTGATACGACGGGCAGCGGCTCGGCTGGTATGTATATGACGGCTGGGAGCTTGGTGTTGGCGGCGGTGGTGACGGTTTTGTTGCCCAGTCGGTTGGTGAATGAGAAGGTGGGTTGAGTTTTCCTGGAGGTCTCTGCTGGGATCTCCCTCTCCCCCTGGGAGAGGGCTGGGGGGCGGCCATCCGATGAGGGCTTTCACTGTCGGTTGATCTGAACGGCTTTCTGCTTCCAAATGACCTTCTGCTTTTTGATTTGAGGTCGGAGGCCGGGATTGCCCCCGGCGGTGCAGTCACCTTCTTTTGCGTCGCCAAAAGAAGGTAACCCAAGAGAAGGCGACCCCACTGGACGCCCTAGCCGGTCGCGTCCCTACACTACGCTACGGGCAACCTGCGGTGCTCGATCGAGGGGCCGGCCATCCGGGGGTGGTGCTGCAGAACTCGCTATGTTCACTACGTTCACGTCGCTCAAACAGCTGCAGCAAGCTAGAGCACGAAGCAAGGGCATCTTGCAGTGCCCTTGCCCACCCCTCGCTCTGTGCTCCTCGACACGGCCAGAGGGGATCCGCGGCTCGGGCCAGCGCTTTGCTCGGCCTGCGAATCAATAGACCTCGCTGTGCTCGGTAGTCTTGCTCCTTCTCCCGATTGCGGGGAGGCCATCCGGGAGGGTTGGGAGGCCAGCCATCCGGTGATGGGTCTGCGGCGGTTGCTCATTCGCTGTCCTTCCAACAAGCCCCATAGCGCTTCACGGTATTGATTCCCTCCCCCGTTGGGGGAGGGTTAAGGCGGGGGCTTTCACCGCGGTTGATCTGAACGGTCTTCTGCTGTGCAGGTGGCGCGGTGAAAGCCCCCAGCCCAACCTTCCCCCAGAGGGCATAGGTATCTCCCGTCATTCCCGCGCAGGCGAATACGAGGGGACTTCCCACTTACCAGGAACGGCGTCGAAGCGCCAAGATTGAGGTGCGAACGTCAATCTAAAGAGTAAGGAGAAGTCCCATGAGTGAGATTACACGAGTTGGAGTGGATCTGGCCAAGAACTTGATTCAAGTGCATGCGGTGGATGCTCAGGCAGGTGTGTTGGTGCGCCGAGCGCTAGCGCGGCGAGGTTTCCTGCCCTGGTGCGCGAAGTTGCCTGCCGGTTGTTTGGTGGTGATGGAGGCGTGTACTGGAGCGCATCACTGGGCACGCCGGCTCAGCCAGCTTGGTTTGCAGGTGCGCCTGATCGCGCCTCATCTAGTGGCGCCATACCGTTTGCAGGGCAAGAAAGGCAAGAATGACGCCAATGATGCTGCGGCGGTGTGCGAGGCTGCCAGCCGCCCGCAAATGCACTTTGTGCCGATCAAGACGACCGAGCAGCAAGCGATCCTGGGTGTACACACCCTGCGTCAAGGCTGGGAGAAAGACAGAACTGCGTGCATCAACCGTATTCGTGCACTGCTGGCCGAGTTTGGTCTGGTGTGTCCTGAAGGGGTGGGCAAGCTCAAGGAGCAGCTGACCCAGCTCAACGAGGATGCCAGCAACGAGATGCCCGCGCTGGTGAGATTAAGCATTGAGCGACTGCAAATGCAGTGGCGCCAGCTTGATCAGGACATTGGCTGGTGCGAGCAGCGCATTGCACAACACATCAAGCAAGACAGTCGAGCTCAGCAGGCTCAGCAGCTACTGGGTATTGGGCCTATAGGCGCTTCGGCGCTCGTGGCCAGCGTGGCCGACTTCAGTCAGTTCAAAACGGCTGCGCAGTTTGCTGCCTGGCTGGGGTTGACACCCTCGCAGCACTCCAGCGGTGGCAAGAGCCGCCTTGGCGGCATTACCAAGCAGGGAGATACGTATTTGCGGATGCTGCTGGTGCAGGGCGCCAAATCGGCCATTCACTGCAGCAAGCCACGCCAGGAGCGAGTGTGGCTGTGGGCGCAGCAGTTGCGTGAGCGCATGGGCTGGCAAAAGGCGGCTGTCGCGCTGGCAGCCAAGAACGCCCGCATTCTATGGGCGATGTTCACGCGAGGCCAGCCATTTGTGGCCAATCATGTGAGCGTCAAACCGACGTAGAAGTAGATCGACACATGTTTCGTTTATCAAAAAAATGATGTTTCAACAGGACGGCACTTCGCAGATCAATTGAACAGGTTAGACCGGCAGCGGATAAGCTCGATGGATTCCAGGTGGCCTGTTCAGGCCACGAAAGGCGAATGGGAGCCTCCGCTGAGCGGCTCGTATCTGGGTCCGACACCAAGCTCTTCGTAGCTCGTCAACAAGACCGTCAGTAGGTAGGCCGTCTTTCTTCGTTCAGTTCAGTGTCCTTGCAGTCAGCTCCGTAATAAACAACTAAACCATCAGAACCATCAGAAATAACAACCATATTCGCTTGACAACGTGGGATGCCCCAGTAGGAATCCAGGGTTACGTGACACTACGCCAGCAAAAGCACTCGCTTTGTATCCCCATTCTGCCAACCCCACTGCAATCCGTGTTGGGTATCCGCGCATCTTTTCCCTGGATTCCCGCTTGCGCGGGAATGACGGGGATGAAATCCAAAGATGTGTAGATACCTATGCCCAGCGGGGGAAGGAGTAAAGACGGTGGAGCGCAGCGAAGCCCCGAGCCGCGGGTCCCCTCTGGCCGTGCCGAGGAGCACAGAGCGAGGGGTGGGCAAGGGCACTGCAAGATGCCCTTGCTTCGTGCTCTAGCTTGCTGCAGCTGTTTGAGCGGCGTGAACGTAGTGAACAAAGCGAGTTCTGCAGCACCGCCCCTCGATCGAGCACCACAGGTTGCCCGTAGCGCAGCGCAGGGACACGGCAAGTGGGGTCGCCTTTTCTTGGGTTACCTTCTTTTGGCGACGCAAAAGAAGGTGACTGCACCGCCGGGGGCAATCCCGGCCTCCGACCGTAGGTCAACAACCGACGGTTATTAAACAACGCACCCCCAAACCAGGACACCCAGCGGCAAAACCGCTCATCTAAATCGCAAACAAGCCCCTACTTCCCCGTAAACATAAAGTAGCCCAACACACACACCGCCAAAGCCACGATCAAGCGCGCGATCCACGGCGTGACCAGCCACGCACCGAGGACCCCCAGCGCCGTACTCCAGACATGCGGCGACTGCAGCGGACCACGCCCCCGTCCTGCTCACTCGGCTTGAGCACATAGCCGCAAGATGGACAGGCCTGGGCCTTGGTGGAGATGGTATGCCCACATTCGGGGCAGCTGATGAGCGCCATCGTCAATTGCCTTTCATGGATGCTTCGATCAGGATCTGAACCCGCCGGTTGAGCTGCCTCCCCTCGGGGTTGTCCTTGCCATCCTCGGTGGAGTTCGGGGCGATCGGCTCGCGCCGGCCCAAGCCCTGCGTGGCCGCCATGCGTCCGGTGCGTTTCTGGAGTTCCATGGCTACGGCTTCCGCCCTGAACTCGGACAAGCGGTCATTGTAGGCATCACTTCCCTTGCTGTCCGTATGGCCGCGCACGAGCAGTGGCGCCTTCGGATAACCCGCGATCAGCTCTGCCGCCCGGTCGAGGGCAGGCCGCGCATCGGGGCGCAGGTCGTACTTGTCGAAATCGAACAGCACATCGGCCGGAAGATCAATGGAAATGGCCTTCTCCGGCGTGGGCTGGGCCTTGAACTCCTGCAGCAACACACGGGTGCGCTCAAGCCGGGCGGGCGGAATCTCGGCTTCGCGCAGCACGGTGTCCGGCCCCGCGTCGGGCCGCAGCGCGGTTTCAACGCGGCTGCTCGTCAGACCGCCAGGGGTCTCCTGGCGCTTGAGCGATGTCTGGGGCGCGTTCTGGACGCGCTCCAGACGCGAGGCCTGGCCCGACAGCGGCCGCCCGGAGCGGAGCACTTCCTGGGCCGGCGCGGAAGCGCACAGCGCCATCGTGCCGGCGGACACGAATGCGATCAGGCGCATCAACCCCCCTGCAGAGGCAGATCGACCGTCAATCCCGGCGCGACGATGTTGTCGTCCGGATTGCCTTCATTGAACACCAGGCGCATCTTGCGCGCGGATGCGGGCACTACTCCCATGAACACCAGTTGCCCGTTCAGTGTTTCACCCGCATGGATGGTGAGGTTGCGGTTGTCTTCAGGCCGCTTGATCTGCAGCCGGGCACCGTTCTCGTCTTCCAGGAAAGTGTCCAGGTGCGCCAGCATGGTGCTGTTCGTGATTCTGTTGGAAAACGAGATGCTCACATCCAGCACCGTGGCATCGGTGCCGATCTCGATGCTCTTGACGCGCACCGTGGCCCCTGAAGCGGAGACCCCTTGAATGCTCAGCGGGAGCTTTCTGGGCTCCGTGGATACTTGCCCCGAAGCCCCCGCCTGCGGCGTGAGCTGCGCCACAGGGGCCGGTGCGGGGGCGGGTGCCGGTGTGGGCGCAGGGGCCGGTGCAGGGTTGTTCGTAGCCGGCGGATTCACGGCGGCCGGGGTGTCCGCTGGCTTGTCCTGGCAGGCGGCCAGCATCATGGCCAGCGCCAGCGTGCAGATGACTGCTCCTCCTTGTTCCCTGCCACATGCGGCTGTCCGCGCAGGCATTTTTCTGATCATTATGTGGCTCCTCAGCTTCGGAAAAAAATCGTGGTGTGAATGTGAAAGAAGCGGCGCACGGCTTAGCGGATCGTGATGCTGTTGATCTGCGCGGGCGCCTTTCGGGCGCCATCAGGCTGATCCGCGCAATCGACATCCTTCACGGTGTCTTCGTTTTGCCCCTGGATGATCACGGTACGCCCCTTGAGGCTCGCACCATTCACATTCACGCTGTTGACGGATACCGACCCGCCATTGGCGCAGCGCACGCCAGACACCTTGTTACCCGAGACTTCGATCCGGTTGCCGGCCTGCTCCTGCCTGGGCTGCTTGCCGGGTCCCGGATCGGAAGAAGAGGCTGCGCCTGCTGCCTGCGCCCCTGTGGCATGCGCAATGACGGCCAGCAACAACCCCGCACCGGGTAGCCACCACCGAGGGGGCTTGCGCGATGGTTGCTCGGATTCATTCTGGTGGCGAGGGGGAAATTCATCATGTCTTCCTTGTCAGAGCATGCTTTGAATACGCGCTTGAACACGTTCTAAGGGGTGCGTGGCGCGGGCACGCCCGGCAATGCGGTTCCCGGGGTGACTGCTGCTCCGGTACCCGGGAAAGGCATGCCGGACGGCTGCGGCACGCCGGGGGCGGGGCCGTGGGCGTGACAGGGACACTGGCCGGAGAGCCGCCCGCGTCCGTACCGCCGCCCTGGCGCAGGATCTGCTCTTCCAACTGGGTCGCGAAGCGCTCGGCCAGAGCGATCTCTTCCACGGCCATCTGGTCGCCCAGTTCGTTGATGATCGACACCACGTTGGGCTTTGCGTTGGCGCCCGCCTGTGTCATGCGCTGCACCAGCCGTGCATAGCCCATGGCCTTGACGTTGTCCTTGGGCACGCCCAGGCCGGAACGGTTCATTTCCGCCAGGCGCTGCATCGCCTGCGGATCGCCCCGGACCGCGGCCATCAGATACCAGCGGTACGCCTGGCCCATATCTCCAAAACCAGTCCGCGGATTGCGGTAGGCATCGCCCACGAAAGACAGCAGGTTGGGGTTCTGCGTGGTGATGGCTTCCTTCTTCAGGCGTTTCAGTTCGTTGCGGTAGATCGGTGCCTGGCACCCCGGATCCACCAGGCCGCGCTGGAGCGAATCGTTGCAGTTCTCGATGAACCGGGCCGCCGTGGAGGCATTGACGGGCTGCGTCTGCTCTTGCCGGGCCGCCGGGGTCTGCGTGGACGCGGGTGGCGGTGCGGTCTGAGCTTGCGCCAGCTGCAGCCCGAGCATCATTGCCAACGGGAATGACGAACGCATCAGTTTTGGGAAAGCCGAAGACGGGGACTTCCTCATGCGCTCATCCTTCCTTGGTGGGGGTGGCGGGCTGAACTGGCGGCTGTACCTTGGCCTCCTTGGGTTCAAGCGTTCCATCCCAGGCCATCGGCACCCCGAAGAACAGCGGCTCGAAGCCTTTCCATTGCAGCACGTCCACGGGGCCCGCAGCCGCATAGCGTTCGGAGTACACCTTCTTCAGCGCCTCCTGAGTGGGCTCATCGAGCTGTTGGGTGACCTGCACCGGCTCGCCATACTTGCGCAGCGTGACCTGAATGAGGCCCAGCTTGAGCTCGGGGCTCAAGGACTCGTAGGCCAGCCGCATGTTGTTCACCACCACCGGATCAGGCTGGCCGCCAGGGATGCAGCGCCAGTAGGGCGTATTGGTCGCCTTGCCGACCAGCTCCAGCACGCTCAGATCGACCAGGGTGCGAATGGCCGAATGCCGGCCCTGCAGGTATTTGCCCTCCAGCTTGAAGCCGAAGGCGTCGCCGTAGAAGCCGATGCTGGCGTTGTCCTCGGAGCTGAAGTTCAGCACCTTGATGGCGTTCGAGGCCTGAATGCGCGGCACCATCTGCTGGGTGGAGAAACTCACCAGGTTCAGATCCAGGGCCAGCGCCGAGAAGATGGCCGTACGCTTGACGTCGGCACCCAGTTCCGTCTTGCCATTGCCGCCGCCGAATCCGATGCCCACGGAGTTGGAGCGCCCGGCACCGGCGATAGCCCGGTCAAACTCGGTCAAGGCGCCGGTGATCAGAAAATCAGGCATCGTCACGCCGAACTTGGCCCCCAGCTGCGCCTGCGACACCAGGTAGTCCGGATGGTAGGGCACATAGACGACACGCGCTCCGATGCGGTTCACCGCGGTGCGGACCATCTCGGTGATGTCCCCGGGGATTTCCGCGCCCACCAGCGGATTCGACAGGTTGGTCGCATCCATGATGTTGCGCGTCTGCATGTAGATGACGGGGTCGCCTTCCTTGTAGATGTCGAGCATCTGGCCGAACCGCAGGAGCGACTCGGCGTAGGGGCTCAGATTGGAGACAGGGCGCAGCTTGTCGGCCTCCCGCTCCACCATCAGTTTGTTCACATCATTGAATGTGTTCTCGGTCGTCGCACATCCCACCAACGAGGCCGCGGCCAAGGCCAGTGCCACCCTCCGGAAAAATGTTCTGTTCATATTGGTTCAATTGAAATAAGGGCTTCCCAAAATGCAGCGTCATTCCCGCCTGTGACCAGGGGGAATGACGGGCATCAGGACCGAATGGCTTTTTCTCAGCGCGAGTTGAGTACAGTGATGTTCTCCACCCCCCGGCCTTCGACGAACAACGTGACACTGCCGTTCACGTTGCCCTGGATGACCGGGCTCGCGATGCGCAGGGTTCCATCCGCGCCGCGCGTCACGTTCGAGTAATCCGTACGGATGACGATGTTCTGCTGGTTGTCCGGCAGCTTCAGCGTGCCATCGGGCTGCACGAGCGCGCTCTGGTCCACCAAGGAATTCGATGCCAGGGCATGATTCACGCGCGCCTTGGCGCTCACCGACGGAAACACGCCGTCATTGAGCTGCACGCCGGATTGCGCCATGTCCTTGTATTTGGACATCTGTTCGCCGTAGTTCACCATCTGTGCCTGGGCACTCAAGCCGCATACGGCCAGTGCGGCGCCAAGCCCCAAAGAGCGGATGGAAGCGGATAGAGGGGGATGATTTTTCATCGCAGGGCCGTTCCCAAGATGAAAAAGTACCCCCTTGGGGGGCAGCGGAACACACGAAGTGTGAGAAGCGTGGGGGTCATTTTTCATGGCCTTTACCTTTTCAATTGCTGATGACGTTGAATGCAGGGACTACCGTGACGGAGTTGTTCACCACGCCTATGGATGGAGTGCTGTACGTGTAGCCGGCGTTGGCGGCATAGGCTGAGTTGCCCGCTACCCCGGCGGAGCCGACGATGGCTCCGCCCAGGTTGCGCACGCTGCCCGACGTGATGCCGGCCGCGGCGGCCGTCCGGTTGCCGACGATAGCCACCGTTCCGCTGATCACGCCATGGTTGATGACTGAGTTGGAAGTGCCCCCGGCCATCGAGCGGCCGTTGTTGCCGGCGATCACCACGTTGCCGGTCATGATTCCCCGATTGACGAGCGAGTTCACAGTGCCGCCCATGGTGGCGCTTCCGCGGTTGGCCGCAATCAGTACCCGGCCGCTCAACTGGCCGCTGTTGTCCACGCTGTTGACCGTGCCGCCGCCCGTGGCGGAGCCGTTGTTGCCGAGCAGTGCGATCTGCGCCCCGGAGATGCTGCCGGAGTTCTTCACGCTGTTGACCACGCCGCCCCGGCTGGTGCTGCCCTTGTTGCCGGTGATGGTGATCTGGCTGCTTCTGATGGAGCCATCGCCCGTGATGCTGTTGACGGTGCCGCCCCCATTGGCGCTTCCGTGGTTGCCGAGAATGGCCAGTTGCGAGCCGGCGATGCTGCCGCCCACGCGCACGCTGTCGACCGTACCCTCGTTTGCGGAGCCGCTGTTGCCCAGAATGGTGATGCTGCTGCCCGAGATCCGTCCCTTGCCGGCCACGCTGTTGATCACGCCGCCACGGCTTGCCATCCCTTGGTTGCCGATCACCGACACCTGGCTGCCGCGTAGGCTGCCTTCCACGTCGACGCTGTTGGCGGTGCCGCCGTTCGCGCTGCCGCGGTTGACGGCCACGGAGACGGAAGATTCCGCGATGCGGCCCCCTTGCGGCTGCGCACGCTGTTGGCGAGCGCATCGTCATCGGAGGCCTGTGCGCTGCCCTGGTTGCCCACCATCTGGACAGAGGCGTTCTCCAGGCTTCCATCGGCATGCACGCTGTTCGCCAGCGCCGTCTTGCCATCTTCGGCGCGCGCCTGGCCGGCGGTGTTGGTGACCAGGGTGGCCGTCAGGCGCTCCATGCGGCCTTCATCGCCTTGGGTGATGCTGTTGGCGGCGGCCAGGCCTTCTGTCGCGCTCACGTCGCTGGCGGTGTTTCCGATCAGCTGGAGGCTGGCCATGCGCATGGCGGAGAGCACCTGAACGGTGTTGGCATTGGCCTGTCCCACGCCTTTGCCGAAGGCCGCGAAACCGGCCACGGTGCCTTCATCGCCCTCGCTGTGCAGGTTGGCGGCCGTGTTGCCGAAGATGCTGGCCGTGCTGTTTTCAAGGCTGCCGCGGCCGTTGAGGGCCACGGCGTTGGCGTTGATGCGGCCGCCCTGCGCGTTCAATTGGCGAGCCGTGTTGCCCATGATCTGCAGCGGGGTGTTCGTCAGCCGGTTGGCCTCCGAGCCATCAAGATACAGGCTGTTGGCCGCCAGCACGCCATTGCTCTTGGAGCCCACGCCGGCCACCTGCGAAGAGCCGCCCGATGCACGGATATCGTGGCCCTGGTTGCTGAGGATCGTGACCGGGCTGTTCTGAATGCGCGCGCCGCGGTAGGCCGCCAGCGCATTGACGAGCGCCGTGCCGCCGTCGACATGCACGTCGCGCGCCTGGTTCATGCCGATGAGCCAACCGGACGACGCGTCGATCATGGCGTTGTCATGCAGCACCAGGGCGTTGGCGGCCGCCCGCGCGCGGCTGTCGCTGCGTGCCAGGCCGGCGGCCGCGGATGTGGATTTGGCGGCCGAACTCATGCTGCTCGCCGTGTTGTTCATCAGCGTTCCCGCAGCCGAGAGCTGAGAGCTTGCGCCGCCGCCATCTTCGAGCGAAACGCTGTTGGCCATCAGGATGCCGCCGCGCGCCGCCAGGTTGGACGCTTCGTTGAACGAGAACGTGAGGCTCTTCGCGTCCAGCTGGGAGCCTGTCACGGCCAGCGCGTTCGCCAGGGCCGCTGATTGCTGCCCCGCGGAATAGAGCAGGCCGCCGCCAGCCTGCGCGGCATAGCCGGTCGATTGCACCTGATCGGCCCGATTGTTCAGGAACGTCACGACCGATTGCTGGATGCGTCCCTCACTCACTGTGACCGAGTTGGCGGCCGCGAAGCCGCCCGTGCCGGTGATGCCGCGCCCTTCGTTGGACTGCAGGCTCAGCGTGGCCTGATCCAGCGTGGACTGGCGGTCGACCGCGACCGAGTTGCTGAGCGCGCGGCCATTGCGGTCCACCGAAGCCACGATGCCCGCGCCGATGGAGCCCGAGGCCCCCGTCGTGCGCACTTGTTCCGAACGGTTGTGCCCCAGCTGGATGGAGCCGCCCTGCACCGTGGCTTCGTCCAACCAGATGCTGTTGGCCGAAGCGGCGCCCCCTGTGGCCACCACATCGGTGGCCTCGTTATGGGCCAGCGAATGCAACGGTGCCTGCGCGAGCTGTCCTTTCTGCACCGAGATGGCGTTGGCCAGCGCCGACGCGGAAACCCGCACATCGGCCAGCGCGCCGCCCAGAATGCTGCCTTCACCTCCAAAGGCCTGCACGTTGCGGGCGGTGTTGCTGTACAGGCCGGCGTTGTAGCCAGCGCCGCCTGTGAGCTGATGCTCCGTGAAGCTGATGCTGTTGGCGAGCGCGCTGCCGCCTGTGGCGCTCATCTGCGTGGCCTTGTTGTTCGAGAGGCCCAACTGGGCGCCCTGAAGCTCGCTGGAAGTCACCGCCACCGTATTGGCCGCCGCCACGCCGGTGAGATCCACCTGGGCCAGCATGCCGCGGCCCAACCCTGTGCTGCCGCCGCCGGCGCGGATGTCCTTGGCCTCGTTTCCCGTGCTCCGGATCTGCGTTTGGCGCAGTTGGCTGCGGGCACCCGTCATCGCGTTGGCCAAGGCTGCGCCGCCCATGGAGACGATGCCGTCGGCCTTGTTCTCCATGAGGTCCGTCCGCGAATTGTCGACGTCCGTGGCATCCAGCAGCACGCTGTTGGCGGTGGCCCTGCCCGGCATCTGCAGCGATCCTGTTCCCAGCAATACCGATGCCTTGGCGCCGAACGCATCGATCTGCGATGCCCGGTTGTTCATCACGGTCAGCTGGCTGGACGTCATGGGCTTGCTGCCCGTGCCGCTGGCCGCGAGGATCATGTTCGCAGTGGCCGCGCCGCCCAACGCATTGACAAAGCCGGTGACCTCGTTTTTCAGCACCCGTGTCTGGGAGCTGCGCACGTTCATGGCGGCGATGCCGACGCCGTTGGCCTGCGCCGTGCCCGCCAGATCCACGCTCATTCCGATGTTGACCAGCGCGGACCCTTTTCCGCCGGAGGAGGTCACAGGGCCTTGCGACTTGTTGCCCTGTACCTGGATCTGCGAGTTGCCGTCGATTTTGGTGCCAGCGCTGTTCTTGTGCCAACCCAGGCCCGCCAACATGGATTCCTGGGCAGCCGCGTGCGGTGCCAGTGAAACCATGGCGGTGCCAAGCACGCTCAAGGCAAGCCAATGCGGTGATGACGTTCGCGTCTTGCGCACTCAAAATTCCTTAGATGAAGCCTGTGAATCCATGCCTTTTGCAGACGACTGTCTGTAGGAGCGGCTTTAGCCGGGGCGTCTAGCCGCGAACCGGGTGTTCCCCCAAAGCCGTTTCTGCAGACCGATGCTTTGCAACTGGTCAGGAATGAAAGCGAAAGCGGTTCCGCCCGGAGACGGGCGGAACCAGCCATGCGGAAGCTCCTGGACCCCTTTCGCATGGGCCGTGGTACTGCGCCAAGCCGCTTAGTTGATGTTCACGGTGTTGACGTTGGCGGTGCCGCCGATGGCCTGGATGTTCTTGGCTTCGTTGTCCAGCAGCATGATTTCCGAATCGGTGACCTTGGAGCCGGTGATGTTCACACTGTTGACGTTGGCCACGCCTTCCATCGACACCTCGGCCACCTTGATGCCCACCTTGCCGCCACCGGCCGTCACGTCAGACGCCTTGTTGCCGGACAGGATGATCTTGCTGCGGGTGATTTCGGAGCCTGCCGAGCCTTTGCCAGAGAGCAGGCCGGGAATCGTCACGTTGCCGCTTTGGGCAAATGCCGTGCCACAGGTCAGCGCCAGAACGGCAGCAGCGGCGGTAGCAATTTTTCGCATATTCATGTTCCTTCGAGATAGGGGATTGATTTGAATTGCAGCCTCACGCGGCTAGCGGGTGCATTCTCATCACTAACTCTACAAAGGAACGTAAAGAAAAGTTCAAGGGATTCTCTGAAATATGGCCGTCATAAATTCAATTGATCCAGTCTATCCTTGAAGCTTTGCTTTTATTTTGATAGCGAAAGGTGGGAAATTCTTGTCAAGAAACGAACAAAAATCTTACGTGGAGAATCATTTGAAATTAAATGAGAGATTTTAAAGCGACTGGTAACAAACAGGTCTTTAACTTTGTTGAATCTCCGTTTTCGAGAAATCATATGATTAAGGATGATAATTTATCTTCTTCTCCGTATGGGAAGTTTTCATCATATTTTCATGAAAATGATTTACTCATCTTTGAATATCGGGCTATTTATTACAGCTGCATTAATGCTGGCTTCTTGCTCTCCAGCGCCCTCTGGAGGGCAGAACATCACTTACCCCAGCGACGAACAAATCACCGCCGCGCTGGACGCCCAGCTCGCCAGCGACCCCAACAGCGCCGCGGCACGCGAGCTGATCCAGACACTGGGGGGCGAGAAGGGCAAGCTGCGGTATTCGATCCATCAAGTGATTTACAGGGAAAGCGCCTATGAGGTTCATTACGACGCCGTGCTCGTGATGGGACAGCCTGGCGAGCAGAGCCTGCAAGCCCTTTATGCGCGCATGATTCCCGAGGAGGAAAGGGCCAAGTTGCCGGATACCGCACTGGCCACCTATTCAGAGTGGCTCAAGAATCATGCGGAAACGCTTCAGAAGAGCCCTGACCAGAAGGCACAGGGTCAGGCTTTGGGCAACACCCTGGCGGCACTGGGTGAGTGCTACGGTGGGGTCAAGCCTGGGGCGGAAGTGGTGGTGATGAAGGGGCTTGGGGCGCAGTTGCTGCCGGAGCGCAAAGGGCTTTATGCGGAGAAGCTCGCGATGCCGAATGCAGTGGTGCGGTGTTTGCCGATATGATCAAAAAGCCCGCCCTGCGTGATGCAGGGCGGGCTTTTTGTCAGGCCTATGTCGGCTCTCGTCAGGCTTCTGCCAGGAGCTTCTCGATCAGTTGGTGCAACTCGTCGAAATTGGGCGCACCCACGTAGCGTTTCACGATTTCGCCCTTCTTGTTGACGATGTAGGTCGTGGGCGTGAGCTTGACTTCACCCCAGGCCTTGGCCACGTCACCGGTGTTGTCGATAGCCACCTTGAAAGGCAGCTTGCGCGTTTCGGCGAAATTCACCACGTAGCTCGGCGGGTCGTAGCTCATGGCGACCGCCATGGTTTCGTAGCCGCGAGACTTGTATTTGTCGTAAGTGGCGATCACCTGGGGCATTTCCGCCACACAGGTCGTGCAGCTGGTGGCCCAGAAGTTCACCAGCGTCACTTTGCCCCGCAGGTCTTGCGTGGTGGTACGGCTGCCGTCGAGCAGGACGAAAGTGGAAGTGGGCGCGGCTTCCTGCGCGCAGCCACCCAACACCAGCAGCGCGGCCGTGGCCCCGCTGAGCAGGAGAGAGCGAAAAGCGATTTTCATGGCAATAGCCCGTATTGTAGAAACTTGCGGCGCATCGTGCAGGGATGCCCAGCCATAGACCCGCTTTTCGCCCGCAAGTTCAGTGATTTGTCATGCAGGATCAAGCGAGCATTCATGCCCGCATATCTACCTCAAATCACCTGCTGCTTACGCAACTGCTGCATGCGCTCCTGATCGCAATTCAGCAGGTCCCGCAGCACTTCCTCGGTATGCTGCCCCAGCAGCGGAGGGGCATGTCGGTCCGCACAGGGGTCTTTTCCAGTTTCAGTGGGCTGCTGACCAGGGGCAGGTCAGCCCGCAGGGGGTGCTTCCAGCGCGTGACCATGCCGCGCTCCTGGATATGAGGGTCATCGAACACCTCGGCGAGGTTGTTGATGGCGCCGCAGGGCACCTTCGCGGCCTCGAGCGCGGCCAGCCAATCGGCCTTGGCCCGCGTTTTCATGATGTCCACCAGCAATGGCACCAGTTCGGCGCGGTGCAGCACGCGGTCGCGGTTCTTGACATACCGCGGATCGGCGGCCAGATCAGGCCGGCCGGCCACCTGGCAGAACTTGGCGTACTGGCTGTCGTTGCCCACCGCCAGGATGATGTGGTCGAGGCTGCCGTCGGGCTTGGGGGCCACTTCAAACACCTGGTAGGGCACGATGTTCTGGTGCGCATTGCCCATGCGGCCCGGCACCTTGCCACTGACCAGGTAGTTCGCCCCCAGGTTGGCCAGCATGGCGGTCTGGGCGTCCAGCAGGGCCATGTCGAGGTATTGGCCTTCGCCGGTGCGCTCCGCATGCCGCAACGCGGCCAGGATGCCCACGGTGGCATACATGCCGGTGAACAGATCGGCCACCGCCACGCCCACCTTCTGCGGACCGCCGCCCAGGTCGTCCCGCTCGCCAGTCACGCTCATCAGCCCGCCCATGCCTTGTATGGCGTAGTCGTATCCGGCACGCTCCGCATAGGGGCCGGTCTGGCCGAAGCCGGTGAGGCTGCAGTACACCAAGCGCGGGTTGAGGGTTTTCAGGGTGCCGTAGTCAAGGCCGTAGCGAGCCATGTCGCCGACCTTGAAGTTCTCGATGAAAACATCGCAATGCCGGGCCAGTTCGCGGATCAGCGCCTGCCCTTCAGGCTTGGCGATGTCGCAGGTGACCGAGCGCTTGTTGCGGTTGGCGCCCAGGTAGTAGGCGGCTTCTTGCGATTCCTGCCCATCGTCACCCACCAGGAAGGGAGGGCCCCATGTGCGTGTGTCGTCGCCGTTGCCGGGCCTTTCGATTTTGATGACGTCAGCGCCCAGGTCTGCCAAGGTTTGCGTGCACCAAGGACCAGCTAGAACGCGCGAGAGATCGAGAACGCGAATACCGTCGAGTGAGTTCATCCCGCCATTGTGGCCTGTTTTGATGGTTGGCCTCCTCACCGGTCTCATGAGCGCGTAAACCATTCAAGCGTGTTCAGCACCAGCCCAGGTATGTCAATTTCCGATCAGGAGATTCGAATTCAATATTTGTCAGATGGATGGGCGCTGACCACAATCCTTGAAAAAAGGAGACGACAACGCCGTGAAAACATCGAACATTCTTCGCTTTCTTTCTGTCTTGATGCTGTGGTGCAGCGGCTTCGCATCTGCACGCGATGTGGGGCCGGCCCGCTTTTTCAACATGCAGGAGATCCTGGACGAGGGCACGCTGAACACCCAGGTCACCAGCGACCAGGTCATGCCAAGCCGCTCGCGGCCTGGCAAAAGCGTGCGCGTGATCGAGTTGAAGTTCACCAGCCAGAACTGGTATGGGATGGTGTGGCGGCACCCTGCGCGCGTCTATGTACCTGACGGCTACAAGGGCAACGGGGATGCCGGGATCATCAGCACCGAGCGGAATTTCTTCGACGACCCGGATTGGCAACGCCGGACCATCCCAGGCACGCCGCTGCGCACCGAAGAGGCCTATGCCGAAGCCACGGCACTTGACCTTGGCATGCCCATCATGATCTTCAGCAACCCCGCCGAGGATTTCATGGGCATGAACGAGTCCGACCTCATGGGCTACGCGCTCAAGAAAATGGCGGAGACCGGCGACCTCGGCTGGTACGGCTATGTGCCCATCACCAGGGCCTATCTGCGCGCCATCACGTTGATGCATTCCCTGCCCGGCGTGAAAACGGAGCGCGCCGTGATCATGGGGTGTTCCAAGCGCGGCATGGCCGTGGCCATTGCTACCGGTGCGGGTGATGACCGGGTGGCAGGGGTCATGGCCACCTGTTTCTATGGGGGCAACAATTTCTACAGCCTGGCCAAGCGCTTTGCGGAATTCGGGCCGAACGAGCGCGGGCCGGCGCAAAAGCGCTCCGGGCCGGGCTTTCAGCCGGCGGAGGCGGTCCTGCGCGCCTACAACAACCCCTTGGGCTTTGACATGATGACGCACTTCGATCCCTACATGTGGCGTGATCGGATCAAGGCCAAGTTCCTGGTGGCCCTGGGCACCAACGATCAGTTCTATGCACTGGGGTCATCCAACAGCATGCTGAGCGAGATGTCGGGCGACAAGGCATTTCTGGCCGTGGACAACCTTCCTCACTCATGGGTGTCGGAAAAACACCTCGCCGCCTGGCGCATGTGGCTGGCCCATACCTTCCTGCAGCGCCCGCTGCCCCGCGTTGACGCCAAGGGCTCGCTCGAAGCCGATCATCTGAGCGTTCTCGCCAAGGTGGCAACGCCAACGTCATTGGCGGGTGTGCGGCTGTTCTATGCCTACAACCCGGTCGCCACCGACTGGCGCCGCGCGAAATGGGCCTCCGTGCCCATGACGCAGGGTGAGGGCGGCTACACGGCGCAACTGCCTCGCCGCGCGGGCCACAACCTGGCTTACTACGTCGAGGTGGAAGACACCGGTGCCGGCGGAACCGGCTACGTCAGCTCGTTGATGGAAAGCGCCAACTAAACGCGATGCCTGCGCCGCCAGCCGCCCAGAAGACCGAGCATGCCCGCCAGAGCGCCCAAGGCCAGCGTGCCCAGCGTGGGGACGGCCGTAGGTCTGGCTGGCGGAGGTGCCGAAACCAGAACGTCCACACTGACGGGCGGCGCTGCCGCATATGAAGCATCGCCCGCCTGATTGGCGAGCAGCGTGCAGGTACCTGGCCCCACGTAGGTGACCTGGTTGCCGCTGACAGTGCATATGCCGGCGGCACTGGTCGTGGAGAACACCATGGGCTGGGTGGACGGGCCGGCGGTGGCCGTCAGGGTGATCGGGGGGCCGTTTGCCACGGCCGTGGTGGCTGGTGCAAAGGCCGTGATGGCTTGATCGAGCTGAAGGATCAGGCCGCGCAAATCGTTCGGCGTGGAGCCCAGCACAGGGCCAAGCGTGCCGGCGGCGTCCACGGTCAGCAGTTGCGAAGAAATGTTGGACAGATAGAAACGACTTTGGCTTGGATTCCACACAGCCCCAAAAATCTCACCGGTTCCCATGGACGGAGACACGTTGGTGATGGGCGTATAGGGCGCGGTGGCCGGAAACCGCTCATGGATGACTGTGCCGTTGCCGGAAAAGTGATGGAACTCGCCGCTGACGGGGTTGTAGGCAATCACTTCGCCATCTGCACCATTGCCCAGCGAAACCGCCAGGGTCTTGGCGGCGGTGGCCTTGTCAATGGTGTAGAGCGTTTCGGGTACTGTGGCGCCGTCGCCGGTCACCCCGAACAACTGCCCATCGCTGCGAAAGGCGATGGACGCAAAATTGTCCCCCAGGTTGCCCACCTCGGTCCCCACGCCGGTGGCTAGATCGAGCGTGACCAGCAGACGTCCGCTCACCCCCGAAGCCCGCACGATGGCATAGGCTACGTGGGACGTGGGGTCCATGGCCAAGCCATTGGCACCCGTAATGGTGCGGCCCGGCACAGTGATGACCTGCGAGGCCAGCACTGATGCATCCGCAGGGTTCAGTGCATATAGCCCGAACGTGTCGCTTGATGCGCTGGTGTTGCTGAAAGGATTGACGGCATACAGGGTGGGCGCGGCCAACGCCACATGGGCCGCGGCCAAGGCAGCCATACCCAACAGACCGGCCAAAAGGTGAAAACGCATGGCAATCCTCGCAAACATAAGGTGCGAACGAATTGTTGCATTTGGCCCGGCGCCTACGCAAGCACCTGTGCCGGAAAGCGACAGTTCAGCTCTCGACAATCACCGGGTTGCGCAAGACACCTACGCGCTCCACCTCGACTTCCACGATATCGCCGCTGCGCATCCAGACGGGCGGTGTGCGGCGCGCGCCGACGCCCCCTGGAGTGCCTGTCACAATGACATCGCCCGGCTGGAGCGGCGCGACGGTGGATACGTAGGCAATCTGGCGAGCGATGCTGTGAATCAGCATGGCAGTCGTGGCTTGCTGCATGACGGCGCCATTCAGGCGTGTGGTCAGTGTCAGCTCGGTGCCGAAGGGAATTTCATCGGCTGTGACCAGCCAGGGGCCGAAGCCGCCTGTGCGCCAGAAGTTCTTGCCTGGTCCCCATTGCGAGGTGTGGCGCTGCCAGTCGCGAATGGTGGCGTCGTTGTAGCAGGCGTAGCCGGCCACATGCCGGCGTGCTTCAGCCTCGGGGATGCGCCTTCCGCCCCGGCCGATCACCACCGCGATTTCGCCTTCGAAATCAAGCTGCGAAGACTCCCGCGGCCGGACGATCGCCTGCTGGTGCGCGGCCTGGGAGTCTGCCACGCGCAAGAAAAACGTGGGTTGTTCAGTGAGTTCGCGCTGCGTTTCCTGCACGTGCTCGTGGTAGTTGAGGCCGCAGCACCAGATCTTGCCGGGATTTGGGATGACGGGAAGCAGCTCGATATCCTCCAGCGGCCTGAAAGGCGATTGGCCGGAGACCAGGGCTTGGGCTTCCGCGACGGCATCAGCCGCGAGCAAGGCCTTGAGGCTGGAGAACTGGCCGCCGAACGCGTCGGCGAGATCAACGACACCGCCGCCGGTGACCGCGCCGAAGGACGGGCGGCCGTCTTTCAAATAGCTTGCGAGTTTCATGATTTGCTTTCTGATGTATGGAGATGCCTGGGATCCCTGGCACTACCTGGCCGGGAGGAGCGTGGCGGCCAGCCAGTCGGCCACCAGGCAATTGCGTTCGAGCGCGTGGTTGTAGATGCAATGAACGCCTTCCGGCCAGTAAGCCAGGGTGGCATGCGTCGCGCCGCGCAGTTCGACGGCCCGACGGGCTTGCGCGTCGGGCACCAGCACGTCCTTGCCTCCCTGAACGCAAAGAAGATCCGCCCGCATGGAGCGTGCCGCCGCGGGCAGGCCGAGCGACGCATAGAACGCATTGACGTCACCGTCCGGGCCGAGCATGGCGCCGACGCGCCGGGTGGCGCGGGGGAAAGGGTCCGTGACCTCACGCTCCAGCACGCCGCCGTTGTTCACGCAAGCGCGGATCCGCTCGTCGGCGCTGGCCGCTGCCATGGCCAGGCTGCCTCCCATGCTGTGGCCGATGACGCCCATGCGGCGGGCATCAATGCCGGCTTCGCCCAGTGTGTCGATCGCCAGTGACACCAACTGAGTGAAATCCGTGCCGAGATAGGAGCCGCCTCGCAGCCGGGCGAGTCCTTGGCCGGGCAACTCGACAAGGCAGACGGCCAGCCCGCGTTCCAGAAACGAGGGCACGCTGCGCCAGAAGGCCTCGCACCAGCCATCCGCGCCTCCCCAGACCAGGACGCAGGGCGGTGGCGCATGCGCCACGGGCGGCTGTACCAGCCAGGCTTGATGGGCCGCATCACGGAAGGAAAGCACCATGGCGTGGGCGCTCAGCCCGGAGCAGGACACGCCATGCGCAAACGCAAGGGCCTGCCTTTCGTAAAGCGACAGGCGCCGAGGAGGATCCTCTTCGCATCCGGCCTGTGCCAAGCGCAGGCATGCCGCTGCGTGCAGGTAAAAGCTGGACGCGGAGGCCATCTGTCCAAGGCCGGATTGGATTTCGGCGCGCCGCAGATGGTCCGACGCCAGGTGCTCCAGGACGTCCGCCCATTCGGCACCGGCGCGAACGCGCGCATCCACGCGCAGCATGTCGTCCAAGGCCATCCCGTAGTCCACGGCACGGTCGAAACCATAGGCGCGCAGCATGGCTTCGCCGTGCGGTGACGGCTCGCCGCCAGACTGGCTTGCAGAGGCAGCCTCGCGCCACGAGTCTGTTGGAGTCATCCGCATCACGCGAACTCGGCTTCAACCTGAAGCAAGGCGCCCAAGCCATCCAGGGCAGCAGGCAGCGAGGCGGCTTCGGGGACCACCGCGTGCACGTACCGGTCGGGCCGCAGCATAATGGCAGGCGCGCCGTAGGGATCGAGCGCGCTGGCTTGTTCATCCGCGAGCTCGATGATTTTCAAGCCGGCACAAGACGCCATGGAGGCCCCCTGTTCCGGCTTCAGGAAGCCTTTGCGGATGATGAGGGCAAAGCGGTGCCCGACAAGATCGTCCAGGCGCTGGCCGTTGATCGTGGGCTGCGTGAACTGGCGGCCGATGCCCGCCTCTCCATGATGCGCGCTCAGGCCCGCACCCAGGTGAGGGCTGGGCGGCGCGTAGCTTTTCGGGTTGTCCCGCATGTCCCTCATGCGGGCCTGCACCTGCTGGGGGTCGTCCATCTGGATGAACCGGCCTGCCTCGATGGCGCCTAGCGTGAACTCCGTGACGTGCCGGGATCTTTCGCTGGTGTAGGTGTCGAGCAGGTTCTCCTGCGCCCGCCCTTGCAGCACGGCCGCGAGCTTCCAGCCGAGATTCGAGGCGTCCCGCATGCCCGCGCACATGCCTTGCCCGAGAAACGGGGGCATCCGGTGAGCGGCATCGCCGGCGATGAGCAGGCGGCCGGCGCGCCATTGCTTGGCCACCAGCGATTCGAACGTGTAGACCGCCACGCGGGTGATCTCGCCGTCTTCCCGCCGCATGGGGCGGACAGACTGTTCGATGAGGTTCCAGACGTTCTCATGCTGGAGCATGTCGTGGGTGCTTTCGCCCGGCAATACCATGAACTCCCAGCGCAGGCTTTGGCTCGAGCCGCTGGCGTACGCAGGACGCGCGGGATTGCAATGCTGGATGCTCACAGGCTCGAAGCCCATGTTCCTGGATGGCTTGACATTCACGACCAGCCACCGCTGCTTGAAGCCCAGGTCGGTGTGTTCGGTGCCGATCAGGCGGCGCACCAGCGAACGAGCGCCATCGCATCCGACGACGTAGCGGGCACGCAGCTCGATCAACTGATTGGAGACGGTGTCCTCGGCACGCACCGTGACGCCGCTGCCGTCCTGTTCCACTGCATAGACGTCGTGGAGAAGGAACTCCTGGAAGTTCGGTGCGCCACCGAGCTTCTTGCGCAACAGCTTCTCCAGCGTGGGCTGATAGAACATGTAGTCGCTGACCCAACCGTTGGGGCCGCGCGCGCCGCCGCGTTTCCATTCCATGAGGACTTTGCCGTCCGCGTCGACAAAGCGCATGCCCAGGGTCTGGCTGGTTTGCTGCTCGAACTCGTCGGCGATGCCAATGCTTTGCAGCACGCGCATGACCTCCGCATCAAGGTGGCCGGCCCGCGCCAGGTGGTAGACGCCGGATTCCTTTTCAAGCACGGCCACGCGTGCGCCTTGCTGCACCAGCAGGTTGGCGAGGGTGGCGCCAACAGGCCCATAGCCCACGATGACAACATCAAATTCTTGCGGCATGGTGTTCATTCCGTGTTTCGTTTTGCCCCAGGATTACTGGAGCTTCAGGTTCAGGCTGCCAATGAGCCGCTTGTAGAGGTCCTGCTCGGTCTGCAGCTGCTTGCCGAAATCCTCCGCATTCGAATAGGCGGCTTCGATGCCGGCCGGCAAGCGCGAGGCGAATTCCGGTGAGGAGACCGCCTTGCGGAATGCCGCCGTCAGTTGGGCGTTGAGGGCCGGAGGTGTGCCCTTGGGGGCCAGCAGCCCGATCCAGGGGGTACTGGAAGTCTTGATGCCCGCTTCGTCGTAGGTCGGGACATCGGGCAGCTCCGCCAGACGATGGGCCGAATTGACGGCGATCGCGCGTACCTTGCCGGCCTTGGCCGTTTGCACCACCGCGGGTTCGGTGTACACATCGAGGCGTCCGCCGACGAAATCCTGCAAGGCGGGGCCCATGCCTTTGTATGGAACGGCCACCATGTCGATGCCTGCATGCCGGGTCAGGGTCACCATGGCCAGGTGGGTGAGCGTGCCGTCACCCGGTGTCGCGTAGGTGTATTTGCCCGGCGCCGCCTTTGCCAGAGCCACGAATTCAGCCCAGTTCCTGGCCGGAATCTCGTTGCGGATGGCCATGACCGCGGAGATATGCGCGAACTTGGCCACCGGGACGAAATCCGCGGGGCTATAGGGTGCGGTACGGACGAATGGCGTGATCCCCATGATGGCGGTGGTGCCCACCAGGAAGGTCTTTCCGTCGTGGGTGCGCGACACGGTCTCGGCGGCGATGGCACCGGAGGCGCCTGGGCGGTTGTCGATCACGATCGTGGTGTTGAGATCCTTGGCGACCAGGTCAACGAGAACGCGCGCAGCGGTCTCCAGCCCATCGCCCGGAGGAAATGGCACCACGAACCGGAGCGGAGCGCCGGCACTGGCGCCCTGCGCGTGGACCAGCGGCGTGGCCAGGGACATCGCCAGAAAAGCGGCGCCCAGGGTGAAAGCTCTGCGTAGCGGCATGTGGAAAGTCTCCTTGTTTGATGTGGGTGTGAAAAGTGATGCGGGCGGGCACTCTTAGGGCGTCAGGCCCATGCGTGCGGCCATTTCGGCGCGCCATTGCGCCCGGGGCCGGAACCCTTCCAGGCCACGGGCATGGGCCTCTATCCAGGCGAAGAGTTCATCCGCCGGCAGATCGATGGGCACCTCGACCCGGCAGGGCTGGGAGACGTACCAGGGGGTGTCGACGTACAGCTCGATCCGGTTGCCTTCCGGGTCCCGGAAGTAGACCGAAACCGCATTGCCATGGGTGACCGCGATCAACTCGCCGACCTTTCGGCGCTGGAGTTCCCGGTGAAGCGCCTGAAGGCCCTCAAGTGACGCCGCCTTCAAGGAGATCTGGTTGATCACGTTGAAGTGCTGCTCAGACGGGCGCCCGCTGACCAGCACGATCTGATGATGCTCATCAGGGTCGCGGCTGAGAAAGACCAGCCGCGCTTCGCCGCTGGGGGTAGGCAGCGTCCCGCGATCGGTTTCCGTAAAGCCGAGAACCTCTTTGTAGAACACCGCCTGTTGGTCGATGTTCCGCACAAAAAAGCCGATATGAGAGAACCGGAGTTGCGGGGCCAGGACGTCGGGGTGTCTCATGAAAATGCTTATTTTGAGAATTGAATTATGAATATGTCTAAAAAGTATCTTCAAAAAAATAGAAATTGTCAATATAAGGAAAAATGAAGATTTTTTGAGAGAGGCAGAGCTCACGGTGAGGTGTGGCAAAGTGCGGGCATACTCGCGGTCAGACGAGCGCGCGCGATCCCCGATGGCGTGTTCCGCGGTTCGGCAGACAAGCAATTCGATATGAGTGATGATTCCGGAAGCAGCCTCTCGCGCATGCTCGCGATCCTTGACCGCTTCAACATCGAGCGGTTCGAGTGGACGGTGGAGGATCTGTCGCAGGCCATGGGTTACACCCCGTCCTCGGCCTACCGGTACGTGCGGGCCTTGAGCCGTGCAGGGCTGCTGACGCGCCTGCCTGCGGGGACCTATGTCGTGGGCGCGAAGATCATCGAACTGGAAGCATTGACGCGCCGGGTCGATCCCATCGTGCTGGCCGCGCAGCCGGTGCTCGCTGAGCTCTCAAGGCAGACCGGCTGCACCTGCATGCTGTCCAGCGTCTACGGGGACCGTCTGATCAACGTGGCCCAGCACGTCGGGCTGGAGCCGGTCGAGATCGCCTACACGCGGGGAGAGCCGCTGCCCTGGTTCCGGGGCGCGCCCGGTCCGGCTGTTCTGGCTTTCATGAGCACTCAGCGCGCGCGAAAGCTCTACGAGAAATTCGGGGAGGCGCGAGCGGAAAAGCTGCCTTCGGAAGACGCCGACGATCAGGGCTGGCGGGAGATGCGCGGCCGGCTCAAGACCATCCGCCAGGCGGGATACTGTGTCAGTTTTGGCGAGCTTCAGTCGCAGCTCGTGGGGTTCGGTGTGCCCGTCATTCCGCAAACCGAGCCCATCGGCAGCATCTCGCTCGTGTGCACCAGGCAGCGCGCGGATCTGCTCGACTCACAGGGCATCGGTAAACTGATCGTTGAGCAGGTCCGGGGGTTGAACAAGAAAATAGCCCCTTGAAAGAGCCCCCCTGAGTCGCTGACGCGCCTTCCCCCCAGGGGGGACGCACCTGGCGGCCTGGCAAAGCCAGCTCCGCGGGTGCACTGGTATGGCGTGCTCCGCGGCCTTCGGGTTTTTCGTCATTCCCGCCTGCGCGGGAATGACGGCGAAAAATGGATCGTTATTGAAGGCAAAAACGCTCTAGCGGATGACACACCCTAGCCTTGCGCTGTCATTCTGGCGCGGAAGTCCAGGGGGGTCATGCCTGCGGTTCGACGGAAGAACTTCACGAAGTTGGTGGCTTCTGTAAAACCTAGCCAGTGGCCTATCTGGGCGGCAGTCGCTTCGCTGTGTACCAGGAGGCGCTTGGCTTCCAGGGCCACGCGTTCATCTATCAATTGCTTGGCGGTGCGTCCCGTCATGGCCACGCAGGCCCGCGAGACCGTGCTTTCCGAGAAGCCCAGCCGGTTCGCATAGGCGAGCACGCTCTGGCGCCCGGCATAGCCGGCTTCCAGCGCTTGCGCAAAAAGCGCATGCACCTCGGCCTCCCGGCCCGATCCCTTGGCCGTCCGGCTGGATTGCATCGCGGGCGCCAGCCGCAGCAGCATGGATAGGAGTTCATGCTGAATGAGGGCCACTTCGAGATCGTTGCCCTTGAAGCGCCCGATGTCGCTTTTCAGGCGCCGGAAATCCGAGCTGACCACGGCAAACACCTCTGGCTCGGGCTGGGCCACGGCTGACCACAGGGGCAGCGACAGCAGGCGCATTTCCGGCCCATGGATGGAAGGCATCAAGGCGGTATTGGCCATGAGGATCAAGGTGCCCTCGACGGGGCTGGCCGGCTGCCATTGTTGGACCTGACCCGGCCGCACGAACAGCACCGTTCCCGGTTTCAATTCGTGCTCGATGAAATCAACCATATGCTGGCCCTCGCCCCGCTCTACCAGCAGCACATGAAAGAAGTCCACGCGCTGGGGTCCTGCCAGTGCCCCCGGAGAGGCGCCCGCCCGCAGCTCCTCCAGGGTCAGCGCCTCCACACCGACGGCGGTGAGCCGGGGGTTGTCGAAGTGGACTTCCTTGAGATCCTTTGGCTTGTTCATCTGGGGCCTGCATTGGAGATTCCCAGATTTGACCATGGCTTGCCGCTCTTTGATCTTGGCATTCCGGCCGCGGATTTCAATAATTCATTGAACGGGGAACATGGAGTTCGCCAGCACGAAAGGACATTGAAATGAAAGTAGCATTGATTGGCGCGACAGGGTTCGTGGGTTCCGCTTTGCTGAAAGAGCTTCTGCGGCGCGGGCACGAGGTGGTGGCACTGGTGCGCCAGCCTGAAAAAATCGTAGCGCGGGCGCATCTCAACGCGGTCAAGGCGGATGTCACGAATGCGCAGGAGGTCCAGGCCGCGGTCAAGGGGGCGGATGCCGTGGTCAGCGCCTACAACGCAGGTTGGGCGAATCCCAACATCTACGCTGATTTCATGAAAGGTTCGCGGGCTATCGTTCAAGGCCTCAAGGCTGCGGGCGTGAAACGCTACCTCGTGGTCGGCGGTGCGGGCAGCTTGTACGTCAACGGCCGGCAACTGGTGGATTCGCCGGATTTTCCCGCCGCGATCAGGGACGGCGCCGCAGCCGCGCGCGACATGCTGACGGAGCTTCAAGGCGAAAGCGCCCTGGACTGGACTCTGCTCAGCCCGCCCATCGCGCTGCAGCTGGGCGCACACGGCGAGCGGACCGGCACCTACCGCGTGGGCTCGGACGAACCGCTGATGCAACCCGACGGGCAGCCCGGTACCCTTTCCGCCGCCGATCTGGCGGTGGCGCTGGTCGATGCCCTGGACAAAGGCGAGCACGTCCGCGCCAGGTTCACGGTGGCCTACTGAGCTACGCGCGGCGCTGGCTGCCCCGATAATTGGCGGCATGTCTCAGCCGTCCCTGATGGCGTCTCGGATGCCCTCTTTGGCAAGGCGCCGATCCGTCAATATCCTGCTGTTATTGGGCGCGCTGCCAGCGATGCTGGCGGCGTGCAGCCCCACCATGAACTGGCGCGAAACGCCTATTCCCGGGGCTTCCGTGGCGGCACTGCTGCCCTGCGAGCCCGACCATGCGCGCCGCAGCGTGCCCCTGGGCGGCGTGCCCACCGACTTGACGATGGCCGGGTGCGATGCGGGGGGCGCCACTTTCGCCATCATGGTGGCCCAGGCACCGGCAGCGCAGGCTGGGGCTCTGCTGGCCGGCTGGCGCACCGCCACGCAAAGCAATATGCATGCGCAGGACGTGCAGCAGCAGCCTTTCCAGCCGCGCGGGGCGATCAGCCTGCCTGAATCCGTGCGCATCAGCGCCCGGGGCCAGAAGGCCGACGGCCGTGCCGTGACCGCGCAAGCCGTCTGGACGGCGCGCATCGCGCCGGGCGGTTCGGCGGCGCAACTGGTGCATCTGGTGATGTACTCGGAAAAGCCGATGCCCGAGGCGGCTGAAACCTTCTTCAGCGGGCTCAAGCTGCAGTGAACGCCGTACTGCCGCCCCTGCGGAATTCATGGTGGCTGCATCTGGCGGGCGCGCGGCAGGTTCGCACGACGGATAATCAGCGCCCATGAGCCTTGCGCGTTTTCTCACTCCGTCTTCCGGCTGCCGCCGGTGGCACTTGGCCGCGGCATGAACGGCATTCTGCTGATCACGCACGCGCCGCTGGCCCACGCCTTGCGGCAATGCGCGCTTCACGTGTTCCCGGACGCGGCGCCCGTCATCGCCACACTGGACGTGCACCCCAACATCCCGCCCGACGAGACGCTGGCCACGGCACGCGCCGTCCTGCGGCAACTCGGCACCGACGGCACGCTGGTGCTGACCGACGTCTTCGGCGCGACGCCCAGCAATGTCGCGCAGCGCCTGGTGGAGGGCGCCGCCGAAGTGCGCCTGGTCGCCGGGGTCAATCTGCCCATGCTGCTGCGCGCCGTGTGCTATCGCCAGGAACCGCTCGATACGCTGGTCACGCGCGCGTTGGCAGGCGGCTCGCAAGGCATCATGTCAGTTGCCACGACGGCACCGCAGAACCAGCCCCGAAGGGCCCTTAATGATCAAGAACGAAACGACCATCAGCAATAAGCTCGGCTTGCATGCTCGGGCCTCGGCCAAGCTCACCAAGCTGGCCGGCAGTTTTCCGTGTGAAGTCTGGATGTCCAAGGGTGAGCGCCGCGTCAATGCCAAGAGCATCATGGGCGTGATGATGCTGGCGGCGGGAATCGGCAGTGTGGTGACCGTCGAAACCGACGGCGAGTGCGAGCAGGAGGCGATGGACGCCTTGCTGGCGCTAATCGCCGACAAGTTCGGCGAAGGGGAGTGATCTTGTGATCTTGGAGGAGCGTGCATGACCTTCGCTGTCCACGGCCTGGCGGTTGCCCGGGGAATTGCCATCGGGCGCGCGGTGCTGGTGGCCTCCAGCCGGGTGGATGTGACGCACTACTTCATCCAGCCAGACCAGATCGAGAACGAGGTTGCACGGTTGGACGTGGCGCGCGATGCCGTCCTGGATGAATTGCAGCGCCTGCAGACCGATATGCCCAAGGACGCTCCGCACGAGCTGGGCGCGCTGCTCAATGTGCATCTCATGCTGCTGCAGGATGAAACCTGGAGCGGCGGGGTGCGCCAATGGATCACGGAGCGCCTCTACAACGCCGAGTGGGCATTGACCACGCAACTGGACATTGTTTCGCGCCAGTTCGACGAGATGGAGGACCCCTACCTGCGCGAGCGCAAGGCCGACCTGGAACAGGTGGTCGAACGCGTCCTGCGGCGCCTGAAAGGCGCGGCGCAGCCGGTGGCCGAGCCGCCGCCGCGTGCCGCCCGGCAACAGGAACTGCTGCTGGACGATACGTTGGATGTGCCGCTGGTGCTGGTGGCGCATGATTTGTCGCCGGCCGACATGCTGCAGTTCAAAAAGAGCCTGTTCACCGGGTTCGTGACCGACGTCGGCGGCAAGACCAGCCACACCGCCATCGTGGCGCGCAGCATGGACATCCCCGCAGTGGTGGGCGCGCGCTCGGCCAGCTACTTGGTGCGCCAGGACGACTGGGTCATCATTGACGGCGATGCGGGTGTGGTGATCGTCGACCCCTCTCCCATCATCCTGGCCGAATATGGTTTCAAGCAGCGCCAGGGGGAGCTCGAACGGGGGCGCCTGGCGCGCCTGAAGAATACGCCTTCGGTGACCCTGGACGGCCAGAAGGTCGAATTGCTGGTGAACATCGAGCAGCCCGGCGATACGTCCGCTGCGCTGGCGGTGGGCGCCGTGGGGGTCGGCCTGTTCCGCAGTGAATTCCTGTTCATGGGCCGGCAGGGCCAATTGCCCGACGAAGAAGAGCAATACCAGGCTTACCGCCAGGCCGTGGAAGGCATGCATGGCATGCCGGTGACCATCCGCACGGTGGACGTCGGCGCCGACAAGCCGCTGGACAGCCGCCACGACGCCGCGCATCTCAACCCCGCGCTGGGCTTGCGGGCGATCCGCTGGAGCCTTTCCGAGCCAGCCATGTTCCTCACCCAGCTGCGGGCCATCCTGCGCGCCGCCGCTCATGGCCAAGTGCACTTGCTGATCCCGATGCTGGCACACGCCAGCGAGATCCGGCAGACCTTCGAACTGATCGGTAAGGCGCGGGAGCAGCTCGACAAGCGGGGGGATGTCTATGGGCCCGTGAAGGTCGGCGCCATGATCGAGGTGCCGGCGGCGGCCATGAGCCTGCCGTTGTTTCTCAAGTACTTCGATTTCCTGTCGATCGGCACCAACGATCTGATCCAGTACACCCTGGCGATCGATCGCGCCGACGAGTCAGTGGCGCACCTCTACGATCAGTTGCATCCAGCCGTGCTGCGCCTGGTGGCCGACACCATTGCCACCTGCCATGCGCAAGGCCGCCCTGTGAGCGTGTGCGGCGAAATGGCGGGCGATCCCAGTATGACGCGCCTGCTGCTGGGGCTGGGCTTGCGCAGCTTTTCCATGCACCCTTCGCAGATCCTTTCGATCAAGCAGGAGATCCTGCGCGCCGACGCTGGCAAGCTGCAGGCCTGGGCGCAGGCCGTGCTCGAGAGCGAGGAGCCCTCAGCATTGTTGCTGGAGTGAGTGCGCGCTCACACTTTTGGCAACACATGTAAATCGCTCCCCCGGCTACGATCTTCACCCCTCGACCGCTTCGAACCTTCGCTCATGGCGCAGGCTTGGCGAAGCGGCACTTAAACCGGAGCAAAGGCTCCGGTTTCCTTTTTGAAGACACGTGAATGGGAGCATGGATGACACGAACCGAATTGACCCGCAGGAGCGCGGCCCTGCTGATGCTGGCCAGCCTGGCCGCATGCGGCGGAGGCGGGGGCAGCGGAGATGATGCGGGCACCGGCAATCCAGGTGGCGAGACGCCGGGCGGTGGTGATTCCGGCGGCAGCGATCCTGGTAGCGGCGGCAATCCCGGCGGCGGTTCGGGTGCAGTGACCGGCACCTACCGCCTGCAAGCAGGCGCGAGCAGCAACGCCCAGGGATTGGCCGACGCCAATCGCATGGGGGCCGAGGGATATGCGTTGGTGACCTCTCTGGCCAACACCGTGGGCACGTCCGTGACCATTGGCGACTACTACATGAGCGACACCGCTCATACAGGCCACAAGCTCACCTATGCGCTGCAGCCTGACGAGGCCACGCTGGTGGGGTTCCTGGATCAGCTCAACCGGCAAGGTGCCAATGGTTATGCGCTCAAATCCAGCGTGGTGTCTTCCGCCGACTTTCAGGATGTTCAGAACCTGTATGTGAAGAACACCAGCCGCAGCGACCAGTTCAGCTACGAGGCGCTCACCACGGATCTGCAAACACCGCAGGCGATGGCTGACGAGCTCAATCGCCAGGGCAGCCGCGGTTTCCGCTTCATCGGGCCGATGATCGTCGGCAGCACCATGTTCACCTTGTATGTCAGGCGCAGCGACGGCGTGACCTATCAGTACACGGTGGAGGCCGAGAGCAATGCCTACACGGCCGCTGACCGGGCTGGCCTGCAGGCGGTGCTCGATGCCAAGGGCGCGGGTGGCTGGCTCATCCGCGGCACCGAGGCCAAGGGGCCCGTGCAGGCGCCATCCTTCATGAACATCTATGAGAAAAGCTCGGCCCATAGCGGGGCTATCGAGTACGCCGTGGAGGCCACGTCCAACAATGCCAGCCTGCAGGACCTGCTTGGAAGCATGAATAGCAACGCGGCCAAGGGCTTCTTTTGGCTGTCCCAGGACATCACCGGCGACGGCAAGATCAACACCATCTCGGTCAAGAACGGCGGAACGCTGCTTCACCCGCTTTCGGGCGTTTCCTTCCCTTAAGAACGTGTTTACGATCTCTTCGCGGGTCCGTTGCGCCGAAATCGCAAACACGTTCTAAGGCTGTCAGCCTGGCTGGCGGTACCCGCCTTGGTAAAGCAAGGCCGGGCGGGTGCCCAAGAACGTGTTTCCGTTCTTAGAAATTCATTTCCTTGTCGACATCCTGCGTCTTGCGCCGGGCCATGGCCAGGTTGGCACGCGCCTTGTCCAGCACGAAGTAGATGAACACGCCTTCCTTGCGCGAGGACGGCCGGATGATGTGGTACTGCTTGCCCAGGGTGATCAGAATGTCTTCGATCACGTCGCTCAGGCCCAATGCCCGCATGGTCTTCATCTTCGACCGTACCACCTCGGTATTGCCCGCGGCCGCGACTTCCAGGTCTACGCCGGAGCCGATGGAGCCCAGCATCATGCCGCTGGCCGAATCGACCACGGCCCCGCACATGGCGCCGTCCAGGGTCATCAGTTCTTCGAGTGTCTGCTTGATGTTTGCCATGGTTTCCTCCTAAGAATGCCAATCAACAATTCGAGCGTGTGGATCGATACCGCTGCCGTGACACGCCAGAAACACGGACGGCGGCTTTAGATTCAGAGGTCCTCCACGAGAAGGGCCAGCTTTCTTGTTTCCTTTTGCCACTGGGCCCAGTCCGTCGTGCTCTGGTGGCGCGTGAGCGCCAAAAGCAGGATGCCCTTGCCGCAGGGCAGCATCGTGAGGCGGCCCTGTGTGTGCACCATGATGGAAGCGCGCAGGTCGCCCAGTTTTTCGAACTGGGGCGACAGGCGCTTATGCAGGCGCCAGTAATCGCTCGCAGCTTCGGCGAAGGTCTGCACGTCGTCGATGCTGCCGGCGTGGTGCCAGACCATGCCTGTCTCGATCTCCACGAGCGCGCAGCCATCCACGCCGGGCGTTTGAGCCATGGCGTCCAGCGCCTGCCTGAGTTGCATCTGCTTCATGCAGCCGCCAGATCTCTCGCAAACTGGGACACCTGGTACGCCACCTGGCCCAGGATGGCATCCTGCCCGGCGATGACGCTGATGACCAGATCCGCGCCGGGGCGGTACACGCTGTGCACGATGGCGAAGCCCTCTTCGGTATCGATCGTCACACTGCGGCTGCGGCCCAGATGGGCTTCCTGCGACACCACGGCGCTGATCGCGAAGATGGAGCTGGCCATCGCGGCCACGCGCTCGGGGTCGCCCTGCTTCATGGCAGATCCCAGGTCAAACCCGTCTACCGTGGCCACCACTACGGCGACGACGCCCGAGGTTTCCTGCAGCAAGCGCTCGGCTTCCCGCTGGATCCATGCCTTGGTCGTGGATGAGAGGTGCAAGGGTTCTCCCAATTTCATGCTCCATACAAACTGGCTTCCAGCTGCGCAAGCAGCGTATCGATCAGCAGGACGACATCGCCGCGGCGGCGTGCGTCTACCTCCAGCACCGGCAGTACGAGACCGTACCGGCCTATCTCGTCGAGGTAGTCCTCCAACCCGACGGAAGCATGCTCGGTGAGCCGGCCCACGCCCACCACGCAGGGCAGCTCCTTCAGCTCGTCGGAGAAGCCGTCCAGGTACGTGCGCAGGTCCTTGAGGGGGTCCGGCCGGGAGTTGTCGGCCAGGATGATCAGCCCCAAGGCGTTCTTGACCAGGATCTTCCAGAGGAAATCGAAGCGTGCCTGCCCTGGTGTGCCGAACAGGCGTATGCGGTCGCCATTGGCCAAGGTCAATTGGCCGAAATCCAGGCCTACGGTGGTATGGCTCTTGCTGTGAGAGGCGTCGGTGTTGACCACATCGGTGATCACGGGCGGTGTTTCGCTCACGGCACCGATGGCAGTGGTCTTGCCAGCACCCATCGGGCCTGTGAAGAGTATCTTGTGCTCGGTCATCGGATGTTGAACTAAAGGCCCAATCGCTTGCGCAGACCGGCGATCAGCCCCTGCGTGAAACGAGGTTTGGCGGCACGGGCTGGCGGGGGCGCGGCTGCGGTGCTCGCGGCCTCTGCCGCCGCGCTGGCGGCGGGGGCCGGTTGGAGCAGGCTGGAGGCCTGCAGGATCTGCATGAAAACCTGGCACTGATGGGGCGCGAAACCTGTCAAATTGACCAGGTCGCGCGCATTGAGAGCCCGGCGGGAGAGCAAGGTGGCCATGCGGATGCGGTCTGGATCGTTGCGCAGAATGCCCTGGCGCGGCCAGCGCTGCAGGCGGAGGCGGGGCGCATCTTCAGGGGGCAGCGCAAGCGGCTCCGGCTCAGGCTCCGGCGCGGATGCGGGCCCGGCGGGGGAGGCCAGCGCCTGCACGAATGCGGGTTCGGGCTCCGCGGGCGCTGGTTCCGGGGCAGGTGCGGGTAGGGATTCGGGCTCGGGGGCGAGGAGGGGGGCGGGGACTACCTTGGAAGGAGAGGCAAGAATGCTTTCTACTCCCTCCAGCCAGTGGCGCAGCTTTTGAGGGCAAAGCGGTCTGGGCAGCCTGTCGGTGGCTTCACCGGTATCGTGGCGAGTAAGGTGGAGCACGTGCCGGACGGCTGGCTCCGTATCCGGCAGGGGGCTTGCCTCGAGCGCGGAAGCCTCTACCAGAACCGCGTCGTAGGGCGGTTTTTCAGCGTAGGCCCACTGGCATTGCCCCTGCAGGCCGTAGAGGCGCAACACCATACGGACCAACTCCACATCCGTGGGAAGGAGCGCATGGGTGCCTAACCTCAGGGACGACATGGGATGTCAACGGAGCGTGGCGTGAGCCGAACTGGAACATTAAAAAAATGACAACTTCAGTATATATTTGATTTGAAACAAGTGAATCAAATCTTTTCAGAAAGCGTAGGATTTTTGAGACTTGGCCTTAGAACGTGAACACGTTCTTGCACAGCGGCGCGCGTCAGGGAGATATCAAGGCAGGTTTTCCCGGAAGATCACCTGACTGCGCGTCGCCTCGACGCCGGAGAGCACATCACGCCCCTCGCGCAGGTTCGCGAAGATGCGCACGCAGCTCATCAGCGCGGTTTGCGGGCTCTGCGTGATTACCGCGTCCATGCTGCCGTCTATGAGCAGCGCGCGCGTGTCGGGCGTGAGGCCGTGCCCGATGAAAACGACCTGATGGTCGCGCCCCGCTTCCTTCAGCGCCCGAGCCACGCCGTCGGAGGCACCGCCGATGTTGTAGATGCCGCCGAGTTGCGGATGCTGCTCCAGCAGGGCGCGGGTCTGGCGGTAGTTTTTCTCGGCGTCATCTTGCCCTTCTCGAAGGCCCACCACCTCGAGGCGGCCGAACATCTCGTCGATCACGCTTAAGAAACCCGCCTCGCGCTCCTCATGGGCGCTGTAGCTGCGGCTGCCGGCGATCAGCGCGACCTTGGCGGCGCGCGTGCCGATGAAGCGGCCGATCAGATAGCCGGCGGTGCGGCCCGCGGCGCGGTTGTCCAAGCCAATGAAGGCCGCGCGCTGCGAGTTCGCGAGATCGGAGATGATGGTGACGACCGGGACGCCACGCGCCGCCAGTGTGCCTACCGCCTCGCGTACCGCGGGGTGTTCCAGCGCCATCATCACGATGCCGTCGCTGCGCTGGCCATGGTGCAGCAGGGCAGCCGCCAGGGCATGCGGGTCGAAGCCGGCAATGAATTCGGTGCGGCAGCGCACGTTCAGCGGCGTCCAGTGTTCATGCGCATAGCTCACCATGTCGCCCAGCATGCGGATGAAGCGGTTGCTGCCGGCCGGCAGCAGGAACGTGATGTGCTGGGGCGCAGGCGCTGACGCGGCCGGCAGGCTGGCGCCAGGCAGGTATTCCAGTTCGGCCGCGGCCTTGAGCACGCGTTGCGCCGTGGCATCGCGCACACCCGGCCGGCGGTTGAGCACGCGGTCCACGGTGGCGGTGGACACCCGCGCGGCGCGCGCAATGTCGGCCACGGTTGGCAGGCCGCCGGGCGGCTCTGAATGATCAAGGCGTGCTATCCGTGTCGTCCGTGTCATACGCGCCATCCGTTAGACCTTGGGCGTTGGCTTGAGTACATCAAAAACCATCATTTCGAAGTTTGACGAATTGATGTCCATTGTCTATCGTTCGCCCACTTCAAGCCATCAGTGATGCATCAATTCGCATCATTACCACAACGGAGACACGCATGCAGAACCCGACCCGCCGCCGCGCCTTGCGCACCCTTTCCGCCGTGCCCGCCGCGGGCCTGGTCTCGGCGTTGCCGCGCATCGCGCGCGCCGCTGAGTTTTCCCTCAAGTACGGCAACAACCTGCCGCTGACACATCCGCTGAACATCCGGGCGCAGGAAGCGGCCGACCGCATCGCCAAGGAAAGCAAGGGCCGCGTCGAGATCAAGATCTTCCCGAACAATCAGCTCGGAGGCGATACCGACATGCTGGCCCAGGTGCGCTCCGGCGGCATCGACTTCTTCACGCCTTCGGCGCTGGTCATCGCCACGCTGGTTCCGGTGGCTGCCATCAATGCCGTGGGCTTCGCGTTCAGCGACTACAAGCAGGTCTGGGCGGCAATGGATGGCAAGCTGGGCGCCCATGTGCGCGCGGCCATCGCCAAATCGCGCCTGTATGCGTTCGAGAAGATGTGGGACAACGGCTTCCGCCAGACCACCAGCAGCAAGGCGCCGGTCACTGGCGCCAAGGACATGGATGGGCTGAAGATCCGTGTGCCCGTCTCGCCGCTGTCGATCTCGATGTTCAAGGGCCTGGGCGCCGCGCCGGCCAGCCTGCAGTTCAGCGAGGTGTATTCCGCCCTGCAGACCAAGATCGTGGACGCGCAGGAAAACCCGCTGCCCATCATCCAGGTGGCCAAGCTGTACGAAGTGCAAAAGTACGCCTCCCTGACCAATCACATCTGGGATGGCTACTGGTTCATCGCCAATGGCCGTAGCTGGGAAGCGCTGCCCGCCGATCTCAAGGCCATCGTGGCACGCGGCATCAACGAAGCTGGCCTTCAGCAGCGCGAAGACATCAAGAAGCTCAACGACTCCGTGGTCGATGACCTGAAGGCCAAGGGCTTGGCGATCAACACGCCATCGTCCGACAGCTTCCGCGCCAAGTTGCGTGAATCGGGCTTCTACGGCGAGTGGAAAGGCCGTTTCGGCGCCGAGGCCTGGGGCTTGCTCGAAGCCGCCGTCGGCAAGCTGGCCTGAGAACGTGCTGGCGATCTTGACATCATGACCGCGTTCACTGCCGCCGCCGCCGATCCGCTGGCCACTCCGGCTGGCCGCCGCGGCTGGGCCGCCACGGCTGATGCCGTTCTGGGCGGCCTGGTCGAATCGGCCGCCGCCCTGCTGGTGGTGGCCGAGATCGTCGTGCTCTTCGCGGGGGTGACGGCGCGCTACGCGTTTCATGCGCCGCTGGTGTGGTCGGACGAGCTCGCATCGATCCTCTTTCTCTGGCTGTCGATGCTGGGTGCGGTAGTGGCGCTGAGACGCGGCGAGCACATGCGCATGACGGCGCTGGTCACCAAGGCTTCTCCGGGCACGCGGGCTGTCCTCGATGCCCTGGCCATCGCGGCCTCCGTCGCCTTCCTGGCGTTGATCGCGTGGCCTGCCGTGGACTACGCGCATGAAGAGTCTTTCATCATTACTCCAGCGTTGGAGGTCAGCAATGCCTGGCGGGCAGCAGCATTGCCCACGGGCATCGGGCTCATGTTCGTGGTGGCGCTGCTGCGCCTGGTGCGCACCTGTACCTGGCGCCAGTCCGTTTCGGCGCTGGCGGGCATGGCGCTGCTGGTGGGCTTGTTCTGGCTGGCCGGTCCGGTGCTGGCGCCGCTGGGCAAGCTCAATCTGGTGATCTTTTTCGTGGTGGTGGTGGCGGCCACGGTGCTCTCCGGCGTGCCTATCGCGTTTTCCTTCGCGCTGGCGACCTTCGGCTATCTGGCGCTGACCACGCGCACGCCGCTGCTGGTCATGGTGGGGCGTCTGGATGAGGGCATGTCGCACCTGATCCTGCTGGCGGTGCCGCTGTTCATTTTTCTGGGCGCGCTGATTGAGATGACTGGCATGGCGCGGGCCATGATCCAGTTCCTGGCAAGCCTGTTGGGCCATGTGCGCGGCGGATTGAGCTACGTGCTCATCGGCGCCATGTACCTGGTATCCGGCATCTCGGGCTCCAAGGTTGCCGACATGGCCGCCATCGCGCCGGTGCTATTCCCGGAAATGAAGAAGCGTGGCGCCAAGCCGGGCGATCTGGTGGCGCTGCTGTCGGCCACCGGCGCTCAGACCGAGACTATCCCGCCCTCGATCGTGCTCATCACCATCGGCTCGGTCACGGGTATCTCCATCGCCGCTTTGTTCACCGGCGGCATGGTGCCCGCCGTCGTGCTGGGCGTGTGCCTGTGCAGCGTGGTGTGGTGGCGCTACCGCAAGGAAGATTTGAGCGGTGTGCCGCGCAGTACCTGGCCGCAGATCGGCCGTCTGCTGCTGGTGGCATTGCCGGCAGTGCTGCTGCCGTTCGTGATCCGCGCCGCTGTGGTCGAAGGCGTGGCCACGGCCACTGAGGTATCCACGATCGGCATCGTGTATTCAGCGCTGGTGGGTTTGCTGGTGTACCGCCAATTCGACTGGCGGCGGCTCAAGCCCATGCTGATCGAGACGGCTTCGCTTTCGGGCGCCATCATCTTCATCGTCGGCTGCGCCACGGCCATGGCCTGGGGGCTGACGCAATCCGGCTTCTCGCAGGACCTTGCCCAACTGATGGCCGGCATTCCCGGCGGGCAGTACGGCTTCCTGGCGGTGTCCATCGTGGCCTTCGTGCTGCTCGGCAGTGTGCTGGAGGGGATCCCGGCCATCGTGCTCTTCGGCCCTCTGCTTTTCCCCATTGCCAAGGCGGCCGGCGTGCATGAAGTGCATTACGCCATGGTGGTCATCTTCGCGATGGGCATCGGGCTGTTTGCACCGCCATTCGGCGTCGGCTACTACGGCGCATGTGCCGTGAGCAAGGTTGATCCCGACGCAGGCGTGCGCTACATCGGCGGCTACATGGCCGCTCTGCTGATCGGTCTGATCCTGGTGGCTGCCGTGCCCTGGTTCTCCATCGGATTCCTCAAATAAACCACCAACGGGAAATACCATGAGCCGTTTCTTTGGCGAGATTCGCCAGCTTGGCTATGTCGTGAACGACATCGAGGCCGCGATGGACTACTGGAGCCGCACACTGGGTGTAGGCCCCTGGTTCTACAACCCGCGTGTACCGATCCAGAACTACCGCTACAAAGGCGAAGCCTACGAGCCGCACAACTCGGTGGCGCTGGCCAACTCCGGCTTCGTGCAGGTCGAACTGATCCAGACCCGCAACGATGTGCCTTCGATGTACCGTGACTTCCTGCAGGCCGGGCGCACTGGCTTGCAGCATGTGGCCTATTGGACCAGCCACTATGACGCTGATCTGGCGCGGCTGCTGAGCGAGGGCTTCAAACCGGTGATGAGCGGCGAAGTGGGTGAGCGCGGGCGTTTCGTGTACTTCGATACGGAGTACCACCCCGGCACGGTGATCGAGCTGTCGGAGGTCGCCGGCCCGAAGGGAAAGATGTTCGATCTGATCCGGCAGTCTTCCGAAAACTGGGACGGCAAGACCGACCCCGTGCGCCCTTTTCCTGACCTGAGCAAACTCTGATGTCCAGCGAGCGCGTCCACGCCAGTTATCTGATCGAAACGCCGCTGGTGCCCGCGGCGGTAGCCGAGGTCATGGCAGGCGAGCAGTCCTGCGGCACCTTCAAGCGGGTGGAGGGCGAGACCGATGCGCTGCGCGCCCGTGCACGGGCCATCGTGGAACGCGTGGAGACGCTGGAGACCGTGGATGCGCCCAGCCTGCCCAATGCGCTGTTGGAACGCCAGGGCCACCGTGGCCCCTGGCAACGCGCGCGCGTGCACCTGTCTTTCCCGGTGGCCAACATCGGAGCCAACCTGCCGACGCTGGCTGCCACAGTGGCCGGTAACCTCTACGACCTGGGCGAAAGCACGGGCATGCGGCTGGAAACGTTGCGGGTGCCGGCCCACTACCGCCGGCGTTTCGAGCTCCCGCGCGTAGGCATCGTGGGCACGCGCGCCGCGACCGGTGTGTCCAGCGGGGCTCTGGTGGGCACCATCATCAAGCCCAATGTGGGCTTTTCGGCCGCACAGACGGCCGAGCTCGTGGGGCGCCTGTGCGCTGCCGGGGTGGATTTCATCAAGGACGACGAAGTCTGCGCCGATCCAGACCATGCGCCTTTGGCCGAGCGCGTGCCCGCTGTCATGGCGGTGGTGCGTGCGCATCAGGAGCGCACCGGCAAGCACGTGATGGTGGCATTCAATATTACCGACGAGGTGGACGACATGCGCCGCCACGCGGATCTGGTGCAGCGCGAAGGCGGCAGTTGCGTGATGGCCAGTCTCAACTGGTGCGGCTACTCGGCCATCCAGGCGCTGCGCCGCCATACACCGCTGGCATTGCATGGCCACCGCAACGGCTTCGGTGCGCTGTCGCGCCATCCGATGCTGGGCATGGGCTATCAGGCCTACCAGGTGCTGTGGCGCCTGGCCGGCGTGGACCATATGCACGTGCATGGGCTGGAGGGCAAGTTCTCCCAATCGGACGCCGAGGTGATCGATGGCGCGCGCGACTGCTATACCGCTCTGGCCGAAGGGCTGGACGACACAGTGATGCCCGCTTTCTCTTCGGGCCAATGGGCTGGCACGGTACCGGCGACGTGGGCCGCCGTTCAGCGAGATGATCTGCTGTTCATGTCGGGCGGGGGCATCCTTGCCCATCCGGATGGCCCTGCCGCCGGTGTCGCCAGCATCCGCCAGGCTTGGGATGCGGTACGCGCGGGTGACACGCTGGATAGCGCGGCACGCGCGCATCCCGAGCTGGCAAACGCGTTGGCTTTCTTCGGCCGCGCATGACGGCCACTGGCGCGCAGCCGCCCACGCTGCTGTTCTACGGCGACGACTTCACAGGCGCCACTGACGCGCTGGCCACCGCGGCCGAAGGCGGCCTGCGCAGCCTGCTGTTCCTGCGGGTGCCCGATGACGCCTTGCTGGAGCGCGCCGGACCGCTCGACGCGGTGGGCATCGCCGGAGCCGCCCGTTCCATGCCGCCGGTTGAGATGGCCGCGGAACTGGCTCCCATCGCCGCGCTCGCGCAACGCCTGCGTCCTCGCGTGTTGCACTACAAGGTGTGTTCCACCTTCGACAGTGCGCCTGATGTCGGCAGCATTGGCGCCGCCGTCGCCGCGCTGCGGCCGGCGGCCGGCGTGCCATGGACTGCTATCGTGGGCGGGCAGCCGCAGCTTGGCCGCTATTGCCTGTTCGGCCAGCTTTTTGCCGCCGCGGGCACGGGCGGAGAGGTGTTCCGCATCGACCGCCATCCGACCATGAGCCGGCACCCTGTCACGCCCATGGGTGAGGCCGACCTTCGGTGGCATCTGGCCGCCCAAGGCCTGGCGCCGCTCGCTCTGCTGCCATGGACAGCCCACGAAGGCGGTCCCGCATCCTTGCAAACGGCGCTCGATGCATCGCTTGCCTCGGGGCCGGCGGGGGTGCTGTTCGATGTAGCCGACGCTCCGCAGCTGCGGATGCTCGGCGGGCTGTTGCGGCGCGTGGCGGCTGATGCCACGTTGCTCGCCGTCGGCCCCAGTAGCGTGGTCGATGCCCTCGGTGATGGCCGCATGGTCCGGGCGCCGGCTGGAATCGCCCCGGCGCGCGCGCCGGTGCTCGGCGTCGCAGGCAGCCTGTCGCCGTTGACGGCGCGGCAGGTGGCGGCCGCCCGGTCTTTCGTGCGCCATACGGTGCCTCCAGAGCATCTGCTTGCCGAGACGGCTCGCACGGCCGCGGCCGACGCCGCCGTGGCCGACTTGCAGGCTGGCCGCCATGTGCTGATCGTCAGCACGGACGACGAGCAAGAGGCGCAAGGTGACGGCCGCCGCATTGCGCAGGCCACCGGCCAGCTGCTGGCACAGGTGCTGGCGCGCGTCCCGCTGCCGCGCATTGGCGTGGCGGGCGGAGACACTTCCAGCCATGCGGTACAGGCGCTGGATGCCTGGGGATTGTCGCACCTGGGCCGTCTGGCGCCGGGCGTGGCGCTATGCCGGCTGCACAGCGAACGCACCGCGCTCGACGGCATGGAGCTCATGCTCAAGGGCGGCCAGATGGGCGGTGAGGCCCTGTTCGAGGACCTGGTGCACGGTACGGCAGCCAGATGACGCGTTGCCGCCGCCGAGCTTCGGTCAGTGCTGGTCGACGATGCTGGCGATTGCCGAAGAATAGGCTGAGGTCGTCGATGTGCTGACGGCCGGCTGGCTGGCCACGGTGTCGCGCAGATGCCTGGCGCTGTCGCCGATGCGGGCGCGAAGTGACGCGAGATCCCAGCCCACGAGCCGGCCATCGCGCTTGAGCAGTCTGCCTGCGACCATGACGTGGCACACGTCTGAGGCGCGGGCCTGCAGGACGGCGGCGGCGACAGGCTCGGCTGGCGGCATGTAGTGCAGTCCGTCGGTGCGCAGCGTGATGAGGTCGGCAGCCTTGCCGACTTCGATACTGCCCACTTCGTGCGCGAGGCCCATGGCGGCGGCGCCGTCGATGGTGGCGAACTGCAGAGCGTCGAAAACCGTCGGCGAAACGGTGGCTGGCATCTTGCGCTCGCGCAGTATGGGTTCGTTGCGCAATGCGCGCTCGGTCTGCAGCGCGATGCGCATCTGGGAGAACATGTCGCCCGAATAGTCCGAGACGATGTCAATGCCTAGCGAGGGCCGCAAGCCTGCGCGCAGGAGTCGGCCCGTCACGGGGAAGCCCATGCCCATCTGCAGTTCGGTTTCCGGTGTGACCGACACGGCGCCACCGCTGTCGCGAATCTGCGCCAGCTCCTCATCGCTTGAGAAGTTGCAATGGACATGGAGGATGTCGGGGCCCAGCAGCCCGGCATTATTCATGCGCCCCACGGTGTCGGGCGTGGAAAGCGTGCCCATATGGGCTGTCATCCGCAGGCCGTGATCGCGCGATACCTTGACCTCGGCGGCGGTTTGCTCGCTCGTGACGAGCCCGCCCTCGGTCAACGCAGTGCCCAAGGCCATGACGCCCGCCGGCCGCGACGCGAAAGTGCGCGCCATGCGGGCCGCATCGGCGAGCCGCTCGGCATGGGAGCAGAAAGCCGGTTGCTCCAGCGGCACGTCATAGAAGCCATAGCTCAGGATGCCCCGGATACCACTGGCGCTGAAGGCGTCCACGGCGGCATCGGCATGGGCCGGGCTGTTCATGATGTGGCAGAAGTCGCACATCGAGGTGATTCCGGCATCGATGGCTTCAAGTGCACCGACCAGCACGCTGGCATGCACATCTTCCGGCCGGTAGGCGCGCGCGTAACCCATCCGGATGTTGCGCACATACTCCATCAGGCTCCAGTCGGCGGCGACACCGCGGATACCGGTCTGCCAGCTATGGCGGTGTGTATCGACGAAGCCGGGCAGCAGCAGTTGCCCTGATGCGTCAAGCACTTGGGCGTCGCCTGCGGGGATGTCTTGACCGATCGCGGCGATGCGGCCGCTTTCGATCAGGACGTCCAGTTTTTCATAGGGAGGCCGGCCGGGCGCGAGCGTGAGAGCGGTCGCACCCCGGATCAGCATCCGAGTGGGAGGGGTCGAGGTCATTCGGGCATCCGGGAAGGAGACTTCATGCCGGCGGCGATGAAAGTGGTGAGTTGATCCAGCACCAGCGCGGCGGAGGCGCTGGCAGGATCGGAAGGCACGAGCTGGTCGACACGGCCATTGTGTCCGCGCACGTACATCATGCAGCCAAACAGGCAGTGCAGCCGCCAGTAATACTCCTCGTTCGTGAGATGCGGGCACGCCGCGCGCAGCAATCCGGAGAAGCGCTTACCCACCGCGTCGAAAGTCTCGAACACGATTTCACGCACGCCAGGCGTGGGATCGACGGAGCACAAGGCGGAAATGCGGTCGAAATTGCGCCCGTCCGCGCTCTCGCGCAGGCGGATGGCAGGACCAATGAATGCCTCGATCAGGCGGCGGATGGCCGCGATGCCTTCACCGGGCTTCTTCTCGCAGGCATCCAGCAGCGCATTGCGCTCAGCATTCATGGCGGCACCGTGTTTGGTGAAGATGGCTTTCAGTACGCCTTCCTTGGAGCGGAAGTAGTAGTGCGCGGACGCGGTGTTGCTCTGTGCCTCCGCCATGATGGAGCGTAGGGATACGGCACCGATGCCTTTCTCCGCAAACAGCTTTTCCGCGGCCAGGAGGATGCGCTCCGACGTCTGGATGTCTTTGCTGATGGGCGTGGTGCTTGACGTGGGTTTGGACATGGGATCGAGATGATAGGACCCGAAATATCCTGGAGTGTAGAGAGGTCATCTCAAAAAATCAATCAAATGACTAAATTGGTTGAGTTAATCATTTGAATGAATCACTTGGGTTAATCAAGTGATTGACTTTTTTCAGGCGCTTGCCTACACTGCGCGGCGTTCGAAGGCTGCATGGTGCAGCCGCACTTAAGGAGACCTCATGAAATTCATCGCATTGCGCCGCCAACTGTGCGTCGCGGCAGCCTTGCTCGGTACCGTGGCGGGGGCGAGCGCTCAATCGAACGAAGTGCGTATCGGCTTCATCGGCCCGACCAAGTCACTGGTCGGCAAGCAACTGGTGCAGGGGGCTCAATTGGCGGTTGATTTCGTCAATAGCGAAGGGGGCATCCTGGGTGGCCGAAAAGTGCAGATGGTGGTCTATGACACGAACTTCCAAGCCAATGAGGGTGTCGCGTCGACGCAGCGCTTGCTCACGCAGGACGGGGTCAAGGTCATCGTGGGCGAGATCAGCAGCACGGTCGCGCTGGCCACTCTGCAACTCGCGCGTGCATCCAATGCGGTCTTCATCTCCGCCGTCCCCAAGCACCCGGACCTCACCAAGAGCGGCTATGACAAGGTGTTCCGCCTGAACTCCACCACGGAGATGGACAGCAAGTTCGTTCAGGAACTCAAGGCGGACGGCAATGTCAAGAAGGTAGCGGTCATCGCCGAGAACAGCGATCTGGGCCGCGTGACCATCGATGGCATGAAGAGCATTCTGGGCTCTCGCGTCGTCATGGCGGACACGTATGAAATGACTCAGTCCGAGTTCAGCACACTGGTGACGAAGGCCAAGGCGTCGGGAGCCGACACCGTGTGCCTGGCGGGTTCGAACATGGAGCAATGGGGGAATATCCTGCGCCTGTTGGACGAACTGAAAGTCAATGCCCGCCGCTGCGTGTTGCCAGGTTTCCTGAACTCGCGGGGGGTGCAGATTGGCGGCAAGGGCGCCGAAGGTTCATTCAGCGCCGACATCTACGTCACCTCGCTGGACAACGCGCTCAACCAACGCTTCGTCAAGGCTTACGAAGCCAAATACAAGGAAGCGCCCGAGAAGATCGAGGCTCTGGGCTTCGAAAGTATCTGGTTGGCCGCGCAAGCCATGAAGAAGGCCGGCACGGCCGACGATACCTCAAAGATCGCGAAGGCATTGCACGCGGAGTCGTGGGAGACGCCGCGCGGACGCTTGAGTTTCGACGCCACTGGCCAGGCAAGCAACGGCGGCCTGCTGCCGCTGGTTGTCAAGAATGGCAAGATGATCGTCGACAAGCGTTGATCGAGCGGACCGACAGTCATGGTTGAGCTGATTGCGCAGCAGTTCGTCAACGGGTTGAGTGCGGGCATGGCCTATGCCCTCGTCGCCCTCGGGCTCACGCTGATCTTCGGTGTGCTGCATGTCATCAATTTCTCGCACGGCGAGTTCTACATGCTCGGCGCGTTGGTCGTGGTGGTGGGCATGCAGGCGCTCGGCGCGCCTTATCTGGTGATGCTGCTGGCGGCGCCGGTGCTCATGGCGGCTGTGGGCCTGCTGATTGAACGCGTATCGGTGGGGCCGTTGCTGTCCAGGTCCGACGGTCTTTCCGATGCACTGCTGGCGACTTATGCCGTCAGCCTGCTTCTGGCCGATGCCGTACTGGCTGTGCGTGGTCCGGCTCCGGCGGGCGTCGGCGGCTTTGAGGGCGCGCAGGAAGTATTTGGCGTTGTCCTCAGCCATCAGCGCATCTTCGTGTTCGTCGTGGGGTTGCTGCTGATTGCCGTGCTCGAGGCCATGCTCCGGCGCAGCCGCTTCGGCAAGCAGATGCGCGCCGTGGCGCAGAACCGCTTCGCGGCGCAGGTGGTGGGCATCGACGTGCGCGGCGTGGGCATGCGCACCTTCATGCTTGGTGCCGCCATCGCGGGACTGGCTGGCGCCCTCCTGGTGCCCATCGCGCAATTCACTCCCTACATGGGGCACAACGTGGTCATCAAGGCTTTCGTGGTGGTGGTGATCGGCGGCATGGGCAGCGTGGCTGGCGCGGTGGTCTGCGGCCTGGGCCTTGGAGTGGCTGAGGCATTGGTGGGCCTGGCGCTCTCCGACGGCTTCACCACTGCCCTGGTCTATGCCCTACTGCTCGTGACCCTGATGGTGCGGCCGCAAGGCATGTTTGGAAAGGCAGCCCGATGATGCGCGATCGCTCTCTGGCCGGGTTGGTGCTGGCGGTGATCGCCTCGATGCTCGTGGCCACTCTCCTCAAGTCGCCTGTCTATGCCGGCTTGGTGGCGTACGCTGCCGTTCTCGGGCTCTTTGCCCTGAGCGTGAACCTGGTTTTTGGCACGCTTGGCTACGTCACTTTTGGCCACGCTGCTTTTCTTGGGCTTGGGGCTTATACGGCCGGTATCGTGACGCAGGCATTTGGCCTCAACTTCTGGTGGACCGTGCCGCTTGCAGTTGTGCCTGGTGTTTTGCTTGGCGCGGTGCTCGGACTGGCTTCCATCCGCCTTGGCGGCGCGTACTTCGCGATTGCCTCGCTCACCGTGGCGGAGATCCTTCGTCTGGTGGCTGCCAACTGGGTGGATCTGACGCGGGGTCCCATGGGGCTTGTGGTCATGCCCTCGGCACTGCCGGGAAGCTGGCATGGCATCGGGCCGCAGGCCGGGTTCCTCGGTGCCGTGCTGATCGCAGTGGCGCTGACCGTGTTCATCCTCCGGCGCCTGCAGGGCAGCCCGGTGGGGCGCGCCTGGACTGCCATACGGCAATCGCTGCCGCTGGCCGAATCCTTGGGTATCCCCACCCTGCGCTATCGTGTGGCGAATCTTGCACTCTCCGGTGGGATCGCGGGTTTGGCGGGGGCGTTGCTGGTTCCCAAGATTCTCGTGCTCACACCGGATCTGTTGGGGCCGGTCTATTCGGCAACCGGTTTGCTGGCGGTGATTCTGGGCGGCCGGGGTACGTTGATCGGACCGCTGCTGGGTGGAGCGATTTTCGCTGTGCTGCCCGAGTGGCTGCGCTTCCTCGGCGACCTGCGGTTGGCGGTGTTCGCGTTGCTGCTGCTTCTCATTGTCCGCCTGCTTCCGGGCGGCTTGGCATCATTGCTGCCGAGACCGCGGTCGCGCCGCACGTTGACGGCAACACCGGCTGCGCAGGAGGAGCGGCGGCTCGAGGCTGTTTTTCCGCCCGCGACCGAAACCTTCGAACGTGGCGAACTGCTGCTCGATGTGCGAGGCGTGGCCAAATCGTTCCGGGGCCTGCGCGCGCTCGGCGGTGTGGATCTGAAGGTGCATGCCTCGGAGGTGGTTGGGCTTATCGGTCCCAACGGTGCCGGAAAGACGACCTGCCTGAATGTGCTGAGCGGGTACTTCGCGCCGGATTCGGGCCAGATCCGGCTGCTTGGCCAGGATGTGGCTGGAATAGCTTCGCATCGCATGGCGCGGCTGGGCTTGGTGAGAACATTTCAGCAGACTACGCTTTTTGGCGATCTGTCGGTGGCTGACAATGTGCTGGTTGCCACGCATCTGGCAGCCTCCGAGCATGCGCTTGCCGCCGTCGTGCGGACGCGAAGCTTCCTGAAGCGGGAAGCCCACCGCGCTGCGCATGCGCGTGCGGCGATCGAGCGAGTCGGGCTGGGCCATCGTGCGGACGCGCTGGCGTCGAGCCTTTCCTATGGAGAACAGCGGATGCTGGCCATTGCGAGCGCGCTGGCCGCCGGCCCGCGCGTGCTGCTGCTCGATGAACCAGCCGCGGGCCTCAACCATACCGAAGCCACGGCACTGGCCAACCTGATCCGGTCATTGCGGCGCGAGGGCATGGGGATCATCATCATCGATCACAACCTCAAGATGATCATGTCGCTGTGTGATCAGGTGGTGGTGCTGCATCATGGCGAGAAGATCGCGGCGGGCACGCCCGACGAAGTGCGCAGCGATCCGGTTGTCGTGCGTGCCTACATGGGCGGGGTCGCGGAGGACAAGCATGCTTGAGGTGCGTCAACTGAAGGTCACCTATGGTGCAGTGTGCGCCGTCGACGGACTCGATCTGGACATCGGCCGGGGTGAGGTCGTGGCCCTGGTCGGCGCCAACGGCGCAGGCAAGAGTTCTACGCTCAAGGCCATCGCCGGCATGGCCGAGGCGAGCGGATCGATCTGCCTGGATGGCCGTGAAGTCGGCAAGCTGGCCGGCTGGCGCCGTCCTGCGATCGGCATTGCGCTCTCGCCCGAAGGTCGGCAGGTTTTCGGCGACATGAGCGTACGCGAAAACCTGGAACTGGGGGCGGTGGGTGAAGGTGCGGCCCATCTTGCCGAGGGTATCGAGGCGATGTATGGGCTGTTTCCGCGGTTGCGGGAACGCCAGGATCAGGCAGCGGGCACGCTTTCCGGCGGTGAGCAGCAGATGCTTGCGATCGCCCGCGCGCTGATGTGTCGTCCGCGCGTGCTCATGCTCGACGAACCCACGTTGGGAATCGCGCCCATCATCGTGCGGCAGATCGCAGAGATCATCCGGTCGCTGCGCGAGAGCGGCCTATCGATTCTCTTGTCAGAGCAGAACGTCGAGATGGCTCTGGCGGTTTCCGATCGAGCCTACGTCATTGAGTCCGGGCGCCTGGTGCGCAGCGGGCTCAGTACCGATCTGGCTGGCGATCCGGCCATCCAGGCAGCTTATCTCGGTCTTTGAAAGATTTCATGGAAAACAAACAGAATATGTATCGCAACGGGCAGGTTCGCCGCGTGGTCACAGGCCATGACGCACAAGGACGCGCCGTGGTCTCCAGTGACGGCATGGCGCCCAACGTGATTGCCCATCCACACCGGCCGGGCTATTTCAGCACCCAGTTGTGGACCACCTTCGCCACGCCGGCTCCGATAGGCAATGAGGCCGACCCGACCGCGGAGGCGGGGAAAATGCCCTTGGCACCGCCAGCGGGCGGCTCCGTTGTGCGGGTGGTTGATTTTCCTCCTGAATCCGACGCCGTAAAGACGCTTGACAGCGAGCAAGCCAAGGCGGCGTTTGACGCCATCGGCGGCCACGGTGCGTCGACCTTCCAGGCTGGCGCACGCCACCCGTTCATGCACCGCACCGAATCGATCGACTACGGTATCGTGCTGTCGGGCGAAATCTATCTCGTGCTCGACGAGCGCGAGGTATTGGTCAAGGCCGGCGACGTGGTGGTACAGCGAGGCACGAATCACGCGTGGAGCAACCGCTCCGGGGCGCATTGCCAAGTGCTGTTCGTGCTTATCGACGGCAAGTTCGGGCCGGATTGCCTCGGCGCCTGATAACCCGAACCGCTGCTTCCTTTCCAAAGCGGTCAGCACCCGCGAGACACGCCCATGAAACCATCTGCCTTTGAACTCATCCGGACTTCGAGTCTGGAAGAAGCGCTGCGCGCGCTGCGGGAGCACCAGGACCGAGACGCGAAGCTCCTCGCAGGCGGCCAAAGCCTTATTCCCATGATGAACTTCCGGGTCGCGCAACCCGAGATCCTGATCGATCTTGGTGCGGTACCTGGCCTCGATGGCATCGAGATGCGGGATGGAGCGCTGTGCATCGGTGCCATGACCCGGCACAACGATGTGAAAGAGCATGCTCTGGTGGCGCAGCACGCACCGTTGGTGCGAGAGGCCTACGAGTATGTCGCGCACCATTCCATCCGGAACCGCGGAACCCTAGGCGGAAATCTCTCGCACGCCGATCCAGCCTCCGAGATGCCTGCGGTGATGCTTGCGCTTGACGCCGTGTTCATGGTGCGCAGCGTCGACGCCGAGCGCGCGATTCCCGCTTCGGAGTTCTTCCTCGCACCGTTCACGACGGCCCTTGAACCGGATGAAATGCTGCTGCAAGTGCGGATCCCGGCGGCACTAGCGCAGGAGCGGTTCGCATTCGAGGAGGTCAGTTTGCGCAAAGGCGATTTCGCGATCTCGGCCGTGGCCGCCGGCCTGCGGATGCGGGACGGGCGTTGCGAAAGAGCCCGTGTCTCGATGTCGGGGATATCGTACACGCCACTACGGGCAGCGGAAGCCGAGGAAGTCCTGGCTGGAGAGGTGCCGGATGCCGGATGCATCGCGCGCGCGGTTGATGCGGCCGTTGGCGCGATTGAGTTCAACGCGACCGCGGCCATCACGGCCGAGTACCGGCGCGACCTTACCCGCACGCTGATGATCCGGGCGCTGTCCCGTGCCGCAGCTGAGCCATCGGAGACCCCATGAACACTGTTCCCATTCAATTGGTTATCAACGGCGAGCCTGTCGAGCACCGGGCCGAGGCACGGATGCTGCTGAGTGATTTCATCCGCCATGAGCAGGGTCTCACAGGGACCCATGTGGGGTGCGAGCATGGTGTATGCGGCGCTTGCACCGTGTTGATTGATGGCCGCAGTGCACGCTCGTGCCTTACCTTTGCTTCCCAGGCTCAGGGTTGCCACGTTGAGACCATCGAAAGCCTGGCGGGGCCGGGGGGCGAGCTCTCCGCATTGCAGGTGGCCTTCCGGCGCTGTCACGCGCTGCAATGCGGCTTTTGCACGCCGGGGGTTCTCATGGTTGCGGCCGAGTATCTGCGCGCCGGCGGATCGCCGGACCGGGAGGCGATCCGCGAGGCCATATCGGGAAATCTGTGCCGTTGTACCGGCTACGAAACCATCATCGACGCGATCGCCGAGGCGGCGCGCGAAAACGCGGAGATCAAGGCATGAGCGCCGATTCTCGTGAAACATCCGCAGGTTGGGTGGGCCGCAGTGTCCCGAGGCGCGAAGACGCCCGCTTTTTGCTGGGGCGGGGACGCTTCACGGACGATCTCATGCTGCCGCGCATGGCCCATGCAGCCGCGCTTGCATCGCCTCATGCCCACGCGCGCATCCGCTCGATCGATACCCAACGCGCCCGCGCGCTGCCGGGCGTTTACGCGGTGCTGACCGGACGCGAGTTGGAGCAGCTCGTCGGGCCGATGCCGACGCTGTCATCGCCACCGGTGATTCAGCATTGCGTGGCGGTGGAGAAAGTGCGGCACGTGGGCGAACCCGTGGCCGTGGTCGCAGCTGTGAACCGCTATGTCGCGGAAGACGCGCTGGCGTTGATTGACGTCGATTACGAGCCATTGCCTTCCGTGGTCGATCCCGAACAATCGATACAGGCCACGGGCGACGCATTGCTGCATCCGGAGCACGGCTCGAACGTGGTTCACCGCAGCCGATATGCATGGGGGCCGGTGAAAGAGGCGTTCGCCACGGCCGGCGCGCGTGTGGTGCGCCGCCGCTTCCGCTGGCCGCGCGTGTCTCCGCAGCCGATGGAGACCTGTGCGGCTGTAGTGGACTACGACCCCTCCGAGAGCCGCTTCACGATATGGTCGAACATGTCTCAGCAGGGCGTGCTGGGTATGCGCCTGGCGGCCTCCCTGCATGTGCAGCCGCAGCAACTGACATTCCATATGCGCGATGTAGGCGGGAGCTTCGGCGGGAAGTCCACGCTCTACCATGTGCCCATGATCGCCGCGGCGCTCTCGCGCCACATCGGCCGGCCCGTCAAGTACACGGAAGACCGTGCCGAGCACATGGCCAACGGCAATCAGCACGGTTCGGACCGCATCTACGATGCGGCACTGGTGGTCGACGGAAACGGCCAGTTCACGGCGCTGCAACTCAAGGTGATCGACGACTACGGCGCCTATTTCCTGATGAACACGGGCGCTCACGGCAATGCGCTGGCCCAGGCTGTCGGGCCTTACACCATTCCGGCGCTTGAGTACGACCTGACTTGTGTTCTGACCAACAAGACCAACCAGGCGCCGTACCGGGGCTTCGGAGGCGAAGTCGGCAACTTCGTGCTTGAGCGGTTGGTCGATGCCGCCGCGGTGGAACTGTGTGCGGATCCTGTGGAGCTGAGGCGGCGCAACTTCATCCAGCCGGAGCAATTTCCCTGGCGTATTCCGAACGGCAACATCTACGATAGCGGCAACTACGGCCGCGTGCTTGACCGCGCGCTTGAACTGGCTGACCTTCCGCGTTGGCGTAAGCTGAAGGCCGAGTCGCGAGCGCGGGGAAAGCGCATCGGCTTCGGCCTGGCTACCGTCAACGAGCGCAGCGTGCTCAGCGTGACCGAACTTTGGTTCCTTGATCCCCAAGCCCCATTTCCGCAGACTTCGAGCCCTGAGAGCGCTCAGGTGAAGATGATTGCCGATGGAACGGTGAGCGTGACGCTCTATGCGCCTCATTGGGGCAACAGTCCGGAGACCACGGCGGTGCAGTTGGTCGCGCAGTACTTGTCGATGGATCCCGAGCGGATTTCGGTCAACTACGCGGCGACCGATGTCGGGCTCATGTCCAAGGGACCGGTGGGCAGCCGTTACACCGTGATGGTGGCCGGTGCGATCGCGGGTGCCTGCGAGCGGCTGCGCCGGCGGCTGGTGATGTTCGCCGCGAGCATGTTGGCCGCGGCCGAGGAAGAACTGGACATCGAGGGCGAGAGGGTTTTCCTGAGATCCGATCCCGCGCGCATGAAGACCTTCGGCGAGATCGCGCGCGCCGCGCACAGCTTTCGTCTCGATTTCCCCGAGGACGAGCGCTATCACAGCGGCCTGGTTGCCCAGTACACCTACGACCATCCGCTGACCACGCGCCCGAACGCGGATCGCTCGGATCTGGGCATCTTCTACCCGATCGTGGGACACGCATGCCACGTCGCTGTGGTCGAGGTCGACGAAGCCACGCACCAGATTCGCTTCCTCAAGTATGTGGCCGTCCATGACGCCGGTACGGTACTTAATCCCAAGCTGGTCGATGGACAGATCCGAGGCGGCATTGCCCAAGGGATTGGCACTGCGCTCTACGAGAAGTACGTGTTCGACGAGCAAGGGCAACTGCTGACCGGCTCACTCGCGGACTACGGCGTGCCGACGGCGGCTGAGGTCCCCGATCTGACCATTGATCACGTGGAGACACCCTCGCCTTACACGGAGTTCGGCATGAAGGGCTGTGGGGAAGGGGGCGGTTGGCAGCCATGCCCGCGATCGCATCCGCCATTGACAACGCCTTCGACGACGAGGCCCTCTTCATTGATGAGCTGCCGGTGACACCATCGGCGCTGCACGCATGGCGGTCACGCGCCTGCGCATCCAAGGAAATCTGATGAAATTGACTGGAGAAAGAATCGTTCCCGCCGGGCCCGCCCAGATATGGAGTGCGCTGTTGGACCCCGAGACGCTCAAGGCGTGTATTCCTGGCTGCGATGAACTTGAGCGCACAGGCAACAATGCTTACCGCGCCGCCATGGTGTCCAAGGTCGGTCCCATCAAGGCGCGTTTCGCTGGTCAGGTGGCGCTTGACGACAGCCGTTTGCCGGACAGCTGCACACTGACGGGCGAGGGAACGGGTGGCGTGGCCGGCTTCGTGAAAGGCGCGGCTGCGATCCGCGTCGAGCCGGCCGAGAACGGAAGCCGGCTGATCTACGACGCGGAGGTCGAGATTGGCGGCAAGATCGCCTCCCTGGGCGACAGGCTCTTCCGGGGCGTCGTGGAGCGCAATATCACGCAGCTATTCGACGTCTTCGAGAAGAGGTTGTCTGACAGCTGAGCCCGCGGGCAGGTCAATCGCCGACGAAGTTCGGCTTGCGCTTTTCCAGGAAGGCTTGGCACCCTTCGTGCGCATCCTGGGTATCCAGCAGCAGGCTGATAGTGACGGCCTCGTGCTGCAGGGCCGCGTTCAGGGGCATTTCCGCGCCCTGGGTCATGGCGGATTTGAGCAGGCGAAGGGCCCAGGGGGATTTCTCCGCGATCCGTTGCGCCAGGGCCATGGCTTCGGGCAGCAGGCGCTCCCAGGGCACGGCCCGGTTGACCAGGCCCATCTGAACGGCTTCCTGCGACGAGATGAAGTCGCCTGTGTACATCAGCAGTTTCGCCTGGCATGGAGAGATCTGCCGCATGAGCCGCTGGGAGCCGCCGCCGCCAGGGAACAGGCCGAGCTTGATCTCCGGGAGTCCCAACTGGGCATCCTCGGCCATCAGGCGCACATCCGTGGTGAGCAGGAATTCGGTGCCGCCACCCAGGGCCCAGCCGTTGACCGCGGCGATGGTGGGCTTGGTGCATTCCTCGAAACGGCGAAACACCCGGTGCACCAGGACCGAGAAATCGCGGTAGTGCGCAAGAGCGTCGCGCTGATGGAGGTCGGCGATATTGCCGCCGGCGATGAACACACGGCTTTCTCCGCCAGTGACGAGGATCACGCGCACCTGGCTATCGTTCTCCAGATCCTGCAAAGCCTGTTCCATGGCGAGCAGCATGGCCGGCTCCAGGGTGTTCATCTGTGCTGTGCGGTTGAAGGTCATCACCCCCACAGCGCCTTCTCGGCGGACAAGGACGTGGTCCTGAGACATGGCTGGCTCCTCCTGTTTCAATGCAGGTTCAATGCAAGGCTTGCCGTTTCTTGAACGGGCGAAGATCGATCATTCCCGGCGCTTCGCGCGGATCGGTGCCGGCAGGAAACAGCTGGTGCTTTTGCACCTTCTGCGTGCCGGTGGTGGGGATCTCGCGGGTGAACCACAACCAGCCGGGGACCTTGTAGTAGGCCAGTGCGTCGCGGCAATACGCGAGCAGGTTCTGCACCAGCGGGTCGTTGGCATCAGGCTGGGCTTGCTGGCCAGGCTTGAGGACCACGCAGGCCAGCACTTCCTCTTCCCGCACGTCGTCATGCACGCCGAGAACGGCTGCCTGTGCCACGGCGGGATGCGCCTGCAGCACGGCCTCGACCTCCGCGGCCGCGATGTTCTCGCCCGATCGGCGGATGATGTTCTTGCGCCGCTCCACGAAATGAAGCAGCCCATCAGGGTCGCGCACCACTACGTCGCCGGTGTGGAACCATCCCCCTCGCCAGGCCTGCTCGGTGGCGGCCTCATCGTCCAGGTAGCCGCTGAAGCAGTCCCTGCGCGGCGTTTCGGCGGAATAGCGCAACAGCATCTCGCCGGGAGTACCGTCCGGCACGTCCTGATCGGCATCGTCGGCGACGCGGACCTCCAGCGTGGGTTGTGTCCGGCCGAAGGCGCGCGTGCCCACCTGACGGGGCGCATCGGCGTCGAAGATCGCGCGCACCATCTCCGTCATGCCCCAGATCTCGATGAGGGGGTAGCCGAAGCGGGCTTCGAACTCGGCATGGCGCTGAGGGTCCACGCCCGCTCCGATGGCAAAGCGCACCTGATGGTCGCGCTCCAGGGGATGAGCGGGCTGGTTCAGCAGCATGGGCACGACCACGCCGAGGTAATGCACGACGGTGGCGCGGCTCGAATGGACCTCCTCGAACCAGCGGGTGGGCTGGAAACGATCGGTCTGGATCTGGCAGTTGCCCGTGAGCAGCGCGCAGAAGAACGAGAACACCAGAGAGTTGACGTGAAAGACCGGCAGCGGGTTGTAGATGCGTTCCCGGCCCTCCGCAAAGTTCACCAGGCCGCCTCGGCCCGCATACCACTGGCCGGTCGCGATTTCGTAGCGATGGGACAGCAGACAGCCTTTCGGGCGTCCGGTGGTTCCAGACGTGTAGAGAATGCTGGCGATATCGCCCGCGTGCACTTCGCGTACTTCCTTCGGCCTCAAGGGCGCAGGCAGGTCGCCTGAGGCTGCCTGTAGGGAGATCAGGGGAGCGCGGTGCGGGGTATGGGCCAGTGCCTGGTGCGCCAAAGGCATCAGGGCGTCCAGGGTGATGATCAGATCCAGCTTCGCATGCCCGATCACATAGGCCATCTCCATGGGGCGGTGATCCGGATTGAGCGGTACGCAGCACACGCCCAGTGTGTTCATGGCCAGCTTGTGCAGGAAGTGCTCGGGCCGGTTTTCCAGCAGCAGGCCGACACGGTGCCCCACGCCGTAACCGGCGCGCGCGTAGACCTCGCTGAGCGTTTTGACCTGGGCCGCCACTTCGGCATACGACCATTCAAGGCCCTGAGGCGCATAGGCGCGCGCAGGATTGGCTGGCACCGCCAGGAGCGGGTTGCTGCCCCAACGCCGGGCGGCTTCGGCCAGGACCTGGCCGAGCGTGGCGGATTCTTCCGGAATCAACATGTTCAAGGCTCCAAATCAGTTGGCCGCGGAGCAGGCCATGCTGGGGTGCCCGCGGAGCTGGCTTTGCCAGGCCGCTGGGTGCGTCCCCTGGGGGAAGGCGCGCCAGCGACTCAGGGGGGTATTTCACAACCTGAGCACGCCGTAGCCTTCCGCGCCGAACGGCGCGTTGAGCGAGGCGATGATGGCCATGCCCAGGGCATTCCGGGTGTCCACGGGGTCGAGGATGCCGTCGTCCCACAGCTCCGAGGTGGAGTAGTAGGCTTCGCTTTCTGCCTGGTACCGCTCCAGGACAGGCTGGCGGATTTCTGTGATCTGCTCTTCCGTCAGCTGCTCTCCATGGCGCTGCAGTTGCCTGATCTTCACATCGGCCAGCGTGTTCGCGGCCTGCTCGGCGCCCATGACGGCGATCTGCGACTGCGGCCACATCCACAGGAACCGGCCGTCGAAGGCGCGCCCGCACATGCCGTAGTTGCCGGCCCCGAACGAGCCGCCGACAATGACCGTGAACTTGGGCACCGAGCAACCCACTTGGGTCATGATCATCTTGGCGCCATCCTTGGTGATGCCGCGCTCTTCATACTCGCGGCCAACCATGTAGCCGGTAATGTTCTGCAGGAACACCAGGGGCGTGCGGTCGCGGTCGCACAGACGCATGAAGTGCGCGGCCTTGAGCGAGCTGTCGTTGAACAGCACCCCGTTGTTGGCCAGGATCCCCACCTTGCAGCCCCAGATGCGGGCGAAGCCGCAGACCAGCGTGGTGCCATAGCCAGGCTGGTACTCATGGAAGTGGCTGCCATCGACGATGCGGGCGATCACCTCGCGCATGTCAAAGCCGGTCTTCCAGTCGGTGGGAATGATGCCGTAGAGCTCCTGCGGATCGTAGTGGGGCGGCTCGGGGTCGATGCGGTCGATGCGTTGCTTTTCCACGGGCGAGGTCTGCGCGAAGATATCGCGCGCGATGGCGAAGGCATGGGCCTCGTCATCGGCGGCGTAGTCGCAGGTACCGGACACGGTGGTGTGCATGTCCGCGCCGCCCAGGGCTTCCGCGCTGACGATCTCGCCCGTCGCGGCCTTCACCAGCGGCGGGCCGCCCAGGAAGACGCCGCCATTGCCGCGCACGATGACGCTGTAGTCGCACAGCGCGGGGATGTAGGCGCCGCCGGCCGTGCAATGGCCGAGCACCACGGCGATCTGCGGCACCCCCATCTTCGAGAGCGTGCACTGGTTGCGGAAAATGCGGCCGGCCGCATACCGGTCCGGGAACAGGTCGGCCTGCAGCGGCAGGAAGCCTCCGGCGCTGTCGCACAGGTGGATCACCGGCAGCCGGTTCTCGATCGCGATGTCGAGCGTGCGCACGATCTTCTTGACCGAGAGCGGATACCAGGCTCCGCCCTTGATGCTCGGGTCATCGGCATGGATGACCACCTCGCGCCCGTGGATGATGCCGATCCCCGACACCTGGCCGGCGCCGTGCACGTCGCCGCCGTAGGACTGGTTGGCTGCCAGGGCGCTGATTTCGAGGAAAGGCGTACCCGGATCCAGCAGCAGATCCAGCCGCTCGCGCACGGTAAGCTTCTTGTGGCTGTGCAGGCGGTCGATGTCCCGCTGTGGCCGCACGTGCCGCGCGGTATGCAGGCGCTCGCGCAGTTGCTGCACACGCTGCGTCATGGCGGCGAAATTCTGGCGGTAGGTGTCGGAGCCCGTGTCCAGGCGGCTGTTGATGCGGCTCATGCTGCGGCGTCCTCGGCGTGAATGCGGGCCAGTACGGCGCCTCGTTGGAAGGTCTGTCCGGGCTGGAAGGGGATTTCTTCCAGGGTGCCGCTTTGCGGCGCTTCGATGGTCATCTGCAGCTTCATGCTTTCAATCACGAGGAGGGGCTCGCCCGCCTTGACCGTGCTGCCCGGCTGAGCGATCCAACTGATCACCACGCCCGGCATGGGCGCCGTGGCGCCGCCTTGGCCCGCACCGGCGCCGCTGCCGTCGGTGCGGGTGGGATCGACGCGCTCGATCGTGCAGCTCCGCCCGTTCAGCTGAAGGTAGAAGGTGTCGCCGTGGGCCACGACACGCGCATGCGCCGTGCCTGAATCCGTCCGGGTGACGTAGTGGGTGCTGTCCAGGGCGCGGACAGGTATCTCGGTGCCATCCACCTGAATGTGGCCGCCGCGCTTGTGCACCTGATGGCGCTGGGCGGTGTCGGATTGGAAGACGAAGGTCGTCATGGGAGTCTCTACGGAGGTTGGATTCAGTTGCGCCAGGCGCCCATGGCGGCGAATACCTGGGGCAGTTCGGTGGCGTGGCTTTCCCGGCTGGCCGCGGCGGCCACGGCCAGCAGCGCGCGGCGTTCGTCGTCTGTCCATTCGCGCGGGCGAAGTTCGGCTTTGTGGCGCTCCAGGAACCCGGTATCGGTGGCCCCCGATTGAAAGGCGGGATGCGCGAGCACGCGGCCCAGAAAATCGGTGTTGACGGTCACGCCCAGCATCAAGGTATCCTTCAGAGCTTGCCGCAGGCGGGCGATGGCCAGATCGCGCGTGGCCGCGTGGGCGATCAGCTTGGCCAGCATGGAGTCGAAATCGGCGCTGACCCGCGCGCCCTGCGTGACGCCGTTGTCGAAGCGGATGCCGGGCCCTTGCGGTTCTCCCAGCAGAAGCACTCGGCCGGTATCGGGAACGAAACCCGCATCGGCATCTTCTGCCAGCACCCGGCATTCAATGGCGCTGCCATGCCAGCGCACTTCTTCCTGCGTGAGGGGCAGGGGTTCGTCCTGAGCGACGCGCAGTTGCCACTCCACCAGATCGAGGCCCGTGACCATCTCGGTCACCGGATGCTCCACCTGCAGGCGTGTGTTCATTTCCAGGAAGAAGAACTCTCCTGTCGGTGACACGATGCATTCCACCGTACCGGCATTGACATAGCCGGCCGCGCTGGCCAGCCGCACTGCGGCATCGCAGATGCGCTGGCGCAACTCGGGCGCCAGGGCGGGGGCGGGGCTTTCCTCGATGAGCTTCTGGAAACGGCGCTGGATGGAGCACTCTCGCTCGCCAAGGTGGATGACCCGCCCGTGAGAATCGCCGAAGACCTGGACTTCAATATGGCGGGGCTGCTCGACGAAGCGCTCCGCCAGCAGGCGCCCGTCGCCAAAGTAGCGCTCGCTCTCGGCGCGCGCCACGGCGATGGCCTGAGGGAGAGCATCGGCGCTGCGCACAATCTGCATGCCCTTGCCGCCGCCGCCTGCCGCACCTTTCACGAGCAGCGGGAAGCCGACCGCCGTGGCGCGTTCGGCGAAGCTCTCCGGCGCGTCGGCTTCGTCGGCTGATGGGGTGACCGGCACGTCGTGGCGCTGGGCGAACTGCCGCGCGGTGATCTTGTCACCCATCAGTTCAATGACCTCCGCGGGCGGACCGACAAAGGTCAAGCCCGCCTCGGCCACTGCCCGGGCAAAGCCGGCGTTCTCGGAAAGAAAGCCGTACCCTGGGTGGATGGCGTCGCAGCCGCTGTCGATGGCGGCGCGGATGAGCGCCGCGCCATTCAGCCAGGCCGACACGGGGGGCTCGCCGTGCAGCTCCACGGTCTCGTCCGCCACCTGGAGGGCGGGGCCGTGGCGGTCCTTCTCGTGCCAAGGCACCACGGTGGCAATGCCCATGCGCTGGGCGGTGCGGGCGATGCGCAGCGCGATCTCGGCCCGGTTGGCGATGAACAGTTTGCGGATACTCATTTGCTTGCTTTCTTGCCGCGGCCGGCAGGCGGTTTGCCTGCCTTCGCCGGGGCGGATCCGGTATCAGGCGAGGTCATGACTGCCTGCTCGATCTGGTCCAGCCGTGCGCGCACTTCGTCGAGCACCTGGCTGATGTGGGTTCGTTCAGTGGATGAGGGAGCGATGCTGGTGCGGACGCGCCGTAGCCAGGCTGCACGAAGCCGAGCACCATGGCGGTATAGCGGTCTGCCATGGATTCCACGTCCACGGTGCCGCGGCCGAAGAGGGTCCCCCACATGCGGTGTTCGATGCCGCCGTAGACCATGGAGCGCAACAGTTCGGCATCGGTGTCCGGCGGAAGCTCGCCGTGGGCGATGCCGTCTTCCACGGTGCGCAGCAGGAAGGCCGTGTAGCGCACGTGCAGATCGTGCAGCACCGATTGGAAGTACTCCGGGCCGGTCCGCACCTCATGCAGCACCAGCCGCGACAGATTGGGCTCTTCGACATAGACCCGCAGGTGCCGCCAGATGAGAAAGCGCATGCGGCTGCGCACGCCCTGCAGGCGCGAGAATTTGTCTTCCAGGTCGCCGATCAGCGGCTCGTACATGCCGCGCAGCACGGCATTCAGGAGATCGCGTTTGGAGGGGTAGTAGGAATAGACAAGTCCTTCCACCACGCCGACCTTGGCCGCGATTTCGCCGACCGAGGAGCGGTCGAAGCCCTTCTCCAGAAAGACCTCCCGCGCTGCCGCCAGGATCTCGGCCGCCCGGCGCATCCGGCGCGGCGTCAGTGCGCCGGCGGGTTGCGCATAGTCGGCGGGCGCATCCTCGGGGAAGCGGCTGGAGGTGTTCGATTCGAGCGTGTCATGGCAAAGTATCCAGCACGGAGGGGGTGACGTCGACTTCCAGGTCCAGCAGCATCTGCGCGAATGCCTTGCCTTGCGGGTCGTAGCGCAGAGAGGCGACACCGCCGCCGCCGAGCGCTTTTTCGAGCACGAAGTTGAGCGCCTGGAAGCCGGGTAGCTCGTACCTGCGGACTGGCCCCTGAGTGACATGCGCGAAGTAGTCCTGCACGGCTTGCGCGGTCAGCACTCTGCGCAGCTCCTGGTAGGCGGCCTCCGAGCGCGCCACGATGCCCACGTTGGCCGTGTCGCCCTTGTCACCGCTGCGGCCATAGGCCAGGCGCAGCAAGGGCACGCGAGTGGTCGATCCGGAGGCCGCAGGTGGTGCTGCGGCGGCTGGAGATGTGTCTGCGGCGGGTGTGGTCTCCCGGTTCACCTGGGCAGGCTCGAAAGAGACTGCCCGGCCATCGAGTTCGATGCGCGGCTTGACCCGGTCTTCCGCGATCAGGAAGGAGAACAGGCGCACCACCGGCGAAGGGCTGGGCCTGCCTGCGGCAAAACCCGTGATGCCTTGCGCCATGGACGTGGCGGAAGGCGCGAACTCGCGCGCCAGCAGCTCCAGCGCCTCGCGTTGCGGGTGTTTGGCGGCGAGCTTGAGCACCACCTCGCGGGCATGTGCCGTGCGTGTGTGCGGGCCGTAGGTGGCTTCGGAGCCCAACACTTCGAGGCTGGTTTCGGAGAAGCCGGGCATGTCTCGCTCGCCCAGCAGCCGGGTGCAGCGCTTCAGAATGGCCTCGCCCACCCGGCGGGCCTTTTCCGCCGCCTGGCTGCCACCGATCATCAGAGTGCCGAGCAGGCGCCAGCCGTCGTTCCAGGTGGCGCTGACCTTGTAGGTCGAAGGAGCCGGGGTGCCCGCAGCGCCGCTGACACGCACACGGTCCGGGCCATCTTGCGCCAGCCGGACCTGGCTGAAGTCGCAAGTCACATCCGGCAGAAGATAGCGGCGCGGATCGGCGATCTCATAGACGATCTGCTCAGCCACCGTCGCGGGCTCGACCAGGCCACCGGTGCCCGCTGGCTTGGTCAGAATGAAGCTGGCGCCGTCCGGATCGCATTCGGCAATGGGAAACCCCATGTTGTCCCAGCCGGGCACGCGGTGCCAGTCGGTGAAGATGCCGCCGGTGCACTGGGTGCCGCATTCGATCACATGGCCGGCCAGGCTCCCGGTGGCCAGCTTGTCCCAGTCGCTCCAGGACCAGCCGAACTCGTGCACCAGGGGCGCCAGCGTGACCGCGCTGTCGACCACGCGGCCGGTGATGACCACCTGTGCACCCGCATCGAGTGCGGCCGCGATCGGCTGCGCGCCGAGGTAGGCATTCACGCTCAGGAAGTCCGCCGGCATGGGCTCCTGGGTGAACATCTCCCGGGTGTCCTCGCTGCGCAACGCGGCCACCTGGCCGCTGAGGTCGTCACCCTCCACCACGGCGATGTGCATGGAGAGGCCTTGATTTTGCAGGGCCGCGGCCAGCGCGCTGGCGCAGGCTTTGGGGTTGACGCCGCCCGCGTTGGCCACCACGCGGATGCCCTGCGCCTGGATCTCCGGCGCCAGCTTGGAGATGACCTTGACGAAATCCGGCGTGTAGCCCGCTTCGGGGGACTTGGCCCGCGCCCGTGCGAGCAGCGACATCGTGATCTCGGCCAGGTAATCGAACACGAGGTAGTCGATCTGGCCGCCGCGCACCAACTGCGCGGCGCCCGCCTCGGAATCGCCCCAGAAGCCGCTGGCACAGCCGATGCGCAGGGGCCGGTCGCGGCGAGAACGTTGGGATGAAGTGGAAGTCATGCCGTTTCCAGGTTCAGCGGTTGGGCCAGGCCGGCGCGCGCTTCTCGGTGAAGGCGCGCATGCCCTCCCGCGTGTCGTCGCTCTGCGCCATCACCGGCAGCACCATCTGCGCGAGATTGAGCGCGTCATTCAGGTTCATGTCGTTCATGGCCGAGAAGGCGCGCCGTCCCATGCGCAGGGCGACGGGGGAGTTGGCGGCCAGCTTGGCGACCAGGGCATCGACCGAAATATCCAGCTCCGCGGCCGGCACGGCCTGGCCGAGGATGCCGAATTCCACGGCCTGGCTGGCACCGAAGCGTTCGGCCAGAAAACACATTTCCTGCAGGCGCCGGCGCGGGATCACGCGCATGAGCAGCGGCAGGATCATCATGGGAAAGACGCCGACGCGCGCTTCGGTGGTGCCGAACTTGGCGCTGTCCACGCCGATGGCGAAATCGCAGGCGCAGATCAGTCCCACACCGCCTCCGAAGGCTCCGCCGTTGACGCGCGCGATGATCGGCAGGTTGCAGCGGTCCATGGCGCGAAACAGCTCGGCGATGGGGTTGTCGAAGCGGCCGGGGTCGAGCGCGAAGGGCGAGCCATTCGCGCCGGGCGTGAGCTTGCCGCCGGCGCAGAAAGTCTGTGTGCCCGCGCCGGTCAGCACGATGGCGCGCACGCCCTCCATGGTTTCGGCGGCCATCAGCGCTTCGCGTAACTCGTTCATGACGCTGTCGGTCATGGTGTTGTGCTCGGCGGCGCGGTTGATGGTCACATGGCAGGCATGGCCTTTGCGTTCCACAAGAACTTGCGGGAGATCGGTGCTCAAGAGGAGGCTCCAGGTTCGGTTTTGGCAAGCGCCTGGGGAGGTTGGTAGAGAGGGAATCCGTTGTAGGTGAAGTCCTGCCGCGCGGGCTCCAGCTTCCAGGTGTGGCGGGCGGTCGGCACGCCCCCGTCAACCCGGATCACGGCGCCGCTGATGAAACCGGCGGCCGGCGACAGCAGGTAGACCACCGCCGAGGACAGTTCGGCTTCCGTGCCGAAGCGCTGCAGAGGCACCTTGGTGCGCAGGCCGCGCAGCAGCTCTTGATAACTGTCGTCGTAGGTGTCGATGCCGGCCGAGGCGATCCAGCCGGGGGCCACCGCGTTGACCCGGACCCCCGAGTGGCCCCATTCGCAGGCCGCTGTCTCGGTGAGGTTCAGCACACCGCCGCGAGCGGCGCCGGAGTGGCCCATGCCGGGCAATCCGCCCCAGATGTCGGCCAGGATGTTGACGATGCTGCCGCCATGCTGCTCCATCCACTGCACATAGCACTCGCGCGAGAAGAGAAAGGTGCCGTGCAGGTTGTTCCGCACCACGGCATCCCATCCTTTCAGGCTGATGTCGCGCAGAGGGGCAGGGTACTGCCCGCCCGCGCAGTTGAAAAGGCCGTGGATGGCGCCATGGGCGGCGACGATGTCCGCCACCGTCTGGCGCACGGCCTCTTCGTCGCGGATGTCGCAGGCATGGCAGGTGACCCGCGCGTTCGCTTCAGGGTACGCCGCGGCCAGTTCGGCGCGCACGGCCTCCAACTTGTCCAGTTTCCGCCCCACCAGGGCCAGTCCCGCGCCCAGGCTGGCGAGCTCATGGACGGTGCAGCGGCCCAGGCCGCTGCCGCCGCCAGTGACCACGACGGTCTGGCCTTCGAACAGATTTTCTCGGAACACCGAACGATAGCGCTCGGCGCTTGCCGGGGAAGAGGAGGGTGGGGCTTTTGACATGGTGGTGGGTTTCAGTAAGCGACGAAATCCGTCAGGGACTTGACTGTCGCATTCTTGGGGTCGGTCTGGAACAGCTTGATCGGCAACACCGCCTGGGCCTTCGGGTTATCGAAGGACACCGGGCCCGTGAGACCGCCTGTGTTGAAGTCCTTGAGCTTGTTGAGCTGCTCGACCACGCAGGTGCGCGTGACCTGGGCGCCGCAGCGGCGGATGCCTTCGGCCAGGACCTGGGTGCCGACATAGCCGCTCACGGTGTAGCGGTTGAAGTTGGCGTAGTCATCTGCGCTCAGATACTGCTTGGCTACGGCCATGAGCTTGACGCCAGCCGGGTCGTAGTTGGAGGCGTAATAGTCGGGAATCAGGTACTCGAAGCCCGAGGGCGCCGCCAGCTTGACGGCCGCCGGCAACTGGCCGGCCCACAGGGTGCCGATGACGGGCTTCATCCCCAGGCGCCGGAACTCGGCCATGACCGCGGCGGATTCGGTGGTCAAGGTGCCCAGGTAGACCGCAGTGACGCCCTTTTCCTTCAGGGACAGCACTTCGGCCGAGAAATCCTTGGCGCCGCGCTTGAACGGAATTTCCGCGACGCTCGCCACGCCGTGCTGCTTCACGGCCTTCTGGTAACCAGCCAGCAGCGCCTTGCCGAAGTCATCATCCTGGTAGAGGATGCCGAACTTCCCGCTCTTTTGCCCCAGCTTCTCGATCATGTAATTGATCGGCACATAACCGGCGAGATCATAGTCGGGCCCGATCATGAAGACCGTGGGGCGCCGGGGGCTGACGACGGCAGGGTTGGGCGCCATGTGCACGATGGTCGGAATCTTGGCTTCCTCGATCGTCGGCAGCATGGCCACCATGTGTGAGCTGCCGGTGGTGCCGGTCAGCGCAAACACCTTCTCGGAGTCGATGAGCTTCTTCACGGCGGTCACCGAGCGGGCGGGCACATAGCCGTCGTCCTCATAGATCGCCCGCAGCTTGCGGCCGTTGATCCCGCCTTTGGCGTTGATCTCGGCGATGGCGAGCTTGGAGCCGGCAGCCCCCGCCTTGCCGATCAGCGACGCGGGGCCCGACATGGGCTGCACCTCGCCCAGCAGGATTTCAGTGGCGGTCACGCCAATCTCCTGCGCGAGGGCGGTCCCGGCGCTGGCTGCGAGCGCCACGGCCGCGAGCAGGGCCAGTTTCCGATTCTTCAACATGCTTGTCTCCATAGTTGTCGTACTGGCCGGTTTGAATGAGATCCGGCTCCGTACCTTGCCACCACAATCCCTGTCCTCCTGAACTGGTTCATTGAGACAGGGGCCAATGCACCCAGAAGCGCTTGATCTTTCGCCAGATGCCTGCGAGACCTTCAGGCTCCAGGCGGAGAAAGGCCAGGATCACGACGCCGTAGAGAAGCCCTTTGATCTCGTAGATGCGATCGGACAGGAGCGTCGTGAAACGGTCGCCGGCCAGCGAGAACCCGAAGTTCAGCAGCTCCGGCAACAGGAGAATCAGGGCGGTGCCCAGCAGCGCGCCGTGCACGCGGCCCAGACCGCCGACGATCACCATCGCCAGGGCTTCGATGCTGACCAGGATGCTGAAGGTGTCCACGTTGATGTAGCGCGTCTGGAGCGCCACGAGGGCGCCGGCCACACCGGTGTAGAAGGCGCAGACCATGAACGCGAGCAGCTTGTAGCGCATCAGGCTGATGCCCATGGCGCGGGCGGCGATGTCATGGTCGCGGACTGCCAGCCAGGCGCGGCCGATGCGCGAGCGCATGATGTTCAAGGTCAGCAGCACGAACAGCACCACCATGGCCAACGCCACGTAGAAGAATGACAAATCGTTCTTGACGGTGTAGCCCAGCAGAACGAGCGGCTCGACCGCCATGCCTTCGGATCCCCGCGTCAGGCCTTCCGCGAACAGCACCAGGTGCCGCACGATGAAAGTGAAGGCGAGCGTGGTGATGGCCAGGTACAGGCCCTTGAGCCGAAGAGAGGGCACGCCGACCACCAGGCTGGCAATCGCGGCCACCAGGCCCGAGGCGAAGACTGCCAGCCACACAGGCAGGTGGTAGTCGGTCGTGAGAATGGCCTGGGCATAGGCCCCGATCAGGAGAAAGCCCGCATGGGCGAGCGAGATCAGCCCGGTCACGCCCGTCAGGAGGTTCAGGCCCAGGATGCCGATGCCCATGACGAAGATGACCGACAGAATGCTCAGGCCATGTGCGCCGAGCACCATGGGTGCGCAGACCAGCAGCACCAGCCCGGCAAGCGCCCACGCCCAGGTGGATCTGTACGGGCTGAGCGCGACCAGATCGGCATATGAGGTCTTGTAGCTACGTGTACGCATAGTATGGATACCTCAAACTCTTTCGATTTCGCGCTGGCCGAACAAGCCGTAGGGCTTGACCATCAGCACCACCACGATCAGCACGAAGCCGGCGATTTCCTTCAGGCCCCGGCCCAGATAGCCGCCAGCCATGTTCTCCGCCACGCCGATCACCAGCCCGCCGAAGGCGCCGCCCACCACGGAATCCAGGCCGCCCAGGATGGTGGCCGGAAAGCCCCGCAGGCCCATTTGCGAGATCTCGGGCTCCAGCGCGAACATCAGGCAAAAGGCCAGGCCCGCCATCGCCGAGAAGAACGAAGACAAGGCCCAGGCGATGCCGCTGATGCGGTTGACGTTGATGCCCATGAGCAGCGCGGTCGTTTCATTGTTCGAAGTGGCCCGCATGGCAATGCCCACGCGCGAGTGGCGGAAGAAGGCCCACATCAGCAGACACAGCAGCGCCAGAATGCAGAGCGAGAAAATCTGGCTGGGGTAGAGTGCCAGCTCACCCACCCGTATGACTTCATCGCCCAGCAGGCGAGGGTAGGGCTGCGGCTCCACGCCCCAGATCAGAATGACGGCGGAGCGGATGACCACGGCCAGGCCAATGGTCACCATGACGCGGGAGAACATGGGCTCACCCAGCATCGGCCGAATGAAGACCCGCTCGATCACCCACCCCAGCAGCATGGAGATCGGCAGCATCGCGAGGAACACCCCCGTGAAGCCGAGCCCAGGCACCTGGGCCAGGTTGTAGCTGATGTAGGCCGTCATCATCATGACTTCGCCGACCGCGAAGTTCACCATGCCCGTGGCCCGGTACACCATGGCGAATCCCATGGCGATGAGGCCGTAGAGCGAGCCGATCACCAGGCCCGACATCAGGAGGTTCAGGAAATAGTTCATGGAGTGCCCTGTTTCTCTGGACTAGCCGTAGATCTGCGCGATCTCTGCCGCGAATTTCTTCTCGATGACGTTCCGGCGCACCTTCATGGTGGCGGTGAGCTCGCCGTCGTCATGATCCAGCTGCTTGCGCAGGATCACGAACTTGCGGATGTTCTCCACGCGGGAGAAATGCGCGTTCACGTTCTGGACGTCCTTGTCGATGAGTTCGCGCACGGGCTCCAGGGCGGCCAGCGACTCGTACGTGGTGTAGGCGATACCCCGCTCCTGCGCCCACTTGCCGACGGTGTCCAGATCGATCTGGATCAGCGCAGAGAGGAAGTGCCGCCCATCGCCCAGCAGCACGGCTTCGCTGATATAGATGCTGTCTTTCAACGCGTTCTCGATCAAGGTCGGCGTGATGTTCTTGCCGCCGCTGGTGATCAGAATGGCCTTCTTGCGGTCGAGGATCTGGACTTCGCTGGTCTGCGGATCGATCTCCACGATATCGCCCGTGTGCAGCCAGCCCCCTTCCAGTGTTTTTGCGCTGGCGGCCTCGTCGTACAGGTAGCCGTTGAAAACGATCGGCCCGCGCACCAGGAGTTCGCCGTCATCGCCCAGCTTCTGCTCGACCACCTTGGGCAGCGGCGGGCCGCACCAGCCCAGGCGCGCATGGCCGTGGCACTGGGCATGCGTGACGCCGCTGCTTTCGGTCATGCCGTAGATTTGGTAGATGGGCAGTCCCATGGCACGGAAGAACAGGATCACCGCGGGGGAGATGGCGGCGCCGCCGGTCATCGCCATCCAGGTTCTGTCCAATCCGACCGACGCCAGCAGGTTGCTGAATACCAGCCAGCGCAGCAGCTTGGCCATCACGGCATCGCGCCAGTTCACCGGCCGGTCGCCGTTGGCGATGGTGCGCTCGGCGATGGGTTCCGCGATGGCCATCGCCTTCTCGAAACACCGGCGCACCCAGGGCCTGGCTTCGCGCGAGGTGATCATGATCTGCTGCTGCAGCTTCTCCCAAATGCGCGGAACACCGAAGAAAAAGCCCGGGCCGATCTCGCGCAGATTCTGGGTCACCGTGTCGATGGACTCGGCAAAATACACCACGGTGCCATGCACGAGCTGCGCCACGGGAGACATCAACCGCTCGGCCACGTGGCATAGCGGCAGATAGCACACCACCGACATGGAACGGCCGGCGTATTGCTGCACCAGGCCTACCTGGGTGGCGTTGTGGATGATGCCGCGATGGGCAATGCGAGCCCCCTTGGGCATGCCGGTGGTGCCGGAGGTATAGACGATGAGCGCGTCCTGCTCGGGGCTCAGCGCATCGAGCTGCGCTTCGAACGAGGCCACCTGGCCCGGATCGCGCGCCAGGGCGCGGCCGGCGGCCACGGCCTGCTCGAAGGACGAAAGCCCCTCGTGGCTATAGTGGCGCATCCCCTTCATGTCCACGGTCAGCACCTGCCGCATATCCGGCAGGCCTTCGCCGTGCCCCATCGCATCCAGGACCTTGTCGGTCTGCTCCTGATCGCCGCAGACGGCGAACTTGGCTCGGCAATGGCGCACGATGTATTGCAGCTCCGGCCAGGGGTTGGTCGGGTAGATGCCCACCGTGACGCCGCCAAGGGCTTGCGCCGCCAGGTCTGCATAGAACCACTCGGGTGTGCCGTCGGAGGCGATGACCAGCTTGTCGCCCTCTCCGAAACCCTGCGAGCGCAGGTACAGGGCAAAGGCCTGCACTTTCTCGAAGTACTCGCCCCAGGTGATGCCTACCCAGACCCCTCGCACTTTCTCGCGCAGGGCGACGCGGGTGGGCGTCTGGCGGGCGCGGTAGCGCAGCAGGCCTGGCAGGGTGGCTTTCCCTTCGAGCACGCCGGGCGGCAGCTCGCGGTCGGCCAGGTCAGCGTGGTCGCGGCTCATGGCTGACCTCCGTCCTTGGGTTCGGAAAGCCCCAGATAGGCCGCCACCACGGCGGGATGGGCCGAGACCTCAGCGGGCGTGCCGTCGGCAATCTTGCGGCCGAAGTTGAGCACCGCGACGTGGTCCGAAATATCCATGACGATGCCCATGTCGTGTTCGATCATCATCACCGTGATGCCGCGTTCCTCGCGGATATCCAGGATGAACCGCGCGATGTCTTCCGTCTCCTCCTGGTTCATGCCGGAGACCATTTCATCGAGCAGCAGCAGGCGCGGGCGCATGGCCAGCGCGCGGCCCAGCTCCACCCGCTTCTGCAAGCCATAGGAGAGGGTGCCCACGGGCACGTCGCGGATCGTTTCGATCTCCAGGAACTCGACGATCTCCTCGGCGGCTTCGCGCGCGGCGATCTCGGCTTTCCTGGCCGGCCCCCAGAAGAGCGCCGCTCCCAGGATGCCGGTTTTCAGGTGTGCGTGCATCCCGGTGAGGATGTTGTCGATCACCGTCTCGTGCTTGAACACGGCCAGGTTCTGGAACGTCCGGGCCATGCCGCGCCGCGGCATCACATGGGCCGGCATGCCGGTGATGTCCTCGCCGCCGAAGCGGATCTGCCCGGCGCTCGGAGGCAGCAGGCAGGACGCCATGTTGAACAGCGTCGTCTTGCCGGCGCCGTTCGGGCCGATGACGCTGTAGATCTGCCCGGCCATCACGTTCAGGTCGATGCCGGCGAGCGCATCGAGGCCGCCGAAGCGCTTGGAGATGCTGCTGAGCTGGAGCAGCGGCTGCGCCGATGGCGCCGACGGCGTCGTAGTTGGGTTGCTCATGACAGCCACCTCTTGCGGCGCTTGTAGTGCTTGACATCACGCATGCTGCGGCGCTTTTCGCTGCCCGCGCCCATGCCCAGATAGAACTCCTTGACGTCCTCGTTGGCGAGCAGCTTGGCGGGTTCGCCATCGAGCACCACGCGGCCTCGTTCCATGATGTAGCCATAGTCGGCCACGGAAAGTGCCAACTGCGCGTTCTGCTCGACCAGCAGCACGGTCATCTTCTGCTCGTCGCGCAGGCGGCGGATGGCGCTGAATATTTCCGCGATGATCTGCGGCGCCAGGCCCAGGGAGGGCTCGTCCAGCAGGAGCAGGCGGGGGCGTGACATCAGCGCGCGCCCAATCGCTACCATCTGCTGCTGGCCGCCGGAGAGGTAGCCTGAGATGCGCGAGCGATGTTGCTTGACATCGGGGAACAGGGCGAACACCTGGTCTAGCGCCGCGCTGATCTCGCCGAGGGGGCGGGAATAGCCGCCCATGAGCAGGTTTTCTTCCACGGTCAGCTTGTCGAACAGGCGGCGGCCTTCGGGCACCTGCACGATGCCGCGGCGCACGATCTCGTGCGGAGCCAGCCCGGTCAGGGCACTTCCCTCGTACGCGATGCTTCCGCCCAGGATCTCGCCGTCTTCCGGGTAGAGCACGCCGCAGATGGATTTGAGCACCGTGGACTTGCCGGCCCCGTTGCTGCCGAGCAGAGCCACGATCTGCCCGGCGCGCACCTCGAGCGAGGCATCTCGCAAGGCCTCGACGGCGCGGTCGTAGTAGACCTGCAGGTTGGTGATGGTCAGCATGGCGGCGCGGCTATTTCTGGCCGTAATGAGCCGCGAGCTTCTCGCGAACCAGGTTCTTCTGGACCTTGCCCGTGGACGTGCGGGGCAGGGCGTCGGTGACGATGATGGCCTTCGGCGCCTTGTAGGGATCGATCAGCTGCTTGATCTGGCCGATGATCCGCTGCTCGTCCAGGGTGGCGCCGGGCTTGGGCACGACGACCGCGGTGATGGCCTCGCCCCAGTGCGCATGGGGCAAGCCGATCACCACTGCCTCGGCCACATTGTCATCGGCGGCGTAGACGGCCTTTTCCACCTCGATGGAAGCCACATTCTCGCCACCGGACTTGATCACGTCCTTGCGCCGGTCGTCGAACCAGAGAATGCCGTCCGTATCGAAGTGGCCGACGTCGCCGGAGTGGAACCAGCCGTGCGCGAATGCCCGGCTGGTGGCCTCGGGGTCGCGCAGATAGCCGGTCATGGTGTGGATGCCCCGGTAGACGATCTCGCCTTGCTCTCCAGCGGGCAGCAGTTGGCCGCCCTCGTCCATGATGGCGGCCTGCACATTGACCACCGGGGTGCCGACCGCGCCCGAGTGCGACAACTGGTGCTCAGGCCGGAACATGGTGGACGTGGGGCTCATCTCGGTCTGGCCGAACAACAGGTAGAAGTCGCAGTCGAAGACCTCGATGCAGCGCCGCAGCTGCGCATCGGGCATGGGGGCCATGGCATAGCAGGCCCGGCGCAGGCTGGACAGATCCGTGCGCTGGATGGCAGGGTGCTCCAGCATCTGCCGGAACATCATGGGCAGCCCGAAGATCTGCGTGATGCCTTCGGATTCGATCTGATCCAGCAGCTCGCCCGCGTCGAACCCGCGCCGGATGTGCAGCGTGGCGCCCACCATGAGCGCCGAGGTGCAATGGCAGTTGAGCTGGGCGGCGTGGAACATCGGCAGCATGGCCACGAACCGGTCGTCGTTCGTGAAGCGCGCCTCCATGGCCAGCGTCAGCGATTCCAGGTAGATGGCGGTGTGGTTGCCGACCACGCCCTTCGGCGCGGAGGTGGTGCCACTGGTGTAGAGATAGGTGATCGGATCGCGGTCTTCGACAAGGCATTCCGGCTCGGTGGACGGCGCTCCATCGCCAAGCTCCGCGAAGGTGAGCTGGCTCCGGTTCGGCAGATCCACGGTTTCGCTGGCCCCGGTGCCTGGCGCCACGATCACATCGGCCACCTCCGGCACCTGGATGAACGCCGGAGACAGCGCGGAAAGCAGTTGAGCTTCGATGACCAGGCCCCGCGCCCTGGAGTGCTTCAGCACGTAGGTGACTTCCTCGGGCCGCCATCCCAGGTTGATTGGTACGCACACCACACCCAGCTTGGCGCAGGCGTAGTAGGTCACGAGGAACTCGGTGCTGTTGCCCGAAGCGAGAGCCAGCGCATCGCCGCGGCGGTAGCCGCGCACGGCCAGTCCATGCGCCACACGGTTCACCCAGGCGTTCAATTCGCCGTAGCTCAGATGCCGCTCGCCTTCCACCACGGCAATCGCCTTCGGCAGGCGGGCCGCGGTCCGGGTGAGGCTGTCGCCTACGTTGACCCGGTGGATCAGGTTCGAGTGGAGCGCCGCGGTGTCGGCTTGTGCTCCAGAGCGTTCGATGTCGGACATGGATGTCTCCTGTACTTTTTCTATGTGCCGGCGTGACATGAATTGCGGCGGATCGTACGGTTGCAAACCATCGGTGTCAACAGATTTATGAGTCTGACTCAATTTTTATGAAATTGATGGATTAAATGTATTTGCGCATGAGAGAGAAAAGTCCCTGTTAGGGAATACACCAATTTGAGTAATGCTCATTTTTATTGACTTGCGGAGTTTGAGCCTCCTAGAATTCGCTCGCTTCGAGGTGTAACTTTCACCTTGGATCGGTGGCGACTCTGTTCAACGAGAGGAGTTTCAAAGCATGTTCCCTATCGCTAGAAAACTAGCTGTGGCGACCACTTTGGTCGGTATTGCGCTCACTGTCACCGCTACGCAAGCGGCCGACTTCATCATCTCGTCGGGGCTTGCGAAGCCTCATCCGTGGGTCGGCGCTCACATGGAGCCGTTTGCCGATGCGATCGAGGCAGGCTCCAAGGGAGGAGTCAAGTTCACCCGTTTCTATGCTGGTGAACTCACGCAGGCCGGGCGTGAACTCGATGCCCTCACCAGCGGCGCGATTGCGGTGGCCGCTCCCTTGCTGGCGCCCTATCACGAGGGCAGGTTTCCGTTGTCGGACGTGACGCAGTTGCCGACCTACGGCACCGACTCACCGATGGTCACCCGTGCCTTCCAGAAGTTGCTCGATTCCAATGACGTGCTGAAGGACGGCAAGAATTTCTACCAGTACGAGATCGGCAGCAAAGGCATCCGTGCCTGGGCACTTGGGGCGACTTCTCCCTATTCGATCTCGACAGTGAAGAAGGTGCTCAAGGAGCCGGCGGACTTCAAGGGGACTCCGCTACGTGCGGGGTCGGCGCTTCACACCATTGTTCTGGAAAAGCTGGGTGCGACGCCGGTGACGTTGCCGGGGCCGGCGGCTTTCGAGGCAGCTTCGCGCGGAACGATCGAGGGATTGATCATCGCCATCTCGGACTGGCCGTCCTATTCGCTGCAGCAAGTGCTGCGCCACTCGATCGTCGATGTCTCGATTGGCCACTGGGAGAGCTATCTCGCCGTCAGTGACAGCGCTTGGAAGCAACTCTCCGAGCAGCAGCGAACGCTCTTCGACAAGACCGCTCGCGAGATTGCACTGACCAATGCGAAGCAATGGGAAGCGCGCGTGGCCACCGTGCGCGACGAGTCCATCAAGAAGGACAAAGGCTCTTTCGTGTCGGTCAACAGCCTGTCCAAGTCCATGCAGGACCACATCAACAAGGCGGCGGCTGATACCTGGATCACCTGGATCGAGAAGAACGAGGCGAAGGGCCATCCCGCCAGGAAGGCTGCGAAGCTTTACGCCGCATTCATCCAGGCCGAAGGCGGAAAAATGCCGGGCGGCGTGGCGGAGTATCTCGCCAAGTAAATCCCCAGGGGCGCTGCCTTCATCCAGCGCCTGTCCTCTTCTTCGCGCGGAGCTTTTATGTCCAAGGATTGGATCATCTGGGTAGTGACTCTCTGGATCGTGGTCTTTCTGGTGGCCGGGCAGGCCGTCGCCACCTGCCTGCTCGGAGCCGGATTGCTCGGCGTGATGTTGTGGATAGGGCCCAGTGTCCTCAACGGCATCGCCGGCCAGGATGCGTTCTACACCGCTTCCACCTACACGCTGTCGATCATCCCTCTTTATCTGCTCATGGCCCAGCTCCTGCTCAAGGGCGGGGTGATCGTCGATCTGTTCCGCGTGGGGCACCGCATCGCCGGTTACCGGCGCTTCCCGCTCGGCGTCGCGACGCTCATTACCGGAGGCTTGCTGGGCGCGGTCTCGGGATCAGGCACGGCCAGTGCCGCCGCGCTGGCCACGCTGGCGGGTCCTGAGCTCCAGCGCGTCGGCTATACGCGCAGCTTTTCCGTGGCGCTCGCCGCCATTGCCGGCTCCCTTTCCGTGATCATTCCGCCAAGCCTGCTGATCATGATCTATGGCTCCTTGACGGAGATTCCCATCGGCCATCTTTTCATCGGCTCCATCGGACCGGGCGTCCTCTGCATCGGCGTGTACGTCGGCTGCCTCTACTTTTTCGGTGACGTGGTGCCCGGCTCGGTGGACGGGGTGCGTTCGGAGATGGAGGAGCAGGATCCAGCGGCGCTGCGGCGTTCCGTCAGCGCCTTCATCTTCGTGATCGTTCTGATGGCGGTCGTATTCGGCGGCATCTACGGCGGCGTCGTCACGGTCGGCGAAGCTGGTGCGCTCGGTGCGTTTGCGGCTTTCGTCGGAATGATCGCCATGCGCCGGGTCGACATCCACCAGATTGCGCAGGCGCTGATCGATTCCGTCAAGGTGTCGGCCATGCTCCTGATGCTCTTGATCGCGGCGCAGATCTTCTCGCGCTTCATGTCGCTCTCCCGCTTGCCCACCGAGCTGCTTCATCTGGTCGAGCCGCTGGTGGCCAATCCGACGCTGTTGGTGCTCACCCTGATGCTGGGCCTATTCGCGGCGGGCATGTTTCTGGAGGAGGTGACCACCATCGTGCTGGCGGTTCCGATCATCCTGCCCATGGTGCAGGCTGCCCATGTCGATGTGATCTGGTTCGGCGTCATGGCCTGCTTCGTCATCTCGCTGGGGCTGCTGACGCCACCTGTCGGCCTGGTGGCGTTCTCGGCCGCCACGGCGGCGCGAACGCCGGTCGGACCGGTGTTCCGGCCATGCATGGTCTTTTCCTCCATCGCGGCCGTGGTGGTGGTCGCCGTGATGATGATTTTTCCCGGCATTGCCACTTGGCTGCCAAGCCATTTGAATTGAGGCCCGCCATGCGTTTCTGGAAAACTATCTGGGCTTTCGAGTGGGGCCTTGCAGCGATCGGAGCAGGGCTGATGCTGTTCATCATGATGATGGTGACGGTGATCAGCGTGGCCGGCCGCTATTTCCTGCAGATGGACCTGATTCCCGGGGCCTACAACATCGTCGAGCGGATCATCTTTCCCCTGCTCGTTTTCTGGGCGCTGCCGATTGCGCACCGCGAGGGCATGTTTCCGCGGCTGGAGAGTTTTGCCGACGCGTTGCCGCCCCGCCGCCGCGCGTGCCTGTCGGTATTCGTTCTATTGGTCGAAATCGCTGTCTATGCGGCTTTCCTCTGGTACATCGTGCGCTTCGTCTGGGGCAGCATCGAGAGCAACCGCACCATGCAGATCGGCTCCGACTTTCTGCCGCTGTGGCCGGTCCTCGTGATGATGCCGCTGGCTTTCGGCTTGATGCTGCTCGAGATGTGCCGGCTGCTCTATCGCGATATCCGCCGGGCGCTGGGCCTGGAGGCCATCGTCGATCAGGAGGTGACGCAGTACGAGAGCGCCGCGATATGAACAGCCGTGTCCTGAATCCGCTGCCCGGCGCGGCGGTATTCGACCCCACTGCGGTTGAAGCGATCCGTGGCGCGCTGGCGGCGTTCGCGAGCGCGCAGTTGGGCAGTCCCGTCGAGATCGGGCCGCTCCGGCGCTTCACGGTCGGGTTTTCATGGGTGACCTATGGCTTGCGCGCGAAGTGGCTGGAGCAAGGCACGGCGATCGAGCGCGACTTGATTTTGCGCGCCGGGCCGCCGACAGGCATCTTCGGGCCCTACCAGGCCTATCCCGAGTTCGTGACACTCAGGGCATTGACCGGCAGCGCGGTGCCGGTGCCCGGGGTGTATTGGTACAGCGATGACGTGTCAGTGCTGGGCGCGCCGTTCTTCGTCAGCGATCTCGTGCCTGGCGAGGCGCCGATCCCATGGACGCATGATGGGGGGCCGGCGTTTGATGACCGGCGGCGGGTTCTGCTTGGCGGGCAATTTGTCACCGCGCTGGCCGCTCTGCACGCGTTCCGGTGGCAGGACACACCAGTCGCCTCGATCGGTGGGACGAAAGATCCCCGTCGCGCCGCTACGGAACAGGTGGACAACTGGATGGCCAACCTGGCGCGGTGGTCGCCGGACAGGGTACCGATGCTGGAGCTGGCCGCGGCATGGCTGCGCGAGCGGGCGCCGCAGGCTTCGCGGATCTCGATCACGCATGGCGATTACCGGATCGGCAATTTCCTGGAAACGGGTGACCGGATCACCGCGATCCTTGATTGGGAGCTGGTCCGGTTGGGCGACCCCGTGGAAGACCTGGGCTGGGTCTGCCTGCAAGCCTGGCGGGGGCGGTCGTCCTATATGTGCCACTTCTTCGAGCGAGAAGAACTGCGTGACCGGTACAGCGCGCTCACGGGCCATGAAGTCTCGCTGGCTGACATGGCTTATTGGGAGGCCTTCGGCACATTCAAGCTGGCCATCATGCATTACGGCGCCACCAACTGCTTCGCGCGGCGTGGCTTCAGTGATCTCAGGATGGCCGGGATGGGCGCACAGATTCCGCGCCTGTTGCTGCAAGTGGAGTCGGCCATGGAGCGAGCCTCATGAACATTCCGCTGCAACGCATGATCGACGGCATCATCGCCACGATGCGCTCCGATGTGATTCCGCACGTGACCGACTCCTATGCACGGGGACAGGCCATTGGGGTCATCGATATCCTCAACAATCTTGCGCCTCGGGTGGAGTGGGCACAGATGCCGCTGGCCCGGCAGGTCGATGCCAAGCGGGCACTGTTGGCGGAGATCGCCGTGGTTCTGCCCGCGCTGGCTCCTGCGGCCCGGAAGGATTTGCCGCCACCCCATGCCGCCGACGATCTCCTCAGCCTGAAGGCCGAGCTCGACGCTTCCATCGGCGACGCCATCGCTCTTGTCTGGCCGCGGCGGCACGAGGCCGGTTTCGACCGTCTCGCGGCGCTGATCCGGGAGCACCTCCACGAGGAACTGAGCGCCGAGATGAAGATCACCCGCAAGCCGCTATTCGCGGAGATCGCGCGCGGCGGAGCTGAGGCGGGTACCTGATGAGATGACACGGAGAGTGGCTATGGCTTATCACCTGGATCCCCGGATGCCCGCCGCGCAGCAATGCGTCCAGCGCCACATGCTGGAGCACTGGGCGAAGGTGCAGCCCGCAAAGGTCTTTGCGGTCTTTCAGGATGGAGAGACCTGGACCTATGCAGATACGCTGCGCGAGGCCATCACCACCGCCAACGCACTGAAGTCGCTGGGTGTCAGGCAGGGCGATCGCGTGTTGGCCTGGTTGCCCAACAGTGCCGACTGCCTGCGTGTCTGGTTCGGCCTGAATTTTCTTGGCGCGGTGTTCGTACCGGTCAATCTGGCCTATCGCGGCAACCTCCTGCGTCATGCGGTGCAGCTCTCGGAGGCCCGCCTGGGCATTGTTCATGCCGACCTGCATGCGCGGCTGGGCGAGGTGGAACTCGGCCAGTTGGCGGCGATTGTGGTGGTCGGCGGGCAGGCCACCCCGGTCAACGGCCTCAAGGTTCACCCCGCCAGCGCCTTGCAAGCATCCGAGACTGCGCCGCCAACGCTCGAACGCGAGATCGCCCCCTGGGACACGCAGTCGATCATCTTCACATCAGGCACGACCGGACCGTCGAAAGCCGTGATGTCATCCTACGTGCACCTGTATTGCATGTCGAAGTCGGCACCTTTCCTGCGCCCGGACGACCGTTACATGATCAACCTGCCGCTGTTCCATTCGGGTGGCGTCATGCCGGTCACCGCAATGCTGATTCATGGCGGCTCGATCGCGATGGTCGATGTGTTCGACACCCAGACGTTCTGGTCGACGGTGCGCGAGATGGAAATCACCACCGCGATCCTGCTGGGCGTGATGGGGGGCCTGTTGCTCAAGCGTCCCGCCAGCCCGGACGACAGGAACCATACGCTCAGAACCTGTACGTATGTGCCGCTCAACGATACCGCACCGCAGTTTCATGAGCGCTTCGGAACGGAGATTCATACCCATTTCAATATGACCGAGATATCGATGCCGCTCGTAGGGGACCCGAACCCCAGCGAACTCGGCAGCGCCGGCAGGCCGAGGGCTGGCGTGGAGGTCCGGCTGGTTGATGAGAACGACTGCGAGGTTCCGGTGGGCGCGGTGGGCCAGATGGTGGTCCGTACCGACTGCCCATGGGCCCTCAGCCATGGATATGCGGGCGATCCGCAGGCGACCGCCGCTGCCTGGCGCAATGGCTGGTTCCATACGGGGGATGGCTTTCGCAAGGACGCCGAAGGCAATTTTTACTTTGTGGACCGTTTGAAGGATGCGATCCGCAGGCGGGGCGAGAACGTCTCGTCTTTCGAAGTCGAGTCAGAAGTGCTGGCCCATCCGGCCGTACGCGAGGCGGCGGCGATCGCCGTGCGCAGCGAGATCGCCGAGGACGAAGTCATGGCGGTGATCGCGCTCAAGGAGGACGCGCACTTCGACCCGGCGGAACTGATCGAATTCCTGCGGCCGCGCATGGCCCACTTCATGATCCCCCGCTATGTCCGGGTGGTCGATGGGCTGCCGCGCACCCCTACCGCGAAGGTCCAGAAGATCAAGCTGCGCGAAGACGGCATCACGGCCGATACGTGGGACCGGGAAGCCGCGGGCATTCAGGTCAAGCGGGAAAAGATAGGCCGCATGAAGCCATGATTTTCCACCCCTCCACCCATCAATGAAAGAGGCAGATTCATGTTGACTCCCCAGGATGATCTCATTGGGCATCAGACGCCCACGACATTCGACCATGTGGAAAGCAGCGATCCGGCATGGATGGAGCGGCTCTGGTATACCGGCCATCCCATTCCCGGCGGCGACATCATCTTCGATCTCGGCATTGGCTATCACCCCAACCGCAATGTCATGGACGGCTTTGCCGGCGTCACTATCGGGACAAAACAGTACAACCTCCGGCTGTCGCGGCGGCTGCGTCCCGATCCGTTACGCACGCGGATCGGTCCTTTGGAGATCTCGGTGATCGAGGGGTTGCGCAAGCACCGTCTGACGCTTGCTGAAAACGACTCCGGCATCAGGTTCGATCTGGAATACCTGGCCACCATGAACCCCCACGAGGAGGCTCCTCATTTCAGGCGCCGCCATGGCCGTGTCACGGAGAACCTCATGCGTGTCCAGCAGTTCGGAAAGTACAGCGGCTGGATCGAGGTGCATGGCAAGAGGTACGAGGTTTCACCGGATACCTGGCTGGGCCAGAGGGATCATTCCTGGGGCATCCGCGCAGAGATGTGCACCGATGAAACGCGCCCGCCAATGACCCCTTACCCGCCGCTGTTCTGGACCTGGACGACAGTGCAATTTCCGGAATATGGCGTCCAGTGGTATTTCAACGAGCGAGCGCCGGGGAACTTGATCTACCTCACGGGCGAGCAGACCTTGCCCTTGGGCAAGAAGATCGATCGCGGTCTGGCCGTGGATTCCATCTCCCATGAGATCGATTGGATGGATGATCCGCTAGGTCAAACGCTGCGCTCAGGGGTTTTCGAGATCGAGTTCGCCAACGGTACCCGGCGCACGCTTCAGATGCGCGCGCTCCCAGGCCGTTATTTTCTCAAGGGCGGGCTCTATGGCGGGTACAGGGGCTGGGCACAAGGCGACGATAAAGGGCCGCTCTACAGCGAGCACGACCAATGGGATCTGACCGATCCGGAAACACGGCGCCTGGCGCGGACGCTGTCCGACCACGTGATCGAAGTCACTGATGGTGATCAGGTGGGCTACGGCATCATCGAGTATGGCGTGGTGTCTGGTTATCCGAAGTACCAGTCGTTGCAGATGCATCCCGGCATGTAAAGGCAGTTCACTGTGGGTGGGCATGTCCGATGCCGGTGGCGCCTGCAAAGATGATTTGGAAGAGACACTCATGAACAACGATTCAACCGTGCATACAGGCTTTGAGCAAGGGGTTGCCACGATCACGCTGTCGCGGCCCCACGCATTCAATGCGCTCGACTACGCCACCATCGAGGGCCTGCGTCTGGCGATCGGTCAGGCGGTGGCCGAGCCCGGTGTTCGGGCCATCGTATTGCGCGGCGAGGGCCGCTCCTTTTGCGGCGGCGGCGATGTGCTGGCCATGCACGCTCACCGGGACGAGCTGCCGGCGTTCATCAGCCGCATGATCGACAGCTTTCATACCAGTGTGATGGCCCTCAGCCGCGCCAAGGTGCCGGTCATCGCCAGCGTGCAAGGAGCGGTCGCAGGTGGCGGCATTTCGCTGGCGTTGGCGTGCGATCTGGTGCTGGCCACCAGCGGCACGCGTTTCGTGACGGCGTATGCGCAGCTCGGTGCGTCATCCGATGGTGGTTTGAGCTTCTGGCTGACGCGGCGCCTCGGGGCAGCGCGTGCCTTCGAATTGCTCACCCTGCACGGCACGTTCACCGCTTCAGAGGCGCATGAATGGGGGCTCATCAATGGCGTGATCGATGCCGGGAGCGCCGATGCCGAAGCGCAGGAATGGGCGCGCAAGCTGGCGGCGATGGCGCCGCAGGCCGTTGCCGAGTTCAAGCAACTTACGGCGGTGCAGGGCCGGGATGCCCTGCAGGCGCAGCTGGACCGCGAGAAAGCGGCCTTTGTCCGTTGCGCCGGGACCGAGGATTTCGCGCGCAGGGTAGCCGCTTTTGCGTCGCGCAGCCAGGGCGGAGAAAGCAGAGGAGGCCACGCGTGAACGATTGGCAGGTTCAAGCCGCGCTGGCTGGCGGCATCACGCTCGATGCCATGTTCCGCCGCGCCTTCTCGCTGTATGCCGATCGCACGGCGGTCAGCTGGGATGGCGGACGGCGCAGCTATGCCGAGTTGGGTGACCGCGCCTGGCGCCTGGCCAATGCGCTGCATGGGTTGGGCTACCGCAGGGGCGACACGATCGCCGTGCTGTCCGAGACCCGGCCCGAATACATTGAATGCTATGCCGCCATGGCGGCGCTGGGGATCACGGTCGCCACCTTGAACGTACGGCTGCACCCTGCCGAACTCGCGGCCTGCCTGCGCAAGAGCAAGCCCGCCGGCTTGCTGGTGTCGGACACGCTCGCGCCCGCCGCGCAGAAGCTTCAAGCCGAAGCGCCCGGAATCCGGCACTGGATCGCTTTCGGCGAGGCGCCAGGCTTTGATGATTACGAACATCTGCTGAGCGCCAGCCACCCGGCCGATCCGCCTCGCGTGGCACAGGGCGGCGACATTCACAACATCCTCTTTACCAGCGGAACCACCGGGCAGCCCAAGGGCGCATTGATCAGCCAGCAGGCGGCAGCCACGCGTGGGCTGCGGCTGGCCCAGTGGTTCGGACTGACCGAACGCGATGGCTTCATCGGATGGCTGCCGCTGTTTCATTGCGGCGGTGACGAATCGCTCTACGCGACCTTCTGGACCGGCGGCATCTATGCCACCTTCCAGAGGGCTGACGTGGCGCAGATGTTCGAGCTGATCGAGCGTGACCGCTTGTCCTGGACCTTGCTGCTGCCGGGGGTGATCACCAATTTTCTCGATCATCCCGCGCGCGGCGCGCATGACCTGTCGTCGCTGCGCTTTTTCATTGGCTATGCCAACATGATGCCGCAGGTGGTAGCTCGCTTGACCGAAGCTTGCCATACCGATTTCTACGACGCTTTCGGCCAGAGCGAGTCCAGCTACCTGCTCGCGCACAGGCGGTCGGGCCCCGGCGAAATGCCCAGCTTGCGCAAACTGCCGTCGCCTCTGATGGAAGTGCGCATCGTGGACGACGACATGAACGACGTGCCGGTCGGTGTGCCTGGCGAATGCGTGGTACGAGGCCCGACGGTCATGTCCGGCTATCTCGACGATGAAGCAGCCAATGCTGACGTGTTCAAAGGCGGCTGGCTGCACACGGGCGACTTGCTGCGATGGGAGACCGATGGCACGCTGACTTTCGTCGATCGCAAGAAATACCTGATCAAGACTGGCGGGGAGAACGTCTATCCCGCCGAGGTCGAGGCCGTGATCAGCCGGCACCCGGCGATCCAGGAGGCCTGTGTGTTCGGCGTGCCGGATGCGCACTGGGGCGAAACCATCAAAGCCGTGCTGGTGCTGCAAGCCGGCCAGACGGCCACGCGCGAGGAGATTGTGGCCTGGTGCCGCGAGAGGCTCGCCGGCTACAAGCGGCCTCGCTATCTGCAGTTCGTGCGTTCCGAGGAGCTGCCGCGCAGCACGACCGGCAAGCTGCAGCGGCATGAGCTCGCGCGCTTTCCGCTCGGCGAAGACCAGCGCGTCGATTGAGGCCATCTCTTCCCTCCGTTTCTTTTTCCTTTTTTCTTTTGCAAGCATTCTGATGAACACCACCGCTTCCACCATGAACGCCGCACAGCGCTTCTCAGGCCTTTCCGACGATGAGCAGGCCGTTCTTGACCAGGCCGACCGCTTTGCCCGCAGCGAGTTCCATCCTTTGTCCCAGCGCATGGACGATGAGGAGTGGTGGCCATCCGATATCTTCGGGAAAATCGGCGCGAACGGCTACTTCGGCATCCCTGTGCCCTCGGAGCTGGGGGGCGTTGGCATGGATCTGTTCACCAGTGGCCTCGTGTTGCAGGCTTTTTCGCGCTGGAACCACGCGCTGGCCCTGAGCTGGGTGGCGCATGAGAACCTGTGCCTCTACAACATCTTTCGCAATGCCAATGACGACATCCGCCAGCGCTACGTGCCGGGCCTGTGCAGCGGCAAGCTCACAGGCGCCTTGGGCTTGACCGAGCCCGGTGCCGGCTCGGATGCCCTGGGTTCCATGGCCACCACCGCGACGCTGGACGGCGACGCCTACGTGCTGAACGGCAGGAAGATCTTCATTACCAATGGCCCTGTGGCCGACGTGCTGCTCGTCTACGCGAAGACCGACAAGGCACGCGGCGCGAAGGGGATCTCGGCGTTCATCGTCGAAAAGGACATGCCCGGCTTCAGTGTGGCCCAGAAGCTCGTGAAGATGGGGTTCCGCGGCAGCCAGACCGGTGAACTGGTGTTCGACAATTGCCGGGTCCCGGTGAGGAATCTGGTGGGCGGGCTCGACGAGGGGGTCAAGGTCGTGATGAGCGGCCTGGACCTGGAGCGGGCCATGATCGCGCCCATCTGCCTGGGGATCGCCGAGCGCGCGCTCGAACTCTCTCTAGACTACGCCCGTACCCGCGTGCAGTTCGGCAAGCCCATTTCCGATTTCCAGATGATCCGCGCGAAGCTGGCGGACATGTATGTCTGGATCGAGTCCATGCGCCTGTTCACCTACCAGGCGCTTCGTGCGGCCAACGATCTGGAAATCGGTGGAGGCGGGCGCGGCAGCGTGCACAAGATCACGGCGGCGTCGGTCATGTATGCGGCCGAAACCATGAACAAAGTCCTCAACGAGGCGGTTCAGATCCACGGCGGCATGGGCTACATCTGGGAGTCCGAGATCAACCGGCTCTACCGTTCCATCAAGCTGCTTGAGATCGGCGCTGGCACGACGGAGGTGCGCAAGATCATCATCAGCGATGAATTGCTGCGCGGGTGAGGCGCCGCGGCGGGCGCTGCTGGTCAGCGCTCATCCGGAGCCGCGGTCTTTCCACGCGGCGCTCCGGGCGGCGGCGGTCGAGGAACTGGAAGGCCTGGGCTGCGCGGTGCAGGTCTCGGACTTGTACGCCATGCGATTCAAAGCAGTGGTGGAGCATGGTGATTTTCTGGCGCCACGCAGTGAAGGGCCGTTGAATGTGTCTCTTGAGCAGCGCCATGGCTGGAGCAACCGGAGCCTGGCGTCCGACATACAGGCGGAGTTACAGCGCTTGCTGGATGCCGATCTGCTGCTGCTGATGTTTCCCTTGTGGTGGTTCGGCATGCCCGCGATCCTCAAAGGCTGGATCGACCGGGTGTTCGTGTCGGGTCCGGTGTATGGCCGCTCCGCGGTGTTCGAGCGTGGCCGTTTCGCGGGCAAGCGGGCCATCGTCGCCGTCACCACGGGAGCGCCGCCGCAGGCGTTCGGACCCGACTCCCTCAACGGGGACATGCGCGATATTCTGATGCCGCTCCTGAGAGGTGTCCTTGGGTTCACCGGCATGCAGGTCCTGCCGCCCTTCGTGGGCTATCAGGTGCCTTATGCAGGCGATGAAGGGCGTGCCCGGATCCTGGCCGACTGGCGGGCCTATGTCCGAGGCATGGATGAGCTGGCCCCACTGCCCATGCCACGCCTGGCGGATCATCCGGACGCGCTGGGGAGCGGCGTTCAGGCGCGCTGACAGCGCGAGGCGCTCAAGCCCTGCGCAACGCTTCGCTAAGTTTTCAATGAACAGATTTTTATTTTCAATATCTCGTCATTCCCGCGCAGGCGGGAATCCAGTGTCTGCTGGGAGCGCTGTCGCTGGATTCCCGCCTGCGCGGGAATGACGAGAGAAGGCATCCCCGGCGCCAGGTTCAATCCAATCGCCTCGCGCCGCAATGCGGTGAATGCAAGCTCAGTCCGAATGGTCCGATGAGGCCGAAAGCTCATCAGGAGGACATCGTGAACACGCTTTTAGTCCTTACCAGGATATGACCCTTCATATCCCAATGCACGCGACATCTGTAGGCCGCATTGGCGCACGAGATCGATGAAGCGCTCCATGTGGCGGTCGCAGCGTGCGGTGGGACCTGCCATGCCCACAGCCGCGTATAGCTTTCCTTCGCTGTCGAAGATCGGCGCCGAAACCCCGGTCGCGCCTTCGATCGAGCCCGCGCTGCAGACGTAGCCATCGGCCTGGATCTCGCGAAACGCTTGCTGCAATCCTTTGCGGGTGGTGATGGTGAAGGCAGTCACCGCTTCAAGCCGCGTCGTTTCGAGGTAGCGCCGCTGTTGCTCCGGTGTGGCGAAGGCCAGCATCGTCAAGCCGAGCGAGGTCGAGTACAGAGGCCGGTGCGCGCCGACGTTGGCCGAGTAACGCAGCCAACTGCTGGCCTCGATCACATCCACATACACCAGGCGGGTCCAGTTGTCCGCGGGTACACCCACCATCACGGTCTCCTCGCAGGCCTTGTGCAACTGGCTGAGCCAGGGCCGCACGTTGCCTGGAAAGCCGTCCGTGTGCTGGATCAAGGCCGCCAGGCTGTGCGTCTCCTGGCCGAGGCGGTGGTGCCCGCTCTCCGAGATCACGTAGCCGCCCGATTCGAGTGAGCGGAGCAGGCTGAAAAGACTGGTCTTGGGTAGCTGCAGCGCCTCGCTGAGTTGGGCCAGCGAAAGGCCGTCACGGTGCTTGGCCAGGGTGGAGATGACTTGCATGACCCGTAGCGGCGCGCGGGGCGGCGCTGCGCGGTCGTCATCGTCTTCGGAAGAGTGGGTGGACATGGTCTTGGCTGACATCAACGTGAATTATCCGGCGACTCCATCCGCGGCTTGGGACTTACCCGCAGGCCGGTTGACAGCTTCGGCTGTCGATTCCAATAATTCTTATATGGAAATGAATATTCTTATATCAGAACAAACCCGACTCGATCTCATTAAAGCGGAACGCATGGACATCCCGGGCGCGGCATCTGGAGACCGCATCGAGCCGGCATGGGCGCAAGCATGAGCGGGCCTCTGAGCGGCCTGCGCGTGATCGACATGACCGCGGTGCTGATGGGCCCCTATGGCACGCAGTGGCTGGGCGACATGGGGGCCGATGTGATCAAGATCGAGGCGCCGGAGGGCGATGTGGTGCGCGGCATCGGCCCGATGCGCAGCACGGGCATGGGGCCGATCTTCCTGAACACGAACCGCAGCAAGCGCAGCGTGGTGCTGGACGTCAAGTGCCCTGCAGGCCGCGCGGCCCTGCTGCGCCTGGTCAGCGAAGCCGATGTGTTCGTCTACAACGTGCGGCCGCAGGCCATGGCGCGGCTGGGCCTGTCGTACGAAACCCTGGCCGAGACCAATCCGCGCATCATCTATGCCGGGGTGTTCGGCTACGGGCAGGACGGGCCTTATGCGGCCAAGCCGGCCTATGACGACCTGATTCAGGGCGCTTCGACACTTTCAGCGATGTTCGCGCGGGCGAGCGGTGGTGATCCGCAATACGTGCCGGCCGCGATCGTCGACCGCATCACGGGATTGGCTGCCGTGGGGGCCATCCTGGCGGCCGTGTACGAACGGCAGAAAAGCGGCCAGGGCCAGCGCATCGATATTCCCATGTTCGAGACCATGGTGAGTTTCGTGCTGTCCGACCATCTGGGCGGGCGCAGTTTCGAACCGCCGCTCGATGGCGGCGGCTATGCCCGCCTGCTGTCACGCAGCCGGCGGCCCTATCCCACGCTCGACGGCTTCGTCTGCGCGCTGATCTACACCGACAAGCAATGGCGCAGCTTTCTGCGTCTGCTCGGCCGCGAATCCGAGATGGACACCGATCCGCGCCTGGCGAACCTTACCGCCCGCACGGAGCATGTCGATGCACTGTATGCAGAGGTCGGACGCATCATGGCCACGCGCAGCACCGCGGATTGGCTGGCCAGCCTCGATGCGGCCGACATCCCTTCGACCCCGGTGCACACCCTCGATTCGATATTCGACGATCCACATCTGACGGCCACCGGATTCTTCCAGGCGGAAGATCATCCCACGGAAGGGCGCTTGCGTGCCATGCGCCACGCGGCGACCTGGTCGCGCACACAGCCTGCCTCGACCCGGGCGGCGCCTCGCCCTGGGCAGCACAGCGAAGAAGTCCTGCGCGAAGCAGGCTTCAGCGCGGACGAGATCGAAAAGCTGCGCGCCGAAGGCGCGCTGGGTCACTGAAACACTTTCATTGAACCCCTTCAGGAATCGACATGTCTTTTGAACTCACACCCGAACAGCAGGCCATTCGTGAAGCGGTGACACAGTCCTGCGAACCCTTTGGCGAGGACTACTGGTTGGAGCGCGACCGCAGCGGCGAGTTTCCGCATGATTTCTATGCTGCCATGGCCAAGGCCGGCTGGCTCGGAATCGCCATCCCCGAAGCCTATGGCGGCTCCGGGCTTGGCGTGACCGAGGCCGCGCTGATGATGCAGAGCGTCGCCGAGACCGGTGCCTGCATGAGCGGCTGCGCGTCGTTTCACATCAACATCTTCGGACTGATGCCGATCGTGGTGTTCGGCACGGAAGCGCAAAAGCGCCGCTTCCTGCCTCCGATCGTGCAGGGCCAGCTCAAGTCCTGCTTTGGCGTGACCGAGCCCAACACCGGCCTGAATACCACCCAGCTCAAGACGCGGGCGCAAAGGCAGGGGGATCGCTATGTCGTGCACGGCCAGAAGGTCTGGATCTCCACCGCCCAGGTGGCCGACAAGATCCTGCTGCTCGCGCGCACCACGCCGATCGAGGAATGCAAGAGCCACAGCGATGGCCTCTCGCTGTTCTACACCGACCTGGACCGCAGAAAGATCACGGTGAGCCTGATCGACAAGATGGGCCGCAAGGCGATCGACTCGAACGAGCTCTTCATCGACGGACTGGAGATCCCGGTGGAGGACCGGATCGGGGAAGAGGGCAAGGGCTTCAAGTACATCCTGCACGGCATGAACCCCGAGCGGGTACTGCTGGGCGCCGAAGCCATCGGCATCGGCCGTGCCGCGTTGCGCAAGGCGGCCGGCTATGCGAACGAGCGCATCGTGTTCGATCGTCCCATCGGGAAGAACCAGGGCATCCAGCATCCGCTGGCAGCCAATTGGATGGAGCTGGAGGCCGCCAACCTCATGATGCTCAAGGCCGCCTGGCTGTATGACCATGGCCGCGACTGCGGCGCCGAAGCCAATGCCGCCAAGTACCTGGGCGCCGAAGCAGGCTTTCATGCCTGTGAACGGGCGATTCTCACGCACGGCGGGTTCGGGTACGCCAAGGAGTTCCATGTGGAGCGCTACCTGCGCGAAGTGATGATCGCGCGCATCGCACCGGTCAGCCGCGAAATGATTCTTTCCTACATCGCCGAGCGTGTGCTGGGCTTGCCCAAGTCCTATTGAGAGTGTCTTGAGAGTGTGTTGAGAGGGTGTTCAAAGGGCCAGGGCGTTTTCCGCAATCAGAACAACACAAGGAGATCAAGTTGACGACAAATGGAATGCTGCAGGAGAAGGTGGTGGTGGTCACGGGCGCGGGCAACGGCATCGGGCGCGCGATCGCGTTGGCGATGGCCGCGCAGGGTGCCGCAGTGGTGGTCAATGACATTGGAACCGGCCTGACCGGCGACGGCCGGGACGACGCGCCTGGCCAACTGGTGGTGGACGAAATCAAGCGGGCTGGCGGAAGGGCGGTGGCCAGCAACGACAGCGTTGCGGAAGCCAGCGCGGCCGAGCGCATCGTGCAGACTGCGGCAGACCATTTCGGGCGCATAGATTGCGTGGTGAACAACGCGGGCATCCTGCGCGACCGCATCTTCCACAACATGAGCGTGGCGGATTGGGAGGCCGTGATCCAGGTACACCTGCATGGCGCTTTCTACATGAGCCGGGCGGCCGCGCGGCATTTCAAGGAGCAGCAATCGGGCTGCTTCGTGCACATGACTTCGACCTCGGGCCTGGTCGGCAACACGGGACAATCGAATTACTCTGCCGCCAAGCTGGGCATCGTGGCGCTGTCCAAGTCGATCGCCCTGGACATGGAGCGCTTTCACGTGCGCTCCAACTGTATTTCGCCTTTTGCCTGGAGCCGCATGACGAGCTCGGTGCCGACCGACACCCCGGAAAAGGCGGCGCGCGTGGAACGCAACAAGCAGATGACGCCGGAAAAAATCGCGCCGGTCGCCGTGTATCTGGCCAGCGATGCAGCCCGCCATGTGAATGCGCAGGTGTTTGCCGTGCGCAACAACGAGATTTTCCTGATGAGCCAGCCGCGCCCTCTGCGCTCCGTGCACAGGGGTGAAGGCTGGACGCCGGAAACCGTCGCCGAGCATGCCATGCCGGCTCTGCAAGGCAGTTTCGTGGGGGTCGAGCGCTCCAGCGATGTGTTCTGCTGGGATCCGGTATGAACGCGCGCATCATGGAAGCGGCGGATCTGCGCGGCGCAGGGTTGAAGGCGCTGATGGCGCCGGCCAGTGTGGCAGTCGTGGGCGCCTCCTCCGATCCCACGCGCATCGGCGGCCGGCCGATCGACTGGATGCGGCGTGCGGGCTATCAAGGCGCCATTTACCCCATCAATCCGGCGCGCACGGAGGTCCAGGGGCTGCGTTCCTATGATTCGGTGGCTGCGCTGCCGGAAACCCCGGACGCGGCCATCGTCGCCGTGCCAGCTCCCCAGGTATTGGGCACCCTGGACGCCCTTGGCAGCCGGGGCGTGCGCGCAGCAGTGGTGTTCAGCTCCGGCTTCGCCGAGGTGCCGGGCGAGGGCGCGGCCATGCAACAGCAATTGGTGGAGACCGCACGCCACCACGGCATGCGGATCCTGGGGCCGAACTGCCTCGGCCTTTTCAACGCCAATGTGGGTTGGTACGCCAGCTTCACCACGGCATTTGAAAGCGGCTGGCCGCTGCCGGGGCGCATTGGCGTAGTCAGCCAATCAGGGGCGTTCGGCTCGCACCTGGTGTGCCTGGCGCGCGATCGTGGCATGGGTACTCCCCAGTGCGTGACGACGGGCAACCAGGCCGACATCACGGTGGGCGAAATCATCCGCTGGTACGCCGAGGATCCGGAGGTTGATGTGATCGCGGCCTATGTCGAGGGTGTGACCCGGGCCGACGTGTTCGTGGACGCGCTCGCCGCGGCGCGGCGCGCACGCAAGCCAGTGGTCATGCTCAAGGTGGGCCGCAGCGCGGTGGGGCACAAGGCGGCGCAGTCGCATACCGCTTCGGTGGCAGGCGATGATGCTGTGACCGATGCTGTGCTGCGCGAGTTCGGCGTGGCGCGGGTGCGTTCGGTCGATGAGTTGCTGGATGTCGCGTACATGGCGGCGCTCAAGACGTACCCGGCGGGCAACACGCTGGGGGTGGCTACCGTGAGCGGTGGCGTCGGGGTTCTGATCAGCGATATCGCGGAGGACGAGAACCTGGCCATGCCGCCTATGCCGCAGGCCGCGCAGCAGCGGTTGCACGAACTGCTGCCCTACGCTTCGCCGGTCAACCCCGTGGATTGCACGGCCCAGGCACTCAATGATCCCACCTTGGTGCGCAGCTTCACCAGCGCCATGGTGGATGAAGGCGGGTATTCCTCCATCCTCAGTTTTTATGCGCAACTGGCCGGTGTGCCGCCCGTAGCGGACCGGCTGATGGCGGACCTGGCCCGATTGCGGCAGGAGCACCCGGACCGGCTGTTCGTCGTATCCGGCACGATGGCGCTGGAGCGGCGGCGCGCTTATGACGCCGCCGGTCTGGCGGTTCTTGAGGATCCGGTGCGTGCCGCGCGCGCGATCGCCGCCATGGGGCGTTTCGGTGACAATTTCGCGCGCCCGCCGCGGTTCTGGCAACCTGAAGGTGGGCCGGTCACGCTGCCGAAAGGGCCGCTCTCCGAAGCGCAAGCCAAGGCGGTGCTGGCGGACCATGGTGTGGCCATGGCACCTGAGCAGGTCTGCACGACCGCGGAGGATGCCGTCCGGGCTGCACACATGCTGGGCTGGCCCGTGGTGCTGAAAATCATTTCGCCCGATATCGCGCACAAGACCGAGATCGGCGGCGTTCTCATCGGGGTGGGCGATGAGCCCTCCGTGCGAGCCGGCTTCGAGCTGCTTCTGTCGCGGGCGGCGGAGAAGGCGCCGGACGCCCGGGTTGACGGTGTGCTGGTCGCCAAGCAGATGCAAGGCGGCGTCGAGTGCCTCATGGGCATACAGCGCGACCCGGTATTTGGCCCGATCGCTGTGTTCGGGCTTGGCGGCATCTTCGTCGAAGTGATGAACGATGTTGTGCTGCGCCGCTGCCCCTTTGATGAACAGGAAGCCGAGCGCATGGTGTTGTCCATCCGCTCGGCCAGCGTCCTGACGGGGGCGCGCAATCGTCCGCCCGCGGATGTGCCGGCGCTGGCCAGGATGCTGTCGAGCCTGTCCGTGTTCGCGCACCGTGCGGGCGATCAGCTCGAAAGCATTGACTTGAACCCGGTGTTGGCATTGCCGGCGGGCGAGGGTGCTTATGCGCTCGATGCCCTGGTGCAAACACGCTCTTGAGGAGGCTGAGCCATGGAACAGAAAGCGATCCACGCCGAAGTGAAAGAGGGCGTGCTGGTGCTGGAGATGCGCATGCCGCAAGTCCGCAACGCGATCAGCGCGGAGATGAAGCAAGCGCTGCTCGAGCAGGCGCAGCGGTTTTCGGAGGACGACAGCCTGAAGTGCATGCTGTTGACCGGCAGCGAAGGCGTCTTCTGCGCGGGGGAGACCTGCGCACCATGCAGGACGACCGCAGCACCGTGGGCGTGCGCCGGCGCATGGCGAAGACGCACGCCAGCATCCGCCTGCTGTCCGAATGCGAGAAGCCGATCGTGACCGCCGTGAACGGACCTGCCGTCGGCGCGGGGCTGTCACTGTCACTCTTCGGTGACGTGGTCGTCGCAGTCGAAGATGCCTACTTCATGGCGGGCTTCGCGAATGTGGGGGTGCTTCCCGATATGGGGCTGCTCTACAACCTGCCCCGCACGCTTGGCCGCGTCCAGGCGAACGATCTGCTGCTCAGCAACCGCCGGGTCGATGCCCGGGAGGCGCTCTCGCTCGGTCTCGTCAGCCGTGTATGGCCGCGCGAAGGCTTCCTGGATCAAGCGCTGGCCCTGGCTCAGCGCATCGCCGCCGGGCCCATGGTGTCCTTTGGGCTGGCGAGGGCATTGATGGCCGGCGCCTACAAGGACAGTTTCAGCGAGTTTCTGCTCAAGGAGAGCATGGCCCAGGCGGTCGTATTCGGCACTGAGGATTTTGCCGAAGGCGTCAACGCGTTCCGCGAAAAGCGCAAGCCGCGCTTCTCGGGCAGGTAGTCCTTTTTTCACTTCGAACAACCAAGGAGACGAAATGCATGCTTTGATCCGTACCTTGCGCACCGCTGCTACCGGTGCCATCGCATTGCTGCTGGCCACGGCGGCTCTGGCGACCTACCCCGACAAGCCGATCAAGCTGATCGTGCCCTATGCGCCGGGAGGCATTACCGACAACCTGGCACGTGCGCTCGCCGACGGCATCGGCCGTGAACTCAAGCAGCCCATCATCGTCGACAACCGGGCAGGGGCCGGCGCGATGGTCGGTACCGGGGCGGCGGCCCGCTCTCCCGCCGACGGCTACACCCTCCTGATGGCTACCAACGGGAACATGACGGTCACGCCGCTGGTGACAAAAAAGCTCAATTACGACCCCATCCGCGAACTGCGTGTGATTTCGGTCGTGGCCGAGGTCCCGACGGTGGTGGTCACCAATCTGCAGACGCAGCTGGCCGATCTGCGCGGGCTGGCAGCCTACGGAAAGGCCAATGAGGGCAAGCTCAACTTCGCGTCCCTGGGGCAGGGCAACGTGACCTACCTGACTGCCAAGAAAATCGAAACCGAGCTTGGCATCCGTATGACCGAGGTGCCTTACAAGGGCAGCGTGCCGGCGCTCACGGCGCTCATGAGCAATGATGTGCAACTGTACGTGGATGTGTTGCCGGGTGCGCTGCCATTCATCCAGGCCGGCAAGCTCAAGGCGCTGGCCGTGCCCATGGAAAAGCGCATTCCGTGGCTTCCGGATACGCCCACCCTGCAGGAAGCCGGCTACTCGAAATTCCACGCGGCCAGTTGGCTGGGGCTGGCGGTCCCGACCGGCACGCCACCCGAAGTGGTGACCGCACTGCAGCAGGCGACAGCCCGTTTCATACGCGACGAGAAATTCCGCGCCACATTTACCAAGGCTGGCATCCTGATGATGCAGCCTATGGAGGCTGCCCAAGTCGATGACTACGTCAAGGCTGACCGCGACCGCTGGGGCGCGCTGATCCGCGAGCACAACATCTCCATCGACTGACTCTCCAGAACCATGCAGATGTTCAACAGAGAAGCCGAGGCCGGATTCCGCGCGGAGGTGCGCGGTTTCCTGCGCGAGGCGCTGCCGCCGGCATTGCGCCAGAAAGTCCTTGAACACGCCGTGCTGACCAAGGACGATCTGGTCGGGTGGCAGAAGATACTTAATGCCCGCGGCTGGCTGGCGCCGGGGTGGCCCGTGCCTCTTGGCGGCACAGGCTGGACGCCGCGGCAGATCTATGTGTTCGAGGAAGAATGTTGGCTGGCAGGTGCTCCCGAGGTGTTCGCCTTCGGTCCAAAAATGCTTGCCCCGGTCCTGATGCAGCACGGCTCAGAGGCGCAGAAGGCGTATTTCCTGCCGCGCATCCTGGCCAGCGATGATTGGTGGTGCCAGGGCTACTCCGAGCCGGGTTCCGGCTCAGACCTGGCTTCGCTCAGGACGCGCGGTGTCGTCGAAGGCGGCCACCTCGTGATCGACGGGCAGAAGACCTGGACCACCTATGCCCAGTATGCGAACCGCATGTTTTGCCTGGTCCGGACCGATCCCGAGGCCAAGCAGCAGGAGGGCATTTCGTTCGTCCTGATGGACATGGACACGCCCGGCATCCGCGTGCGCCCCCTGATCCTGCTGGACGGCACGCACGAGGTGAACGAAGTCTTTTTCGATCAGGTGCGGGTGCCGCTCGAGAACGTGGTGGGCGAGCTTCACAAGGGATGGACCTACGCCAAGGCTCTGCTTGGGCATGAGCGCTTCAATGCCGGCAAGATCGGCCGCTCGCTGCGCGAGCTGGCGCTGCTCAAACGGATGGCGGCCCAGCCAGATATGCTGGGCCGGCGCCTGCTCGACAACCCTCGTTTCGCCGAACGCATCGCCGCAACCGAAGTCGATCTGTTGGCTCTGGAGAAGACCACGCTGAGGCTTATCGCCGCCGCACAGGCCGGTGCCAGCATGGGCGTGGAGCCATCGATCCTGAAAATCCGCGGCACGGAGATCGCGCAGAACCTGTCGGCGCTGCTGGTGGAGGCGCTTGGCCCCTATCAGCCGAATGCAGAGTCCGCCCCGGCGGAGGAGCCACTGGCACCCCCTGCCTCATTGGTCAGGCAATACCTGAACTGGCGCAAGCTGTCCATCTACGGTGGTTCCAACGAAGTCCAGCGCAACATCATTGCCAAGTTTGCGCTCGGTTTGTAAGAGCGGAAAGAGCGCAAGGAGACAAGCGAGTGGAGATCCAGACACACGAACAACGCGCGCTGCATGACAGTGCGGCGCGTTTTCTGTCGCAGCAGTGCGATTTCACGCGGCACAGGCGCCAGCATCAGGGTACAGAGGTGCCTTTCGATCGCGCGTTATGGGCGCGTTTCGCGGAAATGGGGTGGCTCGGGGTGCTCGTTCCCGAGTCCGCGGGCGGGCTTGGCTATCCGGTGGCCGATGCGCTGCCGATCGTCGAAGCCATGGGCGCACAGTTCGTCACGGAGCCCTATCAGGAAGTGGCGCTGGCATCGGCACAGTTGCTATTGGCGCTGGGCGATGAGGCACAGCGGGAGTGCTGGCTGCCGCCTCTCGCCGATGGCCGGGCATTGACGCTGCTCGCGCATGCGGAGCACGGCGCCCGTTACGACCTGCGCTGCGTGAGTACGAGGGCAGAGCGCGTAAAAGAGGGCTATCGGTTGAACGGTGCCAAGTGCGCGCTGCCCTTCGGCGATTCGGCGGACCGGTGGCTGGTGTCTGCGCGCACTTCCGGCGCTCCAGGCGATGCGGAAGGCATCTCCCTGTTCGTGGTCGAGGCCGGCACGGCGGGTATGCGCTTTGCCCGGCATGAAGGCCATTGCGGGGAGCCCTGGGCAGACATGGTGCTGGAGGGTGTGGCGGTGCCCGCCAGTGCCCGGCTGGGTGCCGAAGGCAGCGCTTTCGCTGCCATCGAGGCCGCGCACGAGCTGCTGATCGCCGCGGCCGGCATGGAAGCCGTGGGCACACTGCAGGCCGTGTTGGAATCCACCCGCGAATATGCCGGGACGCGGCGTCAGTTCGGCAAGCCGCTCTCGAGCTTCCAGGTGATCGCGCACCGTTTGGTCGATATGTTCACACAGGTGGAGCTGACGCGCTCGCTTGCGTGGATGGCTGCGGATCAGTTCGGACCCGCGCGCGAGGCCTCGCCGGAGCGCCGGCGGCTGCTCTTGTCGGCATGTAAGGCCCAGGTGAGCGCCGCCTGCCGCCAGGTCGGCGAGCAGGCCGTCCAGATCCACGGTGGCATCGGCATGACCGACGAGTTGGCACTGTCGCATCAGGTGCGGCGCCTGCTGGGCATCGAGCGGCGTCTGGGAGACCGGTTCGAGCATCTGGGACGGTTGGCCGAAGCGGTCTCCGCGGGAGAGGCAATCTACGCCTGATCGAAAGGGCTTGTCAGCGGGCGAGGTCCGCGGCCTTGACGACGCGTTCGTATTTCTCAGCCTCGGCGCGTACATAGGCATTGAATTCGGCTGGGGACCGGGCGTCCGGTTCGACACCGAGTTCGCGCAGCTTCTGGAGCATGTCTGGCGCGTGCAGCACTTCGGTCAAGCTGTCAGACAACCGCTTCTGTACCGGCAACGGTACCTTGGCGGGTGCGAAGACCGCGAACCAGGCACTGACTTCATACCCTGGCAGGCCGCTTTCGGCGACTGTTGGCACATTGGGCAGCAAGGCACTGCGTTGTGCGCCGGTCACGGCCAGGGCCTTGAGTTTGCCCTGGCGCACGTAGGCCGCCGAAGTCGCCTGCAAATCGAACATCAGGGGCACATGTCCTGCCAATACATCTGCCAGCGCAGGCGCGCTGCCGCGATAGGGCACATGCATCAACTTGATGCCGGCCGCGCTCGCGAGCATTTCACCTGCCAGGTGATTGGAGGTGCCTGGTCCCGCCGAGGCGTAGCTGATGGTGCCGGGTTGCCGTTTGGCTGCCGCCAGCAGTTCAGGCAGGGTCTGGTAAGGCGTGCCCGGGTAGGCTGCCAGCACGAAGGGAATGGAGCCGAGCGGGGCCACGGCCACGAAGTCGCGTACCGGGTCGTACCCTACTTTGGACATCGCGGGATTGATGGCGTGCGAGCTGACGGTGCCCAGCAGCAGCGTATAGCCATCCGGCGCGGCTTCAGCCACATGCCGCGCGCCGATGGCCGTCCCGGCGCCGCCCTTGTTTTCGATCACGACAGGCTGCCCCAATTTTTCCGAGAGCTTTTGCCCCACTGTGCGTGCCAGGATATCTGCGGACCCTCCCGCAGGGTAGGGGACGACCAGCGTCACAGGGCGGGCGGGAAACGCCTGCGCTGCACACAGCGCGGGCAACCCCAGCGCGGCGGACAGAATGGCCAGCGAAACACTTAAGCGCCGAAAACGATTCATGTAGGTTTTTCTCCAAGCTCGTGGGACATATCGCGTGTTGCGCCTGAAATAATCGGAATACCTGCCGTCCTTGTCTAATACCGATGGGCAGGGGTGTTGATACAGGCTGCGAATTACCGGGTGCCGCGCTTGGCCGCCCCGCTTTTCACCAACCGCTGCGCGATGGACAGAAAGGCGGGCACCACCGGGTTGTCGTTCTGGTTCGAATAGGCAAAGACCAGCCCGTAGGTGGGAGGTGAGCGTGTGTCCGCGACTTCCAGAAAGCAGACGTCCTCCATACGGAGACGGCGCATCGCGGAAGGCACCAGCGCGATGCCCAGGCCGCCTGCCACCAGTGTCAGGATGGCCTGCATCTGGGAGGCTTCCTGCACCACTCTGGGAAGAAAGCCCGCGGCCTTGCAGGCGCCCAGCAGCGCTGCGACGAAGCCTGCGCCCTCCGAGCTGGGAAAGGACACGAAGGATTCGGCTGCCAATTCCCTCATCTTGACGCTTTGCCTCTGCGCGAGCGGGTGCCAGGACGGCACGGCCAGGACGAAGTGCTGTGGCTGAAGATCGACGAGGTGCAATCCCCTGGCGTCGTACACAGGTCCCACTACCAGCGCGAGGTCGGTGTGTCCGCTGCGCAGATCCTCCAGCTGGCGCGAGGTGGTCTCGGCGGTGAGCCGGAGCTGTACGGTGGGGTAGTTGAGCTGGAACTGCTTGAAGATGGCAGGCAGTACATCCAGCGCCGAGCTGGGGACGAACGATAGCCGCAAGGCGCCTTCCAGCCCTTCGCCGGTGCGGCGGGCCCGCTCGATTGCTTGCTCTGAAAGCTGTAGCAAACGCAATGCGTCCTTGTAGAACATCTGGCCCGCGGGCGTCAGCCGGACATGGTGCTTGCTGCGGTCGAGCAGAACCGTGCCGATCATGGCTTCCAGATTCTGCATGGCCACCGACAGCGGCGGCTGAGACATATGGAGGCGTTCCGCGGCGCGGCGGAAGTTCAATTCCTCGGCCACCACGACAAACTGACGCGCCAGGCGAAGCTCGAGCATGAAAAAACCTGTTGAAGTCTGTGGGGATGGATGGGTTGTTCCGCCCCATTAAGTCAGACACGTCCGGCCTGGTCAATACAAATGACGAATAACCAAATGATGAAAATAGTATTGGCTGTATCAGAAGCGATTACCTAGCATAGGCAAACCCCACCGGCACCGGGCTGTACCGGTCCGCGCTTTTCCGTGGCGCGGGATCTTTCAGTGCCAGCCGCCCATCAAAAAGGACCATCCCATGCAAGCATCGCTGCTCGAAGAAATTGCCCAGGTACCGAACCCCTATCCGGTGGTGTCCCAGATCGAGTACCCCGAGGTATGGCGGCTGTGTACCCAAGCAAGGGAGCTGGCGTGGGACCCGGTCGCCGACATCGATTACAGCGATCTGACCCAGGCGGAACTCCCGCCCGAAGTGCGCCGTGCCGGCGCCGAGTGGTGGAGCCTGCGGGCCTGGATGGAGCACGGCGCGACACCATATGGCGCCGAACGGCTGCGCGACGCCATCTTCCAGCACCAGCCCTTCGAAGTGAAGCAGCACATCACCAACTTCATCGCCGAGGAGCTCCGGCACCACGAAGCGAGTTTCCGGATTGCGGAGCATCTGCATGCCTATGAGCCCACGCCGAGAGCCGATTACTTCAAGGACATCATCCCTCGCTTCCACGACGAGAAGGACGAAAAAGCGATGAGCTTTTTCGCGGGCCTGTCGGTCAATACCCTGTTCGAGCAACTTTCCGGGGAGTTGCTGCAGGCGCGCTACGAGAATGCGCGCTTTACCTCGATCCGCGAAGCCTGCCGGCTGATCCTGCGCGACGAGGCGCGCCATATCCAGTTCGGCCGGATCATCATGCGCCGCTTCTTCAGCGAGTTGTCCGCTGATGAGAAGCGCATCATTGGCGAGAAAGTGGCGAAAAAGCTGAGGGGCAGCCTGCTCAACGGTGTCTACGCCGTGGTGAACCTACCGCCCGACGAACGAGTCCGCTCCGGCCGCAACCGCGCCTTGGCCGCCGAGCATGGACTTGGCGCCACGCATCCCGAGGAAGAAATCCCCATCATCCGCCGGGGGATCCAGCAGATCCGCGAGGACGTGGGGGCCTATGGTGTCGAAATTCCGCACATCCCCGAACTCGATTCCGTCACCACCCACTGAGGCGCCCATGCACTGCGCCATTTCCCCCGCAGGCGCGCGTCCGGCCTATGTGACCGAGCGCCTGCGCGAGATCGGCCCGCGTTGGCAAAGTGATATCCGCGTGGCGGGCGACGACACCAAGGCGCTCTACCTGCCGCTGCTGCGGGCGGCTTCCCGGGAGGGGGCTCCAGTGCTTCGGGATCTGCCTTACGGGCCGTATCCGAGGCAGGTGCTCGATATTCACCGGCCAGCGGGCGCGAACCGTGCGCCCGTGATCGTCTTCGTACATGGCGGCGCTTTCGTTCGCGGCGACAAGACCATCAACGACCAGATGTATGGCAACGTGCTCACCTGGTTCGCTGAAAGGGGCTGTGTCGGCGTGAATGTGGAATACCGGCTCGCGCCGGAGGCGCCCTATCCGGGCGGCAGTCTCGATCTGGGGCTTGCCTGTCGATGGCTTGAACAACGTGTGGCGGAGTTTGGCGGTGACCCGAGCCGGATATGCCTGCTCGGCCATTCGGCGGGGGGACGCACGTGGCCTCGCTGCTGTGCGATCCCCGGCCCGAGTTGGCCGCGCTGTCACCTGGCGTGGCCTGCGCGGTACTGGTGTCGGCACGCCTGAAAGCGGACGTGCTGCCCGTCAATCCCAATGCGCCAGGCGTGCGCGCCTACTATGGTGACGATGCGGCCGCCTACGAGGCCTGTTCGCCAATGGCGCACGCGTCCCGGATTCGGCAGCCTGTGTTCGTGGCGAACGCCCAGTTCGAGAATCCGCTGCTCGACCTCTATGGACTGGAATTTGCCTGGGCGGTGGGGCGCGCCCGCGGCACGGCGCCGCTGCACGTGACGCTCGCCGATCACAACCACGTATCGATGATGGCCCACTTCAATTCCGGCGAGTACTGGCTGGGCGAGCAGATACTGGATTTCTTCGAGGGTGCCTGCCGATAGAGGACTTTCTTCTCTGAGCGCGTGGCTTTTCCGCTAGCGAGAGAGGTTGGGGCAGGATGCCGGGACACGGCTGCGCTCCTGCGGTTCCTTTCCAATGGCTATTCGGCCGTCGCTTGGCGCACCGCGTGCTCCCAGTTCGACATGAGCTCCGTGGCGCGCGTGCGCGTCATGGTGGGCATGAACTGGCGGTCCGCCTTCCAGAGCGCCGAAAGCTCCTGCGTGCTCTGATACATGCCGCATGAAAGCCCTGCGAGATAGGCCGCGCCAAGGGCGGTGGTCTCCACGCACGCCGGGCGCACGACGGGAATGCCCAGCAGATCGGCCTGGAACTGCATGAGCAGGTCATTCACGCTCGCCCCTCCGTCCACGCGCAATTCCGTGACAGGCGCGCCACCCGCTTCCACGGCATCGCGGCTCATGGCTTGCAGCAAGGCAGCGCTCTGGTACGCAATGGATTCGAGCGATGCACGCGCGATATGCGCGAGCGTGGTGCCGCGCGTGAGGCCGGTGATGGTGCCGCGCGCGTCGGGCTTCCAATAAGGCGCGCCAAGGCCCGTGAAGGCGGGAACGAGCATGACGCCACCGGAGTCGGGAACGCTTTCCGCGAGCGCCTGCACTTCGCTGCTGGTATTGATCGCGCGTAGCCCGTCGCGCAGCCATTGCACGACCGCGCCGCCCACGAACACGCTGCCTTCCATTGCGAACTCGGGGTGCGGGTGCGCCTGCGCGGCGCTTGTGGTGAGCAGGCCGTTGTGCGAAGTCTGGAAGTGATGGCCAGTGTGCATGAGCATGAAGCACCCGGTGCCATAGGTATTCTTGGCCATGCCTGCCGAAAAGCAGGCCTGCCCGAACAGGGCACTCTGCTGATCACCGGCGACGCCGCCGATATCGATGCTGCCGCCAAGCAACGTTTCGCTGGTCGCGCCGAACCCGGCGCTGGAGGGCAGCACTTCCGGCATCAACGAGCGAGGGATGTTCAGGCACGCGAGCAATTCGTCGTCCCACATGTTCTCGTGCACATTGAACAGCATGGTGCGGGAGGCATTGCTTACGTCGGTGGCATGGCGCTTGCCTTGCGTCAGCTGCCAGATCAACCATGAATCCACGGTGCCGAACGCCAATTCGCCGCGCTCGGCCTGCTCGCGTGCGCCGCTGACGTTGTCGAGCAGCCATTGCAGTTTGGTGCCGGAAAAGTAAGCATCTATCAGCAGTCCGGTCTTGGCCTGGATGGTCGCGGCCATGCCTTGCTCGCGTAATGCAGAGCACAGTGGTTCCGCGCGGCGGTCTTGCCAGACGATGGCGTTGTGCACCGGCACACCTGTCTTGCGATTCCACAGCACGGTGGTTTCGCGCTGGTTCGTGATGCCGATGGACCGGATGTCCTTGGCGGAGATGCCGGCCTTTTTCAGCGCTTCACGCGCGGTGGCGAGTTGAGTGTTCCAGATCTCCGCCGGGCTGTGCTCCACCCAGCCGGGGCGCGGGTAGATCTGGGGGAGTTCGCGTTGTGCCAGCGAGACGATCCGGCCTAGCGGGTCGAAAACGATGCTGCGTGAACTGGATGTGCCTTGGTCTAGGGCGAGGAGATAGGACATGCCTGCCATACTGGATACTGGTTTCGTCAGGAAGCGATCACGCACTTGACGCCGGCTTCTGCGAGCAGCGCCGCATACGGCGAGGGGGGCTGCGCGTCGGTGAAGAGAATGTCGATCTGATCGAGCCGCGCGAGCTCGATCATCGCGCGGCGGTCGAACTTGCTGCTGTCGGCGGCGAGCCAGACCTCCCGTGATTGGGCAATGATGGACTGCGCTACCTTGACTTCACGAAGATCGAAGTCGCGCAAGGTGCCATCCTGCTCGATGCCGGAAATACCGATCACGCCGATGTCCACGCGGAACTGGCGGATGAAATCGACGGCGGTTTCGCCCACGATTCCGTGGTCGCGCGAGCGCACCACGCCGCCCGCCACAATGACTTCGCAATCGGGGCTGTCGGCCAGGATTGCCGCCACGTTCAGGTTGTTGGTGATCACGCGCAGGCCGCGATGGCGGACGAGTTCGCGCGCGATGGCCTCGGTGGTCGTGCCGATGTTCAGGATCAGTGAGCAACCCTCGGGAATCGCCTTGGCGATTTCGCGCGCGATGACGCGCTTGGCTTCCTCGTTGAGCTGCCTGCGCTGCAGGTATTCGATGTTCTCGGTAGTGGAGACCGGCAGGCGCACGCCTCCGTGATAGCGCGCGAGAACGCCCATCTGGGCGAGTTGCTTGACGTCCCTGCGGACGGTTTGCAGGGTCACTCCAAGCCGGTCGGCCAGCGCTTCCACGGACATGGAGCCCTGGCGCCGGACTTCATCCACCAAGTGATCTAGACGGGGGTTTGAAATCATGGGAGTGCAGCCTAAAGGAAAAGAAACGAACAAATCCTAGGGATTACCCTAGTGAAGATAAATACAATAAACGAACAAAATAGAAAAAATTCGACAACACTGTTTACAGTCCGCCTTGAGCCACGATATGACCGTCCCAACCCCTGAGCAACTCGCTGAATGGAAGCAGCGCTTCGAGCGTGATGGCTATGTGGTGCTCGAAGATGTAGTTTCGCCGGACCAGGTCGCCATGCTGAAGGGCGCGCTGCTGTCCGTGGAAGAACGCAATGGCTTTGGTTATGCCAAGACCTCGTTCGAGGGGTTCAAGACGGTCCGCATCAACAATTTGCTGGCATACGACGAAGCGTTCTGGGACGTTCCGCTGCAGCCTTCGGTCCTGGGGCTCGCGGAACTGCTGCTGGATCGTGAACTGCTGCTTTCATCGCTGTGCTCCCTGACGCTTGGGCCGGGCCAGACCGCCCAGCCCTTGCACGAAGATACGCAGCAATTGACGCTGCCGCGTCCGCGCCCTCCGCTCGCGCTCAATGCCATGTGGGCATTGAGCGATTTCACCGAAGCCAATGGCGCCACGCGCATTGTTCCTGGCAGCCACAAACTGGACCACGCTCCTCCCTACGGCGCGCAGACCGAAACCATTGCCGCCACCATGCGGTCCGGCAGCGTGATGCTGTTCGACAGCGCCTTGTGGCACATGGGTGGCGCGAACACCACGGATGAGCGCCGCTATGCGCTCTCGTGCTATTACTGCGCGGGCTGGATACGCCAGCAGGAGAACCTGCAGCTGGGTATTCCTCGCCAGACGGCTGCCAAGTTTCCGCGCCGGTTGCAGGAGCTGTGCGGCTACGGCATCTATAAGGGGCAGTACGGCCATATCGAGAACCATGACCCGATCGAGTTGCTGGGCCAGGAAGGCCGTCCCACCGTCTGGGAAGCAACGGATCGCAAGCTGCAGCAGCGCGCGGCCAAGAACTGAAGATGCCGGCTTCCTGTTCGCTGACCGGTGTCCCGGTTTCGGTGGTGCACCTGCTGAACGATGCTGCGCGGGACTACCCGCAGCATTGGGCCATCCGCTTCGAAGGGCAGCGCCTGCGCTATGCCGAATACGCGGGGCTGGTCGGCGCGCTTGCGAGTGAGCTCAAGCCCCGGGTGGCTCCCGGTGAGCGTGTCGCGCTGCTGATGCAGAACTCCCTTGATCTGGCGATTGCCACGTTCGCGATCCACGCATTGCGTGCGCAGGTCGTGGCGCTGAATCCCGGCTACGGTGAACGCGAGCTGCAGGCGATGCTGGATGACGCGGCCCCCTGTCTTTTGCTGGCGGATGACAGCGTGCGCGTGGACGTGGCCGCACTGTGCCCGACGCTGTCCGAGGAGCAGATCATGCGCACCGGAAACGGCTGCGGCTTCCTCCGGCTGCTCGCATCGCAAAAACCGTTGCCGGACGATCTGCCGGTGCACTCCGATCTGGCGACGCTGCAATACACCGGCGGGACCACCGGCGTGCCCAAGGGCGTGAATATCCTGCACGGCCATCTTGCTGCGAACCTGGTGCAGCGCGAAGCCTGGCTGCCCACGCGGCGCGGCGAGGAAATCATGTTCTGCCCGATGCCGCTGTTTCATGTGTCGGCAGTGGCCATGTGCCTGCATCTGAGCGCGTTCGCGGCGTCCGAGCTACTCATTCAGCGGCGTTTCGATGCGAAGGCCGCGGTACAGGTGCTGGCACGGGAGGGCGTGACGCTGATGTCCGGCGCGCCCGCCATCTTTCATGACTTGCTGCGGCAGCCGGATATCGGGCTGGTCAAGGGCGGCCAGCTGCGCGCCTGCTATTCCGGCGCGGCACCGCTGCCCGAGCGCACCTTGCTGGAATTCAAGCGCCTCACCGGTTGTCCGATCTACGAAGGTTACGGGCAAAGCGAAGCGGGCCCTTGCCTGACCTACAACCCGGTTCACCGCGAATGCAAGCCGGGCTCGGTCGGGCTGCCGGTACCGGGCAGCGAACTGCGCATCGTGGACGCGGACGGTGGCGAGCTGCCCGCGGGCTCCATCGGCGAGATTTGCGTGCGCGGTCCGCACGTTATGGCGGGTTATCGCAACAGCCCGGAATTGACCGCGGAGGTGCTGCGCGACGGGTGGCTCCACACGGGGGATCTGGCGCGCAAGGATGAGGACGGCTACGTGTTCATCCAAGGCCGCCGTCAGGAAACCATCAACGTGGGCGGGTTCAAGGTGTATCCGCTCGAGATCGAGCAAACGCTGCGGGAGTGCGAAAGCGTGGGCGAATGCGGCGCGTTCGGGGTGATGGATGAGCGTCTTGGCCAAGTGGTTCATGCCTGGGTAACGCCGGCGCCGGGCCACATGCCGGACGCCGAAGAACTGCGCGCCTACTGCGCTTCCCGGCTCGCCCATTACAAGACACCCAGGCGCATTGGGATCACGGAGGTGCTGCCGCGTACCCCTATCGGAAAGCTCGCGCGCAAGGAATTGAAACCCGTGGAGGCCTAGGGCGTGCAGACGCTCCGGTTGCGCCGCTTACTGCAATAGACGATGAAAGGAAGACAGATGCTGAAGAACATCGATATGGACAAGCTCAAGCACCAGCTCGCCGAAGACGGCTACGCGGTGATCGAGAACGTACTTGATCAAGGCCAGTTGGAGCGCATCCGCGAAGTGGTGGCCACGCGCATGGCGCATGAGCTGGCCAATCCGCTGCCGCTCGACAACGAGAAACACGAAGACGACGACGAGATCCGCGCCTACTACAAGAAGCACTACACCGTGAGCGACGCCGAAGCCGAACGCATGGTGGCGCGCATTCACCAGTACCGCCGCGACAACGGCGGTGCGCGCTGGCCGATGCCGATCGGCAAGGTCTCCAAGAATTTCCTGCACCTGCCCACCTTGTTCGACAACGATCAGTCGCAGCGCGTGTGGAACCTGCTCAACAAGGAGCCCGAGCTGATTCCGCTGATCGAGCATCCCGTCGTACTGCCGATGGTCCAGCACGTCATGGGAGAAGACTGCAATCTGCATGATTTCCAGTCGACCAGCATCGGCCCCAAGACAGGGGGCGGCGCATGGCATGTGGACGCGCCGCTGGGTCAGATCGCGGAGCCGTTGCCTGAGTTCCCGCTGACGTTGCAGAACGTCTGGATGCTGGACGACTTCACCGCGGACAATGGTGCCACGCGTGTCATGCCCGGCAGCCACAAGCTGCGCAAGTCGCCGCCATGGGGCAGCGATCCGCTGGAAGGCGAAGTCACGTTGACCGCGCCCGCGGGCTCCGTGGCGATCTGGCTGTCCAACACCTGGCACCGCTCGGGCCCGAACTCCACGGAAGGCCAGCGCCGCGCCATCCTGTGCAACTACAACGTGTCCTGGCTGCGTTTCTTCGCGGACTTCACTTCCACGCTGCCGAAGGAAGTCATTCCCACGCTGTCCGAGCGCGCCAAGTACCTGCTGGGCTTCGGTGCCTGCGCACCGTTGACCCGCTGATTCCATGGCCATGCGGGAACACAACGTCAGCCTTGGACTCGAGCGCGCGGAACTCGCGGGTGCGAAGGTTCAGGGTTACTGCGCGCCACGGTTCCGCCCAGTGCTGGACGCGTTCGTCGAGAATTTCGAGCGCGATGTGGAGCAGGGCGCTTCGCTGGCTGTCGAGCTCGAGGGTGAAACCGTCATCGACGTATGGGGCGGATTCGCGGATCTGACGGCGCGGCGCCAATGGGAGCAGGACACCATCGGCGTCGTGTTCTCGAACACCAAGGCGGCCACGGCTCTTTGTGCGCACATTCTGGCGGATGGCGGCGCGCTCGACATCGACACGCCCGTCGCCCACTATTGGCCCGAGTTTGCTGCGGCGGGCAAGGCCGATGTGACCGTGCGCATGTTGCTCGATCACTCCGCCGGCGTGCCGGCGCTGCGTGAAATGCTGCCCGATGGCGCGGCATTTGACTGGAATGAGATGACCGCGCGTCTCGCAGCCGAAGTGCCCTATTGGAAACCGGGCACCAGCGTCGGCTACCACGGCCTGACCTTTGGCTGGCTGGTGGGGAAGTCGTCCGGCGGGCTGCGGGGCAGCCGCTGGGCCAATTTTTTCAGGAACGCGTGGCAGTACCTCTAGGGATCGATTTCTGGATCGGCCTGCCCGAAAGCGAGGAGCCGCGCGTGGCAACCATCGTGCCGGCCAGACCCGGAGATGGGCCGCGCAATGCATTCGAGCGTGCGGTTGCCAACGAGCCTGACAGCATCAGCAATCTGTACTTCCGCAACACGGGCGGCTGGCGTCCGAGCGGTTTCAACTCACGGCGCGGACACGCCGCGGAAATCGGTGCGGCTGGTGGCATTACCAATGCGCGTTCGCTTGCCCGCATGTACAGCGCACTTTCGCTTGGCGGCGAGCGTCGGGGCGTGCGCGTGATCGGCGAGGAAACGCTGATGCGGGCGAGCGAGGTGTCATCCGCCACGAACGAAGACCTCTGCCTGCTCGTGCCCACGCGCTTCGCAGCAGGTTTCATGCGCAGCATGGACAACCGTGCCCGCGGGCTCGACAGCGCGAACTTTGGTAGGGATGCGTTCGGTCACGTAGGTGCCGGCGGCTCCCTGGGATTCGCTTCGCCACGGCAGCGTATCGGATTTGGATACACGATGAACCACATGGGTGCAGGCGTGCTGCTCAACTCGCGTGCGCACAGATTGACCCAGGCTCTCTACGGCGTGCTTGCCCAGCCGTGAATGTGGCAGACGTGAATTTTCAGACATTAATCAGCAAGAAGGGGATGACTCATGATCAACCGTAAAAACTTTATCGTCCGCGCCTGCCTTGCAGGCACATTCGCGGCGCTGGGCGTTAGTGCTGCTCATGCAGCCGACCCGGTCAAGATCGGCTACCTGATTCCGCTGTCGGGCAGCGCTGCAGCGGCCATCGGCAAGGACATGTCCCGCGCCACGCATCTGGCCGTGAAGCACATCAACGAAGCCGGCGGCATCAAGTCTCTCGGCGGCGCCAAGCTGGAACTGCTGGAGTCCGATACGCGCGGCGATCCCAAGGTGGCCATCACCGAAACCGAACGCCTGATCACCCGCGAGAAGGTGCCGGTCCTGCTGGGAGCTTTCCAGAGCGGAGTGACCTTCCCCGCGACCGCCGTGGCTGAAAAGTACAGCGTGCCATGGGTGGTGGATCTGGCCGCTAAGGCGGACATCACCGAGCGCGGATACAAGTACGTGTTCCGTGGAACGCAGGTGCCTGCGTCATCCAATGCCGAGAGCATGGCCGATTTCGTGGCCTGGGCCGGCAAGACGACCGGAAAGCCCGCGAAGAGCGTGGCCATGGTCTACGAAAACACCGATTGGGGCCAGGACATGGCCAACACGCTGCGCAAGAAATTCAAGGAGCAGGGCGTGGAGATCGTGCTGGACGAAGGCTATCCGCCCAACAGCCCCGATCTGCGCCCGCTGGTGCTGAAGATCAAAGGGCGTAAGCCCGATGTCGTCACGGTGACTTCCTACGCCGCCGACGCCGTGCAGTTGCACAAGCTGCTGGTGCAGATGAAAGTGGATGCAATGGCCTACATCGGCAGCGCGGGCGGTCAGATCGATTCCGGCTTCCTGCCGCAGGTCGGTAAGGATGTCGCGAAGCTGGTATTTACGACGAATGGCTGGGCAGGCTATGAATCGTCCATCACCACGCCATTCGCCAAGAAATTCTGGGACGAATTCAAGGGGGCGTACAAGGTCGAGCCGAACGAGCTTTCCGTCAGCGCATACGGCTCTGTCTGGATGATCAAGGATGCGCTGGAGCGCGCGGGCAAGGCAGAGCCCCAGGCGATCCGCGATGCCCTGGCGAAGACCAGCATCAAGGGCACCGATCTGAACAAGCTCCTGGGCTACGACATCGTGATCGACGAGAAGGGCCAGAACCCCCTCAAGAGGTACGTGATGCAGCAGATCACGCCCACGGGCGAGTACCGCACGATCTGGCCCGAGAACCTGGCCTCCAAGTCCTACAAGATGACCTGGCCAGCAGCGAAGAACTGATCAGGCCCTCGGCATTCCCGCCGCGTTGTCGGCTGCCATGTGGTTCGGAATCACGGGCAGCCGGCTTTTGTTTCTACATTTGAGGATTCGCATTGAGCACCTATCTTCAAGCACTGCTCGGGGGCATTTCCACCGGAGCGGTTTATGGCCTTATCGCGCTTGGCCTGAGCCTTCAATTCGGCGTGATGAAGATCATCAACTTCGCGCATGGCTCGTTTCTGATGATGGCGATGTATGTGACTTACTACGCCTGTGCCCGTATGGGATTGCATCCCCTTGCCGCAGCGCCTATTGCGGCGCTCGTGCTGTTCCTGGCGGGCTGGGCATGCCAGCGTTTTCTGATCGACGGTATCTATCGCAAGGAGTCCGCGCGCGAGCCTATTGGCGTGCTGATTTTCACGACGGGCCTGTGGATCTTCCTCGATTATTTTGCGCTCGCTCTCCTGGGGCCTGACAGCCGCACAGTCGACAGCCCGTGGGCGAACGACGTGGTGGTGATGGGTGACCTGATCTTCACGTATCCGCAGATCGCGGGTTTCGTGATCGCAGCGCTGGTGACCATCGGTCTGGTGGTGTTCATGCGCTATACCGCCGCCGGCCGCGCCATCCGCGCGACCGGGCAGGACCGTGAGGCCGCGAGCGTACTGGGTATCGACAGCAAGCGCATTTATCAGCTTTCGTTTGCCATCGGCCTTGGCGTGCTGGGTATTGCGGGCGCGCTGCTGTTGCCGATGTACCCGGTCAATCCGTTCGTGGGCGACATCTTCGGCCTGCGCGCCTTCGTGATCGTGGTCCTGGGCGGTATCGGCTCGATTGCCGGCGCGTTCTGGGGCGGCATCATCGTCGGAGTTCTTGAGTCAGTGGGCAGCCAAATGATTCCGGTCACCTATGCCGAGTCGCTGATCTTCGTGCTGTTCCTCGGTGTGATGTACTTCAAGCCGAGCGGGTTGTTCGGGGTGGAGAACGAATGATGGCTAACCAAGGTTCCAAGCATCCGTTGCTCCTGGGCGCACTGATCTTCATCGTGGCGATTGCGCCGCTGCTTACCAGGAGCCAGTACCTGCTGTCGGTGGCGGTGATGACGCTGCTGTATGCCTACCTGGCGCTGTCATGGAATGTGCTGGGCGGCATCGCGGGGCAACTGTCCCTGGGTCATTCCGCTTACTTCGGTATAGGCGCCTACGCCTCCACCTGGTTTTTCGTGAACCTGGGCTTGAGCCCGTGGATCGGCATGTGGATCGGAGCGGCGTTCGCCATCGTTGCGGCCGTGATCGTGGGTATTTCCAGCCTGCATCTGCGCGGCGCGTATTTCGCGCTGGCGACCATGGCATCCGCCATGGTGCTGAGGATCCTGGTGGACAACGCCGATGCCCTGCTGGGCGGCCCGCGCGGCATGGAAGTGACTCTGCTGCGCGACGCGCCGTGGCAATTCCAGTCCACGAGCAAGGAGTTCTATTACGTGATCGCGCTGGTGTTCGTGGCGCTGGCGCTCCTCATCAACTGGCGCATTCTGCGCAGCCGTTTTGGCTACTACCTGGCAGCAGTCCGCAACGAGCAGGACGCCGCCTTGGCGCTGGGTGTGCCCACCACGCGCTACAAGCTCTACGCGGCCATGATCAGCGCCGCCATGACGGCGATCGGAGGCACGTTCTATGCGCAGTTCGTGCTGTTCATCAGTCCGGACAAGGTGTTTGGCGCCAATCTGGGGGTGGTGATCGCCGTGGTCTGCATCATCGGCGGCCGCGGCACGCTATGGGGTCCGCTCCTGGGGGCCTTGCTGCTGTTGCCCAGCGAGGAGCTGGCCCGCTCGTTCTCGGGCGGCATTCTCGGCGCGGACATGATGCTCTATGGCCTGCTGCTGATGCTGGTGATCTGGTATGAGCCGCGTGGCCTGGTGGCTATCTTTCAGCGCTGGTTCAAGCGTCCGGCCAAGCAGGGAGCCATCCAATGACGATGACCGGGAAATTGCTCGAGTTTGAAGGCGTGGGCAAGAGCTTCGGCGGCTTGCGCGCGATCGACGACGTGAGCTTCACCGTCAGTGAAAATGAGATCGTCGGGCTGATCGGGCCGAACGGCGCGGGCAAGACCACGCTGTTTGCCATGGCTTCGGGCTTTCTCAAGCCGACAGATGGGCGTATCCATTTCCAGGGCCGGCGCATAGACGGATTCGATCCGCCTCGTATCTGCCGGGCTGGTTTGGTCCGTACGTTCCAGATCGTCAAGCCGTTCGGCGAGATGACGGTGATCGAGAACGCCATGGTGGGCGCTTTCCTGCATCACCCCCGGCCCGAAGAGGCGCGTGAACTCGCGGCCGCGGTCCTCAAGCAGGTAGGCCTCGGCGGGCGCGAAGAGCAGGTTGCCAAGACCTTGACGCTTTCAGGAAGAAAGCGGCTTGAGGTCGCCAAGGCATTGGCGACCAATCCCAAGCTGCTGCTGCTGGATGAGGTCATGGCGGGACTGAATACCGTCGAGACCGCGGAGATGGTGGAACTGATCCACAGCTTGCGCGCTTCCGGAGTGAGCATTCTGGTGATCGAACACAACATGAAGGCCGTGATGAACCTTTCCGACAAGATCGTAGTGATTCAGTACGGCAAGAAGATCGCGGAGGGCCTGCCGGCGGAAGTGGCCAACGATCCACAGGTGATCTCCGCCTACCTGGGAGGCGAGCATGTTGCTTGAGGTGAAGAATCTGGACTCGGGTTACGGCGATGTGCAGGTGCTGAGCAATGTGAGCATCGAGGTCGATGCGGGCGAGATCGTCAGCATCGTCGGGGCCAACGGCGCGGGCAAATCCACGCTGATCCGCGCCATCATGGGAACATTGCCGGCCAAGGCAGGAGAGATCCATTTCGATGGGCGGCGGATCGACGGGATGGAGCCCCACATGATTGCGCGAGCCGGCATCGCTCAGGTGATGGAGGGCCGCCGCCTGTTCGGCCACATGCCGGTGGAGGACAACCTGCTCATCGGCGGCGACATCCTGCGCGACAAGGCCCGGCAGCGCGAGAACCTCGAATGGATCTACAACATGTTTCCCCGCCTGAAGGAGCGGCGCCATCAGTTGGCAAGATCCTTCAGCGGCGGGGAACAGCAGATGCTCGCCATTGGCCGTGCGCTGATGACGTCCCCCAAGCTTCTGCTGCTGGATGAGCCGTCCATCGGACTGGCTCCGATCATGGTCAAGTTCATTTTCGACAAGCTTCCTGAAGTTCGCGACCGAGGCATCACCATCCTGCTCGTCGAGCAGGACGTGCACCGTTCGCTGAACATGTCCGGCAGGGGCTATGTGCTGGAACACGGTGAAATCGTCCTGTCCGGCACGGGCCAGGAACTGCTTGGCAATGAACGTTTGCGGGCGGCCTATCTAGGTATCTGATGAACGGGAGGAGCGGTGCGCCTGATCGTGCGCCGCTCGCATCGGAGGCATTGCGCTGATTCGGCGCGGGCCGGCCGTGACTGAGCCGTTGCTTTATATGGACGCTGAATTGAATGTTTCGCCGTTGAAAACGGCGCGAGCCGAGCTGTTGGGCCGGCTCGGGAAACCCATTGAATATGACATTGCCGTCGTAGGCGGCGGCGCGACAGGACTGGGCGTGGCGCTCGATGCCACGGCCCGGGGCTTCAAGGTGGTACTGCTCGAGTCCCGCGATTTCGCGGAAGGCACGTCCTCGCGTGCCACGAAGCTGGTGCACGGCGGGGTGCGCTATCTGGCGCAGGGCAATATCTCCCTGGTGCGCGAAGCGCTGCATGAGCGCACCACGCTGCTCAACAACGCGCCGCACCTCGCGCGGCCGTTGGCATTCGTGATGCCGTCCTACAAGCTCTGGGAGACACCGTTCTACGGCGTTGGCCTCAAGATGTATGACGCGCTCGCGGGGAAGGCGGGACTGGGGGCCACCCAGTTCCTTAGCCGCAAGGAGACGCTGCGCGACCTGCCCACCGTGCAGAGCGACGGGCTCAAGGGCGGCGTCAAATATTGGGATGGCCAGTTCGATGACGCGCGTCTCGCGCTGGCCCTGGCGCGCACGGCTGCCCAGCGTGGTGCGCTGGTGGTCAATTACTGTGCCGTCAGTGAGCTCAGGTATGAAAATGACCGGATCTGCGGGCTGGTCTGTGAAGATGCGGAAACGCATCGGCGGTTCGAGGTGCGTGCCCATTGCGTGGTGAATGCCACGGGCGTCTGGGTGGACACCCTGCGCGAACAGGACGGGACCGCGCAGGGCCGTCCTGTCAAGCCCATGGTCGCGCCAAGCCAGGGCGTTCACCTGATCGTCGATCGCGATTTTCTGCCGACCGACCACGCGCTCATGGTGCCCAAGACGGCCGATGGCCGGGTGCTGTTCGCCGTGCCCTGGTTGGGTAAGGTGATCCTGGGCACGACGGACAGCCCCAAGGACAGGATTGAATTCGAGCCACGCGCGATGCGGGAGGAAGTGGCTTTCATTCTGGGAGAGTCCGCGCGCTATCTCCGGCGCGCGCCCAAGGTATCCGACGTGCGCAGTATCTGGGCTGGCCTGCGCCCGCTCGTGAAACACCAGGACGATGATGCCGGCAATACCAAGAAGATCAGCCGGGAGCACACGGTTCTCGTGAGCCGGACCGGTCTTGTGACCGTGACGGGCGGCAAATGGACGACCTATCGTTCCATGGCCGAGGATGTGCTCGACCACTGCATGGACCACAAGCTGCTGCCCCGCCGCGAGTCAGGCGTGACGGTGCAATTACCGATGGTGGGCGCCACGAGGACGCCGCAGGCGCACGGGCTCAACGAACCTCAAGGGCTGCACTCCTACGGGAGCGAGGCAGATTTCGTGCAGTCTCTTGATGGCTCCCAGGTCAGGCTTGCCCCTGGCCTCACGGAAAGCATGGTCCGTTTTGCGGCGCGGTATGAATATGCCCGCAATGTGGAAGATGTGCTTGCACGCCGTGTCCGCATGCTGTTTCTTGACGCGAAGCAGGCTGCCTCGGTGGCTCCCTGCGTGGCGGAGATTCTTCGCGAGGAACTGGACACCGACCCGCAGCTCGATGCATTCCTCGCGCTCGCGCAGCAATACGGGACCGTTCCAGCCCCGTAATTCCTTCTCCGGGGGCGTCCCTGTCAGGCTTTGTGTACCCCCGCCGCCTGCGCCTGCTGGTCAGCGTGATAGCTTGAGCGCACCATCGCGCCCACGGCGGCGTGTGTGAAGCCCATCTTGTAGGCTTCGTCCTCGAACATCTTGAAGGTGTCGGGGTGCACGTAACGCTGCACCGGAATGTGCGCCGATGAGGGGGCCAGGTACTGGCCGATCGTCAGCATCTCAACGCCGTGCTCGCGCATGTCACGCATCACCTGCAGAATTTCCTCGTCGGTCTCGCCTAGGCCCACCATCAGCCCGCTCTTGGTGGGCACGTCGGGGTGCAAGGCCTTGAACTTCTTCAGCAGGTTGAGCGAGAAAGCGTAGTCGCTGCCCGGGCGGGCTTGCTTGTACAGGCGCGGCACGGTTTCCATGTTGTGGTTCATCACATCAGGCGGCGCGGCCGTCAGGATATTGAGCGCGCGGTCATCGCGGCCCCGGAAATCGGGCGTGAGAATCTCGATGCGTGTGCTGGGGGATTTTTCCCGTGTCGCGCGGATGCAGTCCACGAAATGCTGGCTGCCGCCGTCGCGCAGGTCGTCGCGGTCGACACTGGTGATCACCACATACTTCAGCTTGAGCTGCGCGATCGTGTTCGCCAGGTTGACGGGCTCGTTCGGATCCAGCGGATCGGGGCGGCCGTGTCCCACGTCGCAGAACGGGCAGCGGCGCGTGCACTTGTCGCCCATGATCATGAACGTGGCCGTGCCGTGGCCGAAGCACTCGCCGATGTTCGGGCAGCTGGCTTCCTCGCACACCGTGACCAGGTTGTTCTTGCGCAGGATGTCCTTGATCTCGTAGAAGCGCGTGCTCGGGCTGCCGGCTTTCACGCGGATCCATTCGGGCTTTTTCAGCGCCGGGCCATCGTTCTGCACCTTGATCGGAATGCGGGAAAGCTTGGCGCCGGCTTTCTGCTTGGCCGTGGCGTCGTAGGCGCTGGCCGGTTGTGCTTCGCGCACCACGGGGGCGTTCGGGCCGAGGGAGGGCGTGGACATAAGGTAAGGTTCCTGTTTCTTCTCGCCGCTAGTTCGCCAGCAGGCGGGATAGCTGCGCCGCCAACTCGCGGGCAGCTTCGTCCCACGTGGCGGAAACCCCGATTGTAGAAAGATCCACCGTTTTCAGCCCCGCGTAGCCGCAAGGGTTGATGCGGTAGAAGGGTTCCAGATCCATGGCCACGTTCAACGCCAGACCGTGGTAAGTGCGGTGCTTGCTCACCTTGATCCCCAAGGCGGCAATCTTGCCGAGCCCCGTGAGCTCCGGCTCCGGCGCGGGGGTGCCAGCTTCCCGCCGCTGCGGGCGCTGGGGCAATGCGGCGTGGCTGAAAGGATCGTCCAGCCGTATATAGATGCCGGGGGCACCTCCCACGCGATGCCCGGTCACGCCGAAATGCGCCAGCGTACGGATGGCCGCCTCTTCCATCCGATATACATATTCCTTGACGAAAATGCCCCGCGTTTTCAGATCGATCAGCGGGTAGGCCACGACCTGGCCGGGGCCGTGATAGGTGACCTGCCCGCCCCGGTCCGTGGGCACCACGGGGATTTCCCCGGGGGCCAGCACATGCTCCGGCCTGCCGGCCAGCCCGAGCGTGAAAACCCCCGGGTGCTCGCATACCCAGAGCTGGTCCGCTGCCTGGGCGGCGGTGGCCTGCTTCATGGCCTCGAAGGTGGGCACGTATTCGACATGGCCCAAAAAGCGAACGTCCATGCTCCTGGCATCCTATCTGACTCCCTCTCCCGTCTGCGGGAGAGGGTTGGGGTGAGGGTAAACGGCGATTACAAAGCGGTGCTGCTCACCATCAGAACGTAAACACGTTCTCAGAGCACCCACTTGGCCATCGGATGCGTGCTGAGCGCCCGGTAAAGCTCGTCGAGCTGCTCGCGGCTGGTGGCTGTGACCGTAATCGTGATGCCCAGGTACTTGCCGCCGCCGCTTTCGCGCAGCTCGATGCCCGCCGCGTCGAACGCAGGGTCGAACTGCTTGGCAATGTGGGTGATGGCGTGCACGAAACCGTTTTCGTTCACGCCCACGATCTTGATGGGGAACGCGCTCGGATACTCGATGAGCGATTCCCGCGCATCCGGGGTGAGCGGAACGCCTTCGCGCTCGGGGGTGCCGGGTGCGCTGGAGGGGGTATCGGTTGGGGGCGTGGATGTCATGGAAGAGCTTTCGTCACAGGCGGATGTTAAAAAGAGCGAAAGTTTGTTGTTGCACAGCACCAAGATAGCGCAGCCATGTAGGATAGGGCGACCGGTTTTGTAGGAAAAAGCCGTAGAGGCTTCGGACTAACCCTATAATAAGAGGCTTTGCAATCGCAGGGGCGTAGGTGCAACCGCGGCGGAAGCCGCATTGCATTGATTGTCAACTGCGTGAAAGCCAAAATGGCCACCATCACACCAGCCGCGCCTTCCAGGGTGCAGCCGTTGCCTGTTGATGATGCAGATAATGCCGCCGAAGAGGGTTTCAAGCCCCTGAGCGCTGAGGAGGCGCGGCGGTGGCGGGAAATGCATCCGCCGTTGTCTCCCTGGCCGGTGGTCTGGGTGCAGGCGGGCGTGGGAGTGGCGGTTTCGGCCGTAGCTTGGCTGGTGTCTGGGGGCGTGATGTCCGTGGTGTGGTCCACGGTCTATGGCGCCCTGGCGGCGTGGTTGCCCGCGATGCTGTTTGCTCGCATGGTGGCCCGCAGAATGCGAATGCAGGCCAACGCCGGCAGTGCCTTGGTGGCGCTGATGGTGTGGGAGGGTATCAAGATTGCGTTGACTTTGGCGCTGCTGCTGGCGGCACCGAAGATTCTGGCGCAGGTGCATTGGCTGGCTTTGCTGGCCGGGTTTGTGGTGACGATCAAGGCTGCCTGGGTAGCCTTGTGGCTGATGTCGGCAAGGCGCCGGCCAGCGTCGTCGATGGATTGACCTTTGAACAATTGGTAACGTATGGCTGCTGAAGGCGTTGCGCAAGGACAGACTGCTGGAGAATATATCCAGCACCACCTGCATCACTTGCAGAAAAATTTCTCCTTTGAACCGGTCACGCAGAAGTCCATTATCGACTTCAGCCTGTTCAATGCGGACTCCCTGTTCTGGTCCATTCTGCTGGGCGTGCTGGGGTGCTGGCTGCTGTGGCTGGGTGCCCGCAAGGCGACCTCTGGCGTGCCGGGGCGTTTCCAGGCCGCGGTCGAGATTCTTTCCGAAATGGTGGAAAACCAGGCCAAGGGCGTGATCCACAACGCCAAGAGCCGCAAGTTGGTATCGCCGCTGGCGCTCACCGTGTTCTTCTGGATTTTCCTGATGAACGCCATGGATCTGTTGCCGGTGGATCTGCTGCCGCTCGGCTATCAGGTTGCCGTGGGCGATCACCATGCCTATCAGCGTGTCGTGCCTTCTGCCGACCTGTCCACCACGCTGGGCCTCTCGGTGAGCGTGCTGCTGATCTGCTTCTTCTACAACCTCAAGATCAAAGGTCTTGGCGGCTGGTCTCATGAACTGGTGACCGCGCCTTTCGGCGCGCATCCGGTGCTGTGGCCCATCAACCTGCTGATGCAGATCATCGAATACATCGCCAAGACCGTTTCGCACGGTATGCGGTTGTTCGGCAACATGTTTGCCGGCGAACTCGTCTTCATGCTGATCGCCCTGATGGGTGGCGTATGGGCCTGGCAGTTCAACCCCCTGACGGGCGGGTTCTGGCTGGGTGTTGGGCACGTGATTGCGGGGTCTGTGTGGGCCATCTTCCACATCCTGATCATTACGTTGCAGGCGTTCATCTTCATGATGCTGACGCTGATCTACGTGGGTCAGTCGCACGACGCTCACTAAGGTCCTGTGATCTAGTACTGCTATCTGGTTTCGCTTTTTACTTTCCTTCCCTTAACTATCCTTTTTATCTTTAGGAGCAATCATGGAAAACATTCTCGGCCTCGTCGCTTTGGCTTGTGGTCTGATCGTCGGTCTGGGCGCCATCGGTGCTTCCATCGGCATCGCGCTGATGGGCGGCAAGTTCCTCGAATCTTCCGCACGCCAGCCTGAACTCATGAACGAACTGCAAACCAAAATGTTCGTTCTGGCTGGTCTGATCGACGCTGCGTTCCTGATCGGCGTTGCTATTGCCCTGCTGTTCGCCTTCGCCAACCCCTTCACCCTTGGTTAAGCGGCTAAGCCTTTCGAGACTGAAAGGAGTCGAACCGTGAATATCAACGCGACCCTGTTCCTGCAGGCCGTTGTCTTCGCGATCCTGGTCTGGTTCACGATGAAATTCGTGTGGCCGCCGATCACGAAGGCATTGGACGAGCGGGCTCAGAAAATCGCCGATGGTCTCGCCGCTGCCGACAAGGCCAAGACCGAACTCGCCGCCGCCAACAAGCGCGTCGAGCAGGAATTGTCTACCTCGCGCAACGAGACCGCGGCTCGCTTGGCTGATGCCGAGCGCCGTGCGCAGCAAATCATCGAGGACGCCAAGGTGCGTGCCACGGAAGAGGCCAACAAGATTGTTGCCGCCGCCCGTGCCGACGCCGAGCAACAGGTGGTGCGCGCCCGCGAAACTCTGCGCGAGCAAGTGGCCACATTGGCTGTCAAAGGTGCCGAGCAGATTCTTCGCAAGGAAGTCAACCCGACGGTGCATGCGGATCTGCTGTCCCGCCTGAAGACCGAGCTCTGATCATCAGGGCTCGCCCAAAGGAAAACTTCTATGGCAGAACTCGCCACCATTGCAAGACCCTACGCCGAAGCCCTCTTTCAGGCTTCGCGCGCCGATCTGGCCGCGACGCAATCCTGGCTGGATGGGCTGGCGGGCGCGGCGGCCAGCGATGAGCTGCTGCAGTTCGCCGCTGATCCGCGGGCTGACGCCCGCCAGGTGTTCGACGTCGTCACCAGCGTGCTCAAGAACTCGCTGCCCGAGAAGGGCACGAACTTCCTGCGCACCGTGATCGAAAACGGCCGCCTTGTCGCGCTGCCCGAAGTGGCGCGCCAGTTCCGTGTGCTGGCCAATGAGGTCAGCGGCAATTCGGACGCGCTGATTCAAAGTGCCTTCCCGATCGATGCCGCCGAACTGAACGGCCTGGTCGCCACGCTGGAAAAGCGTTTCGGCCGCAAGCTGCAGGCCACGGTGCAGATCGAGCCTGCACTGATTGGCGGCGTGCGCGTGACGGTGGGTGACGAGGTGCTGGACACCTCGGTAAAAGCCCGCCTGGAACAAATGAAGACGGCTCTGACCGCCTGATCCAAGCATCAGGCGCCAGGCCCCTCGATACAACCCCTTAGGACAAGGAAAGAGTCATGCAACTCAATCCCGCAGAAATTTCAGAACTGATCAAGAGCCGCATCGAGGGCCTGGGCGTCAGCGCCGACGTGCGCAACCAGGGTACCGTGGTGTCGGTGACCGACGGCATCGTGCGTATCCATGGCCTCTCCGAAGCCATGCAAGGCGAGATGCTGGAATTCCCGGCTACCGCTGCCGGCGTGCCCACTTTCGGCCTGGCCCTGAACCTCGAGCGCGACTCCGTCGGCGCCGTGATTCTGGGTGAGTACGAGCACATCTCCGAAGGCGACACCGTCAAGTGCACGGGCCGTATTCTGGAAGTGCCCGTCGGCCCTGAGCTGATCGGCCGCGTGGTGAACGCCCTGGGCCAGCCTATCGACGGCAAAGGTCCCATCAACGCCAAGATGACCGACGTGATCGAGAAGGTCGCGCCTGGCGTGATCGCGCGTCAATCGGTGAGCCAGCCTGTGCAGACCGGCCTGAAGTCGATCGACTCCATGGTGCCCGTCGGCCGCGGCCAGCGCGAACTGATCATTGGCGACCGCCAGACCGGCAAAACCGCCGTGGCGATCGACGCGATCATCAACCAGAAGGGTCAGAACATGACCTGCGTGTACGTCGCCATCGGCCAGAAGGCGTCGTCCATCAAGAACGTGGTGCGCTCACTGGAGCAAGCCGGCGCCATGGATTACACCATCGTCGTGGCTGCTTCCGCTTCCGAATCCGCCGCCATGCAATATGTGTCGGCCTACTCCGGCTGCACCATGGGCGAATACTTCCGCGACCGCGGCCAGGACGCCCTGATCATCTATGACGACCTCTCCAAGCAGGCCGTTGCTTACCGTCAGGTTTCCCTGCTGCTGCGCCGTCCGCCAGGCCGTGAAGCGTACCCCGGCGACGTGTTCTATCTCCACAGCCGCCTGCTGGAGCGCGCCGCTCGTGTGAACGCCGACTACGTCGAAGCCTTCACCAAGGGTGAAGTCAAAGGCAAGACCGGTTCGCTGACCGCGTTGCCCATTATCGAAACGCAAGCCGGCGACGTGTCCGCTTTCGTTCCGACCAACGTGATCTCGATCACCGATGGCCAGATCTTCCTGGAAACCAACCTGTTCAACGCCGGTATCCGTCCCGCCATCAACGCGGGTATCTCGGTGTCGCGCGTGGGTGGAGCCGCCCAGACCGACCTGGTCAAGAAGCTCTCCGGCGGTATCCGTACCGACTTGGCGCAGTACCGTGAACTGGCTGCCTTCGCGCAGTTCGCCTCGGACCTCGATGCCGCTACCAAGAAGCAGCTCGACCGCGGTGCCCGCGTGACCGAACTGCTCAAGCAAGCCCAGTACAGCCCGCTGCCCATCAGCCTGATGGGTGCCACGCTGTTCGCGGTGAACAAGGGCTTCATGGACGACGTCGAAGTCAAGGACATCCTGCGCTTCGAAGGCAGCCTGCACAGCTTCCTGAAGGACAAGCACGCTGACCTGCTCAGCAAGATGGAAGCCGGCAAGGCGCTCGACAAGGACAAAGAGCTTGAAGCAGCGCTGACGGCCGCCGTCGAGGCCTTCAAGAAGACCTTCGCCTGATCCTTCCTCGAAAGGACGAACGCAATGGCAGTCGGAAAGGAAATTCGCGGCAAGATCAAATCGGTGGAAAACACCAAGAAGATCACTAAAGCCATGGAAATGGTGGCCGCGTCCAAAATGCGCAAGGCGCAGGATCGCATGCGCGCCGCCCGCCCCTACGCTGAGAAAGTACGCAACATCGCCGCCCATCTGGGTGAGGCGAACCCTGAGTACGTGCACCCCTTCATGAAGGTCAACGACGCCAAGAAGGCCGGCGTGATCGTGGTGACGACCGATAAAGGGCTGTGCGGCGGCATGAACACCAACGTGCTGCGCGCCGTGACCAGCAAACTGCGTGATCTGCAGGGCGCTGGCGTGGCCACCGAGGCAGTGGCCATCGGCAACAAGGGTCTGGGTTTCATGACCCGGATCGGGGCCAGGGTGGTGGCGCAAGTCACTCAGCTGGGCGACACCCCTCATCTCGAGAAACTGATCGGGCCGGTGAAAACACTGCTCGACCAGTATGAGAAGGGCGAGTTGAACGCTGTCTACATCGCCTATACCCGCTTCATCAACACCATGAAGCAGGAGTCGGTGATCGAGCAGTTGCTGCCCCTGTCGAACGGCAAGATGCAGGAAGAAACGCGTGCCAGCGGTACGCAGCACGACTGGGACTACATCTACGAACCGGATGCGCAGAGCGTGATCGACGATCTGCTCGTACGTTACGTCGAGTCCCTGGTCTACCAGGCTGTGGCCGAGAACATGGCCTCCGAGCAGTCGGCTCGTATGGTGGCCATGAAGGCCGCCACCGACAACGCCGGCAACGTGATCAACGAGCTGAAGCTGGTCTACAACAAGACCCGCCAGGCTGCGATCACCAAGGAGCTGTCCGAGATCGTGGCGGGTGCCGCGGCGGTCTGACACGGTTCACAACGCATACAAGTTATTGGAGCAAGACAAATGGCTCAAGAGAACATCACTACGAACTCAAACGTTCAGGGAAAAATCGTTCAGTGCATTGGCGCCGTGGTTGACGTGGAGTTTCCGCGCGACAAGATGCCCAAGGTGTACGACGCCCTCAAAATGGAAGGCACGACCCTGACCCTGGAAGTGCAGCAGCAGCTGGGCGACGGCATTGTGCGTACCATCGCGCTGGGCTCGAGCGACGGCCTGCGCCGCGGCATGATGGTGACCAACACCAGCCAGCCGATCACCGTTCCGGTGGGCCCCGCCACGCTGGGCCGCATCATGGACGTGCTGGGCAACCCGATCGACGAGCGCGGCCCGGTTTCCCAGGCGCAAACAGCGTCCATCCACCGCAAGGCTCCCACCTATGACGAACTCAGCCCCTCGCAAGAGCTGCTGGAAACCGGCATCAAGGTGATCGACCTGATCTGCCCGTTCGCCAAAGGCGGCAAGGTGGGTCTGTTCGGCGGCGCCGGCGTGGGCAAGACCGTGAACATGATGGAACTCATCAACAACATCGCCAAGGCCCACTCGGGTCTGTCGGTGTTCGCTGGCGTGGGTGAGCGTACTCGTGAGGGTAACGACTTCTATCACGAGATGGCCGATTCCGGCGTCGTGAACCTGGAGAACCTGGGCGAGTCCAAAGTGGCCATGGTGTACGGCCAGATGAACGAGCCTCCGGGCAACCGTCTGCGCGTGGCGCTCACGGGCCTGACCATCGCTGAATCGTTCCGTGACGAAGGGCGTGACGTGCTGTTCTTCGTGGACAACATCTACCGCTACACGCTGGCCGGTACCGAAGTGTCCGCTCTGCTGGGCCGTATGCCTTCCGCCGTGGGTTACCAGCCGACGCTGGCCGAGGAAATGGGCCGTCTGCAAGAGCGTATTACCTCCACCAAGGTGGGCTCGATCACCTCCATCCAGGCCGTGTACGTGCCTGCCGATGACTTGACCGACCCGTCTCCGGCTACCACGTTCGCCCACTTGGACTCCACCGTGGTGCTCTCGCGTGACATCGCCGCGCTGGGTATCTACCCCGCCGTGGACCCGCTCGATTCCACCAGCCGCCAGCTCGATCCGCTGGTCGTGGGTGAAGATCACTACGGCGTGGCCCGCCAGGTGCAGGGTACGCTGCAGCGCTACAAGGAACTGCGCGACATCATCGCGATTCTGGGCATGGACGAACTGAGCCCCGAAGACAAACTGGCTGTGGCACGCGCTCGTAAGATCCAGCGTTTCCTGAGCCAGCCGTTCCACGTGGCCGAAGTGTTCACGGGCTCTCCGGGCAAGTACGTGCCGCTCAAGGACACGATCCACGGCTTCAAGATGATCGTGAACGGTGAGTGCGATCACCTGCCTGAGCAGGCGTTCTACATGGTCGGCACCATCGAAGAAGCGATGGAAAAGGCCAAGAAGGTCTGATGTTGGGGTTCGGCGCCCGGGAACGGGCGTTGAGCGCAGGGAAGGCCATATGCCGCCCTGCGTCCCAGGCTCGATACTCAACCAGGAGAACACATGGCCAACACCATTCATGTTGACGTGGTCAGTGCCGAGGAGTCCATCTTCTCGGGTGAGGCCACGTTCGTTGCGCTGCCGGGCGAGGCTGGCGAGTTGGGTATTTACCCGCGCCACACGCCACTCATCACGCGCATCAAGCCCGGCTCGGTGCGTATCCAGACGGCTAACGGCGGCGAAGAGTTCGTCTTCGTGGCCGGTGGCATTCTCGAGGTTCAGCCGAACCGCGTGACCGTGCTGTCCGACACCGCCATCCGCGGCAAGGATCTGGACGATGAAAAAGCCAATGCCGCCAAGCAGGCCGCTGAAGAAGCGCTGAAAAACGCCAAGAGCGAAATCGACATGGCCCGCGCCACGTCTGAACTAGCTGTGTTGGCCGCGCAGATCGCTGCCTTGCGTAAGTATCGGCAGAAGCGCTGAACCACTGAAAGCGAAAAGAAACCCTGCCGTAAAACGCAGGGTTTTTTTATAGCTGTGCTATCGAGAATCAACGAAGCACGGGTGTATCAGGCAACTGATTGATCTGCTTCGTTTCGGGCATTTCATCCGATCCCGGTGCTTCGGGAAAGTGTTCCACCAGCACGGCGGAGACTTCTTCCAGCGCCTGAGTCAAGCCGTCTTCGAAGCGGTTCTCGCGCAAGGCCGAGCCCAGGCGGTCCACCATGGCCTGCCATTCGGCGGCAGGCACGTGCCGGCTCACCCCCCGATCGGCCACCAGTTCAATGGCATGCTCGGCCAGCAGCAGGTAGATCAGCACGCCATTGCTCTGCGCGGTGTCCCACATGCGCAGCTTGGAGAAAATCATGACAGCCCGTTCGCGCACGATCTGCTCGATCGGCAGTTTGTCGCGCAGGTGGCGCCACAGATAGCTGAGCGGCAGCGAGCCTTCCACATAGATGCGGACTTCGCCGGTATGCCGGCGTTCGCTGGCCGCCACGCGGCGCTGCAGACGTTCAGACAGATCTGGCGGCACGGCTCTGCGGGCATCGCTTTCATCAAGCCAGCGATGGCGCAGCAGGCGGGTCAGGGTAGAGGTTTTCATGCCATGTCCCCCTACCAGCTGCCGCTGGCTCCACCGCCGCCAAAATCACCGCCGCCGCCCGAACTGAAGCCACCGCCCCCACCGAAGCCTCCGCCAAACCCACCGCCGCCTCTGCCGCCGCCGAATCCTCCGCCCGGGGGCAGGAAGATTGTAGGGCTGCCAGATCTTCCGCCACGGCCCGGCAGGCCGGCGATGGCGCCCGAGAAGGCCGCGAAGATCAAGGCCACGAGCCCCGCGCCTGCAGCGATCAGCAAGCTGGCGGTCATGACGAATGCCAGACCGCCGACACCAGCGCCGGTGAGAAAGGCTCCCAGCTTGCGCCCGAAAATACCGCGTGCAAAGGCGCTGACGATGGGCAGCGCGATGAACAGAAAGACTGCGCCCTCAACCAGGCCGAATTCGTCCCCGCTCGGGTTGCCGCGCGCTTGCGGTGCCTGTACCGGCGGCAGCGGCTCGCCTTTGATACGCGCGGCCAGTTGATCCACGCCGGCATCAATCCCGCCGGCATAGTCGCCTTGCCGGAAAAAGGGCGTGATCGCCTCATTGATGATGTGGCTGGCGGCGATGTCCGGCACCGCACCCTCCAGCGTCTTGGCCACTTCGATGCGCACGCGCCGGTCCTGAACCGCCACCAGCAGGATGAGGCCGTCTCCCACGTCCTTGCGGCCGATTTTCCAGGTGTTGCCGACACGATTGGCATAGGCGGCAATATCTTCCGGCGCCGTGGTGGGCACCATCAGCACCACCACCTGTGAGCCCTTTTCCTGCTCCAGCGCATCCAGCTTGGCTTCCAGCGCCGTTTTTTGCGCCTGATCCAGCGTGCCGGTGGTGTCTACCACATGCGAGGTCAGGGCCGGCACCGGCTGCAAGGATTGGGCATGCGCGCCCAGGCCGGCGAACAGGGCGAACGCCAGTGCGAACAAGGTGATGAGCCTACTCATGGCCACACACCTTGAGGGCTATCAACGAGACGCCGGAGCGGCGGGTGACGTGCCGAAATCGACCTTCGGCGCGCGGGAAATCTCGGCTTCGTTGGCCACCGTGAAATTTTCCTTCGGCTTGTAGCCGAAGACCATCGCGGTCAGATTGGTGGGAAAGCTGCGTGCCAGCACGTTGTATTCCTGGACCGACTTGATGTAGCGGTCGCGTGCCACGGCAATCCGGTTTTCCGTACCTTCCAGGGCCACGCGCAGGTCGGCGAAAGCCTTGTTGGCTTTCAGATCGGGGTAGCGCTCCACGGTCACCATCAGGCGGCTCAAGGCGCTGGAGAGTTCACCCTGCGCGGCTTGGAATTGCTTGAAGGCTTCCGGGTTGTTCAGCGTTTCGGGCGTGACCTGGATGCTGGTGGCCTTGGCACGCGCCTGGATCACCTGGTTGAGCGTATCCTGCTCGAACTTCGCCTCACCCTTCACGGTATTGACCAGGTTGTCGATCAGGTCCGAGCGGCGCTGGTACTGGTTGACCACCTCGCTCCAGGCGGATTTGGTGCCCTCGTCGAGGCGTTGGAAATCGTTGTAACCGCAGCCGCTGAGGGAGAGCAGCACGGCGAGCGCGGCGGCTGCCTTGAAGAACCAGTTTTTCATGAGTGTCCTCCTTGACGGAAAAATTAAGGCCGACGAGAACGTATCATAGGTAGATCAGCCATTTTGTAGGCGAAGCGCTTGAAGCGCCTCTTTGTTCGCTTTTCTGTGCGTTTTTTCGCGTGCTTTTTCGTGTGAAATGCCAGGCATTCGGGGCACAATCGCAGCACTTGCCATTCCAGCCATGCCCAAGCCAAGATACCGGCCTGCCGAAATGGGGGCCACCGCCGACGACGTTGAAGCTGCCTTCTATGAAGCGCTTCACGCAGGCGATGTCGAGCAGTTGATGGCCTGCTGGGCCGATGAGGACGACATCGTCTGCGTTCACCCGGGCGGGCCGCGCTTGATCGGGGCGGCGGCCATCAGGGCCGCTTTCGAAGCCATGTTCTCCGGCGGCAGTGTCCGCGTCACCCTGGAACGCAAGCGCACCGTCGAGTCGTTGTCGGCCAGCGTGCACAACGTCCTTGAGCGCATCGATGTCGTCACCGCCGAGGGGCCGCAGCATGCCTGGGTGGTGGCCACCAACGTGTTTCTTAAGACAGCCCAGGGCTGGCGCCTGGTGGCGCACCATGCCAGCCCCGGCCGCGCCGAGGTCGCAGAGGTGACCTCCTCGCCGCAGTTGCTGCATTGATCCTGAAGTCTTTCCGTGAAGAGCTACCATGCGCCGCGCTGGCTGCCGGGCGGCAACCTGCAAACCATCTGGCCGTCGCTGTATGCGCGCCGTGTGATCGGCCCGCGCATCCATTACCAGCGCGAGCGCTGGGACACGGCCGATGGGGATTTCATCGATGTCGACTTTCTGGCCGGTGGACCTTCCGCCAAGCCCGATGCGCCCCTGCTGGTGCTGTTCCACGGCCTTGAGGGTTCCTCGCGCAGCCACTACGCCGAAGCCTTCGCCGATTGGGCGCGCGCCAGCGGTTTGGCGTTCGCGGTGCCGCATTTTCGCGGCTGCTCGGGTGAGATCAACCGCGCGCCGCGCGCCTACCATTCGGGCGATGTCGAGGAAGTCGGCTGGATCCTCGCCCGCCTGCGAGAGTGGCAGCGTGCGCGGGGAGGCGGGCCGGTGCTGGCGGCGGGCGTATCGCTGGGAGGCAACGCCTTGCTGCGCTGGGCCGGTGAAATGGGAGCGGCGGCGTCGGACAGCGTGAGCGCGGTGGCTGCGGTCTGCGCTCCGCTTGATCTTGCGGCAGGAGGCCATGCCATCGGGCGCGGGTTCAACCGGCAGGTCTATACACGCATGTTCATGCGCACCATGAAAGCCAAGGCCTACGCCAAGCTGGCGCAGCATCCGGGCCTGTTCGATCATGAGCGCCTTCGCCACGCACACGACCTGTACGCCTTCGACGACATTTTCACTGCGCCGCTGCACGGCTTTGCCGGGGTGGATGATTATTGGCGGCGGGCCTCCGCCAAGCCGCACCTGGACCGCATCCGCGTCCCGGCACTGGCGTTGAATGCGAGAAACGATCCTTTCGTGCCTGCCGCCAGCCTGCCCCGCGAAGGCGAGGTGGGCGGGCAAGTCACGCTATGGCAGCCTGCAGAGGGCGGACACGTCGGTTTCCCGCAAGGCAAGGCGCCGCCGGGCAACGTGTTCTGGCTGCCGCAGGCGGTGGGCAACTGGTTGCTGGAACGCGCCTAAAACTGCGGCGCGATGTTCAGCGCGGGATCCAGCGAAGGATCGTCCAGCGAATCATCTGCCTTGATGGGTGCGGCCGGGGCTGCCAGCAACTCGCGCAGATAGTTGGGCTGAGCCAGCAGCGAGTGGTGGGTGGCGCCGTTGTAGAGCTGCAGATCGCGCAGGCCCAGCGCGGCGATGCGGTGGTCCACTTCCTCGATGCTCAAGGTGAGCGGATCCACGCTATCCGATGCCACCGCCATGCCCCATAGCGTGCCATACAGCGGTACGTACTGGAGGTACGGCCGCACAATCGGGAACGCGGTCTTCAGTGACGCCACGATGCGCGCCAGCGTTGGCCCGCGGTGGATCGGCGATTGGATGTGCAGCGAGAGCACGCCGCCCGGTGTGAGCGCACGCCGGCAGGCGGCATAGAACTCGGCGGTGTAGAGCGCCAACGCGGGTCCGAAGGGGTCGGTCAGATCGAGCACGATCTGATCGAATTGTTCCGTGCACTGGTGGACAAAGGCAAGCCCGTCGCCAATGTGCAATTCCACACGCCGGTCCAGAAAGGCGCCGCGGTGGATATTGGGCAACCAGGTGCGGGCCATGTCGATCACGTCGGCATCGAGCTCCACCATCAGCACGCGGGCCATGCCAGGGTGCTTGAGCAATTCCTCGATCGTGCCACCGTCGCCGCCCCCGATCACCAGGGCGGAGTGCACGCGCCCGTGGCTGACGGCTGGCAATTGCACGATGGGCTCGTGATAGAAGAATTCATCGCGCTCACTGGTCATGAAGCAGTCGTCGATGCGCATGGCGCGCCCGAACAGCGGCGTCTCGACGATCTCGATGTGCTGCAAGGGCGAGTGCCGCTCGGCCAGCCGATGCGTGGCGCGCACGTAAAAGCCCAGATCAGGCGAAAGCGCCTCGGCCACGAAGCCGTCCTCGAGGGGGCGCATCACGCTCTTTCCACGCGGTGCAGGTGCGGGTCGGCCGGCGCAAAGGCCTGCATCACGCGGGCGAAGAGGGATTCGGCCTGCGTGCTGTTGTCGCTCGTATAGCTGCAGACGTAGACATCCAGCGTGACATAGCCATCCTCGGGCCATGTGTGGAGCGACAAGTGCGACTCCGCCAGCACCACCACGCCGGTGACGCCGGCGCCGTCGCCGAAACTATGAAACAAGGATCCAACGGTGGTCAAGCCGGCGCTGGCCACCGATTGGCGGCAGAAATCTTCCAGATAGGCCGCATCGGTCATCAGGCGGGCGTCACAGACGCAGTGGTGCAAATCGCCAATCAAGTGCAAGCCGGGCGCCTTGCGCGATACGGTGCGCAGGCGCGTCACCTCCGAGGCCGGGGCCTGGAGGACGTGAAGAGGGGGCTTGAGTTGGTGCATGGGCCTATCTCCTATTCAAGAAGGCAATGAGAGCGTAGAACACACTCAGGAAAATCCAAGCGCCTGCGTTTTGCAAAGCGGTGCAAAGTTGATGGTAGGTGGCGCTTGGAGCGGCGCGCTCGCGGGCCTGTTGCCGGGCGCGAAAAACCTCGAACCATACCTAAAAATCATAAAAAAATCAAATCCCGACAAGGATTTACATCATGTTCTCGATGGGGTTTTATGATCGGGCATGGACGACATCGTGAAACAGGCCATGGCCAAGTGGCCCAATGTGCCGCATTGCTATGGCTGGCTGGGGTTGGATGCGCGGGGAAACTGGTATCTGCGCGACGATCAGGCGCAGGCGCAGGGCAGCTTTGCCAGCGGCGCCGAGGGGGCCAAGGGGGCCAAGGGCTGGCTGCTGGATCATGAGAAGCTGATCGGTTTCATCGAGCGCAATTACGAGTCAGACGCCGCTGGCCGCTGGTTCTTCCAGAACGGCCCGCAGCGCGTCTATGTGGAGCTGGAAGCCGCACCCTGGATCTGGCGCGTGCAGGCGGATCACACGGTGCTGTCGCACACCGGCCGGCCCGCTGAAGTGCGCGTTGCGCTGATCGACGACGCCGGTCGTGTATTCCTGGCAACCGATCTTGGCCTGGGCCTGGTGCACACGCAGGACATGCTGCTGCTGGCAGATGCCGTGGAGCAGGGCCTATGGGTGCCCGAGCCTGTGCAGGCCGCGGAGCTGCCTGCACGTTTCGGCTATGTGATGAGCCCGGCGGCGGAGCCTTCTCACTGATCTTCCGGCATGCGCCGCGGCGCGGCCATCGCTGCTTCCATGGCTTGGCGGACCTGCTGCTGGACTTGCTGGCTTTGCACGCGTACGGATTCGTTCTTGCCGCCAGTTGCCGGCTGCGCGAGCGTCTTGTTGGAGCCCGCCATCTGTTGCTTGACCAGCATGGCAACGATGGCCAGCGCGACGACCAAGCCCAACAATCCCCAGATTCCTCTCATGGCTCTGTCCTTTCGCTCTTCATGGCGTTTTTGAATCGGTGACATTGGATGGTAGCGCAGCTTCTCGGCTGTAGTTCAGTCCGCGCCGACTCTGGCCGGACGGCAGTCTTGTCATCAGTCGAACTTGATGCGCCCGGTGTCAACCACCTGTTTCCAGCGCTCCACGTCCTGCGCCATGAAAGTTTGCAGCGCTTCGGGCGAGCTGCCCCGGATCTCCATCGAGGCAGCGGTGAGCCGGGACTGTACATCCGGGTCGGCGAGGGCCTTGAGGAGTTCATGGTTGAGCGAGGACAGCACATTCCGAGGCGTGCGCGCTGGCGCTGCCAAACCATACCAACTGGTGTAGTCATAGCCAGGCAGGCCTGCTTCGGCCACGGTGGGTACTTCAGGCAACATCTTTGAGCGTACGTGGGGGCCGATGGCAAGCGCGTGGACTCGTCCCGATTTGATCATCGGCAGGGCTGAAGGGTCCACGAAGGAGACGTCGACCGACTTGTTGATGACTGCGGTCACGATCTCGCTGCTCGACTTGAAGGGCACGTGCAGAAGCTGGATACCGGCCATCTGCATCAAAAGCTCCGCTGCGAGGTGCTGCGAATTCCCAACGCCTCCCGAAGCGATGGTCAACCGGCCCGGATGCGCCTTGGCTGCCGCAATCAGTTCCTTCACGGATTTCCACGGCGCATCAGGATGAGCGATGAAAATGGGTGCCAGCGTCACGGCCATGCCTATGGGCGCAAAATCTTTCACCGGGTCGAACGACAGCTTTCGGCCGGCCACGGCGGCAATCGTGTTGGACGGGGTCACGACCAGCAGCGTATGGCCGTTTGCGGGGGACCGTGCCACGTATTCGCTGCCAATCATTCCGCTGGCCCCCACGCGGTTGTCCACGATCACCGGCTGTTTGTAGGTGGTGCTGAACTTGTCTCCCACCAACCTCGCGAGCACGTCGGGGCCGCTGCCGGGAGCAAATGGCACCACGATCTTGATGGGTTGAGAAGGGAATGCCGGTTGAGCTTGTACCGGATGCGTCATCACTGTCGAGATGACGGCGGCAGAACCGAGGAAAGTGCGTCGAAGCATGAACTACTCCTGGAGTGAGGCAGGGGGAGGCCAGAGGCCGGGGTTACCTGCGAAGCTGGTGGACAGGCGGCGCTGCGTGGTCGGGGCAGATGGAGGCGGCTTCATGGACAGGTTCCAAAGCGGAGCCGGTTGTTCATGTCGCTCGCAAGCTCGGAGATCTGCGCGGCTGCAGCATTGACAATGGGGAGCTCGTCCCATGTTGCGGTCGACTTGTCCGTGTCCTTGAGGCCGGAAGCTGTGGCGACGCACACCACGGTGTCGTTGCGCGTAATAAGGCCCCTGCGTTCGAGTTGCTTTGCAGCGGCAAAGGGCATGACGCTAGCCAGCTCGAACAGCAGACCCTCGCGGGCGGCGATCAATTCCTGAAGTGCCACGAGACCTTCGTTACCGACCTTGACGGCCAAGCCATCTGTCGTGCGCAGAGCATGCAGCGCCTGATAGGTGCTTTGGTTGGCACCCACTGAGGCGGCCAGAGGGACATATTCGGCATGGACCGCTTCCACGACGTCCGCGCGCGCTTGCAGGGCATGGGCGAGCGAGCCATGCGCCTCTGCGGCCACGAGCCGAGGCAGCTTCGCGATCTGCCCTGCACTCAATAGGTCCTGAAAGCCTTGCGCCACACCGGCCAGCGCATCGCCATAACAGACCGGCATGATGACCCAGTCCGGTGCGAAGCCAAGGTCAGCGGCGATTTCGTACGCGATCGTCTTGTAGCCCTCGATGCCGACGGCCGTACTGCCAACGACGGGAGTTGAGTATGGCGACGTGACGTACCAGCCATGGCGCGCGGCACCTTCGGCCAGCAGCGGCCAGCGAAGTGCCTTGTCTTCCAGCAGAACGAGGTGCCCGCCTAGCTTGCGTATCTGGCTGACCATGGGGCCTGACGCGCCCTTCATCGACGCCACCACGCATGCCAGCCCCGCGCGAGACGCATACGCGGCTAGTGATGCGCCGGCATTGCCGGACGAGGCGGTAGCCACAACGGACGCGCCCGCAAGTTTCGCGTGAGACACCGCCACCGAACTCACCCGGTCCTTGTACGACTGTGTCGGGTTGCGGGACTCGTCCTTGATGAAGAGCTTTGCCAGCCCCAGTGCCTGGCCCATCCGGGGTGCGGCATGCAGGGGCGTGCCGCCCTCGTTCAGCGAGACAGCATGCTCGCGAGGCACGGGCAGCATGTCGGCGTAGCGCCACATGCTGCCGCTTTTTGACTGTGCGCTGGCAAAGTTCCAGCGCTGTATGTCATGAGGATGATAGGTGACACGCAGATTGCTGGCCTGCTTGCCATCACAGGCCGTACACCTCGAGCGGTTGGCTTCAACCGGATAGCGCGTGCCGCAGCGCAGGCACTGCAGTGCGAGCGGCTCAGTCATGTCAGAACCCTCAGCGAACCGTTTTCCTTGTGAAGCAACTCCACGCCGTTGCCTCGGACTGCCACGGTGTTCTCGACTTGCAGGCCGCACCACCCGAATTCATAGTAAGGTGTCTCGACGCACATGACCATGCCTTCCTCGATGACCTGGTCGTTGGCCGGAGTCAGGTCAGGCATGTCGTAGCCATCGAGGCCGATTCCGTGTCCGACGTGGCTTCGCTGATAGTGCGGAATCCCGGATTTGCGCGTGGCCTCCATTGCTGCGTCGAAGACTGCGGAAGACCTGACACCCGGGCGGATTTTTTCGAAAGCCGCCATGACACCGTTATGCAATGCCTTGTGGTATCGCACCAGTTTCTTGTCTGGCTCACCCAGGACGGCGATGCGCGCGATGTCGGCGCGGTAGTGCTTGTAGCGGCCGCCCACGTCGAACCGGATGACGTCGCCGGCTCTCAGCCGGGCTTCGGATGGGTAGACGTTCGGCATGGCCGAGCGGGTGCCGAAGCCCAGACAGCCGAGCACGGGCGTCCCATCGCCCTGCACCGTGGTGGCATGGAACACACGCGCCATTTCTATCTCGGAGATGCCCGGCTGTGCAGACTGGAGTGCGGCAGCCACGGACTCCTCGGCGATGGTGGCCACCTGGCGCAGCCGTTCGATTTCCTCTGCCGTCTTGACCGCACGGATCTCACGGAAGATTTTCATGGCGGGTACGAGTTTGGCGTCTGGCAGTTCCTGCTGAATGCGTTCCCAGTGACCGGGCATCAGTCCCATTTCGTCGATGCCCAGAGTGCCTTTCTCCAGACGCTGGGCGCGAATCGCCTTGAGCAGCGCCGTGATGGCATCTTTTTCGTCAGGCTGCTCGAAGAAGCTCAGCAGCCGGTCATCCAGGGGTGTCATCGGGCCTTGTGCCTGGTCGACGTGGAAGAAACCGTAGCGGGAAACGTAGCGTACCCAGACATCCTCCTGATCCACCAACTGGTCGAGCAGTGAAGTCGGTGCAATGATGCGGGCCTGCTCGACGTCTTCCACCGGCACCAGCACATGGACTTGAGGTCCTCGGCGGATCCACTGGGAAAGCGCCCAGTAGCCGCTGGTATAGGTCACATTTTCCGGCGATGTGGCTATCAGGGCGTCGAGCCCGTACTTCATGGCGAGCGACTTCAGCCGAGGTTTGTTCAGGAGGCTTGGCATGCGTTTCAGTGGGTGGTGATTCGAGGAGTGGGCGCAGGCGAAGGTGCTTCCGCCAGCGGAGCGATGGAGGGCGGCGCAAAGCCGAGCGCGGCGGAGCAGCGGAGGCCCGCACGGACGAGCATGTCAGCGATCTCGGGCCATTCCTTGGGGCCGCGCTGAGCTTTCAGGAAAGCAACGCTGATCGCGGCGATGACCATCCCATCCTTGTTGCGAATCGGCGTGCCTATGGAGACGACGCCCAGTTCGCTTTCTTCGTCGGCAATGGCGTAGCCACGGCGACGTGTTTGCTCGAGTTCCTTGTCAAAGGCGTGGGCCGTGGTCAGTGTGTGAGGGGTGCGCGCCGCATAGGGTGCCGGGCCGAGCACGCTGCGCAGGCGATCGGACGGCAATTCCGCCATCAACGTCTTGCCCAGCGCGGTGGTATGCGGCGAAATACGCTGTCCCGCAGCGGCACGGATGGTAATTGCCCCGTGGCTTTGCACCGTGTGCAGGTACACCACGGAATCTTGCTGTATGACGCCCAAAAAGCCGTTGAGTTGGTGCTGTTCGGCCAGGATGCGCAGCTCGCTGGACGCGCTGGCATACAGCACATCGCTGCGCACCATGCTTGAGCCGAGCGCCAGCGCGCTCACACCCAGCTTGTACTTGCGCGTTTCAGTCACCTGCTGCAGATAGCCGGATTCGACCAGCGTGTTCACGAGCCGCTGCGCAATCGAGGGACTGATGTCCAACAGGCGTGCCACTTCGCGGATGCCCAGCGGTTCCAGACTGGCATTGACCGCATCGAGCAACTGCAGGCCACGTGACAGAGATTGATTGGTTGACATTTGTTCCTATAATTGGTACAGTGTTCCTTTAAATAAATTATCGATGCTAAGCGTGCCGTATGTCAATATGGCGCGCCGTTTGTGTTGGTGCTTGAGTTGGTGCTTGAGTTGGTGCTTGAGTTGGTGCTTGAGTTGGTGCTTGAGTTGGTGCTGATGAGCCGAACGACGTTGCAAATAAAAAGGGCTGCCTCATGGCAGCCCCGGGTCGTTAGTCAAACGGTGTGGTTTCAAGTCCAGGTCACGGGCATGGCGGACTGGCTCATGTGCCTGAGCAATGCCCGCTTGGCAGGGGCTTTCCAAAAGCAAAAACCCCTGCCTTGAAGCAGGGGTTTATCCGCGATCTCAGCCGGTCAGTACGTCAGTACTATAGGCCGGCTTCTTTGCGAGGCTTACTTGGCGGCGTCCACCATGTATTGCACAGCTGCCTTGAAATCGGCGTCCGATGCGGTAGAGCCGCCCTTGGGAGGCATGGCGCCCTTGCCCGTGGTGGCGATCTTCAGCACAGTATCAAAGCCTTCTGCCAAGCGTGGTGCCCAAGCAGCCTTGTCGCCCAATTTGGGAGCGCCCGCGACGCCAGCAGCGTGGCAAGCCATGCACACGCTGTCATACAGTGCCTTTCCGGCACCCGCTGCAGCGGCAGGCGCGGCGGCTTCTGTGGCTGCGGCTGCAGGCGCAGCGGCCACGGTTTCTGCCGGGGCAGGGGCAGCGGCTGGCGCAGGGGAGGCGGCAGCAGCGGGTTCAGCGGCAGAAGCTGCGGCGGCGGCAACGAGGGCTTTGGGCTCCTCGAACTTGGCGCCTGCGGCGTTGGCCATGTAAACCACGGCGCGGCCGATTTCCACGTCGGAGAAGTCGCCGCCGCCTTGGGGGGCCATGCCGCCTTTGCCGGTTAGTGCCGAGTGCACGAGCTTTTCATAGCCAGTGGCGATGCGAGGGCCCCACAGGCCTGCATCCTGGAACTTCGGAGCACCGGCCACGCCAGTCGCATGGCAAGCGGCGCATTGCGCCTTGTAGACTTCTTCGCCGCTGGCCAGAGGACGGTTGGCGTCGCGGATTTCCACGGTGCCGATCTTCTGGATACGCTGGGCAGTGGCTCGTTCGGTGTCCGTGGCGCCAGGCGCCTTCTTGTTGGCCGAGGTCACGTAGGCTACGAGGCCAATGATGATGAACACCGGCAGCACGAATGACGCGATGCTGACCCAGAACAACTGCTTGGGCGTCTTGATGGGGCCGGTATGTGCTTCCTCGTGCGTGTTGTCGCTCATGGCGTCCTCGGGGGCTCGGATCGTGGTGGTTTTTCTGGAACAGCGGGCGTGGCATGTGCCATGCGCACGCCACGCTGCAAACGACTGATTATAGGACGGCTACCGCATGTGCCGGCGAGCGCGGTAACCGCGGCCCTCAACCCGCGGATTGAGGTGCGGGCGGCGAGGCAGCCTCCGGGGGCTCGGTCCAGCCGCCGCCAAGCACCTTGTACAGTTGCACCTCGTTGGCGCGCTGCGCCATGCGGGTCTGCGTCAGCGCCTGTTCGGTAGCGAACAGCGAGCGCTGCGCGTCCAGCAGGTCGAGGTAGCTGGCCACGCCATTGCGGTAGCGCAGATCGGCCAGCCGGAAACTGTCGCGTTCGGCAGTGGCTTGCGTTTCGAGCGCCGCCAGCTGATCGCTCAGCGTGGCGCGGCCGGCGAGGGCGTCGGCCACTTCGCGGAACGCAGACTGAATGGCTTTCTCGTACTGCGCCACCGCTATCTCGCGGGAGGCCTTGGCAACATCCAGGTTGGCCTGGTTGCGGCCCATGTCGAAGATCGGCAGCGTAATGCTGGGTGCGAGCGACCAGGCGGCCACGCCCCCCGAGCCGACCAACCCGTCAAGCGTGGTGCTGGCACGGCCGGCGCTGGCCGTGAGCGAGAAGCGCGGGAAGAAGTTGGCCCGCGCCGCGCCGATGTTGGCGTTGGCGGCGATCAACTGCTGCTCGGCGGCTCGGATGTCGGGCCTGCGCAGCAGCAGATCCGATGGCAGGCCGGCCGGCACTTCGGCAAAGGTCGAGAGCTGGCCTGTAGGGGCAACAGGGGGCGTGGGCCGGGTCGAATCGTTCGTGGGGGGCGCCACGGTCACAGGTGGCACCGGCGGGATCAGCCGCTCGGGCACCTCTTGTCCCACCAGCAGGTTGAGCAGGTTGATGTCCTGTGCCCGCAAGCGCCGCTGCTGCGCTTGGGCGGACTGCGCCGACGCGGCCAGCGATTCGGCTTGCCGCATGTCGAGCGCGGACGACGCCCCATTCTCGAAACGCAGCTTGGTCAGTTGCAGCGACTGCTGCCGCGTGGCGAGCGTGCGTTCCGCCAGAGCCAGCAGTTCGGTATCGGCCTGCAGAGACAGCCAGGCGCTGCTGATGCTGCTGATCAGGCTGATCTGGGCCGTTTTGCGGGCATCCTCGGTGGCCAGGTATTGCGCCAGCGCCGCGTCCTTGAGCGCGGCCACGCGGCCGAAGAAGTCGATCTCCCAGGACGTCACACCCACGCCCAGCGTGTAGACCGAGCTGACGCTGGGGCCGTCGTCGCCGCCGGCCGTGTTGGGGGCCGAGCGTGTACCGTTGAGGCTCGCGCCTACGGTGGGGAACTGATCGGCACGTGTGATCCGGTACTGGGCACGGGCTTGCTCGATACTTTGCACCGCCACCCGGAGGTCGCGGTTGTTGACGAGTGCCAGCTCGATCACCTCGCGCAGGCGTACGTCGTGCACGAACTGCTGCCAGGGAAGGTCGGCGGCCGCTGTGCCGCCTGTGGCCTGCGCGCCAGCCGAATCAGGCCATTGCGCTGCCACGGGCGCGGCGGGCCGCTCGTAGGTGGGCACGAAAGAGCAGCCGGCGAGCAAGCCGATGACGGCGATTGCCGCCAGCGGCCGGAGCCCTCCCCAGGTGCGGGGCACGCCAGGTGCGGGGCGCTGGACCACGAAGTTCTGAGTGTGGTGCTTATTCATGTGCATCCTTTTTGGCGCCGTTGGCCGAAGGCGTGTCGGCGCCCTCATGCATGGAGCGGCGCTCTTCTTCTGAGAGACCTTCTTCGGCTGCATTGACGTAGGCATGCGCCGCTTCCGCGGTAATGCCGGCCTGCGCCGCGTGTTCGGCAAAGCGCTCGCGCTCACGCGCGCTGCTCTTGAAGACGCGTCGCACCACCACGAAGAACATGGGAACGAAGAACACGGCCAGGAAGGTGCCGACGACCATGCCGCCGATCACGCCCGTACCGATGGCACGTTGGCTGGCTGAGCTGGCGCCCGTGGCAGTAGCCAGCGGCACCACGCCCAGAATGAAGGCCAGCGAGGTCATCACGATCGGGCGGAACCGCAGGTGCGCGGCTGCCAGCGCGGATTCGATCGCGCTCATGCCTTGCGCCTGCAGATCCTTGGCGAACTCGATGATCAGAATGGCGTTCTTCGCCGACAGACCGATGATGGTGATCAGGCCCACCTGGAAGTAGACGTCGTTGGCCATGCCCCGTCCTGTGATGGCCAGCAGCACGCCGAGCACGCCCAGCGGCACCACCAGAATCACTGCCAGCGGAATCGACCAGCTTTCGTACAGGGCCGCCAGGGCCAGCAGCACCGCCAAAATGGCGAAGCCGTACAGGATCATGGCCTGGTTGCCGGCCAGTTTCTCTTCACGCGATTGGCCGGTCCACTCGTAGGCGAAACCGGACGGCAGCTTGGCGGCCAACTGCTCCATTTCCTTCATGGCATCGCCCGTGCTGTAGCCGGGAGCGGCACCGCCGGCGATACGCATGGCCGGATAGCCGTTGTAGCGGATCGTCTGCATGGGACCGGTCACCCAGCGTGTGGTGGCGAAGCTCGAAAGCGGCACTGCCTGGCCTTGGCTGTTCACCACCGTCATCCGGAGAATATCCTCGGGCTGCATGCGGGCCTGCGCATCGGCTTGCACCACCACGCGCTGCATGCGGCCGGCGTTGGGGAAGTCGTTGACGTAAGACGAACCCAGCGCCGAGGAAATGGTGCTGTTGATGGATGTAAAGCTCACGCCCTGCGCCGCCGCCTTGTCGCGGTCGATATCCACCTGCAGTTGAGGCGCATCTTCCAGGCCGTCGGGCCGTACGCCCGCCAGTATCTTGCTCTGCATGGCCATGCCCAGCATCTGGTTGCGCGCGGCGACCAGTGCTTCGTGGCCGTGGCCACCGCGGTCCTGCAGGCGGAACGTGAAGCCGGAGCTGACACCCAGTTCAGGGATTGGCGGCGGGCTGAGCGCGAAGATGAAGGCGTCGCGGATGCCGGAGAGTGCGCCCATCGCACGGCCGGCGATGGCTTCAGCGCCATGCTCGGCACCCGTTCGTTCATCCCAGGGCTTGAGCGTGACGAAAGACAGCGCCGCGTTCTGGCCTTGGCCGGAGAACGAGAAGCCCATCACTGCCACCATGCTCTCGATTTCGGGCTGCTTGAGCATGTAGTCTTCCACTTGCTCGACGACTTTCTGCGTACGCTCCATCGTGGCGCCCGGCGGCAACTGGATGTTGACCAGCAGGTTGCCCTGGTCTTCCTGCGGCAGGAAGGAGGTGGGCAAGCGCATGTAGAGAAAACCTACCGCGACGCCCAAGGCCACATAGACCACCATCAGCCGGCCCGCACGGCGCAGCAGCTTGGCGACAAAACCCTCATAGCCTTTTGCCGTGCGGTTGAAGCGCCGGTTGAACCAGCCGAAGAAGCCTTTCTTTTCGTGATGGTCCTTGTCCACCGGCTTGAGCAAGGTGGCGCACAAGGCCGGTGTCAGTGACAGCGCCAGGAAGGCCGAGAAGAAGATCGACACCGCCATGACGGCCGAGAACTGCCGGTAGATGTTGCCCACCGAGCCGGCGAAGAACGCCAGCGGCACGAACACCGCGATCAGCACCACGGTCACGCCGATGATGGCCCCCGAGATCTGGCTCATGGCCTTGCGGGTGGCTTGCAGAGGCGGCAAGCCTTCCTCGCCCATGATGCGTTCGACGTTCTCCACCACCACGATGGCGTCATCCACCACGATACCGATCACCAGCACCATGCCGAACATGGTCAGCACGTTGATCGACATGCCGAATGCCAAAAGCGCGGCGAAAGTGCCTAGCAGCGCCACGGGCACCACAATGGTCGGAATCACCGTATAGCGCCAGTTCTGAAGGAACAGGAACATCACCAGGAACACCAGCACGATGGCTTCAGCCAGCGTCTTGACCACTTCCTTGATGGAGATCTTGACGAAGTTGGAGCTGTCGTATGGGATGGTCCATTCCATGCCGGACGGGAAGTACGGCGCCAGTTCCGCCATGCGCTTCTTGACAGCTTCCGCAGCGGCCATGGCATTGCCGGTGGACGTCAGCTGAACACCCAGGCCGGCGGCGGGCTTGCCGTTCAAGCGGGCGGAGGTCGCGTAGCTCTGGGAGCCCAGTTCGATCCGCGCCACGTCTTTCAGGCGCACGGAGCTACCGTCCGAGAGGGCGCGCAGCACGATGTTGCCGAATTGTTCCGTGGTGCTGATCTGGCCTGGCACGACCACCGTCGCGGCCACCGCCTGGCCAGCGGCCAGGGGCAAGTCACCGATCGAGCCGGCCGAAACCTGTGCGTTCTGCGCCTGGATGGCACTGGCCACTTCGGCGTTGGAGATGTTGTAGCTTTGCAGCTTGGCCGGATCGATCCAGATGCGCATGGCGCGCTCGGCGCCGAACAGCTGCACCTGGCCGATACCCGGCAGGCGCTGCAGCTCGGGCAAGATATTGCGCGAGGCGTAGTCGGAAACTGACGTGATGTCGAGATCCGGGCTGTTGGATGACAGCATCGCGAACAGCAGGAAGTTCGAGTTGGACTTCTCTACCCGCACACCCTGCTGCACCACCGTGGATGGCAAGCGCGGCGTGGCGCGGGAAAGACGGTTCTGAACGTCCACCTGCGCCAGGTCCGGGTTGGTGCCCGGCTCGAAGGACAGCGTGATGGAGCCCGAACCCTCGGCCTGTGCCACCGATTCCATGTAGGCCAGTCCTGGCGAGCCGTTCATCTCTCGCTCGATCACCGACAGCACGGCGTCTTCAAGCGTTTGGGCCGAGGCGCCGGGATAAACAGCATTAATCTGGATGGTCGGCGGCGCCACCGGCGGATATTGCGCGATGGGCAACTGGGTGATCGAGGTCAACCCGAGCACCATGATGAAAAGTGCGATCACCCAGGCAAAGATAGGGCGATCAATGAAGAATTTGGCCATGCCTTGAACTCCCGCTGCTTACCGGGATGCCGCCGATGCCGGCGCTTGCGCCGTGGGCGCGCCCGATGCCGCGTTTTGAGGTGCCGAGGCCGCCTGAGGCGCGGCCGCAGCTGGTTTATCACCCTGCCAAGGCACGGCTTTCACCGCTTTCACGCCAGGCATCAGTTTCATCACGCCGTCGACGATCACCTGCTCGCCCGGCTTGAGCCCATCGAGGATCACCCACGACTTGCCCTGCGCTTCACCGATCTTGACCGGGCGAGGCGCGAAAGAGCCATCCGGTGCCACGACCAGCACGCTGTCGCCTTGGCTGCCGCGCGTGACGGCTTGCTGTGGCAGCAGGATGGCGTTGGTCACCTGTGCCTGCTCGATGCGGGCACGCACATACATGCCGGGCAGCAGCAGGCCGCCCGCGTTGGGCACCTCGGCGCGCAGGCTGACCTGGCCGGTGGCCGGATCGACCGACAGATCCGAGAACAGCAGCTTGCCGGGGCTGCCATAGACGCTGCCGTCTTCCAGGATCACTTGCACCTTGGCGGCTTCACCGCCGCCAGCGCGCGACAGTTGGCCGCTTTCAAGCGCCTTGCGCAGGCGCATGACATCGTTGGCCGATTGCGTGACGTTGATATAGAGAGGATTGATCTGCTGGATCACGGCCAGTTGCGTGGCCTCGCCTTGCCCCACCAGCGCGCCTTCGGTCACCAGCGCGCGCCCGATACGGCCGCTGATCGGCGCCGTGACCGTGGCGTAGCCCAGGTTGATGCGTGCCGTTTCCACGGCGGCGCGGCCAGCCTGCACATCGGCTTCAGCCTGTGCACGGGCTGCCACTGCATTGGCGTAGTCCTGCTTGCTTACCGCGTTGGCTTCCACCAGCGGCTTGTAGCGATCGGCCAGCGCGGCGGCCTGGGCAAGGTTGGCCTGGGCGCGTGCTACGGTGGCCTGCGCGCTTTGAAGAGAAGCCTTGTAGGGGGCGGGATCAATGTCAAAGAGGGCTTGGCCGGCCTTGACGTCGCTGCCTTCCTTGAAAAGCCGTTTCTGCAGAATGCCTGCGGCTCGTGCGCGCACCTGCGCCACGCGGGAAGCTTCCAGCCGTCCGGGCAGTTCGGTAACCAGGGCCACGTCGCCTGGTTGTACGGTTACCACGCCGACCTGCGGGGGCGGCATGCCACCGCCATGGGCGCCGCCGGGGGGCGCATCACCTTCCTTCTTGCCGCAAGCGGCGAGCGACAAGGCCAGTACTACCGCCGCGCCCACGGGCAGCAGGCGGTGCGGCAACGAGAGGCGAGCGGCACGAGTGTCTGACATGATGATTTCTTGAGCTTTTTCTTTGAGAAAGGAGCACCATACCAGCGTGACGTACGCGGTAGGCGGGCAAGCGGAAAAACATGTATGTGCGGGTGCTACGTGAATCTAGCAGCAACCCGCCTATTAACCGAGTGAAACCGTTCGGAATTATACATACATCCAAGAATGTATATATTAAAATAACGTGAATTCACGCGCATACATTTCTTTTCCCACATATCTCCATTGATGTCATGGCTCGCCGCACCAAGGAAGACGCCCAGGCCACACGAACGGCATTGCTCGATGCTGCCGAGCGCGTATTTCAGCTGCGTGGCGTCTCGCGCACTTCGCTGAGCGACATCGCCCAGGCCGCGGGCGTCACCAGGGGGGCGCTGTACTGGCATTTCAAGGACAAGGCCGCCTTGTTCAATGCCATGATGGAGCGCGTCACGTTGCCGCTCGAAGGCGGGTTGTGCCTCTCAGGGGCGGCTGCGGCTGCGGCCGATCCGGTGGCAGAAATGCGCCAGGGGCTGGTCCATGCATTGCGGCAGATCGCACGCGACGAGCAAACCCGCCGCGTGCTGGAAATTGCCACCATGATGGTCGAGCACATCGAGGAGCTGAGCGCTGTGCGCGAGCGCCATCTGCAGGCGCAGCGCGAACATGTGGAGCGTCTGCGCACCACGCTCGAAGAGGCCAGCCGTCAGCGGGGGTGCGCTTCCAGGTGCCCGTGCAGCAGTTGGCGCAGGGCTTGCATGCCATGATGCACGGGCTGATTTTCAGCTGGCTGCTGGAGCCCGATTTCGATCTGGAGACCACCGGATTGAACATTCTTGATACGTTTTTACACGGTATTGGCCTGCCGCCGTTGGGAACGGCTCACAATCAGGGATAATAGAGGGCTTGTCTCACACGCGGCTGTAGCTCAGTGGATAGAGTATCGGCCTCCGAAGCCGAGGGTCGTGGGTTCGATCCCCGCCAGCCGCGCCATATGACTATCTCAGATAGTCTCAGAACCTCTCAAAACCCGCATGTTTCCTAGCATTGTGGGTTTTTTGTTGTCTCGGATGGTGTCAGGTGGTCTGTGGACATACCAACATTTTGTTGGTACCTTTGTTGGTATTCGATCTGTCAACGCAGGCAGATACCAACAAAAAGGATGACCATGGCGCTGACGGACACGTTTGTGAAGCAAGTCAAACACTCAGGTAAGTCGGCCGGCGACAAGCACAGCGACGGCGGTGGGTTGTTTTTGCACGTCATGGCTGCAGGCAAATACTGGCGTATGGCCTACCGCTACGGCGGCAAGCAAAAGACGCTTGCACTGGGTGTTTATCCAGCCGTTAGTCTTGCTCAGGCTCGGCGACGCCGTGAAGAAGCGCGGCAACGCCTCGCAGAAGACACAGACCCGGCCGTAGTCAAGCAGGCCCAAAAGTTGGCTAAAGCCGTGGCTGGTGAAAATACTTTCGAGGCCGTGGCCCGTGAATACCACACCATCAAGAAAAGCGGCTGGAGCGAGAAGTACGCTGCCAAGTGGATCAGAGGCCTTGAAAAGGACATATTTCCGTTCGTGGGCCGTCTCCAGCTCATGGACATCACGCCGCCCATGATGTTGAGCGCGCTGCGCAAGGTAGAGAAGCGCGGCAACCGGGATGCAGCCCATACCTTGAGCCAGAATTCCGGACAAGTGTTCCGCTACGGCATCCAGACTGGACGCTGTGAGCGCAACCCCATGTTCGACCTGCAAGGCGCATTGGAGCCTGTGGTGGTCAAGCACATGTCTGCTGTGCTGGAACCGGTGAAGGTGGGCGAGTTGCTGCGGGCCTTTGATAGCTATAGCGGCCAACCCATCACCAAGGCTGCATTGCAGCTGTCTGCGTTGCTGTTCCAGCGTCCGGCCAATATCCGCAAGATGGAATGGAGCTGGATCGACTTTGACGACGCCATGCTGACTATCCCATCAGCGTCGATGAAACGCACGGTGGAGCAGAAGCTGAACGGCCGACCGCACCTTGTGCCGCTGGCTCCTCAGGCCGTGGAAATCCTTAGGGAGATACAGCCGCTCACAGGCTACAGGACGCACGTATTCCCGTCCAATAGGGGTGAGGGTAGGCCAATGTCCGATATGACGCTATCGGCGGCTTTGCGTCGCCTGGGCTACTCCGGCGACGAAATGACGCCGCACGGCTTCCGCGCCATGGCCCGCACGCTGATCATCGAACGCTTGCCCGGCATCCATGCCGACGTGATCGAAGGTCAGCTAGCACACGGTAAATCTGGCCCGCTGGGTGCGGCTTACGATCGCGCAGAGTTCATGGAGCAGCGCCGCAAGATGATGAACGAATGGGCGGATTATTTGGACAAGCTCAAGGCAGTGGCTGATGTGATCCAACTCAGGGCGGCATGATGATGGTAGGCGACACAGAGACACGGTTCAAGCAGCATTTGGCGCACTTGCTCCATCTATTGAAGCCAGAAACGGCCATAGAGGCATGGCGACTGGCTTTTGCACTGGCTGGCCAAGTTCCGCCGAATCCGAAGCTGGACCCGCCAATTGTCATTCCCTTCAGCGAACGTCCACCGGTGGTGGTGGCGGCTCTGCGCTGGATCTCGGATCGCGCGGCAGCGGTACCCGTGTCCGTGCACGATGAGAGCATGCGCAGGAGATGCGATATTAGCTACTACGTGAGCGGTGAACTGGCGGCCGCGATGCTTGATGAGGCGAGCCAGCACCTTAATCCATGGCGGGCGATGCCCCACATTTGGGTACTGGACGCCGCCGCGCTCATGGTGGGGGATGAACCTCCGCCGGGAATCAGCCACGTCGAACAGCTCACTCAAGAGCAGCAGGCGGCAGCTGCTCTGATCGCGTCAGAGACAGATTGCGCAGTGCCGGCGAAATGGGCGGACCCAGTTCACGACGGCAGCGACTGGATCACAGCGGCGAAGTTCACGAGCCTGATGGAGCGATTCGGGCCGGTAGCCGAGCCTGATGTCCCCGCGAAATCGAAGGGGCGTCAGTCCGTCCATGATTTGCGATCGTCCGTCATCCTGCAGGCCATTAAAGAGCTGGGCCACGAACCTGACTCCTTGCCTCCAAACGAGGAAGGCAGAAGAGAAGGCGTGAGATCGGTCGTGAAGAAGCGCGCGTTTCAGATCAACAAAACGGCATTTGGCCCAGGCAATCTCGACAAGGGATTCAATCACAGCTGGGAAAAAATGCTCAGGGACAATGACCTAAGGTATCGGGTGGACTGACGACCGGCCCTGGCAACCGGCCCAAAAATAGGGCCGACTGGCTGGTTGCGGCGGGGCTGGTTCATGCGCGAAATTCGCAGAATGAACTCACGGAAGACTACCCGAGCCCAAAAGGCAGAGCCCCCTACGGCCACGTTTGCCCAATCCGTCCGCGCCAAACAAGCGTCCAAGCTCTTGGGCGTCGGCCTCTCCACATTCTGGCGCTGGGCGAAAGAGCGCCCTGATTTCCCGAAGCCGCGCCATTTGTCGCCGCGCTGCACGATCTTCGATGTCGATGAACTGCTGGCCTGGCGCGACGCGCAGCAGGTAATCGCATAGCACGAAAAAGCCCGGCAACCTTAGATAAGGTGGTCGGGCCGGAGGCGTTGCTAGCGCTATAAAGACATGAGCATTATGTGCTCGCTGCGCAAATTCGGCAACGCTGTCGTTCGATTTTTATCAAATTACGATGGCAAATTTCAACCTTCTGAAAACCGGGCTCGTTGAATGGTGGGTGGACCTCCTGGGTATCGCTGCTGGCGAAAATCATGGCCTGAAAGTCAGCTTTATAACCAATGGCGATGATGAGCAGATCGAAATTCTCGGCCCGTTGCCGCCAGAACTGCGCCGCGGATTGCTGCGAGTGGCGCCCCTCGGTCAGTCCGTGTGTCGCGGTCAACTGCCGGGGCACTTGTTTGACATCTCATGGTGCCTGAACGCAACCGGCAACGGTACGCGCTTTGGTATTTGGAATTTGGATGAACTCGTGGGCCTACTGGATGCACGCCGCCTTATTCTCGCTGGAAAAGGTCTCACCCTCGCCTACACTGAGGGCAGAAAAAAACTGCTGCGCCCAGGCGCCCGTATGCCACTGGCCGACCATGCCCGCGTTGGATTGGCGTTGAAAACTGTATATGACGAAACTTTCGACGGCATCTACGGACACGCAGGCATCGCGCGACGGTTGCGTCAGGTCAAAAGCGCCCTGAACACTTGGATGCTGCTTGAGTACTGGCCTGAGCTCACTGACAATCAATTTGAGAACACGTATTTCGGCGATGTGGCCCAGAGTGGATTGCAATACAGATCGTGCGCCGAAAAGTATCAAGCTCATATCTTGCTGCTGAAGCAGGCGAAAATCATCCTCGCATACCGCTATCCAAATTGCGCTCCATTGTTAGAAGTTTTGCGCAAGTTGGACTACGTAATGGATATGCTGAGTGACCGCTAACCACCTCACCATGGATGCTTCAGAACTGATGTCGCTTTATGGTGCTCAGGGCTTGGCTGATTCTCCTAGCCGGCAGGTCGTCGTCTTCGGGGATCGTGTCGCAGCCGCAGCCGCTGAGAAAGTTATCGATGCTATGGGATACCGCCTGGTAGTGGTCGCGCCGCCAGGAGATCCTGGTACCTATGACTTGACGACCTGGTCGATTCTCGCCGGCCGTAAGATTGCTGTCCTGGCGCCCCCAGGTTGGGTGGAGGTGATCGCCGGACGCATCGTTGATGTCGCATCGAGCCTGAAGATCGTGCCAGTGGACGACGCGGAATGGCGCAACGGTGTCGATGTTGTTGACGGCGTGGATCCGGTTGAGCTCATCCGGTCGCGCGGTGAATGGCTGAAGCCCAAGCCGGCTGCGAAAAGCGACATGGCGCAGGAACCCAAGACCGGCACCGCCAACAATGGTGATGCTGAACTGGAGCAGCCTGCTTCGGCCACGGTAACGCCCAGCGCGCCCCTGGTTCCTGCAACCATGCCGCCATTGACGGACGAGCCCGAAGTCAACGAGCCGACGCTTGTTGATGTTGCACCCGCGCCTCTATCAGCGCTCGCCGTGCGGACGGACGCACCGACTGCGCCGATGCCGCGCACCGCCGGGATGAACGCCGAAGATTACGTCGCGCTTATGGAGCCTGTTGCGCGCTTGTTGCTCGGCAATCTGAACGAGAGCATGAGCAAGCCAGGCAAAGAACTGCGCTTCGGTTCGCACGGCAGCATGTCGGTCGACTTAGAAAAGGGCGTATGGAGCGACCACGAACTCGGCAATGGCGGTGGCGTGTTGGCGCTGATCGTCCACTGCGGCAAGGCCCATGATCTCGCCGAGGCTGCCTGCTGGATTGAGGCGCAAGGGCTCCGGCACAGCGGTTCTGCAACCACATTAGCGCGCTCAGCGGAGCCAGCGAAGCCGAAGGGAAAAGCATCGTTCAAGATCGTCGCACAGTATCCCTACTTTGATGCTGACGGCGTGGAGCAGTATGAGGTCTGCCGCCTGGACCCAAAGGGCTTCCGCCAGCGCCGGCCAGATCCCAGCGCGCGTGGCGGCTGGAGTTGGGACGTGAAGGGCATCACCCAGGTGCCGTACCGCCTGCCATCACTGCTGGCCGCTTCACTTGACACAATGGTATTCATCCCCGAGGGCGAGAAGGACGCCAACACGCTGGCCGCGCATCAACTCGTGGCGACCTGCAACGCGGGCGGCGCAGGCAAGTGGGCCGATTCGCTGACGCAGCACCTCATCGGTCGCCGCGTAATCCTCCTGCCGGACAACGACGACGCCGGGCGCAATCACGTGCGCCTCGTGGCATCGAAGCTGCTCAGCGTGGCCTTTGAGGTGCGTATTCTGGATCTGGCAGAACACTGGCCGGAAATGCCCCACAAAGGCGACGTGTCGGATTGGTTCGCAGCTGGCGGCACTGCTGAGGAATTGCAGCGGCTGGCGATGGACGCGCGGATGGTTGACGCGGCTGCGGCTGCGAAGGAGCAGGCGGCAGCCGAAGACGTCGGCGCGCATAAAGCCCAGTTCAGCAAGGCCGCGCCCGTATGGGGCGAACCCGTCGACCTCTTCAACGTGACGCCGGTGTCGCAGATCCCCCTCGATGTGTTGCCGGAACCCATCGCCCGCTTCGCTGCCGACCAAGCGGAGCTTATGGGGTGCGATCACTCAGTCGTGGCAATGGCGGCTTTGGCTGCTGCCGCCTCCTGTATCCATGACGGCATCCAGATTCAGCCGAAGCGGCACGACCCGTATTGGACAGAAAGCGCGAGGTTGTGGGTCGCCGTCATCGGCTCACCTTCGACCAAGAAGAGCCCTGCCATCTCGAAGGCCGTGCACCCCGTCAAAGCCATCGACCGGGCTCGCCGCGAGAACAGCGAATCCGAACGCGCGAAGTGGGCTGCGCAACATGCCGAGAGGAAGGATGAAAAGAAGAAGGACCGCGACGCGCCGGAGCCCAAGGCGCCGCCGACCCTGCGTGCCCTCGTGGAGGACATCACTATTGAGGCGCTTGGTGAAGTTCTCAAGGACAACCCGCAAGGAGTCTTGGTGGTGCGCGATGAAATCACCGGCTGGCTCGGCAGTATGGATGCCTATCGTGGGGGTGCCAAGGGCAGCGGAGGCAAGGACCGGGCGGACTGGCTTGAGCTCTACAACGGCGGCCCAAGGCCAATCGACCGCATAACACGTGGCAACGTCTTCGTTCCGAACTGGAGCGCCTGCTTGGTCGGCGGTATTCAGCCAGACATGATGCGACGCGTTGCCGCGAACATGGGCAACGATGGCCTGTTGCAGCGCTTCATCCCTGTGGTGGCGCGCTCGATGGGAAATACTGGCGTTGACCGGCCTCCCGATATGCAGGCGGTCGAACGGTTCAGGGAGCTGTTTAAACAGTTGGTGGCCATTCAGCCGAGCCAGCATAGCGTGAAACTATCGGAACAAGCCCATCAAGCCCGTGAACGCATCGACGCGTACGCGGCAAGGATGGCGCAGGCGATCGCCCACAACGGCATGGAAGCCTGGCTGGGTAAATGGAGCGGTCTCTTCGCGCGACTGTTGCTCACATTTCATGTCATCGAATGCGCTGAAGAACACGTTTACCCAACGGATCGCATGGTAAGCGGTAAGACGGCTGAGAAGGTCGAGCGCCTGATGTGCGGCACGTTGCTGCGGCATGCAGTAGCGTTCTACGGCGAAATCATCGACCAGCACGATCGTCAGGAAAGTGCTCGTGAACTGGCTCGCCTGATTCTCGCTCGCGGCTGGACCATCGTGCGCAAGCGCGACCTGCAGCGCAATTGGAAAGCTGCAGCCAAGATGGAGGCGTGGCAGCTCCACGATGTCATCAACAGGCTGTGCGACATGGCTTGGCTTGATCCAGATCGCGAGGATGGCCCGGGGCCCGATGGCAAGCCAAGGACGTGGTTCGTCAATCCTGCCGTTCATAAGGCATTCGCAGTTCATGCGGAGCAGGAGCGCACCCGTCGCGCCGAGGTGGTAGAAACGCTGCGCGAACTCAAGGCCGCGTATGCCGACGATAAGCAGGCGTCTGGGATGGGCGCGTCAAGGCCATGATCGACATCGCGCAAATCTATCGTGGCGCAGTTCATGCAGGCCCGCTGATACTGATCATGCGCGAAAAGGGTGAGCTCCTGCTGTCCATGCCGTTCCAGAAAGGTAACCGTGCCTGGGTCGAGAGGGCTGACAAAGCTAACTGGCTCTCGCCCTGAGACAAGGAAGGGCAGCCTTTGCTCACCCCACGGTTATGGCTCGAGGCTCTGACGACGCGCTACATCGGACGTTTCGGCTGCGCCTGGCTCATCCAAGAGGCTGGTGCGCTAACCCCATGCAACGAAAGCTGCATGCACGCGCTGGGGCTAGACTGCGTGTGCGGTTGCCAGCGCGAGCCAGCTGTTCGTCTTGAGGAATCTGCTCTTGGCCGGGTTCTCGCAGGCCGAGCAGTTCTGGTCGGCGGTCGAGCTTGCCGTGGCCAAGCTGAAGTTCGAGCCGGCGCAGGACGCTGAGCTCGGTGAACTCGCGCAAGCCGCAGGAGATGAGGAGCTTGCGTTCGAACCGTGGCGGGCCGCTGCCACTACGGGGCTCCTGGTCGCGTCACGCAAGGACGGTGCGCCAATCTACAAAGCGGTCTGGCGGTGGGCCGAGGGCAACTCGCCCGCGTTTTCTGCGGTCGTGGATGCCCTGCCAACTGAGCGCGCCTTTGAGCAGCGCCTCGCTGCTGCTGTGCCCAAGAAGCTCCAGGTCTCTGAGTCGATGTTCATCACATGGCTCGAAACGATGCTGCGGGGCATGAGTGTGCTTTCCACCACTTCCTCGGAGCGGCTGGGGACGCTTGTTGCGTCCCAGCGCTGGGACCGTGCTGCGAATACTCTCGCCGACTTTTATTCGACGCGTCGGCGCGCTGACCTTTTGCCGGCGCTCCGTGCGTGTTCGGGGTTGCTGGGCATGTTTACCCGCTGGCGGCTGGGCGTGTTTGCTCCGACGGTCACTGAGAAATGGGCCGCTCTGGAAGATGCAGCATGCGATCTTTACCCCTCCGGCCCTGATGACGAGCAGCTTTGGTCACGGGCAGGAGGAAAAACGTCAGACCTTCCCGGAGGATTTCAGAGCGGCGCCGCCCGTTGGCATGCGGCGCTGAGTTCAGTTCGATTCGGCGGTCGACCTAAAGCTCGAGAGCTTCTTTTCCACATGCTGAAGGACTTCCCCGACAATGAGCAGTTGCGGCTTTACGCCAGTGACACCGACATCGTGGGCTATCGCTGACCCGCGCATCACAACCCATTTCAGTCATGACTTCGCCTGGCTACCACCAAGGACATGCGCTGCTGGTCGGCGTATCTAAGTACCAACACATCTCATCTCTGCCGAGCGCGATCCTGAACGACGTGATGGACATCGCCGCGACGCTGTCGTCGGCTGACTACTGCGGCTATGCGCAGGACAACGTCGTGTCGCTGCTCAATGCCGATGCCACGCGACAAACGGTGTTGGATGGTCTGGGCGCTCTGGCCGCCCGCGCTGGCGAAGATGACACCGTCTGCGTGTACTTCTCTGGTCACGGTGCAGTTCTGTCGAGCGCCGGTGGGGATGACAGTGCGCTGCTCACCGTGGACAGTGACCTTGCCGACCTCGCAGGTACCGCCATCAGTTCCGCCGATCTGGCTGCCGCACTTGGCCAAATCAACGCAAAGCGCGTCCTTGTTTTCATCGACTCCTGCCACGCTGGCGGTGCCGCCCTTTCCAAGGGCCTGACGGACGGCCAAGGCCACGAGTTCAAGTCTGGCTACAGCCCAAGCGCTTTCGCCAAGCTCGCGGTCGGCACAGGGCGCGCCTTGATGGCATCGTGCCGCGCCGATGAGGAGTCCGGCGTCTTCACGGGAGCAAGGAACAGCATATTCACCACCGCGTTGCTTGCAGGGCTAAAGGGCGCTGCGGACAAAGACAACAGCGGGGTCATCAAGGTCTTCGACCTGTTCGAGTACGTGGCAGAAGAGGTTCCTAAGGCTGTCTCGGACGACCAGCATCCCGTCTTCAAGGCTGACAACCTTGAGCAGAACTTCCCGATCGCGTTGAGTCGCGGCGGGAGGAAATCACCCGCCAGCGCTTCCGCGCCGTCAATGCATGTCGATGCTGACCGTTGGAGCCAGCTGGAGCAGTGCCTCATTGAACTCTTCCCAACCGGGCCGCGTGAACAAGAGTTGTGGACGCGAGCCGGTGGTGACCTTTCGAAGCTTCAGCTCTATGGGACGGGTCAAGCCATGTGGCATTCGGCGCTGCGGACCCTCAAGCAAGGCGGAGGCGGCAAGAACATCAGCTTTGGTTCTCTCGTTGCGGCGGCGAAGGAAGATTTCCCGAATCACCGGCCGCTGGCATCGCTGTAGGACCATCGTTGAGCACAGCCGACGAGGGGCTGACATTAGCAGAACTCTATTTCCGCTCAAGGTGACATGAGTCTGCCGCGACACGAAGAAGCTGCCATTCAGACGTGTTCGCGGCCAGCGACGCTCAACGGCTGGTGTTGGTGGATGCAGCCGCCCAAGTACGGACACGCGAACGACTCGCTATCAGCCTGAAGTGGTCGGTCAGCAACACAAGGCTGCTGGCAGGTTCAAGCCGTAACGAGCCCCTAGCCGCTGCTGATGCATTGAGTCGACCATCCGCTCATTCAGCAAGGTGAGCATCAATAGAAAAGCCAGCATCGCCGGCATATTCGAATACACCTTCTTCGTCGGGCCCACGCATCAGGAATCCATCGTTCCATTTGTCACGAAGGTAAACGTCGACGCCAGCAAAGACCTGGTTCCGGTTGCAGCTATCGTCCGGTTTCAGAACTATCTGCTGGTGAAGGCCGATTCGCCCTTCAATTCCATAGGGGAGTTTGTCGCCTATGCGTGCCAGCATCCAAAACGCTTGACCTATGGTTCGTCCGGCACCGCGACGGGCCCTCACATGGCCGGTGAAATGCTGATGCAGCGCACAGGCATCGAGCTGATTCATGTCCCTTACAAGGGGGCGGCCCCTGCACTGCAAGCTGCTCTTAGCGGCGAGGTGGATGCGATCTTTGATCCCGGGGTGGGGTTCGGCCATGTTTCATCGGGGCGTCTGAAGATGATCTCGGTGGCAAGCGGGCAGCGCTCCGCGTTATTTCCAGCGGTACCTACCACGGTGGAGGCCGGGCTTGCCGATGTGCGGATGGACATGCTGACCGGCATCTGGGCTCCTCGCAAGACGCCAGCCGACGTCATTCAGAGAATGGCAAATGCCATTGAGAAGGTCACAGCCACGTCGGACTTCCAGAGCAAGATGGGCTCGATGGGGGCTCAGGCGCTCTACATGAACCCGGTCAGCTTCTCAAAATTCATTGACGATGAGACGCGTGTACTTTCGCGTCTTATCAAGGAGCGGAACATTACTGTCGATTGATATGAAAATTCCGATGGCTATCAAGCGGGTGGTGGACTTCAACATGACGTTGCCAAGCCGAGCCAGTCCGGCGTGGCCACAGAGAATGTCAAGATGAGCATGAAGTCCATCGGCGCTGCCACGACCTGATCAATTCTCAACCATCATTTCGGTCAGAGGTTTCAAGCATGAGGTTCGATCTACCACTCTCGGGCGTCAAGGTGCTCGATTTGTCTCGCGTTTTGGCTGGGCCAATGAGCACTATGGTCCTTGCAGATCTGGGTGCCGATGTCATCAAAGTGGAGCATCCCGATCGCGGCGATGACACGCGCGACTGGGGAATGCAAGTGGCCCCGGGCTATACCACATACTTTTCGAGCTTCAATCGCAACAAGCGCTCGACAGCCGTGGACATCTCCACTCCGCAAGGTGCGGAAACAATCCGCAAGCTTGCTGCAACTTGCGATGTCATCGTCGAGAATTTCAAAGCGGGTGGCATGGAGCGATTCGGCCTTGGCTATGAGGTGCTCCAAAAAGTTAACCCGAGGCTTGTGTATTGTGCGATTTCCGGTTACGACCGGGCGGGGCCTGAAGCTTCTCGGCCCGGCTACGATCTGGTTGTTCAAGGCGAGAGCGGTCTCATGGGAATCAATGGAGAAGCAAATTCGCCGCCGCTGAAGTTCGGAGTTGCAGCGGTTGATCTGTTCACAGGCATGTACGCTGCGCAGGCGATCCTGGCATCGCTTTACAAGACCAAGAGTACGGGAAAGGGCTGCCGCATCGATCTGGCTCTTTACGACTGCGGTGTCATGATCAGTTCATACTATGGGCTGGAAGCTCTGCTGCTCGGACACAACCCCCCGCGCTACGGGAACCAACATCCGTCCATTGTTCCGTATGGCGTATTCGAGGCACAGGACGGGCCTCTGGTTATCGCGGTGGGAAACAACGCACAGTACCGGAAGCTCTGCAACGAGGTTCTGCACCGACCCGATCTCGCAACCGACGAGCGTTTCGAAACCAACTTGAAAAGATCCAAGAGCCGCGTCGAGCTATCTGCCACATTGCACGAGGAGTTGCTCAAGCATCGAAAGCAAGATTTGCTCGACAAACTGGCCGCTGTCGGCATTCCGAGCGGCCAAGTCTTTGGGCTACATGAGGCACTGACGGATCCCAGGACCCGTAAGGCCGGGCTACTGCACAGCTTGTCGCTTCCCGATGATGGCGAAGTGACGGTACTTTCGTCGCCTTGGCGCTTCAATGGCGAACGTCTTCCGGTGCGCAGACCACCAATGCTGGGTGAGCATTCGCAGCAGGTTGCCATGGAACTGAGAGACGGTGGCCCGTAAGGGCAGACACATCGACGAGCTCATCGGCTTTCCCACGGACATAATTTGATGAGGCGGACTAGGTTCGCGCTGAAGTCGCCGTCCTCTATCGCTGTGAGTACATCGTTCTGCTCGTCGACGGTGCAGGCTGGCGCGGTAGTGATGTACCGCACTCGCCTGCCAACATCCACTACGCTCTACTTTCCCTTGAACTCAGGCAGCCGATGTTCGAGGAACGCGGCCATACCTTCCTTATGGTCGGAGGTGTGCATGCAATTCGCTTGGTTCATCGATTCGATACCCATCGCTTCCATGAGCCCGAGGTGCTCTGCGGCCTGGAGATTCCGCTTGATGCACCCAAACGCCACCGTAGGCCCGTTCGCGAGACGTCTGGCAAATCGGTCGGTTTCGGCATCGAGTGAATCTTCCTCCACCAGCGAGGTGATCAACCCGGCTGCCAAGGCCGTTCGAGCATCAAGTATGTCTCCGAGCATCAAGAGTTCACGAGCCTTGGCGGACCCGACCAGTTTTGACAGTAGCCATGCTATGCCATTGTCTCCGCTGAGGCCTATGCGGGTGAACGCCGTGCCGAATCGCGCAGTTCGGGAGGCGATCCTGAAGTCGCAGGCGAGGGCCATGCTGAATCCCGCACCGACAGCGGCACCGCGGATTCTCGCGATCACCGGCTTAGGAAAAGTCTGCAGTCGTCGGAACGCCAGTTGACGCTGAGTTAGGCTCTCGGCAAGTTCGGTCGGCGGCATATCGCTGCGATTTCTCATGCTGCTGACATCGCCGCCACCACAGAACGCGTCGCCAGCGCCGGTCAGGATGAGCACACGGGTGAGTGGGTCAAGCGCGTGGCGGTTTAATGTCTCGGCTAGTGCCGCCAGCATATCCAAGGATATCGCATTGCGCTTGGCCGGACGATTGAACGTCAGGGTGACGATGCCCTCCTGGGAGGTTTCGAGCAGATCGACCGTCGCCATGGTTACTCCATCTGGATGCCAGCGCGCGTCCGGATTGCGGAATAGCGCAAGATGTCGCGCCTCAGGCGTTCGGCAAAGTCTTGCGGCGAGTCGGGTGCAGGGGTAGAGCCGATGCCGAGCAGCAGCTTGCGGAAGCCCTCATCCCTGGCGGCGATGGCCACCGCTGCTGATAACGCGTCGCGGACTTCCGTTGGTAGTCCGGCTGGCCCGACCAAGCCCTGCCAACCCTTGGAGACAATGTCGAAGCCTAGTTCTTTGAACGTTGGGATCTCTGGTGCGTTCGGGAAGCGCTCAGTCGCGGCGCACGCGAGGATCCTGATTCTCCCCGCGAAGGCAGGTTGGATCAGAGCGGGATCGACCATGAATTGGATCCGGCCGCCGAGCAAATCGCTGATGGCCTGAGAGGTCCCCTGATAAGGGATGTGCGTCGCTTGGATGCCGAGGCCTTGGCGTACCAACTCACCGCTCATGTGGCCAAACGATCCAATGCCTGGCGAGCCGAAAGTTAAAGGGTTTGATTGCGATTTTGCCCACTCGACAAATTGAGAGACGCTGGTTGCTGGAGTCGATTGGTTGATGCCGAGGAAGTTGGCTGTCTCCAGTGCATTCGAGATAAAGGTGAAATCCTTCATGGGGTCGAACGGATTGGTCTTGCGCAACAGCGGTGCAATGGCGAGCGAGCCGTTGTTGCCGAGCAGCAACGTGTAACCGTCAGGCTTTGCTCGCGCAACCAGACTGGTGCCGATGGCGCCAGCAGCCCCGGGCCGGTTCTCAACAATGAAGCTCTGTTTGAAGTGCTGGCTCAACTGCGTCGCGAGCCCACGGGCGAGTACATCGGAAACCCCGCCTGGGCCGTACGGCACGACGATGGTGACCGGTCGGTTTGGGTAGCTTTCCGCCAAGACCGATCGAGCGCCGATCACACCTAGACCGAGCAAGCCGGCATTGAGTTGACGTCTTGAGAGCAACATGGCTTTTCCTAACTGAGAGTGAAGTAAGGAACCCGGGCGCCGTTCGGTGCTTCCCGGAAGTAAACATGCACAGGGCTGCCTATCCGCACCGCGTCTAAATCGCATTCCGCGATGTTCGTCAGCATGAGAGGGCCCTCAGCCAGTTCGACGTAGGCGATGCAATAGGGTATTGGACCTGCGCGTCGGGTGATGCTGAATGTATAGACGGTGCCTATGCCGCTGGCTTCCTCCAACTTCGTATCACCGAGACAAAAAGGGCACTGAGGTCGGGGATACCAAAAGAGCTTGTGGCATGACAGGCAGCGCGGAATCATCAGGCGTTCGGTCGGGTTGATTTTGACTGCGTCGTTGGTACTGGACATATTCAGACCCTTCCTAGAATCAAGGTAGCGGAACCATGGCGAATGCCAATGTTCCCGCCTGTGCCGTTGGCGAGGGCGAAGGTAAGGTTAGGTACTTGAACGGCAGGATGCGCTTGCCCTCGGAGTTGGCGTACGGCCTCGATGACTTTTGTGATGCCGCCGCGATTGGCAGGGTGGTTGTTGCATAGTCCGCCGCCATCGGTGTTGACCGTTAGCCGGCCGTTGCCTGCCACCAGTCCGGCGTTCATCACGAGGCGGCCTGCTTCCCCTCGCCCGCAGAAGCCGAGGTCTTCAAGTTGCAACATGACTGTGATCGTGAAGCTGTCATAGATGGAGGCGTAGCGGATGTCTGATGGCGAAAGGCCAGCTTCTGCGAACGCTGCGGGACCGGAGATGGAGCTCGCGGTTCGCGTGATATCAAATCGACCGCCGTCCTGCCCACGAACAGCCTCGCCGGCACCGAGTAGATTGATCTGAGGCTGCTTCAAGGCTTTGGCGATTTCTGGGCGCGCCAGTACGAGTGCGCCGCCCCCGTCAGTGACCACGCAGCAATCCATACGGTGCAAGGGGTCGGATACCATCGGCGATGTAAGGACATCCTCGACAGTCAGTACCTTGCGCATTGCGGCGTTTGGATTGTGTTGCGCATGCATCGAAGCCGCGACTTTGACCCAGGCAAGCTGCTCACTCGTGGCTCCATATTGATGCATGTAGCGCATCGCGGCCATGCCGTAGCCGTTGAGCGTGACTAAGCCGTAAGGAACTTCATAGGGTTCCTCGGGTGTATTCGGTCCAAAGTTTCGCGGGACCGCGCCGCTGGAACCCTCCGACTTAGGGCGGCCGGCCAGTGTGATCAGAGCGATATCGCACTTGCCTGCCGCGATAGCCTGGGCTGCGTGCGAAACGTGGATCAGGTACGCTGAGCCGCCAGTGTCCGTCGAGTCGACATGGCGCGGTTTGACGCCGAGGTAGTCGACCATGGATAGTGCACCGATCCCGGGTGCATCGCCCGCGCAGAAATAGCCGTCAACATCCGAAAGGGACAGGCCTGCATCTTCCAGCGCGCCTTTGGCACTTTCAGCATGAAGCTGTGCGACCGTCTTGTCGGGCGCGTGCCGTGTCGGATGTTCGAATGCACCAACAATCGACGCCTTGTTCTTAATGCTCATTCAGTAGGTCCCCTTTGTGGTGGGTACGATCAGTGCATCTACCGCGAAACCGCCCTGGTCCTTCGGCAGTAGGACGAACGGGTTGATATCGATTTCAGCAATATCCGCATAAGTGGATGCGTAGAAATCCGACAAATTCGCAAGCGTGTCCGCCAGGGTGCCGATATCCGATGGCGGCGCGCCGCGTACGCCGTCGAGCAGTGGGCGCATCTTCAGTTCATCCAGCATTTCCAGCGCCTCGTCCCTGGAGAAGGGCGCCATGCGGAAGGCCACGTCTTTCAGTAACTCGGCATGGATGCCACCGATACCAACCATGACCATTGGGCCAAATGTTGGGTCACATAGAGCGCCGCAGATGATCTCGATACCGCGACACATCGGCGCTACCAGGTAGCCTTGGATGACTGCATCTGGCCGAAGGGATTTCACACGGGCGCCAATGGCGCGCGCCGCGTCGGCCGCCTCGTGTGGAGTCTTCAGGTTAACAGCGACGCCACCGACCTCGGTTTTGTGGGGAATGTCGGTCGACAGAATCTTGACCACCACTGATCCGGCCATGTCGCGAGCCGCGACTTCCACGCTCGCGGCATCCGGTACGACCTGCTCAGGTAGACAAGGAATGCCGTGGCTCGACAGCAGCTGCTTAGCAGCAAACTCATCCTTAGGCAATTCGCCCGCCGGTCGTGCTGGCGGTAGCCCTTGCCATGAGAGTTCGCGCGCAAAGCTACGACCGAAGAACGCAAGCCCTGCGATAGCTGCGATGCCACGATCAATGTCCTCAAAGACGACGAATCCTAGCTCTCGGTACTGCTTCATCATTTCATCGGGACCGGCGATAGCAAGGCCGATCGTCCTCTCCGGGTAGCGCTTTCGCACGCTTTGCATAGTCTCGAGAACCGGGTCCCGGAGGTTGCTCGAAGCAACACCAGTTCCTGCAAACATGACGACTGCATCGTAGCGCCCTATATCCAGGGCGATTTCGAACATACGCCCTATGTAGGAGGTGTCGTTGAGCACCGCTGCCGTCATGTCTATTGGATTCAACGGTCCGGCGAAAGGCACCAGGCGCAAGACCTCGTCTTGTCCGACCTGTGCTAGGGGGGCGACGTCCAGGCCATGCAGTTCCGCCGCATCGGCCAACTGAATACCGATACCACCCGACATCGAGAGGATGCCCAGGCGCTTTCCGGCGGGAAAGCGTTGTTGGAGGCAGGCTTGGGCTACGTCCACCATGTACTCAGTGGTAGGTGCGCGCAGAACCCCCATCTGACTGAGTACTGCGTCATAGATCGCGTCTGCGCCTGCTAGCGCTCCAGTGTGCGAGGCAGCCGCGCGCGAGCCCGATTCGGAACGGCCGACCTTGATCATGATGACCGGCTTACGCTGACGATGCGCCTCCTGCAGCGCTTTCAGGAAGCCGGGCGCATCGCGCACAGTTTCTGCGTAAAGCAGGATGACTTTGACCTCCGGCGACCGGACCACCCATGCCAGGGCGTCCGAGATGCTGATGTCGCATTCGTTGCCGGTGGTGATCCAGTGGGCGATGCCGATGTCTCGCTTGCAAAGCAGGTAGGCAAGGTGGCCACCGTACGCACCGCTTTGGCTGACCACGCCAATAGGGCCAGGCTTCGGAATCCCGACTTGGTCGAACGTCTGCGAGAACGTGGCGTAGAAACCATCGACGGCATTGAAAATCCCGAGGCAGTTGGGACCGATGATGCGAATCCCGGTTCGATGCACGAGTTCGCTCAGGGCGTCCTGCATCTCCTTACCTTCCTCACCAGTCTCTGCAAAGCCAGCAGAAAAGATGATCAAGCCGCCGCATCCCTTATTGGCGCAGGCTTGGGCAGCCGCAACCACGCCGCTGGCGGGAATTGCCAAGATGACTACATCTACTGCGTCCGGTACCGCGTCGATGCTTGGGTAGCTCCTCAGTCCTTGGACGATCGATCGGTTCGGATTGACTGGGTACACACGGCCTTGGAAACCGGATTCGCGTAGATAGCGAAGCGGACGTCCACCGATGCGCGAGGAATCTTCGGACGCACCGATAATCGCGACCGATTGAGGGCGCATCAGTCGGTCGAGGTCGTCGCGCCGAAGCGGCAATTGAATATCGTTTTTCATCACTTTGAGCTTTTGGAAGGATGTCCTTTAGATGGGAGCGATTTCGAATCGCCCATTGGCAAGCACTGTGACACCCCGCTCGGGGACCGTCACCTGTAGCTGCACGACATCAGCTGCTTCCCGCCACATGCGAACCTGGAGCACCTCGCCAGGAAAGGTCGGTGCGCTGAATCGAGCGCTCATTCTCTTAACCCGGTGGGCATCATGGCCACAGAAAGTGGTCAGCACAGTGCGTGTCGCCATTCCAAAGACACACAGTCCATGCAAGATGGGGCGGTCGTACCCTGCGCCCTTAGCGTAGGCTGGGTCAACGTGCAACGGGTTGTAGTCGCCGAGTAGTCGGTAGATCAGTGCCGACTGTGGCAGCGTTGGCATATCAACCACAAAATCAGGGGTACGCTCTGGTACGCCCGGCAGCGGCTCAATGCGATCGGTTTGCGGTCGGTTGCCGTAGCACCCTCCCTCAGCCCTGCAAAAAGCGATATGACGGATTCGTGCAACTGCACTGCCATCGGAGCCAATCAGGTCGCGCTGAATCTCAAGGATGGCACCCTTGCCTGGCCCTTTGTCCACAATCGCCGTGACGCGTGCATGGGCCGTGAGTGACCCAGAGGCGGGGAGTGGGCGGAGAATCGTGATATCTTGTTCGCCGTGAACGACCTTGGAGATGTCGATGCCTGTGCGCGGGTTGCCGTACCAACCGCCGGGCGAACACAAAATCGAGGCCATTGACGGAACGGCTTTCAGATTTTTTTCGAAAACAAAGGCGAGGTCAGCCTGATTGCTCGGATTTTCGCCAAACCCGACCGCGAGGGCGTAGAGCATGGTGTCACGCTCAGAGTAGGTTTGAGTCAGGGAGCCGAAATTCCAACGACGGACGGTGTCTATGTCGAGCATGGTTAGAACTCGCAGTCGCCGCGAAGCATCTGGGTTGCAATCGCGCGGCGTTGGATTTCGGACGTGCCATCGGGAATGCGAAGCAGCCGCGCGTATCGGAGTCCAGCCTCCAGGCGTAGCTCGTTGGTCAGCCCCATACCGCCGTGGACCTGCATGCAGCGATCCATCACTCGCATTAGCATCTCGGTGGCGAAGGCCTTGACAATCGAGGTTTCCTTGATGGCGGTCTGGCCTTCATCAATCCGCCACGCCAGGTTCAGCGCCATGCATTTTGCGGCGTAGATATCGATAGCAGAATCAGCAAGAAGGAATTGGACAGCTTGATGTTCGGCAATTGGCTTGCCGAAGGTCTTGCGGACCTTGGCGTACTCGGTAGCCTGACGTAGCGCCCACCTAGCGAGCCCGATGCAACTCCCCGCCATACTAAGTCGGCCGGTGTTTACACCTTGCAACGCGACCGCGAGACCCTCATCAACTTCGCCGAGACGCATGTCGTCATCGACGTGGACGTTGTCCAGCGAAATGATCCCGGTTTCGCCGCCTTGGTGGCCCATGACAGGAATAATGCTGGGCACTGAGAAGCCCGGCGAATTGGTCGGCACGAAGAAGCCAGTTACACCACCTTTGCGTGCTTTGAACGCATCGTCATTGGTGATCGCGAACACCATCGCATAGTCGGCGTAAGGTGAGTTGGTGATCCATTGCTTGGTCCCGTTGATGACCCAGCCAGCGCCTTGGCGGACGGCTCGCGTTTTCATTGAATGGATGTCCGAACCCGCATCCGGCTCGGAAAGCGCGAAGCAGAGAATGCTTGAGCCGTTACGGATGCCCTCCTCGTATCGCCTAAAAGTGGCTGTTGGCAGGTGCGTGAGTACTGGAGATAACCCGTTGGTGAAAGGCGAGGGTAGTACGACCGTCTGGATTAGCGAGCGGTCCGGGCCGCAATGCTCATTGAGAAGATCTTGAAGGTACACGGCGGCAACCGCGCCGAGCCCATCACCGCCGATACGCTCATCGCCGAACAGGTTGTAGAAGCCGAGTTCGGCCGAGCGCATGCGCACCTGCTTTCGAAGGGCGAGCACTTCGGGGACATAGCGCCCACTCTCATCGAATAGCCTGCGCTCGCTGCTCAGTAGATGTGCGTGGTCGCGCTCGAGCGGGACTATCTCGCGATCGATAAACTTGAGGAGAGCGTCGCCTACTGCGGCGACTTCTTCTGGGATAGTGAAGTCCATGGTTAGATGGGATCCCATCCGAAAACATCCACTGAGCGCTCAAGTGGGACGAAAGACGATTTCAGCGCGGGAACCATGTGGTCTTCCAGTGTTTCCAGCGTCCAACCTTCGCCGCGATGCACCGAGCGCACCGGTCGGTTGTGGCTGATCAGGAAAATCTCATTCCTGCGGACAGCGAAGATCTGACCGGTGATGTCCTTGGCGGCATCGCTGGCGAGGAAAGCTGCCATCACTGCGACCTTGTCTGGCGTCAAGGTCTTTGCCATCTCGACGCGTGGGTCGACGGTGTCACCAGCAGTAGGGATAGAGCCGACCATGCGACTCCAGGCGAAGGGTGAGATGCAGTTGGAGCGGCAATTGGACCTCGCCATATCGAGTGCGATGGATTTCGACAGGCCAAGGATTCCCATCTTGGCTGCGGCATAGTTGGCTTGTCCGAAGTTACCGACCAACCCGGAGGTGGACGTCATGTGGACGAATGCCCCGCTGCCCTGCTTCTTGAAATGTTCGGACGCCACGCGACTGACGTTGAAACTGCCGTAGAGATGGACCTTGATGACGGCATCCCATTCCTCGGGCGTCATCTTGAAGAACATGACGTCGCGCAAGATTCCTGCGTTGTTGATGACAGCGTCAATGCGTCCGAAGTTGTCGAGCGCGGTGTCGATGATGCGTTCAGCGCCGGTGTACTCAGAGACGCTGTCACGGTTCGCGACCGCTTGTCCTCCGCTGTCCTTGATCATTTGCACGACCTCATCGGCCGGAGAAACGGTTTCGGCTGTACCGTTCACGCTGACGCCGGCGTCATTCACCACCACGCAGGCGCCTTGACGTGCCAATTCGAGCGCAATGGCTCGGCCAATACCGCGGCCCGAGCCTGTCACGACGACCGACTTGCCTTCCATGAATTTGCGATTGCTCATTTCAATTTCCTTTTAAGTTCTTGTGCGATTGCACGCTTCAGCCCGGTTTGACGCCAGTTTTCTTTACGATCGGTGCCCACCGAACTTGTTCGAATTTCATATATCGATTAGCTTCTTCGATACTGGTTTTTTCGGACAGGACAAGCCCGGCGAACTTGTTGCCAAGTTCTTTAACATCTGGTGAGGCTAGAGCTTGGTTGAGAGCTTCGTTAAGCTTTTCCAGCACTGCTGGAGGCGTGTTCCGCGGAGCCCCAAGGAAGTACGAGACGCCAGCTGAAGATTCGGGAACGCCCGCTTCTAGCGTGGTGGGAATTTGAGGCAAGGCGGCGACCCGCGTCGGCGCAGTGACTGCGAGCGGCAGCAATTTGCCGGATCGGATGCCGACGATGCCGCTGTCCAGCGACATGAAGGAATAGTCGAGGACGCCCGAGTAGAAGGCGTTGAGCAAAGGCGCATTTCCATTGTAGGGAATTCGCTGTCCCACTGAGATGCCTGCATGCGTATGGAAAAGTTCGGTCACCAGTGTGACGGTGCTGCCTGAGGTTCCATAGTTGTATCCGGCAGATCGCTCCTTGACCTGTTTGATAAAGGCATTAACGTTTTCGAATTTCAAGTCCGGTCGAGTGACCAACACGAGGTATTGAGTGCCCACGAGTCCGATGCCGGCGAGCTCATGCGAAGGGTCGTAATTCAACTTGTAGATCGACGCGTTAATGAACGTCGATGAGGTTCCGAAAAGGAGTGAATAGCCGTCCGCCGGGGACTGAACCACATGTTGCGTGCCGATGGTGGAATCGGCCCCGGGGCGGTTATCGATGATGATGGCAGTGCCCAGCTTCTTGGCCATTTGCTGAGCAACGGCGCGAGCTACGGTATCGGTAGGGCCACCTGGCGCATAGGGAAGCACTATTCGGATGGGCTTGGTCGGATAGTCGTTTGCCAGCGCCATGCTTGGCGCAGCAAGCGCCAAGCAGAGCCCGAGCAGTGTGGAAAGTTTTTTCAACGTTGTCTCCTTGGTTATGATGGGAAAATTTAGAATCCGTTGTGTTTCTCAGGATTCGATGACAAGTGCCGTTTCAATCCAGAGGCTCCGGAGTGACCCGACGAGCGCGATGCCGTCAGATGGGTCATAAATTTCGCGTCCGGCAGTGTCCGAATTCGGAGAAGTTTGTCGAACAGGGCGATGCCGTCGTCCGCCGACACAGCTTGACCTGTGCAAGCGAGGAATTTGGCCAGCAGATCTGTGCGAGACAATGGCCTCGTTGGATGTCCTTTCGCGTATGCCGATTGGTGCGAGAAGGTCGCACCGTCCGCCAGGGTGACCTGCACAACGTCCTGCCGGGAAAAGGTTCGATAGATGGGGTCCGGTACGGGATCCTCCGTGATCACGACCTTCTCCATTAATTCCTTTACTCGACCTTGCGAGAGAAACTCAGTATCGAGATGGTCGAGACGTAAGGCCCCTTCGAGGAGCCCGGTAGTGACCCCGAACTCGATGCTGAACTTCGCCTCCAATGCGTTGATCGGGCGTGGAAAACCCAGCATCTTGCGTTGGTTAGTCCCAACCATGACGTCGATGCGAGCGATGTCAGCGAGGCGACCTTCAACCTGCGGGTGCAACTCCACCGCACAGTCGACGATACGGTGCAGGGCATAGCAAACCGGGTAGAGTTTGATGCCGAGCGGGAACTTTGTGATGTTCCAAGGCAAGCCGAAAGTGGAGATGCCGTTCAAGTCGGCTTTGCCGTGCGGCGAAATAGCATCTAGCAAGCCGTGAGGTTGTTCGAGCGAGGTTTCGCCAGCGCTGAACCCTACGGCGGCGAGCTTTGCGGCGAGAACACCGGCGCGCGCGGCTAAGCCTGCGTGCAACGGCTTGGTCATGGAGCCGAAATTGGCGACGAGTCCCGCAGACTGAGATGCAGCAATTGACAAGGCCATTGCGGCTTGCTGTGCATTCAGACCTAGCAAATTTGCTGACGCGGCGGCGGCGGCCAGCGGGCCCAGGATTCCAGTCGCATGCCAACCGATCTCAAGATGCTGGCCGGGTTCACGGCGTGCGCACTCGCCCCAGACTTCATAGCCGGCCACGTAGGCCGTGAGCATCTCAGCACCACTTGCGCCGTATTCCTCGGCCAGGCTGAGAATCGCCGGGACCATGACAGCACTCGGATGGGCTGGGTGGACGCCGAGTCCGATGTCGTCGAAGTCTTGCGCGTGGGCGGCGGTACCGTTCAGCAAGGCGGCGTCTGTTGCAGTGAGGCGGTGATGGGTCGACACTGCGGAACATGTGCCGAGGCTGCTGGGGGCGATCACGCTCGTAAGCGCAATGACAGAAGGATCTTCGCGAGAAGCCAGCATGACGGCTATGCAATCACAAAATCCCGTTTCGGCCACGGACAGCGCTTCATCAGGGATGGCTGTTGCGGAAAGGCCAGCCACGAAACGGCCCGCATCGAGAGTCAGCCCCACAGTCGTTCCCTTTCCGCTTCTGAGAGGTGACCAGCTTTGCGGGCCATCTTGTGCCCTTGCCCTACTTCAGCCCTCTCGGCGTTCAGAAACTCGGCGGTGATGATCGGCTGGGGAGTCCAGCCAGCAACGAGCCGCAGTCCTTCGGGTCGTGAATCCAAATCGATGAGTAATTCCGATCGAGAGGAGACGTTGGATACTCGGGTGGAAGGCACGGGTTCGTCCGGATCGGGGCCAACGATGATGCATTCGTGACAGTCAAGCATGATGAAAAGACGGGCCTCGTTGCGTCTCAATAAGAGCGCGGCGTGCCGAGCACATGCCCGGCGATATAGGCCAGAACCAGGTTGGTCGAGATGGGTGCGATCTGCTGAATGCGCGATTCGCGCCAGCGGCGCTCGACGTCGTACTCGCGCGCATAAGAGTTCGCGGCGTGCGTGGCGTCCGTACCCAGCATAAAGGTGTATCCGTCAGCCGGCTGCTTGGCGACGAATTCAGTGCCAATGTTGCCGCTGGAGCCGCTCTTGTTATCGACCACCACAGGCTGCCCCAGCAAGCTCGAAACCTTCTGGCCGATCAAGCGTGCGGTGACATCCGTCGAGGCGCCAGGAGGGTAGGGAACAATGAGCTTAAGAGGCTTATCGGGGTAACCTTGTGCGAGCGCCAGTGAGCTGGCGACCGATGCGACTGCCATTATTAGCCGCTGAGCAAAGCGCATGTTCAATCTTGTCTCCTTAGGGGCAAGTGAGGTCGGCGGATCAATTCATCATTAAACATCCGGACGTCCGAATGTTAATCTGGAGTTCGGTGTATCGTCAATGCCCTAGTGCAGGTTTTCTTGTTCTATATTGAGAGACGCGCGTCCAGTTCCGGGCTCCCGACGGCTCTGCTAGGCTTCAGCATCATGAATAGTTCAACTGAATTTGGCCTTTTGCGGGACCGTGCACCCCGTTATCTGCAGGTCGCGGACATCCTGACCAGAGAGATCAGTGAAGGACAATTTCCTGTTGGAACCCTGCTTCCTCCTGAGCCTCAGTTGTGCCAGCGCTTTGCGGTTTCGCGCCATACCCTGCGGGAGGCCGTTCGCCTGCTGTGTGAGCAGGGTCTGTTGTCGCGGCAGCAGGGAGTCGGCACGCACGTGCTTGCGAACAGGGTCGAAACCCGCTACGTAGCGTCTTTGTCGTCGTTGCGGGACCTCATGGCCTATACGCAGCAAACCACCCTGAAATTTCTGGGTTCGCGTTGGGTGAATGCGGACGAAAGTTTGGAGCGCTTGCTGCGTTGCGACGTGGGAGAGCCCTGGCTCGAATTGAATACATGCAGATTTCCCGTAGCGGGCGGGCAGCCAATCGTGCACATGCGCATCTTTGTGCGTCCCCAATGTGACGGTATCCAGCATGCCCTGGAAGATGGCGATGCATGGATCTATGGTTTGGTGGAGAAGTTCGGAGGAGAACGCATCTTGGAGGCTGAACAGGTCGTGGGAGCAATCGGCGTACCTGCGGAAAGCGCCAAGATCTTGGGAGTGGAAGAGGGGTCGCCGGGACTATTTGTGCGGCGTTACTATCTGGCCAAAGCGGAGCGCCTCCTTGCCGTTTCCCTTAACGTCTATCCGGTGGATCGATTCGAATTTTCTACCAACTGGCGCCTGGAGGGATAGGCCGCAGAAAGATTGCAAAACTGCAGTATCTGGCGTTGACCGAGGATTCGGCTTCCGTAGAGCAGAGAGCCTTATCATCTCGGCGAGGCACTTCTCGCGACACGTCGCTTTCCCCTTGCGGGCATGCTCCACGCTGGCAAGGCTGATTTGGCGTCTAAGGGGTGAATAGGTCATGATCCAGGGATATACAGGTTTCGGACCGGATTGATCAGCGTTTCCTGAGCTCATACAAAACACGGGTTTCTATTGCAGAGTTCTCCTTGCCGGTCAAGTCGCCCGCGTTGACGCTTCGCTGTGCAATAGTTTCCGGTCTCATGCAGTGCGTCTTGGCGATTGCGCATGTTCTACAAAGCCGAGTCCCGAGGAAATTGTGGAGGCTGCGGAGGTGACGGCTTCTATCATTTGCTCGCGCAACGTCTTGGTGAACCGGCTGACAGGCACCGTCACGGTGAATGCCGCGACTATCTCTCCGGACTTGTCGCGGACAGGTGCAGAGATTGCTGCGCCATGTGAATTACCGCTCAATCTTGGGGAAGTCAACGACAAAAGTGCAGCACTTCCTAGATGACCGGCGCCCGCGTGATTGCCGTGCGAGCAGCAGATGCGCTGGCTATCGACAACTGCGGGTTATCGCTAAGCGTCCAACTCAGAAGACGGCAGCACGCCGACAAGGAATCGCCATTTGTCGGTGGCGCCGTCGAAATCTCGAAGATCTGCATCCGACCGAAAGCCGTCGAACCTCAACGGCCTCGCGATGATCCGCAATCAGCCTAAACCGGTCTTCAGTCAGCGTGGCTGAAGCGCTGCTCTTGACAGCAAGAACTCGCTGGAACGCTTTGTTGAGACCGCTTGCTTCAGTGTGTGGTGCTCAAGACACGCAAGTCCATTGAGTTGCGCATGATAGAGAGGCCGTCGTCGTGGGGCAAAACCCCGCACCAATGGCTACACAGTGGCTACACGTACCCCAGAAACAACAAAGCCCAGCGGGCTAGGCTGGGCTAAGTCGTTGTTTTATATGGTGGCGCTTCACGGACTCGAACCGCTGACCTGTGGATTATGATTCATGAGCAACGGCGGCTTCGTGAATTGAATCAAGTCAAGACTGACTGCGCGTGTTATGCCGAGGCGCGCCATTGCGAATTCTCGGAAACAGCAAGTACCTGGTTTTCGGCCCCTCAAGCCCAAACGTAACGAGCCTCACCGCGCAGGGTGATGTTTTCCCTCGCATGTGGCAGGAATAGAACACTTTTCGATTTGTTGGTATTTTTGTTGGTATGTTTGAAAATCAATAGCAGTGAGATAAGAATTATAGGCGTTTCCGGATGATTTTCGATCCCCGCCAGCCGCGCCAGTTCCTAAAAGTCATTGCCAACCAATGACTTGTCCGAGATTGCCTTTCACTGCATATCCGTGCCTTATGGCTTGGGCTCGGTGTTTCAGTGGTGTTTGTCGGAGAAGGTGTCCTGCGTGATGTTCCGTGCGCTATGCAAGACGCGTACGACGCCGGACGACCACCGTTTTCCGCTTGGGGTGCTTTGTCTCTGCTGCGCTACGCCGGCTCCGCAACCGTTGACCTTCGGCGCGTACGGCTTGCATGTCCAACGGCGTTGTGTATGGACGAACGCATGCAGAGAAAGGGCAGATTCCTGAGCAGGCTTTACTGTGCAGGCGGCTGTGCTGGCTCGTTTTCAACCGGCGCTTCCGGGGTGAGTGCAAGCCAATACCCATCCATGATTTGCCGGGCATAGGCCACCTGCTCATCGACGGATCGTTGCGGCCCGACTTTCAGGATGAGGGCGAACTCCACCAACTTGTTGCCGATCAGGACGAAGCGGCTGATACCCAAAGTCGAATCCTTGGCTCCCCCTCGGCCAGATGCCAATCTGCCGTTGGAAAACATTGTGAGCCAATGCGTCCGCGGTTGATGGTTTCCAGGACCTGGCCAAAGGGGCTGGGCACCAGTTGGAAGCTCGGCTCCAGGCCTGCCGCCACCGCCTTGCATCATGGCTTGACCATTGTTTCACGCGATACGGGCGGATATGACAGGACGGGCGTGCCGCTTGTGAACCCGTGGAAAGATTAGTTTTTCGAAAAAGAAAATCGGAATGAGCTCTAAGAAGGTGTTCACAATCAAAGCAACAAAATATCAATTGGTCTGAGGCCTTGCCGGAGCAAGGGCTGCGGGATTTCTGAAGACCCAGAGCAGCGCCAGGCCGATCAACAGCGCTCCCCAGTGACTCCAGGAGACCAAGCAAGATGCGTATTGACCAGAACTGTATGGGCGCCATTGCCATGTGCAGCTCCCGCAGCACAGAGCGAGTGATGTGGATCAACCAGGACCGGGTGTTCTATGCAGGCCTGCTTGGGGCGCCCTCAGCGCGGAACTTCGGCTCCATCAGCCTGTATGTGGCGTTGGAAGGCCCGGTACGCATCAGTGTGGATGGCGGAGAGTGGGAAACTGGACGTGTGGCCGTGGTGCAGCCCTATATCAGCCACAGGGTGGCTTGTGATGCCCGCCATATCGTGAGCATCCATATCGAGCCCGAATCCGTGGACAGCGCGCGCCTGCCCGCGTGGCTGAGGCAAGCCAGCGGCCTGGTGGCTGCCGAGGACTTGCTGGAGAGAGTGCGGAGCTGCCATGCATCCCTGCTTCGTGATGAGCACCTGGTCGATGCACCGATGTTTGAGTTCGATGATCAGATGTTTGGCCAGCGGCTGCCGGCACGCGCGGTGGATCCCCGCATTGCCCATGTGCTCGACCGTATCTGCCGCGACCCTGCCGGCCAGGCGCTGGCCCAGGAGTATGCCGAACAGGTGCACCTCTCGTTCTCCCGGTTCCTGCACCTTTTCAAGAGTGAGGTCGGGGCGTCATTCCGCAGCTTTCGCACCTGGAAGCGTGCGCGCGGCCTGCTGCACTACGTCGTCGACCAGAACTCCACCCTGACCGACGTGGCCCTGGGGGCAGGTTACCCGGATTCCACGCATTTCAGCCATTCGATTCGTCAGGTCTATGGCTTGAAGCCCAGGGACATCTTCGCTGGCTCGCGCAAGTTGCGGGTGATCGGTTCTAGGCTGGCGCCGGTTTAGCCCGAGGCCCCGCCTCTCGCGGGAGAGACGGTGCAGACTTTCGATCGCGGATGACCAGTAGGCGCAAGACGGCGGCGATGACATCGGCCAGACTGTTCCCGTCGCCCCGTACCGCTCGCTGTCCAGAATTCCACCCCATGTTCGACTTTTCTCCCGCGCCACACTATTTTTCGCCTGAACACAATGCCTTTCGTGAGGGGCTGCGAGACTTCGTGGCGAAAGAGATCACGCCATTCGTCTCCGATTGGGATGAAGCTGAAACCTTCCCGCGCGAGCTCTATGGCAAGGCGGCCGATCTGGGTATCCTGGGGGTGGGTTATGAGGAAGCTTATGGCGGCACACCGGCCGATGTCTTCCATCACCTGATCATCTCGGAGGAAATCGCGCGCTGTGGTGCGGGGGGCGTCGCGGCCTCGCTGCTTTCGCACACCATCGGCCTGCCGCCAGTGGCTGCTCATGGCAGCGCCGAGCTGAAGCAGCGCATCATTCCCCCAGTGCTGCGCGGAGAGAAGATCGCGGCCCTGGCGGTGACCGAGCCAGGAGGCGGCTCCGACGTGGCGGCGCTCAAGACCACTGCGGTGCTGGAAGGCGATGACTACGTGGTCAATGGCGAGAAAGTGTTCATTACGTCCGGCATGCGCGCTGACTACATCACCGTGGCTGTGCGCACCGATCCCGCGAGCAAGGGTCCCTCAGGCATCTCGGCTCTGCTTATCGAAGGCGATGCCGAGGGCCTATCGCGCAGCGCCCTCAAGAAGATGGGTTGGTGGGCCTCTGATACCGCCCACCTGCGCTTCGACCATGTACGCGTGCCGGCCAGGAACCTGATCGGCGTGGAGAACCAGGGGTTCAAGGTGTTCATGAACAATTTCAACAGCGAGCGGCTGGGAATGTCCGCCATGGCGTGCTCCTATGCACAGGTCTGCCTGGAAGAAGCCGTGGGCTGGGCGCGCGAGCGCAAGACCTTCGGCGTGAGCTTGTCGGAGCGGCAAGTCATCCGGCACAAGCTGATGGATATGTATGCCCGTATCGATGCGGCGCGCTGTCTGACCTATGACCTGGCCTGGCGCTTGCGGGAGCACGTGGGCGATCCGGGCGAGCTCGTGGCCCGCACCTGTATGGCCAAGGTGCTCGCCACCCAGGCCATGCAGCACTGCGCCGATCAGGCGGTGCAGATCCTGGGCGGCATGGGTTTCATGCGTGGCACCCGCAGCGAACGGATCTACCGCGAAGTCAAGGTGATGATGATTGGCGGCGGATCGGAGGAGATCATGAAGGATCTGTCGGCACGCCAACTCGGCATTTAATCTGCCTGAGATCGTCAATACGCTCTCAGGTCATTGTCCCGGCTACGATGTGCATCAACATCGAGCGCATCCACCAAGCACACCATGGCCCATATCGAGTCTTCTTTGTCCGTTGCCAGTGATGCCTATCGCGCCAACCGCGAAGGCATGCAGGCCTTGTTGGATCGCGTCCGGCAGTATGAAGCGCGCGCACGCCAGAAATCGGCCGCTTCGCGCGAGCGCTTTGAAAAGCGCGGCCAGATGCTGCCGCGCGAGCGCCTGTCGCTGCTGCTTGATCCCGGCACGCCGTTTCTTGAGCTGTCCACCCTGGCGGGCCTGGGGCTGGATAGCGCCGATCTCGACAGAAGCGTGCCTGGCGGCGGCGTGATCGCCGGCATCGGGTTCGTGAGCGGCATCCGGTGCATGGTGATAGCCTCGGATTCCGGCATCGATGCGGGCGCGCTTCAACCCATGGGGCTGGACAAGATCCTGCGCGTGCAGGAGTTGGCGCTGGAAAACAAGCTCCCTTATGTGCAGCTCGTGGAGAGCGCGGGGGCCAACCTCATGGCCTACCGTGTCGAGGACTTCATTCGCGGCGGCAGCACTTTCCGCAACCTGGCGCGTCTGTCGGCGGCGGGCCTGCCGGTGGTCACGGTCACGCACGGGTCCTCCACGGCGGGGGGCGCCTATCAAACTGGCCTGTCGGATTACATCATCCTCGTGAGAGGGCGCTCCAGGGCCTTCCTGGCCGGCCCTCCCTTGCTCAAGGCCGCCACCGGCGAGATCGCGACCGAGGAGGAGTTGGGCGGGGCGGTGATGCACACCTCGATCTCGGGTCTGGGCGACTATCTGGCCGAAGACGACCGTGATGCCCTGCGCATCGCCCGCGAGGTCATGGGCCAGATCGACTGGGATCATGGCATGCCCGTCGAAGCACCCCGCCGCTTCAAGCTGCCGCGTTACGACAGCGAGGAACTGCTGGGCATCATGCCGATGGACCACAAGCGCCCGGTCAACATGAAAGAGGTGTTGGCCCGCATTGCCGATGATTCCGAATTCCTGGAGTTTGGCGAGAACTACGGCGGCGCCACGGTGTGCGGCCACATCAAGATCGAAGGCTGGCCGCTGGGGGTGATTACCAACAACGGTCCGATCGATCCGGCGGGCGCCACCAAGGCCACGCACTTCATCCAGGCTTGCTGCCAGGCCAGAACGCCCATCCTCTACCTGAACAACACCACCGGTTTCATGGTGGGCAAGGCTTACGAAGAGGGCGGCATCATCAAGCACGGCTCCAAGATGATTCAGGCGGTGACCAACGCCACGGTGCCCCAGATCACGCTTTACTGCGGGGCTTCGTTCGGTGCCGGCAACTATGGCATGTGCGGCCGGGGCTTCCATCCGCGCTTCTGTTTCTCGTGGCCCAATGCCAAGACGGCGGTCATGGGGGGCGAGCAGGCTGCGGAGACCATGGCCATCGTCACCGAGGCGGCCATGCGCCGCAAGGGCGAGGTGGACCAGCCCAAGCTCGATGCGCTCAAAAAGAACATCATCGATCGGTTCGACCGGCAGATGAGCGTGTTCACCACCAGCGCGCATCTGCTGGACGATGGGGTGATCGATCCGCGCGACACCCGCGCCGTGTTGGCGAACGTGCTGGCCATCTGCCGCGAATCGGCCGCGCGCCAGCCGCAATCCATGCAGTTTTCCGTTGCCCGCCCATGACCACGCCTACCTTGACTCCTTTTCACAAGATCCTCATCGCCAACCGCGGAGAGATCGCGCTGCGCGTGATCCGCAGCGCACGCGCCATGGGGTATCAGACGGTGGCCGTGTACTCCACTGCGGACGCGCGCTCCCGCCATGTGCTGGAGGCGGACCAGGCGGTGTGCATCGGCGAGCCGCTGCCCGCGCAGTCCTATCTGCGTATCGATCACATCATTGAAGCCGCGCGCCAGACCGGCGCCGATGCGGTTCACCCGGGGTACGGTTTCCTGGCCGAGAACGAGGATTTCGCCCGTGCCTGCCGTGAAGCAGGGCTGGTGTTCATTGGCCCTTCGCCCGAGGCGATCGTTGCCATGGGTCACAAGGCCGGCGCCAAGAAAATCATGATGGATGCGGGTGTGCCCTGCATTCCCGGCTATCAGGGTGAAGACCAGAGCGAAGCCCGCCTGATGAGCGAGGCCGAGCACATCGGCTTTCCCGTGATGATCAAGGCCACGGCCGGCGGCGGCGGCCGTGGCATGCGGCTTGTGAACAGTGCGGCGGAGTTTCCTGATCTGCTGCGCAGCGCTCAGTCTGAGGCACGGAATGCCTTTGGTGATCCGGAGGTCATCCTGGAGCGCGCCCTCATTGAGCCCCGCCATATCGAGATCCAGATCTTCGCCGACCGTCACGGCAATGCCATCCATCTGGGCGAGCGTGATTGTTCGGTGCAGCGGCGCCATCAGAAAGTGATCGAGGAGGCGCCGTCGCCCGCGGTGAATGCCGCGTTGCGCGAGCGCATGGGTGCCACGGCCGTGGCTGCCGTGAAGGCAATCGGCTATGAAGGCGCGGGCACGCTGGAGTTTCTGCTTGATCAACAAGGCAGCTTCTATTTCATGGAGATGAACACCCGTCTGCAGGTGGAGCATCCGGTGACCGAGGCGATCACCGGCCTGGATCTGGTGGAACTTCAACTGCGCGTGGCGGCCGGTGAGCGCCTGCCTCTGGCGCAGGAAGACGTCGTTTTCAAGGGGCACGCCATCGAGGTGCGTCTGTGCGCCGAAGACGTGGGCAAGGGTTTCATGCCACAGAGCGGCACCATGCTGCTCTGGCACGGCCCGGACCATCTGCGAGTGGAGCAAGCGCTGCGCACCGGCGCCGAGATCCCGCCGTATTACGACTCCATGATCGCCAAGATCATTGCGCATGGCGCCACACGCGACGAAGCGCGCCGCCGCCTCATGCTGGGCTTGCACCAGACGGTAGCGTTGGGCGTGACCACCAATCAGGTATTCCTGGGCAGCTGCCTGCGCCATCCGGTGTTTGCCGCTGGCGGCGCCACCACCGCGTTCATCGCGCAGCATCAGGATGAACTGCTGCGTGCCGACGGTGCGACCCGCGAGCGTGCAGTGGCCATGGCCGCGTTGCTGCTTTTCGAGACCGCCAACCAGCATCCCACTCGTGAAGGCCTGCGTCAGTTGGCCCATTCACTGCCGGTGGGCATGCGGCTGGAGATCGAAGGGGTTCCGTACAAAGTGCAGCTCGTACAAAGCGGCTCCCACCGCTTCGATGTCCAGATAGAAGAGCGGCGGCACGTCATTGATCTGGTCGAGATCGCCCAGCACCAGGTGCGTGCGGTGGCCGATGGGGTGATGGAAAGTGCCACTTTCCTGCGCGACGGCCACCAACTGCTGTTGCACTACCGCGGGCAACCTCTCATCGTGAACGACCGCACCCGCACCGCCGCCGAACGCGCGGCGGAAGAGGGCGGTGACGGCAAGGTGCGTGCGTCGATGAACGGGCGTGTGGTGGCCGTGCTGGTGGCGGAGGGCGATCAGGTCGAGGCCGGACAGCCCATGGTGACGCTCGAGGCCATGAAAATGGAGCATGTGCATGTGGCCCCACTGAGTGGCCGCGTGAGCTCGCTGAACGTGGGCGTGGGCGAGCAGGTCACCATACGCCGGGTGTTGGCTGAGATCGACGCTGGATTGGCTTAGAGCACGTTCTCAGATCAACGACTTGGCATTGGACAGCACGTAGTCGCAGGCCTTGGTCTTGAGCTGGCTGTTGACGCTGTCAAGGCTGAGGGACTTGCCGTCGCCTCCCTGCAGCATGCCTTGAAGGCCGCTGGCATAACCTGTTTCCTGCGGCTTCTGGCCGGTGACCGCGCCCAGCAGTTTGTCCTTGACACCTCCGGCGGCATCGGCGCTGAGGTAGTTGTTCTTCACGCAGTACTCCAGAACCCCGGCAGCATTGCCCATGGTGCTGGTACCGATGGAGGGCATCGACAGGCCCAGGCTGCTGGCCAGGCCTGCGGCGGTGCCGCCGGAGCCTGCCTCTCCACTCAGGCCGGTACCTGATGTCGCATTCGACTTGCCGAGCTGGCCTTTCAGGGTCTCGAGCATCTGATTCTGGGCGAATGCCGATGTGGTGGCAGCCAGCAGAGCAGCCACGAGGAGGGCGCGATGTTTCATGGAAACGGTCCTTTGGAAAGCAAGTGGATGATTGCAGTCTAAGGCGATGGGACGGAGGAGTGGAGGCAGTAATTTGATCAATTTGTGTCAAATTCACTACCGGATGCTGAAACCCCTGAAGAGGCGTTAAGGCTCGCCGGAGGCCTCACGCCAAGAGAGTGGCGCTATCCGTGGAACCATTTGGCAGGCACGGTGACCAGCCAGGGGCACAAGACCATCAGGAACATGACGGCAAATTCCGCGAGCATGAAAGGCATCACGCCGCGCGTGACCTCATCCATCTTCATTTTGCCGACGCCCGCCACCACATTGAGCACCACGCCGACGGGGGGCGTGATCAGGCCGATGGAGTTGTTGATAATGAACATCACGCCGAAGTAGACCGGATCAATGCCTGCGGCATTGACCACCGGCATCAATACCGGGGTGAGGATCAAGATAGTAGGGGTCATGTCCATCGCCGTGCCGACGATCATGACCAAGACCATGATCGCGAGCATCAGCAGCGTCTGGTTGCCCATGAAGGGCCTGAGCATTTCCACGACTTTCGAAGGCAGATCCGCGACAGTGATCAACCAGGCGCTGACCATGGCCGCAGCGATCAGAAACATCACGATGGCACTGGTTTTGGCGGCGCCGACGAACACATGATAAAGATCCTTGAAGCTCAACTCGCGGTAGACGAATGTGGCCACGAAGAGGGCGTAAACTGCCGCGACTACCGCCGCTTCGGTGGGAGTGAACACGCCCATCCGCAGGCCGACCAGAATGATGACCGGCAACATGAGGGCCCAGCCCGCCTCACGTGCCGCCCTGGCAATTTCACGAGCACTCTTGCGTGGCGGAGGCTGGATATTTTCCTTGCGCGCGACCCAGGCCCAGGTGACCCAAAGTGCGCCGCCGATGAGCAGCCCAGGCACGATGGCAGCCAGAAACAGCTTGGAGATCGACACGTTGCCTGCAACCCCGAAGATGACCAGGCCGATGCTGGGCGGGATCACCGGGCCGATGATGCCAGTGGCAGCGATCAGTCCACCCGAGCGCGCGCGATCGTGACCGGCTGAAGTCATCATTGGAAGCAGCAGAGCTGTCAGCGCCGCTGCATCGGCCACAGCCGAGCCGGACAGAGCGGACAGCAGACAACCTGCCATGATGGTGACATAGCCAAGCCCGCCGCGCACATGGCCCACGAGAGTCAGGGCCAAATCGACGATCCGGCGCGACAGGCCGCCAGCGTTCATGATTTCTCCGGCCAGCATGAAGAACGGCACGGCCAGCAAGGGGAAGCTGTCGGCTCCGCCGATCAGATTTTGCGTGAGGATCTGTGCGTCGAACAGATCGAGTTGCCACATCAATGCGACACCACTGGCCAGCAGCGCGAAGGCGATAGGCATGCCGATGGCCATGGCCAGCAGCAGTGACCCGATGAAGACGGCAAGGGTCATGATTGCATCTCCTTGCCACCGCCCTGTTGCCCCAGGACTTGTGCGAGAGCGCCTGCTTCCTCCGACTCCTGGATACCCACGAGTTCCTGCGTTGACAGCTTGCCCGCCGCCAGCCGATACAGATCAATGAGCAGAATCAGGGAGGCGCACACCGAAAAAAAGATGCCCACCGAATACACAATAGCCATGGAGAGCCCGGTCACGGGGGCTTCCACATCCCAGTTGATCCGGGTCTGCGCCACGCTGCCTTGGAACAGCAGCCAGAGTATGAAGAGCATGATCAGGTAGCTGGCTGCCAGGCAGATTTTCTTTCCGAGCGGAGGCAGCTTGGCTACCACCATGTCGACCCCCAAATGAGTGCGTTCGCGCAAGCCGACCAATGCGCCCAGCATGGTGATCCAGATAAACAGCCAGCGAGATAACTCCTCAGAGACGGTGATGCCTGAGTTGAATCCGTAACGCAGCAAGACGTTGCCGAACACGAGCACTACCATCACCGCGAGGATGAAGGCCATCAGACCTTCGATAGCGCGGCACGCTCTCCCCATGAATCTATCCATGCTTTTTCCCCGTCTGCCGATCGCCTTCAGGATTGCGCTGTGCGTACGATGTCGACCAGTGCGCGCAGCGCCGCCAGATAGGAGTGCGGCCCCAAGCCTTGCACCGTACCCTTGACGGCTGGAGAAATGATCGAATGCGTGCGCCATGCCTCTCTGGCGGCGATGTTGGACATATGCACTTCCACGACTGGAAAGGGCATGGCCTTGATGGCGTCATGCAGCGGCACACCGTGCTGCGTCAGGCCCGCCGGATTCACCAGCGCGCCCTGCGCATCGTCGATGTGGTGATGCAGAAAATCAATCAGCACGCCTTCGTGGTTAGACTGGATCTTGGCGATCTCCACACCCAATTCGGCCGCGAGCGCATCCAGGCGCTCATTGATCTGTGCCAGCGTCGTAGTGCCGTAAATGTGGGGTTCGCGGCGCCCGAACAGGTTGAGGTTGGGCCCGTGCAGGACAAGGATCTTCATGGAGGCGCCACTCATTGCTTGCGGATGCGGACAAGCTCGGACTGATAGAGCTTCACGATTGCCGGCTCATACTGGGATGAGAACTTGTCTATCACCGGCTGCGCGATCTGGCGCATGCGAGCTTGCTCGGCGGGTGTGATCTCGTTGAACTGAATGCCTTTCGCTTGGAGATCGCCCAGCGCCTTTTGAGCTGCCGCCCGGCTGACCTGCCGCTGATAGCCGCGCGTTTCGTCGGCGGCTTCCTTCATCCATTTCTGTTCGGTGGGCGTCAGCTGATCCCAGAACTTCTTGCTCACCAGCACGATATTGGCTGCGTACACGTGATTGGTGGCGCTGAGGTACTTTTGCACCTCGAAGAATTTGTTCGACAGAATCACTGAAAATGGGTTCTCCTGCCCATCGACCGCCTTCGATTCCAGCGCGCCATAGAGTTCCGCGAAAGGCAGTGGAACCGGGTTTGCCTTGAAAGCCTTGAAGGTGTCCAGGAACACAGGATTGGGAATGACACGGATCTTCAGCCCTTCCAGATCCTCTGCCCGTTTGATGGCGTGCTTGCTGTTGGTCGTATTGCGAAAACCCAGGTCCCAATAGCCCAAAGCGATCAGGCCCTTTTCGGGCAGCTTTGCAATTAGTGTCTGGCCGAGAGGGCCATCGAGCAGCGCATCGGCTTGCGCGAAGGTCGACACGGAGAAGGGGAAGTCGATCAGGCCGAACTCCTTGACAATGCCGGCCAGGGACGTCGTGGCGGGGGCGGACATCTGCTGCACACCGCCCTGCAGGGCGGATTGTTGCTGCATTTCATTGCCCAATTGGTTCGAGGGATATTCCTGCACTTTCATCTTGCCGCCGCTCTTGGTGGCCAGCAATTCCGAGAAGCGTTTGACGCCGAAGCTCACGGGATGGTCTGTGTTGTTCAAATGCCCGAAGCGGATCACACGCTCCTGCTGAGCCCAGGAGGGAGCCGACAGCGCGGCCACGAGGCCGATAGCGGCCAGGGTACGAAGGAATTTCAAGATTTCTCTCCGGTAAGAATGGGTGGGCCCCGGCCAGACGAATCTCTTGCTCGGGTTGGCCGCGATGATAAATAAAAGTGGAAAAATTTTCCACTAAGGAAATCCCTTGCAAAAATTTGATAGAGTCTTCTTGTCGGTCGCTGGAATGCGCTATACCGAAACCTGATCTGGAGAAGCTTGATGAGCGGAGTGCTCGAGCGCAGTTTTAAAGTCCTGGAATACTTGGCTGAGCATCCGGAAGGCGTGCCCGTATCAACGCTGGCAGCGGCGCTGAACATGCCTTTGTCAGCGTCCCATCGACTGTTGGGCGAGTTGATCGGCTTTGGCTATGTGCGGCAGGATGCCCACAATGGTCACTACTTCATGACGATCAAGCTGGTGTCCGTGGGGTTGGCATTTCTCAGCCGGGCCGGCATCGTGGACGTCGCGCAGCCCCTGCTTGATCAACTGGCCGCGGCTTCTGGTGAGCTGGTGCGTCTTGCCGTAGTGGACGGTGATGACCTGACTTTCGTCGCCAAAGCGCAAGGCGCGACCCATGGGCTTCGGTACGATCCGGACATGGGTTTGTCGGTCATGCTGTCATGTAGTGCCGCGGGGCATGCTTGGCTATCCACGCTGACCGAGGACAAAGCCCTGGCCTTGATTGCCAAGAAGGGCTTGGGAAAGCCGGAGGATTTTGGCCCCAAGGCGCCCACTTCGATCAAGGCAGCCATGGCGTATGTCAAGGCGGCTCGCCAGCGCGGCTTCAGCATGATCAACGAAGTGTTCGCGCCTGGCATGACGGCCATGGCGGCCCCGGTGCTGGCGCCTGGTGGACGGGCCATCGGCGTGGTGACTATCGCGGGGCCGCTCGTGCGGCTGACGCCGCAGCGCATGGAGGCCCTGGGGCCGACATTGCTGAACGCAGCGCACGAAATAGCACAGGCCAGCAGCGCTTCCGCGCTATTCAAGAACCGGACGTAACGCGGCAGGTCTCCACACTCAGCAAAAAAGCCTTGGCGATTGCCAAGGCTTTTCGTTTTAATGGCTGTCCTTATGCTGGCAGCGCCACCAGCGGATTGCCATTCATGGGATCGTTCTTCTTGGAGGCCAGCGCTTTGGCCAGATCGATCCCGAGGGCCTTCGCCACGCCGGCGCCATAGGCTGGATCGGCTGCATTGCAGTTGCGGATGTGGCGGAACTTGATGAATTCCGGCGCATCGCCCATGGCGCGGCCGGTATTTCCGAACAGCGCTTCTTTTTGCGCATCCGTCATCAGGCGGAACAGCTTGCCGGGTTGTTCGAAGTAGTTGTGGTCGTCCTTGTCGTAGCTCCAGTGGGCAGCATTGCCGGTGATCTTGAGCGGCGGCTCCATGAATTCCGGTTGGCCCTGCCACTGGCCGAAGCTGTTGGGCTCATAGTGCGGCAAGCCGCCATAGTTGCCGTCGACACGGCCGGTACCGTCGCGGTGGTTGCTGTGCACCGGGCAGCGGGCCTGGTTGACGGGAATCTGGTGGTAGTTGGTCCCCAGGCGGTAGCGCTGTGCATCGGCGTAGTTGAAGAGGCGCGCCTGCAGCATGCGGTCGGGGCTGGCGCCGATGCCGGGCACCAGGTTGCTGGGGGCGAAAGCCACCTGCTCGACATCGGCGTAGAAGTTTTCGGGGTTCTTGTTCAGTTCGAACTCACCGACCTCGATGAGCGGGTAGTCGCCCTTGTACCAGACCTTGGTCAAATCGAATGGGTGCAGGGCGTACTTCTCGGCATCGGCTTCGGGCATGACCTGGATGAACATCGTCCATTTGGGATATTCGCCGCGTTCGATGGCTTCGTAAAGATCACGCTGGTGGCTTTCGCGGTCCTTGCCGACCAGTTCGGTGGCCTCGGCGTCGGTGAGGTTCTTGATGCCTTGCTGCGTGCGGAAGTGCATCTTGATCCAGAAGCGCTCGCCGGCCTTGTTCCAGAAGCTGTAGGTGTGCGAGCTGAAGCCATGCATGTGGCGGTAACTGGCGGGGATGCCGCGGTCGCTCATCACGACGGTAACCTGGTGCAGGGCTTCGGGCAGGAGCGTCCAGTAGTCCCAGTTGTTGGTGGCGCTGCGCATGTTCGTGCGCGGGTCGCGCTTGACGGCCTTGTTCAGGTCGGGGAACTGGCGCGGATCGCGAATGAAGAACACGGGCGTGTTGTTGCCCACCATGTCCCAGTTGCCTTCATCCGTATAGAACTTGAGAGCGAAGCCGCGGATGTCGCGCTCGGCATCGGCCGCGCCGCGCTCGCCCGCGACGGTGGTGAAGCGGGCAAACATCTCGGTCTTCTTGCCTACCTGGCTGAAGATGCTGGCTCGGGTGTATTGGGTGATGTCCTTGGTGACCGTGAAAGTACCGAAGGCGCCTGAGCCCTTGGCATGCATGCGGCGCTCGGGAATGACTTCGCGCACGAAGTTGGCCAGGCGTTCATTCAGCCAGACATCCTGTGCCAGGAGGGGGCCGCGCGGGCCGGCAGTGAGACTGTCGCGGTTGGTGGATACCGGCGCACCGAAATCAGTGGTCAAGTGGGTTACAGGGCACTTCTTGGTGTCGTCGCTCATGGGAATTCTCCTGGCTGGTTGTGGGATGCATGATGACTATAGAAGAGCTTCTTGAATAGATCCAATTAATTCACATTAAGAAGGTTATAGGTTGTCTATATGGCTGGGCCGATACCCGCGCCATGTCCCTCTTGCCAACCCTTCAGGCTTTCATTGTTCCGAGAGGCCTTCTGGCCCGACGGCCAGAATCAGTTACGGCGCGATGGTGGGTGGCGAAATGGCCATTTCGCTCACGGTGCGCGGAGTGCCGATAGGAGGCCCGGCCTGGCCGCGCTGCACTGCTGCAATGTCTTGTTCGCTGGGGTAGATGCCCGCCAGCCAGTAGTCCATGACCCTTCGCACGAGCGGCGCGGCAGCCGCAGCACCAAAGCCCGCATTTTCAACAATGGAGATCACCACAATCTGCGGGTTGTCCGCGGGTGCGAAGCCCAGGTAGAGTGAGTGATCGCGCTGATACTCGGCCAGCTTGGCGGCGTTGTAGCGCCCTTTCTGGCCGATGGTGATCGCCTGCGCGGTGCCTGTCTTGCCGCCGGAGATGTAGGGGGCGCCAGCGAACACGCGTCTGGAAGTGCCTTCTTGCGTGACGCCCACCATGCCGCGCCGCACGACGTCCATGTGCTCCTGCTTGTAGCCCAGGTCTTCGCCTGGCGGCTGTGGAATATCGATGAACTCCTGGGCGGCGGGACTTTTATGCGCCTTGACAAAGTGCGGCGTGTGGCGCACTCCGTTGTTGGTCAAAATGGCTGCAGCCTGTGCAATCTGCAGCATGGTGAAGTTGTTGTATCCCTGCCCGATACCGAGCGAAATGGTTTCGCCGGCATACCACCGCTGTTGCTCAGGGCGTTTGTAGGCTTTGCGCTTCCATTCGGTGGAGGGCAGCACGCCGCGCAACTCGCCCGGAATGTCGATGCCGGTGACCTGGCCAAAGCCCAGCGGCTTCATGAAATCATGGATGGCGTTCACGCCCATGTCGTTGGCCAATTGGTAGAAGTACACATTGCTCGACAGGGTAATGGCTCGCTTGAGGTCTACCGGCCCCAGCGCATGGCCCGAGCGGAAAGTGTGTCCCCCGAAGGTCCATGAACCGCCGTCCATGACCACCGCGCTGGGGGTTCGCTTGCCTGTTTCCAGGGCGGCCAGGCCCATGAAGGGCTTGTAGGTGGATCCGGGCGGGTAAGTGCCGCGGATGGCGCGGTTGAGCAGCGGTTTGGCGATCGAGGTGTTCAGCTCGTCCCAGGTTTCCTGATCGATCCCTTCCACGAAAAGGTTCGGGTTGTAGGTGGGCTTGCTTACGAAAGCCAGCACTTCGCCGTTTCGAGGATCCAGTGCCACCAGCGCGCCGCGCCGTTCGCCGTAGAGGTCTTCCACCAGTTTCTGCAGATTGATGTCGAGCGAGAGGCGCACCGAATCGCCTGGCGTGGCCGGATGGCTGGCCAGTTTGCGCACGGCGTGGCCGCCGGCCGAGGTTTCCATCTGCTCGACACCTGTCGTGCCGTGCAGCATGCGCTCATAACTGCTTTCGATGCCGAGCTTGCCGATGTAGTCCGTGCCGCGGTAGTTGGCGTCATCGTCCGAGTCTTCCAGACGCTCCTTCTCAGCCTGATTGATGCGGCCGATATAGCCGATCACGTGCGAGCCGACCTCGCCGAGCGGGTAGGTTCGAAACAGCCGTGCCTTGATTTCGACGCCCGGAAAACGGTAGCGCTGGGCTGCGAAGCGGGCGACTTCCTCGTCCGACAAGCGCATGCGTATCGGCAGCGATTCGAAGTTGCGTGAATCGTCCATGAGGCGCTTGAAGCGCTTGCGGTCGCGCGGGGTGATCTCCACTACCTGGCTGACGGCGTCGATGGTTTCTTCCAGCGGCTTGGCGCGCGAGGGCGTGATCTCCAGTGTGTACGCCTTGTAGTTGGTGGCCAGCACCACGCCGTTGCGATCCAGGATGTCGCCGCGGTTGGGCACGATCGGTACGACGGCGGTGCGGTTGGTTTCGGCGCGTTCCGCATAGGCATCATGGCGCACCACCTGCAGGATATACAGGCGTGTGGCCACCAGCCCGAAGGCCAGCAGCATGACCAGCCCGACCACGAGCAGGCGCAAGCGGAAGCGCCTGAGGTCGGCTTCGACATTGCGCAATTCGGTCATGGGGTTGCCGTCTCTTTAAAGCGGCCGGTTCGCATCGGGGTTGGGTGCGCGGCGCTGTGGTGCCAGCAATATATAACTCACGATGGGCCAAAGCGCAGCTTCGAGCACGGGGGCCAGCAGCACCTCCCAGCCTGGAAACGGCGAGCCGCCAATCAGCCTCAGCACAATGGTGATCGCGTGCGCGGCGGCAAAGAGCGGAATGAGTTGCACCGCTTGGCCCGGCACGGAAAACCAGAGGATGCGCCGGTGGATCATGATCGCGAAGTAGATCAGCACCACATAGGCGAGCGCATGCTGCCCGAGCAGCGAGGCTTGGTGCACATCCAGGGCCAGGCCGAAGATGAAGGCCGCGCCCAGCCCCACGCGGCGCGGCTGGTGCACGTTCCAGAATACCAGCACGAGGGCCAGGAAATCAGGCCGCCAGGCCACGCGCCCGATCGGCAGCAGATCCAGCATCAGCGCCGCCAGCAGGCTGCCCCAGATGAAGATGGGGCTGGCGGGCAGCAGCAATTGCCGGCCGGGCGGCATGATCATCGGCGTGCTCCTCGGGAGGTGGATGGGCGGGCGCCCTGCGGTGCGGCTGAAGCCGCCGATGCTGCCGGCGCGCTGGCGGATGCTCCCTGCGCGGCTGATTTCGCGGCAGGGGCGCTGGCGTCTGAGCTTGGCGTTTGCGCGGGCTCCACAGGTGAGAGCACCATCACGTGCGTGACGCCTTGCATCTTGGACAGCGGCGTGCATTGAATGCGCGCGAAACTCGAGTCGCTCTGCCGGTCGACCGACGTCACCCGTGCCACCGGCAGGCCTGGCGGATAAACGCCATCGACACCGCTGGTGGTGAGCAGGTCGTCTTCCCGTACGTCTTCCGTGACCGACACGTAGCGTAACTCCAGCATGCCGCCGTGCGAGGCGGGCATGCCGTAGACCACGCTGCGTGTGCCGGTGCGCGCGTTCATCACGGGGATGACCTGGTCGCGGTCGATCAACAGGGTGATTTCGCTGACGAAGGGGTACACCCGCGTGATCTGTCCGAGCACGCCCCATTCATCCATCACCGGGGAGCCGGGTGCGATGCCCTGCAATTGGCCTTTGTCGATCACCACGCGGCGGCTGAAAGGGTCGGTGGCGTCGTACAGGACCTGCGCCGCCACCGACGAGACCTGAACGCGGTCACGCAGTGCGAGCAACTGGCGCAGGCGTTCGTTTTCGAGGAGGAGCTGCTCGACCTGGCCGGCGCGCTGCGATTGCTCGGCGAGTTTCATGCGCGCCGCCTCTTCGGTTTTGCGGGCGGTCTTGAGCTCGGTCAGATAGCCCGTGAGGTTTTCGATCATCTGCACCGGCTGCAGGGCTAGCCACTGCGCAGGGTACAGCACGGTGGCGATGGCGGCGCGCAGCGGCTGGGCGACGTGAAAGCGCGCATCCGCGACCATCAGAAACAGCGCCAGGGCGCTGAAGAACACCAGGCGCGACAATGCCGATGGCCCTTGCTTGAAGAAGGGCGGAGGCGTGCGGTCGAGTGTTTCGAGCGGCATGGCTGGTGAGAGGCGCTGCGGCGGCTAGAGCTTGAGTATCGCCGATGCTCCTGAAAGATGAGCAGGTGATATTAAAAATACTGGTGCGCTAGTCATTTTTTTTGAGGCGCTTGGGATGATGGCGGGCGGCCGTGAGGTTTTGTTCCCTCTCTTTCTCCCTCTGGGAGAGGGGGGTGAGGGCTTTCACGGCGTGTGGATCTGAGCGGCCCTCTGCTTCTTAATGGCCTTTTGTTACTCATCCAAGGTCGGAGGCCGGGATTGCCCCCGGCGGTGCACCTACCTTTCTTTGCGTCGCCAAAGAAACGTAGGCCAAAGAAAGGCGACCCCACTGGACGTGTCCCTTCGCTTCGCTGCGGGCAACCTGCGGTGCTCGATCGAGGGGAGGTGCTGCAGAACTCGCTATGTTCACTTCGTTCACGCCGCTCAAACAGCTGCAGCAAGTCAGAGCACGAAGCAAGGGCATCTTGCAGTGCCCTTGCCCACCCCTCGCTCTGTGCTCCTCGGCACGTCCAGAGGGGACCCGTGACTCGGGCCATTGCTACGCTCGGCCTGCGAATCACCGGGCTTTCGCTGCGCTCAAGCGGGGTTGCTGCGATTCGAAACGTCTGCATACGCGAGCGGAGGAGATGCGTAAACCCAAATCAGATGGCCGCGGAGCAGGCCATTCAAGGCTGCCGCGGAGCTGGCTCCGCCAGGCCGCCGGCAGCGTCCCCTGGGGGAAGGCGCGCAGCGCCTCAGGGGGGCCTATTCACTCGTGAAGATACTGCCCAGGCGTTCCATGCGCTCCAGTGCCATGCCACAGCCGCGCACCACGCAGGTCAGCGGCTCTTCGGCCACCAGCACGGGCAGGCCGGTTTCCTCGGCCAGGAGGCGGTCGAGATCGCGCAGCAGGGCGCCGCCGCCGGTCAGCATCATGCCGCGCTCGGCGATGTCGGCACCCAGCTCGGGAGGCGTTTCTTCCAGCGCTTTCTTGACTTCGGAAACAATGCTGTTGAGTGGCTCGGTGAGCGCTTCCAGCACTTCGTTGCTGCTGATCGTGAAGCTGCGGGGCACGCCTTCGGAGAGGTTGCGGCCCTTGACTTCCATTTCCTTGACTTCGCTGCCAGGGAAAGCACTGCCGATCTGCTTCTTGATCGCCTCAGCGGTGGGATCGCCAATCAGCATGCCATAGTTGCGGCGGATGTAGTTGATGATGGCGTCGTCGAATTTATCGCCGCCTACGCGGGCCGAACCCTTGTAGACCATCCCGCCGAGCGAGATCACGCCCACCTCGGTGGTGCCCCCGCCGATGTCCACCACCATGGAGCCGCTGGCTTCGCTGACAGGCAGGCCTGCACCGATAGCGGCGGCCATGGGTTCCTCGATCAGGTAGACCTCGCTGGCACCGGCGCCGAGCGCGGATTCGCGGATCGCACGGCGCTCGACCTGGGTGGAGCCGCAAGGCACGCAGATGATGATGCGCGGGCTGGGCTTGAGCAGGCCGCGCGGATGAACCATACGGATGAACTGCTTGAGCATCTGCTCGGTCACTGTGAAATCGGCGATCACGCCGTCTTTCATGGGCCGGATGGCCTCTATGTTCCCGGGCACCTTGCCGAGCATCGCCTTGGCTTCGCTCCCCACGGCCTGGATGGTCTTTTTCCCTTGCGGGCCGCCCTCGTGGCGGATGGACACGACCGAAGGCTCATCGAGCACGATGCCTTTGTCGCGTACGTAGATCAGGGTGTTGGCGGTGCCCAGGTCAATCGCCAGGTCGGTGGAGAAGTACCGACGGAAAGCTCCAAACATGAATTGTCCTCTTGGATGCAGAGCATCCCTACCGCCGCCACCAGCGGTTTCGCCGCAAAATTAGGGTGTTTTTCGAGCAGATACGGGCCGTTTCCAGCATCACGCATCAAAGGCGGGATAATAACGCATCCCCCTGCGGGGACTCGGGATGCCGTGCGTCCCGAAGTTCGAATTTACAATTAGTTTCAGTTCGGCTTTCCGGCCGTTTTCTCTGTTTTTCCCATGTCTCTGACCCGTCCTGACATTGAGCGCATCGCCCATTTGGCGCGGCTCGAGTTGAGCGATGAGCAAAGTGAGCGCATGCTCACGAAGCTCAACGACTTCTTTTCCATTGTCGAGGCCATGCGCGCTGTGGACACCACGGGCGTGGAGCCGCTGCCGCATCCTATCGCTGCCATCCAGGATGTGCAGCTGCGATTGCGCGACGACGTGGTGAGCGAGCCCGATCAGCGTGAAGCCAACCAGCGCAGCGCCCCTGCGGTGGAAGACGGCCTGTTCCTCGTGCCGAAGGTGATCGAATGACCGCCGCGCTTGATTTGCATGATCTGACCGTGGCCCAGTTGGCTGCCCGCCTGCGCGCACGCGAGGTTTCCGCTATGGAGGCGGCGCAGCATTTCCTGCGCCGCGCCGCGGAGCATGAAAGCCTGGGTGCGTATCTGGCCCGGGATGAAGCCGTCACCCTGGCGCAGGCCCAGGCGGCCGATGCCCGGCTGGCCCAAGGCAATGCCCCGCTGCTGGCTGGCGTGCCGATCGCCCACAAGGACGTCTTCGTCACCAAGGATTTCCCCACCACTGCGGGCTCGAAGATGCTGCAGGGCTACCAATCGCCCTTTGACAGCACCGTGGTCGCCAACCTGGCCAGCCAGGGCATGGTTTGCCTGGGCAAGCTCAACTGCGATGAATTCGCAATGGGCTCTGCCAACGAGAACTCGGCCTATCACCCGGTGAAGAATCCCTGGGACATCACGCGCGTGCCCGGCGGCTCCTCGGGGGCAGCGCTGCGGCCGTTGCAGCCAGGCTGGCGCCCGCCGCCACTGGCACCGATACCGGCGGCTCCATCCGCCAGCCCGGCAGCTTCTGCGGCGTCACCGGCATCAAACCCACCTACGGGCGCGCCTCGCGTTTCGGCATGATCGCCTTCGCCTCCAGCCTCGATCAGGCCGGCCCCATGGCCCGCACGGCCGAAGATTGCGCGCTGCTGCTCTCCAGCATCTGCGGCCCCGATCCGGATCACGATTCGACGTCGCTCGATGTGCCGGCCGAGGATTTCACGCGCGGCTTGAACGAAAGCATCGAAGGCCTGCGCATCGGCCTGCCGAAAGAGTTCTTTGGCGCGGGTCTGTCCGCCGACGTGCGCGCGGCCGTGGAAGGCGCGCTGAAGGAGTACGAGAAGCTGGGCGCCCGGGTGGTCGAGATTTCGCTGCCGCGCACCGAGCTCGCGATTCCTGTCTACTACGTCATCGCCCCGGCAGAAGCCAGCTCCAACCTGTCCCGCTTCGACGGCGTGAAGTTCGGCCATCGCGCCAAGAACTACACCGATCTGGAAGACATGTACAAGAAGACCCGCGCCGAAGGCTTCGGCGAAGAGGTCAAGCGCCGCATCATGACCGGCACCTACGTGCTGAGCCATGGCTACTACGATGCCTACTACCTGCAAGCGCAGAAGATCCGCCGCATGATCGCGGGCGATTTCCAGCAGGCCTTCCAGCAGTGCGACGTAATCGCTGGCCCGGTGGCTCCTACCGTAGCCTGGCACCTGGGCGCGCACGGCGCCGATCCGCTGGCTGACTACCTGGCCGATATCTTCACGTTGCCCGCGTCGCTGGCTGGCCTGCCTGGCATGAGCGTGCCGGCTGGTTTTGGCGAGGGCGACATGCCCGTCGGCATGCAGTTGATCGGCAACTACATGCAGGAAGGGCGTTTGCTCAACGTGGCGCACCGCTTGCAGCAAGCCACCGATTTCCATCTTCGCCGTCCGGAGAGTTTCTGATGACCACAAGCTCTCCCAAGTTGATTCAAGGCTACGAAGTCGTCATCGGCTTCGAAACACACACCCAACTGCAAACCAAGAGCAAGATCTTCAGCCGCGCCTCGACCGCGTTCGGGGCCGAGCCCAACACGCAGGCCAGCCCGGTCGATCTGGCGCTGCCCGGCACGCTGCCGGTGATGAACCGCGAAGCCGTTCAGTGCGCCATCAAGCTGGGGCTGGCGTTGGGCTCGCACATCGCTCCCCGCAGCATCTTTGCGCGCAAGAACTACTTCTATCCTGACCTGCCCAAGGGCTACCAGATCAGCCAGTTCGAGATCCCGGTGGTGCAGGGCGGAGAGGTCTCTTTCTTCCTGGGCGACGAGAAAAAACCGTGCGCCTGGTGCGCGCGCACCTCGAAGAAGACGCCGGCAAATCGCTGCACGAAGATTACGACGGCATGAGCGGCATCGATCTGAACCGTGCGGGCACCCCGCTGCTCGAAATCGTGACCGAGCCGGATATCCGCAGCAGCGAAGAGGCGGTGGCTTACGCCAAGGAACTGCACAAAATCGTCACCTGGATCGGCATCTGCGACGGCAACATGCAGGAAGGTTCGTTCCGCTGCGATGCCAACGTGTCGGTCCGCAAGCCGGGCGAGCCCCTGGGCACGCGGCGCGAGATCAAGAACCTGAACAGCTTCAAGTTCATGCAGCAGGCCATCGATTTCGAGATCCGCTGGCAGATCGAGCAGATCGAAGACGGCCACAAGATCCAGCAGGCCACCGTGCTGTTCGATCCCGACAGCGGCGAAACCCGTGCCATGCGCACCAAGGAAGACTCGGCCGACTACCGCTATTTCCCTGACCCGGACCTGCCGCCGCTATGTGTTTCAGAGCAATGGGTCGAGGAAACGCGCGCTCAGATGCCTGAACTGCCGCGCAAGATGGTTGAGCGCTTCGTGGCGGACTATGGCCTGCCGGAATACGACGCCGTCACACTCACGCAATCAACCGCCATGGCGGCTTATTTTGAGCAGGCGGCCAAAGCCAGCGGCCAAGCCAAGCTGGCGAGCAACTGGATCATGGGTGAGGTGTCGCGCCGATTGAATACCGGCGAGATCGGCATCGAGGCCGCGCCGGTATCGGCCGCGCAACTGGCCGCGCTCATTCAGCGCATCCAGGACGGCACCATCAGCAATGCCGCCGCGCGCCAGGTGTTCGATGCGTTGTGGTCGGGCGAAGGCTCCGAGGTCGATGCGCTGATCGCGGCCAAGGGCCTCAAGCAGATGAATGATACCGGCGCCCTGGAGAAGATCCTCGACGAGGTGATCGCCGCCAACCCGGACAACGTGGCTCAGTTCAAGGCCGGCAAGGACAAGGCCTTCAACGCGCTGGTCGGCCAGGCCATGAAAGCCAGCAAAGGCAAGGCCAACCCGGCGCAGGTGAATGCGCTGCTCCGGCAAAAGCTGGAAAGCTGAGCGGGCGACCGCAGGGGCGGGTTTCAAACCCGCCCAGCCTCCGCAGCACGGTATTTCCCGAGGCCGCTCCCACAAAAATCAAGATACGGTAAGAACCCAGCCTATTTGGCCATCCGGAGGTTCGGCTGCCCACCCCACAGCTGCTGCAGACGGGCCAGCTCTTCGTCAAAACGGGCGTTGATGCGTCCTCGCTCCGCGGTCTGTTCGGCAATGGCTTGCTGCTGTTGCTGCACGCTGTGCGCGTTGCTTTCCAGGCGGCGGCGCAATTGGGCCGGTGCGCGCGACGGGTCCTTGCGGTAGAACTCCATTTCGTCATCGAGCGCCTTGCGTTCATGCGCCAGTTCGGTGATGCGCAGGCCTGCCGCATCGATCACGCTTTGCGTAGGGGCCAGGGCGTCGCGCCGGCTGGCATCATGTGTCACCTTGTCCGGGTAGCGGCTGAGCAGTGCCCGATCCCTCCGCATGTTTTCCTGCGCGCGCTGCCGGGTCAGCACAGCCTCCCGTTCGCGAGCTTCACGCGCTTCGCGCTCGTTGACGCTCATGGTCGGGCCGATCGTCCGGCGGGTGACGCCACTGCGGGAAAGCTGCCGCTGCTCGCGGTCACTGCAATCCGCGATGGGGCGGTCCGCGCTCAGGCGCTTGCCCTGGGCATCAACGCAACTATAGATGCCGGGCCCGGAAGCACCCTGGTTCGGAGGCGTCGGTTGGGCCAGTACCGCGCAGCAAAGCGCCATCAAGCCCATCGCAGCCGTGATCAGACGGGATGGACGCGATGTGGCAAATAGTAGTAGCGATTTTGTGAAGTTCACCCTTGCTCAACGCCATATCGGGCCCGATAGGCCGACACAGCTTGCCAATGCGGCAAAAAATTGTCACTAGAACGTAGATGTAGCAATAAGTGCGCCAACTGTGCGATGGCACAAACTTGTAACCCCAAGGTTTCTCGGACGTACTGCACCGCGCTCCAGGCCACATCCTTGCCATTTTCGGTGGCTTGCTCCTGCCGGTCGAGCGCAATGGCCACCGCATGCGGGATGGCGCCAGCGGCGCGGATGAGCGCGATCGACTCGCGTACCGCCGTGCCGGCTGACATCACGTCGTCGACGATCAGCACCCGGCCCTTCAGGGGCGCGCCCACCAGTATGCCGCCTTCGCCATGGTCCTTGGCTTCCTTGCGGTTGTAGGCAAAGGGTTTGTTGTGGCCTAACCGGGCCAGTTCCACGGCTACACAGGCGCCCAAGGGAATACCCTTGTAGGCCGGGCCGAAGATGACGTCGAATTCAATACCGGAGGCCAGCAGCGCGCGTGCATAGAATTGAGCCAGCCGGCTCATCTTGGCGCCGTCGTCAAACAGGCCGGCATTGAAAAAGTAGGGCGACAGGCGGCCCGCCTTGGTCTTGAACTCGCCAAAGCGCAGCACGCCGGCCTCGATGGCAAACTGCACGAATTCTTGCGCCAGCGTATCGCGTTCGGCGTTCGCGGACACTGTTTCGTCCGATTTCATGGAGAACTTCCTTTGTTCAAGATCACCAGCCTCAATCTCAACGGGATCCGTTCGGCCGCTACCAAGGGCGTGGAGGCATGGCTGGAAAAGCACCGTCCGGATTGTATTTGCGTACAGGAAATCAAGGCACAGCAGCCTGACCTGGCCGGCCGCTTCGAAGTGCTGGCCGGTATGAACGGGCACTTCCATCTTGCCACGAGCAAGAAAGGCTATTCCGGTGTGGGCATTTATACCCGCCATGAGCCGAGCGAAGTCATCGCTGGCTACGGTTCACCCGAATTCGATCCCGAGGGGCGCTACCTGGAGGCGCGCTTCGACACGCCCAAGCGCAAGTTTTCGGTGGTGAGCTGTTATTTCCCCAGTGGATCTTCCGGCCCCGAGCGGCAAGAAGCCAAGTTTCGGTTCCTGGCGGAATTTTTCCCCTATCTGCATCAACTCAAGGCCCAGCGCGAATTCGTGCTGTGCGGCGATGTGAACATCGCCCACAAGGAAATCGACCTGAAGAACTGGAAAAGCAACCAGAAAAACTCCGGCTTCCTGCCCGAGGAGCGCGCCTGGATGACTCGCGTGATCGACGAGCTTGCGCTGGTGGATGTCTACCGTCACCTGAAGCCCGAGACCACCGGCGATGCCTATACATGGTGGAGCAATCGCGGCCAGGCCTACGCCAAGAACGTAGGTTGGCGCCTGGACTACCACCTGGCCACGCCCGCCATTGCCCAATTGGCACGCTACGAGTCGATCTATAAAGACGAGAAATTTTCTGACCACGCGCCCATCAGCATTGATTACGACATGAAGTTGTAGCCAACATCATTGATGTTATATTTGAGAATAGTTCTCATTTATAGCTAAACCATTGATGGCCGCGGCACCGCTACCCGCGGTCCGAACTTCCTGTGAGCGCGCCGGCCTACGCTTTTACTCCCTCAGTGGAGACCCTCTACTGCGATCACCATGGGTGGTTGCAGGGCTGGCTGCATCGGCGCTTGGGCAATGCCTCCGATGCAGCGGATCTCGCTCACGACACCTTCGTCCGCCTTCTCATCAAACCCGCCAGCCGCGGTTTCAACAGCTTCGGAGAAGCCCGCGCTTACCTCCGCACAGCCGCCAACGGCTTGTGCGTTGATCTCTGGCGCCGCCGCGAGATCGAAACCGCATGGTTGCAGACCCTCGCGGCCATGCCGGAATCAGCCGCACCATCGCCGGAACATCAGGCCATCGTGATCGAGGCCCTGCTGGAGATCAGCCGCCTGCTTGAAAAACTCTCGGAGAAGGCGGCGGCGGCTTTCATCATGTCTCAGGTGGAAGGCATGCTCTACCGGGACATCGCGGCTCAATTGAGCGTTTCTGAACGCATGGTCAAGAAATACATCGCCCAGGGAATGTTGCAATGCGCGCTGATCGAGGCCGGACTCAACAGCTGACGCCCGCCCTTCCTGCAAGCGTTGGCGAGCACCGCAAAACGGGGAGCAAGCTGAGTGCCGAGAATCTCCATCAGGCGGCCCAGTGGTATGCGACCTTGCGCGATGAAAACGCAACGGATGCGGACAGGCTAGCTTGGCAAGGCTGGCTGTCGCAGGCTCCAGAGCACGAGGCGGCTTGGGCGCATATCGAGGCAGTCAGCCGCAAGTTCGATCCGGTTCGCGGCGCCGGGCCGCGTGGCGCGGCCGCCGCGGCGGTGGGGGCTGCCCGTCATGCTGTCGTCAAACGCCGTCAGGTGTTCAACACCTTGGCTGGCGTGCTGGCCAGCGGTGCCTTGTGGATGGGCTGGCGGCACTCACCAGGCCCTGAATGGATCATGGCGGCACGCGCGAACCACCATACGGGCACCGGCGAGCGCCGCGATCTCGTCCTGGCCGACGGCACGCGCGTCTGGCTGAATACGCGCACCGCGCTCAATGCAGGCTATGACGCCAACCAGCGCCATCTGACCCTTCTCCAGGGCGAAATCCTGGTTCAAACCGGCTCCGACAGCTTGCAGCGCCCGCTTTATGTAGACGTAAGCCACGGCCGGCTGCAACCCTTGGGTACCCGCTTCTCGGTGCGCCTGATGGAGTCTGTTACCCGGCTCGACGTGTTCGAAGGCGCTGTGAAGATCCGCACCAGCGAAGGCAAGGTTCAACGTGTACCGGCTGGCCAGGCTGCGGTTTTTGATGCTGAATTCATCTCGGCATCCATGCCCGCCGACCGGGTGCGCGAGGCCTGGAGCCGAGGCAGTCTGCCGGCGGACAACTTGCCCTTGGGCGAGCTGCTGGAGGAACTGGGCCGTTACCGCCACGGGTACATCAGCGTGGCGCCGGAAGTGGCGGATCTCAAGGTCATGGGCGTGTACCCCGCCGACGACCCCGACCGAACGCTCTCCATGCTGGAGCAGTCCCTGCCCATCCGGGTGCGCCGCACCCTGCCTTGGTGGGTTGTCGTCGAGGCACGTTAAGAGAAAAGCGGCACTTTCGCGCTTCTGAATTGAGAGGATCTGTTTCTCCAGGAGTGGCTTTAAAGCGCACTGCAAGAGCCTTTCCCCGTCATTCCCGCGCAGGCGGGAATCCAGTGCCATCTTTTCACCACCCCTGGATTCCCGCCTGCGCGGGAATGACGAGAGTAGAGGCAAGGCGCCTGAGGCCGCTCCTGCAAAAAAATTGACGCAGCGCGTTCCTTTTTTGATCTCATTCAATTCAGAAGTGGCTTTAAGCGTATTCCAAGAGCCTTTTCCCGTCATTCCCGCGCAGGCGGGAATCCAGTGCTACCTTTTCACCGCCGCCTGGATTTCCGCTTGCGCGGGAATGACGAGAGCAGAGGCAAGGCGCCTGAAGCCGCTCTTGCAAAAAATTGACGCAGCGAGTTCCCCTTTTTCGATCTCATCCGATTCAGAAGATAAGAGACGGCAATCAGATTGGGCTTGTGCGCTTGATGGCCGTCTCGATGCCTTGTGAATTCTCGAGAGGATCATTCATGCCCCGCCCAGCCATCGCCTGTTCATCCAGGCCCGGTTTCCGTCTTGCCGCACTCACGATCCGCTTGGCGGCTGCAGGCACCATACTCGCCGCTGCCGGTTGGTCGCCGAGCGCGCAAGCGCAAGCCGGGGCAGAGCAAGTGCGGCGCTTTGACATTCCCGCGGGGACTCTGACGGCGGCGCTGAACCGCTTTGCAGAGGAGGCCGGCATATTTCTGTCAGCGCCAGCCGCCATGACACAGGGCAAGGGCAGCGCGGGGTTGTCTGGCAATTTTTCCATCGAGCAGGGCTTCATGGCGCTTTTGCGCGGCCAAGGGCTGCAGGCCGTCCGCCGGTCCGATGGAAGCTATGCGCTGCGCGCGGCACCTGTTGCCGTGCCGGCGTCCACGGCCGATACCACACCGGGGCCCACGTTGGCGACAGTGACGGTGACTGCCAGCGCACAGAGCGACGGGTCCGCTTTCAGCCCCCAGGCACGCCGCACCTCCACCGCCACCAAGACAGACACCCCCAACGTGGAGGTTCCGCAAGCCATCAGCGTGGTCACGCGCGATCAGATAGACGAACAGGGCGCCGCGCCTGCCTTGCAGGACGCTTTGCGCTACACGCCCGGGCTGATCGGCACGCGCGGTGTGAACCTGACCGATGATTCCTTCAACGTTCGCGGCTTTGCGGCAGGCTTGGCCACATCATCGAATACGCCGGTATTCCGGGACGGCTTGCGCCAAGCCCCCGCCATGTACGCCTCGACCGTCGAGCCCTACGGCATCGAGCGCATCGACGTGCTCCGCGGCCCGGGTTCCGTGCTGTTCGGCCAAGTCACCCCAGGAGGTCTGATCAACGTGGTGTCCAAGCGGCCTGGCAGTGAAGTTCAACGGGAAATCAACGTGCAGTTGGGCAGCCACAACCACAAGCAGATCGGGTTGGATCTGGGCGGCAAAATCGATGAAAGCGGGGAGTGGACCTACCGGCTGACCGCCATGGGCCGGGATGCCGATACACAGACGGACTACATTCCCAATGACCGCCAGTACGTGGCGCCAGCCCTCACCTGGCGACCATCCGCGAACACGTCGCTCACATTGCTGGGCTCGTACCAGAAAACCAAGACCGCCTATAACTGGGGCTTGCCGGTGAGCGGCACGGTACTGCCCAACCCCAATGGACCACTGGGCCGCGGCACCTTCACGGGCGAGCCTGGATTCGATCGCTATGAAACCCGGACCTGGTCGCTGGGCTACCTGTTCGAGCATCGCTTCAACGATACCTGGAGCCTGCGGCAGAACGCGCGCCACTACGAGTCAGACATGATCTGGGATTCTGCCTATGGGGCAGGCATGCAGGCCGACCAGCGCCGGCTGAACCGGTTCGCCTTCATTAGGGCTGACGACTACAAGTCCTTCAACATCGATACCCAGGTCGAAGCCAAGTGGCGTCATGGCGTGTTCGAGCACACCACGCTGGCTGGCATCGACTACGCCGATGTCCCTTGGATTCGCAACGAACGCCGGGGCACCGCAGCCCCCCTTGACCTGTTCGATCCGGTCTACGGATTGCCCATCGTGCCCAATGCGCAGCCCAGCCGCATCCTTCACACGGATACTTCCCAACTCGGCCTGTACCTTCAGGAGCAGGTGAAGATCAACCAGCGATGGGTGCTGATGGCGGGCCTGCGGCACGACCGCGCGCGCAGCAAGGTCAACGGCACCTTGACCAACGGCTCGGCCACGAGCCCTGTCACGTCCGTGTCCCTGCGCAACAATGATTCGGCCACGACCGGCCGCATCGGCGCGGTCTATCTGATGGACAACGGATGGGCGCCGTACCTGAGCGCTGCCACCTCCTACGAACCCGAGGCGGGCGCGCTGGATTACAACAATAACCCCTTCAAGCCCACGCGGGGGCGGCAGTACGAGGCGGGCATCAAGTACGAATCTCCCGATAGCCCGGTATCGATGATGGCTGCTGTCTTCGATCTGCGCCGGACCAACATGCTGACCGCTGATCCCGATCACGCCGGCTACTCGGTGCAGGCCGGCGAAATCAAGTCCCGGGGGATCGAGCTGGAGGCCAAGGCTCGCCTCAACCGCTCCATTGAGCTGATGGGCGCCTACAGCTATACCCGCACCGAGATCACCCGCAGCAATAATGGTGACCAAGGTACCGCGCCGCCGGGCGTGCCGAGGCACAACCTGTCCCTGTGGGCAAGCTACCGGCTGCCCCAGAACCTGCTGCCCGGCGTGAAGATGGGGGTGGGGGTGCGCCGCATCGTGGGCACCAGTGGCTATGTGCTGGGCAGTACGCCCACGCCCGCCCAACTGCCGGCCTACACCGTGTTCGACGCCATGCTCAGCTACGACCGGGGGCCATGGAGCATTGCACTGAACATCAGCAATCTGTTCGATAAGACCTACGTGCAGTCCTGCTACTACGGCACCACGAGTTGCTTCTATGGGGACGGCCGCAACGCCATTGTTCGGGCTACCTATCGCTGGTAAGCGTGCGCCGCATCGGACGCGCGCACCTCGTCGCGCTGCACCGCTACGCCGGCCTGTTGATGGCCGCCTTTCTGGCGGTTGCCGCCATTACAGGCAGCGCGCTGGCTTTCCGGGACGACCTCGACGCCTGGCTGGCACCTGAACTTTTCATCGCGGCTTCTCCGGCCAGCGCTCCCGTTCTCGATGCGTTCGAGCTGCGCGAGCGCGTGCAGCGGCAAGTGGCCCCCCAGGGCCGTGTCGATACTGTGGTGTTGGGCTTGCACGCGGGCCGCACCGCACGCTTTCCGGTAGCCTCGAATCCCGATGGCCAAACCGGCAAGTTCCATGTGCTGGACTACGACGAGGTTTTCGTCGACCCGCACACCGGCCAGATTCAAGGAAGGCGCGCCCGCGAAGCAATCGCCTTTTCGGCGCAGCAGATCGTGCCTCTGCTCTACAAGGTGCACCATAGCCTGGCCTTGCCCGGGTTGTGGGGAACGGTGCTGCTGGGCGTCATCTCCCTCATCTGGACCCTGGACTGCTTCATAGGGGCGTACCTCACCTTTCCGAAAGGCAGGCCCTTCATGCCCAAGTGGAAAACCTCCTGGCTCCTCAAATGGCGTGCGGGAGCCTACCGCGCCACGCTGGATCTGCACCGCGCTGGCGGCCTTTGGCTATGGGCGGTGCTGTTGCTGTTTGCCTGGTCGAGTGTCATGTTCAATTTGCGTGAGCCGGTGTTCCGGCCAGTCATGGGCGTTGTCCTGCCTTTTGACGATTCCTGGCGCACCGTGCCTTGGCGCGCCAAGCCTGTGGTGTCCCCTCAGTTGGATTGGCGTGCCGCCCGAGAAGCCGCGCGGCACGCCATGCATGGCATGGCCATGGAAGTGGGCTTTACCGTGGATTGGGAAGAGCGGCTTCAACTGGACCGGCGCCGAGGCGTATACGCCTACATGGTGCATTCCACGGCAGACCTGCGCCGCGAAGTCGGCAATACGGCCCTGCTGATTGATGCCGACACCGGAGCGCCGTTGGGGCGCTGGCTGCCCACGGGCGGTCCGGCCGGCAATACGGTGAGCAACTGGTTGGGGGCACTGCATATGGCCCAGGTGTTTGGCCGGCCCTACCAGGTGTTCGTCTGCGTGCTGGGCATCGCGGTGCTGGGTCTCGTTGTGACAGGGCTCATGATATGGATAAAGAAACGGCGCGCTCGGTTGATGGCGCGCTGATATAACGGCTGCATTCGATCAATCAGAACGGAATGCAAGCTGCATGAGGCCGAATCAATCGTGAGCACCCCCGGTACACCGCAACGCGGTGTCGCGGCAGTGGAGACCGCGGCGTTCATCCTGGAAGCCCTGCGCGCTTCGCGTGAAGCGCTGGGTCTGGCTGCGCTTGCGCAAGTCACCGGCCTGCCGAAACCGCAACTCCATCACTACCTGGTGAGCCTGTGCAGGTCGGGGCTGGTCCGGCGCTCCGAGGGGCCGGTTCGCTACGCCTTGGGCGACCTTGCCATTCGCCTGGGCCTTACCGCGGTCGACCGGCTTGAAGTACAGCACTTCAGCGCGCCGTTTCTCGCCAAGCTCAGCGAAGAGACCGGTTACTCCTCATTCTTCTGCATCTGGCAGCCGACCGGGGCGGTGATTGTGCGGTGGCAGCAAGGCCTCAGCCCGTTGACCGTCTTCGCGCGGCTTGGCACCAAGATGTCGCTGCTGCACTCGGTCACGGGCATCGTCTTCTCCGGATGGCTCCCGCCTCCGCAGACAGCGGCGGTGATGGCGTCGGAACTCCGCGCCGCCGCGCCGCGCGCGCGGCGCGGCCTTGAGGACACCTTGCGCCAGCGGATCGGGGACGCCAGGAAATGCGGCGTTGCGGTGGGCTCGGGAATCATGCTGCCGGATGTCGCGGCGATCTCCGCGCCCGTGCTGGGCGCCGGCGGCACCCTCGCGGGCGCCCTGACATTGCTGGGGCTGGTGCAGGGATTCGACTGGCAACCAGACGGGGAAAGCGCCGCCGCCATGCGCCGCGTTGCTGCCGAGTTCTCAGCAAAACTGGGCTACGAAGGGTTGGAGGACTTGGATCAATAATTTACGATAGGTAAACGCTGCTCGCCCCGCCGCATCCTTTCTCGTTAGATTGAAGTGCCTGTCACGGTGCCGCCAAGAGGCACCGGACCAGCCCTTCCACGATAGCTTTCTAGGAGACAAAGATGCGAAAGACCCGCTTGCTCGGGGTGTTCCTGGCCGCCGCGCTGACATCGGCCGCAGCGCATGCACAGGTCAAGATCGGCGTGACGGTTTCTGAAACAGGTCCGGCCGCCTCGCTGGGCATCGTTGAGAAGAACGTGTTCGATCTGCTGCCATCCAGCATCAATGGCATGCCCGTGCAGGTCATTGTGCTGGACGACGGATCAGATTCGACCAGGGCTGTGCAGAATGCCCGCAAACTCACGCATGAAGATCGTGTCGACGTATTGATCGGCTCTACCACCACGCCCGGCTCCTTGGCCATCACCGAGGTGGCGGCGGAAAGTGAGACGCCCATGCTCTCCATGGGGGCAGGTGCAGCCATCGTCGATCCTGTCGACAAGGTCAGGCGCTGGGTCTTCAAGCCGGTGCACAACGACTCGATGATGGTGGAAGCCATCGTGGAGCATATGGCCAAGGCAGGCGCCAAATCCGTGGGCTTTCTCGGCTTCGCGGATGCAACGGGCGAGGGATACCTCAAGGTGCTGCGCCCGCTGGCTGAAAAGGCGAACATCAAGATCGTTGGCGTGGAACGCTTCGAGCGCAGCGACAATTCCGTGACCGCGCAAGCGCTCAAGCTGATGGCAGCCAAGCCCGACGCCATTCTGATCGCGGCCTTCGGCACACCGGCGGCTCTGCCGCAGGTGACGCTGGCTGAACGTGGCTACAAGGGGCGCATCTACCAGACCCACGGCGTGGCCAACAATGATTTTCTGCGCGTCGCGGGTAAGAGCGCTGAGGGCACCTACCTGCCGGTTGGGCCCCTGCTCATCAGTGACCAGCTTCCCGCGTCACATCCCGCCCGCGCGAAGTCGGTCGATATCGTGTCGCGCTACGAGAAAAAATTCGGCGCCGGCACCCGCAATACGTTCATCTCGAATGCCTACGACGCCTACTTGCTGGCGGCCCATGCCATTCCGGTAGCGGCGGCAAAGGCCAAGCCCGGCACGAAAGAGTTCAGGGCTGCGTTGAGAGATGCGCTGGAGCAGACCAAGGAGTTCGAAGGCACCCAAGGGGTCTACAACATGACGCCCACCGACCACGTGGGCCTGGACCGCCGCTCGCGGACGATCGTGCGCGTTGAAGGCGGCACATGGAAGCTCATGGACAAACAGTAGGAGAACCGAGGTTCCATCAATGTTGAATATGTTCGTTGAGAATTGCTGGTATGTGGCGGCCTGGTCCCATGAAGTGGGCGACAAGCCTTTCAGCCGTACCATCCTCGGGGAGCCCATCTGTTTCTTCCGGGATACCGCGGGCGAAGCGGTGGCCTTGCTGGATCGTTGTCCCCACCGGGCGGCTCCGCTGTCGATGGGGCGGATCGAGAACGGCCAACTGCGCTGCATGTACCACGGCGTGAAGTTCGGCGCCGACGGCCGCTGTGTGGAAATCCCGGGCCAGGACCGTATCCCGCCCAGCATGTGCGCGCGCAGCTATCGGGTGGTGGAGCGCAACCGCTGGATCTGGATCTGGATGGGCGCGCCTGAAAGCGCCGATGCCAGCGCCATTCCGGATACCTGGTCGCTTGACAGCACCGAGTGGGCCTACAAACCGGGCTACTACCACTATGACGCGCCTCATCTGCTGATCTGCGACAACCTGCTGGATTTCTCGCACATCGGGTACGTGCATCCGACCACCTTGGGCGGCACCGAGAACATCGCCAAGAGCAAGCCCGTCGTCAAGCCGCAGGCCGATGGTGTCCGCGTCGAGCGCTGGTTGCTGGACGAGGTGCCTGCGCCTTTCCACGCCCGCGTGGCCAGCTTCGCGGGCCGGGTCGACCGCTGGCACTTCTACGATTTCAAGGTGCCAGGAATACTCATCATGCACTCCGGTGTGCAGGCCACGGGCACCGGCGCGCCCGAAGGCCGGTACCAGGACGCCCTGGAGTTTCGCAGCTGCCAGGCCGTCACGCCGGAAACCACTGGAAGCTCGCACTATTTCTACGCGGTGCCTCGCAACTTCGCGATCGCCGACGAGGAGATCACGAGCAAGATTTTCGATGACATCGTGGCCGCGTTCGAGGAGGATCGGGTCATGATCGAAGCCCAGGCACGGCGGCTGGGCGAAGGCAAGCCCGTGACGATGGTGGCCATCGGAGCGGATGTCGGGCTGACCCAGTTCCGCCGGCTGCTGTCGGCCCGCCTGCAGGCTGAGAAGGAGTCCTGAATGAGCAGCTTCATCGAGAACGCCTGGTATGTGGCCATGTGGGCGGAGGCCCTCGAACCAGGCAAAGTGGTGCAGCGCGAGATCGCGGGGCACGACATCGCCATCTACAGAATGCCGGACGGCATCCCCGCCGCCCTGGACGACCGCTGCCCCCACCGTTCCGCGCCTTTGCACATGGGGCGGGTGTGTCCCAACGGCAACCTGCAATGCGGCTACCACGGCCTGCAGTTCGATGCGACCGGTGCCTGTGCGGTGAACCCCCACGGCAAGGGCGTGATCCCGGTAGCCCTGCGGGTTCGTTCCTATCCCGTGATCGAGCGCCACAGCCTGATCTGGGTATGGACTGGCGATCAGCCGGCAGACCCTGCGTTGATCCCGGACTTGTCCGTCATTGACCGCGCGGCCCCCAAGGATGTGACCTATCGCGATGTTCTGAAGATGGAGGCCAACTACCAGTTGGTCATCGACAACCTGCTCGACCTCTCGCATGTGGCGTTTCTCCACGGCGGCGTGCTGGGCAACGACAGCACGGTGGCGGCGGATATAGCCGTGACACAGGAAGGCGACTCGGTCACGGTATCGCGCTGGATGCCCAACGTAAAACCTCCCGGCCTGTTCGACATGCTGTTCCGCCGCGACGGGAGTCTGGTGGATCACTGGTCCGCGATCACCTGGATGGCCCCCTCCTGCCTGCTCAACAACGCCGGGGTCACGGCGGTCGGAGCGCCACGAAGCGAAGGGACCGGCATTTTCGGGCTGCATCTTCTGACGCCCGTGAACGAGCGCAAGACGGTGTACCACTTCGCCGCGGTTCGCCAGAACCCGCTGCCGTTTCCTGACGATGTGCACGCGAAGATCATGGAAGACCTCAAGGTGCTCCGCCGAAAGGCCTTCGTGACGGAAGACGAGCCGATGATCGAGGCGCAGCAACGTGTGATCGACAAAGTGGGCGAACAAACCGCTCGCCCTGTGCTTTTGTCGGTGGATGGCGGCCCCGTCCGATACCGCCGTGTGCTCGACGAGATCCGCACCAGGCAGGTTGCGCAGCAACCCGGATAGCTCCATGAACCAGGTCATCGAGAGTCTGCGCGTTCGAGTCGCGCGGAAGGATCAGACCGCACTCGGCATCACCTCTTTCGAGCTTGTCAGCGCAGACGGCGTGCCGTTACCGGCCTTCGAAGCCGGCTCGCATGTCGACGTGGCGGTTCCGGGCGGCCTCACGCGCCAGTATTCGCTGTGCAACGATCCGAGCGAATCGCATCGCTATCAGATCGCGGTCCTCAACGTGCCGGACGGTCGAGGCGGCTCCCGGGCCATGCACGAGGCGGTCCACTTGGGCGACGTGCTGGTGATCAGCAAGCCCAGAAACCATTTTCCGCTGGCGAACGCGCGCGGGCACAGCCTGCTGCTGGCGGGCGGTATCGGCATCACGCCGCTGCTGTGCATGGCCGAGCGTCTGGCGCAAATGGACCGCCCCTTCACGCTCCACTACTTCGCGCGCTCGGCGGAGCGAGCTGCCTTCATCGGCCGGATCCGCGCCTCCCGCTTTTCCGCGCATGCTCACTTTCATTTCGATGAAGCGCCTGCGGCCCCACCTAACCTCCAGGCGTTGCTGGTGCCGGCAGGTGCCGATGCTCACTTGTATACCTGCGGCCCCAAAGGTTTCATGGATGCCGTGCTGGCCTGCGCCAGGAGCGGCGGCTGGGCCGATGACCAGCTCCACCAGGAATACTTCAGCGCCGAACCCGTCACGATGGAAGGCGATGGCGCATTCGAAGTGCAACTGGCTAGCTCCGGCCGGGTGGTCCCCATAGCAGCCGATCAAACTGTCATCGCGGCCCTGGCCGCGCAAGGCGTGCACATCGAAACATCGTGCGAGCAAGGGGTGTGCGGCACCTGCCTTACTCGCGTGCTGGGCGGCGAACCTGATCACCGCGACGTCTACCTGACGGCCGCCGAGCAGGCGTCCAACGACCAGTTTCTTCCGTGCTGCTCGCGAGCGAAGTCAGGCAGGCTGGTGCTGGATCTTTAGTGCAAACACGCCCTGGCGTAACCTCCGTTCAGGAGGCTCGGGATGCTTGCGAAGCAGTGTCTCGCAGGTCGCGTTTGAGCACCTTGCCAATAGGGCTGCGCGGCAATTCAGGAACCAACTGCAAGGCCACCAAGCGCTGCGTCTTGCCAAGCCGCTCATTCGTCCAGGCTAAAAGTTGATCTTCCGACAACGCAGCCCCTGGGCGAAGGACTGCGAAAGCCATGGGAGATTCTCCCCATTGCGCCGAGGGCACGCCCACCACGGCGGCCTCCAGCACGGCGGGGTGCTGTTGTAAAACCCCTTCCAGATCGCTCGGATAGACATTGAACCCGCCGGAGATCACGACGTCCTTCTTCCGGTCGAGGAGGCTCAGGAAGCCGTCTGAGTCGAAGCGGCCGATGTCGCCGGTGCGAATGTAGCGTTTGCCTTCGGGATTGAACCACTCGACTTCCCGTGTTTTCTCGGGCTGTCCGTGGTAGCCGATCATCATGCCGGCAGAATGGCCGACCACCTCGCCGACCTCGCCCGTGGCAACTTCACGGCCTTCCTCATCAATGAGGCGAATGTCGCTGCCTTTCGCGGGCTGGCCCACGGTATGCAGCTTGCCGGGATGAAGATGGGCCTCCAGGAGGCAGGTGCCGCCCCCTTCGGTCATACCGTAGGTCTCGATCAGCCCGCCAGGCCAGCGCCGCAGCACCTCGGCCTTGAGCGCGGCGGAAAAGGGCGCGCTGGTACAGAATTTGGAGACGAAGCGGGACAAATCGTGCCGATCGAAAGCCTCGCTCGCCATCAACCGCTGGTATTGCACAGGCACCAGCATCGTGTGAGTTGCCCCATGCTGCTCACATAGTGCCAGGTAAACGTCGACGCTGAACTTGGGCATGAGCACCACGCAGCCGCCAAAGGCCAGCGTAGGAAAAAGCACACCAGCGTGGTGTTGGAGTAAAGCGGAGTGGCCAGAACAGTGACGCCTTGCGCGCTGTAGCCGTAGGGCCGCCCGCGCTGTACATGAGCCCAGCGCATGCCGTGGGACTGCACGATTCCCTTGGGCACGCCGGTCGTGCCCGAGGAGTAGATGATGTTAAAAGGCGAGCCAGGCTGCAGATCGGCAAACTCGGGCGCTTGGTTGCCGTCGCGGGCGAGCCAGGCGTCAAGCGAGAGCCTGCCGGTGGAGCCATTGAGCCCAATACGCGTGGGAGCGTCGGTGCCTGGCACAGGCATTCTGGCCGCGGTATCTTCATCCAGGAAAAAGAGGCGGGCTTGAGCATCGGCCAGCATGCGGGTAAGCGCCTCTGGCGTGGATCCCGGTGCGAGCGGGGCCACTACGACGCCTGCCCGTAGCGCGCCAAGAAACACGGCCGCATAGTCCACCGACGCCGGGGCACACACCGCAATGCTGTCGCCGGCCCGCAAGCCATTGGCCTGCAGCGCGGCCGCGATGCGGTCCATGCGCTCATCAAGTGCCCGGTAATCGAGGCTGGAAGAGGGGTCGCTGCCATCCACAAGCGCCTTGTGCGTGGGATTTTGGCGCGCATGCTGCCGGATAAGATCAGGGATGCTTGCAAAGCTGGCATCCATGGAGATGCTTGACGGTATTTCCGGTGACTGAGGCAGGGCCATTGGTGATGTGATGGGCTGGAAGCTGGATCAACTCGTTCGTACTTCAATTCAGAGTGACGTTGGCTTTGCGAACGATATCACCCCACTTGGCGGTTTCCGACACGATGTAATTATGAAACTCCTCGGGATTCATGGGCGAGGAGTCAGCCCCTTCGCGTGCAAATTGCGTTCGTAGGTCCCTGTTGCCCAGCGCATCGGCCACTGCGGCATTGACCCGGTCGACGATAGGCTGAGGCGTATCGCGCGGCGCTATCAAACCGAACCACGCCACCATCTCGAAGCCGGGCAACCCGGATTCCGCCACCGTGGGCACCTGGGGAAGCAATGGCGAGCGCGCAGCGCCGGTGACGGCAATGGGTTTGAGGCTGCCATTGCGCACCAGCGGGAGTGACGAAGGCAGATTGTCCACGACAGCCTTGATATGGCCTGCCATGACGTCGTTCAGCGCTCCCGCTATCCCTTTATAAGGCACATGGCGCCAGTCCGCGCCTGTGGCCAGCTTGATACTCTCCGCCGTGATGTGGCCTGAAGAGCCGGCGCTGCCTGAGCCGTAGGTCACAAGCCCTGGATTCTTCTTTGAATACTCGATGAGTTCCTTGAGATTGCTGACCGGAACCGCGGGGTTCACGGAGATGATGTTGGGCACCTTTGCCAGCAGTGCGACGGCCTTGAAGTCCTTGGTGAAACTGAAACTCATCTCCTTGTAGAGCGCGGGCCGGATAGCGATGGAAGAAGTAGGCACGTAGAACGTGTAGCCATCGGGAGCGGAACGCATCACATACTCGGCGCCGATGTTGCCGCTGGCTCCTGGGCGATTCTCGACCAGGGCAGGCTGGCCTATGCGTTCACTCAAGGCTTTCGCGATGGAACGCGCGATGGCATCGTTTGTACCGCCGGGCTGCACTCCCACCACGAAGCGTACCGGCCTGCTGGGCCAGGCTTCATCCGCGAGGGCGGGCGCCCCGTGGATGAGAAGAACCAAGGCAATGCAACTGGAAAAGCGGACACGGATGGCTGAGAACCAGGTTGGCATGAGGTGTCTCCTGAAGCAATTGAGGGTCTGAAGCCTAGAGGTCGAGCACGAGGCGGCTGCCCAGGCAGCCAGAGCAGCAGATCATCATGGTCTGGTTGCTGCTGCGCTCCGAATCGGAAAGCACAGAGTCGCGATGATCCGGCGCACCTTCCAGTACGCGTGTTTCACAGGTCCCGCAAACTCCCTGCTCGCAAGAGCGGGGCGCATCGATGCCTTGCGCCAGTAGCGCATCGAGAATGGTCAAGCCTGCGGGAACGGTGATGGAACGTCCGCTGCGCGCGAGATGCACGATGAAGTCACCGCCGCGCGCGGCTTCCTCGCGCGGCGTGAAGAACTCCACGTGGCATTGCTGCGGCGGCAATCCAAGGGCTGCCGTGGCTGATTCAAAAGCGTCCATCATGCTTTTGGGGCCACAGCAGTAGAAGTGCGTGCCGTCGGGTGCTGCGGCCAATTCGCTGCGGAAATCAATATGCCGCGAAGAAGCCTGCCCCCTTGAGAACACGAACTGCACGCGATCGCCAAGCGCTGCCAGCTCCTTGGCGAACACGATGTCGGTGTGGTGGCGCACACCGTAGATGAGCTTCCAAGAAGCCCGTAGCCGCTCCAGCCGCTGCACCATGCTCCAGAGCGGTGTGATGCCGATACCACCCGCGAACAACAGGCTGTGAGAGGCGCCTTCGTTCAATGAGAAATTGTTTTGCGGCGGAAGGATGTCGAAGTGCATGCCCACGCGCGCATGCTCATGCAGCCAGCGTGAACCGCCGCGGCTGCCAGCCGCGTGCTTGACGGCCACCACATAGCGCGGCTCGGGCTCGTCGGGGTTGAGAACCGAGTAGGCACGCAGGTTGCCGTCGGGCAGATAGATTTGAACATGGGCGCCCGCCGGCGCTGGCGGCGGATCGGCATGGGGCGCCCGGAATTCAAAGATACTGCACTGTTCGCAGGCATACTGGATGCGCTCCAGCCGCATCGACAGGGCGGTGTTCATCGTCAGGCGCTCAAAGCTGCGCGTCGAAGAAGTTGCCGGCCTCCAGGCGGATTACCGCCTCGGCTTCGTTGAACCATACGCCCAATGGATTCTTGCCTTCCGCCACGGTAGCCAACTGGCGTTGCAGCAGACGCCGGAACATGACCAAACCCTGATCGGAGGTGGCGAGGTGCTCGTCGGAGTGCAGCGTGATAGGCCCTTGGCCCACCTGGGCTTCCCGGTCATCCGGGAAGAGGCGGCGTTCTTCTTCCGTCATGTCCTCCCAGAGCTTGCCGTTGTGCAGAACGCGGCGCTCGCGGATGACCGTGGCATCCTTGGCGACGACACCGGCCGTGAAAGTCGTGAAGTGGGTGTCGTCCACGGGAAGCGTCCATTCGATGCGGTCCACGGGCCCTTTTTTGCCGAACGCGTCTGGCACGCTCCGCACGTTGGGGCTCAATACTTCGGTCACGCGCAGGAAGAGCTTGCCGTCGTCAAGTTGCCGGTGCTGCGTGGCCTTCACGCCGCCTGCCGTCAAGGACCACTTGACCTCGGGCATCACCGCCATTTCCGGGATGAATTGCAAACCACTGAAGTTGCTGTGTAAAACCGCGACGTGGAAGGTGTCGAGCGCGTTCTCGAAGTACTGCAGCCAATTGCAGTCCGCAATCGCTGGCCCGCCAGAAGCAAAGGCCTTCTGCTCACCCAGGATTTTCTGATCAGGCCCCGCACCTTCGAGTGCATCCACGCGCGGCAGCACCGGTATTTTTTCGGGTGGCCCCATGTAGGCGAAGACAAGATCATAGGCGTCGCGCACGGGATACCAGGGCTGCCTTACCTTGCCGCGGTGAGCGCCGCCACCGGGCTCGCACGGCTGCTCAACACAGTGTCCTTCCACATCAAAAAGCCAGCCGTGGTAGCAGCAGCGAATACCTCGTTCTTCCACCTTGCCGTAGTACAGCGAGGTACCGCGATGCGCGCAACGAGGGTGCACCAGTCCGGGCCGGCCTGACTTGTCACGGAAAAGTATCAGCTCCTCACCGAGCGCGCGGATGAGCTTGGGCGTGGTGGTGGCATCGCGAGCCAAGGCGACCGGTTGCCAGTAACGGCGCAGCAGTTCACCCATGGGGGTGCCTTGTCCAACTTCGGTGAGAGTGGCGTTGTGCGTGCCTGGAGGGCGCTTGTAAAGCGAGCCACTATGCAGCCTGTTGGTGTCTATGGATGTGGTCTGCATATCGATGCTGTCTCCTTGGTGGCTGGCCGTCGGCCGGTTCGTGGGTAGGGGAAAAGGCGATCAATTAATGAAGATATTAATAATGAATATCTTCATTGTCAACGCGTCGAACGCGCAAGAAAACGACTCTGGCGCGATCGGTCCGCCGCTATACTGCGCCGCTACAGCGCCATCAAACAGGCGCTCTTCAACCTACTCGCGCATGCCTGCCCGTCATCCGAACGTTGCCCAGTCGCTAATGCTCGCCCGAGAGGCCATGCTGCGGCCTTTCCGGCCGATCTTCAAAGCGCATGGACTCACTGGCCAGCAGTGGCGCGTGGTTCGTACCTTGCAAGACTCGCCTGATGGCTTGAGCTCGAACGAAATAGCCTCGGCCTGCCAGATCCTGGCGCCCAGCATGTCCCAGATCCTGGCAGGCATGGAGAAGAATGGGTTGGTGGTGCGTGCCCGCTCGGATCAGGATCAGCGCAGGCAGACCATCACGCTCACGCCTGCCGGAATGGAGCTCGCCAATAAGCTGACGCCCTTGGTGGAGCGTCAATATGTGCTGATGGAGCGTGTCGTGGGCAAGGCGCTTTTCAAGGAAACGCTGGACGCATTGGCTCGCCTGCGCGCAGCTCTTGAGACAGACATCCCCAACGTGATGGATGAGCAACCCGCCAAGACGCCTCGGCGGCCAGCGCGCTGAAAGCCGCGCAAACCCGTCTCAGGACACTTGCTGGGGGTTGGCGATCAGGGGGTATCCTGGTGGATGACGCCGTCGCGTTCCAACCGTTCGATTTCTTCATCGCCGAAACCGAATTCGCTCAATACCTCGCGGGAGTGCTGGCCGACTTTCGGCGCGATGGAGGTGGCGTGCCGGGAAATCGTGCCGTTGAGCACGACGGGAGAACCCAGGCCCCGGGTGGTGCCGCCCATGCCGTTGTCCACATCGATGACCATGCCCACCGCTTTGGTCTGCTCATGCTCCAGCGCCTGGCCCGGTGTGTTGACCGGCCCGGCGGGAACACCTGCGGCGTCGAAACGGGCGCACCAGGTGGAGACATCATCGGAAGCCAGAACCGCTTCGAGCAAATCCTGTAGTTCCCGGCTGTGCTGGACCCGCAATTGAGGTGTTTCGAACCTGGCGTCCTGTTGCCACTCAGGATGACCGAGCACTTCGCAGATCCGGACCCAGGCATTCTGGTTTGCTCCGCCAACCGCCACACCGCCATCCTTGCACTGGAAGACCTGATAAGGCGCAATCAGTGCATGCGCCGTGCCCAGTGGCTGTGTATTGGCTCCAGTGGAAAAGTAGGTGGCCGCCAGCCAGTAGGTTTGCTGCATGGCGGCCTGAAGCAGGGAGGTCTCGACCTTCTGCCCCTGGCCGGAACGCAGGCGCTGGATGTAGGCCGCCAGAATGCCGAAGGCGCACAGAATGCCGGCGTTGATGTCCGCGATGGAAACGCCGGGCTTCACCGGCGGCCGGCCGGGTTCGCCCGTCACGCTGATCAGCCCGCTGAAGGCCTGGAGAATCAGATCGAAGCCGCCCTTGTCGGCGAGTGGTCCTTCCCGCCCATATCCGCTGACGACCGCATAGATCAGCGCGGGGTTGACCTCATGCAGTTTCTCGAAACCCAGGCCGAGCTTGTCCATGACGCCCCGGCGGAAATTCTCGGTGATGACGTCCGACTGCCTGACCAGCCGGTACATCACTTCCTGGCCAGCCTTGGTACGGATATCCAAGGCAATGGAGCGCTTGCCGCGGTTGATCATCCGGAAGGAAGGCGGCAATGCCGGATCGCCCGGCTTCTGGTAGTGGCGGGCATCATCACCAGCCGGAAACTTCTCCACCTTGATCACGGTGGCGCCCAGATCGGCCAGCATCAGCCCGCACACCGGACCGGCCATGATCTGGGCCGCTTCGATGACCCGCACCCCCGCCAAGGGGAGATGCAGAGGGGATGCGGTGGGAGGGGGTTCATCTCAATGTCTTTCGAAGCGAGGCGCGCGGCGTTCAGCAAATGCCAGACAGCCTTCAGCAAAGTCATGGGAAGTTTGCGATTCCTGCTGCCGTTGGCGCAGGCGGGTTGGCTCGTAGTCGCCGCGCCCCAGCTCATTGATGGAGCGCTTCAGCGACTCGAGCGCCAGCGGCGCCAACGGGAGAATCTGATCCAGGCGGCGCTTCATGGCCGCCTGCAGATGTTCAGCGGGCACCAACTCTTGAACGTAGCCCATGCGGAGCAGTTCCGAGGCGCCGAAAGCCTCTGCGCTCAGAAAGGCGCGTTTGGCATTGGAGATTCCCAACCTCGATACATAGCGTGCCATACCCCCTGGGTAGTAGTGCATGCCCAGCGCGGCGGCTGGCATGCGCATCTCGATACCCTCCACACCGATCGCGAAATCGCAGGCGAGCACTAAGTCGGTCGCTCCGCCGTACACGCTGCCGTTCAAGGCGCAGATCGTCACTGGCCGCAATTGCTCCAGGGCGTCGGCTACCTGCTCGAAACGCGCATCAGGATGCTCGTCGCCGTGCTGGCCGATGTGATAGCCGGCGCAGAACACCGGCTTCGGTCCGTGAGCCTGACTCGTCAATACAACGGCTCGAATCTCGGTGGCGGCATTGATCCTGTCGAAGTGAGCGATCAAGGTACGCAGGTCGTCGTTGTGCAACCGGTTGCGATGGGCTGGCCGGCTCAACGTGATCGTCGCCACCGCACCGTCCAGGGTCAGTTCCGGAGATCCGCCTTCGGACAAGTGACTGGCATCAAATTTCACCATGCTCATTCCTCCGGCGTGAAGTGGCTAGCCTTCACGATGCTGGCCCAACGGGCCTGATCCGCTTTCATCATGGCGCCGAAGCTGGCCGGGTCGCCAGGAGCGGCGGGATCGAAGCCTGCCTTGGTCAAGGCTTCCTGTACGGGCTGGCTCCGCAGCGCCTGCTGGGCTTGATCAGAAAGGCGTTTGACCTGATCGGCAGGTACTCGGGCGGGGGCAAAGAGCCCGAACCATTCCAGCATGTTCAGATCACGAAATCCCGATTCCACGAAGGTCGGCACCTGGGGCAGTGCCTTGTTCCGCTGCGGGCCGGTCACGGCGAGCGCACGAAGCTTGCCTGCCTGGATTTGCGGCAGGGCGTTGGAGATGACCGCCATGTTGGAGGCGATCTGGCCGCCCAGCACGTCGTTCATGGCCTGGGCTCCTCCTTTGTAGGCTACATGCGTCATGGGCACCTGGCTGGCCCGCGCCAGCATGGCACCGATGAAGTGAGGCGTCGTGCCATTGCCGGGTGAGGCATAGGAGGCCTCCCGAGGATTCGCCTTGGCCCAGGCCAGGAAATCCGGAAGCGTCTTCACGTTCTCCGGCACCAGCGGACCCACGACCAGCACGAAGGGAAAAGAGGCTAGCTCGGTCACGGGCACGAAATCCCGGGCCATGTCGTAGTTGAGCTTGCGGTAGACATGCGGGTAGACGCTGACCATGGAGGAGGGAGTGATCAGCAAGGTGGCACCGTCGGCCTCCGAGGCCTTCACTGCCTCGATCGCGATGCGGCCTCCGGCCCCGGCCTTGTTCTCGACGATCAGGCTCTGGGCGTAGCCCGTCATCTGGCTGGCCAGAGCCCGGGCGATGAGATCTGCCGAGCCTCCAGGCGGAAACCCGACGACGATTCGTGCGGACTTGCCGAGCTGGGCGAACGAGGTCGAGGGTAGCCACAGGCCGGCGGCGGATCCTGTAAGGGCACACATGAGTTGGCGTCGCGTAGGCATGCTTGTCTCCGATGTTTTTTGATGCCGCGAGCCTACGCCTTGCCTGTTCTCCTGTGCGAGATCTATCATGTATATGATTGAAAATTCAGGATGTGAATGGCCGACTACCACGTCAAATCAGCGCAACGTGTGCTGGAGTTGCTTGAATTCTTCGCTGAGACCCGCCGGCCGGCGCTGGTGAAGGAGGTTTCGCAAGCGTTGGGCTACCCCCAATCGAGCACTTCCGTGCTACTCAAGAGCCTGGTGGAATCGGGGTATTTCGATTACGAAAGCCGCAGCGGCATGTATGTGCCCAATGTGCGCTTGGCCTTGGCCACCGCGTGGATCGAGGAGCAGCTTTTCACTGAGCAAGGATTGCTTCGGCTGATGCAGGGCATCCTGGATGCCTGCGGCCACACGGTAATGATCGGCACCCAGCAAGGCGTGCATGTGCGCTACCTGCATGTGCTGCAGGCGACTAGACAAGGCCGGTTTATCGCCAAGACCGGATCCCTTCGGCCTTTGTTCAGAAGTGCTCCAGGCCGCATGCTGCTGACCACGCATCCAGAAAAGAACATCGGCCTCTTGCTGCGCAAATCCAACGCGCTGGAGAACGATGAGCGGCTGCACGTGGAGCTCAAGGCGGCGCTTTCTGATCGGCGCAAAGCGATCCACAATGGCTATGCCATGTCGCTGGGAACATCGACACCGGGCGCCTCAGCACTGGCGATACTTCTGCCCGTTCCACGTGGTCACGAGCCGCTGACGCTGAGTTTGGGCGGGCCCATCAACGAAATCGAATCCGACCGGAAGACCTTGGTGGATCTGCTCTACAGCGCAACAGAGCCCTTCCGCAAAGCGGCGGACCGGCCAGCGGCCCGTATGGGTGAATGAAAGCATGCACGGGCACAGCCAGAGCCAACTCGCATGGCTCGGAATTCCGGTTCAGCTTATCCCTTGTTTGCCGTCCCAACCGCGCCGGATAGGCGCATTTCCTCGATGTCCCGTTCACCGTAGCCGCATTGCGCCAGGATGGCCATGGTATGTTCACCGCAGGACGGCGCGACCAAGGCGGCCTCATGCGCTGCTATCGGCAACCCGGGAATCCTCGGCATGGGCAAGTCTCGTGGCACGCCCGGTTGATGCAACCACCTCAAGGTGGAAGACCCGGTCTTGCTTTCCTGCTCTACAAAATCACCGTAGGTATTGAGCCGTTCGAACAGAATATCCGCCGCGCCAAGGCGGTCGGACAGTTCCGCCAGCGTCAAGCGCTTGAACAGAGGACGCATCTCCTCGCGAAGTTCCTTGGCCCTCCGATTTCTCAGGTTCCTGTGGTTGTAGCGCTCATCGAAGGCAAGCCCGGAAGCGCCGAGGGCCGTACACAGCGCCTGCCAATCAGTCTCCTGAATGACCTGGACTTGCAACCAGCCGTCGGCCGCCTCGAATGAGCCGCTGGGAGGCGTGGAGACGGGGGCATTTTCGCCATCGAGCCACGTTGCCAGCAGACGCACTGCGACGAGCGACGCGGAGGCTTCCAGAAGGCTGATTTCGATGTGGCGCCCTGATGGCTCCGGCGCCGTTTGCCTGGCGAAGAGCGCGGCCGAGACGGCGTGGACCGCGTAGAGCGAGGTGCTCATGTCCACGATGGAAACCGGAATACGCTGCGGCGTTCCATCCTCTCCCCGGTTCGCAGATACCAGTCCCGTGTAGGCCTGAAGTACTGGATCCATGGCGGCTTTTGCCTTCAGCGGATGTTCCGGGCCAAATCCGGAAATGGAGAGATAGATGATTCTTGGGGCTCGCTGGGCGACTTCGGCATAGCCGAATCCCAGACGTGCGAGGACGCCCGGGCGGAAGCCTTCGATCATGACATCGGCATCGGCCAACAACCGCCAGAGAATTTCCTTGCCCTTGGGGTGCTTCAAGTCCAGTGCAATGCTGCGCTTGCCCAGGTTGGCCGCCACGGAAAACGCGGTGTGGTCGCCGTAGTTCTGGTTGAGAATGCGGCTCCAGTCACCCGCGGGCGGTTCGACCTTGATGACATCCGCGCCATGCTGTGCCAGCAGCATGCCCACATAAGGAGCCGCCAGGCCCTGGCTCAGATCAATGACCTTCAGTCCTGCATAGGGTTTCTCATAACTCATGAAATCCCCGGCTGGATGGTCTTGGGGAGGGTGGCCGGCTCGCCGATGCGCCAATGCAGGAGCGAAAAGGGCTCGGGACGATCGAGGTGGTGTTCAAAGACGCCGGTGACCTCGGTACCAATGCGCACCTCCTGGGCGGGGTCTCCCAGCAGATTTCCGACCATCCGGATACGTCCCGCCTGCGCCAGTTCCACCAGAACAATCAGGTACGGGCCGTGCCCGTGCAAGGCGGGGTGAACCGGATGCCAAGCCCGTTCCCAACTGAAAATCGTTCCGCGCGGGGCCACTTGAACCCAGGAGAGATCGAACGAGTGGCAGTGATGGCATATCCACTCCGGGCCGAACTGCCATGTGCCGCAGGCCGTGCAGCGCTGCACGAGCAACTGCTCCTGCTGCAATCCTTTCCAGTAAGGCGCGCTGAGGCCGTCGGCTTCGGGCACTGGTGCTGGCAGCCCGGATGGAAGATAGTGTGTCGCGGGGGTGTTCACAGCGTCGCCTCCGATCCGAGCAGAATGCTGCTGACCGGCGTCACCATCGGGCCGCCAATGACCAGGGCCACATCACTGCGGGGAGCTTGATTGGTCGATTGGCCGCGTACCTGGCGCACGGCTTCAAGCACCTGCTCGAACCCATGCATGTAGCACTCGGCCAGATTGCCCCCGCTGGTATTGAGCGGAAGGCGGCCATGGGGTGCGGTCAAGTTGTGCAGTTGGAGGAACTCGTTGGCCTCTTCGGGCTGGAAGAATCCATGCTCAGCCAGCGCCATGAGGACGCCTCCCGTGAAGTTCTCGTAGCTTTGCACCACGCCCACGTCTTTCGGTGTCAGGCCAGCCATGCGGTACAGATCGGCGGCGACTGTCCGGAAGCTGGCGCTCGCATAGTCTGGCGCATTGTGAGGTCCTGCACCGCAACGGTATTGGGATCCGCTGGCTCCGCCGAGCAGGTAGACCGGCTTGTTCGGAAAATCCTTGGCCCGTTCGGCGGAAACGATGATGACCGCCGCCGCTCCGTCGTTTTCCATGCAGCAGTCGAACAGATGGAAGGGCTCTGTGATCCATCGTGAAGCGTCGTACTTCTCCTCGTCGAGGGGTTTGCCATACATAAGCGCGCGCGGGTTGTTCTGCGCATGGTGGTAGGAAGCCATCGCGATGGCGCGCAGGGCCTCCTGCCCAATACCGTGGTCATGCATGAATCGCCGGGTTTTCATGGCGAACCGGTGAGCGGGGGAGATCAAGCCATAAGGCGCCTGGTAGGCCATCTCTCCTGACACGGTAGTGGCCGCATTGCCATGTCCGAACCGTCCGTACTGGCCTTGCGCGAGAGACCTGAAGGCCACCACGCAATCCGCCAGACCGGTGGCGACGGCTGCCGCGGCGTTGGTGACGGATGCGCAGTTGCCGCCGCCACCACCACCCCATTGCATGAGGGCGCAGCGCAGCTGGCGTACGCCAAGGGCCGCCGCAAACCGGGAGGCATCGCTCCGGTCATTGCTATAGGAAGAGAAACCATCGATTTCCCGTGGATCGATGCCAGCATCACGGCACGCGGCCAGCACGGCTTTGAGCGCGAGTTTGAACTCCGCGTCTGGGCTCTGGCCATGCTTGTAGTAATCGGTTTCACCAATCCCCACCAGCGCGGTTTTGCCTTTGAGTGTCCTTTCAGGCATGTTCTTTTCGATTACTCCATCTTGATGTTGGCCGCCCGCACCACTTCTGTCCATCTGGCAATCTCGGCGTCCACGAACTTGCCGAACTCGAGAGGTGGCAGGGGTTGGGGCTCTTGTCCTGAACTGAGCATCTGCGGTTGGATCGCGGGATCGAGCAAGGCTTCGCGCATGGCGGCGTAAATGGCGTCCCGCACCGGCGCTGGGAGGCCGGCCGGGCCAAACAGGCCGATCCATCCGGAGACCGAGATGGGAAGGCCTTGCTCCGCCGCCGTGGGAATGTCTGGTGCGAAGGCCACTCGCTTATCCGACAGGACCGCCAAGGCGCGAAGCTTGCCTGCGCGGATATGAGGCAACAGCGTGGCGTAATACACCATGAGCTGCACGTGGCCCGCCATCAGATCGGTGACCGCGCGGGACGCATCTTTGTACGGCACATGGACCAGGTTGGCACCTGTCTTGAGCTTCAACAACTCCGTCGCGAGGTGTCCCGAGCCGCCACTACCGCTCGACGCATAGCTGACCCCCGCAGGCTGCTGCTTCGACCATGCGACGAACTCTGAAATATTCTTCGCCGGTACCGCGGGATGAATGGCGACGATCGCGGGTGGAACCACCGCCAGCCCGATGGGTGTGAAATCAGTGCGGACGTTATAGGGCATCCCCGGCATCAGCGGGACAAGGGCCGCATGCGATGCCACCGTTCCCGCAACGAGGGTATAGCCGTCAGGCGGTGATTTGGCGACGAATTCGCTGCCAATGATGCCCGTGCCGCCCGCGCGGTTCTCTATCACTATCGGTTGCCCGAGTTTTTCCGCCATGCGTGGCGCGATTAGTCTCATCGCAATGTCGGTGGAAGAACCGGCACCGTAGGGGATGATGATCCGGATGGGCTTGCTGGGAAAGTGGGGTTGGGGCGTGCTGCTTTGTGCAGCGGCCTGGGGTGCATACGCCGCTGCGATCAAGGCGCCTGCGGCACCTGCCACCATGCGCCGGCGGGTCGCATCGATGTATTGAGGATCCTGTTCAGACGTCATATCCGTGTGATCTCCAAAGAGGGCAGCCCGAGAAAGGCTACCGAATCGTAGAGAGTCGGTCTGTTCAGGTAAAGTTTGTTGTCTCAAACGGTCGTCCAGTTTTTCTCAACAAACTGACTATGGTCGAATCCACTTCATTCGTCCCGCGGCTTTCGATTTCGCACCTGCTGCATTTCCTTCTGGTGGCGGAGAGCGGTGGTTTCCGCGCGGCGGCCACTTTGGCGAATCGGTCCGTGTCCGCGCTTTCGCTATCCATCAAGGAGGCGGAGGCGCGACTGGGCCAACTGTTGTTCGAGCCGGAAAACCGCAATGTCCTCACGCCGTTCGGACATCAATGCCTTCCGATGGTCCGAGACCTGGTCAGGCAGCACAGGGCGGTGAGCGACTCCATGGAGAAGCTGGCGCGGGGTGAATCCGGCGAGATCGTGATCGCGTGTATCGTCACCGCGATTTCGTATTGGCTGCCGAATCTGATGCCTGCCTACGTGCGCGAGCATCCCAATGTGAAGATCCATCTGCTCGACGACCATTCAGCCAACATCGAGCGCATGGCCCTGGCGGACGAAATCGATCTTGGCCTGTGCACCCCGGTCAGTCATGATCCGCGCCTGTCGTTCGAAGGATTGGTGACCGATCGCTTCGGACTGGTTTGCCGCCGTGACCATCCCCTGGCGAACCGCACCAGCATCACATGGGCGGAGCTATCCGGCTTGCCTCTGATCGGCACTACTGCGCACCGCCCCTTGATGGATTTCGAACCGGCGGAGCCGCTCAGGCGGGCGACACTGTTCACATCGCAGATGACGGCGCTTCTGTCGATGCTTCACCATGGCATGGGTGTGACGGTTTTGCCCCGGCTGGGTGTACCCCCAGGCCAGGATGAGATTACCTATATTCCTCTGATCCAACCAGTGCAGACCCGCGTGGTGGGAATTTTGACCCGCACAGGGCGTACCGCTTCGCCAGCAGTTCAGGCCATGATCGCCATGTTGCGCGAGTACTGCCACTAGGCGTTTGTTGGAAAAAAGGCTCCAGGATCTCACGGAAAGGACATGGCACACATGAAAATTGAGTCTGTTTCCCCCATTCTCTCGGTGAACGATCTACAGCAGTCAATAGACTTCTACCGGAATGTGCTTGGATTCGATCTGGCTTGGTCCTGGGGCGAGCCACCGGATATCGCGGCGGTTTGCCGTGACGCGGTGGAGATCACATTGGTACAGCGTGCGGAAGCCCATCCTCCTGGTGCATCGCATATCTATCTGCGCGTATCGGAGATAGACGCATACCATGCGGGCCTCGTGGAGGCGGGCGTCAATATCATCGTTCCCATGGGCGATCGTCCCTATGGCATGCGCGATTGCCGGATAGCCGACCCCAGCGGCAATGAGCTGTCGATCGGGCAAGTCATCTCTGGTGAGGGTCAAGGCTAGCGACTCATCTGTGCCAGGGCTGCCTTGCAATGCGAATGATTCTGGCGCGACTGCATTGATTACAAGGAGCGAGCGCGGTTCTCCGCGGTGCGCGGGTTCCTTGGCTTATGCAGGTCGTACTCAGTATCAATCATCCGCCGTGAAGCCGGTGGCCTTGACGATCTCGCGGTAGCGTTCCCAACTGGCCTTCACTGTGGCGGCGAATTCAGGAACGTTCTGTGCGTCGGCTTCCGTGCCCACCTTGGCTAGGGCTTCTACCCCCTTGTCGGAGCGCACGTAGGTAGAGATGGCCGCATTGGCCCGAGCCACCAGTTCCGGCGTGGTCTTTGCCGGTGCCAGTACGCCCGACCAGTCCTGAAAGACGATGTCGGGGTAGCCCAGTTCCACCATGGTTGGTTCCTGGGGCAGGAAGCGCGAGCGCTGCCTACCGGTGACAGCCAGGATCCGGAGCTTTCCTTCGGCCGCATGCGGCATGATCTCGGGCAGCGGGCTGACAGTCGAGCTGATATGACCGCCCAGCAAGTCCACCACGGCTGGTGCGCCCCCTTTGTAGGGAACCAGGCGCAGGTCGAAGCCAGCGGCATGTGCGAAGGTCACGCCAGCGAAGTGCTGGCCCGACCCGCTACCCGTACCGAAATTGGACTTCGAAGGATTGGCTTTGCACCAGGCTACGAAATCAGCCAGTTTCGTAACGGTAGCCGGGACGGCGGGACCGACGGCCAATCCCAGCATGCCTTTGGCCGAGGCGGCCACGGGAACGAAGTCCGCCATCGCATCGTAGGGCAGGCGCCGGTAGATATGAGGGAAGATGGCGATCGGAAATGCCGGCGTGTAGAGCAGGGTGGCTCCGTCGGCGGGCCGCTGCTTCACATATTCCACCCCGATTCGGCCACCGGCCCCGGCCCGGTTTTCTACCACCACGTTCTCTGCATATGCCCCGCGCAGAGCGTGTTCGGCAAGGAGCCGGGCAACGGCATCCGTGGCACCCCCTGCGGGGAAGGGCACCACCAGCGTGAGCTGCTTGACTGGCGGCGCGGACTGCGCTTGTACGGCACGAGGCACCAGCGCCGCAGGCGCGGCGAGTGCCGCAAGGGCATGAATGAACTGACGGCGATCGGTCATCGGATGTCTCCTGTGGTGATTGGAAACTGCTGCGAAATCGTCAGCCCGCAATCTGGTGCAGCAAGGGCTCTCCGGCTATGAAGCGCCGCAAGTTCTCCGCAGCGCCCTGAGCAAGCCGCCGGGCACTGGCGGGGCTGCCCGATCCAGCAAAATGGGGCGACAAGATCAAGTTTGGGCTGTCCCACAGCGGGTCGCTGGCGGGCAGCGGCTCTGGGTCTGTCACATCCAGCGCGGCGCCTGCCAACTGCTTGTCGTGCAAGGCCTTGCGCAGCGCCACTTGGTCTACTACGCCGCCGCGCGCCACATTCACCAGAAGCGCCCCTGGCTTGAGCGCAGAAAGCGCCGTATCGTTGATGAGGTGGTGGGTATCCGTGGTCAATGCCACTGAAATCATCACGGCGTCGGCGCGTGCCAGCACCTCGTGCAACCGGCTTATCGGCAGACCTTCGTCGACCAACCCATCGGCAGCGGGTGCCATCCGTGACAACGCCACGATGCGGGCCCCAAACGGTTTGGCGCGCTTGGCGATCTCGCGGCCGATCTGCCCATAACCCACGATCACCAAGGTCTTGTCTTCCAGTGCCCAGGCACGCGATGCCGGTGGCGTGCGGTCCCAGCGGCGCTTTGCCTGCTGGGCCAGCACATCGGCGATGCGGCGCCCCGCGGCCAGCAGTAAAGCCATGGCGTGTTCGGCCACGGCTGGCGCCGCTGCGCCGGCCGCATAGGTTACAGCCACGCCGGCGGGCAGGCCCACCGCTTCGAAACCCTCCCTTCCGGCGGAGACGAAGTGCATCCAGCGGACCGTACCGCCAGCCCTGATAGCCTCGGCCACCTGACGGGCTTCGACCTCGGGGGCGTCGGCCAGCACGATCCCAGTAGCTCCTTGCAGGGCGTCAAGTACTTGGGGCAGCGCGTCCGCCACCACCAACTCCACACCCGGTTGGGCGCTGAGCTGTTCTGTGATCAAGGCCTTGCCAATCTGGATCTTGGGCCAATAGACGATGCGCATGGGTAGTCTCCTTGTTCGTTTCTTTGATCGGATCAGGCAGCGCGCACGGGGTGCGCCCGCAGTGCGTCTTCGTTTACGTCGGCGCCCCAGCCGGGGGTGTTCGGCACCAGAAGATGTCCGGCTTCCATCACCGGGCATTGGGTGACGAAATCACGCGTCCACGGAGCCTCGTCCGGGCGAAGCTCCATGATCCGTATGTTGGGCAAGGCTGCGCACAGTTGCAGGCTCATCAGGTTGCCGAGTTCACCGACGGGGTTGTGCGGCGCGATATGGGTCTCGAACGCATCGGCCAGCGTGGCGATGCGTACGGATTGCCAGACGCCATTCCACATCGGGTCGATGATGGCCGTGTCCACCGAACGGCCAGCCAGATAAGGCCGGTACTCGGCCAGGCCATGCATGGCCTCGAGCGAGGCAATTGGCGTGCTGGTGTGGTTGCGGATGTGAGCCAACGCCTCGGGATCGCGAATGTCCAGCTCCAGCCAGTACATGTTCAGCGGTTCCAACCGGCGGGCCAGGCGAAGGTAGCCTTCCGGGCGCTGGCTGAAGCTCACGTCCAGCATCAGAGGCATATGCGGGCCGATGCCTTCGCGCAGGGCGCTCAATTGGTCCACCACCGCCTGCAGATGGGCATCGTTGATGCTTCGGTCTAGAAAGCCCGGGGCAATACGGAAGCCGCCGTTGAACATATAAGGCTGTTCGCGGTCGAAGAACACCGGGTTGGTTTTGACGCCCATGAAACCCTGGGCCACAGCTTCGCGCCCGAGGCGGGTGAAGTCATCCAGGGTGCGCACCGGTTCGTAGCCCAGTTCCTCGTAGAGAGCCGCATGGCGCACGCGGTAACTGCCGCAATGAGTCCAGTACACCGGTACACGGTCGCGGAACGGCCCGCCGAATAGCTGGTAGACAGGTACGCCTAAGGCTTTGGCCGCAATGTCCAGGCAGGCGTTCTCGATGGCGGCCACCGCCTGGTGCGAGATACCGCCGGCCGAGACACGCGTGGTCGCCAGCAGTGATTCGCTGATGCGGCCAAAGTGCCGCGGGTCCATGCCTATCGCAAGTTTGCCAAATGCCAGAATCAGCGGGCTTAGCGTGGTGCCGGAAAAGCCGTCGTAGAACTCGGCCCAGCCGACCAAGCCTTCGTCGGTGCTGACCTTGATGTAGGAGCAGACGCGGTATCCGCCATCGGCCTGAAGGGTTTCAACTTTGGTGATTCTCATGAGGTTTCCTCGGGGGCCAGCGCAGACGTGGCGTCCAGCAATTTGTGCAGGGTTTCATAGAGCGCTGTGCGTTCGGTGGGTGTCAGCACGTCCAGCAGGTGGGCCTGGCTGCGGCGCGCCACCGCTACCACCTTGCGGGCAAGGGCCCGCCCTTCGGGCGTGATGTCGACGATTAACCGGCGCCGGTGCGCTGCGTCCGCTTGGGTGCAGGTCAGTCCGCGGGCCTCCAGGTCACGCAGGATGCGGCCGGCATAGGCCTTGTCGAAGTACGAGGTGCGGCACAGTGCCGTCAGTTGCATCGGCGCAGACTCGTGAAGCCGAGCCAGCAGGCGCCACTCGGGCACGCTTAGCTCGTGCTGCCGAGCGTAGACGCTGGTGACGTCAGTTTGGATACGGTTGGCCACGCGCATCAACAGTGCGCTGGGGTAGTCCTCCAGCTTTAGCTTGTTGCCATGCGGGCCGGGGTCAAGCCATGGACAGTTGGAATTGCTGTCAGGCTCTCTTTTCAATGTAGACATGTCTACATATTAGGAATCCGAGCCTCTGGTCGATACGGGGCTTTCCCTTAGCTGACGCAGGAAACAGGAAGTGCGGCAATTGCACAGGGAAACGTTCTGGATGGCACGTCAAGTGCCGGTATCCGCTGTGTAGCGAACTTCTTGATCTAGGGGTAAATGGTTTCGCCGCGATCCAGCATGCCGACGAATTCCTCGATCTTGCGCACCCGTGTGGCGGGCTTCTTGGCGTTCTGTATCCGGAACAGGATGGCGTAGCGGTTCCGGCTGTTCAGGGCCGCAAAGAAGGCGCTGGCTTTGGGGTTGGCATCCAGGGCGGCTTGGAGATCATCTGGCACGACCGAGTTGCTGGCGGAGGCATAGGCGGCCTCCCAGCGGCCGTCCTCCTTGGCTTTCTCGATCTCCCGCAGGCCAGAGGGGCGCATTTTGCCCGCCGCGATCAATGCCTCGGCACGGCCTTTGTTGAGCTGGGACCAGATGCTTTTTGCGGACCGCCGAGTGAAGCGCTGCAGCCAGTAGGCTTCATCCTCGGTCTTTTTCTGGCCATCTATCCAGCCATGGCAAAGGGCGCTTTCCAGCGCTTGTGCGTAAGTCAGGGAGGGCTGCCCTGCGCCCTTCTTGGCAAGGCGCAGCCATATTCCGGCCGAGGTGCCGCCGTTCTGCGTCAGCCAGTTCTCCCATTCATTCTGATCAAGGAATGTCAAACGAGGCTCAGTCATGCGGCGCCGTCTTCATATAGAGGAAGACGGCTGAACGCGGGCTCCATTCATCCGTCACTGTTGGTGTGTGAGCATCAGATCCAGGTTCTGGACCGCGGCGCCGGAGGCGCCTTTGCCAAGGTTATCAAAAACCGCAGACAGCAGAACCTGCCCATGCGCTTCGTTCTGAAAAACGCTTAAGTACATGTCGTTCGTGCCGTTCAGCACTTGCGGATCCAGATGCTTCAAAGCGCTCGACTCGCTCAGCGGCAACACGCTGACATGAGGCATCCCGGCATAGTGGCGCGAGAGGCAGGTATGTAGCACGCGGCCATCGACGCCCGGTGCCAATAGCCGCAGCGCCAATGGCACCGTCAGCACGATCCCCTGGCGGAACGCGCCGTACGCGGGGACAAAAATAGGACGCTGCGCGAGCCCCGCGTGCTGCTGGATCTCTGGCGTGTGCTTGTGCGCAAGTTCCAGGCCATAGACTTGGAACGCAGGCGCACTGATGGCTTCCGGTCCTTCGTGCTTCTCCACGCCGGCCCGCCCTTGCCCTGAATAGCCGGATACCGCATGAATGCTGATCGGATAGTGATCTGGCAGGAGCCCAGCTTGCACCAGAGGGTGCAGCAAGCCAATCGCGCCGGTTGGATAGCAGCCGGGATTGGTGACCCGGCGTGCACGCGCAATGCGTTCAGACTGGCCCTTGGTCATTTCCGGAAACCCGTAGGTCCAATCCGGATGGGTACGGTGCGCGGAACTGGCGTCGATCACTCTGACGGCAGGATTGGTGATGCTGTTTGCGGCCTCGCGCGCGGCGGCATCGGGCAAGCAGAGGATGGCGATGTCGCAGGCGTTGATGGCTTCCGCGCGGCGCTGCGGATCTTTACGGTCTGCAGCGGGAAGCGTGAACAGCCTGATGTCGGTCCGGTTGCGCAACCGTTCGTGGATTTGCAAGCCGGTCGTGCCCTGGTCGCCGTCGATGAAAACAATGGGGGAGCTCATACGAGGAATACTCCGTGACTGTGTGCCATATCTTGTGGAATGAGCCCTTATGTTCCTCGGATAGATAAAATAAGGAAAGTTGAATTTCACAAAGTTGATATTCAGTTTCTATGAATCTGAGCATCTATCTTCTATTCATCTATCTGTATGCGAGAAATCAGCCTGGACCGCTTGCGCACCTTGGTCGCCATTGCCGACCGTGGTTCGTTTGTCGAGGCGGCGCGTGCCTTGCACCTGGCGCCGCCCACGGTCAGCCTCCACATCGCTGAGTTGGAAGACCGTATTGGAGCGCCGCTGTTGTCACGCAAGCGCGGGCACATCAAGCCGTCAGCCATCGGCGAAGTGCTGGTGGAGCGCGCACGCCGGTTGCTGGACGATGCAGAAAAGACGCTGGACGATATTCAGCGCCAGGTGCAGGGGCTTGAGGGGCGCGCGCGGCTAGGTGCGTCGACGGGTGTGATCGCGCACCTGTTGCCGCAGGCACTCGAAGTGCTGCGCCAGCAGCATCCTGGCATCGACATCCAGATCGCCGTGCTCACTTCGCAGGAAACGCTGTCGCGGTTGGCCGATGGGACGCTGGATGTCGGGCTGATCGCGCTGCCCCAGCCCCCAGTGGCGGGTCTCGTGATCAAGCCTTGGCGCCGCGACCCGGTGATGGCCTTTGTGCCGGCACATTGGCAATGCCCGGCCCGTATCACGCCAGAATGGCTCGCCACCCAGCCGCTTATTCTCAATGACGCCACCACGCGTCTTTCTCGCCAGACGGCAGAATGGTTCGCTGCCGGCGGCCACCATCCTGTGCCGCGCATCCAGCTCAACTACAACGACGCCATCAAGAGCCTGGTGGCGGCGGGCTATGGCGCAACACTGTTGCCTCATGAGGCCACTTCGCCGCTACCCGAGAAGCGCATTGTCATGCGCCCGCTGCGCCCGGCGTTGTGGCGGCGGCTCGGCATTGCTCATCGCGCGGGGTATGTCGAACGTTCCACGCAGCACGTGCTCGATGTGCTGTGGGATCTGCGATTGGTGTAGACGCCGCAACTGACCGCCGTTGTTTTTGAATATCGATCCCATCCGGGCATAAGCTCAAATGTTGACCATCATTCGCTTCATTTCACCGCTGGCTGTTCTGCTTTGGTCGTCATTGAGTTTTGCGCAGACACTGAGTTTGACGTTTGATGATGGGCTGAATCCCGACACGCAAACCCAGGCCGAAGTTTGGAATCAGAAAATCATTGCCGTCCTTAAGGATGCGGGCATCACGGCGATGGTGTTTCCCTCGCTCGCACGCATCGGCGGCGACCAAGGCATGAGCCTCATCATGGAGTGGGCCCAAGCTGGCCATGCGGTGGGCAATCACACCGCCTCACACAGAAGTCTTGCCGCCAAGGATATGACGCTCGCCGACTTCATCTTGGACGTCGAGAAGGCTGATGCAGCGCTAAATCACTTTCCGACGTGGGTGCCCATGCTTCGTTTCCCGTACCTGAAAGAAGGCGATACGCTGGAAAAGCGCGACGGCTTCCGGTCGTGGATGAACGCCCATAAGTACAGGCCGGCCCCAGTCTCCATCGATGCCAGCGACTGGTATTACAACCAAATCTATTCCACGCTATTGAAGGCTGGTTTGCAGGAAAAAGCCGTCCGGGTCAAGGCGGCATACATCGAACACCTGTTGGACCGGGCGTCTTACTACGATGGATTGGCAAAGCAGGTTCTAGGTCGCAGTCCATTGCACGTGATGCTGCTGCATACCAGCGAAATCAACGCGGCGGCTCTGCCGGAAATCGTGGCAGCTTTCAGAAAACGCGGCTGGGCGTTTGTACCGCCAATGACCGCTTTTGACGACCCGGTCTATACCTCGCCACCCGATACGTTGCCAGCTGGCGAAAGTGTCATATGGGCAAATGCGAAAGTCCATGGCGTTGCTGGGTTGCGCTACCCCGCCGAGGATTCGGTCTATGAAGAACCTAAGCTCCGTTCAGCGGGGCTGCTGCCCTAGCGGTCACCTCTGAGGCGAGACCGGCGTTTGGCGGTTGACTCTCTTCTTCCGCCTGAGCGCAAAAAAGGGCTGCTCATAGCGCAACGCTGTTGTCTCACGAGGCCGTTTGCCGCTAACCAAAACACGCATGCGATCAAGATTGGCCTTACTCAATGTGGCCTCGTCACGAGACAGATTGAACCAACTTTCGATCTGCGTGCCCATTGTCCACAACTGGACACAGTGTTCCGCACTCAGTTTCCGCTCATTGTCTTCCTGCTTCGTGCGAACAGGCGACTGCCACGCTTCTCGAGGTATTCCTTGAGCAAGTCTTGGGGCGCTATGTCCAAGGCTTCTGCGAATTCCACCAGTTCTACAGCGTCGATACGGCGCTCCCCACGCTCGCACTTCGACACGAAGGTCTGCGTATTCCTCAGGCGCTCAGCCAGTTCGACCTGTGACACACCCATGCGCTTGCGAGCCGTCTTGAGGACAGACAGCAAGAGCTGGTAGTCAGTGTTATGGGTCGAGCGGGACATCGCGCAGTGACTTGAAGGTCATTGCACGTTAAAGTCCGTTTCGGAATAGTCCAAAATAGACTATTCTTTACATGTCTCTCGTGGTCGACCCGCACCTGCTCTATCAGGGAGGCTGCGTCAGGCCATGGAGGAGAGGGTCTCAAGCCAGTTGCCGGCGCCTACGTCTGCAAGCGATTTCGGCTGAGAAGAATTTTTTGGGACTTTAGGAGGGCATCTTTATTTCAATATGACTAAGGCATATGAAGACGAGTGGCGAATAAAAAACAAACGAAAGGAGTGATGAATGAGGAAGATCTTGTTATTGAAATTGCCGACGGCGGGACCAGTTGGCTGCCGATCTGTTACCTGTTGCCGAGCACCGGTGCGATTAGATTGAGATGGCCGTATATAGATCAGAGATATAAGGAATTAAGATTTTCTCGTATCTCTTAATGAATCGAAAATTCCTACAGACCTGCTAGATGACTGACTGAAAGCAGAATCGCTTATTGATTTATATGTCAGATTTACGGCCTCTGAAGGTCTCTTTTTAGATAGGGATTTTAGTGGAATTAAATCTGTGCGAAATAAATTTCACTTATATATTTAAATGGATTGAATAAAATGAAAAAAACTTTGGTAGCTGCGCTATTAGCTTCTTTTGTGGTTATTGGATGCGGTGGTGGTGGCGATAGCGATCAAGACCTTGACCCGATTGATAGCCCATATAGCACCTTGATCGGCACTGATCCTCTCGTGAGGATGTCCTTTGCTTCGTGTTCAGCAGTTGGCATAAATACGTTTGCAATTGACACGGCCCCGAGAGATAACGGGATTTTCATGTCCTTCCGAGATCGTTCAAGTGGATCTGTCGTGCTAGAGGCGACTCTGACGTATCAATCGGGTGACAACACAAATGGTTTTCGCTTTTCTGGAAGCTTAAGAGATCTAGGAACAGGTCAGGTAGCCGATGTGAGTTCGGCTGTACTTAAGAACAATTCAACTACGTCAGAAGTGAACTTGGCGGGCAAGATTCACGCTACCAATCGAGGGTGTGCATCAGATATTACTATTATTGAAATTTAAAAAATCGGGCGAGTAGCGCTCCATTGAACGGCTGATGAAAAGTTGGCAGCTTAGATGCTTGATAAAATGGAAATCTGCTCGCTCGAATCTCTCGTTGTCTATGTTCTATTTTCATGAGAAAGAAGTTTGACGGTAAATGAAAGCGGATAGTGCAATATGCTTGGGTTCGTGCTCGTGACAATGAGCTCTCAAGCGAGCGGCATATGGGGGCAGCTAGTGCGCTGACCCGAGCAAGCCATGGTGCAATGGCCTTTGACGGACTTCGAGGTTGCAGAGCCGTTCAGGCGGGCGGACGCTGTTCAGGCTCCAGATGACGGCGCTTTTGTCGATGCGTCAACGTGGCATGGCGTGACGGTTCTGCCTAGGCTGAGTGTGCCTTTTTAGGCCTAGACGAGATCCTCTACATTCCTCGGCTTGAGGAGGGGGCGCTAGATCTCGATCAACCGCTGAGGGCTACGCGGAAGGCGATGAAGGTGCGAACGCGACCACTGCAACTTACGTGCTGATTCACACTAGGGGCCTTTCAAACATTGTGGGGCCTGAGACCTCGTTGAGAACCTAATTTGTGCCCGGTGAACGGGTCAGCTATAGCAGCAGCCACTTGCTCACCGTCAGTCTGCCATGCTTGACCCCAAAGAACAGTGCCAATCAGTCGATCTCGCCGGTTTAGGCACGGGCACGCTTGGTTGATTTACTGAGCGGCACATCTTTTCTGCGAACTTACTTGAACGCAGCCTTTGCTAACGAAACAACATTCCTGCAGATTCATAAAGTTTATGTTCATAATCTTTGCTTATGCAAGTGAGGCAAACATTGAGTCCCGACGGCGCCTCTGGCGCGGCGGAGCCGTTGCTGCGTTGGGCCGGTAGCAAGAAAAAGCTGTTGCCCTTGCTGCTTGCCGCGGTGCCCGAGGATGCAAACCGCTACATCGAGCCGTTCGCAGGCTCGGCAGTGCTGTTCCTGCGACTGCGTGTAGAGGACGCCATCCTTGGGGACCTGAATCGATCTCTCATCGAGACGTACCGCATTGTTCAGCGCTGTCCGCGTGCGGTGTGGAAGCGCGCGTCGCAATTTGGCAGCAATCCAGAGGACTATTACAAGCTTAGGGCGGTGCCACGAGAGCGGTTGAACGCCTTCGACCGCGCAGCCCAGTTCGTGTACCTGAATAGGTATTGCTTCAATGGCGTCTATCGAACAAACCGCGCAGGTCAATTCAACGTCGCACGAGGAAAGGGTCATCTTTTCATGCCAAGCCTTGAGGCTTTTCAGGCGTTCGCCAAGCTATTGAAGGTCGCTGAGCTGCGCTGCAGCGACTTTGAAGAGATTCTCGAGGAGGCCCGAAACGGTGACTTTGTTTATCTAGATCCGCCTTACGCCTTGGGCGACAAGCGGGATCGGGGCGAGTACGGTTGTGACGCATTCAGAGAGAAAGATGAGAGGCGGTTGATTGCATCGCTCCGGGCGGCAGACCGTCGCGGCGCGAAAGTGCTCCTCTCATACTCACCTGCAGACACCGTCTTACAGGGTCTTAATAAATGGCGGCGTCGCGATCTTACCGTGGCGCGCAACGTTGCTGGATTTACGTCGGCACGCCGTCACGCGGCCGAAGTGCTTCTTTCCAACTACGATTGGCAGCACGACTAACAATACACAAAATCAATATTAAAAGGGGGCGCTCGTGGAGGATGCCGATGGGCATGATGGACAAGTCGTGGAGGCAGTGTTTGCCGTACTGGGTGACCCGCACTTCGCCCATGCGGCAGGTGCGCGGACGCACCTGAAAATCAAGCCTACGGGTGAATTGGCGAGCGAAAGTCCAAAGCAGAATCCATGGGCAGGGCTAAACGAGCTCGTTGCCACGCAGTCCTTGACGGCAGACGCGGTTCTTTGTCCGGGCGATATCGCGTTCCAAAATGACGGTTTGACGCTTGCCGCGGGGTGGAAGCACTTGGTTGACCTAGGCAAGCGGTTGCAAAGCGAGCACGTACTGTGTGCGACTGGCAATCATGATGTCACCTCTCGCAGCCTGGAAGCCAAAGTTCACGAGAATGTCATCGCGAACCTGAAAGCCGGCCTGGGGCCCTTCGAACCGCTGAAGGTTCTCAAGCCCCCGTATCCGTCGGTGACGCGGGGCGACGACGATGGGGCCAAGGGGCGAGATCATCGGGTACGGTACTTCGGAGCAGGGCTTGTCCTAGTTCAGGCCGAGAAATATCAGGTGTTACTCGTCAACAGTTGCAGCGAACACGGTCACGATAAGTTCGAGCACGAGCGAGGTACATTCCCAAAGTCAGCGGTGGCGGAGCTGGAGTTGGCGTTGCAGCAATGCGATCATCGCAAAATCAGCATCGCGATCATGCATCATCCGCCTGAGCCGCACACCCAGAACGGCGAAGGCGCGCACGACTTCATCGACAACGGCCAAGAGCTCCTGCGACTGCTGTCTGAAGAGGGTAATTGGCTGGTGATCCACGGCCACAAGCACGAAGCGAGACTGGGAATCTCTGCGGGTAATGGCGAACAGCCGTTCGTGTTCGGCGCGGCAAGCCTTGCGTTCTATATCAGCGAACTGGCGGGGACCTTTCAGAACCAGTTTTACCTGCTCACAGTCAGGCTGGATTCTCGCGGCATCACTGGGCGGTTTCGCACCTGGGACTGGGCGCAAGGGAAGGGCTGGCAGCCCGCAATCTCTGACGGCAACAGCATCTACAACGGTGCATCATTTGGCGCTCGAGATCCCGGAAGAGTTATTGTCGAGATCGCGAGTCTCAAGGATCTTCCGATGGACTGGTCAGATGTTATCCAGCATGTTCCCGAGGCTGACCTGCTGACGCCAGAGTCGCGCAATTACGTTAAAAAGCAGCTCGATCGTCGACATGGTCTAAATATCCATGCAGACAGAGACGGCCGATGGCTGACGCTAGAGAGGAAAGCCTCATGAGTCAGGGTTTCCTGGAGCCATTCAACGCCAAAGCAATGAGCTTTGCGGATGTGGCTCGCACGTTCGTGCCATCCACGAAGTTTGCGCTTCTGGCTGGACCGTGGAACTCGGTGTTGGTCGGACCTCGGGGCGGCGGTAAGACGACGCTTCTGAAGATGCTGAGCGCTGAGGGACAAGCGGCCTGGAGTGGTCCGCAAGCGGATGAGGTCAAGTCTACACTCGGCTATACCGGAGTTTACGTTCCTTCCGACATAGCGTGGGGCACGATGCTCGAGTCGCTGCAGCGCTCGGGCCAGAACGAACAGGTGGGCATCCTGTTCTCGGAGGCCGCGTTCGTGACGCACGTATTGCTGGCGGTTGCCAACGGGATTGAGCGGCATGTTCGTTTGAACCCCGTTCGGCGCGGCAACGATATCGTTGATGGCGAGCTGCGTCCGACGCAGACCGAGCTGGAGGTCGCGATCAAGTCTATTGCGGCGTTGTGGCGCCTCAAGCCGATTTCGTTGTCCCCAGCCAGCTTGGTGGAAGCGCTGCGCCTCCGTCTGCTGGACATCAAGAGCCAAGCGCATCTATGCGCATCGTTGGGACCGGAGGTGGTCGGGGAAACAGCTGTTCGCAGCTGCGATTATCTTGGTCTCGACATGTTGGAAGCAACCTCCCAGGGGCTGCAGACATTTGACGCCTTGTATTGCCGGTCGGACCATCGTTGGTGCCTGCTCCTTGACGAGTTCGAGGTGGCGCCGATGCATTTGCAGCAGATGGTGCTAGCGTCTATGCGAGCGAGCGGTGGTCAGAAGCTCTTGCTAAAGGTCGCACTGGCACCGTGCGGACCTGAGGTGCTCTACCAGCGAGACGTTGCCGCTCCAAGCCAACTCAACGACGTTCGACAGGTCGAGCTTTGGTACGCGGACAAGGCAGAGGCCAGCGAGTTCTGCAAGAACGTGTTCCTTTCAAGAAGTCAGTCTTATATAGGGCTGAGCGGTGAAACCCCTAACAACGTGTTCGGCACGTCTGCTTACCCGGTGGTCGACGAGGGTGAAGAAGCGGAGCAGTTGGGATTGTTCGCAGGGGCTACGCGTGCAGCGGCCAAGCAGATCAAGCATCACTTTGTCTCACTCGCAGAGAAGGACGCTTCCTTCGTCAGATTTCTCGAACGTAAGGGAATCGACCTTACGCGGGAACTTGGGATGCAGCCTAGCGACTTGAACGGCAACACTCTGCGCAAGGTCGCACCGCTGGTTGCATTCCGGAGCGCTTACCGAGGCAGGTCAGAAGGACGCAAGCGTGGCGTGAAGCCGTTCAACGCCACCTATGCGGGTTGGGAGTCTCTGTCGGCGATTAGCGAGGGCAATCCACGTTGGCTGATCGGTCTGATCACACGCATCCTGTCCCATGCTGACCCCGGGCAGCTTCCTGTGCCAGTGCCTCGGCAGACGGAAGGGGTGCTCTGGAACTGCCAGCGGTATTCTGAGATGTTACAGTCCCTGGCCAGTGAGCAGTTCCACTCAATCAAGACTTCTGCATCGGTTTTCCAAGTGCTGGAGAAGATAGGTGACTACTTTCATGACCGTTTGGTCACTGCCGACTTTGTCGAGGATCCTCCGTTGTCTTTCATCGTCGACAACGACGTCGACGATGACGTCGAGAACGCCTTGCGGATCGCGACGAACCATGGCGCAATCGTTTGCTTTGAATCGGCCGCGACGGTTGGTGGATACCGGTCGCTTAGGGGCAAGCGCTTCAGATTGACTTATCTCCTAGCGCCGATCTTCAAGTTGCCGATGCGGAAGTCAAAACCAGTGTCCTTGTCTGCGATCCTCAATCCACCTCCCGTGGAGCGAAAGAGTGAAGCGAAAGTTGTTGAATCGCCACCGGAGCAATCCGGGGCGTGGAAGCAGGATGGGTTATTTTGAAGCTGGCCATCCGAAACCTCACGCAAGTAAACATCGAAGGCAAGGCAACTTCTGCTGCGCTTAGCAGCGAGCCTGCACTGATCATTGTCGGAGACGGCGAAGGCCGGCGGAGACGGAATCTGCTGATGCTGCTGACGGCCGAGGGTGATCTGAACGCGCGGATGATTGCGGTTGGATATGGAGTCGAAGGTGAAGCCCGGTTCTCGAAGCGCCTCGAGGTTGAACGTCTGACATGTCGCGACACATGCGATGCCATCCGCGCCCTCTCGCGCAACAGCAACGACACGGTTTCGATATTTGTCGACGTGTCTTGTCTGTCGCGCCAGCAGATGGGCGCTATTTTTTCGGAGATCAAGAGACTTGCACACAGCGGGCCGGTGGACCTTCAGATCGGCTACAGCTTGGCGCGCTATGTGAAGCCAACTGCCCAATGGTCCTCCGCCATCCGCCGGATTGCACCGGTGAACGACGAGTTCGCGGGTTGGACGGCAGCGCCAGACAACCCGATCGAGCTAATCGTGGCGTTGGGTTACGAGAAGGGCAAAGCTATCGGTGCGGCGGAGTATTTGGAGCCGGGGGACACCTGGCTGTTCGTTCCGACCTCTCCTGAAGAGAAATATCTAGAGGAGGTGCAGGAGCAGAACAAGGATCTGCTGCAGGAGTTGAATGGCAAGCAGATCGAATATGGGGTGATGGAGCCCGTCGATGCCTACCACTCGCTTCTGTCTCTCGTACGCGGGACTCGACGTACTGCGCGTCCTATCCTGCTTCCATTTGGGCCGAAAGTGTTCTTCGCACTATCTCTTCTGGTAGCTATGATCATTGAGGAGACCGCAGTCTGGTTCGTTGACGGAGAGAACACGTCCAGCACGGATCAAGGCCAGCCCTCGCCTCACGCCGTCATATTAAGCTGTCGAATCGAACCAGTCGCCGAGATACCAGACGCTGTCTGATTGGGGCAATTGACGCTTGGCCGAGCAGTGTGAGGAGCGCGTCAAGGCGCTAACGCCAAGAAATGGACCAAGTGTCTGCCGACAGCAAAATTGCTTGATCGTGTTCGTGGGGGCGGTCGCTTCCGGCCATGCCCCGCCAACGCATTTGCGCTGCCGTGTAGCCCAGGAGCAACCTAACTTTGCCGCGAAAACTCTCAACGCTGAGCCTAGAGTAAGCCCTGATTTGCCCTCGCTTACACCCTGTTGGTCAAACAACCGGTCGACCTCACCCCAAGCCCCAAACAGCTGTCGACGAGAATCTGTTCGTGGACTATGCCGAACCGGCGTTGATATTGGCTAATGGCGGGCGCTGACAGGTGTCGATGGCGGCCATAGGCGCGTCGAACTATACGTTTGCCTGCGTGACGATTGCCTACCGCGATTCGCTCCTGGCTGGGGACTACGCTTCCTACGCGAGGTGCCGCAGATGATCGCGCCCCTCAACTTCCATGTGCCCATCGGATGGGCGGTTGCAGCCAAAGTAGTGCTCGGGCAGGCGACGGCGAATAACTCTGTCTAGCGTGAAGCGGACATCGTTTCCTGGGAGCCGCTCTGCGGCGATTGTTGCGATTTCAGTTGCAGTGTGAACTCTCACCACATATGCTCCAGGGCCATTGTTGCCGACGGCCTTGCAGTGAATGCTAGTGGTTGTGACTGGCCTTCTTTATGTTTACCGTTTCAGTCATCTAGGGGTTCCTCGGCCAGGTTAAGTAAGTTGAGAGCTATTCCCCGACGGAGGGGGTTTCCACTCGCCCATCGGGATGTTTGGCAAATCGACTGGACTTGCCATGCGTATGGGCATGTGACGGCCAGGGCCAGCCGCCGTACTCGGTACGCTGAAAATCCTGGATCGCTTGCACCAACTCTTGCTGGTTGTTCATCACGAAGGGGCCGTGCGCAGCCGCTGGTTCACCAATCGGCTTGCCTTGTAGCAGAAGGACTTCAACTACTTCCGTACCTTGGTTCTGCAGTGGGGCTTGCGCGTCGGCGCGGACTTCCACCACCACGCGTTGGTTGAAGGCGTGGCCATCTACCGTCAAGGTGCTGCCGGTGGTCAGATACAGGGCACGCCGCGCCTGGCTGCTGGCGGCAGGCAAGGTCAGGTTGGCTCCGGGTTCCAAGCGGATGATCCAGATGGCGACGTCGGCCTCTGCTTCGCTGGCCCAGGAGTTGGGCGGAGGTGCTAGGGCTTTGACCAGTGATTGACCGCCTGCGGCAGCCGCGTCGACCGGGGCATAGTTGCCCGCGATGACTTCCACTTCGCTGCGTCGACCTTGCGCGTCAATCTGCACGACGTGCGGGATGTCGTGAGCCCAGAACATCGTGAAGTCGGGCGGGGCCATTTTCTTCTTGCCGGGTAGGTTCAGCCAGATCTGGAACAGATCGAGCGTGTTGTCCTTGTCTTCGTGCACCATGGGGAACATCTCGCCGTGCTGCACGCCGCTGCCGGTGGTGAGCCACTGCACATCACCCTCGCCATAGCGAGCGGTGGCACCCAGGGAGTCGGCATGGTCGACCAGGCCTTTCCGGACGATGGTCACGGTTTCGAAGCCGCGGTGCGGGTGGGCGGGGAAGCCGGGGATTTTGTCGCCGTGGTACATGCTCCAGCCGTCCTGGCGGCTGAAATCCATGCCGATGTCGCGGCCCTTCAGCAAGGTGGGGTCTGGGCCGAGCTGGCCATTCCCGGCGGGGTAGTGGTCTTGGTGGTAGGCGCCGAAGATGAAAGGGTCGATGCCGGGGAAGGTTTGCTCCAGGGCTTGGGCGCCGAGGATGACGCTGGATGGGGCTTTCATGGGAGGTCCTATGGGAGCGATTGGTAGGGGCGACTGGGGCTCCGTTTAATGGATATAGATGGTGGTCGGGTAGGGGAATGCAATAGGTGGGTGCTAGGGGCGGGTGAAGGCACTGGTTGCTGAATGGAGGAGGGCGGAGCTACTATCGCTTTCTTGACCGGCTCTCTAAGTGGGCCGGCTTCTTCACGAAAGACCGTCCATGCAAGAGATTTCTGCTCTGATCGGCGTTATTGCCGCGCTGACTGTGGGTGTCATCAGCCCTGGGCCCAGCTTTGTCATGGTGGCGCGGACGGCGGTTTCTACCTCGCGGTCCAATGGGCTGATGGCGGCCCTGGGGATGGGATTCGGGGGTGTTCTTTTTGGATCCGCGGCGCTTTTGGGGCTGCAGGCTGTGCTGCTGGCGGTTCCGTCGCTCTATTTGATTCTCAAGGTGGCCGGGGGCTTTATCTGGCTTACTTGGGGTTCAGGATCTGGCGCGGGGCCAAGGTGCCGCTCGCGGTTTCCGATGAGCTGCTTGGGCGTGGTGCTTCGAGGAAGAAATCACTGGCGCTGGGATTTGCGACGCAGGTTAGCAATCCGAAGACGGCGATTGTTTATGCGAGCGTTTTTGCGGCGTTTCTGCCCAAGGCGCCGTCCTTGGGGTTTAGCGCGGTGTTGATCGCTTGCGTGTTCCTGATTGAGGCGGGGTGGTATTCGATCGTCGCCTATGCGTTGTCTTCGGAGCGGCCGCGGCGGGCTTATTTGCGCTTCAAGGCGGGGATCGATCGGATGGCGGGGGGCGTCATGATGCTATTGGGGCTGCGGTTGGTTTTGTCGGCGCATCGGGCTTGATGGGCGATTGATGGCTCGGAGAGGACGGGGGCGCTGTCGCTGGATTCCCGCCTGCGCGGGAATGACGAAAGAAACAATGCGGTGAATACACGCTCAGTGTGAACGGGCTGGGTTTAACTGAACGGGATTGGGGCTAGCTTAACTGTGCTTGAGCGGGCGGCCATCACGCATCAGAAGAGATTCGCGCAAGGCGTTGGCTGCATCATTCAGATCGCCGTCGTTGAGGATGCTCAGAGCGTCGGGCGGTAGCTGGAGCGGAACGGCGCGGGACAGGCGCAGGGCGATGGCTTCCTGGGTTTCGCGTCCTCGGGCGGCCAGTCTTTTGGTCAACACCTCTATGGATGCGCTGATCTGGACGACGGTGGCCTGCGGCCACTGCCGCAAAAAGTCAGTAAGGTAGGCGCGCGAACCGTTGACGAAGACCCAGCGTCCGGCGCTCAACTGCTTCAGTTCTTCATGGCGCACACCATACGAGAGGCCATTGGCCGTCCAGTGCATGGCGAAGGCCTGGGCTTGGCAAAGCTGCTGGAAGGTGGGGGCGTTGACGGCCTCGTGCTGTTCTCCGCCCGCATCGGCAGGGCGGGTGATGGTTCTGGTGGCCCAGTGCGCAGGAGCGTGGGCGGGCCATGCTTCGCGCAGTTTGCCAAGAACGCTGTCCTTACCTGCTCCGGATGGGCCGATGATGTAAACAAGGCGATGGTTCAAGGCTGAAACTCCATTTGCTCCAACAGCTGAAACGGGGCGCCGGGCTCGGGCTCAATGAAGATGGAAAGCCGATCCACATGGCAGGGCGGCAAGGCGTTGAAGCGCTTTGCAGCGGCTTCTGACAAGGGCAATACGGCATCCGCAGGCAATGGCCCCGTCAGAGAAAAATGGAATCGGAAGTGCTGCATCACATAGGGGTAGCCCCAGGCTTGCAGCAACTCGTCTTGCTCGGGCGTCAGCCGGCTTTTGCGGCGCCGCGCCAGTTCACTGTCGGTCAGCGGTGCTGCCAATGGATGAAGCTGCCGCACGCAATCGGCGGCAAGCTCTTCGAGCATGGGCTGGGCATGCGCGGGCCGAAGCGCCAGAAAATTTCCCATGAGGGTGACCTGAAGCGGTGCGAGGTCGAATGGCGCACGGCCTGCGCATAGCTGGCGCATCGCTTGCCGCAGCGAATCAAGGTCGTGCCCAGCCGCCAACTGAAACGGTGCCTTGAGCGTGGCGTGCCATCCGTAGCGGCGAGGGTCCGACGTCAGCTCGCTCAGGGCCGATGGCGTCAGCCCTTCGACATGCGGCGGCGGGAAAGCCTGGCCGGTCGAAGCGCAGCGGCCAATCCATTCGCTGCCTGCTCGCCACCAACCCGAGTGAACATCCGGCGCGAAGTAGATGGCTACCCGATAGCATCTTGAAACATGACCCCCACGCTCCCTCGCTTCGCGTAGTGCGCTGCCCCCCGAGGGGGTTGCTCTTTCATCTTGGGAGCGGCCCGGCGATGAAAGCTCATAGGTCATGGCCGTGATCCACTGTAAGGGTGACGCGGTCACCCGCGAACCAGGCGCTGGCGTATTCGATGGGCTCGCCATTCATGTCGATGTTGACGCTGGTGACATGGAGCGTGGGCCGGCCGGCGGGCTGTTGCAGATGCGAGGCCACTTCGGCGGCGGGCATGCGGGCCGAGATCCGGCTTTGGCGGCGGGTGTAGTCGGTGATACCGAAACGATCGAACGATTGCGTGATGGAGCCCGTTTCCTGCAGGTACGCATCAAGGCCTTCGAAGCGCGGCAAGGGGAAGTAGCGGTCGCTGACGTGCAGAGGCTGCCCGCCGCCATCGCCCAGCACCACCAGATGAAGTACCGGCTTGCCTACAGGTAGGCGCAGCGCCTTGGCGACTTCGGTGTCCGCTTTTTCATGGGAGGTGGCCAGCACGCGCATGCCGCCTCTTACGCCTGCCTGGGCCAGGCTTTGCCGGTATCTGGTGCGCTTGCGCAGGACCAGATCAACCGCGAATTCTTCCACGTAAGTACCGCTGCCTTGCGTGGAGCGGACCAGGCCGAGCTGGCCCAGTGTGGCCAGGGACCGCCGCACGGTGTGCCGGTTCACGCCGTACTGCGTGGCCAGGTGCTGCTCCGAAGGCAAGCGGTCTCCCGGCGCGTAAACGCCTCGGCCGATGGCATCGGCAATCTCATGCGCGATGCGGGCCCAGAAGCTGTGCGTGGGATCTGGCAGTGCCAGCGGTAATGGATCGGAACTGATGGTTCTTGTCATGAAAGCTACACAGGCGCCCTCTAAGCTTCAGGGCATTGGAAAGTTGTCTATACAAATTACAGGATAACGTTACCGTGTTTCAAGCGTTTGACAAGCTGAGCTCCGGCCGTGGTTTATCGCGGCCAGACTGGATGGCGTTGCTGGCTCGCGCGCCATTGCCGCTGCTGGAGTCTGCATTGCTGCCTCTTCAATCGGAGCGCCGTACCGAATGGTTGCGGCGGCCGGAAACCGGGCTGTACATGGTGCAGGGCCGAACCGGCGGAACCGGCGAACGATTCAACCTGGGCGAAGTCACCGTGACGCGCTGCGCATTGCGCAGCGTGAAGGAAGACGCTTCGCAAGCCCCGGCGGGCGTGGCCTATGTGCTGGGGCGGCAACACCGGCAAGCCGAGCTGGCGGCGCTGGCTGATGCCTTGCTGCAGGAGGGGGCGCACCAGGAGGAACTGGTCAGCGGCTTGCTGGTATCGGTCAGCCAATACCTGGCCGCGCAAAAGGCCGAGAAGCAGGCGCAGGTGCAATCCACCAAGGTGAACTTCTTCACGGTAGCCCGTGAAGCAGGTGATGGCGCAGACGAGGAGGAAGCAGAATGAAGCAGGAAGCTTTGCAAAGGGTGCGGCCTGGATTCGAGGATCCGGTCCAGGATAGCCAGGCGGTATTCCGGCGCGTCTTGGAGGCGCTCTCGATGCCGGGGCGCGTGGTGGAGCTTCCGGTGCGCGCCACGCTGCCGGAATGCCAGGGCAGTGCTGCTGCCGCACAGACGCTGCTGGCCTTGCTGGACAGCAAGTGCAGTCTTTGGCTGTCGCCTTCGCTGCAAGGCTCGGATGCCGAGGCGTGGCTGCGGTTTCATACCGGGTGCCGCTGCGTGAGTGATCCGGCGCAGGCGCAGTTTCTCTGGCTGGCTGTGGGCGATGAATGGCCTGCATTGGCCGCGCTTCATCGCGGCACCGACGAGAGCCCCGACCAATCCGCCACTTGCATCATGGAAGTGGAGTCGATAAGCGGAACCGCAGGGCAGGCGTGGACGCTGCAAGGCCCGGGCATCCTGGGGGAGCAAGCGTTGTCGGTCCGCGGTTTGTCGGCTGATTTTGAGGACCAATGGGCCGCCAATCACGCGTTGTTTCCGCGCGGCGTCGATGTGCTGCTGGCTGTGCAAGGCCAGTTGGTGGGATTGCCTCGCACCACACGTGTGATTTCCGAGCTTGTGACCGGTCCGCGCTCGTTGGCGGCGATGGAGGCCTGAACATGTACGTTGCAGTCAAGGGCGGCGAGACCGCCATTCTCAACAGCTACCGCTTGCTGGCACAACAGCGCCGTGGCGACCTGGCGGTGCCTGAGCTGAGCATCGGGCAGATCCGCTCCCAGATGAAACTGGCGGTGGACCGCGTGATGACCGAAGGCTCGGTCTACGACCCTGATCTGGCGGCCCTGGCCATCAAGCAGGCCAGCGGCGATCTGGTGGAGGCGATCTTTCTGGTGCGGGCGTACCGCGCCACCTTGCCCCGCTTGGGCGAAACCCGCGCGCTTCGCACGGCGAAGATGAGCTTGTCGCGGCGCATTTCGGCCACCTTCAAGGATGTGCCGGGCGGCCAACTGCTGGGGCCTACGTACGACTACACCCAGCGCCTGCTCGACTTCACGTTGATGGCCGAGGGTCAAGGGGAAGCCTCTCTTCCTGCCGAGAGCGGTGCCGCGGTTTCGGTACCGGTGGATGCGCCGCGCGTGGTGGATCTGCTCAATCAGGAAGAGCTGATCGAGATGTTCCCGGAGCCTGCCGGTGATCCCGCTCCGAAGGACCTGACGCAAGAGCCGTTGCGCATTCCGGCTGACCGGCCTACGCGCTTGCAGAACCTGGCGCGCGGCGACGAAGGCTTTCTGCTGGCCATGGCTTACTCGACGCAGCGCGGCTATTCGCACACCCATCCTTTCGTGGGCGAGATCCGCCTGGGCATGGTGGCGGTAGAGCTGGCGCCCGAAGAGCTGGATTTCCCGATTTCCATTGGCGATATCGAAGTGACGGAATGCGAGATGGTCAACCAGTTCGCGGGCAGCAAGACGGAGCCGCCCAAGTTCACGCGCGGTTATGGCCTCACGTTTGGCCACTGCGAGCGCAAGGCCATGGCGATGAGTCTGGTGGATCGTGCACTCCGGGCGCCGGAGCTGGGTGAGGCTGTGGAATCACCCGCCCAGGAGCAGGAGTTTGTGCTCTTTCATAGCGACAGCCTGGAAGCTTCCGGCTTTGTGCAGCATCTCAAGTTGCCGCACTACGTGGATTTTCAGGCGGAGCTGGATCTGGTGCGCCGCATGCGTGCCCAGGCGCGCTCCGAGGCCCCAAGCAACGAACAGGAGAACACATGAACATGCCTGTGGAACAAGGCCTGATGCAGGCAGCACTCCCGGAAACCGCGGAGCTCGCGCCTCAAGTCAACTTTGCCTACCTTGATGAGCGGACCAAGCGCATGATCCGCCGCGCGCTGCTGAAGGCGGTGGCCATTCCTGGTTACCAGGTGCCGTTCGGTTCGCGCGAGATGCCGCTGCCCTATGGATGGGGCACAGGCGGTATTCAGGTGACGGCTGCGGTGATCGGGGCGGGCGACCGGCTCAAGGTGATCGACCAGGGGTCTGATGACACCGTCAACGCGGTGAACATCCGCCGCTTCTTCCAGCGGACCACCGGAGTGCCTGTGACGACCCGTACACGCGAAGCGACCATCATCCAGACCCGGCACCGGATTCCGGAGACACCGCTCAGCGAGGGGCAGGTGATCGTCTACCAGGTGCCGCAGCCCGAGCCCATGCAGCGCCTGGAGCCACGCCAATCCGAAACACGCACGCTGCATGCGCTGGCCGAATATGGGCTGATGCATGTGAAGCTGTACGAAGACATCGCGCGCTACGGGCACATCGCGACCACCTACGACTATCCGGTGATGGTGAACGACCGCTACCTGATGGCGCCTTCGCCGAATCCGAAGTTCGACAACCCGAAGATGCACATGAACCCCGCTTTGCAGCTGTTCGGCGCGGGGCGCGAGAAGCGCATTTACGCGGTGCCTCCGTACACCAAGGTGGAAAGCCTGGGGTTCGAGGACCATCCGTTCGAGGTGCAGAAGTGGAATTCGGCCTGCGCCCTGTGCGGCTCTACCGAGAGCTTTCTGGACGAGATCATTACCGACGACCAGGGCACGCGGATGCACGTGTGCTCGGATTCCGATTACTGCCAGGATCGGCAGGCGGAAAGCGCTTCAGTTGCGGTTGATGAAAGGGGCCAGCCATGACGATTTGCGCTCGAGATTCCTCTCCCTTGCTGCGGGTGCGCGGCATGGCCAAACGCTACGGCGGATTGGCCGCGTTGAACGAGGCCTCGTTCGACCTCTGGCCTGGCGAAGTGCTGGCCGTGGTGGGCGAGTCCGGCTCGGGCAAGAGCACGCTGCTCAATGCCATCGCGGCCCGGATGGTGCCTGATGGCGGCACCGTGGAATACCGCATGCGCGATGGCGCGCTGCAGGATGTGCACGCCATGAGCCAGGCCGAGCAGCGCCTGCTGGCGCGGACAGACTGGGGTTTTGTGCACCAGAACCCCGCCGATGGCTTGCGCATGGATGTCTCGGCAGGCGCGAACGTCGGTGAACGGCTGATGGGACTGGGCAAGCGCCATTACGGCCAGTTGCGTGCCACCGCCGAAGAGTGGCTGCAGCGGGTGGAGATCGACCCCATCCGCATCGACGACGCGCCCCGTACGTTTTCAGGCGGCATGCGGCAGCGATTGCAGATCGCCCGCAACCTGGTGACGCACCCGCGCCTCGTCTTCATGGATGAGCCTACTTCAGGGCTCGATGTGTCGGTACAGGCGCGCTTGTTGGACATGCTCCGGCAGCTCACGCAGGAGCTGCAACTGGCCGTGGTCATCGTCACGCACGATCTGGCCGTGGCGCGGCTTCTGGCGCACCGGATGGTGGTGATGCAGCGCGGCCGCATCGTCGAATCGGGCTTGACCGACCAGGTGCTGGACGACCCTCAGCACCCCTACACCCAACTGCTTGTTTCTTCGGTATTGCAGCCATGACCTCTGCTGTTCTTTCCATGACCGGGGTGGGGAAAAGCTTCACCCTTCACCACCAGAGCGGCACCGAGTTGCCGGTTCTCAGCGATGTCGATCTGGAGGCCAGCCCGGGGGAATGCCTGGTGCTGGATGGCCCTTCCGGCATGGGCAAGAGTACCTTGCTGAAGCTGGTCTATGCCAACTACCTGGCCAGTGCCGGCCGCATCCGCGTGCGCGGTGCCGACGGCGAGTTCCTGGAGGTGACCGAGGCCAGCGCCCGAGATCTGGTGCGCATGCGCCGCGACACCGTGGGCTACGTGAGCCAGTTTCTGCGGGTGATTCCGCGCGTGTCCGCTCTCGATGTGGTGGCCGAGCCGCTGATGGAAGGCTGCGGCGCGGATCCGGAGGCCGTGCAGAAAGCCCGCGCTGAAGCCGCGAAGTGGCTGGAGCGCCTGCGCATTCCCCAGCGGCTGTGGGCGTTGCCGCCAGCGACTTTTTCCGGGGTGAGCAGCAGCGCATCAACATCGCGCGCAGTTTGATCAAGCCCCGGCCGCTGCTGCTGGTGGATGAGCCCACGGCATCGCTGGATGCCGCCAATACACACACGGTGGTGGAACTGATCCAAGAGGCCATGAGCCGTGGCTCGGCGGTTCTGGGCATTTTCCACGACCAGGAGGTGGGGGCGCAGGTGGCCACCCGCTTTGTCGATATGTCTCGCTTCAGGAAAAGTGCATGAAACCCAGTATCAGTTTCCTTAATGGCCGGGTAGTGCTGGCCGATGAAGTCGTGAACGGCAGCATACGGGTGGAAGATGGCCGTATCGCCGCGGTGGAGAGCGGCGTTGGTGTGGGGCAGGCCACCGGGCATGATCTGGATGGCGACTACCTGATGCCGGGGTTCGTGGAGATCCACACCGACAATTTCGAGCGTCACTTGATGCCGCGCCCGAAGGTGCAGTGGGCCGAGACGCCTGCGCTGCTCGCGCACGATGCCGAGGTGGCAGCCGCTGGCATCACTACGGTGTTCGATGCGCTGGGTGTGGGCGATGCCGATCCTGAAAGCCTGCGGGGCGGTGCGTGGCAGCAGGTGCTGAACACCATTGACACCTGTTCCGAACAGGGGTTGTTGCGGGCCGACCATCATTTGCACGTGCGCTGTGAGCTGCCCGCGCCGAACACCATCGACTTGTTCGCGCCGTTCCACGGGCATCCAAGGCTCTCGCTGATTTCCTTGATGGACCATACGCCGGGCCAACGGCAATGGGAAGATATCGAGCAGGCCCGGGTGTACTACACGGGCAAGAAAGGCTGGAGCCTGGAGAAGTTTCAGCGGCAGGTGGAGTACGCGGCGGAGCTGCAGGCGCGCTATGCGCAGCCGCACCGGGCGTATTTTGTGGACTACTGCCGGGCGAACGGGATCGCCCTGGCCAGCCACGACGACACCACGGAAGAGCATGTGCGGCAGGCGCATGCCGAAGGGGCGAGCGTGTCGGAGTTCCCGACAACCGTCGCGGCGGCGCGTACGGCACGCGAGCACGGGATGCTCACGGTGATGGGCGGGCCTAACGTGGTGCGGGGCGGGTCGCACTCGGGCAACGTGGCGGCTTCTGAGCTCGCGCGTCTGGGGCTGCTCGACATCTTGTCCTCCGACTACGTGCCCGGCAGTCTGCTCGGGGCGGCCATGCGGCTGGTGAATGACGAACTGCTCAGCCTCCCGGAGGCCGTGGCAACGGTGTCGCGCAATCCGGCGCGCTCTTGCGGGCTGGGCGACCGGGGCGAAATTCGCGAGGGCTTGCGGGCGGATCTGATTCAGGTGAGGGTGGTGGATCTGCCCCGCGGTGGTCAGCAGGCCGTGGTGCGCGCGGCCTGGCGCGAAGGCCTGCGGGTCATCTAAAACCATGCCGTCACGAAATCTTCCGAACCTTGTCAACGGACTTTCACAAACTTTCCCGACACTGAAAGCTGTCTAGACATATTTGGGAATCCCCACATGGCTCTTCGTATTCACAATCTCAGCAAACGCTTTGCCAGCGGCAAGCTCGCGCTCGACAACGTCAGCATCGATGTGGCCGACGGCGAGATGGTGGCCCTGATCGGGGCGTCCGGCTCCGGCAAGTCCACACTGCTGCGCCACGTGGCTGGCCTGGTGGCGGGCGACGCCACGCCAGGGTCGGTGATCGAGGTGGCGGGGCGGTGCGTGCAGCGCGAAGGACGGATCCAGCGCGACGTGCGGCGCACCCGCTCCCAGATCGGCTTCGTGTTCCAGCAGTTCAATCTCGTGGATCGGCTGCCGGTTTTCATGAACGTGCTGGTAGGCCGGGTGCACGGCATGCCCTGGTGGCGAGGCCTGACCCGCTGGTTCACGGCCGAGGAACGTGCGGTGGCCTACGACGCATTGGCCCGCGTGGGAATTTCCGACTGCTTCGCGCAACGCGCCTCGACCTTGTCGGGTGGGCAGCAGCAGCGCGCGGCGATTGCCCGGACCCTGGTGCAGGGCGCCAAGGTGGTGCTGGCGGATGAGCCCATTGCCTCGCTCGACCCGGAGTCTTCGCGCAAGGTGATGGAGATCCTCGCCCGCATCAACCGTGAAGACCGCTGCACCGTGGTGGTGTCGCTGCACCAGGTGGATATGGCGGTGCGCTATTGCCCGCGCGTGGTCGCGCTGCACCAGGGCCGCGTGGTCTATGACGGCCCTTCCAGCGAGTTGACACCCGCACTGCTGCGTGAGCTTTACGGCATGCAGGCCGATGAGATCCTCAATGGCAGCAGCTCGCTACATGAGCCCGCCAAGCCGGCCTCTTCACCTGTGATTGCCTGGCCGGCACCCCTGGCACACGCTGCCTGATTTTTTCGCCACCTGATTTTCTCGCGCGCATTTCTGCGCGGTTCTTTCCTCCCCTTTTTAAAGAGATTCGATCATGATCAAGAAAACCATCTTGGCCGTTGCCATGGGTTTGTCCATGGCCACCGCCTGGGCCCAGGACATCAACTTTGGCCTGATTTCCACGGAGTCCTCGCAGAACCTGAAGTCCGATTGGCAGCCGCTGCTGGACGATCTGGCCAAGCAGACCGGGTTGAAGGTCAAGGCCTTCTTCGCCTCTGACTACGCTGGCATCATCGAAGGCATGCGCTTCAATAAAGTGCAGATGGCCTGGCTGGGCAACAAGTCGGCCGTCGAGGCGGTAGACCGTGCCAATGGGGAAGTGTTTGCCCAGATGGTGAACGCGGACGGTACGCAGGGCTATTACTCGCACCTGGTGGTCAACAAGGACAGCCCGATCCGCAGCGTGGAAGACGTGCTGAAGAACGGCAAATCGCTGAGCTTCGGCAATGGTGATCCCAACTCCACGTCGGGCTTCCTGGTGCCGGGGTTCTATGTGTTCGCGCAGAACAAGGTCGATCCCAAGTCGCTCTTCAAAGTGGTGCGCAATGCCAACCATGAAGCCAATGCACTGGCCGTGGCGAACAAGCAGGTCGATGTGGCCACCTGCAACAGCGAAGCGATGACCAAGATCGAAGAACGCCTGCCCGAGAAGTTCAAGGACATCCGCATCATATGGACTTCGCCGCTGATTCCGCTGGATCCGATGGTGATGAGCAAGGGCCTGCCTGAAGCCACCAAGGAGAAGCTGAAGAACTTCTTCTACAACTACGCGAAGACCGATCAGCGTGAGAAGGACATTGTCTACAAGATCTCCAAGCTTTCCGGGTTCAAGGCGTCCACCAATGACCAGTTGATTCCTATCCGCCAGCTGGATCTCTTCGGCAAGCGCAACAAGATCGAAGCCGACACCACGCTTGCCGCCGCTGACAAGACTGTCAAGCTGGCCGAGATCGACAAGCAGCTGGCTGCTCTCAAGTAAGCCCGGAGAGCTGAGGCATGACCACGTCCACCACTCACACGGCCTTGCAAGGTCTGGCTCATGTGGCCGTGCCGTGCCGCGCCGCGGCTTGGCCTGGTATTTTGGCTGGGCGGCGGTCATCCTGGTGCTGGCGGCTTCATGGAACGGCGCCGACATGCGGCCGATGGAGCTGTTCCGGGATTCGGGCAACATGGCCACTTTCGCGAGTGAGTTCTTTCCGCCCAATTTCTCCGGCTGGCGGATGTATGTCGAGGAATCGCTGATCACCTTGCAGATCGCGGTCTGGGGCACGGCGCTCGCGGTGCTGACCGCCATCCCGCTGGGTTTGCTGGCATCGTCCAACCTGGTGCCCTGGTGGGTGTACCAGCCCGTCCGCCGCGTGCTCGACATGTGCCGCGCCATCAACGAAATGGTGTTCGCGATGCTGTTCGTGGTGGCGGTGGGATTGGGGCCATTCGCGGGGGTGCTGGCGCTCTGGATACATACATCGGGCACCTTGGCCAAGCTGTTCTCGGAAGCGGTGGAGGCGACTGATCCGCAGCCGATCGAGGGGATCCGCTCCACGGGCGCTTCCGCGCTGCACGAGGTGGTGTACGGCGTGATCCCGCAAGTCACGCCGCTGTGGATCTCCTACACGCTCTACCGGTTCGAAGCCAATGTGCGCTCGGCCTCCGTCGTCGGCATGGTCGGCGCCGGAGGGATCGGCACGGTGCTGTGGGAAGTGATCCGCGCTTTCCAATATGCGGAGACTGCTGCGATCATGCTGATCATTGTTCTGACGGTGAGCTTGATCGACATGGCTTCCGCGCAGATACGAAAGCTGGTGCTCTGAACCCAGACCAGAAGTGACATGGCGTGGAGGACGGTTGAATTAGACTAGTCCGCACCCATGCTGAAATATCTTACTGTTCCCGTTACCCCGTTTGCGCAGAATTGCTCCATCGTCTGGTGCGATCGGACTATGGAGGCTGCCGTCATCGATCCGGGCGGTGATCTCGCGAAGATCGAGGCCGCCGTGCAGCGCCTGGGCTTGAAGCTCGGCCAGATCTGGTTGACGCACACCCATATCGATCATGCAGGCGGTACCGCCGAACTGGCCAAGCGGCATGGCTTGCCCATTACCGGGCCGCACCCGGGTGATCAGTTCTGGATCGATGCCCTGGAGGAGCAGTCGCGCATGTTCGGTTTTCCTCCGGCGGAGGCGTTCACGCCGGCACGCTGGCTGGAGGATGGCGATACCGTGCAGGTGGGCGAATCGGTGTTGAATGTGCGCCATACCCCGGGTCATACGCCGGGGCATGTGGTGTTCCATTCACCGGAGGCCAAACGGGCCTTCGTGGGCGATGTGCTGTTCGCGGGCAGCATCGGGCGCACTGATTTTCCTGGTGGCAATCATGCAGAGCTGATTTCCAGCATCACGGAGCGCCTGTGGCCGATGGGGAATGACACTGTGTTCATTCCAGGCCATGGGCCCGAGAGTACTTTCGGCCAGGAGCGGCAAAGCAATCCGTTCGTGGCAGGAACCTGAAGATACTGGGCTTTCTGGGACCGCCGAGCTCCAGCTCGGCAAGCGGCGCTTGCAGGTGCCCCGAATGCCGAGCTGGAGCTCGGCGGTCCCAGGGGGAGCACCCTTAGCTATGGACGGGGTTGCTGGCGGGGGCGCTGCGCCCCGCTGGCGTGGTCCCTGCACGTGATCTGCTCTGGGCGTAACGAGAGAGCGTCAGGCCGTCCGTCGAAATATCCGTTGGCCGGCCGAGCGCCAAATCCGCCACCAGCTTGCCCGAACCAGCGGCCATGGTCCAGCCGAGGGTGCCGTGGCCGGTGTTCAGCAACAGGTTGCTGTAGCGGGTGGGGCCGACGATGGGGGTGCTGTCAGGGGTCATCGGGCGCAGGCCTGTCCAGAACTCGGCCCGGGGAATATCGCCGCCGGTGAACAGGTTGCCCAACACCATCTCCAGGGTGGCGCGCCGCCGCGGATTCAAGCGCAGGTCGAATCCGGCCAGCTCGGCCATGCCGCCGACTCGGATGCGTTCGTCGAATCGGGTAATGGCGACTTTGTAGGTTTCGTCCATCACGGTGGAGCGCGGCGCGCGCGAAGCGTCGACCAGCGGCACGGTGAGTGAATAGCCCTTGACGGGATACACCGGCAGATCCAGGCCCAACGGTGCCAGCAACTCGCGCGAGTAGCAGCCAAGCGCCAGGACGTAGCGGTCGGCTTCGAGCACTTCGCCGTTTTCCAGGCGAACTCCGGTGATGCGGTTGCCGCTGGTTTGAAGGCCGCCGATGCGGGTGTCGAAACGGAAGCGGACGCCCATTTTTTTGGCTTGCTCGGCGAGCTGTGTGGTGAAGCGCTGGCAGTCGCCCGTTTCATCGCCCGGCAGGTGCAGGCCGCCGACCAGGCCGGAGGTGTGGGCGAGCGCGGGTTCGATGTCGGCCAGTGAATCGGCATTGGTCAGCAGGCGGTACGGCACGCCGCAGGTGTCCAGCACCTGGGTGTCGCGGCGGGCTGATTCGAGTTGGGCGGCGGTGCGGAAGACCTGCAGCGTGCCCAGGGTGCGCTGTTCGTATTCGATGCCCGTTTCCAGGCGCAACTGGCGCAGCCGATCACGGCTGTATTCGGCCAGCCGCGTCATGCGCTCCTTGTTCACGCCATAGCGCTCGGCAGTGCAGTTGCTCAGCATGGCGGCCATCCAGCGCCATTGGAAAAGGGTGCCATCAGGCCGCCATGCCAGCGGCGCGTGGCGCTGCAGCATCCATTTGAGGGCCTTCAGGGGAATGCCGGGCGCAGCCCAGGGCGTGGAATAGCCAGGGGAGACCTGGCCGGCGTTGGCGAAACTGGTCTCCAGCGCCACGCCCGGCTGGCGCTCCAGCACCGTGACCTCGGCCCCGGCGCACGCCAGATGATAGGCCGTGCTGACACCGATCACGCCGCCGCCAAGAACAAGAGCCTTCATCGATATCTCCTGGGAAATGAGAGAGAAACAGAGGAAAAGGAAGTCTATTTAAAGGAGGGGAGTGAAAAACACTGATTTGGGTTGCTGTTTGCGGGGTGAACCGCGAGAATTCCCTGGTTGAACCGCCCGGGGCCGTGAAATGCACTTTCTTGACCGAATCGACCGGAAAATCCTTGATGTATTGCAGCGCGAAGGCCGCATCCCGATGACGGAGCTGGCAGAGCGCGTGGGCCTGTCTACCTCGCCTTGCACGGAGCGGGTGCGGCGCATGGAACGCGAGGGGGTGATCCGGGGATACCACGCGCATGTGGACCCGGAAGCGCTGGGCAGGGGGCTGCTGGTGTTCGTGGAACTGACGCTGTCCTCGAAATCCGCCGAAGTGTTCGAGCAGATGCGGCGCGAGCTGCTGCATGAGCCCCGCGTGCTGGAGTGCCACTTGATCTCGGGCTCGTTCGATTACCTCGTCAAGGCTCGGCTTTCCGCCATGCGCGAATACCGGGATCTTCTGGGGCAGATTTTGCGCAAGGTGCCTGTGCCCGCGCAAAGCAACAGCTATGTGGTGATGGAAGAAATCAAGGAAGGGCTGATATTGCCTGTTGACCCGGTGGGGCCGGCATGAATTCCAGTGTGAATACGAGCATGAATAATAAGCAGATGACTAGCGAAAATAAGCCGGACAAGCCCTCCTGGCGTGAAAGCCTGAAGGTGTACCTGCAGCCGGCCAGCCTGCGCATGCTGGCGCTTGGCTTTTCCGCCGGCTTGCCCTTGCTGCTGGTGCTGGGGACGTTGTCATTCCGGTTGCGGGAGGCCGGCATCGATCGCAGCACGATCGGACACTTGAGCTGGGTGGGCCTGGCCTATGGCTTCAAATGGGCCTGGGCCCCGCTGGTAGACCGGGTGCCGTTGCCGGGCCTCACGCGCTGGCTGGGCCGGCGGCGAAGCTGGTTGCTGCTCGCGCAATGCGGGGTAGCCGTGGGGTTGGTGGGCATGGCGCTGGTGGACCCGCGCATTTCGCTCACGGCGGTGGTGTGGTGCGCCTTGGCGGTGGCTTTTGCCTCGGCCACGCAGGACATTGCGCTGGATGCCTACCGTATCGAGTCTGCCCCTACGGAGCAGCAACCGGCGTTGGCGGCGACCTACCAGACGGGGTACCGGCTGGCGATGATCTGGTCGGGCGCGGGCGTGCTCTGGCTGGCCGCGCGCGCGCAGGGCGCCACGGAAGGCTATGACAACGCGGCGTGGCAGGTGGCGTATGTGGTGATGGCCGTGTCGATGGTGGCGGGCATGCTGACGGTGCTGCTTTCGCCGGAACCTGTGCCGCTGCCGCTGCCACGCGCCCGAAGTGCCGAGGAGTGGATACGCTCGGCGCTCATCGAGCCGTTTGCGGATTTCTTCAGGCGCTACAAATGGCAGGCGCTCCTCATCCTGGCGTTGATTGCGGTGTACCGCATCAGCGACGTGGTGATGGGCATCATGGCCAACCCGTTCTACGTGGATATGGGCTACACCAAGGATGAAGTGGCGGCGGTGACCAAGATCTACGGCGTCATCATGACGCTGGTGGGGGCGTTCGTGGGGGGCAGCCTGTCGCTGCGCTTTGGTGTCATGCGCATCCTGATGCTTGGGGCGATCCTGAGCGCCTGCAGCAACCTGTTGTTCGCCTGGCTGGCGGGCTATGGGCACAGCGTGCCCGCGCTGATTGTGGTGATCTCGATGGACAACCTGTCCTCGGGCATCGCCTCCGCAGCTTTCGTGGGGTATTTGTCCAGCCTGACCAACATCAGCTACTCGGCCACCCAGTATGCGTTGTTTTCCTCGCTGATGCTGATGCTGCCGAAGTTTGTGGCGGGCTTCTCGGGTGACTACGTCAATGCCTTCGGGTATGGCACGTTCTTTACCAGCACGGCATTGCTGGGCTTGCCGGTGCTGGTGCTCGTGGCGCTGGCCATGCGAACGCAGCGGGCGCCGCGCGCCGCGGCGTGAAGGCATGGGGAGCCACTCATCACAGCCGTTTACCTATCTTTACGTTGCCGACAAGCGCCGCTGTTTCAAGGCGGGCAGGATAGTGATCAGGGGCGCTGCGTGCGCCTGCGTATAACGCGTGTATGAGGAACGCATGAACACACAACACCTGCTGATGATCGAAGACGATGCCCGCCTGGCGGGCATGGTGAGCGAATACTTGACCCAATCCGGCTTCGTGGTCACGCATGTGCTCGACGGTGAATCCGGATTGGCGGCGGTGCAGGACAAACTGCCTGATCTGGTCATTCTTGACCTGATGCTGCCTGACATCGACGGCCTGGAAGTGTGCCGCCGCCTGCGCGCGCTGCCGGGCGACGTGGCGCGCGTGCCGGTGCTCATGCTCACCGCCAAGGGGGATCCGATGGACCGGATCGTGGGCCTGGAGCTGGGCGCCGACGACTACCTGCCCAAGCCTTTCGAGCCCCGGGAACTGCTGGCCCGCATCCGTGCCGTGCTGCGCCGCCACCAGACGGGCAATGCGCCAGAGCACAAGCCCTTGCGCTTCGGCGCGCTGGAGATAGATCGCGATGCGCGCATCGTGACCGTGAACGGCCAGGCGGCCGATTTGACCAGCTACCAATTCGATCTGCTGGTCACCTTGGCGGAGCGCGCCGGCCGTGTGCTGACGCGCGACCAGATCATGGAGGCCGTGCGCGGGCGAGAGCTGGAGGCTTTCGACCGGTCCATCGATGTGCACATGGGGCGTATTCGTGCCGCCATCGAAGAGGACGTGAAGAATCCGAAGCGCATTCTGACTGTGCGAGGCGTGGGTTATGTCTTCGCGAAGAATCAGGATTGACATTGTGCAGGCGGCCCCATGAGCTGGACTTCCCTGATCGCCCGCAAACTCTACCTGCGCATCTGGCTGGCTGTCGCCGGCAGTGTGGCCGTGCTGAGCCTGCTGGTCGGCTGGGCCTGGCAGGTGGCCGAGCAGGAGAGAGACCGCGACCGCCAGATGTCGGCGCCGCGCGAAGTGCAAGTGCGCAACGCGGCAGGTGATCTCATCGGCAATGCTGAAGCAAGGCCGCGCCGCATGCCAGGCCAGGGCTGGGAGTTCGCGGTGGCGCTCGACAACGGGCAACTGCTGTATCTGCAGATGGCGCCACGCAACCGCGGAGGAAAGCGCGAACCGCCGCTCGCATGGCTGCGCCCGCCTTACGGCTTCTTATGGGTGCTCGGCTTGGCTGGCCTGGGCGTGATGTTGGGGATTTTCCCGGTGGCGCGGCGGTTGACGCAGCGGCTGGAGGCCTTGCAGCGCGGTGTGCAGCACTGGGGTGAAGGCAATCTGTCCGTCCGCCTGCCGGAAACCGGGCAGGATGAGGTGGCGGATCTGTCGCGCCACTTCAATGCCGCAGCCGCGCGCATCGAAGGGTTGATGGATTCGCAGGCTGCGCTGCTGCAGTCGCAGAAATCGTTGCTGGCCAATGCCTCGCATGAATTGCGTTCCCCGCTGGCGCGCATCCGCATGGCGATCGAACTGATGGGGCCGCAGACGCCTCTCTCGGCACGGGGCGAGATCTCACGCAACATCGCCGAGCTGGATCAACTGGTGGATGAGATTCTGCTGGCCAGCCGGCTGGATTCGAAGCAGGCTGATCTGGGAACGGTGGAGAGCATCGATCTGATCGGCCTGGTGGCCGAAGAGTGCGCGCGCGTGAATGCGGAGATGGAACTGGCGCCCGATACCCCCGAGATCATGGTGCCCGGCATTTCCAAGCTGCTGCGCCGTGCTGTGCGCAACCTGCTGGAAAACGCCTGCCGGCATGGCGGCCGTTGCGGCAGCTCTGGAGAGGTCAGTGCGGAGCTGCGCGTGGAAGACGGGCAAGCGGTTCTGCGCGTGAATGACAGGGGGCCCGGCGTGCCGCCCGGGCAGCGCGAGCGGATTTTCGAGCCCTTCTATCGCCTGCCGGGTGCGAGCGAGCGAGACGGAGGCGTCGGCCTGGGGCTGGCGCTGGTGCGCTCCATCGCCCTGCGCCATGGGGGCATGGTGTCCTGCGACAACCGGCCCGGCGGGGGCGCATGCTTCGAATTACGGCTGCCCGTGAAGGCTGGAAGCGGCCATTGACGCTTAGATCCAAAGGTTGAACAGCAGGCCGGCGCCCAACAGCCAGGCAAACAGCAGGGCTGCCAGGATCAGCGGCTTGGTGCCAGCTGCGCGCACGGCGCCGATGTGCGTGGTCAGCCCCAGAGCGGCCATGGCAAGGGTCAGCAAGATGTTGTCGAGGATGATGCCTTTCTCGATCACCACGGCGGGCAGGATGCCCAGGGAGTTGATGCCTGCCATCACGATGAAGCCGACGGCGAACCAAGGGATGGTGATACGGCTCTTGCCGTTGCCTGCCGGGCCGGAGCCTTTGGCCATCCACATGGAGAGCAGCAGCAAGAAGGGGGCAAGCATCATGACGCGCACCATCTTGGCGATCACGGCGACATCGGCGGCGTGGGGCCCGATGGCTTCACCCGCGGCCACGACTTGGGCCACTTCATGCACGGTCGAGCCTACATACAGGCCGAATTGGGCCTCGTTCAAGGCCAGCCAGCCATGGGCGGCGTTCAGGTGGAAGAGGGCCGGGTAGAGAAAGGTGCCGATGGTGCCGAAGACCACCACCGTGGCCACGGCCACCGAGACATCTTCCGCGCGGCCTTTGACCACGGGTTCGGTGGCCAGGACCGCGGCAGCACCACAGATCGAGCTGCCGGCACCGATCAACGCCACGGTACGTCGGTCCATGCCCAGCACTCTGTTGCCCAGCCATTGGGCCAGCAGGAAGGTGCTGCCCAGCACGAGCGCGTCGACGAATACGCCTTCCATGCCGACCTGGCTGATGTCCTGGAACGTGAGGCGCAAGCCGTAGAGGATGATGCCGGCGCGCAGCAGCCGGGCCTTGGCGAAGTTCACACCACTGTGGCAGGGGGAGGCCAGCTTGGCGTAGAACGTGTTGCCCGCGATCAAACCCAGGACGATGGCCAGCGTGAGGGCGCTCAGGCCGTTGTTGGTGACGATGGGGAATTGTGCGGCCCAGATCGCGATGGCGGCGATGGCGCCCGCCAGAAGGAGGCCGGGCGCGAGGGCCCGGAGCCAGCCCCAGGCGCTGTGCAGAGGCGCCAAGATGCCGGGTTTGTCGAGTGAATGTGTGGAAGTGCTCATGATCTCTGCGAGAGATACAAAGGCCGGATGGCGACGCTTTCTCTCGTGTTGATGCGCACTTTAGGAATTCAGGGCTTATTTGAAAAACGAATATTTCTTCTAGTAATAACCTAAATACCAGGTAGCATATGAAATTGATCCTGGGGGACATGGACTTTGCTGCATCTGACCTTGCGTCAACTGGAGGTGTTTTGCGCAGTGGCGCAAAGCGGCTCCACCGTGGCCGCCGCTGAGGTGGTGGCGCTGTCGCAATCGGCGACCAGTGCGGCCTTGCAGCAGTTGGAACTGGGCTTAGGTGTGGCCTTGTTCGAGAGGGGCGGCAAACGCCTGGCCTTGAATGACGTCGGCCGCGTGATGCTGCCCCAGGCACTTTCCCTGCTGGAGCAGGCGCGTAACCTGGAGCAGGCCTTCAGCGGGCACGCGGCCAACGTGCCCGTGCGCCTGCGCGTGGCCGCGAGCACCACCATCGGGACGTATGCGCTGCCGCAGGTGCTGGCGGTTCTGGCGTGCAGCCATCCTCACGTGCAAGTGGATCTGCAGGTAGCCAATACGAGGGAAGTGGCTCAGGCGGTGCAGACGCTCGAAGCCGATATGGGTTTGATAGAAGGCGCCGGCCATTGGCTGGGCCTGGACGTGGAGCCCTGGTTGCGCGATGAGTTGGTGATCGTGGCGGCGCCGGATCATCCGGTGGCGGTGCAGGCCCGGGACAAGCCTGTGGGCGTGGGCACGCTGCGCAAGGCGCCGTGGCTTCTGCGAGAACCCGGCTCAGGCACGCGTGAGGTGGTGGAACATGCCCTGCTGCCTCATCTGAAGCAATGGTCCGTGAGCTCCACCATGGCGAGTTCCGAAGCCATTGCGCGGTGCGTGGCGCAGGGCTTGGGCATCAGCTGCCTCTCATATGTGCTGGTAGAGGCGCTGGTGAAAAGCGGCTCCCTGGTCATTGTGCCGACGACCTTGCCACGGATGTGGCGGCATTTTTCGATCGTGCAGCGGGCGGGCAAGTGGCGCTCGCCGGCGCTTCAGGCTTTTGTGCGCGCCTGCCAGGAAGTGGCGGCCGACGAGGGGGGCGCGTGTAGGTTGGGTTGAGCGCAGCGAAGCCCAACAAGGGGCTGTTATGCGAGACATGCCCTCTGTTGGGTTTCGCTGCGCTTAACCCAACCTACGAAGTCAGGGGCTTTTCAGGGGCGTTGGAGAAAAATATCCAGATACTGCTGGCGCATGCGGCGGCGGTCGAAGGTGGCGTGCACGTGCTTCTGGCCGGCCTCTGCCACGCGTGAGGCGGTGGCGGGGTCTTTCAGCAGGCGTGCCATGGTGTCGGCCAGTGCCTTGGCGTCTTCGTGAGGCACCAGGAACCCGGTTTCGCCGTGGGTGAGGACTTCCTGCACGCCTTCGACGTCGGTGCCGATGCCGCAGCAGCCGGAGGCCATGCCCTCGATCAGGCCCAGGCCCAGGCCTTCATAGTGGGTGGAGAGTACGCACAGCTTCACGCGGCCAAGCAGTTCGGGCAGGTTGCTCACGTGGCCCATGAAGCGCACCTGCTGTTCCACGCCCAGTTGGCGTGCCAGGGTCTCAGCCCGCTGGCGCCAGCTGGATTTGCCTTCGCCCGCCAGGTACACCGTGGGCCGCAGCCCTTGTTCGGCCAGCAAGGCCGTGGCGCGGATCAGCGTGAAATGGTCTTTCTGCCCGGCAAAGCGCGCGGGCATCACGATGGCGTCCTCGCGTTCTTGCCAGGGGCGGCCTTGTGTCCAGCGTGACAGCTCGATGCCGTTCAGCACCACGGTGCAGCGTTCGGCCGGATGGCCCAGGCGTACCAGCGCGTCGCGCACTGCCCGGGATACGCCGATGATGCGCTCCGTCCGCTGGGCCAGCCACAGCGATTTCCGCAGGCGCCAGAACCCGTAGCGCTCGCGCACGTTGTGCTCGACCTGGATCAATCGTGGCACGCCTGCTGCCAGCCCCGCGTAGCGGCCCCAGAGGTGTTCGCTGAAACCGTGGGCCACGAGCACGTCGGGCTGCCATTCGCGGCAGATGCGCTTGAGCGCCCAGATGGTGGCGGTATGAGACCAGCGGGGCACCACCTCCACCCGCAACCCCAGCCCGCGCAATTGCTGTACGCGCGGCGCGGGATCGACGGAGGCACGGCGGCGCAGCACCAGCAAGGTTTCCTGCCCCGGCTGCTCGCCGCAGAGATCGATGGCGACTTGCGTGGCCCCAGAGAAGCCGCCCGAGACGAAATGCAGCACCCGCAACGGGCGCTGGTTGTCCGTGGCGGTGGAGACGGCAGAGGTCATGATTTAACTGGTTGTGCCGGAGAGGACTGGAGGCAGGCGAGCCAAAGCGTGACGGTGAGCAAGTACATCATGTTGCCGTTGTTGTGGGCGAACATGACTTGCGTCAGGCCGAAGCCGGCGAAGCCCAGCACGGTCATCAGGCCGCAGAGCGCGGCGGTGCGGCGTGCGCTGGCTTCGGCATCGGGGATTTGTACGGCATCCGAGGGTTCGCCAGGGTCGCGGCGCAGGCGGCGCGCGAAAAGCACACCGGGCACGGCGAAGAACAAGGCCAGCCCGGCTACGCCCAGCAGCCCGCGCTTGGCGAACATGTCGAGCCATTCGTTGTGGGCGTGGTTGAACTCCAGCGCCGCTTCAGGCATGTCGCGCCGGGCCACGGCTTCGCGCTGCAGTTCTTCGTAGCCGGTCTGGCCCACTCCTATCCAGGGGTGTGCTTGGCCGATGGCCAGGGCTTGCTCCCAGAAGGCGCGGCGCAACCCCACCGACGTGTTTTCCGGGCGCTGTTCCGCAGCACTCCATTCGTCGATGGCGATCGTTACGCGCTGCTGTACGGGCGGCAAGGCCAGCAGCACCAGGCAGGCAGCCAGCGTGAGGGCCACGGCCCGCAGGGCGCGAGGCAGTGATTGAGCAGGCGTGACCGGCGGTGCGCTGAACCAGAAGCCCAGCAGCAGCAGCGCAGGCAGTGTGACCCATCCGCCCCGGCTGCCGGAGGCCACGCTGGCGACGGTGCCCAGCAGCAAGGCCAGCCAGCCGATCGCTTTTTGCCGGACGTCAGGGGCCCGCATCGCGCGCACGCCGCTCCAGGCGGCCAGCAGGAGCGCGAGGTTGCCGAACTGAATGGCATTGGTGTAGCCGGCGGCACGGTCCCAGCCCAGGACGAAGACCTGCCACAGGGCTGTGATACCGGCGCCGATGGCGCCGATCCAACAGCCCCAGTTCACGGCAGCCTCGGACGGGCGCCTGCCGAGCAAAGCAGGCACGGAGAGGAACACCAGCAGATACTTCAGGCTGCGGTCCAGCCCGAGAGAGTTGGTGATGAGTTTGCCATCCACGACGATGTGCAGGCACCATACGAAGCCCATGAGGACGATCACGATCGCCCAAGCCCGCATGTCGCTTGGCCAGGTGATACGCCCCATCAGGACCGCCGGCCAGCGCGCCAGGCCGAGCAGCAGCAGCAGCACCGCGCCCCAGGAATAGCCCGAGGGGACGGTGAGGGAGAGCGCGAGCAGGAGAAAGACCGCGGCGTCAAGGGCCAGCGGCTCCAGGGGTTTGGTTCGCGCGGTCAAATGGGCAGAGGCGGAAGAGAGTCTGGGCGGCTTCCGGGAGAGGCCGGGCTCAATGCGCCGCGTGGAGGGCGGACGGATCCTTCAGCCGGTAGACGGTGCCGCAATAAGGGCACTTGGCCTCGCCGGTGTGGGCGATATCCAGGTAGACGCGTGGATGCGTGTCCCAAACCTTCATGTCGGCCTTGGGGTTGGGACAGAAAACGCCTCCCTCGGGGGTGACGTCTTTGGCGTTGAGTTCAATGACGGCTTGGCTCATACCCTGGCTTTCTCAGACCTTGCTGAGCCACTTGGCGTATTTCGCGTTGCGGCCGTTCACGATGTCGAAGAAGGCGTTCTGGATTTTTTCGGTGATGGGCCCGCGCGAGCCGATGCCGATTTCCACGCGGTCGAGTTCGCGGATGGGGGTGATTTCAGCGGCGGTGCCACTGAAGAAGCACTCGTCGGCGATGTAGATTTCGTCGCGGGTGATGCGTTTTTGCACCAGCTTCAGCCCCAAGTCCTCGCAGATATGCAGCACCGTGTTGCGCGTGATGCCGTTGAGCGCGCCGGCAGAGAGATCGGGGGTGTAGACCACGCCGTCTTTGACCACGAACACGTTCTCGCCCGCGCCTTCGCTCACGAAACCGGCGGAATCAAGCAGCAGGGCTTCGTCGTAGCCGTCGTCCAGGGCTTCCATGTTGGCCAGGATCGAGTTGCTGTAGTTGCTGACTGCCTTGGCCTGCGTCATGGTGATGTTGACGTGGTGGCGGGTGTAGCTGCTGGTCTTGACGCGGATGCCGCGCTTCATGCCTTCTTCGCCCAGATAGGCGCCCCAGGACCAGGCGGCGACCATCAGGTGGACGGTGTTGCCGCGGGGGCTGACACCCAGCTTCTCGGAGCCGAGCCACACCAGCGGGCGGATGTAGCAGCTGTCCAACTTGTTTTCACGCACAACGGCTTTTTGCGCTTCGTTGACCTGCTCCTTGGTGAAGGGCAGCTTCATGCGCAGGATCTTGGCACTGTTGAACAGGCGGTCGGTGTGCTCTTCCAGTCGGAAGATGGCCGTGCCGTTCACGGTGTTGTAGGCGCGCACGCCCTCGAACGCGCCGCAGCCGTAGTGCAGCGTGTGGGTCAGCACATGGATCTTGGCATCGCGCCAGTCAACCAACTGGCCGTCCATCCAGATTTTGCCGTCGCGGTCGGCCATCGTGAGGTCGGGGGCGCTCATGGGAATTCCTCAGCTTGTATGAAATAGGGGGCGGCGTGAGCCGCTGTGGTGCTGCGCCGATTTTATGGCAGGCCGGGAGGTGCTATGCCTGACCTGTCTCGGCGACGGCTTCGGAGGGGCGCTCGAAATGCCAGCGCACGAGGCGGCCACCCACGAATTCGCAGGTGACCTGGGCATCGCCCGGATCGCGCCACACGTAGATTTCAGGATCTTCGCCCTCCGGGGACTTCCGTTGCCCGAGCGAGCGGGTGAGGGCGATCACGTGAAGCAAGGGCAGTTTGGGGCGCAGCTTGGTGTTCAGCATGACCGCGCTGCCGACGTAGCCGATCGGCCGGTCGGAAGCCCGCTTCATGACGGTGATCATGCGTGTGTAGTTCAGCAGGAACCACAGCACCACGCCGCTGACCAGAAAAGCGATGCCCGACCATCCGCCAGCGCGCCAAGCCGCCGCGCCCAGGGCGATGGCGGCCACGAGAGTAAGAATACGTTGCCAAGTCATGGATGTGATTGTCGCCCGGTTTTCGTAGCAAACGGCCTCTCCGAGTGTCAATCATGGCACCCGCAGGAGTACAGGTACTCAAATGGCTGCGGAGCAAGCCATGCCCGTGCCTCCGCGGAGCGGGCTTGGCCCGGCCGCCGGAGGCGTCCCCTTTTCATCGCCGGGCCGCTCCCAAGATGAAAAAGCGGCCCCCTCGGGGGGCAGCGGACTACGCGAAGCGAGGGAGCGTGGGGGCCTTGTTCGGGGGAGACGCGTCAGCGGCTCAGGGGGGCTATTTACTAGCCTCTCTGGCTTGTTTCAGCCAGTCATCGAACTCCGTCTGGTGCGCTTTGATCCAGCCGTCTGCGTGGCGCTCGATGTCGGCGGCGGATTTCTCGCCGTTGTTCATGGCATTGTTTTCAGCCGTCACGTCAGTGATGGGCAATTTCATCAGAGAGAAGAGCTTGGCCGCGGCCGGATTTTCGTTGATGAATTTGCGGTTGGCCAGGATGCGCTGGGTGTTGATGACGGCGCCATAGTTGAGCCCGTTGGGCAGGGTGGTGTCCTGGCCGGCCTGCTCGCCGGGCGCGGCAGAGAACGGCACTTGCAGCCATACGACGTCCTTGCCAGGCACCAGGACGTTGCTGACCCAGTAAGGGGTCCAGGTGTAGTAGAGGATAGGCTGGCCGCTCTTGTAGCGGGCAATGACGTCGGCCATCAAGGCCGAGTAGCTGCCTTGCTGGTGTTGCACATGATCCCGCAGCTTGTACGCTGTGAGCTGGGTTTCGATCATGGTTTCGCAGGCCCACCCGGGCGGGCACCCGGTGAGGTTGGCGCGGCCATCGCCATCGGTGTCGAACAGCTTGGCGATTTTCGGATCAGCCAGCTGGGACATGTTGGTGATGTTGTACTGGTCGGCCGTTTTCTTGTCGATCAGGTAGCCCTGGAGGTTGTTGGCGACATAGGTGCTTTCGCGCCAGAGCTTGGCGTCGCCGCCGGAGTTCTTGTAGAAATCGTTGTGCATCGGATCCCAGTGGTCGGCCATGAAGGTGGCATCGCCGTTGGCGATTGCCAGGTGGGCCGTGGGGTATTCGACTTCACGGATGGGTTCCACCTTGTAGCCGAGCTTTTCGAGCGCTTTCATGACCAGCAGGGTCTGGAAGGTTTCCTCGGCGATCGAGCTTTTGAGCGGGATCACGGTCACGCCCTTGCCCGGCAGCTCGGGATCGGCTGCATGGGCGGGGGAAACGGCCAGCAGGCCGGCGGACGCCAAGGCCAGGCTGGCGCGGCGCAGAGAGTTGAATAGGTTGGTCATGAAAGGGTTCCTAGTAGATTGGTGCTTAGGCCGCGCGCGGGATACCGGCTGCGGCAGTGCCTGACGGGGTGGTTGCGCGGCCGCGGCTCAGCAGGCGGAGCACCAGGCCGACCGGCCCGCGCTGGTGCCAGGGCTGGCCGTGGCGCTGCGGCTGGCTCAGCGCCTGGGTCAGGCGGTCGAGCACGATGGCCAGGATCACGATGCCGAGGCCGCCGACCGCAGCCAGGCCCATGTCGAGGCGGCCGATACCGCGCAGTACCATCAAGCCCAGGCCGCCTACGGCGATCATCGAGGCAATAACCACCATTGACAGGCTCAGCATGAGCGACTGGTTGATGCCCGCCATGATCGAGGGCATGGCCAGCGGCAACTGCACCCGGGTCAGCAATTGCCAAGGCGAGGCACCATAGGATTGAGTGGCTTCGACCAGGTCGGGCCGCACCTGGCGGATGCCCAGGTTTGTGAGGCGCACCAGCGGCGGCAGCGCGAAGATGATGGTCACGATCACGCCCGGCACATTGCCAATGCCGAAGAGCATCACCACCGGCACCAGGTATACGAAGGCGGGTGTGGTCTGCATGGCATCCAGCAGAGGCCGGATCATGCGGTTGGCGCGTTCGGAGCGCGCCAGCCAGATGCCCAGCGGCAAGCCGATCAGCACGCAGAAGAAGAGGGATGTCAGCACCAGCGAGAGCGTGACCATGGCTTCGGGCCAGATGCCCAGCAGGCCGATGACCATCAGTGAAACCAGCGTGGCGATGGCCATGCGCGCGCCCGCCAGTTGCCAGGCCAGCAGCGAGAGAATGCCGATCATCACCAGCGTGGGCGGGTATTGCAGCGCGGCCTCGACACCGCCCAGGAGCGCATCGACAGGTTGACGCAGCGCCTGGAAAGCCGGGCGGAAATGGCCGACGAACCAGTTCAGGCCTTGGTTGATCCAGTCCTGCACGGGCAGGGAGCCGTCGAACCAACTGGTCACGGACTGTGTGGCATCGCTGACATGATTGGCGGATGGCGCGGCCGCATGGCCGGCTGCTGCCAGGCTGTCGCTCGCGCCTTGGAGGCTTTGTGCGCCCTGCGCCGTCAGGTCATGCGTGACGGCCTGCGGGCCGCCCAGCCATTCGGGCTGGGCATCTGCGGGCACGGCCTGGTAGGGGTCCTGGAAGGCGCTGGGTTCAGCGCTCATGTCGGAGGGGGTGGGGGCCTGGGCTACGGCATCGGGTCCGCCCAGCCAATCAGGCTGGGCATCGGCGGGGGCTGCCTGATAAGGGTCAACGAAGTTGGTCTTGTCGGATGTATTCATGGTGTCTCCTTTTTTCAGGCGGCTACCTGGACGGGCGCGGCTTCGGCGGCGGACGCTGGCAGCGGGTTGCCATCAGGGTCGGTGTTCGGGTCGAGGAAGGTGAGCAGCCGGTTCTTGCTGATGGTGCCGACGAACTGCCCGTCGGCCCCTACCACGGGCAGCGGTGCGGGCTGGCTGATCATGTGGCCGTAGAGTTCGGTGATGGGCGTGTCGGACGCAATCGGTTGCACGGCTTCCACGAAGGCGTTTTTCAGGCCCAGAGGGCCTTCGTGTCCCTGCAGCGCATCGCGCAGCGAGTCGGCCGATACGGCGCCCAGGTAGCGGTGGCGGGTGTCCACCACGTAGGCCCACTCGCGATCCTGGGTTTGCAGGCGCTTCAGGGCCGGGCGGCAGCCGCGCGTGGGGCTTTCGGATACTTCCACCTGCGTCTTGCGGGCGATGTCGCCTGCCTTGAAGACGGCTGCCGCGTCTACGCCGCGCACGAACTGCCGTACGTAGTCATTGGCCGGTTTGCGTAGGATTTCCTCCGGCGTGCCCACCTGCACGACCTGGCCGTCACGCATGATGGCGATGCGGTCGCCGATGCGCATGGCTTCGTCCAGATCGTGCGAGATGAAGACGATGGTGCGGCGCTTGTCCTGCTGCAGGCGCAGCAGTTCGTCCTGCATTTCGGAGCGGATGATGGGGTCGAGTGCCGAGAAGGCCTCATCCATCAGCAGAATCGAAGGGTCTGCCGCCAGCGCACGTGCCAGACCCACGCGCTGCTGCATGCCGCCGGACAGTTCATCCGGATAGCTGCTGGCCCACACGGCCAGGCCCACCTGGTCGAGCGCGGCGCGCGCGGCGGCCTCGCGTTCGGCCCGCGGCATGCCGGCCAGTTCCAGGCCGAAGGCAGTGTTCTGCAGTACCGTCAGGTGGGGCAGCAGGGCGAACGATTGGAACACCATGCTGATGTGCTTGCGGCGGAAGTCGCGCAGTTGCGACTCGCTGTATTGGGCGATGTCGTCGCCATCCACCAGGATGCGGCCGGCGGTGGGCTCGATCAGGCGGTTGAACATGCGCACCAGGGTCGATTTGCCTGAGCCTGAGAGGCCCATGACCACGAAGATTTCGCCGGCCTCGATGGTGAAGCTGGCATCGAACACGCCGATCGATTGCCCGGTTTCTTGCACGATCTCCTGCTTGCTCTTGCCTTCCGCAGCCAAGGCGAGGGCTCGCTCCGGTGCGTCGCCGAAGACTTTGAACAGTTTGTCGATCACGATTTGTTTGGCCACGGCCATTCCCTCCGGTTTCATCCAACCGGGCACGGCTAAAGCTGCAGGCCGAAACGACGCCAACGACGCCGACAACGACAGGCGAGTGCGGAGGCCGGGCCTGGTTGTGGGTTGTGGAACGCTCGTGTGCTTCAGCGCAGACGCGACGAAGCCGATGCCATGGGGGTGCCTGTCAGATGGCACAGTTCCCAGGCACGGCGGCTGGCCGATCTCAAGATTGAACGGAGAGGCCGCCACGAGCAAGACCTGGGCGCCAGAAGCGGCGCGGTCGGGTCTGGAGAACCATGATTATATCAAGAATAGTATGAAGCCGATAAAAAAATCGATTTATCGGTATGAAGAGAAGGCCTTTGCTGCGGAAAGCAAGAGAGGAGCCAGGGACGCCCAAAAGGCCTTTTTTATGACCTCTTTAGTGAAGTGGTTATTTTGGGTGGCTGATCAGGCGTTGAGAGAGCACTTGGGCGGTTTGGACGACCAGGGTGATCATGGATTCTTCTGGCATGCGTAAAGGCAGGCCGGTGTTCGCGGCCACCACTATGCTGCTGACGATTTCTCCTGCCTCTCCGAAAACAGGCGCCGCGAATCCGGTCACGCTGGAGTCCAGCTCGCTGCGGGAGACGTAGTGGCCGCGCTCACGAATGGCCTTGAGCGCGGAGAGAAAGCGAGGCCAGTCGGCGCCTATCGCGCAGACGTCAGGGCGGAGCGCTGGGTCGGACATGCCGGCGTCATATAGGCGGCGCAGCTTCCGGCGATCCAGGTGCGCCAGCACGACGTGGGCCTGTGAGCCGCGGAAGAGCGGCATGGGAAGGCCCTTGGAGTAGGTGATGCGCGCCGGCGTTCTGCCGGGAATGTGGGACACGTTGACGATCGTGTCCTCGTAGAAGTTGCACAGAAGCACGTCGCAACTGGTCAGCTCGGCCAGCCCTTCCATCAGGTCCTGGGCAGCGCTGATGACGGGATCGTAAAACCGGATCAAGTATTCCAGCTCAATGATCTTGGGGCCAAGGCGGAATTTGCCGGAGGAACGGGCGAGAAGGCCCGCCTGGCTGAGTTCGCTGGCGTAGCGGTACGCGGATGCCGAGCTCATGCCCAGTACTTCGGAAATCTCTTCCACTGTGATGACCGTGTGGTTCCGGCTGAACAGGTTGAGGATCGACATCACGCGCTGGATGACAGACGGACCTGCAGAAGGGTGGTCAACAGAATTTCTCATTTATTGAGATATTGACATATTTTTCATGGAGAAATAAGATCAAATTTCTCAATAAATAAAAAAATTGCTTCTACTTCGAGACCCTCCATCATGCATACGCCGCTTGCAGAACCACGGTCGTCCATCTATTACACCTACCAACTTCAAAAGCCTTGGCTGCCGAAGCCGGGCGGGGCAGTGGAGAGGCATCCTGTCGTCATCGCCGGATCGGGGCCTTGCGGCCTGGTGACTGCCCTGGAGCTCGCGAGGCTGGGCATCCCCAGTGTGGTGCTCACATCCGAGCTGCAGGTTTCCGAAGGAAGCAGGGCTATCGTGTTCACCCGCCGCTCCATGGAGATCCTTCAGCAAGTTGGCGTGGCGGACAGGATGTCCGCCAGCGGATTGCCCTGGCGGTTCGGGAACAGCTACTACCGCGGCCAGCATGTTTTCCGGATGGAGGCGCCTCACGATCCGGATGACCGCTTTCCTCCCATGATCAATATCCAGCAGCAATATCTGGAGGAGTTCCTGTGCAACGCCTGCGAGGCGCAACCGCTGATCGATCTGCGTTGGGGAAACCGTTGCATGGGTGTGGACCAGAAGGGCGATCATGTGTTGATCGATGTGGACACCCCGGAGGGGCCTTATGGCCTCGAGGCGAAGTGGCTGGTCGCCGCCGATGGGGGGCGGTCATCCTTGCGGTCGATGATGGGCCTGCAACTCGAAGGGGCCTCCTATGAGGGCTATTTCGTAATCGCGGATATCCGGGTGGACCTGCCGCTGCCGACCGAGAGGTTGGCCTACTTCGATCCTGACTGGAATCCGGGCAACACGGTCCTCATGCACAGGGAGCCGCATGGCATCTGGCGCGTTGACTATCAACTGCCTCGTGGAGAGACGCCGGAGCAGGCACTGCATCCGGAATCGCTGAAAGCGCGGATTGACGCACAGCTCGCGATGATCGGACATGCCGGAGTGCCTTGGGAGCTGGATTGGAGTTCCGTGTACTCCGCGCGCGCGCTCACCTTGCCGGAATATGTGCATCGCCGCGTGCTGTTCGCGGGCGATGCCGCGCACCTGCTTCCAATTTTCGGTGTGAGAGGGGCCAACACCGCATTTCAGGACGCGCAGTCGTTGGCCTGGCACCTCGCTTTCGTTCTGCGGGGCCTGGCATCCGAATCGTTGCTGGCCAATTACAGCCGCGAGCGCCTGGGTGCGGCGTGGGAAATCATCGAGGAAGCGGGCAAGAGCACACGGTTCATGACGCCGCCTACGCGCGGCTTCCAGCTTCTTCGCAATGCCGTGCTTTCGTTGTCCCTGTCGGAGGATTTCGTGCGGCCGCTCTACCACTGGAGAACCTCGCGCCCTCATGAATACACAGGCTCAAGCCTGAACTGTCCGACCGACGACAACCTCCTGTTTACGGACGGGCCTTGCAATGGCGCTCCTCCCCGAAACGCCCGCCTGGGTTCCGGCGGCTTTCTCCTGGATCACCTAGGCGGTGGTCTTGATCTGCTGTATTTCGTCAATCAGCCCGAGGTGCCTGAATCGCTGCGGGGGTGCTGGCCAAGGCGCGCCGGCGTGGTGTGCCCATCAGGCTCACGGCGATCAGCTCCAGCAGCGCGGGTGTACAGGTGGCGGGGGCCGATCAGAATTTGAGCGACCAGGACGGGCATGTGCGCAGCCGCTATGGTGTGACGGCTGATGGCGCCTGCTATCTGCTGCGTCCCGATCAACATGTATGCGCCCGCTGGTTGACGCTGGACGCCGCCCGCCTTCAAGAGGCGCTCGATATTTTGGCCTTTGCCTGAAGGACGCACCATGACTGCCACAGCTATGACCCGCGGTTTGCCCATCGCCGGCCTGGAGGACGCCTATGACGCACTGGCGGAGGCGATCGACCGCGCCGGTGAGGAGCAGTCCGAACTGTTCCTGGTGAAACTGGCCCTCTTGAACGCCAATGCGCTGGGCGATGCGGGTTTGTTCCGCCAACAGATCGAGGCCGCCTTGCGCGACCTCTAGGGGACATCACAGATAAAAAAGCCCCATGGCGGCGAACCATGGGGCTTTGGCGGTGGGCAGGGGCTTAGTCTTCCACGAAGGCTTCCTCGCGCTTCTTGCGTATGTTCGGTAGCAGCACCACCACCAGCAGTGCCGCCGCGATGGCCAGCAGCGAGGCCGACAGCGGACGGGTGACCAGCACACTCCAGTCACCGCGCGAGAGAAGCAGGGCACGGCGCAGGTTTTCTTCCACCATGGGGCCCAGGATCAATCCCAGCAGCAGTGGCGCGGGTTCGCAGGCCAGCTTGTGGAAGATGTAGCCCAGGATGCCGAAGATGGCCACCATCCAGATCTCGAAGGTATTGTTGTTCTCCGAGTAGACGCCCACGGCGCAGAACAGCACGATGGCGGGGAACAACCACTTGTAAGGAATGGACAGCAGCTTGATCCACAGGCCGATCATCGGCAGGTTCAGGACCACCAGCATCAGGTTACCGATCCACATAGAGGCGATCAGGCCCCAGAACAGGTCGGGGTTGCTGGTCATCACCTGCGGGCCGGGCTGGATGTTGTGGATGGTCATGGCGCCAACCATCAAGGCCATCACGGCGTTCGGCGGAATGCCCAACGTGAGCAGCGGAATGAAGGAGGTTTGCGAGCCTGCGTTATTGGCCGATTCAGGGCCGGCCACACCGCGGATGTTGCCCTTGCCGAAAGGAATCTCGCCGGGTTTGAGCTTGGTTCTCTTCTCGATCGTGTAGGCCGCGAAGGCCGACAGCAGCGCGCCGCCGCCCGGCAGAATGCCCAGCGCCGAGCCGATGGCCGTGCCGCGCAGCACGGCGGGGAACATGTGCCGGAAGTCCTCCTTGGTGGGCCAGAGGCCGCGTACCTTGTCGGTGAAGACTTCACGCTTTTCGGTGGGCACGGAGAGGTTGGCGATGATTTCACCGTAGCCGAAGATGCCCATGGCGATGGCCACGAAGCTGATGCCGTCAGTCAGTTCTGGGATGTCGAAGCTGTAGCGGGCTACGCCGGAGTTCACGTCCGTGCCGACCAGGCCGAATGCCAGGCCCACCAGGATCATGGTGATGGCCTTGAGCAGCGAGCCCGATGCCATGACCACCGCGCCGATCAGGCCCAGCACCATGAGCGAGAAGTATTCGGCCGGGCCGAACTTGAACGCGACTTCGGTCAGCGGTGGCGCGAAGGCGGCGATCACCAGCGTGCCCACGCAGCCGGCAAAGAACGAACCCAGGGCCGCGGAGGCGAGGGCGGGGCCGGCGCGGCCCTTGCGTGCCATCTGGTAGCCGTCGATCACAGTCACGACGGATGATGACTCGCCTGGCAGGTTCACCAGGATGGCCGTGGTGGAGCCGCCGTACTGCGCGCCGTAGTAGATGCCGGCCAGCATGATGAGCGCTGCCGTGGGAGGTAGCGCATACGTGGTGGGTAGCAGCATGGCGATGGTGGCCACGGGGCCCAGGCCCGGCAGCACGCCGATGAGGGTGCCCAGCAGGCAGCCCATGAAGGCGTAGACAAGGTTTTGCGCCGTGAAGGCGACCTGGAAGCCCAGGGAGAGGTGCTCGATCAGTTCCATGATGGGGTGTATTGAGTGGTGGGCGGAACGATCAGCTCACGAAGAACGAGGGCCATACGGGAAATTGCAGGTTCAGCGCGACCACGAAGGCCAGATAGCTGCCCACGGCCAAGACCGTGGCAAGGATCAGCACGGGCTTCAACTGGAACTGGTCGCCCGCGAGGCTCGCGACCAGGGTCAGTACGTAAATGGCCACGATCAGCCCCATGGGCGGCAAGCCGATGCTGGGCAGGCCGCCCAGCAGCACGCCGAAGAGCACGTTGGCGCCGATGATGAAGATCAGCGGACGCCAGGCAATGGAGCCGATGGGCTCACCGTCTTCGGTATGCACGATGAGCGAGCGCGCTGTGATCAGCGCGCCCAGCAGCGCGATCAGCGCGCCCACGATCACCGGGAAGTAGCCCGGTCCCATGCGGGCGCCTGAGCCTACGGTGTAGGTGGTGGCGCCCCACGCGAAGGCGACGCCGAAGGCGCTGAAAAGCAGCCCCGCGGTGAAATCTCTCTGGCTGTGAATCTTCAAGGCAAAAGTCTCCTGATGGGCCCTGCGCAAGGGCCACGGTGGGTTGTCATGGGGAGACGAAAATCTTAGATTCGGGCCGGCGCTTGGTGTGTGACCAGATCATTGCCAAACGGTAATGATGGATGCTCTTTTGCTATATAAATGGGAGCTATGGGTGGCTTTAGGGTGGGGCTGGCGGCTGCATTCGCCGGTGCAGGCCCGTTATGGGCTACATGACAAGGGTATGCAAGGTTCCCGCGGGATCGGGAGGCGCACAGGTCAGGGCGCCGGTAGCCGCAGCACCACGCGCAGGCCAGGATTGGCGGGCTCGATCCGCATGCCGCCGCCGTGCAGCTGCATCACCGCTTGCACGCTGGCCAACCCCAGGCCATGGCCGGGCAGTTCCGGCCTCAGGCGAAGAAAGCGCTGGCCGAGCGCGGGGATGGCCTCCGGCGGGGCGCCAGGGCCGTCGTCTCGCACCACGAGCTCGCTCCAGAGGGTGCCTTCTTCCATGAACACGCGCGAGCACACCTCCACATGCGCGCCTTTTCCGCCATATTTGATGGCGTTGTCCACCACATTCACGAGGGCGCCGGCGAGCAGGTGCCGGTCGCCCAGCACGGGGGCGGGATGCTCGCATGTCCAGAGCAGGGCGACGCCCTCGTGCTCGGCCAGGGCTTCATACAGTTCCACCACATCTTCGCCGATGGCCTCCCATGACGTGGGCGCGAACGGCGCGCGGCGGGTGCCGGATTCGGCCTGGGCAATGGCCAGCAGCTTGTCCAGCACGCGGCTCAGGTCGTCGATGTCGTGCATGGCCGATTGCAGGGCCCCGCGAAGGTCGGCGATGCCGGGGGCCGTGTCGTGAGCTGCTTGCAGCCGCAGGCGCAGGCGGGTCAAGGGGGTGCGCAGGTTGTGCGCGATCTCGTCGGAAACGTGGGTCACGCCGTCCATGAGCTGCTCGATGCGGTCGAGCATGTGGTTGAAATCCTGCTCCAGCCGGGCGAATTCGTCGTCGGGCGTGTTTTCCAGCAGCACGCGCTCATGCAATTGGCCGCTGGCGATGCGGGTGATGGTCTGGTGCAGCGCGTCCACGCTTCGGCCCAGTTCGTGCCGGAAAAGCCATGCGCCGATCAGCGCCAATGACAGCGAGAACAGGCCCGCCACCAGGCTGGCGGTGGCCAGGGTGGACTCGATGTCCCGCAGTTCCCGCAAATCGTGCCCCAGGACGAGGAGCGCGCCATCCGGCAGCGAATGGGCGATCAGCCGGGCATGCACGGTCTGTGCGCTCAGGTTCAGCTGGCTCACCGCTGCTCCCATGGTGGCCAGCGGAGGCAGGGATTCGACGTCGATGTTGCCCGCGAGGTAGCGCCGGCTGGGTGTGGTGAGCAGCACCAATTCCAGGTCGGTGTCGCGCCCGTCGTGCAGCACCTGGCGGATGGTCTGGGCCGTCACTTCGGGGCCTTCGAATGCGTACTGCAGCGTGAGGCGCTCCTGCATCTGCTGCAACTGACGGTCGACGTTGCGGTGCAGGACTGCTGACACCTGGATGTACACCAGCGACAGCGTGAACAGCACGGCGACCAGCACCAGAAAGCCGAAGAACACCGCCAGGCGCAGGCCGGTGGATCGCCAGAGACCGCGGCCTTTGGTCAAGCGTGGCCTTCGGGATGGAGGCCGATGCGGTAGCCCACGCCGCGCACGGTGTGGATCAAAGGCTCTTCGCCCGGTGCCTGCAGTTTCTGGCGCAGCCGGCTGATCTGCACGTCGATGAGGTTGGTTTGCGGATCGAACCGGTAGTCCCACACGGCTTCCAGCAGCATGGTGCGGGTCAGCGGCTGCTCCGCGTGCATCAGGAGGTAGGCCAGCAGCCGGAATTCGCGCGGCTTGAGCGCAATGGCCCTGCCGTTGCGGTGTACCGTGCGGTGCACCAGATCCAGGCGCAGGCCCCCCAGATGAAGTGCCTTGGCTTCGTCGCCAGTGCGGGTGCGGCGCACCAGCGCTTCGATGCGCGCGAACAGTTCGGAGAAGGCGAATGGCTTGGTCAGGTAGTCATCGCCGCCGGCCTTGAGGCCCCGCACGCGCTCGTCCAACGCGCTCAAGGCCGAGAGCACCAGCACCGGCGTGCGCAATCCCAGGCCGCGCATGGTGTGCAGAATATGCAGCCCATCCACCTGCGGGCCCAGCATGCGGTCGAGAACCACCACATCCCAGTGCTCGCCGGACGCGCGCTGCAGCGCATCGCGCGCTTCGCTGGCGATGATGGCGACGTGCCCCTGCGCGCGCAGCCCGTCAGCGATGTAGCGGGCGTTTTCCAGATCGTCTTCGATCACCAGGCAACGCCACATCATGGACGGGGTGGGGGCGGTGATGGGGGGCGCAATCATGTTCAGGCAAATGGGGCAGGAACCGCGCATAGTAGCGGCGTCGCGGCCGAATGCCTCGCAGACAACAAAAAACGCCGGAGTTTCCCCCGGCGTTTTTTTGTTGCCGGGCCGCCCCAAGACAAAAAAGCGCCCCCTCGGGGGGCAGCGGACCACGCGAAGCGGGAAAGCGTGGGGGTCTTTTTTGTGGGGCGGACGGCGAATCAAGCCGCCAATGTGCCATGCGCCTGGTTGGCCGCTTCGGCCGTGCTGCCCGTGACCACGCGGATATCGTTGCGGGCCGATGCCAGGGCGGCGGCTCGGGCTGCTTCTCCCAGCGCCAAGCCTTCAGCGCGTACAAAGCGCACATCCGTGATACCGAAGAAGCCAAATACCGCCTGCAAATAGCTTTCCTGGTGCTCCAGGGCCCGGCCTGCCTCCGTCGTCGAGTAGACGCCGCCGCGGCTGGAGGCCACGATCACTGTCTTGTCTCCGGCCAGGCCGACGGAACCCTTATCGGTGTATTTGAAGGTGCGGCCGACTTGCGCCAGGCGGTCGATCCAGGCCTTGAGCTGGCTCGGAATGGAGAAGTTGTAGAGCGGGGCGCCGACCACGATCACGTCGGCCGCCAGGAACTGGCTGACCAGCCGTTCCGAGACGGCGTTCTCGCGCTGTTGCGCCTCGGTGGGCTCGGCTGGCTGACCCAGCTTGATGCCCAAGGCATCGGCACTGAAGTGGTTGGGCGTGTCCACAGCCAGATCGAGATGTTCGGCCGTGGCGCCCGGATGCTGGGCCAGCCATTGCGACACGATCTCGGCCGTGAGCAGGCGCGAGACAGATTGGGTGCCCAGGATGCTGGCGTCTACGTGAAGCAGTTTCATGATGATTCCTTATTGAAGCTTGTCGGGACCGCTGCCTTGATGACAGGGGAGTAGGGTATGGATAAAGTCTATTTGAGGATCCAATCATCGATAAGATGGCAAATTTGGAATAGACTGTGTTCATGAACAGGACAATCCATCCATGATTGACCTCAACGACATGCTCTTCTTTGCGGAGGTGGCTGAACGCGGCGGTTTCACGGCCGCCAGCCGCGTCCTGAGGGTGCCCAAATCCCGGTTGTCGCGCCGGGTGGCGGAGCTGGAGTCGCAGTTGGGTGTGCAGCTTCTGCAGCGCAGCACGCGCCGGCTTTCTCTCACACCCGCGGGCGAAATCTATCTGCGTCACTGCATCGGCGTGCGCGACACGGCGGAGGCTGGCGCCGAGGCTGTCGCCCAGGTGCTCCGGGAACCACAGGGCGTGGTGCGGTTGAGCTGCCCCGTCGGGTTGGCGCAGAGCGATGTGGGCGAGTTGCTGCCGTTGTTCATGCAACGCTACCCCAGCGTGCAGATCGAGATGCACGTGCTCAACCGGCCCGTGGATCCGGTTGAAGAGGGAATGGACATGGCACTGCGCGTGCGCACGGTGATTGAGGACAGCGCTACGCTGGCGGCTCGTACCTTGAGCATCAGCCGGGGCATGCTGGTGGCCGCGCCCGAGGTGCTGAGGCGGCAGCAGGCGCTGCGGGGGCCGCAGGATCTGAGCATGCTCGATGCCGTCTGCATGTCCGCAGGCGATGCGCATGCGGGCTCCATGCTGACGGGGCCTGAAGGAGAGGGTTTTCTGTATGTGCCCGCTCCGCCACGTTATCTGGCCGATGATCTGTCCGCATTACGCTTTGCGGTCTTGGGCGGCGTGGGCGCCGGGATCTTGCCCGACTATTTATGCCGGGAAGATCTGCGCGCGGGCCGGCTTGTTGAGGTCTTGCCGGGCTGGGAGCCGCCGGTGGGTATCGTGCACGCCATGTACCCGCCGCGCCGTGCATTGGTGCCTTCGGTGCGGCACCTGCTGGATTTTCTGGCCGAAAAGCTGAAGGTGGACGCGCCCTGAGAGGGCCTTTGACGGTTCAACGCAGAGCAGGCAGGGAGGTGCGCGCGCCCAGCTGGCGCGACATGCGTGCCGCGGCGCTCACGACCAAGGGGGCGAAGGCCTTGATCTGCGCGGGCTTGAAGCGCTCCTTGGGGCCTGACAGGCCTAACGCGGCCACCACCTGGCCGCTGGCGTCGCTCACGGGAGAGGCGATACCGCAGACGTTTTCATTCCACTCCCCTTTGTTGATTGCATAGCCCTGGCTGCGGATGCGCGCCATTTCCTGCAGGAATTGCTGGGGGTCGGTGATGCTTCTGGGCGTGCGGGCTTCCAACTGCTGCGAAACGCGCTCCAGCACCGGGGGCGGAAAGAAGGCCAGCATGGCCTTGCCCGTGGCCACGCAGTGGGCCCTGGCGCGTCCGCCGATCTGCGTGTAGGCGCGCACCGGATTGGGGCTGTCGAGCTTGTGGACGTAGACCACTTCGTGGCCGTCGAGCACCGAAAGGTGGACTGTTTCCTGCGTGAGGGCCAGCAGCTCATCCATGATCTGCTCGGCATGCACGCGCAGATCCAGCTTGGACAGCACGGCCGAGCCCAGCTCCCATAGCTTGATGGCCGCCGCATAACGGCCGCTGCGCTCGTCGCGGAGGATGAAGCGGGCTTCGACCAGCGCCTGCAGCAGGCGGTGCACGTTGCTTTTGCCCAGATCGAGCTCGATGGCGATTTCGGTCAGGCCCAGCGCTCGGTCGCTATGGGCCAGCAGCTCAATGATGGCCAGGCCCTTGACAAGGGTGTTGTTCATGGTTGGCGCGAATTGTGCTGGAGAACCGGCCGGGACCAAACCCCGGGGTTTGCCCTAATGCTGGAATCGAATTTGCAAATTATAAAACCGAAGTTCCATTTTGCGGAACCAAGTGAAACGATCCGGCTGTGACTCACCAAACCGGAAACTGCTGCAATGACTACTCGACTCGTGGTGGGCGCGATCAGTGCTGAAGCCAATCGCGTGGCCACCCATCTCATGAATTCCCTCTTGCGCGACATGCGACCGATGTCCGGTGCCGTGTCTGCGTGGCCTTTGAGGCCATCGGCGGAGGCGAGCAAGACCTCGCTGCTGGGCTATACGCGCATGCTCTCCAGCGCGGCCGAGCAGAGCGGGCGCACCCATCTGGGGCTGGAGATGGCTGATGCGGGGCAGGCGCCGCCCTACACCATCTTTGGCGGCCTTTTCCTCTATGCCTCCACCATAGGCGATGCGCTCCAGTCCCTGGCGCGCTACTTTCCTGTGGGGCAGACGGGCACACGGGTGGAACTGGTCCATGGCCAGGGCACCTCGCAGCTGATTTACGACATTCACGATCAGGCTGTCGGCGACCGGCTCCAGGATGCGGCCTATACGCTGGGCAAGGTTTGCCGCTCGCTGCGCAGGACCGTGGGCGAGTCCTGGATGCTGGAGCATGTGACGCTGGCCGCCCCGGCGCCACGGCAGCAGGCGCCGTACCGGGCGTTTTTCCAGGCCCCCGTGGTATTCGGAGCGCAGAACACCTCGATGTGTTTTTCCTCGCGGCTGCTGGCGCAGCCTATCCCGACCGCAGACGCTGGACGCTATGCGGAATTTTGCGCGCACCTGGAAAGCCTGATGCCGAAGTGCAATGGGCATGATCTGCTCGGCGATGCATTGCGCGCCTGGATGGCGCATGCCGTGCGCCGAGGGCAGGCGACTTTGGAGCATGCCGCCACTGATTTCGGTGTGACGCCGCGCACCATGCAAAGGCGGCTAAAGGAACAGGGCATCAGTTTTCAGCCGCTGCTCGCGCAGGTGCGCATGGAAACCGCGCAGCACATGCTGACCGAAAGCCGATTGCCCGTGACGGACATCGCCGAGCAACTGGGCTTCAGCGAAACCAGCGCCTTCACGCGCGCGTTCCGCGGCTACACGCGGCAGAGTCCCAGGGCCTTCAGGCAGGCCGCGCTGGCGATTTGAAGAGGCTGCACCGGTTTGCCGTAGGTTGGCGTTGAGGGGATGAGCGGGCAGCAGTCGCTGCAGATTGTCGTGATCCGTCAATTCATTTCCGGAGGCTCTGGATACGCTGTCCAGACCTCATCAGGAAATCGCCGTGAAGTTCACTTTCTCTCCTCTGCACCGCCAGCATGCGCCCGAACAGATCGTGGTGCGCGGCACGATGGTCGCCAATCTCGAGTCGCCGGCGCGCGCCGATGCGTTGCTCAAGCAATTGCTTGCCCAAGGCCACGAAGAAGTGGCGCCCAAGGGTTGGGATCTGGAGTGGATCGCCGCTGTGCACGATGCGGGCTATCTGGAGTTTCTGTCGACCGCGCACGAGCGTTGGCGCGAACTGCCGAATGCCACGCCGCTGATTCATCCGCACGCATTCGCCCACTACACCTCCCGCCGCCGTCCCTCGAGCATTCAAGGGCAGGTGGGTTACTACCTGGCAGGCGGATCCTCTCCGCTGGCTGAGGGCACGTGGACCGCTGCCGTGGGTTCGGCCCATGCCGCGCTGGAAGCCAGCCGGCTGGTGCTGGAGGGCGAGCGTGAAGCCTATGCGCTGTGCCGTCCGCCGGGGCATCACGCCTATGCCGATTTTGGCGGCGGGTTCTGCTATCTCAACAACGTGGCGATTGCGGCCAACTACATGGCCCGCAAGCTGGGCCGCGTAGCGATCCTGGATATCGACACACACCACGGCAACGGCACGCAATCGATCTTCTATCAGCGCGGCGACGTGCACTTCGTTTCGGTGCACGGTGATCCGAATGTGCTGTTTCCTTTCTACGCGGGCTACGCCGATGAGCGCGGCGAAGGCGAGGGCAAGGGGCACAACCTCAATCTGCCGCTGCCGCTGAAATCCGAAGACCCGGCCTGGCTGGATGCGGTTGATCAGGGGATGGCCTCGATCCAGTCGTACGAGCCCAAGGCGCTGCTGGTGTCGCTGGGATTTGATCCATTCAAGGGCGATCCTTCTTCCGACCTGGCCGTGAGCACCGAGGGCTTTCGCGGCGCGGGCGAGCGCATCGGCGCCTATCGCGGCCCTGTGGTGCTGATCCAGGAGGGGGGCTATCTCGTCGAGAAGCTCGGCGAGAACCTCGAAGCTTTCCTCGAAGGCTACATGCGCGCCCGCAACGCCAGTTGATTTCGCAGATTCTGATTCTTCAGATTCCTTTCTTCAAGACACCAGGACAAATTCTTCATGAGCACTACCCGCAGCGAAAACTGGCAGAAGGACGTCGCGCACGTGGTCCATCCCTACTCGAACCTCGACGCGCATGACACGCGCGGCCCGGTGGTGATCACCCGTGGCGACGGCTGCTATGTGGTGGATGAGAACGGCAACCGCTATCTGGAGGGCATGTCGGGTTTGTGGTGCACCTCGCTGGGCTTCTCGGAGCCGCGGCTGGTCGATGCCGCCATGAAGCAGTTCAACGCGCTGCCTTACTACCATCTCTTCAACCACCGCTCGCACCCGCCGGCCATCGCGCTGGCCGAGGCGCTCACGGGCATCGCCCCCGAAGGGCTGAACCATGTGCTGTTCGCCAACTCGGGCTCCGAGGCGAATGATGCGGCGGTGAAGCTGGTCTGGTATTACAACAACCAGCTGAACCGTCCGAAGAAAAAGAAGATCATCTCGCGCCTTTATGGCTATCACGGCGTGACCGTGGCTTCCGGAAGCCTGACGGGCCTGGTGCATGTGCACAAGGATTTCGATCTGCCCATTCCGCAGGTGTTGCACACCGACTGCCCGAGCTACTACCACTTCGGCCAGCCGGGCGAGAGCGAAGAGCAGTTCGTGGAGCGCCTGGCGAACAACCTGGAGCAGATGATTCTGAAGGAAGGTCCCGAGACCGTGGCGGCCTTCATCGCCGAGCCTATCCACGGCTCGGGCGGCGTGATCGTACCGCCCAAAGGGTACTACGAGCGTGTGCAGGCCATTCTCCGCAAACACGACGTGCTCTTCATCGTGGACGAAGTGATCTGCGGGTTCGGCCGTACCGGTGAGATGTTCGGCAGCAACACCTTCAATCTGAAGCCCGACATGATGACCGTGGCCAAGGGTCTTTCGAGCGCCTACCTGCCTATTTCGGGCCTCTTGCTGACCGACCAGATCAACGATGTACTGAAAGCCGGCAGCCGCAAGATCGGCGCCTTCGCCCACGGCCTGACCTATGCTGCCCACCCGGTGGCGGCCGCCGTGGCACTGGAGACGATCAAGATCTACCAGGAGCGCAAGATCGTTGAGCATGTGCAGGCGCTTTCGCCGTATTTCTTTGAACGCCTGAATACGCTCGCCAGCCATCCTCTGGTGGGCGAAGTGCGTGGCCGGGGGCTGCTGGCCGCGGTGGAAATCACTGCCGACAAGGTGGCGAAGAAGCCCTTCCCGCCGGAGGCCGCCGCCGGTGCATGGATCCAGAACAAAGCCATGGAGCACGGCGTAATCGTGCGCGCCATCGCCAACTGCATCGCGTTGTGCCCGCCGCTGATCAGCGAGCGCCAGCAGATCGACGAACTCGTGGACGGCCTGGCCAAGGCGCTGGACGAAGCCCAGGCGCAGTTCGGCACCAAATCCTGACCATCTTCAAACACAAGGGGAATCATGAAAAAAGCTTTCCGCCGATTCGCGCTCGCTTTGGGCGCCGCCTTGCTCGCCAGCGTAGCGCTTGCCCAGGCGCCGCGTGACGGCGGTTCGCTCAACCTCATCGTGAACCCGGAGCCGCCGGGCATCAACCTGGGCAACGCGAAGCTGGGGCCGAGCTCCTTCGTGGGCAGCAAGATCTATGAGGGCTTGATCTCCCTCTCGCCCAAGCTGGAGCCGATTCCTCGTCTGGCCCAGTCCTGGACGATCTCGCCCGATGGCAAGGTGTACACCTTCAAGCTGCGCCCTGGCGTGAAGTGGCACGACGGCAAACCGTTCACCTCGGCCGACGTGCTGTTCAGCTTCAAGCAGTACCTGCCGGTCACCTTCGCACGCACCAAGCTCATCATGGAGCAGGTGGCATCCATCGACGCGCCGGATGAACTGACGGTGGTGTTCACCCTCAAGCAGCCCTATCCCGCCTTCATGTACATCTTCGAGGCCACGGGCGGCACCATCATGCCCAAGCACCTCTACGAAGGCGTGACCGACTACCGCACCACGCAGGTCAACAACACCATCGTGGGCACGGGCCCCTTCAAGCTCGGCGAATGGCGCCGCGGCGCATTCATCAAGCTGGTGAAGAACGCCGACTACTGGGACAAGGGCAAGCCCCACCTGGACAACCTCTTTTTCCATATCGTGCCGGATGCCGTGGGCCGTTCCATCGCGTTCGAAAGCGGGAAGGTCGACGCCATCCGTGCCGGCGACGTGGAGAACTTCGAGATCGCGCGCCTGGCCGCCGCCCCTGGCGTTGGCCTGACCAAGGCCGGCTGGGAGTTCCTGCAGCCCGTGGGCTTTCTGAACATGAACCTGCGCAACAAGCCGCTGGGCGACCTGCGCTTCCGCCAAGCCATCGCACATGCCATCGACCGCCAGTTCATCATCAAGAACATCTTCTCGACCTTTGGCGAGCCGGTGAATGGCCCCTTCCCCGCGGGCTACGTCTTCCGCGACACCAGCGTGGAAACCAAATACCCCTATGACCCCGCCCGCGCGAAGGCATTGCTCGATGAAATGGGCCTCAAGCCGGGGGCTGACGGTACCCGTGTGACCCTGCGCCTGTTGCCGCTGCCTTATGGCGAAACCTGGCAGCGCCTGGCTGAATACACGCGCGAACGCCTGAATGCGGTGGGCATCAAGACCACCATCGTGGCCACCGATGTGCCGGGCTGGTTCTCGCGCGCGTCTTCAGGCGACTTCGATCTGGCCTACAACTTCGTCTATCTGCTGGGTGACCCGGCCATTGGCGTGAGCCAGACCTATCTGTCGACCAACCAGCTCAACCGCGGCACGGCGGCGAACATCGACGGTTACGTCAACAAGGAGGTGGATGCGCTGCTGATCAAGGCCGAGCAGGAGACGAACAAGGCCGAGCGCGCCAAGCTCTATTCGCAGTTGCAGAAACAGCTCTCGAAGGATCTGCCGATCCTCTGGACGCACCAGATGGTGATGCCCACCGTCTACCGCACCAAGGTGAAGAACCTCATCACGACCGGCCTCGGCATGAATGAGAACTTCGCCGACGTCTGGATCGGCAAGTAACACCACCGGAACCTTCCAGGCCCTGCATGGACCGACTTCTTTTCCTGGCCCGGCGCTGCTTCAAGGCGGTGCTGGTCATTCTCTGCGTCATCGCCATCAACTTCGCGCTGATTCGCGCCGCGCCAGGCGATCCTGCCACCATCCTGGCGGGTGAGGCCGGCGCGGTGGATGCCGGCTTCGTAGAGCGCATCCGCCAGGAATATGGCCTGGACAAGCCTGTTCCGGTGCAGTTGCTCACCTACATGAAGCAGTTGCTGAGCTTCGATCTGGGGGAGTCCTACCGCGAGAACCGGCCGGTGAAGGAGATTGTGCTGGAGAAGTTGCCCGCGACCCTGCTGCTCACGCTCAGCGCGTTCGTCTTTTCGGTGGCCGTGGGGGTCAGCCTGGGGATCGCGGCGGCCCGGCGCGCGGGTTCCCTGCTGGATACGCTCATCACGGCGGGTTCGCTGGTTTTCTTCGCGATGCCGCTGTTCTGGATCGGCTTACTGGCCATCGTGGTGTTCTCGATGAAGCTGGGCTGGTTGCCTCCCTATGGCATGAGTACCGTGGGGGCGGATTTCACGGGCTGGGAGGCCGTGCTGGATGTGGCCAAGCATCTGTTGATGCCCGCCGTGACGCTGGGGCTGTTCTATGTGGCGATCTATACCCGGGTGACGCGCGCGGCTGCCCTGGAGGTAATGGATCAGGACTTTGTGAAGACTGCGCGTGCCAAGGGGGTGCCCGAAGGGAGGGTCTGGCGGCGCCACATCTTGCGCAACTCGGTGCTACCCGTGATCACTTTCGTTTCCTTGCAGGCCGGCCACATCCTGGGCGGTTCGGTGCTGATCGAGACCGTGTTTGCCTGGCCCGGCATTGGCCGCCTGGCTTTCGACGCGCTGTTCCAGCGCGACTACAACCTGCTGCTGGCCGTGTTCTTCGTCAGTTCCGTGATGGTGGTGATTTTCAATCTGATCGCTGATTTTCTCTACAGCCTCGCCGACCCGCGCATCGAACTTCAAGTATGAATCACGACCGCTTTCTGACCCGCCTTCTGCGCCAGCCGGCTGGCGCGGTCGGCGCGCTGATGCTGCTGGCTATCGCAGTGCTGGCCTTGGGCGCGCACTGGTTCTATCCCGGTGATCCGTGGGCGATGGTGACCGATCCCAATCTGCCGCCTTTCAGCCCCGGTTTTCCGTTGGGTACCGACATGCTGGGCCGTGACGTGGCTGCCGGCGTGGCACACGGGGCGCGCGTGTCGCTCCTGATCGGCATCGTGGCCACGGCGGTCGCGGTGATCGTGGGGACTGTGCTGGGCGCGGTGGCCGGCTACTACGGCGGCTGGGTGGACGACTTCATCATGCGCTTCACCGAGATCTTCCAGACTATTCCAGGCTTTCTGCTGGCGCTGCTGATGGTGGCGATCTTCGGCCCTTCAATGTATTCCATCGTGGGCGCTATCGGCGTCATCTCCTGGCCTTCGGTGGCGCGGTTGGTACGTGCCGAATTTCTTTCGCTGCGAACGCGCGATTTCGTGAAGGCGGCGGTGCTCGGCGGCCAATCCAGCGCACGCATCGTGTTCCGGCAGATCTTGCCCAATACGCTGTCTCCCATCGTGGTGGCTGCCTCCCTGATGATGGCTACGGCCATTCTGCTGGAATCCGCCATCAGCTTCCTGGGGCTGGGCGACCGCAGCATGATCTCCTGGGGGTTCATGATCGGCGCGGGCCGCACGACGCTGCTGCAAAGCTGGTGGCTCTCGGCGGTACCCGGTGTGGCCATCTTCATCACTGTGCTGGGCTTGAACCTTTTGGGCGACGCCCTCAATCAGGCCTTGAGTCCGCGCCGGCGCCAAGGGGGAATGCATGAGCGAACACACATTGCTTAGCATTCGCCATCTGAGCGTCGCGTTGCCTGCGGGAGGCGACCGCGTCTTTGCCGTGCAGGATGTTTCACTGGACGTGCCCGCGGGCCAGACCGTGTGCGTGGTGGGGGAATCCGGCTCGGGTAAATCGGTCATGGCCAATGCCGTGATGCGCCTGCTGCCGCCGGTGCTGAGCGTGAAGAGCGGCGAGATCACGTTGGCAGGTGAAGACCTGCTGTCGCTGGACGCTGAAAGCCTGCGCCGCATGCGCGGTTCGCGCATGGGCATGATCTTCCAGGAACCGATGACGGCGCTGAATCCCGTCATGACCGTGGGCGAGCAGATCGACGAGGTACTCCTCGTCCATGGCGAGCGTGATGCGCACGTGCGCGAGCGCCGGGTGCTGGAACTGATGCGGGAGATGAGCCTGCCCGAGCCGGAGACCCTGCGCCATCGGTACCCCTTCCAGCTTTCCGGCGGGCAACGCCAGCGTGTGGTGATCGCGATCGCCATGGCGCTGGAGCCGCAGCTGCTGATCGCGGACGAGCCCACGACCGCGCTGGATGTGACCACGCAGGCGCAGATCCTCGCGCTCATCAAGCGTTTGCAGACCACGCATGGTATTGGCGTGCTCTTCATTACCCACGATTTCGGGGTTGTGGCGGACATTGCTGACCGTGTGGTCGTGATGCAGCAGGGCAAGGTGGTGGAAAGTGGCACGGCCGCGCAGGTGCTGCGCCAGCCTGAGCATCCCTACACGCGCCGTCTTATCGACGCCGTGCCCCGTCTGCGCGACACCATGGACGAGGCTTCCGCACGGCCGGCGCCGCTGCTGCGGATCGAAGGCGTGAGCAAGAGCTATCGCGCGCGAGGCCAAGGCCTTTTTGGCGGGCGCGGGCGCACGAAGGCGCTTGACGAGGTCAGCCTGGAGATCGGCGAAGGTGAAACCGTCGGGCTGATCGGTGAATCGGGTTCCGGCAAGACCACGCTGGGCCAATGCGTGATGCGTCTGCTGGACGTGGACGGCGGGCAGATCGTCTTCAATGGCGAGCCTGTTCAGGCCCTCCGGGGCCGTGCGCTCAAGGCGCTGCGTCCGCAGATCCAGATGATCTTCCAGGATCCTTTCGCATCACTGAATCCGCGCCATCGCGTGGGCCGCATCGTGACGGAAAACGCCATTCTCTGCGGCGTGCCTCCCGCGGAGGCCGAGCGCCGGATGCAGGACGTGCTGGCGATGGTCGGCCTGGATCCGAGCGCGGTGAACCGTTTTCCGCACGAGTTCAGTGGCGGCCAGCGCCAGCGCATCGGTATTGCCCGGGCGCTGGTGATGCAGCCGCGCCTGATCGTGGCCGACGAAGCCGTGTCGGCGCTGGATGTGTCTGTTCAGCAGCAGGTGCTGACCCTGCTGCGCGAAGTGCGCGAGCGGCTGGGACTGTCCATGCTGTTCATCACCCATGACCTGCGCGTGGCCAGCCAGATCTGCGACCGCATCGCCGTGATGCACAAGGGCCGCATCGTGGAAACCGGCACCGTTCAAGCCATCGCCCGCGCGCCCGCCCATCCGTATACGCGCAGCCTGTTTGCGGCCATGCCGGGCCAGGCCTGGGAGCGCGATATGGAGCGTACCGCGCCCGTCCTGGCCTGAAACGGTGGCAAGCGGAGCGCGTCAGCGCTCTTTCGCCCCTGCCCAGGCTGAACGTCCTCGAATTTACCCAGGAGACCTTGTTTCATGTCCAACTCATACGAAAACCTCGCGCTTTACATCGACGGTGAGTTCGTCCAAGGCGGTGGCCGCACGCTGCAGCCCGTGCTGGACCCCGCCACAGGCGACACGATCGGTCAACTGCCGCATGCCACGCGTGACGATCTGGACCGCGCACTGTCCGCGGCCGAACGAGCCTTCGCTACCTGGCGCCATGTGTCGCCCGTGGAGCGGGGAGCCATCTTGCGCAAGGTAGGGGAGCTCAGCCGCGAACGCGCGAAGGAGATCGGCAGGAACATCACGCTGGATCAAGGCAAGCCGCTGGCTGAAGCGGTGGGAGAGGTGCTGCGCTGCGCCGACCATTGCGACTGGCATGCCGAGGAGGCCCGCCGCATCTACGGCCGCGTGATCCCGCCGCGTCTGCCCAATGTGCGCCAGTTTGTGCTGCGTGAGCCCATTGGCGTATGCGCGGCCTTCACGCCCTGGAATTTTCCCTACAACCAGGCGATCCGCAAGATTGCGGCGGCCGTGGCGGCCGGCTGCACGATCGTCATCAAGGGGCCAGAGGATTCACCGAGCGCGGTGGTGGCGATTGCCCGCCTGTTCCACGAAGCTGGCCTGCCGCCGGGCGTGCTCAACGTGGTCTGGGGTGTGCCTCATGAAGTGTCCGAGTATTTGATCTCGTCGCCCATCGTGCGCAAGGTCTCTTTCACGGGTTCGGTACCTGTGGGCAAACAACTGGCGGCCCTGGCTGGCACCCACATGAAGCGCATCACCATGGAACTGGGCGGCCACTCGCCTGTGATTGTGTGCGCCGACGCGGATGTGGAGCGCGCCGCCACCATGCTGGCGGGTTTCAAGTTCTCGAACGCCGGGCAGGTGTGTGTGTCGCCTACGCGCTTCTATATCGAGGAGCCGGCGTGGGACCGGTTCATGGCCCGATTCACGGAGGTCAGCCGCGGCATCAAGGTCGGCCCTGGCCTGGAGGCAGATACCCGTATGGGCCCTCTGGCACACGCGCGCCGCGTGACGGCGATGGCCGAATTCGTGGAAGATGCGCGTGCGAGGGGGCGCGCATCGAGACGGGCGGTGAGCGCCTGGGTGAAACGGGCAACTTCTTCGCGCCCACCGTGATTGCCGCTCCACCGGACGACGCCAAGATCATGCAGGCCGAACCCTTTGGCCCAGTGGCGGCCTGTGTGCCTTTCAAGGACCTGGACGAGGCGATCAAGCGCGCCAACAGCCTGCCTTACGGTTTGTCGTCCTACGCGTTTACCAGCAACACGCGCCACGCGCTGCGCATCCAGAACGGTATCGAAGCCGGCATGGTCAACATCAACCACTTCGGTCAGGCGTTGCCCGAAACCCCCTTTGGCGGTGTGAAGGACAGCGGCATCGGCAGCGAAGGCGGCAGCGAGACCTTCGATGGCTACCTCGTGACCAAGTTCGTGACGCAGATGGATTGAATGGTTTGCCCTCCGCATGGAAAAAAGCATCGTCATTCCCGCACGCATAGATCTACAACAGGAGACATCATGAACACCACACTCAAGAAAGTATGGCGCGCCTCTACCCTGGCGGCTTGTTTGGCCATGACCAGCGCCTGGGCTGCCACGCCAGCCGATACGTTGGTGATCGCGCGCGACATCAGCGCTTTCCTCTCTCTGGATCCGGCCGAGGCCTTCGAAGTGGCCTCGGGCGATAGCCTTAACAACCTCTATCTGCGCCTGGTGCAGCATGATCCTCTGGATTTCAGCAAGATCATTCCAGGCGCGGCGGAGAAATGGGAAACCGCGCCTGACGGCATGCAGATCGTCTTTACCATGCGCAAGGGGCTCAAGTTCCAATCGGGAAACCCGCTTACTGCTGAGGATGCGGCGTTCTCGCTGCAGCGCGGCATCCTGCTCGACAAGCAGCCTTCCATCATCCTCAAGCAGTTCGGCTGGAACAAGGGCAACGTCAAGGACCGCGTACGCGCCGAGGGCGACAAGCTCATCCTGAGCTTCGAGAAGCCTTATTCCACTGATCTGATCCTCAGCGCCCTCAGCGCGGCCATCGCTTCGGTGGTGGACAAGAAACTGGTGATGTCGAACGAGAAGAACGGCGATATGGGCAACACGTGGCTGCGCACGCGCTCCGCGGGTGCGGGGGCCTATAAGTTGGTGGAGTGGAAAGCCAAGGATGCCGTGGTCATGGAAGCTTTCCCCGGCTACCAGGGCGGCATTGCACCAAAGCTCAAGCGTGTGATTACGCGCCATGTGTCCGAAGCCGCCGCACAGCGCCTGTTGCTGGAAAAGGGTGATGTGGACGTGGCTTCCGATCTGAACCCCGATCAGGTGCAGGCGATCGCGAGCAAGAAGGAGCTCAAGGTCGTGCAGATTCCGCGTGGCAACGTGTATTACCTCGCGGTCAATACCTCCAACCCCAAGTTCGCCAAACCGGAAGTATGGCAGGCCATGCGCTGGGCCATCGACTATGAAGGCATTGCCAAGCAGCTCTTTCGCGGGCAGTACAAGGTGAACCAGAGTGCCGTGGCCAGCGGCACTGACGGCGCATTGACCGAGCAGCCTTACAAGCTGGACATCGCCAAGGCCAAGTCGCTTCTGGCCAAGGCCGGCGTGCCCGATGGTTTCTCGACCTCCATCGATGTGATGGCGGCAAGCCCCTACCGCGAGATTGCCCAATCGGTTCAATCCACATTCGCACAGGCGGGTATCAAGCTCGATCTGAAAGTGGCTGATCCCGCGCAGGTGCTCACGGCGTACCGCGAACGCAGGCATGACATGATCGTGTTCGTCTGGGCGCCGGACTATTCGGATCCGAGCTCCACGCTGGAGTTTTTCAGCCGCAATACGGACAACGCGGCCACCTCTAGCAACAAGAACGCCCCTTGGCGCGCGCATTGGCTGGTTCCGGAGCTCACGGCAAAAGCCGAGGGCGCGCGGCATGAGGTGGATAACGGCAAGCGCATGAAGATCTATGCGGATATCCAGCGCACCCTGCGTGATGACTCTCCCTTCAGCTTCATCGTGCAAAAAGTCGAGCCTATTGCTGTGCGCGCCAACGTGCACAACTACAAGGGCGCGGTGACGTTCGATTCCACGGCCTTCCATGTGATTGAGAAGCGGTGAGCAGCGCGGCCTCCTCCTTGCCGGTGAGCGACGACGCTGTGCCTGTGCCCTCGCGTGGCCCGGGCAAGGCACGGCGGCGCCTGCGCTGGTTGGCCTCCACCTTGCTGACGGCGTGCATCACCCTGCTGGGCCTGCTGATCGTGACTTTCGCGCTGGGCCGGGTGCTGCCGACCGATCCGGTGCTGCGCGTGGTGGGCGATAGGGCATCCCAGGAGCAATACGACCAGGTGCGGCGCGAGATGCGGCTGGATCAGCCGCTGCCTCGGCAGTTCGGGGCTTTCGTCGGCGACATGCTGAGCGGCGATTTCGGCCGCTCACTGGTCACTGGCAACCCGATTGCCGAAGACGTCGTGCGCTACTTTCCTGCCACTTTCGAACTGGCGACGGTGGCCATCGTGCTGGGGGTGCTTTTGGGCATTCCGCTGGGGGTGCTGTGCGCGCAATATGCGGGGCGTTGGCCTGATCACCTGGGGCGCCTGCTCTCGCTGGCGGGCCATTCGATGCCGATTTTCTGGCTGGGCATCGTGGGGCTGCTGATCTTCTATGCCAACCTGGGCTGGGTGGCGGGGCCTGGCCGGCTCGACGTGGCTTACCGCTACTCCGTGCCCGCGGTGACGCATCTGCTGCTGATCGACACCCTGCTGGCGGGCGAGTGGGACGCCTTCCGCAACGCGTTCTCACACCTGATCCTGCCGGCCAGTCTGCTGGGTCTGGTGGCGATGGGCTTCGTGACACGCATGACGCGCAGCTTCCTCCTGTGGCAGCTGCGGCAGGACTACACCATGGTGCTTCGGCTCAAGGGCTTGTCCGAGAGCGCGATCCTCTGGCGCCACGCGCTGCGCAACGCGGCCGGCCCGATCCTGGCCATCATCGCGCTCACCTATGCGTATTTGCTGGAAGGTGCGGTGCTTACTGAAACCGTGTTTGCCTGGCCGGGTTTGGGGATGTACATCACCGATTCCTTGTTCGCAGCCGATATCCCTGCGGTGCTGGCCGCCACGCTGCTGGTGGGCACCATTTTCATGCTGGTCAACATTGCCAGCGAACTGATCCAGGCGGCGCTCGATCCCCGCTCCCGTTCCGTATGAGCATCGCTTCTTCCTGTTCGCGGTGGCTGTCTACCGATACCCCCGCCACGCGCACCCAAGCCCGCTTGGGCGCTACGTACCGGTTCCTGCGCCGTCTGCTTCGCCACCCGATCGGCGTGGCGGGCTTGGTGCTGGTCGGGCTCATGGTGCTGGCGGCGCTGCTGGCGCCCTGGTTGCCTCTGGCTGATCCCGTGGCCCAGTCTCTGGGCGAACGGTTGATGCCGCCTTCGGCTCAGCACTTGTTGGGCACGGACACGCTGGGCCGCGACCTGCTTTCCCGCGTGGTCTATGGGGCACGTCCCACGCTGGCCATCGTGATGATGGTGCTGCTGGCCAGTGTGCCCGTGGGCTTGCTGATCGGTGCGGCGGCGGGTCTGTGGGGTGGTTGGCTCGATGCGGTGCTGATGCGTCTTTCGGACGTGTTCATGGCGTTTCCCCGGCTGATCCTGGCGATCGCCGTGGCCGCGACGCTGAGCTCGGGTTTGTGGACAGCCGTGATCGCCATCGCGCTTACCGGCTGGCCACCCTATGCGCGCGTGGCGCGGGCTGAAGTGGCGTCACTGCGCCGCGCGGAATTCATTCAGGCGGCGACGGCGCTGGGTGTTTCCCGCACGCGGTTGCTGCTGCGCCATGCGCTGCCATTGTGCCTGCCTTCGGCGTTGGTGCGCGCGGCATTGGATGCGCCGGGCATCGTGCTCATCGTTTCTGGCCTGGGGTTCCTGGGCCTCGGCCTGCCACCGCCTGCGCCTGAATGGGGGGCGATGGTGGCAGAAGGCCGTGCCATCGTGTTCGAGGCCTGGTGGGTGTCGACGCTGCCCGGCCTGATGATTTTGATGCTGAGCCTGGGGTTCAATTTCCTGGGTGATGCGCTGCGCGACGTAGTCGAGAAGAAATGACCCCCTGAGGCGCTGGCGCGCCTTCCCCCAAGGGGGACGCAGCCAGCGGCCTGGCAAAGCCAACTCCGCGGCTGCCTACGGATGGCCTGCTCCGTGGCCTTTTGGTATTGCTCCCGTTCGCGGGAGAGGGGTGGGGTGAGGGGGGCGGCGCTTGCCGGGGGGCACGCCTACGTAATGGATAACTGAGATGAACGACAACACGAAACCATTGCTGGAAATTCAGAACCTGCGGATTGCCTTCGATATGCCGCAGGGCCGTACCGAGGCGGTACGGGGTGTCAATCTCACGATGGGCCGCGAGCGTGTCGCTGTGGTGGGCGAATCGGGGTCAGGAAAATCGATCAGCTTTCGCTCGCTGCTGGGCTTGCTGCCGGCCAGCGCCAGCGTGAGCGCGGATCGCCTGGCTTTGCAGGGCGATGATCTGCTTTCGCTCGGGCCTCGCGCCATGCGGGCCTTGCGCGGGCGGCGCATCGGCATGGTTGTCCAGGATCCAAAGCAAGGGCTCGATCCGCTCATGACCATCGGCAAGCAGTTGGCCGAGATGCTGAAGCTGTGCGGCAAGGTGCCGCGTACCGGCTTGCAGCAGCGTGTGCGAGAGCTTCTGGCCGAGGTGCACATCCGCGATCCGAAACGCGTGGCCGATCTTTATCCGCATGAGGTGTCGGGCGGTATGGCGCAGCGCGCGATGCTGGCCATGATGCTCTCGGCTGAGCCCGATCTGCTGATTGCCGATGAGGCCACTTCGGCCCTGGATGCCGTGGTGCGCCACCGCATTCTCGATCTCATCGACGAGCAGGTGCGCCTGCGCGGCATGGGGTTGGTGCTCATCAGCCACGATCTGGATCTGGTGGCCGGATATGCCGACCGGATTCTCGTGATGTATGCCGGCCGGGTGATGGAGGAATTGCGGGGAGGGCAAATGAGTGATGCCCGGCATCCCTACACGCGCGGCTTGCTGGCTTGCCGCCCTTCGCTGGATCACCCTGGCGGCGAGCTGCCAGTTCTCAACCGGGAGGCCGCATGGTTGGAGTAACGTTCCCCCTGAGTCGCTTACGCGCCTTCCCCCCTGGGGTGGGACGCACCCAACGGCCTGGCAAAGCCAGCTCCGCGGGTGCCCGCGCATGGCTTGCTCCGCAGCCTCTCGATCTATTACGTTTTGTGCTCCGCGGGTGACGCGTGAGCGTCATGGAAAACAGCAATGAACGAAATTGCCTTGCGCATCGAAAACCTGGTGGTGCAGCGTGGCAGCGCGCAGGTGGTCAATGGCGTTTCCTTCGAGGTGCCGCGTGGCGGCAGCCTGGGGATCGTGGGGGAGTCGGGTTGCGGCAAGAGCACCATCCTGCGCGCGGTGGCCGGCATCGATACGCAATGGTCTGGCCGCATCGAAGTGGCAGGCCGGCCTATCGGCATACGGCGCGCACCGGCGGACCGGCGCGCCATGCAGATGGTGTTCCAGGACCCGCTGGCCGCGCTCAACCCGAGCCATACCATCGACGAAATTCTGCGCGAACCTCTCGTGGTGCACGGCGTGGGCGACCGCGAGAGGCGCATCGCCGAAGCGCTGCAAACCGTGGCGCTTCCGCTCTCGGTGCGTTTTCGTTTTCCGGGCCAGCTTTCGGGCGGGCAACGCCAGCGCGTCTGCATCGCCCGGGCATTGCTGGTGCAGCCGCAGGTGCTGCTGTTGGATGAACCCACTTCCGCGCTCGATGTGTCTGTACAGGCCGAAGTGCTGAACCTGCTGGCGCGGCTGCGGCGCGAGCAGCAACAGGCCTTCGTGCTGGTCAGCCACGACCTGCACGTGGTGGCCCATATGTGCGATCAGGTCGCTTTCATGGTGGGCGGCCGTTTTACTGACATGCTCCCGCGCGAGCAACTGCGCGGTGCCCGGCTGAGCGATCCGGAGGCTCAGCGGTTGCTGGAGGCGGCGCTGAGCCACTAAGACCGTGAACACGTTCTAAAAGCGTGTTCACGGTCTTCCGAACAGCGGGAAAGAGGGTTCAGGTACGATGCTTTCTGTATTTTGGAATAGTTGTTCTTTATTTGTGACCGCCCTAAGATTCGTTCCACCGAGGCCGGCTCCGTGAAGCGGCTCAACCCATAAAACATCACTCATGACCACCACCCCTCTTCTGCCTCTGGCCGGCGTCCGTGTCGTCGAGTTCTGCTCGACCGCCTCTGGCCCCTTTTCCACCATGCTGTTGTCCGACATGGGCGCCGAAGTGGTCAAGATCGAGCCGCCTGCGGGCGACGGCCTGCGCCAGTGGCCTCCGCTCAACGAAGGCTACAGCGAAAATTTTGCCTCGCTCAACCGCAACAAGCGCTCGGCCGTGCTCAACCTCAAGGACCCGGCTGACGTGGCTCTGGCCCGCCAGCTCATTCTGGATGCCGATGTGGTGGTGGAGAACAACCGCCCTGGCGTGATGGACCGCCTGGGCCTGGGCTGGGCCGCCATGTCGGCCGAAAAGCCCACGCTTCTGTTTTGCTCCATCTCTGCCTACGGCCAGAGCGGCCCGCGTTCGGGCGAAGGCGGGTTCGATCTGACCATCCAGGCGGCCGCGGGCGTGATGAGCGTGACCGGCGAGCCGGAAGGCGCCCCCGTCAAGTGCGGGGTGCCGCTGTCGGACTTCGCCTCTGGCCTGTACGCGGCCTTTTCCATTGCATCCATGCTGGCGCATGTGCGCGCGGGCGGGCAGGGCGCGCACATCGACATCCCGATGTTCGGCTGCACGCTGGGCATCGCCGCGCTGCAGACCAGCGAGTATTTTGGCAATGGGCGCAGCCCGGTGAAGCTGGGCTCGGCGCACCCGCGCAATGCGCCCTATCAGGCGTTCCAGGCGAAAGACGGTTATTTCGCCATTGCGGCGGGCAACCACAAGCTGTGGCTGAGCGTGCTGGAGGTGGTGGGAATGCCCGCGCTGGCCGACGATGTGCGCTTTGTGAGCACCACCGACCGGGCGAAGAACCAGGCGGCGTTGAAGGAGATCCTGGAGACGCTGTTCACCCAGAAGCCGGTGGAGCACTGGATCGCGGCGTTCAATGAAGCGGGGGTGCCGCATGCGCGCATCAATGACTATGCCTCGGCACTGGCCGATGAGCAGACCGAGCACATGGGCTGGGTGCAACCGCTGACGCTGCCCAATGGCAAGCAGACGCGCACCTTCGCGTCACCCGTGCGGCTGAGCGGCCAGGGCTTTCCCATTCGCCGCTCGCCCCCGGGCCTCGGCGAACATACCGAGGAAATCCGCGCGGAGTACGCCCAAAAAGTGGAGTGATTTTTAGTTTGACTCCTATTCCTCGTCATTCCCGCCTGCGAGGGAATGACGGGGCATGAGCCTGCCTAGTTTCTAGCCCATCCATGACCCCCCTCAAGACCCTTCTCAATCCCCGTTCCGTCGCCGTGATCGGCGCCTCCGAAGACCAGGCCAAGTTCGGCGGCCGTCTCTACAAGACTTTGCTGCAGCACCAGTATGACGGTGCCGTCTACCCCATCAACCCCGGCCGCGATACGCTTTTCGGCCTGAAGACCTTCCCCAGCATCGATGCCACGCCGCAGGCGCCGGACATGGTCGTCATGGCCCTGCCGCGCGAGAAGGTCAAGGCGGAGATCGCCGCCTGCGCCGCACGAGGGACCAAAGCGGGCATCATCATCACCTCCAAGTTTTCCGATGCCGGCCCTGAGGGCTTGGCGCTGGAGCGCGAAGTGGTGGCTGCAGCCCAGGAACACGGCATGCGCCTCATCGGCCCCAACTGCCTGGGCCTCATCAGCCCCGCCAACAAGCTGGTGCTGTGCTCTTCTCCGGCCCTCAATGTGCCCAGCCTGATCGAAGCGCCCATTGGCTTTGTCAGCCAGAGCGGCGCGCTCATGGGCACGCTGTTCGACCGTTCCTATGGCATGGGCATCGGGTTTTCGCACTGCGTCTCGGTGGGCAACCAGGCGGACCTGGAACTCTGCGATTTCGTGGAGTTCCTCATCGAGGACGAGCGCACGCAGGTGATCTGCAGCTATGTGGAAGGCATCAAATCGGCGCCACGCTTCGTGGAATTGGCGCGGCGCGCGCGGGCGGCTGGCAAGCCATGGCTGATGGTCAAGGCCGGCGCCAGCGATGACGGCAGCCGTGCGGCCTACTCGCACACCGCGAGCATGGCGGGCGATTTCGCCGCGCTCAAGGCCATCTGCGAGCGTGAGAACGTGGTCATGATGGAGGACCCGTTGAACATGCTGAGCCTGGCCCGCGCCATGGTGCGCTATCCGAAGCGCCGCGTGCGCGATGTGGCCATTTTGACCACCTCGGGTGGCGGCGGCGCGATCTCCGCCGACCAGCTTTCCCACGCCGGCATTGACCTGACGCGCTTCAGCGAGGCCACGAAGGCCACGCTGGCCGAGCACTATTCCGAGGGGCAGGCCGGCAACCCTATCGACATCGGCGGCCGCAAGTCCGACGCCAGGCCTGATCTGGGTGTGGTGACGGCTGAGGTCGCCCTGGCTGATCCGGCGACCGATCTGGCCTTGATGGTATTGACCACCGCTCCCGACGTGCCCGGCTTCACGCGCCAGTTGGCTGACGGCGCGGAGCGCCCAGCGGCTGGCGGCAAACCTACACTCTATGTGATGCTGCCCGGCCGCGTGGCCGAGCCCGCGCGCAAGATGCTGGTGGAGCGCAGCCTGCCCTATGTGGACACGTTGGCCGAAGCGATGGATATCCTGCGCGGCTGGAAGGCCTGGTCGATCCACGAGGAACCGGGGACGCCGCAGCGTCCCGCCGGCATGCCGGCCACCGAGGTGCCCGCCGATGGCACGCTGGGCGAGGGCCCTTCGAAAGCGCTGCTGGGGCGGGCGGGCTTGCCTGTGAACCAGGAGCGTGTCGTGGCGGATGCACAAGCCGCTGTGGCTGCTGCGGGCGAGTTGGGCTACCCGTTGGTGCTGAAAGTCGTTTCTCCCGATATCGCCCACAAGTCCGACGTGGGCGGCGTGGCGCTGAACATTGCGGATGCGGATGATCTCCGCCAGCGCCTTGCCGCCATGCAGGCCAGCGTGGCGCAGGCCGCGCCCAAGGCGCGCATCGAAGGCTATTCGCTGCAGAAGCAGGAAAGCGGTGAACTCGAGCTGATCGTCGGCGCGCGGCGCGACGCGCAGTTTGGCGCCCAGGTGGTGGTGGGTGCCGGCGGCGTGCTGGTGGAACTGCTCAAGGACGTGGCGGTGCTGCCTGCGCCGGTGGATGCCGCCAGCGCGCGCCGCGCCGTTGACGCGCTCAAGGTCGCGCCGCTGCTGCGTCCCTACCGGGGCCGCGGGGCGCTGGATGTGGAGGCCGTGGTCGATGCCATCGTGCGTCTTGGCTGGCTGGCCCATGACCTGGAGGCCAGCGGCCGGGATTTCGAAATCGAGGTGAACCCGCTCAAGGTCAAGCTGGCAGGGCAGGGCGCCGTGGCGGTGGATGCCCGTGCGCGTATCGGCGAGATGGGCGAGGTTTGATTTCAGGTGGCCTGTGTTAGTACGCGCGGCAGCGTTCCGGCACAGGCCCCATTTGTTCCATATTTCTTCAGGAGATAGCTATGTCCCAAGTCACCATCGAGCAGCACGGCAAGGTCACGCTGTTCACCATCAACCGTCCGGCCCGCAAGAACGCCATCTGCAAGGACACCGCGCTGGAGTTGCAGGCGGGCTTCGCCGCCTTCGATGCGTCCGAGCAGCGCGTGGCTGTCATCACCGGCTCCGGCAACGACTCGTTTTCCTCGGGTGCCGATGTGAGCAACCTGCCTGAGCTGTGGCGCTGCATCCCGGGTTCGGGCTTCACCACGGACAAGCCCATCATCGCCGCTACCGCAGGCTGGGTGGTAGGCGGCGCGCTGGTGCTCACCATGATGTGCGATCTCATCGTGGCGGCCGAGAACACGCGCTTTTCCTACCCCGAAGCCCGCCTCGGCTTCACTGGCGGCATGATCGCCGGCTTGGCCGCGCGCATTCCGCACAAGGCCGCCATGGACCTGATGCTGCTGGGCCGTCCCATGAGCGCCCAGCGCGCCTACGACGTGGGATTGGTCAGCGATGTGGTGGAAACCGGCAAGCATGTCGAGGTGGCGATGGAGCAGGCCCAGGCCCTGGCCAATTCCGCGCCGCTGGTGCTCGCCACCATCAAGCGCTTCGTCAACCAGCATGTGCTGGCCAAGAGCCCCTCGGAGATCATGTCCGAGACCATCCGCCAGCTCAACGTGGTGCGCGAGAGCGCCGATACCCAGGAAGGCATGGCGGCTTTCCGCGAAAAACGGACGCCGAACTACACCGGCCGCTGATTTCTTCTTCTCGGTTCCTGGAACGTGCACACGTTCCAGGAACCGGCGATGCGTGTGACCGGGGAGGGCAGGTCCTTGACAAAGGGTTTTGCCTGTGGGCGGTGGTGCCAGTTTGTGCGAACATCACGCCCCATTCCGGTTTTCCGAGTAAAGAAAGGTTCGCATCGTCATGACCAAATTTGCTGTTCGCCGTCTGGCTATCGGCACCATGGCCGCCATGGCTGCTCTCGCGGCAGCGCCCTGGGCGCAGGCCCAAAACGTCAAATCGGTCGGCGTGACCGCCATCGTGGACCACCCCGCCCTCGATTCCGTACGCAAGGGCGTGGAAGACGAACTGAAAGCGTTGGGCTGGGAAGAAGGCAAGAACCTCAAGCTGAGCTACCAGAGCGCCCAAGGCAATACCGCCACCGCCGGCCAGATCGCCCGTAAATTCGCTGGCGACAAGGTCGACGCCATCGTGGCCATTGCCACGCCGAGCGCCCAGGCCGCCGTGGCCGCCACCAAGAGCATCCCCGTGGTATTCACCGCCGTGACTGACCCCGTGGCCGCCAAGCTGGTCAAGAGCTGGAAGCCTTCAGGCACCAACGTCACGGGCGTCTCTGATGCGCTGCCCCTGGCTGCGCAGATCGATCTGCTGCTGAAGGTGAAACCCGGCGCCAAGCGCGTGGGCTATGTCTATAGCCCGGGCGAAGTCAACTCCACCATCGTGCTGAAGGAACTCAAGGCCGAGCTGTCCAAGCGCGGCATGACCGTGGCCGAAGCCGCCGCGCCGCGCACGGTGGATATTCCCTCCGCCTCCAAGAGCCTGGTGGGCAAGGCTGATGTGATCTACACCAGCACGGACAACAACGTCGTCTCGGCTTATGAGTCCATGGTCCGTGTTGCGGAAGAAGGCAAGCTGCCCCTGGTGGCCGCCGATACCGATTCCGTCAAGCGCGGCGCTGTGGCGGCCTTGGGCATGAACTACTACGACCTCGGCCGCCAGACGGGCAAGGTCGTCGACCGCATCCTCAAGGGCACCAAGCCGGGCGCGATCGCGCCTGAAGTCGGCACCAAGATGTCCTTGGTGGTCAACCCCGGTGCAGCCGAGAAGCAAGGCATCAAACTGCCTGAGGCGCTTGTCAAGGAAGCCGCGGAAGTGGTGAAATGAAGCCGTGAAATGGCGCGGCTGAAATAGAATCCCGTTCCCAAACCGGCGCCCGCGTGGCGCCGGTGTTGTTTCCTGGCGGCTTAGAACACCCTCTATACGCCTTGTTTGTTTCGTTGCAAAAGACTGGACCAGCCAATGTCGATGCTCTCATTCATGGGCGCGCTGGAGATCGGCCTTATCTTCGCGCTGGTGGCGCTGGGGGTATGGATCTCGTTTCGCGTGCTCGATTTTCCGGATCTCACCGCCGACGGCAGCTTCCCGCTCGGTGGCGCGGTGGCCGCGGTCCTTATCGTGTCAGGCTGCAATCCCTGGCTGGCCTGCGGCGCGGCCATGCTGGCTGGCGCGGTGGCGGGGCTGGTTACCGGCTGGCTCAACGTGCGGCTGGGGATCTTGCAACTGCTGGCCTCCATCCTGACCATGATCGCGCTGTATTCGATCAACCTGCGCATCATGGGGGCGCCGAACATTCCGCTGCTGGGCGAGCCCACCGTCTTCAGCCCTTTCGTCAGTGATGACAACGCCTATTGGGTGCAGCCTCTGGTGCTGGCGGTGATCGTGCTGGTGGTCAAGCTGATACTTGACTGGTTCTTCGCTTCCCAAATGGGCCTGGCCCTGCGCGCCACGGGCGCCAACCCGCGCATGGCAAGGGCTCAAGGCATTGCCACCGGGCGCGTGACCTTGGGCGGCATGGCGCTGTCCAATGCATTGATTGCCCTGGGCGGCGCGCTTTATGTGCAAACGCAGGGCGGTTCCGACATTTCCATGGGCCTGGGCACCATCGTCATCGGCCTGGCCGCGGTCATCATCGGCGAAACGCTGATGCCCAGCCGTGCGTTGTTCATCATTACTCTGGCCACCGTGGTGGGGGCGGTGCTCTACCGCATCTTCATCGCGCTGGCCTTGCAGGCGGATTTCATTGGCCTGCAGGCGCAGGATCTGAACCTGATCACCGCGGTGCTCGTGGCGGTGGCCCTGGTGCTGCCGCGCTTCAAGTCCAAATGGCGCAAGCCTGCCAAAAACGGTAAATCCGCCAACGCCGTCACGGGAGGCCAGCCATGATGCAATTGCATGACCTGCGCAAGACCTTCAATCCGGGCACGCCGATCGAGAACCCGGCGCTGCGCGGCGTGAACCTGAACGTGGCCGCTGGCGAGTTCGTGACCGTCATCGGCTCCAACGGATCGGGCAAGTCGACCACACTGAACGCCATCAGCGGCGATCTGCTCGTTGACACCGGCCGCATCGTCATTGATGACCGCGATGTGACGCGCCTGAATGCCTGGCAGAGAGCGGGCCTTGTGGCGCGCGTGTTTCAAGATCCCATGGCCGGTACCTGCGAGGCGCTCAGCATCGAGGAGAACCTGGCCTTGGCCTGGCAGCGCGGCCAGCGCCGCGGCCTGGGGCGCGCCGTGCGGGCCGATCTGCGCACCCTGTTCCGCGAGAGGCTGAAACAGCTGAACCTGGGGCTGGAAAACCGTCTCAGCGACCGTATGGGGCTGCTCTCCGGCGGTCAGCGCCAGGCGGTGAGCTTGCTGATGGCCGCGCTGCAGCCTTCGCGTATTCTGCTGCTTGACGAACACACCGCCGCGCTCGATCCCAAAACGGCGGCTTTCGTGCTTCAACTGACCGACCGCATCGTGACCGAAAACAAGCTGACAGCCTTGATGGTCACCCACTCCATGCGCCAGGCGCTGGATCATGGCACGCGTACCGTCATGCTGCACCAGGGAGAGGTGGTGCTCGACGTTTCGGGTGAGCAGCGCTCCCGCATGGATGTCCCGGATCTGCTGGCGATGTTCGAGCGCACGCGCGGTGAGAAGGTGAGCGACGACGCGCTGCTGCTCGATTGAGCGGCGGCCCGGGCCGGGCTGGCCTTCAATCCAGCCCGCGCACCAAGGCCATGGCCTCGTCGACCCGCTCTACCGCGTGAATGGTCAGGCCTTCAAAAGATTTGTCCGCCTTCTTCGGCGCGTTGGCTTTCGGCACCACCGCCACGGAGAATCCGAGCTTCGCGGCCTCTTTCAGCCGCTCCTGCCCCCGCGGAGCAGGCCGCACTTCTCCCGCCAATCCCACCTCGCCAAAGGCGATGAAGCCCTTGGGTAGCGGCTTGCCGCGCAGGCTGCTGGTGATTGCCAGCATCACTGCCAGGTCGGCCGCCGGTTCGCTGATGCGCACACCGCCCACCGCGTTGACGAAGACATCCTGATCGCCCGTGGCCACTCCGGCGTGCTGATGCAGTACCGCCAGCAGCATGGCCAGGCGGTCGCGCTCGAGGCCCACCGAGAGGCGGCGCGGGCTGGGGCCGCCCGAATCCACCAAGGCCTGGATTTCCACCAGCATCGGCCGCGAGCCTTCCAGCGTGACCAGCACGCAACTGCCTGGCACCGGTTGCGGGTGCTGGCTGAGGAAGATCGCGCTCGGATTGCTCACGCCCTTGAGCCCGCGCTCGGTCATGGCGAACACGCCGATCTCGTTCACGGCGCCAAAGCGGTTCTTGATGGCGCGGATCAGGCGGAAGCTGGAATGTGTGTCACCCTCGAAGTACAGCACCGTATCCACCATATGCTCCAGCACGCGCGGGCCGGCCAATTGACCATCCTTGGTCACGTGGCCCACCAGCACGATCGCGCAGCCGCTGGATTTGGCATAGCGCGTGAGATGCGCCGCGCATTCCCGTACTTGTGCCACGCTCCCGGGGGCGCTCGTGAGCTGGTCGCTGTAAACCGTCTGGATCGAGTCGATCACGGCCACGGCCGGCTGCTGGCTGGCCAGCGTGGCCAGTATTTTCTCCAACTGGATTTCGGCCAGCACATTTACTTTCGAGCCTGTGATGCCCAGCCGCCTGGCGCGCAGCGCCACCTGAGCGCCGCTCTCTTCGCCGGTCACGTAAAGCGTATTCAATTGCGCGTGCTGCAACGCATCGAGTGCCTGCAGCAACAGGGTCGATTTGCCGATGCCGGGATCCCCGCCGATCAGCACCACCCCGCCTTCGACGATGCCCCCGCCCAGGACGCGATCCAGTTCGCTCTGCCCGGTGGGCGTGCGCGCCACTTCCACGGCCTCGATGGCGGCCAGCGGACGCACCTCGCTGCTCGGCGCCAGGGCGGAGAAGGCCGCGCCCAGGCGGTTCTTGCCCGGAGCAGGCGCCTCGGACACCGATTCGATCAGCGAATTCCAGGCGCCGCACGAGGGGCACTTGCCCAGCCAGCGCGCGCTGGTGGCACCGCATTCATTGCAGGTATAAACACTCTTTTCTTTGGCCATTGCCCGATCGTAACGGTGTCGGGCACAGGGCCCGCCTGTGTTCGATTTACCGGTGCTGACTCTTTACCCATTCCAACTCTTATGATCGCCCTTGCGCTGGTGGAGAATGCTGTATCCAGGAGTTCATTGCATGAAATACCACCGACTTCTCTGGCCGTTCGTCCTGAGCTCGGCATTGGCCTCTGCCGCGTGCAGTAGTGCCGGGGCGCCAGGAGCAGTCTCACCCCCGGCGGCCGGCCCTACTCAGGTTGACAGCGGCCAGCCTCCGCAAAACAAGTGCGATGCCGCTGCGGCGCAGTCTCTTGTCGGGCAGGTCTACGCGCCGGCCATGTTGGCGCAGGCGATGACCGCTGCCGGAGCCGATCAGGCACGCATGCTGCATGTAGATAGCATCACGACGCAGGAGTTCATGATGGGCCGGTTGAACCTGGTGATCGACAAAGAGCAGCGCGTTGCACACGTCCGCTGCGGTTGAAAGTCCTATTTTTTTCTGAATCGACCCTATTCACAGGAGAGTTCCCCCATGATGATGCGCCATATTCTGTGGGCCGCCGTAGCCGCTACCGCCTTGACGGCTTGTGGAGGCGACTCCAGCGACAGTCCGGCCCCTTCGCCGACGCCCACACCTACTCCCTCGCCTTCACCTTCGCCGCTGCCCGTCTCCGGCGACCGCATCGAGCCGCTGGATACCGCGCTTTCTCCGAGCAGTGCCCAAGCCAAATCAGCCCAGGCCGCCACCAGGCATATCCCCGCCGGCGCTCCCGTGGGACGCGTGCAATTGGGGCCTCTGGCGGTCGTCAAATCGGCTGTCGCCCCTGAAGCAAAGGGTGTGGCCTACAGGATCGGCGAAGGCCGGGATGTGCTCGCCACCGCGGAGGCGGACGGCCTGGCCGCGCTGTTGAGCTGGAGCCCCACGGCGGACGGCGGTCTGGTCGCCGGCATTTCCTTTGTCGCTGACGGTGCGCAAGCTGTCCGGCTGGGCGTGCTGGCCGACAGTATTCCCGCCGGCACCGTTCTGCGCTTCTATGGCGCGGAAACCGATGAAGTCGTGGAGATGAGCGCGGCCCAACTGGCTGCCTTGCGCCTGGGCAACGAACAGGGCGGCGTCACGGGCGATGCCGCGCGCATGGTCTGGGGACCGGACACCACTGGGGATGTCAGCACCCTGGAAGTGCAACTCGCCCCCGGTGTCGATCCTGCCGTGCTGCGGCTGGCCGTGCCCCGTTTGTCGCATCTGGGCGCTACCGCGGAGCAAACCCTGACGTCGAAAACAGTGGAATCCATCGGCAGTTCAGCCAGTTGCCACCAGGACGTGATGTGCCGGCCGGATCTGGAGACCGAGAGCCGGGCAGTCGCCAAAATGCTCTATACCAGCAGCGCCGACGGCCGTTCCTACATGTGCACCGGCACGCTGCTCAACGACGCCAAAGGCAGCCGGACACCTAACTTCGTGACGGCCACGCACTGCGTTCCCGATCAGGCCACGGCTTCGAGCCTCATTACCTACTGGTTCTTCCGTGCCGCCGCGTGCAACAGCACACCTCAGTACGATCAGAGCATGACGCGGGTTACGGGGGCTCTCAGTTGCTCTTTGCCAACGCGTCGATCGACACCACGCTGCTGCGCCTGTATAGCTCACCGCCTGCCAGGGTGGTCTACGCCGGTTCCTACTTCGGTGCGGGCGTGCAGTCGGGCTTGGACGTGGTGGGCATCCATGACCCCATGGGCGATTTGCAAAAGTACAGCTTGGGAGAAGTGACTGGCTACGCCCTCTGCACCAGCGACAGCTGCAATGCGGCTGACGCCAATACAGGCCTCCGCTACCAGGTGACCTGGCAACTCGGCTCTACCCAGCAGGGCAGCAGCGGATCCGCCATCTTTGCCCAATCCGGCAACTCCCGCTATGTGATCGGAACGCTCTGGGGCGGCAATGCCAGCTGCAGCGGTGGCGGGGCGGACTACTACGGCCGTTTCAACAAGGCTTATGACGCGGGGGTCAAGAACTGGATTCAGTAGGCCCCCCTGAGGCGCTGACGCGCCTTCCCCCAGGGGGACGCCTCTGGCGGCCGGGCTAAGCCCGCTCCGCGGAGGCACCGCATGGCCTGCTCCGCGGCCCTTTGAATCTCTCGTCATTCCCGCGCAGGCGGGAATCCAGTACTTCCTTTCCAGCGGCCTTGGAGTTTCGTCCGCGCGGAAATGATATGGGGTGGGCGCGCTGCGGTGACAGACGTTTGGGGACTCTGCCAGTCTTCCTGGCCCTTCTTCCTTCTCACGCGTCACAATCGAGCCATGAGCATCACCGTTGACGATTTCGACATGCCGCCTGACCGCGCGGTGCCGCGCATGGTGTCGGCCGCGCCTGCGTCGCCGCAGGAGGAAGCGCTGGAGCGTGCCTTGCGCCCCAAGCTGCTGCATGATTACGTGGGCCAGGCCAAGGCGCGCGAACAACTGGAGATCTTTATCGGCGCGGCGAAAAAGCGCGGCGAGGCGCTGGATCATGTGCTGCTGTTCGGCCCGCCTGGGCTGGGCAAGACCACGCTGTCGCACATCATCGCGCATGAGCTGGGCGTGAACCTGCGCCAGACCAGCGGCCCCGTGCTGGAAAAGCCCAAGGACCTGGCCGCGCTGCTGACCAACCTGGAGCGCAACGACGTCCTGTTCATCGATGAAATCCACCGCCTGAGCCCGGTGGTGGAGGAAATCCTCTACCCCGCGCTGGAAGATTTCCAGATCGACATCATGATCGGCGAAGGACCGGCGGCACGCTCGATCAAGCTGGATGTGCAGCCTTTCACCCTGGTCGGCGCCACCACCCGAGCCGGCATGCTCACCAATCCGCTGCGCGACCGTTTCGGTATCGTTGCCAGGCTGGAGTTCTACACGCCCGAGGAACTCACGCGCATCGTGGCGCGCTCGGCTGGTTTGCTGCAAGTGGAAGCCGAGCCCGAGGGTGCGCGTGAGATCGCCCGCCGCAGCCGCGGTACACCCCGGATCGCCAACCGCCTGCTGCGCCGGGTGCGAGACTACGCAGACGTGAAAGGCGAGGGGCGCATCACGCCCGACATCGCACACCGTGCGCTGGCCATGCTCGACGTGGATCCCATTGGCCTCGATGTCATGGACCGCAAGATGCTCGAAGCCGTGATTCACCGCTTCGACGGCGGCCCGGTGGGCTTGGACAACATCGCCGCCAGCATTGGCGAGGAACCGGGCACCATCGAAGACGTGATCGAGCCCTACCTTATTCAGCAGGGCTACCTGCAGCGCACCCCGCGCGGGCGCGTGGCGACCCTGGCCGCTTATCGGCACCTCGGCGTGGCCGCCCCGCAATCTCCTGGCGGCTTGTTCGGCGACGCATCCTGACAGGACTGGCACTTTGAAGAAGTGCCTTAGACGTTTGCAATCCTGCATCCCTGCGGGAACGCGCTTACTTTTTTGCACAAAAAGTACGCATGGCATCGGCGCAGATACAACACTTTAGATCGCAAATATACGGTTACCTATGGTGCAATCAATAAGTTGCTCCCGGTAAGCAGGTGTCTTTGGTCTTTGAATCGAGTTCTTCGTTGGCATGGTTCAAGGCATGTGTCTGCCCAGGGGAAACAGCGGACCGCGCGCGGCAGGGATGCGCGGAGATTTTTCAAATCTGAAGAGGATTTACATGAATAAGTACATCGCCGAAGTCATCGGTACTTTCTGGCTGGTCCTGGGCGGTTGCGGCAGCGCCGTATTGGCCGCGGCATTTCCGGAGCTTGGCATTGGTTTTGCCGGCGTGGCACTGGCTTTCGGCCTGACGGTGCTCACCATGGCATTCGCCATCGGTCATATCTCCGGTTGCCACCTGAACCCGGCGGTGTCTTTTGGCTTGTGGGCCGGCGGGCGCTTTCCCGGCAAGGATCTGATTCCCTACATCGTCGCGCAGGTCGTAGGCGCCATCGCGGCAGCGGCCGTGCTGTATGTGATCGCCAGTGGCCAGGCGGGCTGGCAACCAGGCGGCTTCGCGTCGAACGGCTTTGGTGATCTCTCTCCCGGCAAATACTCCATGACCGCCGTGCTGGTGTGCGAAGTGGTCATGACCGCGGTCTTCCTCTTCGTGATCATGGGCGCGACCGACAAGCGCGCCCCAGCCGGTTTCGCCCCCATCGCGATCGGCCTGTGCCTGACACTGATCCACCTGATCAGCATTCCGGTCTCCAACACCTCGGTCAACCCCGCGCGTTCCACTGGCGTGGCGCTCTTTGCACAGACCGGCGCCGTGGGCCAGTTGTGGCTGTTCTGGGTCGCGCCCATCGTCGGCGGCATCATCGGCGCCGTCATCTACAGAGCCGTAGCAGGAGAGGAGTAACCCCCGAGGCGCTACGCGCCTTCCCCAGAACAAAGCCCCCACGCTCCCTCGCTTCGCGTAGTCCGCTGCCCCCGAGGGGGCCGCTTTTCATCTTGGGAGCGGCCCGGCGATGAAAAGAGGGACACCCCCAACCATACAAGCCAGCTCCGCGGCTGCTTCCGGATGGCTTGCTCCGCAGCGCTTTGGAGCGGGAAGATGAAATCCGTTTTTTTCCGGGTGTGGGTGCTGGAGAAGGTGAAGGCGGCTTGGTTTGAGCAGAAGGGTTTTCCTCTTTCGCGGGTCTTCCCTGCGAGCATGAAGTAGATAATCCATCTATGCACATTCGCTTCACCAAGATGCAGGGCGCGGGCAACGATTTCGTCGTGCTCGATGAAACAGCCGGTCCGCTGGGGCTTTCGCCTGCGCAGTATCGTTGGCTGGCGGATCGCCATTTCGGCGTCGGTGCCGACCAGATCCTCGGTGTTCGCCCTTCACCGCAGCCCGACGCCGATTTCGAGTACGTCATCCACAACAGTGACGGCAGCGAGGTCGAACACTGCGGCAACGGCGCGCGCTGCTTTGTGCGCTATGTGCGAGGGCGCGGCCTGACCGACAAGCGCACGGTGCGCGTGAAAATCAAGAACGGCACCATCGAGTTGACCGAGCAGGCCAATGGCGAAGTCACCGTTGACATGGGCGCACCCATATTCGATCTGCCCACCGTGCCCTTCAACCCGGCTGGCCTGACCCCCGCCGCCCGACACGGCTGGCAGCTTTGGCCGCTGGATCTGGGCCACGCATCGGTTCAGGTCGGTGTGCTTTCCATGGGCAACCCTCATGCCGTGCAACTGGTGGACGACGTCGATACCGCTCCGGTGTCTGTTCAAGGTCCGCTGATCGAATCGCATCCGGCGTTTCCCAATCGCGTGAACGCCGGTTTCATGCAAGTCGTGAGCCGTGGCCATGTGCGCCTGCGTGTGTACGAGCGGGGCGCGGGCGAAACGCTGGCCTGTGGCACCGGTGCTTGCGCGGCCGTGGTGGCTGGTATCCGCCTGGGTTTGCTCGATGCGCGTGTGCGGGTAGATACGCGCGGCGGCACGCTGACGATCGAGTGGGCAGGCCAGGCCGCCAGTCCGGTGATGATGACCGGCCCCGCCACCACCGTTTTCGAAGGCGAAATAGAGATCCCCGAGAGCCTGTAATACCATTCACAGGATGACCTCCTCTGCCATGAACCCTATCACCGAAGAAGACATTGCCCAGTTCTTGGTGCATACGCCAGACTTCTTCGAACGCCATGCCGATCTTCTGGCCGCGGTGCAACTGACCAGCCCGCATGGCGGCCGTGCGGTGAGCCTGCAGGAGCGCCAAGCCGAGATGCTGCGCGAGAAAATCAAGGTGCTGGAGCAGCGCCTGATGGAGATGATGCGCCACGGCAACGAGAACATGCTCATCGGCGACAAGCTCCAGCGCTGGTCGCGCCAGCTTTTCCTGGTCCATAACGCGGCCGATCTGCCGGCCGTGATGGTGAGCGAACTGAAGAGCCAGTTCAGCGTGCCGCAGGCAGGTATCAAGCTATGGGGCGTTGCAGAGTCCTACTCCGACGAACCCTTCACCCAGGACGTCAGCGATGACGTGAAAAGCCTGGCTTCGTCCCTCACGACGCCGTATTGCGGTGTCAACGCCGGTTTCGACGTCGCGCGTTGGCTCGAAGATCCGGAAACCGCTGCGTCGCTTGCCCTCATCCCCCTTCGCGCCAGTGCAGCCGCTCCGGCCTTCGGGTTGCTGGTGCTCGCTTCGCCGGACAGTCAGCGCTATCAAGCGGGCATGGCCACTGATTTCCTGGAGCGCATCGCCGAAATTGGCAGCGCTGCGCTGAATAGATTAAGCCCCCCTGAGGCGCTGGCGCGCCTTCCCCCGGAGGGGGACGCCGCTAGCGGCCGGGCCAAGCCCGCTCCGCGGCGGCCCCGGATGGCTTGCTCCGCAGCCGCCTGATTTCTCGAGATCCTCAGGGGATGTGGGCTACTATTTGGGCTGCATGATCACGCCTGACGCCTCTACCTACCTGGCGCTTCCCGAGGGGGATGCTGCTTTGATCGAGCGCTATCTGGAGCATGTGCGCGTCGAAAAGCGCTTGGCTGCTCGCACGGTCACGCTCTACAGCCTGGATCTTGAAAAGCTGGCCGCTTGCGCCGTGCAGGCGGAGGTGCGGCTCGCGGATGTGAGGAACCACCATGTGCGCCGCTGGGTGGCCCAGATGCACGGCGGCGGACGCAGTGGACGCGGGATCGCGCTCATTCTCTCGGGCTGGCGCGGGTTCTATACGTGGCTGGGGCGCGAAGGCCTCATCACGGCCAATCCGGTGCAGGACGTGCGCGCCCCGCGCCAGCCGCGCCCCTTGCCCAAGGCGCTCGGGGTAGACGATGCCGTTCAACTGGCCGAGCACCAGCAGTCCGAAGACGATCCCTTGCTGGAGGCGCGCGATGCCGCCATGGTCGAGCTGCTCTATGGTTGTGGCCTGCGCGTGGGCGAACTGGTGGCGCTGGATGTGATGCCCAGCCCCGAGGCCGAGAGGGCCGGTCGCGGTTGGGTTGATCTGGAGGCGGGTGAAGCGCACGTGCAGGGCAAGGGCAGCAAGCGCCGTGCCGTGCCGCTGGGCGGGGCTGCCGAGGCCGCGTTGCGCCGCTGGCTGGCATTGCGCCCCAGCGTGCCGGCAGGAGCGAATGAAGATGCCGCACGGGCATTGTTCACGGGCCGCCACGGCACCCGTCTCACCGCTGCCTCGGTATGGCAGCGCCTCAAGCGCCGCAGCCTGCTCGCGGGCCTTGCCACGCCAGTGCACCCCCATATGCTGCGCCACTCATTCGCCAGCCACCTGTTGCAGTCCAGTGGCGATCTGCGCGCCGTGCAGGAACTCCTCGGCCATGCGAACATCGGCACCACCCAGGTTTATACCCGGCTGGATTTCCAGCATCTTGCAAAAGCCTACGACGCCGCACACCCCAGAGCTAGAAGGAAATCCCCCCTGAGGCGCTACGCGCCGGGGATGCAGCCAGCAGCCGGGCAAAACCGGTCAGACGGCTGCGGAGCAAGCCATCCCAGGGCCACCGCGGAGCGGGCTTGGCCCGGCCGCCGGAGGCGTCCCCCTTTCAGGGGGAAGGCGCGTCAGCGCCTCAGGGGTCAGTTCTTTTCAGCGACACAGCCCTTGTCCTTGCACCCCAGCCAATCCAGCAGCTTGCGCAGCTTGTCTTCGCTGGAGGTATCAAAGCCCTCGATGCCGATCGATTTCAGCACCGCCTGTCCTTCCGGTGTGGCGGGCAGGCCATGCAGGGCTTTCTGCATGAGGGCAATGTCCGCACGGTCAATGGATTTCTCGGCGATCAGCGGGAAATAGGGCTGTGGCACGCTCTTGTGCAGAACTTGTCCGCCCTCCTTGATCCATTTTTTCGCCGCGCCGGAGTAGGAGGCCAGCGCGCCCACCTGCCCGAACCCATTCGTGATGTAGAACGTGACGGCTTCCTGCTCGCGGACATAGGTCACGGCTTCTTTTTCCGTGTCGATGCCGTTGTTCCGCAGTTCGGCGGTGCAGAACTTCGTCATGTAGGAAATTTTTTCCGGCATCACGATTTTCTTGCCCTTCAGGTCGGCCAGCGACTTAATGGGTGAGTTCTTCGGAATCGTGATGAAGCACTGGCCGTCTGGCTTGGCCGTGGCGACGTACTGGTAGCCATAGTCGCGCAGGCCGCGGGCAGGGAAATCGCTCGGCCGCGCCATGGCGAGATCGAGCCGGCCGGTTTTCATGCCTTCTTCGAGCTGCGCGAACTCACGCACGAACACCACGTTCACGTTCGTTTTGAGGGCCGCGCCCAGCACCTTGGCCAATCCTCCGTATTTGAGCAGCACGCGCGCATGGTCGGTGCCTCCGGAGGTGCCTTCGCTTACTCCCAGAATTAAATCGCGCGCTTGGGCGTGGTGCGCGCTCACGGACAGCAGGCCAATGATCAGCAATGATCTTATTTTCACTCTTCTCTCCTCGGACTGGCTCCGCGAGTGTAGAGCAACCTGGGCTTGGCCGGCAGGGAATTTCCTAGGGCGCTACACTGATAAGTTCCGTTTGCCAGCCCGGCTGGCGTTTTTTACTGACATCCCCTGCCATGTCCACCATTCCCGCCACCATCCTCACCGGCTTTCTCGGCGCGGGCAAGACCACGCTCCTGAAGCGCGTGCTGACCGAAGCCCACGGCCAGAAAATTGCCGTGATCGAGAACGAGTTCGGTGAAGAAAACATCGACAACGACATTCTGGTCAACGATACGCAAGAGCAAATCATCCAGATGAGCAACGGCTGCGTCTGCTGCACCATCCGGGAAGACTTGCGCAGCACTCTGCAACTGCTGGCGGCCAAGAAGCGCAAGGGGCTACTGGATTTCGAGCGCGTCGTGATCGAAACCACGGGCCTGGCCGATCCCGGCCCCGTGGCGCAAACCTTTTTCATGGACGACGAGATCGCCGAAAGCTTCCTGCTCGATGCCATCGTGACGGTGGTGGACGCCAAGCACGCCGCCCAGCAACTGAACGACCGGCAGGAGGCCCGCCGCCAGGTAGGCTTTGCCGACCAGATCTTCATCAGCAAGGCTGATCTCGTGAGCGCCCAGGAACTGGATGCGTTGCAACACCGCCTGAAGCACATGAACCCGCGCGCCCCCCAGCGGGTGGTGAATTTTGGCGACGTGCCGCTGGCCGAAGTGTTCGATCTGAGAGGCTTCAACCTGAACACCAAGCTCGATATCGACCCTGATTTCCTCAAGGAAGACGAGCACGACCACCATCATCACCACGACGGCGAGCATTGCGACCACCCGTCGCATCAGCATGACCACGGACACGGGCACGGACATCACCATCATCATGATGACGACGTCAAAAGCTTCGTCTTCCGCGCCGATCGGCCGTTCGATCCCGCCAAGCTGGAAGATTTTCTTGGCGCCATTGTCAACATCTACGGACCGCGCATGCTGCGCTACAAGGGCGTTCTCGCCATGAAGGGCACTGAGCGCAAGGTCATTTTCCAGGGCGTGCACCAACTGATGGGCAGCGATCTAGGGCCGGCCTGGGCTGAAGGCGAGCCGCGTACCAGCAAAATGGTCTTCATCGGCATCGACCTGCCCAAGGACATCCTCATGCAGGGACTGGAGCAGTGCCTGGCGTAAACATCTCCCTGGAACCCCTGTCCGTGGGGCTGATTGACGTCAAACACCCCAAATATTGCACTATCTTCGGCGCATAACCCCTCAGGGTGACAGGCTTGGCTGCCTGTCCGGCCAGAAGGCCGATACAATCGCCGCCTTTATGCCAGTCAGGTTATGAGCAATGCGCGCATGTCCGCTGGCAGAGTAGCCCCGGAAGGTCTATAAGAGGGCTTCGCCGGATGAAGGGGATTCCCTGCATCCGTTGTACATTCGATGGATTGATGGGCATCTTGTAGTGCCTGTCGCCCACGGGAGACCGACAAAGTGAAACCTGCGGCTGCCAAGAGCCCGGCTAAACCGAAGACGCCCTCTGCGAAAGCGGCGCCGGTGAAGGCGTCCGCGGCCCCTTCCAAGGTGGCCGCGTCCACCAAGGCCACCGCGCCAGCCAAGGGCGGGCGCTCCGCAACTCCGGCCAAGAGCGTTCCTGCGAAAGCGGGCGCGCCAAAAGCCATTCGTCCAACCGTTTCCTCTCCGGCCGCCGCCCCCGCGACGGCAGCTCCGAAAATTCTGCCCATGCCCATTGTTGCTTCTCCTCCCGTTCCGGTGCCCCTCAAGAAAGATCTGAGCCTGGCCAATAACTGGAAGACCAAGTCGCCCGAGGAACTGAGTGACGACGAAGTCCTCGCCATGCCCGACAGCGAGTACATGAACGACAAGCAAATGGCGTTTTTCCGCCTGAAGCTGGTTCAGCTCAAGGACGACATGCTGGCCAACGCCGGCCAGACTACCGAAAACCTGCGCGAAGACACCGTGGTGGTGCCCGATCCTGCTGATCGCGCCACCATCGAGGAAGAGCACGCGCTTGAATTGCGTACGCGGGACCGCGAGCGCAAGCTCTTGAAGAAGATCGAGCAATCCATCGCCCGCATCGACGCCGGCGACTACGGCTATTGCGACGAGACCGGCGAACCCATCGGTGTGGGCCGCCTGCTGGCACGTCCCACCGCCACCCTGTCGCTCGAAGCGCAGCAAAGGCGAGAGCTCAAGCAGAAAATGTTTGGGGATTGATGCGTCGTCCGGCAGGGATCCGATCATGAGCAAGGAGTCCGGCTCATCGGGTAAGCGCGGCCTGCTATCGAAGGTCGTCAAATTCGTCAGCAGCCCGACCACGCACTGGTCGGATCTCGACCGCCCGGAAAATCATCAAGAGGCCAGCGATTCACGGCTGGCGCTCAAGGAAATGATCGAGCGCAAGCGGCGCAATGATTTTGTGCGCAACCGCGAGTTCGATCTGCTGCGCAAGGCTCGCCGCCGTGAGGTTTCCGGTATCCCGGGGCCGGGCAACCTGTCATCTTTCCCTTCCAGCAGCCAGTTTTCCGATGCTGGCGAGCGGGCGCGCACGCTGGAGAAGATCGACGAAATCGAAAAGCAGATGTCCAGCGTCTGGCTACGGCGCAAAGGTGAGTCCAACAGGGTGCCTCTTTCCCCGGCGGCTGGGTCGCCGACGGGGCCGGCCAGCTTGCCGTCCGCCGGCGTCCATAGCACGTCGGCTGGGCAGGATTTCTTGCCCACCGTCCATGTCGACGATCTGCCTCTTCCAGAGCAGCAACCGTCAGACGCAGAGCCGGAGCCCACTGCGGAAGAGGCGGCGGCACCTTCGGTGCTGCCTTCGGCGATACCCCTGGCGCCTCCTGCGCTGAACGGCGGTGTGGCGGGTATGGAAAGCTTTGCCGAAGCCAGGCAGGAGCCTGAAATCGAGGAAGCCGCCATTCGTTTCGCCAATGGCGATGTCGCGGGCGCCGAAACAGGGTTGCTGGAAGTCTTGCGCGAAACGGATCCGCGCAGCCAGCAACAAGATATCTGGCTGACGCTGTTCGATTTTTATCGGGCTGCCGGTGACCAGCAGAAGTTCGATGACGCTGCCATCGAGTTCGCAGGCCGCTTTGGCCGCTCGGCGCCCCAATGGGCGCTTGGGCCGGTGCTGAACTCCCAGACTGCCGCCTTGGTGACGGAGCCCGCGCCACTCAGCAGCAATGCCCAGGTGCAATGGGTCGCTCCCTCGTCCATGGGCGTGCAGTCGGTGGCGGCGCTCAACGCTACACTCGCGCGCAATGCCCCGCCCTGGCGCATCGATTGGCGCTATCTCAAGACCATCGAGCCGGCGGCGCTGCCGGTATTTGCCCAGGCGCTGCAGCAATGGGCCGATACGCCTGTGCACATCCACTTCCTTGGCGGCGAGCGCCTGATGCAACTGCTTGTCGATGGCTCCCCCACGGACGACCGTTCGGTCGACCCCATGTGGTGGACGGCGCGTCTGGGGCTGCTGCGTGTGCAAGGCGAAATGGACGAGTTTGAACTGGTGGCGCTCAAATACTGCGTGACGTACGAAGTCTCTCCTCCGGCCTGGCAGGAGCCGGGCAACAGTTTCTCGGTCATGACGAGCGATGGGGCATCTTCCACAGTCAGTCAGAGCCTGAACGGCGGCTTGGCCCGCAACTCTTCCGCGATCGGCCTGACGCCGTTGGGGGATGGGTCGGTCGGCAGCCACGGGGTTTTCAAAGTGGATTTACAGGGAGAGCTCCTGGGAGATGCCGAGGCCGCGCTCAACAGCCTGAGCCTGGCCAGCGACACGGCGTCCATTGAATTTCATTGCAATCAGCTGACGCGCGTCGACTTCGGCGCAGCCGGCACCCTGCTCAACTGGGCGGCGGCGCAGCAGGGTGCAGGGCGGCAGATTGTTTTCAAGCATGTCAACCGCTTGGTCGCAGCCTTTTTCGGGGTGGTGGGTATCACCGAGATCGCGCATGTGAGGTTGCGCAAGGACTGAGGCTCAGCATTGGCCAGGAGCGTCCTCGTTCTTGGCCCCTGGGCTTTCTTGAGGGCCCTTGAGAATGGCGCCATCGCCCCCATCTGGGCGCGATGGAAGCATTTCACGGCACCACAATCATCAGTGCGCGGCGCAAGACGCCCGAAGGCTGGCAGGTCGCGATCGGCGGCGATGGGCAGGTCACCCTGGGCAACATCGTCGTCAAAGGCTCGGCCCGCAAGGTTCGCAAGCTCTATCACAACAAGGTTCTGGCCGGCTTTGCCGGCGCCACGGCCGACGCATTCACCCTTTTTGAGCGCTTCGAGGCCAAGCTGGAGAAGCATCAGGGCCACCTGACACGCGCAGCCATCGAACTCACCAAGGATTGGCGCACCGATCGCGTGCTGCGCCGGCTGGAAGCCATGCTGGCGGTCGCCGACCGGGAAAGCTCGCTCATCATCACCGGCAACGGCGATGTGCTCGAACCCGAGCATGGCCTGGTCGCCATCGGCTCTGGCGGTGCTTATGCGCAGGCGGCGGCCAAGGCGCTGCTCGATCACACCGAGTTGCCCGCCGACCAGATCGTCAAACGCTCCCTTGAAATCGCCGGTGAGTTGTGCATCTACACGAACATGCACCATACGGTCGAAATCCTCTGAAACCAGACATGTCCTCAATGACCCCCCAGGAGATCGTCTCCGAACTCGACCGCCACATCGTCGGCCAACAAGATGCCAAGCGTGCCGTCGCCATTGCCCTGCGCAACCGCTGGAGGCGCCAGCAGGTCGATGAAAAGCTGCGCCCTGAAATCACCCCGAAGAACATCCTCATGATCGGCCCCACCGGGGTCGGCAAGACCGAGATCGCCCGCCGGCTGGCACGGTTGGCGGGGGCGCCTTTCATCAAGGTCGAGGCCACCAAGTTCACTGAGGTCGGCTATGTCGGCAAGGACGTCGACTCCATCATCCGCGATCTGGCCGAAATGGCTGTCAAGCAGGCGCGTGAAGGCGCCATGAAAATGCATCGCACCCGCGCCGAGGATCTGGCCGAAGACCGCATTCTGGATGTACTGATCCCGCCTGCCCGTCTGCCCGACAGCACCACCCAGCAACCGGGCGGCAGCCAGGATGGCGCCGCCCGCCAGGGCTTCCGCAAGAAGCTGCGCGAAGGCCAACTGGACGATAAGGAAATCGAAATCGAGCTGGCCCAGCCGCAACCGGCCCTGGAGATCATGGGCCCTCCGGGCATGGAAGACATGGCCGAGCAGCTCAAGGGCATGCTCGGAAACATGGGTGCGGGCCGCCGCAAGATGCGGCGCGTGAAGATCAGCGAGGCCATGAAGCTCCTGGTCGACGAAGAGGCCGGCAAGCTGGTCAACGAAGACGAAATCCGCACCCAGGCGCTTCAGAACCTGGAGCAGAACGGCATTGTCTTCATTGACGAGATCGACAAAGTCGCCTCCCGCGGCAGCGAGGGCGGGACGGCCGAGGTTTCGCGCCAGGGTGTGCAGCGTGACCTGCTGCCGCTGGTCGAAGGAACCACGGTGAACACCAAGTACGGCATGGTGCGTACCGATCACATCCTGTTCATTGCCTCCGGCGCTTTTCATCTGTCCAAGCCCAGCGACCTGATCCCCGAATTGCAGGGGCGGTTGCCGATCCGGGTCGAGCTCGCCTCGCTCTCGGTGCAGGATTTCGAAGCCATCCTCACCCAGACCGACGCTTCCCTGGTCCGGCAGTACCAGGCGCTTTTGGCCACGGAGGGCGTGAACCTGCAATTCACACCCGAAGGGATTTCGCGCCTGGCCGAAATTGCTTGCGCCGTGAACGAGTCCACCGAAAACATCGGGGCGCGGCGCCTGTCCACCGTCATGGAGCGCCTGCTCGACGAGGTCAGCTATGAGGCCACCCGCATGGAAGGCCAGACCGTGAGCATCGATGCCGCGTATGTCGACGCAAGGCTGTCGGCCCTGAGCCGCGACGAAGACCTTTCTCGCTACATCCTGTAGGTCAGAACACGCTCTAAACATCCCGGCGCTGGTTGTGTTGGCGCTCGCGGGATAACGGAGCGCTTTGAACACGTTCTTGGGGGTGAGGCTGCGGCCTCACCCCTGTTCGCGTTTTTCATCCGTATTCGTGAATTTCTCACGCTCTTGTGAGAAGAGGTAATGCGCGCCCGCTCAAGACTTAACTCCCCTCTTGAAACCTCTTACTTTCGATATCTCTCCTAAGTGCTTTATTTAAAAGCGGAAAACCTATCAATGTATGACTAAATACACAGCTAAAGCATTGATTTCATTGAAATAATTTGTAGATGCCCCATTGTGGGTCGCGGAATTCCTGCTACAGTGCAAAAAAGTGCAATTAAGTGGTGAAAAGTGCCTTCATCGCCAAATTGCCGGTATTTCATAAGGGATCAACGTGTTTCAAGGGGCGTCGTCGCTAAGTCTGGATGCGAAGGGCCGGCTTTCAGTGCCGACCCGGCATCGCGACGTCCTGGCTGCCACCGCTTCCGGGCAGCTCACCATCACGAAGCATCCGCACGGTTGCCTGATGGTATTTCCTCGTCCCGAGTGGGAGAAATTTCGAGAGCGCATTGCCCAACTGCCCATGTCGGCTCAGTGGCTCAAGCGCATCTTCCTGGGTAGCGCCATGGATGTGGACATGGATGGCACGGGCCGCGTGCTGGTGTCGCCCGAGTTGCGCCAGGCCGCGGGTCTCGAGCGCGACCTCATGCTGCTGGGCATGGGCAACCATTTCGAACTCTGGGACAAGACCACGTACGAGGCCAAGGAGGCTGAGGCTATTCAGGCCGGCATGGCTCAGGCATTTGAAGAGTTGGTCTTCTAGAAAGCGCAGGAGGTAGGTGAGCACATGGTCACACACCACGGTCCTGCTCCAAGAGGCGGTAGACGCCCTGGTTACGGACCCGCAGGGGCACTACGTGGATGCCACGTTCGGCCGGGGCGGGCATTCGCGCCTGATTCTGTCGCGCCTGGCGCCGGCCGGCCGGCTGGTCGCCTACGACAAGGATACCGAGGCACTGGCCGAAGCGGCGCGGATCGAAGACCCGCGCTTTTCCATCCGGCACCAGGGTTTCGCGAACCTGGGCGAGCTGCCGCCGCGCAGCGCGGCGGGGGTCCTCATGGATCTCGGGATCAGCTCGCCACAAATCGACAACCCCGCGCGGGGTTTTTCTTTTCGTGCCGACGGACCCCTGGACATGCGCATGGATACCACGCGCGGCCAGAGCGTGGCCGAGTGGCTGGCCTCTGCCTCCCAGGGGCAGATTGCGGAGGTGATTCGTGAATACGGCGAAGAACGGTTTGCTGGCCCCATTGCAAAGGCGATTGTCGCTCGCCGACAGGAACGGGGGCCGCTTTCATCCACCCTTGAACTGGCCGAGCTCGTGGCTGGCGCGGTCAAAACCCGCGAGCCGGGCCAGAACCCTGCAACGCGCACATTTCAGGCTCTTCGGATTTTCGTCAACGCCGAACTTGAAGAGCTCGAACAAGCGCTGAAAGGAAGTCTTGAGGTGCTGCAACCCGGAGGTCGGCTCGTGGTGATCAGCTTCCATTCGCTGGAAGACCGTATCGTCAAGCAATTCATCGCACGGCATTCCCGCGCGGTGGTGGATCGCCGCGCCCCGTTTGCAGAACCCGCCCCTTCGCGCTTGCGTGCGTTGGGGCGTGTGCGTCCCGGCGCCGAAGAGGTGGCAGCCAATCCGCGCGCGCGCAGCGCCATCATGCGGGTGGCCGAGCGTACGGAGGTGCCGGCATGACGAGGCTGTCCGTGGTGCTCTTCGCGGCGGTGATTTTCAGTGCCATGTACCTGGTGCGCGTGCAGTATGACTCGCGCCGCCTGTTCACCGAGCTCGATCGCGCCAATGCCGAGGCGCACCGGTTGGAAACCGAGCGCAGCCGCCTCGAGGTCGAAAAACGCGCGGAAGCCACATCCCTGCGGGTCGAGAAGCTGGCCAAGGAAAAGCTGAACATGCGTACCGTTTCACCGGCCATTACTGAGTACGTGACTGCCCAGGTGAAGAGATGAAAAGCATCCGCTATACCTCCAGCCCGCTCCTGGCGTCCAAGACGCCCGTCTGGCGCAGCAAGTTCATTGTGGCAGGCTTGGCGCTGGCCTTTCTGGGGCTGGTGGCCCGTGCAGCCTACGTGCAGGTGATCGGCAACGATTTTTTCCTGCGCCAGGGTGAGGTGCGCTTTGCACGCACGCTGGAGCTGCCGGCCAGCCGTGGCCGCATCCTGGACCGCAATGGGCTGATCCTGGCCTCCAGCGTGGTCGCGCCCAGCATCTGGGCCATCCCCGAAGACGTCGAGCACGATTCCGCCAAGCTGCAGAAGCTGGCTCAACTGCTGCACATGCCGCTGTCCGAGCTCAACAAAAGGCTGGGAAATGAAGATAAGACCTTTGTCTGGCTCAAGCGGCAAGTTGATGAACCCGTTGCCAAGGAAATCGCTGAGCTGAAGATCCCGGGCATTTACCAGCGCAAGGAATACAAGCGCAAATATCCCGAAGGCGAGGCTGCGGCGCATGTCGTGGGCTTCACCAGCGTGGAAAACAAGGGCCAGGAAGGCGCCGAGCTTTCGTTCGAGAAGGATCTGGCCGGTCACTCCGGTTCGCGCCGCGTCATCAAGGACCGCCTGGGCCGCGTGGTTGAAGCCGTGGGTGATGAGGTGCCCCCCGTCGACGGCAAGGACATTCAGCTGTCGATCGATTCCAAGGTGCAGTTCTTCGCTTACCAGAAGCTGCGTGATGCCGTGATCGCCAACAAGGCCAAAACCGGCAGCGCGGTGGTGCTCGACGCCATCACTGGCGAAGTGCTGGCGCTGGCCAACTACCCCAGCTACACCCCTGATGACCGCCGCAATCTGACGGGTGCGCAGCTTCGCAACATCGCGCTTACGGACACCTTCGAGCCCGGCTCCACCATGAAGCCGATCACGGTCGCCATGGCGCTGGAGGCTGGCCGTGTGACGCCGCAGACGGTCATCAACACCTCGCCTGGCAGCTATCAGCTCGATCGCTTCACGATCCGCGATACCCACAACTATGGCGCGCTGACGGTGGAGGGGGTGATCCAGAAGTCGAGCAACGTCGGAGCCCTGAAGATCGCGCAGAAGATGCGTCCCCAGGAAATGTGGGACACCTATACGGCGCTGGGCTACGGCCAGCGGCCGGAACTGGCTTTCCCGGGGGCGGCGGTCGGCCGGCTGAAGCCCTGGAAGAACTGGAGGCCGGTGGAGCAGGCCACCATGGCATATGGCTACGGCCTGTCCGCTTCGCTGTTCCAGATGGCGCACTCGTACACTGCTTTTGCGCACGATGGCGAGGTGCTCACGGCGACGCTTCTCAAGACGGACGAGCCGGCACATGGCGTCAAGGTGTTTTCGGAAAAAAATGCCCGCGCCATCCGCAAGATGCTTCAAATGGCCGCCGGCCCAGGCGGCACCGGCCAGCGGGCGCAAACCGTGGGCTACTCGGTTGGGGGTAAATCCGGCACCGCGCGCAAGCAAGCGGGCAAGGGCTATGCCAGCAACAAGTACCGGGCCTGGTTTACCGGCATGGCGCCGATCGAGAAGCCTCGCATCATTGTGGCCGTGATGATCGACGAGCCGACCGCCGGCTCCTATTTCGGCGGTTCGGTGGCGGGCCCGGTGTTCAGCGAGGTGGTGCAACAGACCCTGCGCATCATGGGTGTGCAGCCTGACATGACGGTCAAGCCCCAGATCGTGGCAGACCCGGTGGAGGAGTCGTTCTGATGGCGCTTCCGCTCAAACCGCTCGCTCGTCTCCAGAGTCCGCAGGAAGCGGCGCGTTGGCTTCGTGCGCGGGTGACCGGGCACCTGCATGCCGATAGCCGGCAGGTGCGGGCGGGTGATGGCTTCATCGCCTGGCCCGGCGCTGCCACGGATGGCCGCCGCTTCGTCGGCGCCGCGCTGGCACAGGGCGCTCGCGCCTGCCTGGTGGAGCAGGAAGGTGCAGAGGCTTTCGGTTTCGACCATGGCAGTGTCGCTGCCTACCCGGGGCTCAAGGCGGATACCGGCCCCATCGCTGACGCCTATTACGAATCGCCTTCGCGCGCGCTCAGCATGGTGGCCATCACGGGCACCAACGGCAAGACTTCCACGGCCTGGTGGCTGGCTTCGGCGCTTTCGGGCATGCAACCGTCTGACGCGGCCGAGGTGTCTCCGTGCGCCCTGGTCGGGACCTTGGGTACCGGGGTGCCGCCCGAAGTGCAGACCACCGGCATGACGACGCCCGATCCCGTGCTGCTGCATCGGCGTCTGCGCGATTTTGTCGATCAGGGCGTGAAGAGCTGCGCCATCGAGGCCTCCTCTATCGGCATCGCCGAGCAGCGGCTGGATGGCGTGGCGATCCGTGTGGCCGTATTCACGAATTTCACGCAGGATCATCTCGATTACCACGGCAGCATGGAGGCCTACTGGCAAGCCAAGGCAGCGTTGTTCGACTGGCCCGGCCTGCAAGCGGCCGTGATCAATCTGGATGATCCCCGTGGCGCTGAGCTGGAGGCCAAGGCGCGGGCCCGCGGGCTGGATGTCTGGACAGTTTCTTTGCATCGGCCCGCGCGGCTCGGTGGCAGCGGCCTGTCCTATGGCGCGCGTGGCATGACTTTCCAGGTCACGGAGGGTGCCCAGGCGTTGGCGCTGGAGGCGCCGCTGGTTGGCGAATACAACGCGTCCAACGTGCTGTGCGTGATCGGGGCACTGCGTGCGCTGGGCGTTTCTCTTTCGCGCGCGGTGCAGGCCTGTGCCGATCTGCCGGCGGTGCCGGGGCGGATGGAGCGCGTGGGCGATGAAGGCGAACCCCTTGCGGTGATCGACTACGCCCATACGCCCGATGCGTTGCACAAGGCCTTGGCTGCTCTGCGTCCTCTGGCCGAGCAGCGCGGCGGCCAGTTGTGGTGCGTGTTCGGTTGCGGTGGCAACCGTGACGCAGGCAAGCGCCCCTTGATGGCGGCGGCTGCCGAGGCGGGCGCCGACCGCGTGCAGGTGACCAGCGACAACCCGCGCGGTGAGGTCCCTCAGTCGATCATTGATGACATTCTGGCGGGCTTCACTGATGGCGCGAAGATAGCGATTGAGCCAGATCGTGCCCGCGCCATCGCGCGGGCGCTCGCTCAAGCGGCGCCGGCCGACGTGGTGCTGATCGCGGGCAAGGGCCATGAGGACTACCAGGAAGTGGGCGGCGAACGCCTGCCTTTCTCCGATCAGGCGCATGCCCGCGCCGCGCTGCAGGCGCGCCATGGGGAGGCGGCGCCGTGATTTCCATGAACCTGCGCCTCGATCAAGCTGCCGCCTGGATACCCGGCGCAAAGCTGGTGGGTGATCCTGCCTCGCAAGTGGCACGTGTGCATACCGACACGCGCACGCTTGGCGCCGGTGATCTTTTCGTGGCCATCAAGGGCGAGCGTTTCGATGCCGCTCAATTCCTGCGTGAAGCGAAGGCCAAGGGCGCGGTAGCCGCGCTCTGCAATGCCGATGCCGAACCTCTTCTGGCTGCCGCGGGTTTGCCGGGCCTGCTGGTGCCTGATGCGCGGGCGGCACTGGGGGCGCTTGCAGCGGGCTGGCGCCAGCAGTTCACACTACCCTTGATCGCGGTCACCGGCAGCAATGGCAAGACCACGGTCACCCAGATGATCGCGGCCATTCTGCGGGCCTGGCGTGGCGAGGCCGCATTGGCTACTGAAGGCAACTTCAACAACGACATCGGCTTGCCTCTGACCTTGCTGCGCTTGCGCGCCTCTTCTCTCGTGGGAGTGGTGGAGCTGGGCATGAACCACCCGGGCGAGATCGCCCTGCTGGCGGACATCGCTCGCCCGACGGTGGCGCTGGTCAACAATGCGCAGCGCGAGCACCAGGAATTCATGGCTTCGGTGGAAGCGGTGGCGCGGGAAAACGGCGCGGTATTGAGCGCCTTGCAATCCGGCGGCACGGCCGTGTTTCCCGCGGGCGACACGTTCGAAGGTCTCTGGCGCACGGCATCCAAGGGTAGTGGACACGCCGTCTCCGAACTGCTCTTTGGGCAGCAAGCCGACGGTGCCGCGGTGCATGCCGTGCAGGCCGACTGGCAGGCCGACCGCTGGAACGTCAAAGCCGCTACGCCAGCGGGCGAGGTGGGCTTCGAGCTGCATCTGCCCGGCCGGCACAACGTGGGCAACGCGCTCGCCGCCCTGGCTTGCACGGTGGCCGCGGGGGCACCTCTGGAAGCCATGGCCCAGGGGCTTTCCGCTTTCCGGCCCGTCAAGGGCCGTTCGCGCGCGCTGCTGCTGCGCCAACGCGGGCGCACGCTCACGCTGGTAGACGACACCTACAACGCCAACCCGGATTCCGTGCGCGCCATCATCGACGTGCTGGCCGAACTGCCCGGCCCGCGCCTGCTGGTGCTGGGCGACATGGGCGAAGTCGGCGAGCAGGGTCCGGCCTTCCATGCCGAAGTGGGGGCTTATGCCCGCCAGCGCGGCATCGAACGGCTGTTGGCGCACGGACCGCTTGCCATTCACGCTGCCATGGGATTCGGTGGCGGTTTGCATTTCGAGGACATCACGGCATTGATCGAAGCCGTTCGCACACATATGGGGTCATGCATCAGCATCGCCGTGAAGGGTTCACGCTTCATGCGCATGGAGCGCGTGGTGGAAGCGCTTGCGGCGCCTGCCGAGGCATCAACGGAGGGCCCTCATGCTGCTTAGTCTTGCCACCTGGCTGCAGACACTGTCGCCCGAATTCGGGTACTTCCGCGTCTTCCAGTATCTGACGTTCCGGGCCGTCATGGCCGCCCTGACGGCATTGCTGATCGGCATCATCGCCGGCCCTTATGTGATCCGGCGCCTGACCGAACTCAAGATCGGCCAACCCGTGCGCGGCTATGCCATGGAAACCCATCTGAGCAAGAGTGGCACCCCCACCATGGGTGGCGTGCTGATCCTGATCTCGATCGCCATTTCCACGCTGTTGTGGTTCGATCTGTCCAACCGTTTCGTCTGGATCGTGATGCTGGTGACGTTCGGCTTTGGCGCCATCGGCTGGGTGGATGACTGGCGCAAGGTGGTCAACAAGGATCCCGAGGGCATGCGCTCGCGCGAGAAATACTTCTGGCAATCGGTGATCGGCCTGCTGGCGGCGCTGTGTCTGGTGTTCAGCATCTCCGAGAGCTCCAACGCGCGCGTGCTGGAAATGTTCACCGACTGGGTCGGTTCGGGCTTCACCATCGATCTGCCGCACGCCGCCGGCCTGATGGTGCCGTTCTTCAAGGAAGTCAGCTATCCGCTTGGCGTGCTGGGCTTCGTCATTCTGAGCTATCTGGTCATCGTGGGGTCGAGCAACGCCGTCAACCTGACCGACGGGCTCGATGGGCTGGCGATCATGCCGATCATCATGGTGGGTTCGGCGCTTGGCGTATTCGCCTACGTGACTGGCAGCACGGTGTATTCGCGCTACCTGCTGTTCCCTCACATCCCGGGTGCTGGTGAGCTGCTCATTTTCTGCGCGGCGATGGCCGGCGCGGGCCTGGCCTTCCTATGGTTCAACGCCCACCCGGCGCAAGTGTTCATGGGCGACGTCGGTGCACTGGCGCTAGGCGGCGCTTTAGGCACCATCGCCGTCATCGTGCGGCAGGAGATCGTGCTGGCGGTCATGGGCGGCATATTCGTCGTCGAGGCCTTGTCGGTCATGCTGCAGGTGACCTGGTTCAAATACACCAAGCGCCGTTATGGCGAAGGCCGGCGCCTGCTGAAGATGGCTCCGCTTCATCACCATTTCGAGAAAAGCGGCTGGGCCGAGACCCAGGTGGTGGTGCGTTTCTGGATTCTCACCATGCTGCTGTGCCTGGTGGGCTTGTCATCCCTCAAACTAAGGTAATGAACTCCCCCTGAATCACTCCGTGCTTTCCCCTCTGAGGGGGGACGCCACCAGCGGCCGGGCGAAGCCCGCTCCGCGGTGGCACTGGCATGGCCTGCTCCGTGGCCTTTTGAGCTGGCAGGGAGGCGCTTGATGCAAGCCATGGAACGCCACGTATTGGTGCTGGGCCTGGGCCTGTCAGGCCTGGCCATGGCACGCTGGTGCGCCCGCCACGGTGCCCGGGTGACGGTGGCTGATACGCGTGAAGCGCCGCCGCAACTAGAGCTATTGCGCGCCGAGATTCCCGCCGCGCGTTTCGTCGCCGGCCCGTTGGACGCGACACTGCTGCAGGACGACAGCATCAGCGTTATCTACCGCAGCCCCGGCCTGCCTCCTGCTGAGCTGGCTTCGCTGACTGCCGCTGCGCGCGAGCGCAGCTTGGCCATCGATGGCGAACTGGGCTTGTTCACGCAGGGGCTCGAGGCGCTCAAGGCCGAGCGGGGCTATTCACCCGCCGTGCTGGCCATCACCGGAACCAACGGCAAAACGACCGTCACTTCGCTCACGGGGCAACTGGTGGAGCGTGCCGGTAAATCGGTGGTGGTGGCGGGCAATATCGGACCGTCGCTTCTCGACATGCTCAGCCAGGCGCTGGATCAGGAGGCCTTGCCTGAAGTCTGGGTGCTGGAGCTGTCCAGCTTCCAGCTCGACTCGGTGGCGGCGTTTGAACCTACGGCGGCCACTGTCCTGAACCTCACGCAAGATCATCTCGACTGGCACGGTGACATGGCCGCCTATGCAGCGGCCAAAGCCAAGATTTTCGGCGCCAGCGGTGTGATGATCCTCAACCGGGACGACCCACTGGTCGCTGCGCAGAGGCCGCCCGCTCCCGTGGGCAAGGCGGCGCGCTTGCCGCAGCGCCCGGTACTGACCTTCGGCGCAGGCATGCCTGCCGCGCCGAGCGATTTCGGGATCGAGATGGTCAATGGCATGGCTTGGCTGGTGCGCGCCCTGGAGGCCGATGAAACCTTGCGCCGCCGCAAGAACGCCGAACAGGAAATCCACCTGCAGCGCCTGATGCCCGTCGACGCGTTGCGCATCCGTGGCCGCCACAACGCCGTCAACGCGCTGGCCGCGCTGGCGTTGGCCGTCAGCAGCGGTTGCTCGCTGGCACCCATGTTGTTTGGCTTGCGTGAATACCGGGGTGAGCCGCATCGCGTCGAATCCATCGGCCTGCTGGGTGACGTGGAGTATTTCGACGACAGCAAGGGCACCAATGTGGGGGCCACGGTGGCTGCCCTGAATGGCTTGGGTGCTGATCGCCGGTTGGTGGTCATTTTGGGGGGCGATGGCAAAGGCCAGGACTTTGCCCCGCTGGTGGAGCCCGTGTCACGCTTTGTCCGCGCAGCGGTGCTGATTGGCCGCGATGCACCGCAGATCCGGGCCGCTCTGGAAAGCACTGGTGTGCCTTTGCTCGATGCCAAGGACATGGCACAGGCCGTGGCGCTCGCGCATGAGAACGCGCAGGCCGGTGATGCCGTGCTGCTATCTCCGGCCTGTGCCAGTCTCGACATGTACCGCAACTACGCGCATCGCGCGGAAGCCTTCGGCGACGCCGTGCGTGAAATCGCCCACGACGCAGGGCTGGAACTGGAGGTGCCGGTATGAGCGCTACAGCCGAGTCACTGCCCACGAGCGAGCCCAAACCCCGCCGCCGCGGCGCGCGCGCGTCGAAGAAGAATGATCTGCCGGTGCGCATTGGCGGGATGGAATACGCGCGCACCGCCAGCACGCCCACGCGTGTGCTTGGCTTCGACCAAGCCCTTATCTGGGTGTGCCTGGGTTTGCTGGCCTGGGGCCTGGTGATGGTGTATTCGGCCACTATCGCCATGTCGGACAACCCGCGCTTTGCGCGCTACGGGCAGAACTTCTTCCTCTACCGCCACATTCTGGCGCTCTGCCTGGGTTCTGTGGCTGCGCTGATCGCTTTTCAAGTGCGCATGGATTGGTGGGAAAAGGTCGCTCCCTGGTTGTTCGTGGGGTCGCTGGCGCTGCTTATTGCGGTGTTGATTCCGCACGTGGGTACCGTCGTCAACGGTGCCCGCCGCTGGATTTCGCTCGGCGTCATGAATTTCCAGCCATCCGAGCTTGCCAAGCTGGCCGTGCTGCTCTATGCCGCCGACTACATGGTGCGCAAGATGGACGTGAAGGAGCGCTTCTTCCGCGCTGTGCTGCCCATGGGTGTAGCCGTGGCCGTGGTGGGCCTGCTGCTTCTGGCGCAGCCTGACATGGGTGCTTTCATGGTGATCGCCGTCATTGCCATGGGTATCCTGTTCCTGGGGGGCGTGAACGCGCGCATGTTCTTCCTGATCGCCACCGTACTGGTGATTGCATTCGGGTTGATGATCGCGGCCTCCGAATGGCGGCGCGAGCGAATCTTCGCTTACCTTGATCCCTGGAGCGAGGAGCACGCCCTGGGCAAGGGCTATCAGCTTTCGCACGCATTGATTGCCATCGGCCGTGGGGAGATTTTTGGCGTGGGCCTTGGCGGCAGCATCGAGAAGCTGCACTGGTTGCCCGAAGCCCACACCGACTTCCTGATGGCCGTGATCGGCGAGGAGTTCGGTCTCATCGGCGTGGTGTGCGTGATTGGTCTTTTCATGTGGCTGACCCGCCGCATCATGCATATCGGCCGCCAGTCCATCGCCCTGGACAGGGTGTTCTCGGGTCTTGTGGCCCAGGGCATCGGGCTGTGGCTGGGTTTCCAGGCCTTCATCAACATCGGCGTGAACTTGGGCGCGCTGCCTACCAAGGGGCTGACGCTGCCGTTCATGAGTTACGGTGGCTCAGCCATCATGATGAACCTGGTGGCCATCGCCATCGTGCTGCGGGTGGATGTAGAGAACCGGCAGCTGATGAGAGGGGGCGCGCGTGAAGGTGATGAGCGTCGCCGGGCCGCCCCAAGGCGCGAAGGCCCCCTCGGGGGGCAGCGAACCACGCGTAGCGGGGAGCGTGGGGGCTATGAATGTCGTCGCCGGGCCGCCCCAAGGCGCGAAGGCCCCCTCGGGGGGCAGCGAACCACGCGTAGCGGGGAGCGTGGGGGCTATGAATGTCGTCGCCGGGCCGCCCCAAGGCGCGAAGGCCCTCTCGGGGGGCAGCGAACCACGCGTAGCGGAGAGCGTGGGGGCCATGCCCTGCGCTCTCGTGATGGCTGGCGGTACGGGCGGCCATATTTTCCCGGGTCTCGCGGTGGCTGATGGGCTGCGCGAACGCGGCTGGCGTGTGCATTGGCTCGGCGCACCGGGCAGCATGGAGCACCAGCTCGTGCCTCCGCGCGGCTACGCCTTTGAATCCGTCGAGTTTGGCGGTGTGCGTGGCAAAGGTCTGAAAACGCTGCTGCTGTTGCCGCTGCGCCTGCTGCGCGCATTCGGCCAGAGCATCGGTGTGATCCGCCGCGTCAAGCCGGATGTGCTGGTGGCTTTCGGCGGCTACATCACCTTTCCTGGCGGCATGATGGGCGTGGCCCTGAACAAGCCGCTGGTGCTCCACGAGCAGAACTCGGTGGCCGGCATGGCCAACAAGATTCTGGCCGGCGTGGCTGACCGTGTGTTCACGGCATTTCCCAAGGTGCTGCCCAAAGCGCGAAAAGTGCAGTGGGTCGGCAACCCGCTGCGTGCCGCATTCACGCAGTACCCGCCTCCAGCCGAGCGATTTGCCGGCCGCAAAGGTCCGCTGCGGCTGCTGGTCGTGGGTGGCAGCCTGGGCGCCAAGGCTCTGAATGACGTAGTGCCGCAGGCGCTGGCCATGATCGATCCTGGGCAGCGTCCGGTAGTGACCCACCAGAGCGGGGCCAAGCAGATCGATGCCTTGCGCGCGGCCTATGAGGCCGCGGGAGTCGAGGCCACGCTCGTGCCCTTTATCGACGACATGGCCGCCGCCTACGCCGAAGCCGATCTCGTGATCTGCCGTGCCGGCGCCACCACGGTCAGCGAGATCGCCGCCATCGGTGCGGCGGCGCTGTTCGTCCCTTTCCCCGCGGCGGTCGATGATCACCAGACCGCCAATGCCAAGTTCCTGGCTGATCAGGAGGCTGCCTGGCTGATCCAGCAGCGCGACCTGACACCCGCCGGCCTGGCCGAACTGCTGCGCAAGACGGAGCGCGCCACGCTGGTCGCGCTTGCCGAGAAATCTGGAGCCATGAAGAAAACGAATGCTGTGCAGGACATCGTCGCAGCCTGCGAGGAGTTGGCCGCATGAAACACGCGATTCGCCATATCCATTTTGTCGGCATCGGCGGCTCGGGCATGAGCGGCATCGCCGAGGTGCTCCACAACCTGGGCTACACCATTTCGGGCTCCGATCTCTCGGGCAGCGCCACCTTGCAGAGGCTGGAGGCCCTGGGCATCAAGACCTTTATCGGGCATGAGGCCGCGCACGTCGAAGGCGCGGATGCCGTGGTCACGTCCACGGCGGTGAAGGCAGACAACCCCGAGGTGCTGGTCGCGCGCGAAAAGCGCATCCCCGTGGTGCCTCGCGCGATGATGCTGGCCGAATTGATGCGCCTCAAGCAGGGCGTGGCCATTGCAGGCACGCATGGCAAGACCACCACCACGAGCCTGGTCGCTAGTGTATTGGCCGAGGCGGGGCTCGATCCCACCTTTGTCATCGGCGGGCGCCTGAACAGCGCGGGTGCCAATGCGCGCCTGGGTTCGGGCGATTACATCGTGGTGGAGGCTGATGAGTCGGATGCTTCGTTCCTGAACCTGCTGCCCGTGATGGCCGTCGTCACCAACATCGACGCCGACCACATGGAAACCTACGGCCATGACTTCGGCAAGCTCAAGAAAGCTTTTGTCGATTTCCTTCACCGCATGCCGTTCTATGGCACGGCCATTCTCTGCCTGGAAAGTCCGGCAGTGCGCGAGATCGCGGGCAATCTGGCCTGCCCGGTGACCACCTATGGTTTTTCTGCGGATGCGCAGGTGCGCGCTGTGGATGTGCGGGCCGTTGGCAGCCAGATGCATTTCACTGTGCAGCGCCGCAACGGCGTGCAACTGCCTGATATGCATGTGATGTTGAACCTGGCTGGTGAACACAACGTGCTGAATGCGCTCTCGGCCATCGCCGTCGCGGTCGAGCTGAATGTGCCCGATGCGGCGGTGCAGAAAGCGCTGGCTGAATTCAAGGGCGTCGGCCGGCGCTTTCAGCGCTACGGTGAACTTCCGGCCAAGGGCGGCGGCACTTTCACGGTGATCGACGACTACGGCCATCACCCGGTGGAGATGGCCGCCACGCTGGCCGCCGCGCGCGGCGCCTTCCCCGGACGCCGCCTGGTGCTGGCGTTCCAGCCACACCGCTACACCCGCACGCGCGATTGCTTCGAGGACTTCGTGCAGGTCATCGGCATGGCCGACCACGTGATATTGACCGAGGTCTACGCCGCCGGCGAAGAGCCGATCGTGGCGGCGGATGGCCGTTCACTGGCGCGCGCATTGCGCGTCGCTGGCAAGCTCGAACCTGTCTTCGTGGCCGACGTTGCGGATCTTCCCGCATCGGTGGCGGAGCAGGCGCAGGACGGCGATGTCGTCATGTGTATGGGGGCTGGTTCGATTGGCGCCGTACCGGCGAAAATCGTTGATTTGCTACAAAAAATAGAGCATAATTCGCGCTAAATGACACACCCTGGCGTTCAATTCGGAAAAGTGGCTGTCCTCATGGGTGGGCAATCGGCGGAACGTGAGGTTTCGCTGATGTCCGGCGCGGGTGTTCTCGCTGCGCTGCAAAGCCGCGGTGTCGATGCGCATCCCTTCGATCCGGCCGAAAAAGGCATGGATGAACTGCGCCGCCAGGGTTTCGCGCGCTGCTTCATTGCGCTGCACGGCCGCTACGGCGAAGACGGTACAGTGCAAGGCGCCTTGGAACTCATGGGCATTCCCTACACGGGCTCAGGCGTCCTGGCTTCCAGCATGGCGATCGACAAAGCCATGACCAAGCGCGTATGGACGGCCGAAGGCCTGCCCACGCCGCGCCACGTGCTGCTGCACCGGGGCCAGTGCACACGGGAATATGTGCGGACCATTCCTGATGAGCTCGGCTTGCCGCTGATCGTCAAACCCGCGCGCGAAGGCTCGTCGCTGGGCGTGAGCAAGGTCATGGGCTACTCGCAGATGCAGGATGCCGTCGATGCCGCCGCGGCGATGGATGCCGACATCCTGTGCGAGCAATTCATCTCCGGTGACGAAGTCACCTGCGCCGTGGTCGGGTCTGGTGACAATGCACGCGCGCTGCCCTTGATTCACATCGTGGCGCCCGAAGGCCAGTACGACTACCAGAACAAGTATTTCACCGACGTCACCGAATACCGCGTGCCCTGCGATCTGCCGCCGGGCGAGGAAGAAGCCATCCAGGCGCTGGTGCTCAAGGCTTACCGGCTGTTGGGCTGCCGGGGCTGGGGCCGGATCGACGTCATGATTGATGCCGCCACGCGCGCGCCCTATCTCCTCGAGGCCAATACATCTCCTGGCATGACCAGCCATTCGCTGGTGCCCATGGCGGCCAAGGCCACAGGCATCAGCTACGAAGATCTGTGCCTGCAACTGCTTGCGGCGGCGGCGCTTGACTATCCTGCGAAACCTTCAGCGGAGATGAATGCATGAGCGCCGCGCCAGGCCGCCCCAAGCAAGCTCGCGCCGCGGTGCGAAGCACGGAGGTTATTCAGTGACCAATGCCTTGGCTTTGCCGCTGGACGTGCGGTTGATGAACCTGACCACTTCCATCCTGGTCACGATTCTGCTGCTCGCCTGCCTGGCGGCAGGGTTGTGGTGGGGGCTGCGCAATCCGGCATTTTCCATCGGCCGCATCACGGTCGAGGGCGACACCGCGCACAACAGCCCGGCCAGTTTGCGAGCTACCGTGGCGCCGCGCCTGTCCGGCAACTTCTTCACGCTCGATCTGGATTCCGCACGGGCCGCTTTCCAGTCGGCCCCCTGGGTACGCAAGGCCATGGTGCAGCGCGTATTTCCCAACCAGCTCAACGTGATCCTGCAAGAACACGTGCCGGTCGCGCTCTGGGGAGAAGAAGACACGCACATGGTCAATATGCAGGGCGAGGTCTTCGAAGCCAATGCCGACGCAGCCGACGACGATCTGCCTCGCCTGCTTGGCCCCGATGGGCGTGCGGCCGAAGTGCTGCAGATGTACGCGTTGCTGGCGCCGGTGCTCAAGCCGCTCCAGCAGCCCGTGGCCGAACTGGCGCTTGAGGCGCGCGGCAACTGGCGTGTCGAGCTGGAGAACGAAGCCACCATTGAGTTGGGGCAAGGCTCGCCGGAGGAATTGAAGGCGCGGCTGGCGCAGTTTGTCAGCACGGTGGGGGAAGTGGCGGCACGGCATCAGCGTGGTCCGGATGCCATTGCATCCGCTGATCTGCGGCATTCGTCCGGTTATGCGCTGCGCTTGCGCGGCGTCACGACCATGCGTCCGGATGCCGCGGGCGCGCTGCCGAGAAGATGAGCGAAGCTGAAAGCAAAAAGATACTGGTGAAACAATGGCAAAAGAGTACAAGGATCTGATCGTCGGCCTCGATATCGGCACCGCCAAGATCATGGTGGTGGTGGGCGAGGTGCTGCCCGGCGGAGACCTGAAGCTCGCTGGTCTCGGCGTGGCGCCGAGCAATGGCTTGAAGCGCGGCGTGGTGGTCAACATCGACGCCACGGTCGCCAGCATCCAGCAGGCGCTGAAAGAGGCCGAGCTGATGGCCGACTGCAAGATCGCCCGCGTCTATACCGGCATCACCGGCAGCCATATCCGCGGCATCAATTCCAGCGGCATGGTGGCGGTGAAGGACAAGGAAGTCACGCCCACCGATGTCGCGCGCGTGGTCGAAACCGCCAAGGCGATCAATATTTCCAGCGACCAGCGCTTGCTGCTGGTCGAGCCGCAGGAGTTCGTGATCGACGGCCAGGACGTGCGCGAGCCGGTCGGCATGAGCGGCATGCGCCTGGAGGCCAAGGTGCACATCGTCACCGGCGCGCAAAGCGCGGCCGAGAACATCATCAAGTGCGTGCGCCGCTGCGGGCTGGATGTCGATCAGCTCATGCTCAACCCGCTGGCGTCGGCCCAGGCCGTGCTGACCGACGACGAGCGTGAACTCGGCGTGGTCAGCGTCGACATCGGCGCGGGTACCACTGATGTGGCCATCTTTACGGGTGGCTCCATCCGGCACACGGCGGTGATTCCCATCGCGGGTGATCTGATCACCAGCGACATCGCGATGGCGTTGCGCACGCCCACCATGGACGCCGAGGACATCAAGGTCGAACACGGTTTTGCCAAGCAACTGCTGGCCGACGCCGAAACGCAGGTCGAAGTGCCGGGTCTTGGCGACCGCACGCCACGCATGCTGTCCAAGCAGGCGCTGGCCGGTGTGATCGAGCCGCGCGTGGAAGAGATCTTTTCGCTGGTGCAGCAGGTCATCCGCGAATCCGGTTACGAGGAAGTGCTTTCCTCCGGCGTGGTGCTCACTGGCGGCAGCGCCGTGATGCCCGGCATGTTGGAGCTTGGCGAAGACATCTTCCTCAAGCCCGTGCGACGGGGCATTCCCAAGTACTCGCGCGCGCTCTCGGACATGGTGGCCCAGCCGCGCGCGGCCACGGTCATGGGGTTGATGGAAGAAGCCCGCCAGGCTCGCCTGCGCGGATTCAAGGTGGCCCAGAAAAGCGGTGGCATGAAAACCGCCTTCGGTCGTTTCAAGGACTTCATTGTGGGGAACTTTTAATGACGGCAAGCTTCTGGCAGAGCACGGGGCCCCCGACCTGGACCCTCGCGGTAGTAAGTGCATAAGCGCATCAGGTCAATGAAAACAACAGCAATTTCAATTTTTTTCCCATTTACGGCAACTGCAGGCAGACAAGGAGTGACATCATGAGCATCGAGATGATTGAAACGGACGGATTTCACGCGGGCACCCAGATCAAAGTGATCGGGGTGGGCGGCGGTGGCAGCAACGCCGTCGATCACATGATCTCGCGCAATGTCAATGGCGTGGAGTTCATCAGCGCCAACACCGACGCGCAAGCACTCAGCCGCACCAAGGCTTACGCCACGATCCAACTGGGCACCAGCGGCCTGGGCGCGGGCAGCAAGCCCGACAAGGGCCGTGAGTCTGCCGAAGCTGCCAGCGATGACATCCGCCAAGCCATCCGTGGCGCGCACATGCTGTTCATCACCGCCGGCATGGGCGGCGGCACCGGCACCGGCGCAGCGCCGGTGATCGCCCGCATCGCCAAGGACATGGGCATTCTCACCGTGGGCGTGGTCACCAAGCCCTTCGACTGGGAAGGCGGCCGCCGCATGACCAACGCCGAAACCGGCCTGGCCGAGCTCGAGGCCAATGTCGATTCGCTGATCGTGGTGCTGAACGAGAAGCTGCTTGAAGTGCTGGGCGACGAAATCACCCAGGACGAAGCCTTCGCGCATGCCAACGACGTGCTGAAGAACGCGGTCGGCGGCATCGCCGAGATCATCAATGTGCCCGGCCACGTGAACGTCGACTTCGAAGACGTGCGCACCGTCATGGGCGAGCCCGGCAAGGCCATGATGGGCACGGCTGTCGCCAGCGGTCCCGACCGGGCCCGCATCGCCGCCGAGCAGGCCGTGGCCTGCCCGCTGCTGGAAGGTGTGGATCTGTCCGGCGCCAAGGGCGTGCTGGTGCTGATCAGCGCCGCCAAGGGTTCGCTCAAGCTGAGCGAATCGCGCGAAGCCATGAACACCATCCGTGCCTACGCTTCGCCCGATGCTCACGTGATCTACGGCACCGCCTACGACGATGGCTTGGGCGATGACCTCCGTGTCACCGTGGTGGCTACCGGCCTCTCCCGCCAGGGCGTGCGCCGCCAGCCGATCACCGTGGTGCAGGGCGGCCTGCGCACCGGGACCGACAACGTGCCGTTCTCCATGCCGACCGCCAACGCGCCGGGCGCCATGGGTTCGGCCCAGGACTACGGCCAGATGAGCGTGCCCAGCGTGTGGCGCAAGCCGGCAGACCGCACCCACGCGGCTGCACGCGTCGACGCCCTGTCTTCGGGCGGCATGGACGATTTCGAGATCCCGGCCTTCCTGCGCAAGCAGGCAGACTGATCGCCGGAAAATCTCGCGATGTGAGAAATTGAAGCCGCCTTCGGGCGGCTTCAATGCTCTGAGGAGGCGTGAGCCGAACAACCCTTGAGTGCAAAGCCTCGGTCATCAAAACTTAAAATACGCCATGCTTTCGCAACGCACCTTGAAATCGCTCACGCGCGCGGTCGGCGTCGGCCTCCACAGCGGCGAGCGGGTGGAACTGACTCTGCGCCCCGCGCCGCCGGATACCGGCATTGTGTTTCGCCGTATTGATCTGGTGGAGCCGGTCGATATTCCCGTGAGCGCCATATCGGTCACCGACACGCGCCTGGCTTCGACCATCTCGAGCGGCCATGCCAAGGTGCGGACCATCGAGCACCTGATGTCTGCCTGCTCGGGTCTGGGGCTGGATAACCTCTACATAGACATCACGGCGGAAGAGGTGCCGATCCTCGATGGTTCGGCCTCATCTTTCGTCTATTTGCTGCAAAGTGCAGGCATCGAGCTGCAAAACGCGCCTAAAAAATTTCTTCGCGTCAAAAAGGCGGTGGAAGTCCGCGAAGGCGAGGGGCCTCAGCTCAAGTGGGCGCGCCTGGCGCCGCACCATGGCTTCACGCTCAGTTTCGAGATCGATTTTGACCATCCCGCGGTCGATTCGACCGCGCAGTGCGTTGAGTTCGACATGGGCTCCGGCCGCTATAGCCGGGACATCGCCCGCGCCCGGACTTTTGCCTTCAGCCGGGATGTGGAAATGATGCGCGCCAGCGGGCTGGCTTTGGGGGGCGGGCTCGACAACGCCATCGTCATGGATGACTACAAGGTCCTCAACAGCGATGGCTTGCGCTACGACGAGGAATTCGCCAAGCACAAGATCCTGGATGCCATCGGCGATCTGTACTGCATCGGCAAGCCCATGCTGGCGGCCTACAGTGCTTTCCGCTCGGGCCACGCGCTGAACAACCGGCTGCTGCGCGAGCTGCTGGATCAGCCGGACGCGTACGACATCGTCACTTTCCCCGACGAGAAAAAGCGCCTGCCGGCTTCGCGCAACTGACGCGGGCCTGGTGAACTGAGCGGGCCGCGGCATGCTGCTCTTCCGGTGGATCATCCTGTTGGCGCTGCTGGTCGCAGGGGTTTGCTTTGCCTACTACGCTGCGACAGGGCAGCAGCGCTACAAGCGCCTGGGCTGGATCGTCCTCAAGTGGACTATCCTCGCCGCGCTCGGCTTCTTTGCCGTATTGATCGCCGAGCGGGTGTTTTGAGCTTAGATCGTGAACACGTTCTTACCGAAATATCAATCCGCCACCAACAACCCCCGCTTCTCGATAAATTCCACCACCTCATCCAACCCCTGCAAGGTCTTCAGGTTGGTCATGACAAAGGGCTTCAGCTCCCTGGGCGTGGTGCGCATGCGCACGGTGTCTTCGCGCATGACATCCAGATTCGCGCCCACATAAGGTGCCAGATCGGTCTTGTTGATCACGAATAGGTCGCTCTTGGTGATGCCCGGGCCGCCCTTGCGCGGAATCTTTTCGCCTGCGGCCACGTCGATCACATAGATCGTGAGGTCTGATAGCTCCGGGCTGAAGGTGGCGGCCAGGTTGTCACCGCCGGATTCGATGAAGACGATGTCCGCATCAGGAAACTGTGCCAGCATGCGGTCAATGGCTTCCAGGTTGATCGAGGCATCTTCACGGATGGCCGTGTGCGGGCATCCTCCTGTTTCCACACCCATGATGCGTTCAGGCGGCAGCGCACCGCTGATGGTCAGCAGGCGCTGGTCCTCCTTGGTGTAGATGTCATTGGTAATGGCGATCAGATCCCATTTGTCCCGCATCGCCTTGCACAGCATTTCCAGAATGGTGGTTTTGCCCGAGCCTACCGGGCCGCCGATGCCCACGCGCAATGGCGGCAGCTTTTTGGTGCGGTGTTGAATATGGTGAAGCGCTGAAGAGGTCATGATCGGAACAGTCTCGAATACTGATGTTCATGCCGGGCCGAGAGAATGGCCAGCATGGGTGAAAAGGCCTGGCGCGCCTCGTCCGGCAAGGTCTCGGCATGCGCCACGGCGGCGGGAATTTCCTGGGTCAGGCGCGCCAGAATGCGTTGACCGGCACTTTGGCCCAGCGGCACGGCCTTGATGGCTGCCTGCACCATGTTCTCGGCCCAGCCGAAGGTATAGGAGAGCAGAGCCTGCTGCGCAGGCGCCTGGATGAACGCCGCTGCCAGCGCGAACGCGATGGGGTAGGTGGGCCGCCGCCGCGACAACGCCGCCAGTTGGGCCACGCAGCCGCTGCGCCCCGGATTTTCCGCATGCTGATTGCGCAGCCAGTCGGTCAGTGAGCGGCCCATCTGTTCGGTCTGCAGACGCAGCTCGCTGCTCTCGCGGGTGTGCAGTACCCAGTCATTGAGCGCCTCCACGCGGGGCCTGTCGCCATGGCGCCAGGCGGGGAGCGCCTGGGCAACGGCCGCCATGTCTCCACGCGCCTGGGTCAGGTGCAGCTGCTGTACCAGCCAGTCGGCGGCCTCGGCCTCCGTCGTGACCAGCTCGGCGTGGATGGCCGCCTCCAGCCCTTCTGAGTAAGAAAAACCGCCAATGGGCAGGGCCGGCGAGGCCAACCACATCAGCTGCAGAAGCGCGTCGGGTGAGGAGACGTCCTCAGTGCTCATGGCCGTGAGAATGCCCGTGCGAATGTCCATGAGAATGCCCGTGGTGATGGTGGCTGTGCCCATCATTGGTCACGTGGCCTCCATAAGCGCCGCCTTCGGGCTCGAAGGGCAACTCGGCGTCGACCACGGTCATGTGCATGGCGCGCAGCATGTCCGCCAGCACATGGTCCGGCTCGATCTTCAGATGATCGGGCCGCATCTCGATTGGTACATGGCGGTTGCCCAGGTGATAGGCGGCCCGGGTCAGGTCAAAGGGTGAGCCGTGTTCCGCGCAGGCGGTGATGCGCATTACCTTCTGAGGTGCGGCCAGCACGCGGATCAGGCTGCCGTCTTCGGCGACCAACACATCGCCTCCCCGCACGGCCTGGCCATGCGGCAGGAAAATGGCCAGATTCCGCCCCTGGCTGTCGGTCGTCGAAAAACGGCTTTTCTGGCGCACGTCCCAGTCGAGTTCCACGACCGCCGCACGTTTGAGCAGAGCGGGAGAGAGGCCTTGTCCCTGGGCCAGCAGCTTATTGACGGTCAACATGGTGTTCTTTCAGTTCTTGAGGAAAAAGCCGGGCAAGTTGGCTTGGTTCTTGCACCACACTTGCCATTGCAAAGCTATAGCATGACAAACATGTCAACTTCTCCCGACCTTCCTTCTGCCAAATCCGCGCATACCGGCTGGCAGCCATGCGGCGCCCGCCATGTGGCCGTCTACGGCACTTTGCGTGCCGGTGGCGTGAACGACATTGCGCGGTTGCGCCCGGGCATTCTGAGCGCCGGGCGCACCATGCTGACCGGCACCCTGCATGATCTGGGCTACTACCCGGGTCTGCGGTTGCAGGGCACGCAGCAGGTACTGGCCGAGGTCTATCCTATCGACGCCGCGCTGGAGCAGGCGCTGGACGGGATCGAGGGCCTCTGGCCCACGGATGTGGGTGAATACGCCAAGCGCATCATGACCCTGCCCGTCGCTCTGCCCGGAGGCGGTACGCAGATGCTGGAGTTGCTGGTGTATGAGGCCCTGCCGGCCACGGTGGCGCAAGCGCCGCTGATTGCCGCCCATGACTGGCTGCAATGGTTTGGCGACAAAGGCGTGCAACATCCGGCGACCGCCTTTCAGCTCAATACGGCCAAGTCCGCCGAGACGCCACGGGATCCAGGGTAAGGCGTAATGATCGTAGACACGTTCTAAGCGGCCTCAGAACAGAAAGTACCGCTGCGCCATGGGCAGACTGGCCGCGGGTTCGCAGGTCAGCAGGTCGCCATTGGCGCGCACGGCATAGGTTTGGGCATCGACCTCCATGCGCGGCGCCAGATCGTTGTGGACCATGTCGCGCTTTTGCACACCGCGTATGCCCTTGACGGCGGCCAGCGTCTTGCGCAGGCCAAAGCGCTGGCCAATGCCAGCGGCAAGTCCGGCTTTGGAGACAAAGGTGAGGGACGTCCTGGCAATGGCCCCGCCGAAGGCGCCGAACATGGGACGGTAGTGCACGGGCTGCGGGGTGGGAATCGAGGCGTTCGGATCGCCCATGGCGGCCATGGCGATGAAGCCCCCCTTCAGGATGCAGGCGGGTTTGACGCCAAAGAAGGCGGGCTTCCAGATCACGATGTCTGCCCATTTGCCCACCTCCAGGCTGCCCACCTCATGGCTGATGCCATGCGCGATGGCGGGGTTGATGGTGTACTTGGCGATGTAGCGCTTGAGGCGGAAATTGTCGTTGCGCGCGCCGTCACCCGGCAAGGCGCCACGCTGCAGCTTCATCTTGTGCGCCGTCTGCCATGTGCGCAGAATCACCTCGCCGACGCGGCCCATGGCCTGGCTGTCGGAGCTGAACATGCTGATGGCACCGATGTCGTGCAGGATGTCTTCCGCCGCAATCGTTTCCTTGCGGATGCGGCTTTCCGCAAAAGCCAGGTCTTCGGCAATGGCCGCGTCCAGGTGGTGGCAGACCATGAGCATGTCCACATGCTCGTCCAGTGTGTTGATGGTGTAGGGACGTGTGGGATTGGTGGAGCTGGGCAGCACATTGGCCTCGCCCACCACTTTCAGGATGTCCGGGGCATGGCCGCCGCCCGCGCCTTCGGTATGGAAGGTGTGGATGGTGCGGCCCTTGAAGGCGGCCACAGTGTCTTCCACGAAGCCGCTCTCGTTGAGCGTGTCGGTGTGGATGGCTACCTGCGTATCGGTCTCTTCGGCTACGGTCAGGCAGTTGTCGATCGCGGCGGGTGTGCTGCCCCAGTCCTCGTGCAGCTTCAGCCCGATCGCGCCGGCGCTGATCTGTTCATGCAGGCCCTGAGGCAGGCTGGCGTTCCCCTTGCCCAGAAAACCGAGGTTCATGGGAAAGGCGTCGGCCGCCTGCAACATGCGCTCCATGTTCCAGGAGCCGGGGGTACAGGTGGTGGCAAAGGTGCCCGTGGCGGGGCCGGTGCCGCCGCCGATCATGGTGGTCACGCCGCTGGTCAGCGCTTCTTCAATCTGCTGCGGGGCGATGAAGTGGATATGGGTGTCGATACCGCCCGCGGTGACAATATGGCCTTCGCACGAGATGATTTCCGTGCCGGGCCCGATGATGATGTCCACGCCCGGTTGGGTGTCGGGGTTGCCGGCCTTGCCGATGGCTGCAATGCGGCCATCCTTCAGGCCGATGTCGGCCTTCACGATACCCCAGTGGTCGATGATCAGTGCGTTGGTCAGCACCGTATCCATCGCCCCTTGTGCGCGGCTGCGCTGGCTCTGCGCCATGCCGTCGCGAATGGTCTTGCCGCCGCCAAACTTCACTTCCTCGCCATAACCGCCGGCGGCAAGGGTGTAGTCTCTTTCGACTTCGGCGATCAGCTCGGTATCGGCCAGCCGCACGCGGTCTCCCACCGTGGGGCCGAAGGTTTCCGCGTAGGCGCGTTTGTCCATTGTGGCCATCTTAGTTACCCATTGCGCTGCGCGCCGCCTGGGCCGCATGAAACGTAAAAGCTTGAATGGCCGCGGAGCAGGCCGTGCCAGAGCAGCCGCGGAGCTGGCTTTGCCAGGCCGCTGGGTGCGTCCCCCTGGGGGGACGGCGCGTGAGCGACTCAGGGGGAATTTCATCTCAAAGCGCTCCTTGAATCAGGCCCCGAAAGCCGTAGATTTGCCGGTCTCCGCCGATGTCGATCAGCTCCACTGTGCGTTGCTGGCCGGGCTCGAAGCGCACAGCCATGCCACTGGCAATGTTCAGGCGCTTGCCGTGGGCCGCCTGGCGGTCGAAAACCAATCCGGCGTTCGTCTCCGCAAAGTGGTAGTGGGAGCCGACCTGGATCGGGCGGTCGCTGGCATTCTGGATCACCAGCGTCGTGACCTCGCGGCCGGGATTGAGCGTATGCGCGCCCTCGTCTATCAAGAGTTCACCGGGAATCATGGCCGCCTCACCCTCCCGCCAGACGGGCCAGCATGAACGCGCCCAGCAAGGCTGTAGCCCCGCCGCCGAGCCTGGCCAGCCATTGATGGCGTTGCATGACCGCGCGGCCCAGCGCGATCCCCGCGATATGCAGGGCAGCCGATCCCAGCGCCATGCCTGCCAGTGCCGCGAGCGCCGCCTGCGCGCTGTCGGCCGCCAGCTCCTGGCCATGCGCCGCACCATGGAAGAAGGCAAACACGCCTGCCAGGGCCGCCGCCAGCACCCATGGCATCTGCTTCTGCACCGCCACCAGCAGGCCCAGCACCAGGACGGATGCGGCGATCATGGGCTCCACACCAGGAATCCACAGGCCTGCGAAGCCTGCCAGGGCGCCAGCCACCAGCAGCGCCACGAAGGCCGCGGGCGCTCGCCATGCGGGGGTGACCGTCAACGCGCTCCAGACCCCTACAGCCAGCATGGCGGCCAGATGGTCGGCCCCGGTGAAAGGATGCATGAGCGCGTGGAAGAAACTGCTCAGCCCATCGTGATGGTGGCCGCCATCAGCACCGGTATGCGCCAGGGCGGACAGGGGCAGCAAGGCGGCCATGGCGGCCGAGAAGAGGATCGGTTTGTTGATTTTCATGGTGCGCATGGGAGAGTGATCAGGAAACAGCTGGCGGTTCAGGCGATCGGTTCGTGCACCGTCACTAACTTGGTGCCATCGGGGAAGGTGGCCTCGATCTGGATGTCGGGAATCATCTCGGGCACACCTTCCATCACGTCTTCCCGCGTCAGCACGGTGCGTCCCGCGCTCATCAGCTCGGCCACGGTGCGGCCGTCGCGAGCGCCCTCCATCACGAAGGCGCTGATCAGCGCCACGGCTTCCGGGTAGTTGAGCTTGACGCCGCGCGCCTTGCGCCGCTCGGCCAACAGGGCGGCGGTAAAGATCAGCAGCTTGTCTTTTTCGCGGGGAGTGAGTTCCATGACTTTGAGGCGTGCAAGGGGCGTGCCAGCGGTCTGGGAGCGTGCACGACTGAAGGGTTGAGGGCAGGTTATCACCAAGATGGGGAGGTTTGCCACATGTTTGGGCCAAGCCATGGCAGCTCATGGTGCGAACTCGCACCAATTTGGGATTTGTCCTGGTGGGCAGACCCGTGCCGGTGCACCGGCGCCGCAGGGGGCAACTGGCTTGGCACACCTATTGCATGAAGGGACCTTCAAGGCTGGGAAGCATTCCCGGTCGTCATCAGTAACTCTCGATCACTCTCTTTTCACTGAAAGGTAAAGCCATGTTCAAGCGTCGCATCGCCATGAAAACCCTGGCCGCAGCAGCGGCCGTCGCTGGTCTGTCGGTCGCGGGTGTGAGCGCCCAGGCAGCCGACACCATCAAGGTGGGCGTGCTGCACAGCCTCTCGGGCACCATGGCCATCTCGGAGACCGTGCTGAAAGATACGGTGCTCATGGCTATCGACGAGATCAATGCCAAGGGCGGCGTTCTGGGCAAGAAGCTGGAGCCGGTGGTGGTCGATCCCGCATCCAACTGGCCGCTGTTCGCCGAGAAGGCCAAGCAACTGTTGACCCAGGACAAAGTGGCCGTGGTCTTCGGCTGCTGGACCAGCGTGTCGCGCAAGTCCGTGCTGCCCGTGTTCGAGCAGAACAACGGCCTGCTTTTCTACCCTGTTCAGTATGAGGGCGAAGAGCTGTCCAAGAATGTTTTCTATACCGGCGCGGCGCCCAACCAGCAAGCCATTCCCGCCGTTGAGTATCTGATGAGCAAGGAAGGCGGCGGCGCAAAGCGCTTCGTGCTGCTGGGCACGGACTATGTGTATCCGCGCACCACCAACAAGATTCTGCGCGCTTTCCTCAAGTCCAAGGGCGTGAAGGAATCGGACATCATGGAAACCTATACGCCCTTCGGCCATAGCGATTACCAGACCATCGTGGCCGATATCAAGAAGTTTTCCACGGGCGGCAAGACGGCGGTAATCTCCACCATCAACGGCGACTCCAACGTGCCTTTCTACAAGGAACTCGGCAACGCGAACCTGAAAGCCAAGGATGTGCCCGTGGTCGCGTTCAGTGTGGGCGAGGAAGAGCTGCGCGGCGTGGACACCAAGCCTCTGGTCGGCCACCTGGCTGCATGGAACTACTTCATGAGCGTGAAGAATCCCACGAACACGGCTTTCATCAAGCAGTGGAGCGATTACGCCAAGGCCAAGAACATCGCGGGCCACAAGGACAAGCCTTTGACCAATGATCCGATGGAGGCCACCTGGGTCGGTATCCACATGTGGAAGCAGGCTGTGGAAAAAGCCAAGAGCACCGACGTCGACAAGGTGATCGCCGCCATGTCCGGCCAGACCTTCACCGCGCCCGACGGCTTCACGGTGAAGATGGACGAAAAGAACCATCACCTGCACAAGCCGGTGATGGTGGGCGAGATCAAGGCCGACGGCCAGTTCAACGTGGTCTGGAAAACCAAGGGCCCGGTCAAGGCGCAACCCTGGAGCCCCTTCATCGAAGGCAACGACAAGAAGAAGGACGAGCCGGACGGCAAGAGCAGCTCCTGACGGAGTTTCTTGAGGGGGACATCCTCTCATCCGTCATTCCCGCGAAGGCGGGAATCCAGTGCCGCCTCACTGCCGCCTTTGGATTCCCGCCTGATCGATTTACCTTATCCAATCATGACCATCCTGCGCGCTGCACTCGCGAGTGCCCTGGGCTTGCTGCTGAGTCTTTCGAGCCTCTCCAGCCACGCCTTGACCCCTGAGCAAGCCTTTGCGATGGCTGCCGCCGAGGACAGTGATGCGCGCGTGGCCGCCATCAACTCGGCTGTCTTGGAGCCGGGCAATGACGGAAAACTCTCCGCCTATCTGCAGGCGCTGGCCGATGACGCCGTGCGCACTGCGGAGGGCAAGGCCTATATCGTCAACGGAGATGCCGCTACCGATCCCGTGACCGGCCAGGCCGTCAAGCTGCCGGCAGAGGCGGAGGACGTGGTCAACAACAATTACCTGCGCGGCGTCATCGAGGCGGCGCAGGCCGCGCTGGCCTTGAGCAGCAGCGATGTGAGCACCCGACGGAGTGCAGCGGAGCGGATCGCCGCGGAACCTGATGCGGCACGCCTGCCCTTGATCGAAAAGGCGCTCGGCCGCGAGCAGGATGAGCAGGTCAAGGCGCTGCTGAACCGCGCCCGCGCCGCCAGCCTTCTCAGCAGTGAAGATACCGCTCAGCGGGTGCGGGCCGTCGAACAGCTCGCGCAGCAGAAGACCCCCGAAACACAGCTGCTGCTGAACCAGCGCCTCGCCGAGGAATCTGATCCTGCCGTGCAGAAAGCGCTCAGAGACGCTCTGGCGTCGATTGTCGAATCACTGACCTGGGGCGAACGCCTGGGCGAGATCTTCAGCGGCATCAGCCTGGGCTCGGTGCTCCTGCTGGCCGCACTGGGCCTGGCCATCACCTACGGCTTGATGGGCGTGATCAACATGGCGCACGGCGAGCTGATCATGATCGGCGCCTATGCCACCTATATGGTGCAGGCCCTGTTTCAGCGCTACCTGCCGGAATCGGTATTCGGCTGGTACCTGGTGCTGGCCGTGCCCGTGGCCTTCATGGCGTCGGCCCTGGTGGGTGCCGTGCTCGAGCGGGGTGTGATCCGCTTTCTCTATGGCCGTCCGCTCGAAACGCTGCTGGCGACCTTCGGGATCAGCCTGGTGCTGCAGCAAACGGTGCGCAGCCTGTTCGGCGCGCAGAACGTCGGCGTGGAGAATCCCTCCTGGATGAGCGGTGGACTGGAACTCCTGCCCAATCTGACGCTGCCCTGGAACCGCATTGCCATTATCGTGTTCGCGTTCGCGGTACTCGGCGCCGTGGCCTTCATGATCGCCCGGACGCGGCTCGGCCTGTTCGTGCGCGGCGTCACGCAGAACCGGGCCATGGCCTCCTGCGTGGGCGTGAACACGGCCCGCACCGATACCTATGCGTTCGCGCTGGGCTCCGGCATTGCGGGCCTGGCTGGCTGCGCCCTGAGCCAGATCGGCAACGTAGGTCCGGACCTGGGGCAGAACTACATCGTGGACAGCTTCCTCGTCGTGGTCCTGGGTGGCGTGGGCCAGCTCGCGGGCACAGTCTACGCGGCCCTTGGGCTTGGTGTGCTCAGCAAGCTGCTCGAAGGCTGGACAGGTGCCGTGCTCGCCAAGATTGCCGTGCTGCTGTTCATCGTGATCTTCATTCAAAAGCGTCCACAAGGCATCTTCGCCTTGAAGGGCCGTAGCGCGGAAACCTAAGCCATGGTCATTGAAAAATCCCAGCCTTCCACGCTGCAATTGCCCTCGACCGAACCATTACTCAGCGTCAGAGGGTGGACGGCATTTCTCGGCGCGCTCATTGTGATCTGTGCCGCCGTGCCGGCCCTGAACCTGTTGGCGCCCGAAGGCAGTGCATGGCATGTGTCTGACTATATGGTGGGCTTGCTGGGCAAGTTCATGTGCTATGCGATCTGCGCCTTGGCCATCGACCTGATCTGGGGCTATACAGGCATCCTGAGCCTGGGCCATGGCCTGTTCTTTGCCCTGGGCGGCTACGTGATGGGCATGTATTTGATGCGCGAGGCGGCCGGCCCTGACGGGCTGCCGGCCTTCATGGGTTTCCTGGATTGGAAGGAGCTGCCCTGGCACTGGGCGCTCTCGGACAGTTTCGTGGCCACGCTGCTGCTGATCCTGCTGGTTCCGGGCTTGATCGGCGGTGTGTTCGGCTACTTTGCTTTCCGCTCGCGGATCAAGGGCGTGTACTTTTCCATCATCACCCAGGCGCTGACTTACGCGGCCATGCTGCTGTTCTTCCGCAATGAAACGGGGTTTGGCGGCAACAACGGCTTCACCGGCTTCAAAAGCATTCTCGGCTTTTCGTTGAATACGCAGCGCATGCACGTCTTGCTGTTCGCGCTGTCGGGCCTGGCGCTGTTGGGGTGCTACCTGCTGTCGCGCTGGCTGATCCGCAGCAAGTATGGCCGCGTGCTGCAGGCCGTGCGCGACGCCGAGTCGCGCACCATGTTCTGCGGCTACAACCCGCTGCCCTACAAGCTCTCGATCTGGATCATCTCAGCCATGATGTGCGGCGTGGCAGGCGCTCTCTACGTGCCGCAGGTTGGCATCATCAATCCCAGCGAGATGAGCGTGGGCAACTCGATCGAAATGGCCGTATGGACCGCCGTGGGCGGACGCGCCAGCCTGCTTGGCCCTATCGCCGGCGCATTTGCCGTGAATGGCGGAAAGAGCTGGCTCACGGTGGCGGCGCCGGAGTACTGGCTGTATGTGCTGGGCGCCTTGTTCATCGTGGTGACCTTGTTCATGCCCGGTGGCCTGATCCGTTTGCCCGGGCAGATACGGCAGTGGCGTGAGAAGCGCCGTGCCATGGCCCTGTCCGACCTGAAACAGGGAGCACGCGCATGACCCCCGATCTGATGCACTCCGGCATGGAGCGCCTGAATGCCTACCGGGAGCGGCAAGAGGGCGCGCGTGCCACCGAATCCGGCGACCGCAGCGCCAGCATGGCCCGCCCGGTGCAGGCCGGTGAGCTGGATGTGGTTCACGGCCGGATTCTCTACCTTGAAGACGTTCATGTGAGCTTTGACGGTTTCAAGGCCATCAACGGCCTGAGCCTGGATATTGCGCCCGGTGAGTTGCGCTGCATCATCGGCCCCAACGGCGCGGGCAAGACCACGATGATGGACATCATCACCGGCAAGACGCGGCCGGACAGCGGTACGGTGTTCTTCGGCTCCACCATCGACCTGCTGCGCTACCGCGAGCCCGAGATCGCTTCCATGGGCATCGGGCGCAAATTCCAGAAGCCCACGGTGTTCGAGGATCTGACAGTCTTCGAGAACCTGGAGCTGGCGCTCCAGACGCAAAAGGGGGTGGCCGCGTCCTTGCGGTTCAAGCTGAGCGGCGCGCAGAAAGACCGCATCGCCGAGGTGCTGCACACCATTCACCTGGCCGGCAGCGTCACGCGCAGGGCCGGTTTGCTCAGCCATGGCCAGAAGCAATGGCTGGAAATCGGCATGCTTCTGGTACAGGAGCCGAAGCTTCTGCTGCTCGATGAACCCGTGGCCGGCATGACCGACGAGGAAACCGAGCGTACGGCCGAGCTGTTCCTGAGCCTCAAGGGCAAGCACTCGCTCATGGTGGTGGAGCACGACATGAGCTTCGTCAACACCATCAGCGAGAAAGTCACGGTGCTGTGCGACGGCAGCGTGCTGGCCGAAGGCACGCTGGCCCAGGTCCAGGCCGACGAAAGAGTGATTGAGGTTTACCTGGGGCGCTGACCCCCTTGGAGACCCAGGAGAGAACATGCTCAAAGTCAACAATCTGCACCAATACTATGGCGGTTCGCATATTCTTCGCGACGTCAGCCTCAGGGCGGAGATCGGCAAGATCACGGTGCTGCTGGGCCGCAACGGCGTGGGCAAGACGACACTGCTCAAGAGCCTGATGGGACTGGTGCCCATCAAGAGCGGCACTATTGAATGGCAAGGCGCCGATGTCGCGCGCAAAACCCCCTACGAGCGTGCCCGCCGTGGCATAGGCTATGTGCCTCAAGGGCGGGAGATCTTCTCGCGCCTGTCGGTGGAAGACAACCTGCGCATGGGGCTGGCCTATTGCTCCGCCCGCACCAGAATTCCGGCCGAGCTGTATGAACTGTTTCCGGTGCTCAAGCAAATGCTGCACCGCCGAGGCGGCGATCTGTCGGGCGGGCAGCAGCAGCAACTGGCCATTGCCCGCGCGCTGGCGCCGGGGCCCAAAATGCTCATCCTCGACGAGCCCACCGAGGGCATCCAGCCCAGTATCATCAAGGACATCGGACGGGTCATCCGCATGCTGGCCAACCGGGGCGACATGGCCATTCTCTTGTGCGAGCAGTACTACGACTTCGCCGAGGAACTGGCGGATCACTACGTGGTCATGGAGCGCGGTGAGGTAATCGCAGCCGGGCCTGGCTGCGAGATGAAGGAAAAAGGCATTCAGAAATTGGTGGCGATTTGAGCTTATGGCATGCTCGGCTGGCGCTGAACTATCGGTTGAACCAGGAAAAAACCGCGCTGCACTTCGTGCACGAGGGTCCGCTGCGTGTGCTCAAGAGCCTGTACCCCGAGGGGCCGAGTGTTTGCCACAACGTGCTGGTGCATCCGCCGGGGGGCTTGGTCGGCGGCGATGTGCTCGACATCACGGTGCAGGTGGAAGAGGGCGCGCACGCGCTGGTCACCACACCCGGCGCCACGCGCTTTTATAGAAGCAATGGCCATCAAGCGGTGCAGCGCACGCGTCTGAAGCTCGAAGCCGGCGCACGGTTGGAATGGTTGCCTCTGGAAGCCATCGCCTACAACGCCTGCGACGCCGTCAATCATCTCGAATTTACTCTGGCCGAAGGTGCGCAGCTATTGGCCTGGGATGTGACCGCCCTGGGTTTGCCCATGGCGAGCCAGCACTTCGAGGCGGGCGTGCTGACGCAGCATATCGAGTGGCCCGGGTATTTCCTGGAGCGCGGCGTGATGAACGCGCAGGATCGTTCGTTGCTTGACGGCCCATTGGGCCTGGCCGGGCGGCGCTGCATGTCCAGCCTCATCCTGGCCAGCGGCACGCCCTTGTCGCGCGGCCTTCGGGAAACGCTGCTGGAAAGCACCCATGCACTGCTGCAATCCGCCTCGGAAGACGTGATCGCGGGCGTGACTGCGCCGAACGAACATATGCTGGTGTTGCGCGGGCTGGGGCCAGTCGTCGAGCCCCTGATGCAGTTCTGGAAAACCATCTGGGCCCACTGGCGCGTCCAGGCATGGGGTCTGGAAGGCCATTCGCCCAGAATCTGGTCTATGTAGCGCTCAATACATCAGCGCGCGCGTCTATACATGCTGCTGGTACTGCGTGCCAGGCCGGCTGCCTGCAGGCGCTCGATCGTACGGCCGGCGTGCGCATGGGTAATCGCCAGGCCCAAGGCATCGGCGGCATCCTGGCGCGGCGCAGAGGGCAGATTCAAAAGCCGTTGCACCATGGCCTGCACCTGCTCCTTGGCGGCCCGGCCATGGCCTGCCACGGCCTGCTTCATCTGCAGGGCGGTGTACTCCGCCACCGGCAGATCGCACGCCACCAGCGCCGTCACGCAGGCGCCGCGCGCTTGCCCCAGCAGCAGCGTGGCTTGCGGGTTCACGTTGACGAACACGATCTCCACTGCCGCCACTTCGGGTTGATAGCGCGAGCGCAGCTCACAAATCCCGTCGTACAGCAATTTGAGACGGGCGGGCAGATTACCCGTGTCAGCGCTCGAAGTCTGGATCACACCGCTGGCCACATAGCGCAGCGCGGGGCCGTCGACATCGAGGACGCCGAAGCCCGTGGTGCGCAAGCCGGGATCAATGCCGAGGATCCTCATAGGTCTCAGTTCTTTCGGGCCGGCCGTAATTCGGTCGAGTCCAACTGCGTATCCCGCATGTAATTGCGCAGGGTCTTCTGCATGTAGTCCGTATATTCCTGCACCGTGTTCTCTACATCGCGCGCCCGCAGATACCTCAGCATGCGTTGGCGCGAATCGATCACGAACTCGTTGGGCATCTCGCCGAGCACGCGCACGAAGTTCATGGTGATGTCCACAAGGACACTGGTCATGATGGCCAGCACAGGGTTGCCAGCAGCCCGGGCCAGCAAGCGGTGAAAATCGACGCTGTACTGCACCCGCACCTTGAAGTTTCCGGCTTTCGCTGCGGCACACATCTGCTCGAAATTGGCTTCCATGGCCGCCATGTCGGCATCTGTATAGCGCAGGCAGGCCATGCGTGCCACTTCGCGGCCCAGGGTGATGCGCGCCTCCATCAGGTCCTGTGAACTCAAGGTGCCCAGATTCATCATGTCGTCGAAAGCAACTTTGATCGCGTTGACGCCGCCGTTTGAGATGTAGGCACCTCCGCCCGAGCCAGGCTTGAGTTCGAGGAGTCCTGCGTGCTCCAGTGAGCGCAGAGCTTCTCTCACCGTGTTGCGGCTGACGCCCAGGGTTTCGGCCAACTGCCGTTCAGGAGGCAGCTTGTCTCCCTCGCGCAGACCGCCCGCGGCGATCTGCTCGCGGATCTGGGCGGACACCTCTTCGAAAGTGCGCTTGCGTAGCGGCTTGAAGATAGGGGAGGTGTTGCTGGGCATGGAGCGAGCGGCTGGAAGGATCGAAAGATAGGGCCAAGCGTTGATGGACCTACAAGGTAGACTGATTTTGCCAGTCTTCCATCAGCTGTCCTGCTTTCGAGGCGTTTGATAGAACGCCTCGCGTTGGTGAGTCGAGGCACGCACCCCGCTGACACTGCGCTCCTTCATGAAATTGAATTCGCCCGGTTCCCAGCGCATGTTGGTCGCCAGGGTATGCAAGACGGGGCCGTAGGCGAACTGGCTGGTCACGCCCAAGGTTTGCATGGCCATGTTGGTGGCGGCCTTGCCCAGTGCGATGCCGTCACGCGGCAAGCGCACGATGCGCTCGGCCCACTCTTCGCCGCGTTCATGGAGTTCGCCCAGCGGCACGACCTTGTTCACCAGGCCGTTTTCCCGCGCTTCCTGGGCACTCCAGACCTCGGCCAGCAGGAGCAGCTCGCGCGCCTTGCTATAGGTCTTGTCGTATTGCCGGCGCGCGCGTTGGCTGGGCCGGCGTTTGTGGCCGTTTTCGTCCGTACCGCCGTTGCCGTACTGGTTGCCTACCTCCGCGAGGTCGTGACCGGCGCAGAAGTCGTCTCCCGCGCCGCTCAGCACCACCACGCGCACATCGTCGTCGTCTTCAGCGCGGTCGTAGGCATGCATCAACTGCTCCCACATATGCTGGCTCATGGCATTGCGCTTCTCGGGGCGGTTCAGGGTGACATAAGCGCGCCCATCGCGGGCGAGATAGTCGACGCTGCCTTGCGGGTTCATCATGGATGTACCGGGTTCTCTAGGCTATTCAGGTTTGATGTTCAGCGCGCGCAGCAGACTCTTGGAGGCTTCCGCATCCTTGCGCACCTGTTGCCGGAATTCCGCCCGCTGAACCATGACCGGCTGAGCGCCAAGCTTGTTCAACCGGTCTTCCAGCTTGGGAGCCGCCTTGGTGATCTCGGCCTGCATCCGGTCAAGGATGGCGGGGGAGTGCCCTTGGGCGCGAAGAACCCATACCAGACTGCAGCTTCCAGGCCAGGCTTCCTGAGTACTTCCGACAACGTCGGAATATCTGGCAGAACGGTCGAACGTTGCGCCGAGCCGATGGCCAAGGCCCGCACCTGGCCGCTGCGAAGCATGGGCAAGGCTGCGGGGAACGAAGGCATGTACAGCGCGAACTGGCCGCCGATCAGGTCGGTCATCGCCTGGCCCGTGTTCTTGTAGGGGATGGGGACGATATCCAGGCCCAGTTCGCGTTTGAACACTTCCACGTTCAGATGGCTGGGTGCACCGATGCCTGATGATGCATAGCTCATTTTTCCGGGGCTCGCTTTCGCCTTGGTCACCATGTCGGAGAAGCTGTGCAAGCCCGAGTTACTTCCGGTGATCAGCACCATGGGAATGACGGCAATCTTGGCAATCGGCTCGAAATCGTTTGCAGGGTCGTATTGCGCAGCCGCCTGCATGTAAGGTGCGGCCGCGAAAGGTTCATGAGCGGTGAACAGCATGGTGTGGCCGTCTGGCGCTGCGCGGAGCACGGACATGGCGCCAATGGTGCCTCCCGCACCATCCTTGTTTTCTACGGTGAAGGTGCCCTTGGTCTGCTTCCCGAATTCCTCCGCGAAGCCGCGTGCCACCACATCCAGCCCGGTGCCGGCGCTGAAGGGCACTACTATCTTGACGGCCTGCGATGATGGCCACGTTTGGGCCGAGGCGGGCACACTCGTGGCGCCCAAAAAGCATGCGGCAAGGCATGCGATCAACTGATTTCTTTTGTTCATCTTGATGTCTCTTTCGTGGGGATCTTGTCGGCTTCCAGTTCGGCCAGAATTTCCTGCGTGTGCTGGCCCAGCAGGGAGGGGCGCTGCGGATCGTGGTGGGCGTGGCGCCCAGCCGAATGGGTGCCCGTAACAGGGGCAGTTCACCGGCGGTCGGGTGATCCACGGTCTGCACCATGTGCTCGCGTACAGCGGGATCTGAGAAAACGGCTTCGAAATCGCGAACGGGCGAGAACAGCACATTTGCGTCAGTCAGGCGCTGGGTCCAGGAGGCGAGCGCGTCGGTGGCGAAGGCTTCGGCTAGCGCGGCATCCAGCGCTTCGCGGTTTTTCATGCGCAAGGCGTTGTCGGTGAAGCGCGCATCGGTGAGCAGATCAGGGCGATGAATCGCCTCGGCCAGGTGGCGCCAATACTTCTCGGTGTGCGCCACGACCATCAGATGCCTGCCGTCCGCAGTGGCGTAGGTGTTCCACGGCGCCATCTGGTAGTGGGCATTGCCTGAGCGCTCGGGCGTTTTGCCGGTAGAGAAGAAATACTGCTCGCGCGGCACCATGGAGAACACCGTGGCATCCAGCATCGAGATTTCGATGCGCTGGCCTTCGCCGCTCGCATCGCGCGCGCGCAGTGCACCCAGAACGGCAATCGTCCCAAACAGCGGCGGTACGAAGTCCGACAGCAACACGCCGAGCTTGAGCGGTCCGCTGTCCCGTGTGCCGGTAAGCTGCATCAGTCCCGACATGGCCTGGATCACCGGATCCAGTGCCGGACGGTCGCGGTAAGGACCTTCGCTACCAAAGCCCGAGAGCGAGCAAAAGATCAGGCGTGGGTTGTCGGCCTTGAGCGCTTCGTAGCCAATGCCCAGTTTCTCCATGGTGCCGGGGCGGAAATTTTCCACCAGCACGTCGGCGCGGGCCGCCAGGGCACGCAGCACTTCCAGATCTCGCGGCTGCTTCAGATCCAGCACGATGCTGCGCTTGTTGCGGTTCATGCTGAGGAAGTAGTCGCTCTCCCCGCAATCGCGGTTGCGGCCGATATGGCGGGCGGTGTCACCGGTGGGCGGCTCGACCTTGATCACATCGGCGCCCATGTCGCCCAGCAGCAAGGTGCACAGGGGGCCGGCCACCATCTGCGTGAGATCGAGCACCCGTACGCCATCGAGCACACCGGGCAACATCGAGGTCAGGGGGTGGTTCATGCGAGCACCTCTTCAGCGGGCCATGCGGCGGTCACTTCGCGCTTGAGCACCTTGCCGGTGGGGTTGGTGGGCAGCGGTTCCTGGCGAAGCCACCAGCGTGAGGGCACCTCGAAGCGCGCAAGCTGGCTGGCGGCGTGGGCTTTGAGTTCGTCTGCCGTGACGCTCGAGCCAGGGCGAATTACCACGGCCGCTGCCACTTCTTCGCCCAGGTCGGAATGAGGCAGGCCGACCACCGCCACCTCGGCTACTGCAGGGTGGGTGCGCAGGCAGCGCTCCACGTGCACACTGGCGACGTTCTCGCCGCCGCGGATGATCATGTCCTTGGCCCGGCCTGTGATGTAGAGCCGGCCTTCGTCATCGAAGCGGCCCAGATCGCCAGAGGCGATCCACCCGTCGGCGTCGTCCAGCCGCGTCGGGTCACCCAGATAGCCGCAGGTGGCCGTGGGGGTGCGCGCCATGATCTCGCCGGTACCGCTGGCGTCGGCATTGGCCAGGCGGATCTCCACCGTGCTGAGCGGCCGGCCCACGCAGCCGGGGCGCCCCTGCACGTCATCGCCCGAGCCGGTGGCGAGCACGCCCCCGACCTCTGTCAAACCATACATGGCACCTACGCGTTTGCGCGAGGCCGGAAACGCCTTGCCCACTTGTTCGCGCAGCTCATGCGGGATGGGCGCGCCGCCCATTTGCACGCTGGAGACACTGCTGGTGTCGAATTCGGCGAAACGCTCGTGCTGCACCACGCGGGCCACCATGGTGGGCACACTGCCCCAGGCCCGCACGCGTTCCTGCTGCATCAGCTCCAGCACTTCCAGGGACTCGAACTTGCGCTTCAGGAAAACCACCTTGCCGCCGGAGAGCAATGTCATGATGGAGATCTGAAAGCCCCCCAGGTGGAACAGGGGCATGGTCACCAGGCTCACGGTGCCAGGGTGCGAAGGCGCCAGCTCGCTTGGCAGGCGGCCCGTCATGACCATCAGGTTCTGGATGTTGGCGATCACGCCGCGATGCGACATGACCAACCCCTTGGCCTTGCCGGTCGTGCCCGAGCTGAAGATCACCACGGCTGGCGCTTCTTCATCCACCGCGTCGAGCACGAGCGGTTCATCTATTCCGCTTTCGGCAATGCTCCGTATGTCGTCGAACGACAGGTAGGTGGCACCTTCATACTGAGGCGGCTGGATCTGGCTGGCCATCAACACGAAGCGGGGCTTGACCAAGGCGGCCGCATCATCGAGTTCCTGCTCGCTCCACCAGGCGTTGCCCAGCGCGACCATGGCGCCACAGCATTGCAGCGCCCAGAAGCTGGTGAGCCATTCGATCTGGTTGAAGCCCAGCAACAGCACCGGATCACCGCTTTGCAGGCCAAGGCGGCGCAGATGTGCCGCCACGCGAGCCACGCTTACCGCATGCTGGCGGCCAGTGACCCGGCGGTCGCCCTGCACCATGAACTCGCGTTCGGTCCAGCGCCCGGCGTCAAGCAGAAGCTCGCCCATGGCGCGCGGGCGCTCGGCATACATGCGGCAAGGGTGGCTGTTGACGGTCCCGGTTTCAACCTGGGTTCCCCAGCGCACGGCGGGGAGGGCAGTGCTCGTGTTCACTCGTCACCCTTTCCAATACCTTGGAAGCGCGGCTGGCGGCGCTCGGCCATGGCCGCCACGCCTTCCTTGAAATCGCGCTGATGCATGGCTTTGCCGATGCGATGCTTGCTGTCTTCGATGCAGGCGCCCACATCAGATTCCATCAACTCGGCATAGAGCTGGCGCTTGGTGACGAGTGCGGCTTGCGGCGAAACCGTGCGCGCCACGTTGCGGGCAATCTCGGTGATGCGTTCGTCGAATTCTTCCTCTGAGAAAACGCCGTTGACGAAGTTCATCTTCAACGCTTCTTCGGCGGTGAAGATGCGGCCGGTGAGGAGCACGTCGGCCGCATGCGTCACGCCCATCAAGCGAGGCAGTACCCAGCCCAGGCCGTACTCGGCGGGCAGGCCCAGGCGCGCGGCCACCGTGGTGATCTTGGCACCGGCCACGGCATAGCGCAGATCGCAGTAGGCGGCAATGGCCACTGCGATGCCGGCACAGGGGCCATTGATGGCCGCGATGACCGGCTTGCGCAGCCCCCAGGCCCAGACGAGATCATGCTCGAATTCGGGACGCACGCCATAGCCTGGTTGGGCGGCAGCTGTCGTGTCCACGGTAGCCATGTAATCGCGCTCTTCCTCGGCATAGAAATCCAGAGCCTTGAAATCCGCGCCCACGCAGAACTGCTTACCCGCGCCACGCAGCACGATCACCCGCGCGGCGGGGTCATCGTCGAGCGTGGCCATGATCCAGCGGTATTCCTGGTTCATGCGGGCGGTCCAGGAGTTGCCGCGGCCCGGACGGTTGAAGCGCACGGTGGCGATACCGTCCGCGTCAACGTTGAAATCCATTACCTTGAGTTCCATTTTTGGTAAGACCAAGATTTAGTAGTAAATTTTCTATATGGTAGTACCAAGAATTTTGTGCGTCAACTATACATTGCGGTTACGCCTCTGATTTTTGGGATGGCAGGCGAGGGATGGCCAGGATTTCTTCTCGAATTCCCCTCTGCTAGGGGGTCGTGGAAGGTGGAGGGATTGAGGCGGTGGAGATCAGCCGCACCCTTCCTCAAGGAGGTTGTATTCGCTGATTTTTTGGCTCTACCATGAAAAAATAGGCCGACGCCTTGATCGCGTTTATGCGGGAGCGGACTTCGCAGCCCATCGCCAGCTCGCGGTCAAAGCCGCTTTGACCTGGATAGAGTTAAACGAGCGGTGCACCTTGCCCAGCAGGACCGTCTTCAGGCGGTCGGTGAGGTCTGGTGACCTCGCTGAAGTGGATTACGGCAACTCGGCGGCGCGCATGCGGCCGACGATCACCCGGGCGCGGTGATCCAGATAGCTCGAGCGCGGGACTTTCTCGAAATAGCGAGGGCGCGGCAGCATGACCGCCAGGCGAGCCGCCTCATAAGCGCTGAGCCGCGAAGCACTTTTCTTGAAGTAGTGCTGCGCGGCAGCTTCGGCGCCGAACACGCCTTCGCCCCATTCCACGTTGTTGAGGTAGATTTCCAGAATGCGCTGCTTGCTCAGCAATTGTTCCAGCGTGTAGGTCAGCACAAGCTCCTGGCCTTTGCGCAACAGTGTGCGCTCACCCGAGAGCAGCAGGTTCTTGGCCAATTGCTGGGTGATGGTCGAGCCGCCGCGAATTTTCACGGGCCGTGCCGGCAGGTTCTTCTCGGCCCGCTTGGCGGCGGTTTCTTCGGCCTTGGTGTTGCGTGCCCAGGCCTGTTCGATGGCTTCCCATTCCACGCCATCGTGGTTGATGAAGTCATCGTCCTCCGAGGCGATCACGGCGCGCTTCAGGCTGTCCGAGATGTCGTCATAAGGCAGCCAGCGCTGGCCCCAGCGCAATGAGCCGCTGTTGGCAAGGCGCCAGGCTTCCGAGCGCTGAAAAGTGGTGGACTGAGGGGCCAGCACCACCATCAGCGCAATCCGGCCGATAAAGAACACCTCCAGCGCAAGCAGCGCCAGCACCACGAGCAGCAGCCAACGACCAACGATGCGCAATTTCAATCCCTAGTCGACTCAATATGAAACTCAAGCGGCCGCGGAGCAGGCCATACCAGGGCCACCGCGGAGCGGGCTTGGCCCGGCCGCCGGAGGCGTCCCCCTTGGGGGAAGGCGCGCCAGCGCCTCAGGGGGGCTCTATTCTCGTCCAGAAGTGAGGTTTCCAACGTCATTTCGCGGGTGAACTTGAAGCGCGCAGTGATGTCGATCTGGTCCGTATCCTTGCGCATGGCGGTGGTGAAGTTGCCAAACGGCGCCGCTGCCTGCGCGATGGCTTCGGCCATGCGGTCGAGCACGCGGTTGCCGGAGCCCTGGACCACCCGCGCATCGAGAATCCGGCCGTCATGGTTGATGAGCAGCGCCATCATCAGTTCGCCATAAAGCTTTCTGCCTCCGGCCTCCGGGAAATTCCGCGTCCCGCGTACTTCGATCTTGCGGCGCAGATCGTCGTAGTACAGCGCGTAGGTGGTGCCCAGCGTGGCCGGGCTGAGGTAGCGTTTCTTGGGCCGCGAGTTTTCCTCTTCCACCCGCCGCTCGATGACCGCGAGCAGCTTGGCCAGTTGCCGGCGCTTGTCTTCCTGCGCCTGGGTTTCGGGGGTGTCGCTCTTGTGTTCCGGATCCGGCGGGGGCAGGGCCGCCAACTGATCACGTATCTGCGTGAGTAACTGTTCCTGCTGCTGCAGCATGGCGTCGATGCGGCGCTGGTTCTGGTCGACGGCGTTGTCACCCTGCACCTCGACCACGCTGGGCGGCAGCGGGGTGCTGGCCATGCGCTTGGCGGTGGATTCACCACCGCCTGCCAGGCTGGCTTGGGCCAAGGCCTGAGCCTTCTCGGGTTTTTCATCCGATTTGGAGTTGACCAGCACCACCTCGAGGGGCGATTCCTCGAACACCCGCTTGAACCCTTCGGGGTCGACAAAGCGCACCGTCAGGAGCACGGCGTGCACCGCGAGCGAGATCCCCAAGGTCCATTGGAGAACGGAAAACGACTTGAGGAAGTGGAAACGGCCCATTACGGAGCGGGATTATCGGCGTTGGATGTGGTGTCCGCTTCGTTGACATCGACGGCGATGGAGATCGGTCCGGCGGCGGCGTCTTCATCGTCCTCGGATTCGCTGCCAGCCGGGTCCGCCGGGACGTCCGCGCCCACGAGCACCTCAAGCACCGTACCGCCCACGTCGAGAGCGATGTCGTCAATGGCGCCCAGCTTCACGCGCACCCGCGTACCGCGCGGCAGGCCCTGAGCGCCCATCACGGTAAACACCAGAGGCAGCTCATCGGCACGCGCCAGCCAGATGCCGCCGGCTTGTTCCCGTAGCAGGCTGGCGGTCAGCTCGGTGATGTCCTCCTGGCGCAGGTAGTGCAAGGTCCAGAAGCGTTCCATGCTCGACTGGTGGGCGTTATAGGCACTGTAGGCCCCGTCGAAAGCGCTGATGATGGCAAAGAGCTGCGCGTCCTTGGGCTTGAACGGCGCGGCCAGGGCAGCGGTGCGCCCATGGCGCGCGGCGGCGATGATCTGCCATTGGTTCACCAGGTCCACGTAGCGGCGCAAGGGAGAGGTGCTCCAGGCATAGCTGGGCACGCCGATGCCCGCGTGCGGCAGCGCCTTGGCGCCCATGCGCACCTTGATGCCCGGCGCCAGGCTGGCCTGGCTGCGGTAGATGGCGGGCACCCCCAGGCTGGCCAGCCATTGGCCCCAGGTGCTGTTGGCCAGAATCATCAGCTCGGCCACCATCAGATCCAGCGGGGCGCCGCGCTGGCGGGTGGTGATCTGCACCGTTTCCTCGCCCGTGGGGATCTCGCCATCATTGCCGGCTAGCCGGAAGGTGTAGTCAGGCCGGTTGAAGGTCTCGGGTTTGCCGCGCACCTGCTCGCGCTTGGCTTTCAGATGCCGGGCCAGGGTATACAGGAAGGACAGCTCTTCGCGCTTCACGGGCAGCGAGGTTTCTTCCGCGCTCCCCGCACCCCCATGCTCCAGCCATTCGGCCGTGATGAGCTGGTCCAGTTGATCGTGCCGGAGGTTGGCGGCGATCGGCACGCGTTCAAGCCGGGTTTCGCTGTCCTTGATGTCGAGCGTGGCCTCATCGAGCGTGACATAGAGCGACACCGCTGGCACCGCACGCCCTTCGCTCAGGGTGTAGGTCTGGACCACGTCGTCGGGCAGCATGGTGATCTTGTAGCCGGGCATGTACACGGTTGAAAGCCGTGTCCGGCTCACCTGATCCAGTGCATCGCCGGGCTGAATCGCCAGGCCCGGCGCCGCGATGTGGATGCCCAGCGTCACGGTGCCGGTGCCCAGCCCCTGCAGGGACAGCGCATCGTCGATCTCGGTGGTCTGCGAATCGTCGATGGAATAGGCCTGCGCCGGGGACAGCGGTAGCTCTTCGGCAATGGCGGGTGCCTCCAGGGTGCCGAACCCCGTGCCTTTGGGGAAGTTCTCGAACAGAAAACGCTGCCAATGGAACTGGTAGGCCGATTCGATGGCGCCCGCCTTCTGCAGAAGGGCCAGAGGCGCTGTCTGGCTGGCGCGGCTGGCTTCCACCACGGCCTTGTATTCGGGGGCGTTCTTGTCGGGTTTGAACAGGATCTTGTAAAGCTGCTCCCGGATAGGCGCCGGGCATTGGCCTTTGGCCAGTTCCTCCGCCCAGGTGGCGATCTGCGCGGCGATCTGCTTTTTCTTTTCAATGGCAGCCAGGGCCTGCGCCACGATATCGGCGGGGGCCTTGCGGAAACGGCCTTTGCCGGCCCGGCGGAAGTAATGCGGCGCTTCCTGCAGTGCCATCAGCATGCCTGCCTGCTGCGGCACGCTGGGGGAGTCGCCGAAGTAGTCGGCGGCCAGTTCGGCGAAACCGAATTCGACCTCGGGCGCGAATTCCCAGGCCAACGGCAATTCGATCTCTGCCGCCAGTGACGCCGCTTCCCCCAGCAGCGCAGCGGGCGAGGGCTTTTCAAACCGCAGCAACTGGTTGGCGGATTTGACCTTCAGGCGTTTGCCCGAATCCAATTCCACTTGCGCTGAGCTATCGGTTTCAGACAGGATTCTTCCCGCCAGGAATTTCCCGGCTTCATCAAACAATGCGAACATAGCCTGCATTGTCTCGCACCGCGGGGCCCGCCCCCAGGATTGCCGATTTTTTTGCTGGAGTGGTGTCTCGCCGAGTGCAGGCGTTGAAGGTTTGAAGGCGAGCGGCATTTTATGGTTACTTAGGTATTAATTTAATAAGTAGAAATCCTTCTATGTGGATAGAGAGTAAGCTGAAATGATGCTTTTCCATGAACTCTCTTTCTGCCATCGCCCTGGCCCTTGCCGAGGGAGGCTCGCCACTGGAGCCGGATCAGTGGCTGCACATTCCTCTGGATGAGCGGTGTGAACTGAGGCTGCTGTGGATGGTGGGCCAGCCCGGGGTGAAGGCTGTTCTGGCGCGGCGCCCCGCGCATCGCACCAAGGCCGAAGAAGAGGCCGCACTCACCGCCCTGCTGCGCTTGGGCGCCGAAACCCGCTGGGCCGACGGCCTTTGTGGCGGCGTCGATGAACATGGCTGGGATTGCATCACTTTCACCTTGGGCCACCCAGGCGATATCGAGGGCACCGAAGCTGCGCTCTGCCGCACGCTGGAGCGCTCGCTCGCCATTTCATTGCTTGCCGGGGGACGGCCATGACTGGCACGGCTTGCACCGGCAGCGCTGCATTCCAGCGCTTGGCACAGAACGTGGGCTGTTCGGTGGCGGATTCGGCGCAGGCCTCTTTCGAGCTGGTCTTCGAAGACGATCTGGCCATCACGGTCTCGCTCCATCCCAATGGAGATGAGGTGGCCGCGGACATCTGGTGCTGCAACGCGGCCCTGCTGACCGGCGCGCCTCGCCGCACGGTCATCAAGGCCCTTCTGCTGCTGAACCAGGCCATACAGTCCGGGCGGCCGCTATCCATTGGTATCGACAGCAGGGATTTCATCCTGCTGCATGGCCGTCAGGCGCTGGCGCAGCTGGATGGGCCCGCTTTCACTGAATGGCTGATCTGGCTCGCCGATCAGGGCCGCCGCGTGCGGGCATTGATACGTACGCTTAGTTTCGAGAGCGCCGAGGAGGCGCCAAGGGCTGCCGGCCATGCCGCACCCGTTCCCCGGATGGATTTCACTTCACCGAGCACTCTATGACCGCACTTGCAAGCATCACCGCGATCGATGTCCGCCGCATACGCGCCAGCAGCGCCATGTGGCAATCCTCCGCGCAGGAGGCATCAGCCGGCCAAAGTGTCTGGCATAGGCTCAAGGAGATTTTCAGCACGCCTGTCAAGAGCGTGGAGAGCCTCATCAACGCCCGGGAAAACTTCAAGAATTTTTTTCAGGAGCAGAGCCAGAAGTTGGGAATGAGCGTGCCGCCGCGGCATCAAGATCGCCTTCTCAAGCAGGGCGCGGAGTTGATGCAGCAGATTCTTGAGGGGTCGCTGAACCAGGTCATGGATGCCGCCATTTTGCGTGGCGACGGTAAGATCGGCGAGCCCGTGCTGCGCCAAGCCCTTTCCCGGGCCCACGAGCGAGCCCAGCTCGCACTCATGGAGCTGGAATCGAATGCCCTGCGCACCCGTATGGCTGATGTGCCCGTGTTTGACTTGCGGCCGCAGATTGTCGTCAGTCAGCAGCAAAGCATCCAACTGATCCGGCCGGCGCCGCGCATTGAGAACCTGGTATTGCGAGGTGGTGGGGCCAAGGGAATCGGAACCGCGCCGGCGCTCATGGAGCTGGAAAACGCTGGTTTTCTCAAGGAGTTGAAGACGGTGGTGGGTACCTCGGTGGGCGCGCTTGTGGCACTGAGCATGGCCAGCGGGCAGAGGCCCGAGGAAATTGCACGAGTGGCGGATCAGCTTGACATGGCCGAACTCAAGGACAAGCCGCAGAACTTCGAGGCGCGCTATCCCGGCGTCAACGTGGACTGGCGGGTCGGTTTTCATACGGGCCGGGCACTGGAATTGCTCGACCAGATCTCGGCGGGCAGCGTGTCTTCCTATCTTGAAAAACTGGAATTCCCGGGGCTTTCGGAAAAAGCTCCGGGAATTGGGTGAAACGAACGGCCCGGGAGCTCTGGCGCGCCTGGATACCCTGCGCCAGCAGGATTTCGAGACCGATCGTACCGGCCAGATGATCACGTTCGCTGATCTGGCGCTTCTACAGGGCCTCGATCCCGCCAGATTCAAAGCGCTGGTGCTGACTGCCTGGGACGATACCCGCAAGCGCATGGACTATTTCAGCGTGGTGAACGCGCCAGACATGCCGATCGCGGTGGCCGGGCGTATCTCGATGAGCCTGCCGGTCATATTCAAGTCCGTCACCTACGATCCTGGCGACGGCCAAGGCGCGCGCACCTTCGTCGACGGTGGCGTAGGCAGCAACATGCCCACCGAAGTGATCACGGGCGGCTTGAGCGGAAACGCTCTGGCGGAAGCGCGGTCTCGAACGGCCGTCATGACGTTCGACGACAACGGCGGCGCCTACGCCGCGATGCACCAGCCGCCCCGCGAGCGCAACGGCCTGCGTGACTGGATCATGTCCCTGATCACCGGCAACCCTAGCTACGGGCGATCGTCCATGGATGACAAGGCCAAGGTGGCGGCTGCCGGTCCCAATGCCTTCGTGGTGTTCCACGGGGACATCGAAACCCTTGATCTCGGGGCCTCGAAAGAACAGGTGGAAAAGGCCAAGCTAATGTCCACGCTCAAGACGCTGGAGCAAATCGAGCAGCGCCAAGGCCAGGCTTGTGCCGTGGAGTGCCGCAGTGTCGGTGAGTGTTTTGCCATGCTCACCAGAACGGAAAAAGAGGCTCTGCGGGAAGGCGGGGCGCCCAGCCCGCTGGATTACCCGAAGCGCGAAGCCGACCTTGCTTACCGGTTGCAGCGGCAGCTGTATGAACTATCGCTTCCGGGCTGGCGGCCGGCACCGATATCGATGCTGGTCTGAAGACTTCGCTTACATCGTTTCCAGGTCAAGAAAATCCAGCACCTCCTGCATGTGCACCTCGAAGTCGCTGAGGGCGTGATCACCGCCCTCCAGCAGCTTGAGGCGGGTGCCGGGGTAGCGGGCCGTCATTTCGCGCCAATCCAGGACCTCATCGCCCTTGGCCATGAGGGCGAAGAAGTGCTCGGGATGTGACAGCAGCCCCACCTCCAGGGCGCGCAATTCACCGATATATTGCGGCTGGAAGAAAAAGTGTTCGGCTGGGTTATGCCAGGCACTCTGCTCGCCGATGTAGCCCGCCAGATCCCGCGCCGGGTCCACGGCCGGATTGAGCACGACTGCGCGGCATCCCCGCTGTTCGGCCAGCCAGGTCGCATAAAAACCGCCCAACGACGAGCCCACCACGGCCATGCGCCTTGAATCCCAATCGGCCGTGCCCTGGGCAATAAGCGCGGCGGCCTCGGCCGGGGAGGGCGGCAACTGCGGGCACCACCAATGAACGGCGGGGTAATCTCTGGCGACTCGGGCTGCCATCTGCCGCGCCTTGGCGGATTGGGGCGAGGAACGGAAACCGTGCAGATACAGAAGGTGAGTGGTGCTCATGCCAGCATCTTAGAGGCGTGTCCGGGGGGATAATCAAGCATGTCCATTGTGTTCGAGCGACCCCCTGTGGCAGCGCCTGCTGCCCCTGCTGCGCGGCTTTGATTGGCTGCTGTTGCTGGCAGTCTCCTTGTTGGCGGGTGCGGGGCTGATGGCCATGTATTCATCCGGCTACGACCACGGCACGCGCTTTGTCGATCATGGCCGCAACATGATGCTGGCCGCCGGCATCTTGTTCGTCGTCGCGCAGATTCCTCCTCAACGTTTGATGTCCTTGGCGCCGCCGCTGTATGTGCTGGGCGTGACGCTGCTGGTGGCCGTGGCATTGTTCGGCATCACCAAGAAGGGCGCGCAGCGCTGGATCAACGTGGGTGTGGTGATCCAGCCGAGCGAGTTGCTGAAAATCGCCACGCCGCTCATGCTCGCCTGGTGGTTTCAGCAGCGCGAAGGGCACAAGCGGCGGATGGACTTTGTGGTCGCTTTCATCCTGCTGGCCGTGCCGGTCGGGCTGATCATGAAGCAGCCCGATCTTGGTACGGCGTTGCTGGTGATGTCCGCGGGCCTCGCGGTGATTTTTTTGCCGGCCTGTCGTGGAAGCTGGTGATTCCGCCGGTGCTGGCCGGGGCCCTCGCCATCGTGCTGATCGTCGCCTATGAACCGCAAATCTGCGCCGACGGCGTGCGTTGGCCGGTGCTGCATGATTACCAGCAACAAAGGATCTGCACCTTGCTGGATCCGGCGCGTGATCCCCTGGGCAAGGGGTTTCACATCCTGCAGGGCATGATCGCCATCGGCTCAGGGGGGTCTATGGCAAGGGCTTCATGCAAGGCACCCAGACCCACCTGGAGTTCATTCCCGAGCGCACCACGGACTTCATCTTCGCCGCCTTCTCCGAGGAGTTCGGACTGGCCGGCAACCTCGCGCTGATTGCGGGCTTCATCTTCCTGATAACCCGCGGCATGGTCATCGCGGCAGAGGCGTCGACCTTGTTTTCCCGCCTCCTGGCTGCCGGCATCACCAGCATCTTCTTCACCTATGCTTTTGTCAACATGGGCATGGTGAGCGGTATCCTGCCGGTGGTGGGTGTGCCGCTGCCCTTCATCAGCTACGGCGGTACCGCCATGGTGACCTTGGGGCTGGGGCTGGGCCTTTTGATGTCGGTTGCCAAAGCCAGGCGTTCGGCTCAGACCTGAGAACGTGTTTACGATCTCTTCGCGGGCCCGTTGCGCCCGAAAACCTGCGGTCATGGCGCCACGCCAGTGTGCGTTACCGCACGATTGCGCAGAACCGCGTATAAAGCGGGGGCGGCAAGGTGCAAAAATGCGCCACCAGTCGTGATTTTGCAAACATCTTGGAAGGAGTTTTCATGGCAGGAAAGTTCGAACTCAAGAAATCGAAGAACGATAAATTCTTTTTCAATCTTCACGCCAGCAATGGGCAAATTATCCTGAGCAGCGAGATGTACGAGACCAAGGCCAGCGCGGTCAATGGCATCGAATCCGTGAAGAAAAATGGCGGCAACGCCGCCAGCTACGAGAAACTGACGGGCAAGGACGGCTCTCCTTATTTCACCCTCAAGGCCGCCAACCACCAGGTCATCGGGCAAAGCCAGATGTATTCCAGTGAAGCCACCCGTGATGCAGGCATCGCCTCTTGCGTGACCCACGCGCCCGGTGCCGCAGTGGACGACCAGACGGCCTGACATTGCGCTTCAACGCCATCCAACCGCCTTCGGGCGGTTTTTTTGTTGAATATCCGGCGCAGTCCGACAGGCGGCGCGGGTAACTCGCACTATCATGTGCTGACCACTTTTTATAACCCTGCTCGATGCTGCCTTCAGCTTTCTTATTCGCTGTCCGCCGCATTCGGGCGACATGGTTGATGACGCTCGCGGCCCTTGCATTGATTGGGTGCGGCAGCTTGCCGAAAGATGTTGAGCGGCCTGTGTCGAAGGCGCTGCCCGCCAATGTGGCGACGCCGCTCGGCGAGTTGGTGCAGGCCCGCCGGCCGGGAGCGCGTGAAGGGGTGTCAGGCTTCGCACTGATCGACTCGGCCGATTCGGCCTATTCGAGCCGGCTGGCGTTGACGGAGATGGCGCAGAAGACGCTTGACATCCAGTACTACGCCATCCATGCCGATCCCAGTACACGCGAGCTGCTGCGTGCCGTGCGGGCGGCCGCTGCTCGGGGTGTACGCATCCGCATTCTGCTCGACGACTTTCACTCCACAGGGCTGAACGCGCAAGTGATGCGAATGGCGTTCATTCCGGGCGTCGAGATGCGTATGTTCAACCCCATCCCGGGCGCCAGGGGCGCCGGATTGCTTCGGGCGCTTGGTTCACTGAACGATTTCGAGCGTATTCAGCACCGCATGCACAACAAGCTGTATATCGCCGATAACGCATGGGGCATTACGGGCGGACGAAATCTGGGCGACGCCTATTTCGGCCACTCAAAGGAAAGCAACTTCATTGATCTGGATGTATTGGCTGCTGGCGCCGTGGTGCGCGATATGTCGGCTAGTTTTGATCATTACTGGAACAATCCTCTGGCCTATCCTGTGTCCTCATTGATCACCCAGGAAGAGTTGCGGAGGATGCGGGAAGCCGAGATGGGATCTGAAGATCCTGCCATCGGACAGGCGCCACCTGATCTGCCCCATGCCATGGATCTTGCCAAACTTCCATTGATCTGGGCGCCAGCCGCACTGCTGGTGGACAAGCCGGCCAAGCTGATCCCAGAAGAGCATGAAGAACATGCTCAGGATACGGTGGTGGACGGGCTGCTTTCTCTGATGCAGCAGGCTAGGCGCGATGTGCTTGTCGTCTCGCCTTATTTCGTGCCCGGTGCGAAGATGATGGAGGTTCTGACCAGCATGCGCGCGCGGGGGTGAGCGTGCGCATACTGACCAATTCACTATCCTCCAACGATGCGCCGTTGGCTCACGTAGGCTATGCGCGGTATCGGCGCGAGTTGCTCAAGATAGGCGTGGAATTGCATGAGATGCGTGCCCTTCCACGGCGGGCAGGGCGCACGGTCTTTGGCACGTCCGGAGGTGGCTCCAAGGCGAGCCTGCATGCCAAGCTGATCGTGATCGACGGCCGGATCACCAGCATAGGTTCGATGAATCTGGATCTGAGATCCAAGCTACAGAACAGTGAAGTGGCCTTGCTGATCCGGAGCAAAGCGCTGTCGAAGCAGGCGGCCGGGCTTGTCCAGACGACTTTGGATGAAAGTGCTTGGCTCCTTGGTCTCGATGATGGGAACCTGATCTGGAAGGCGCCGCCCGAAGCGGAGTTTGATGACGCCGACTCCGAGCCCGACGCGGGCCTTGGGCTGCGCTTCCTCCTTTGGCTTCTCGGACCGCTTGCGCCGGATGAGATGCTTTGAATCTGCGCGCGAAGACGTGGAACACGCTCTAGAACGTGTTCAAGATCTCGTCGCGAGGGCCATTGTGTTCGAAAAGCTGTGGCTGCAAGGCGAAAAACGCAGGGATACCTCGTGGTATCGCGAGTATTTTCAACGCTGCAGACGCAGTTTTTCGGGCGCAAGGGACCCGCGAGGAGATTTTGAACACGTTCTTAGCCTTTGACGCCCAGGCGCTGTATCTCCGAAAGAATCACATCCTTGGCGGCCTGCGCGACCCTGGCGCCTGCTTGCCGGCTTCCCGCCCCTGCATAGTGTGGGGTAATGATCAGGTTTGGCGCGGCCCAGAGCTCATCATCCTCGGGCAAAGGCTCAGGGTCGGTGACGTCCAGGCCGGCGCCTTGCAAGTGACCGTCTTGCAGGCAGCGCAGCAGCCCTCGGCGCTCCACTAGGGGCCCCCTGCCCACGTTGATCAGGAAACTGCCCGGATTCATCTGCCGGATGGCTTCTTCCGAAACGATGCCCGAGGTCAGATCGCTGAGCGAAATCGCGCAGACCAAAACATCTGCGCCCTGGAGCGCTTCCCGGATCTGCGGCAATTGGAAGGCCTTCGCGGGTGCGGCAGGCTTTGCCGGACTGCGCGAGACGAAACGGATGTCCACACCGAAGGCAGCCAGGACTTTTGCCAGATACTGGCCGATTGCGCCGTGGCCCAGCAGTACGACACTCTTGCCTTCAAGCGAGGTAGCGCGCCGCGAAAGCTCGCCTTTGGCCCATCGGTGTGCACGCTGCTGCTCCCACGCCCCGGGCAGGCACCGCATCAAGGCGAACAGGAGCGCGATGGCGTGATCGCCTACGGCGTTGGCTGTCGCACCGGGGGTGTTCGTGGTTCGTATGTGAGGCGGCAACTGGCACAGCGCGAGGCCATCATCTCCGGCACTGACCAGGTGCAGCCATTTCAGCACGTTGTCCGACTGGAGCACGGAGCCGATCAGTGCCGCTTCTTCGGGCGAGGGGTTGGCCGCGATCAGGCCGTCAGCCTTGGGCAAGGCCGCGGCGACCTCCTCCCGGGATTTGACCACCTCCAGTTCAACGGCTTCGAGGCTCTGAAGCATCGCGATGAGTTCGTCGCGCCCCAGGGGAATGTTCGGCCAATAGATGACTTTCATTTTTCAGGCTCTTGTGATGAGGTAGGGTGCTAACGCCTCTTCATTGATATCGGCACCCCAGCCTGGGCGGTCAGGCAGTGTGATGTGGCCATGCGCGATGTCCAGGGGGTGGGTGAGAAACTGTTTGGTCCAGGGCGCCTCGTCCGGACGATACTCCATGATCCTGGCATTGGGGACGGCCGCGCAGAAATGCAGGCTCATGAGGCTCCCCATATCTCCCACCGGATTGTGCGGCGCCACGTGGGTATCGAAGGCGTCTGCCAGGTTGGCGACTTTCACGGATTGGTAGACGCCGTTCCACATGACATCCACGATGACGGTATCTACCGTTTGCCCCGAGATGTAGGGGCGGTATTCGTCGATGCCATGCAGGCTCTCAAGAGAGGCGATGGGCGTGCGGCTGCTTTGCCTGATACGTGCCAGCGCTTCTGGGTCGTGAATGTCGATCTCGAGCCAGTACAGGCCAAGGTCTTCCAGGGCGCGCGCGATCCGCATGCCTCCTTCCGTGCGCTGGCTGAAATTGACATCCAGCATCAAATCCACCTCGGAACCGCATCCGGACCGGAGCGTGAACAACTGCTCGCGCAACAGGGACAGTTGGGCACTGGTCATGGACCGGTCCAGGAACCCCGGTGCGATCCGGAATCCTGGGTTGGCCATGGTGGGTTTTTCGCCGAAAGTGAGCGGATTGGTCTTCGCGGCGGTAAATCCCCGCGCCACAACCTCGCGTCCGATGGCTTCGAGGTCGTCGAGGCGCCTGACGGGTTGGTAACCCCAGCTTTCGAAGGCTTCGGCGTGCCGGGCGCGAAAGCTGCCGCAATGCGTCCAGTACAGGCGCATGGAGTTTCGGAACGGACCTCCCAGGAGCTTGGCGACGGGCACGTTGGCTGCCTTGGCCGCAATATCCAGGCAGGCATTTTCGATGGCGGCGACCGCTTGATGATTGACGCCGCCCTTGGCAGGGCGGGTCGTGGCGAGCAAGGATTCGCTCACGGCACCATAGGCGGTGGGGTCCATCCCTTTGGCCATTTGTCCGTGAGCCTCGATCAAGGGGGCAAGCGATGTGCCGGAGAACGCGTCGTAATACTCCGCCCAGCCGACCAGACCCTCATCCGTGCTGACTTTGACATACGAGCACGTGCGGTAACCGCCATCTGCGTGCAAGGTCTGGATATTGGAAATTTTCATTGAAGACTATTTCTGGCGCTGATGAACTTTGTTTTCGATTTCGCCCGCGAAATGCTTGACCGCGCGGATCAACTCGTCTTGCGGTGGCACGGCGATCTGAGTATGCGTGCCCACGCAAACCAGAGCGGCGATCATCTTGTGGTTGGGATCAAGGATGGGGGCCGCCAGGGAATGAAGGCCGCTGGAGATTTCGCCGGCCGAGTACTCGAAGCCGCGCAACCGGATCTTCTCCAGGTGGGCTGCATCGACCCCGGACGAATCGTCCAGACCGTATTTGTCGCTTCCGCCGAAGGCCATCAGCAGCCGGCCTGCCGCCGAGCCGCGCAAGGGCACGGCCAGACCGTTGCGCACGGTGACCGCGACCATTTGCGCACTTTCCGCCACATACGCCATGCGAAGTCCCCGCCCTGAAACGAGCGCGAGGGCCGAGGTGAGCGAAACCGTGTCGCGCAGCCCTTTGACTTCGCGCTCCGCGAGTCCGACCAGATCGAATTGGGTAATGGCCTGTTGCCCCAACTCCACCAGCCGCCATCCCAGCCGGTACTTGCCCGCTTCGTCCTGGCTCAGGGCGCCCAGGGACCTCAGGGTGACCAGGTGCCGTTGAATCCGGGCCTTCTGCTCTCCCATCCGCCGGGCGATCTCGGTCACGCCAATGGGGTGGTCGACCGAACCCACTTGCTCCAAGACCTGGAAGGCCAGGCTGACGGAGCTGATCCTGGCCGAGCCGTCTTCTGAAGATTCATCCGCTGCCGCTTCTAGATTCAATTCGATCACTCCAACTTGATTCCCCGGCTCCTGATCAGATCGCCCCATTTCTTGGTGTCCGACTCGATCAATGATTTGAATGACTCCGGAGAGGAGGTCATGACCCGTTGATCGAGTGCCAGCTTGCCCTTGACGGAGGGCTGTTGCATGCCCGCCGCAATGACCTGGTTGAACTCCGTGATGAGATTCCTGGACATCCCTGCCGGGGCCACGACGCCATGCCAATACGATACAACCAACTCTGGAAAGCCCGCTTCCTTGAATGTGGGAACATCCGGCAGGTCAGGAAGCCGGTTCTCGCTGGAGATCGCGATGATGCGAAGCGTCTTGGCCTGATGATGGGGCGCCTGGTTGGCAATAGGCCCCGCATAGGCCGTGAGATGGCCTCCCAGCAGATCGCCAATGCCTTGCACATCGCTCTTGTAGGGCACCAGATCGAATTTCACGCCGCTGACGATGCTGCCCAGTTCCATCATCAGGTGTGGTGAGCCGCCTTTGCCCAATGACCCATAGGCCAGCTGGTTTCCGTTTTTTTGACGTGATCGACCAGTTCCTTGAAGTTGTGCGCGGGCACCTGGTTGGCAACTGAGAGACCGGTATAGCCCTGAATGGTCGACGTGATGGGCGCGAAGTTGCTGTGGGAAAACCGGATGCTCGGATAGAGCGCCAGATTCGTGGTCAGTGTGGGCCAGGCCGCCCAAAGCAGCGTATTGCCGTCAGGGCGTGCGCGAGCCACGTATTCCGCTCCGATGATGGAATTGGCCCCAGGCTTGTTGTCCACGATGACCGGCCGCTTCAGCGCGCCTGACATGTACTCTGCCAAGGTCCGGATGATTCCATCCACCGCACCGCCGGCGCCGTAGGGGAAAACAATGGTCAGAGGGGCATCAGTCCTGCCTGACTGCGCGAAAACCATGCGTGGAGCGCACAGCGAGGCTGCGGTTCCACTCAGCAGAAGCCGTCTTTTCATCATATCTCCATGGATCTTTATGGGATACATCGTATCTTTATGGGATACAAAAAGACAGGCCGGGTTTATTCTTAATATTTTTTTCTTATAACAATGGGCGGGTTGGAGCAGGCCACATTCACTTCAATGCTTGCGCTTCACCGTAGGTAATCAGGCTCAGCGCTTCGCGCACGGCTTGCATGCGCTCGGCTCCCACCAGGGCCATGTACTCGTCTTCGATCTGCTGAATGCTGGCATGCATGCATTTCAGGTATTCCAGGCCCGGTTCGGTGAACTTGACCAGGAAGGCCCGTTTGTCGGCGCCGTCCGGCTCCCGGTGCAACAGGCCCGCCTCTTCCAGTTCCTTCACCAGCCGGCCCACGGCTTGCTTGGAGACGCCCAGGCGCTTGGCCAGATCCACGCTGCGGGTGCCATCCAGATCAATGAATGGCAGCAAGCGGCCGCTTGCCTGGTTCATTACCGCCTTGTGCCCTTGCGCCAGGCTCATGACGGTCTCGTCACCCCGCATGCGATCGGCCAGGCGCTCCAGGAAGTCGCGCCGTGCGAGCAGGAGCAAGCGGCCGATGCCGTAACGGCGGGAAACCTGTAGCGTTTGCAGTTGATTTCGAGTGAGCATGCGTGGATGAATGTAGCACCTGGGGTGGGCCCATGCCGGGAAATCCAAACTGTAATGGTAAACAGTGTTGACTAGTTTGTGATTTGATCTTAGATTCGCGGTCAAGCTGATCGAGTTGCAAAAGGAGAGCCATGTTTCATAAGGTGCTGGTCGCCAACCGAGGCGCTGTGGCGGCGCGCGTCCTGCGGGCGCTGAAGTCGCTCGGTATCCGTACAGTGGCGGTGTATTCGGAGGCGGATGCGGATCTTCCTTACCTGGCCATGGCCGATGAAGCCCACGCCATCGGAGCCGCCGACGCGCGCAGCAGCTACCTGAATCAGGATGTGCTGCTGGATGTGATCCGGCGCACCGGTGCGGATGGCGTGCACCCTGGCTATGGGTTTCTGTCGGAGAACGCGGACTTCGCCGAGCGTGTGGTGGCCGCCGGTGCCGGCTTTATCGGCCCCAGCCCCCGGTGGATCGCGGCCATGGGCCACAAGACCCGCGCACGGGATCTGATGGCGACCCACGGCATGCCCATGGGCAGCAGCTCCGAGCTGTTGGACGAGGACGAGCAACGCACGCTCGCGCAGGCCGCGCGCGTAGGATTTCCTGTGCTGGTGAAACCGGCCGGCGGCGGAGGCGGCATCGGCATGCTGCCCGCCCGGGACGGTGCTGAGCTGCTGAAAGCCGTGGCGCAGGCGCGTTCATTAGCGCAGCGAAGCTTTGGCAACGCCGAGCTCTATCTGGAGAGGCTCATTGAGCGCCCGCGGCATGTCGAGTTTCAGATTCTGGCCGACCGGCACGGGAATGTGCGGCATCTTTTCGAGCGCGACTGTTCCGTGCAGCGCCGGCACCAAAAAGTGATCGAAGAGGCTGGCGCGCCTCGTATTCCAAGGGTACAGCTGGATCAGGCGGCAGAGAACATCAGCGGCATCCTGGCGGGCCTGGGCTACGACGTGATCGGCACTGTGGAGACGTTGTATGACGGACAGAGCGGCTTCCATTTCCTGGAGATGAACACGAGGCTGCAAGTGGAGCACGCAGTGACCGAGGAGGTCACCGGTATCGATCTCGTGGCGTCCCAGGTGCGCCTTGCATGGGGCGAGCGGCTTGACCAGGTGCTGCCGCAGGAGGTGGCCCTGCATGGCCACGCGATCGAGGCCCGCATCTACGCCGAGGATCCTGTGAAATTCTTCCCTTCGCCAGGAGTGCTCAAGACGCTGCGCCTGCCTGCGGGCGAGGGCATCCGCGTGGAAACGGGGTATGCCGAAGGGGCCCGGGTCACGCCTTACTACGACCCGATGATCGCCAAAGTGATTGCACGGGGTGCTTCGCGTGCAGAGGCCATCAGCCGCCTGCGGGAAGGGCTGGCCGCCACGGTGGTTGAAGGCGTGAAAACGAACATTCCGTTTGTACAGAGGGTGTTGTCGAGCCCCGAGTTCGTGGCGGGTGATGTTCACACCGGCCTTGGCGGAGAGGTGCTGGCACGCGCCAGGACCGAAGCCGCCGCCGAAGCGGTTGCCTGAGTTGATGTTTGAAAGAAGGAGTTGGAGATGGCGCGCATTGAAGTAAGGGCAGAGGTGACCGGAAAGGTCTGGAAGATCCTGGTGCCCGTCGGGGAGCGGGTGGACGCCGAGGATCCTGTGATGGTGGTGGAGTCGATGAAGATGGAGATTCCGGTTTCCAGTGAACAAGGCGGCGAGGTCGTCGAGCTGATGGTCAGCGAGGGCGATGCGGTGGAGGATGGGCAGGTGGTAGCAATCATCCAGACCTGACCACTATGTGCCTGTAACGCCAAAGGAGACGAAAGCATGAGCTGGAGAGAAGAGGCCGAAGAGATTCATCGGCGGAGACAACTTGCCGAGGCTTGCGGCGGACCCGCCGCCGTGGAAAAGCACCACGCCGCCGGCAAGCTGACGGTGCGCGAGCGCATCGGACGCCTGTTGGACGAACGTTCCTTTCGCGAGGTCGGCAAGCTGGCTGGCAAGGCGGTCTATACCGACGGCAAGCTGACAAGCTTCGAGCCCGCACCCTATGTGATGGGGCTCGGCGCCATCGATGGCCGCGCGGTGGCGGTAGGGGGTGAGGATTACACCATTCGGGCCGGCACCGGTTTCGGAAGCGATCGGCGCAAAGGCGGGCAAGGGGGGTTTGTTGAGGACCTGGCCTATGAATACCGGATTCCGCTGGTGAATCTGATCGACGGCACCGGCGGTACGGTCAATACGGTCAAGCGCAAGGGCTACTCGGTGATTCCGGGTTACGGCTGGGACGGCTTTGAGCGCTCAGCCTCTCTGCTGGGGATCGTGCCGGTGGTCAGCGCGGTGATGGGCACGGTAGCTGGCGGGCCTGCGGGCCGCGCGGTGTTGGCGCACTGGACCGTGATGGTGCGGGGCACCAGCCAGATCTTCGCGGCGGGGCCTCCGGTGGTCGAGCGGGCTTTCGGCACGCGGCTGCACAAGAACGACCTGGGCGGCGCCGGAATTGCCGCCGATACGGCAGGCACCATAGACAACGTGGCTGACAACGAGGAAGACTGCCTGCGCCAGATCCGCCGGTTTCTCTCCTACATGCCGCAGAACGCCTGGGAACTGCCGCCGTCGATCGTGCCGGCCGACCGGGCCGATCGCTGTGAGGATGCCCTGGTCGACATCGTGCCGCGCTCCGAGCGGCGGGCCTACAACATGAAAAAACTCATCGGCATGGTGGTCGATGAAGGTTCCATGTTCGAGATCCAGCCCAGCTTCGGGCGCGCGGTGATCACCACGCTGGCGCGCATGAATGGGCATGTGGTGGGTGTGGTCGCCAATAACCCTATGGTCGGCGGCATTGTCGACGTGAAGGCTGCGCGCAAGCAAACCCACTTCATCGAGCTTTGCGATTCGTTCAATATCCCGCTGGTGTTTTTCGTCGACGTGCCTGGCCTGCTGGTCGGCGTGGAGTCCGAATCCGAGGCGATCATGCGCTTCGGCATTCAGCAGCGGTACGCACTGGCGCAGGCCACGGTGCCGGTCTACACGGTCATCGTCCGCAAGTGTTTCGGTGTGGCCGGCGGCAGCGTGATGGACCGCGCCGGGCTCAACTTCAAGATTGCCTGGCCCTCGGCGAGCTGGGGCTCCTTGCCGATCGAGGGAGGTGTCAAAGCTGCCTACCGCAAGGAGATCGAGGAAGCGCCCGATCCCAAGGCACGCGAGGCGGAAATCGAGGCCGAATTGCGGGCGCTGTCTTCGCCTTTCCGCACGGCTGAGGCTTTCGCTGTGGAAGACCTGATCGATCCTCGCGAGACCCGGCCCTACCTGTGCCAGTTCATCGACGCAGCGCAGAACCGGCTGCGTACCCAGCTCGGGCCCAAGGCACGCACCGGCGTGCGGCCGTAACCGAAGCCTTAACTACCAGGAGACAACCATGAGCGAAGGCGCCATAGGCAACCAGGAGTGGCAGGGATCGATGCGCGGCCTGAACCGGCGCCGCGCGGCAGGCGGCATGGCGGGGGCTGCGTTGGCCGGCCTGCTGCCCGGCATGGCGATGGCGGCGCCATGGAAGCCCGATCAGAACGTGGAGTTCGTGGTGCCGGCCGGCGCGGGAGGCGCGCTCGATCAGGTCGGCCGGGCCATGAAACAGTTCTATGACGAGAGAGGCGACGCGCCCCCGGGCAAGACTTTTCTGGTCACCAACAAGCCCGGCGGCAACGGGAAAATCGCTTTTGATATGCTCAAGCAGCGCCCGGGCGATGCCAACTTTCTGTCGCTCAACACGCATGGCTATATCGCGAGCTACCTGACCGGCAACCTCGATGTCCTGCCGCACCGCGAGTTCACTACCATCGCCGTTCTGCAGGACGAGTTCCTGACGCTGGCGGTGCGTTCCGATTCTCCCATCCGGAACATACAGGACTTGCTCACGGCCATGCGGCGCGATCCGGCCAGCCAGCGCATGGGCGTGGCGACCAGCATCGGCAATCACATCCATGTCGGCACGGCCAAGGCCCTGAGGGCTGGCGGCGTGGACATCAAGAAGCTGGTGGTGGCGCCTTTCAAGTCTTCCTCTGAATCGATCGTGGCGCTGGTGGGCGGGCATCTGGAACTGGTGGCATCCACCACGCCCAATGTGATCGCGATGCTGCAGGCCGGCAAGATCCGGCTGTTGGCTGTCAGCTCCGCGCAGCGGCTGGGCGGTGCTTTCAAGGATGTGCCCACCTGGCGCGAAAGCGGTGTGGATTCCGATTTCAGCTCCGCCTTAGGCATCATCGCGCCCAAGGGCATCACAGCCGATCAACTGGCCTACTGGGAAGCACGGTGCAAGGAGCTGGTCGAGCACAAGGAGTGGAAGCTGCTGGTCGAACGCAACCAGAGCCGATCGCACTTCATGCCGCACGCCGAGGCGAGTGCCTACTACGAGAAGGAATACCAGTCCATGCGCGGCATCGTGGCCGAGCTGGGGCTGTTGCAGGTAAAGACATGACCCAAGACAACTCCACCGCGGCTCCTCAGGGGCCCCTGTCCGGCTACCGTGCGATCGAACTGTGCTCCACCGTCGCGGGCCCTGCCTGCGCGCGGCTGCTGGCTGATTTTGGAGCGGATGTCATCAAGATCGAGCCGCCCGCAGGGGACCCGCTTCGCAGCATGGGCCGGCACAAGGGCGATGTGTCGCTGTATGCGGCCACCATCTTGCGCAACAAGCGGGCCATCACCGTCGATCTGAAGAAGCCGGACGGCGTGAAACTCGTCCGAGCCCTGGCGCTCAAGAGCGATTTGCTCGTCGAGAACTACCGGCCTGGGGTGATGGAGCGGCTAGGCCTGGGCTATGAGGAGCTCTCAAAGGAAAACCCGGGGCTGGTGATGGTGCGGATTTCGGGCTATGGCCAGTCCGGCCCTTACCGCGAGCGCCCAGGCTACGGCGCCATCTGCGAAGCCGTGGCCGGTGTCCGCCACCTTACCGGCGATCCGGATCGTCCGCCCGCGCGCGTGGCGCTGGCCACCACCGACTACCTTACCTCGGTCTACGCCGCGTTCGGGGCGGTGACCGCATTGCTGGCGCGTGGGCGCACCGGGCGCGGCCAAGTGGTGGATGCTGCTCTGTACGAAGCGGCCTTTTCGCAGATGGAGGCGTACATACCGGCTTTCGAGACCACAGGCTTCGTGCCCAATCGCGTGGGCCCGAACCTGCCGAACATGGCGCCCAACAGCCTGTATCCGACCAAGGATGGCGGCTATGTGCTGATCGCCGCCAACAGCGACGCCACCTTCAAGCGGCTGATCGGCGTGATGGGGCAGCCTGAACTGCAGGACGACCCGTTGATGCGCACGATCCGGTTGCGCGGCTCGAACATCCCCTATTGCAACAGCGTGGTCTCAGCCTGGACCGTGCAGCACGATGGCGTGGAGATCGAGCGCATGCTGCTCGACGCCGAAGTGCCGGTGTCCCGGGTCTACACCATGCCGGATATCTTTGCCGATCCTCACTTCGCGGCCCGGAACATGCTCCCCCGCGTGCCGCACCCTGAACTGGGCGAACTGGTGCATCCTGGCGTGGTACCCAAACTCTCCGAAACGCCGGGCCAGATCCGGCGCAGCGGCCCGGACCTGGGGCAGGATACCCGCGAGGTGCTGCGTGACGAGTTGGGCCTGTCTGCCAGCGAGGTGGCCGATCTGTTCGAGCGGCAGGTGGTGTTCGAGAAGCCCGCGAACGCTTGAGCTTGCTCGCTACTTACTCGCAGTCGGCTTATAGCCAGCGCGCAATCAGGCTCATCAACCCGCTGAGCAGCAGCGTGGTGGTGAGCGGTATGAACCACTCGCGGCCGAACAGCCGGAAGCGGAAATCACCCGGCAGGCGCCCGAAGCCGAGCTTGTGGAGCAGCGGGGAGAACCAGCTGATGACCATCAAGGCGATAAAGACGACGATGACCCATCTAATCACGGCAAAGGTCCTATGTCCTATAGACGGTGGCTGCGGTCGCCCGCGGCAAAACCGAGTGCGGCCCATCCAGCGCCCTGGGCGCCTCCAGCGGCAAAGCCGATCACCTTGAAAAGTTCGCCCATCTCATGCTCAGCCAGCAGCTTCATGGCGTTGGCACGCTCCTGCAGGCTGGCTGCCTGCATCAGGTCAGCCAGACCGCAGTTGAGCAGAAAACGCCCTTGCGAGGTATAGCCCAGCACAGTCAAACCCTCGTCCTGCGCCGCGAGAGCCACGCCCGTGAAGTCGACATGGGCGGTGATGTCCTTGCGGCCGATGTCGATCAGCGGGTTGTCATCCACCTGGTGCGCCCGGTGGCACACCAGGGTGCCTCCGATGCGTTGCGGGTGGTAGTACTCTGCCTCGGGAAAGCCATAGTCGATGAAGAAGGCCGCCCCTCCGGTGCCCGCGCGCAGGCAACCGGCCAGCGTGGCGATGAAGGCGCGTGCCTGAGGATGGACTTCGGTGACCACATCGTGCTCACCCTCGATGCCGACAGGCGGGCGCAGGCTGGTGGGCCGGTCGGCCCAGGCGAAAGATTCGCCATGCAGGGCCACGCCCCGCTCGTACCAATCGCCATTCACGCGCGCCAGCAACTGCACAGGCATCGCATCGAGCACTTCGTTGCCCACTACCGCGCCGCTGATGGCTGCCGGCAGCGTGTCATGCCACTGCACGATGTCTTTCCAGGGCGCCAGCGCGGCTTGCTGGCGCTCGCGCAGCGTTCCCGATACATCCACGATGTGGTAGCGCCGTACTTTTTCACCTAACGCCCGCAGCAATTGGGCCGCCAGCGCGCCTGAGCCGGCGCCGAACTCCCAGACCTCCGCGCTGCCCGTTGCTGCCAGCGCCTCGGCCACCTGGTTGGCCAGCGCTTGCCCGAAGAGCGGAGAGAGCTCGGGGGCGGTGATGAAATCGCTGCCGCTTACAGGCATGGGGCCGAACTTGGGACTGGTATTGGCGTAATACCCGAGGCCCGGCTCGTACAGTGCTATCTGCATGAAACGGTCGAAGCCGATCCAGCCGCCCGCGGCGGTGATGGCCTCGGTCACGCGGGCATGAATAGGCTCTAAACTGATGACTTCGCTTTTCACAGGTTGAGATTGTCCTCCCAAATGCCTTCCCGCTCTTCTGATGTGCCTCGCACGGTGTTCGTGACCGGCGCCGCCCGGCGCCTTGGGCGCGAGATCGCGCTGGCGCTGGCGCGCGCCGGCTGGCGGGTGGCCGTGCATTACCGCGCGTCCCGGCAGGAAGCCGCTGATACCGCGGCGGCCTGCAGGGAGATCGCAGGGGAGTCCGGCCTTTTTGGCGCCGATCTGGCTGACGAGGCCGCGGTCAAAGGCTTGTTGCCGCGCGTGGCAGCCGAGATGGGCAGCGTGGACGCCGTGGTCAACAGCGCGAGCCTGTTTGAGTTCGACGACGCCGCCAGCTTCGGCATGGCGGCCATGGAGCGCCACTGGCGTACCAACACCGCGGCTCCCATCCTGCTGGCCCAGGCACTGCACGCCCACCTGAGCGGGCGCGACGCCGGCCCGGCGAGCGGCGCTGTGGTCAACCTACTGGACCAGAAGCTCTTCAATCCCAACCCGGACTTTCTCAGCTACACCCTCAGCAAATCCGCGCTGCACACGGCCACGACCCTGCTCGCGCAAGCGCTCAGCCCGCTAGTGCGGGTGGTGGGGGTGGCGCCGGGGCTCACGCTCACCAGCCACATGTTGGAGGCCGATGAGTTCAAGGCGCTCCATGCCCTCAGCCCGCTCGGGCGCTCCTCCACCCCCGAAGATGTGGCGAGCACGGTGGTGTTTGCCCTGGAAAACCGTTCCATCACGGGCACGACGCTGCTGGTCGATGGCGGCCAGCACCTGATGAGGTTCGAGCGCGATTTCTCGCTGATGCCATCGTCCTAGGATCATGAAAAACCAATCCCCTTCCACCGGCCAGCAGAGTTTGACGCTCACCGGCCTGCGCTTCGATGCTTCCCTGGGCATTCTGGACCACGAGCGCGATAACACCCAGCCTATTCAGGTCGATGCCGAACTGAACCTGGGCGCGCAGCCTTTGAAGCCGCACGACGACGACATCACGCACGTGTTGGACTATCGCAAGGTGCGCCAGATCATCATCGATGAATGCACCGCCGAGCACGTGAACCTGCTCGAATCGCTGATCGGCAAGCTCAGCCACCGCCTGCTTCAACTGCCCGGCGTGCAAGGCGTGCGGGTCAAGATCGCCAAACTCGAGATATTCGACGATTGTGAGGTGGCGATCCGGATGGAATCCGGGCAGTGGTAGCCCGGGGGCTAGTTGGCCGGCAATGCGCCCATAGCCGCCCGCAACCCCAGCAGATAACTGTCAACGCCAAAGCCGCAGATCTGCCCGCGCACGATGTCGGCGAACACCGAATGGTGCCGGAATTCCTCCCGCGCGTGAATGTTGGACATGTGCAACTCCACGATCGGGCATGTCAGGATGTCCAGCGCATCGCGGATGGCATAGCTGTAGTGCGTCCAGGCTCCGGCGTTGATCAGCACGGCATCCTTGCCCTCGGTGAACGCCGCGTGGATGCGCTCGCACATGGCGCTTTCGCTGTTGGTCTGAAAACTCTCGATTTCAGCGCCCAGCTCCTGGCCCAGCGCCTGAAGACGCGCATCAATCTCCTGTAGCGTGATGGTGCCGTACTGCTTGGGATCGCGCTTGCCGAACATATTGTGGTTGACGCCATGGAGCATCAGGATCTTCTTCATGCCTGCCTCTTGAGGGATTTGGGGAGAGATTTTGGGAGGGATTTCCGGGGATTTTGATGAGGTTAGACCAGATTTTGCAGCTTGTTGAAACGTTCTTAAGCCCTGAGTCGAGCACGGGGCGCCCTGAGATAGGACAATCGGGGGTATGAGTACCTCCATGGTTTCCGAAGAAGCGCCTCTGAGCGCCACCGGCCCCGCTGCCCGTACCAAGATGGAGCGCGAAGCGCTCAAGCTGGAAAAACGCCTGTGCCGCCAGGTGGGCCAGGCCATTGCCGATTTCAACATGATCGAGGCTGGCGACCGGGTCATGGTGTGCCTTTCCGGCGGTAAAGACAGCTACGGCATGCTCGACATCCTGATGAAGCTGCAAAGCCGGGCCCCCGTGCCGTTCGAGCTGGTAGCGGTCAACCTGGACCAGAAGCAACCCGGCTTTCCGGCCCACATATTGCCCGAATACCTACAGGATCTGGGCATCGAGCACCACATCGAAACGCAGGATACCTACAGCATCGTCAAGGCCAAGATCCCCGAGGGCAAGACCACCTGCAGCCTGTGCTCGCGGTTGCGCCGAGGCATTCTTTACAACGTCGCGCGGCGGCTCAAGTGCAACAAGATTGCGCTCGGCCATCACCGCGACGACATGTTGCAAACTTTTTTCCTCAATATGTTCTTCGGCGGCAAGCTCAAGGGCATGCCTCCCAAGCTCACCAGCGACAACGGCGAATTCATCGTCATACGGCCGCTGGCTTTCGTCGCCGAGAAGGATCTCATCGACTGGGCTGAGCACAAGGCGTTTCCAATCATCCCCTGCAATCTCTGCGGCAGCCAGGAAAACCTGCAGCGCAAGGTGGTGGGCGACATGCTGCGTGAATGGGACAAGAAATTCCCGGGCCGGCTGGAGACCATGTTCACCGGGCTGCAGAACGTGGTGCCCTCGCATCTGATGGACAGCACCCTGCACGATTTCAAGAGCCTGCAGCCCACGGGCCTGCCCGACGAGCAGGGCGACAAGGCGTTTGACGACGAACGCATCGATCCTCCGGCGCTGCCCGCGCTAGGCGCCATCCGCTGGGTGCAGGCCCCCTCCAGCAATGAGTCCTGCGGAGTCTCATAGAAAAGAGAAAGGAAGCCGCATGCGCGCACTCCTCGCCGCGATTCTTGCCACCCTGTTCCTGGGCGCATGCGCTACAGGCCCGCGCACCGTGGATGCTTTGGTGCAGACCACGGCCGCACGCGCGCCGGGCGCCGACATGCTGGCCGGCGCACACTACAAATTCGAGCGTTCCCCTCAGGCGATCGGCCAACCCGCGCCCGAACGGCTGGAAGCCATGGCCCAGGAAGCCATGGCCCGGGTAGGCATGGTGCGCGACGAGGTCCGGCCGCGCATCAGTGTGCAGGTCGGCGGCAACGTCGGTGCCTACTGGGTCGACGGCTCCGGCGGCTATGGCCGCCCGGGCTGGAGTTTCGGGTTTGGTGCGGGTCACGCCTTTCGCGGTGGCGGCATCGGTTTTGGCTTCGGCTCGCCGATGTGGGACACCGGCATTCCCGCCTACGTAAGCGAAGTCAGCGTGCTGATGCGCGATCTGCAGACCGGCCAGATCGTCTACGACACCCGTGCCCGCCATGATGGCCCCTGGCACGATACCGACAACGTGCTGGCAGCCTTGTTCGTCGCGGCCATGGAAGGCTACCCTGCACCAGCCCAAGCCACGCGAAGAGTGGACGTCCCGCTATTGCCCGCTCCGCCAGCGCCCGCTGCTGCGCCCGCACAGCCCGCTCCCGCCACCGCACCTCAGCCCGTGCGCTGATTTTTCCTCCGTCATTCCCGCGCAGGCGGGAATCCAGGAATACTAGGCAGGAAGCACTGGATTCCCGCCTGCGCGGGAATGACGGGAGGGGCGGTGCGTGGCTGTTCGTGTCCAGAGAGGAGATGCAGGCAGCCTTTCTTGCCGCGGCAGGGCCAAGCGCCGATCAATGGCATGATTGGGTCATGGAATCCACCCGCATCATTGCCGTACGCCACGGCGAAACCGCCTGGAACGTCGGCCAGCGCATCCAGGGCCACCTGGACATCGAACTCAACGAAACCGGCCGCAACCAGGCGCGGCTCCTGGCCAAAGCGCTGGCTGGGCGCGAAACCTTTGATGCCATCTACTGCAGCGATCTGGCGCGTGCCCGTGAAACCGCCCAGATCGTGGCCGACGCCCTTCATATGGAGGTGATCCCCACACCTGCCCTGCGCGAGCGCAGCTTCGGCGAGTACCAGGGCATGACCTTCCCTCACATCACCGAGACCTGGCCTGAACAGGGCGAACGCTGGCGCAAGCGCGATCCCGATTGGGCGCCACCCGGCGGGGGGAATCCCTGCGGCAGCTGCAGGAACGCCTGGTGCAAACCGTGAATGAGCTGGCTGCTCGCCACATGGGGCAACACATTGCGTTGTTTACCCACGGTGGCGTGCTCGACATGCTCTACCGCATCGCGGCCGGCATGGGTTTACAGGATGCGCGTACTTGGCAGCTCGGCAATGCCGCCGTTAACCGGCTGCTATGGACGCCAGAAGGCCTCTCCCTGGTCGGCTGGGGAGACGAAACACATCTGGAAGGTGCTTCGCTTGATGAGAGCACGGCCTGAAAGCAGATTAGCGCAACTGCCTCCGTGCATGGGCTATGTCGACCTTGCCCTACACCTTTCACAGCCGGTTCCTACGTCTGCTACTGCATAGGTAGATCAAAGTAATACGTACTGTCACGCCGCGAGCTCAGGCCGCGGCGGTGCTCAGGTCGTATTCACCGGGCCCCGGCCCGGATTCAACCCTGCAAGTAACTACACGGAGATCAGCATGGCGAATGCACGATATGACGAGAAGCAACTCAAGGATCTGCTGCTTCAAATGATGGAAACGGAGTTGGGTGGCGAAAAAATCTATCTGGCGGCTCTTGGGTGTGCGGTCAACAAAGACCTCAAAAGCGAATGGGAAGAGTATCTGAAGGAAACCAAGAGCCACCAGAATGTTGTGCGAACCACCTGCGAGCGGCTCGGTATCAACGCAGATGAGGCTTCTCCGTCACGGGACGTAGTGAAACATATCGGTCAGGCGTTGGTAAAAGCGATGGAACTGGCCAAGATGGGCGGTGACGCCGACGCAGCCCAGATCGTCGCTTGCGAATGCGTGGTGCATGCAGAAACCAAGGATCACTCGAACTGGGAATTGCTTGGAAAGATTGCCGAAGTCGCAACCGGAGAAACGGGCACGATTCTCAAGGAAGCCTATTCACGGGTGGAAAAAGACGAGGATCATCATCTTTACCACACGCAAGGCTGGTGCAGAGAACTGTCCATCCAGAGTCTTGGGATGCCGGCGGTCCTTCCTCCCCCTGAAGAGGTCAAGCAGGTCGAGACCGCTATCGGGGCCTCGCGGGCCGAGCAACAGCGGGAAGCGATGCTCTAAAAGCGCCATGCCTCGCGCCCACTGGTTGAAACCCACGCAGGTTCCTCTGAGCCGCGAGGTACTGTTGCTGGTGGATGTGATCAATCCTTTTCGCTTTCCAAACGCGAAAGCCCTGGTCCAGGATGCCGCAGGGGCAGCGGCTCATATCGCCCGATTCAAGGCGCGGCTCGAAGGAAAAGGTGTGCCCGCGATCTATGCCAACGACAACTATGGAACGTGGCACAGCGAATTCAGCGGCATTCTTACGGCTTGCTGCGAACTCCCAGCGAAACGCGGTGAAATTGCGCGCCTCCTGGCGCCTGCCGCCAAAGATCTGGTCATTCTCAAGCCGCAGCAATCGGCCTTTCATTCCACTCCTTTGTTGCACCTGTTGCAGAGAATGAAGGCCGAACACCTGACTGTTGTGGGCTTTGCCACTGATATGTGCGTGATGCTGACGGCTGCTGACGCGCGTATGGCGGGATATGACGTATGGGTGCCAAGCAATTGCACCGCGGCTGAATCACCAACGCGCAAGGCACATGCGCTCCTTCAACTGAGACGGGCATTCAAGTGCTCCGTCAGTGCTGCAGTGTGACGATGGATCGCCGAGGATAAACTGAATGCATCCCTTGCAAAGGAAGCATTTCAAATCGACGCTTGTTTTTCAATCTCTCTCGGTTTCCAGCTTGCGGTTGAGCAGCAGCGCACCCAGCGTGCAGACAGCGCCGGAGAGCAAGTACACACCCAGGTAAGCCAGCCCGAAATGGGCAGACAATCCCAGTGCCACCACGGGGGCGAAGGCGGCGCCGATCAGCCAGGCGAAATCATTGGTCAGGGCCGCGCCGGTGTAGCGGTACCGTGATGAGAAGTTGGACGTGACGGTTCCCGATGCTTGACCATAGGAGAGGCCCAGCAGCACGAAGCCCACCAGGATGAAGATGTTCTGGCCGACGGTTCCACTGCCGATCAAGGTAGGGGCGAAGCCGCTGAAGACGGCGATCATCAGCGCGAGCGCGCCCAGGGTATTGCGCCGGCCGTAGCGGTCGGCCAGCCAGCCGGAAGCCACGATGGCGCCCGCGCACAGCACGCCGCCCACGATCTGCACGCCCAGGAAGGAAGGGATGGGCTGTTGCGCATACAGCAGGATCCAGGACAGGGGAAACACGGTCACCAGGTGGAACAGCGCGTAGCTGGCCAGCGCGGCAAAAGCGCCGATGATGATGTTGCCACCCTGGTTGGCTACCAGCTCGCCGATGGGTACTGGCTCGAGTTCGCTTTTTTCGAGCAGGTGCTCGTATTCGCGGGTGACCACCAGCCGCAGCCGTGCGAACAGAGCGACGACGTTGATGGCGAAAGCCACGAAGAACGGGTAACGCCAGCCCCAGGCCAGGAATTCATCCAGCGGGAGACTGACGTAGAGATACGCGAACAGCGCACTTGCCAGCACGAAACCGAGGGGCGCGCCGAGCTGGCCCAGCATGGCATACCAGCCCCGCCGTTCGGCGGGGGCGTTCATGGCCAACAGCGAAGGCAGGCCGTCCCAGGAACCACCAAGCGCCATGCCCTGGCCGATGCGAAAGAGGGCGAGCAGGAAGATGGCCGTCGGGCCCAGCGCTTCATAGCCGGGCAGGAAAGCGATGCCGGCAGTACAGGTGCCCAGCAGGAACATCGCCAGCGTGAGTTTGGTGCTGCGGCCCCAGCGCCGCTGCACCATCATGGAGAGCACGGTGCCGAAGGGGCGGGCCACGAAGGCCAACGCGAAGATGGTAAAGGCATACAGCGTGCCGTTCAATGCGCTTTCGCCCGGGAAGAACACCGTCGGGAACACCAGCGCGGAGGCGATGCCGTAGACGAAGAAGTCAAAGTATTCGGAGGCGCGGCCAATCACAACCCCCACCGCGATATCGCCAGGCGCGACATCGTGGCTGCCGGATTCGGCAAGATGCGGCGCGGCAGACGGAAGTGCGTGAGAGTGAGTCGTGTGGATACCGGTCATGGCATTGAAGGGAGTGGTTTCACCGCAGGGGAGCGCTCAAACCGCGCTCCAAGAACGTATACACGTTCTAAGCCCATGCATGGAGTATGCGACAGCCGTTGGGTTCTTGACATAGGACAAAACGTCCAATGTGCTTTTCTCCTAAGGAACGATAAATTTCGAGGCTGACAACTGTACGCACATTTCATATGTGCTGCCGTATCCCCCAGGGGCACGGTTACTCCACTTCGCTTCGTATGCTCACCTCGAACCTGCGCCGCGCATCAGTCCTCGTTGTTCTTACCAGCTTGCTGGCCGGTTGCAGCGATCTGGTTGTGCTCAATCCTTCCGGAGACATCGCTGCCCAGAAAGGGCAATTGATCGTCATTGCCACGATCCTGATGCTGCTGATCGTCGTGCCGGTCATTTTCTTCATTTTTCTGTTTGCCTGGCGCTATCGCCAGGGCGCCAAGCATGCGCAGGACGACTACGCACCCGACTGGGACCACTCCACCCGCCTGGAGTTGCTGATATGGGCAGCTCCGCTGGTGATCATCATCGCCCTGGGGGCGCTGACCTGGATCACCACACACAAGCTCGACCCCTACCGCCCGCTGGACCGCATTTCCGCGACCAAGGCGTTGCCGGAAAACGTCAAGCCGCTGGAGGTCGAGGTGATATCGCTGGATTGGAAGTGGCTATTCCTGCTGCCTGAGCAGGGCATCGCCACGGTGAACGAGCTGGCAGCGCCGGTGAACCGGCCCATCCACTTCAAGCTGACTTCCAGCTCCACCATGAACGCTTTCTACGTGCCCGATCTGGCCGGCATGATCTACACCATGCCCGGCATGCAGACCGAGCTGAACGCGGTGATCAACAAGGCTGGCACTTACAGAGGGATGTCCTCGCACTACAGCGGCGAAGGCTTCTCCGGTATGACCTTCAAGTTCCACGGGCTGAGTGACGAAGATTTCGCGCAGTGGGTGGACCGCGCCAAGGCAGACGGCAAGGTGCTGACGCGCGACGCCTATCTGGCGTTGGCCAAACCCTCGTCACGCGATCCCGTGCAGCGGTTCGCCTCCGTGGAGGCCGGGCTGTACCAGCGCATCATGAATCTTTGCGTGGAAGACGGCCAGATGTGCATGGATGAAATGATGGCCCGCGACGCCCGGCGCAATCACGCCCATCACAGCGGACTTGCGCCGGACAAGCTGGCCGAGCAGGACATCTGCACCACCGATACGCCCATTTTCGAGTAACCCTTCATGTCTGTTGAACACACTTCCGTGCCGGCCCACTGGCTGCTGGGTCGTATCACCTGGGATTCGATCCCCATGGCCCACGAGCCCATCGTGCTCTGGACTTTCCTGGCTTGCGTGCTGGGCGGCGTCGTCCTGCTCGGGCTTCTGACGCGCTACCGCCTCTGGGGGCCGTTGTGGCGCGATTGGTTCTGCAGCATCGATCACAAGAAGATCGGCATCATGTACATGGTGCTGGGCGTGGTCATGCTGCTGCGCGGCTTCTCCGACGCCCTCATGATGCGTCTGCAGCAGGCCATGGCATTTGGCGACAACCTGGGCTATTTGCCGCCGCACCACTACGACCAGATCTTCACGGCACACGGCGTCATCATGATCTTCTTCGTGGCCATGCCGCTGGTCACGGGCCTGATGAACTACCTCGTGCCGCTGCAGATCGGTGCCCGTGATGTGGCCTTTCCTTTCCTGAACAACTTCAGCTTCTGGATGACCACTGCCGGCGCCGTTCTCGTGATGGTGTCGCTGTTCCTGGGCGAGTTCTCCACTTCGGGCTGGCTGGCCCTTTCCAACCTGGGGGCGCAGAACCCCGGGGTGGGGCTTGACTACTACATATGGGCGTTGCAGATCGCGGGGGTGGGCACGACCTTGTCGGGGATCAACCTGATCGTCACCATCATCAAGATGCGCGCGCCCGGCATGAACCTGATGAAGATGCCGGTGTTCACGTGGACGGCACTGTGCACCAACGCACTGATCGTGGCCTCGTTCCCGATCCTGACCGCCGCGCTGGTGCTGATGTCCCTGGACCGCTATGTCGGCACCAACTTCTTCACCAACACGCTGGGCGGCAACCCCATGCTGTACGTGAACCTGATCTGGATCTGGGGTCACCCCGAGGTCTACATCCTGATCCTGCCCTGCTTCGGCATCTTCTCGGAAATCGTGGCGACTTTCAGCCGCAAGCGCCTGTTCGGCTACGCCTCCATGGTGTATGCCACCGTCTGTATCACGATCCTGTCGTACCTGGTGTGGCTGCACCACTTCTTCACCATGGGGTCGGGGGCGAGTGTCAACTCGTTCTTCGGGATCACCACGATGATCATCTCGATCCCGACCGGTGCCAAGATCTTCAACTGGCTGTTCACCATGTACCGCGGCCGCATCCGCTTCGAAGTGCCCATGCTGTGGGTGATGGGCGCGTTGCCTACCTTCGCCATTGGCGGCTTGACGGGGGTGCTGCTGGCTGTGCCGCCCGCCGACTTCGTGCTGCACAACAGCCTGTTCCTGATTGCTCACTTCCACAACGTCATCATCGGCGGCGTGGTGTATGGCGCGTTTGCCGGCATTACGTACTGGTTTCCCAAGGCGTTCGGCTACAAGCTGGATGACAAATGGGGGCGCCGTTCTTTCTGGTGCTGGTTGGTCGGCTTCTGGGTCGCCTTCACGCCGCTTTATGTGTTGGGCCTCATGGGCCTGACCCGGCGTGTCAACCATTTTGACGATCCTGCCTATCAAATCTGGTTCCAGATCGCGGCAGTCGGCGCGGCCATCGTGGCGGTGGGCATTGCCTGCTTCCTGATTCAACTGGGGGTCAGCTATCTGAAGCGCGATCAACTGCGCGACGAAACGGGTGATCCCTGGGGCGGCCGCACGCTGGAATGGGCCACTTCATCGCCACCGCCTGACTACAACTTCGCGTTTACGCCCGTGGTCTACGACACCGATGCCTGGGCCGACATGAAAAAGCACGGCTACAAGCGTCCGCTGGCGGGTTTCAAGGACATCCACATGCCCCGCAATACGGGCGCGGGCGTGGTGATTTCCGTGCTGGCCGGGGTCTTCGGATTCGCCCTGATCTGGCATATGTGGCCGCTGGCGATCGCGTCCTTCGCTGGCGTCGTGCTCGCGGCCATCATCCATACCTTCAATTACAACCGTGACTACCACATCCCGGCAGCCGAAGTGGCCGCCACGGAAGAGGCACGGACCCAACTGCTTGCCCGCCATGTCTGATCTTGCACTGAATACAGGCGCCGAACGCGCCTACCACCTGGAGCATGAGCCGCATCCCGAGAACGGGACTTCGCTGGGCTTCTGGCTCTACCTGATGAGCGACTGCCTCATCTTCGCCGCCATGTTCGCGACCTATGGCGCGCTCGGCCGCAACTATGCGGGGGCCCTGGCGGCGCGGAACTGTTCGATCTGAAACTGGTGGCCATCAACACGGCCTTCCTGTTGCTGTCGTCGATCACTTTCGGTTTCGCCATGCTGCAGAAACAGCAGGGCAAGGTGGGCGGCACGCTCGGCTGGCTGGCCGTGACGGGCCTGTTCGGCGCTGCTTTCCTGGGGCTGGAGCTCTATGAATTCGCGCACCTCATCCATGAGGGCGCCACCCCCGGCTCCAGCGCCTTCATGTCGTCTTTCTTCACGCTGGTGGGCACCCACGGCCTGCACGTGACGTTTGGCCTGATCTGGCTGATCACGCTGATGATCCAGATCGGAAAACACGGGTTGAGCCGCGAGAACAAACGCCGCCTGATGTGCCTGTCGATGTTCTGGCACTTTCTGGACGTGATCTGGATCGGCGTCTTTACCTTTGTCTATCTCATGGGGGTGCTGTAATGAGCCAGAAACACCGTACGCACGAGGCGTCCGATACGAATGGACCGCACGACGCCCATCACGACCATGCAGCTGAAGAGGGGCCGCACAGCACGTTCTCGGGCTACATGATCGGCTTTGTGCTGTCGGTCGTCCTGACGGCGATTCCGTTCTGGCTGGTGATGAACCACGTCATCACCGACCGCACCGTCGCGGTGCTGGTCCTGGGCGGGCTGGCTGTGGCGCAGATCCTCGTGCACATGGTTTACTTCCTGCACATGAATGGCAAGGTTGAAGGCGGCTGGACCATGCTGTCGACCATCTTCACCTTGGTATTTGTGGCCATTGCGGTGGCCGGCACGCTGTGGGTGATGTTCCACATGAACGCCAACATGATGCCGGGGCATGCCGGCCACGTGGGCCATGCAACCCATGGGGGGCTCTGAGCAGGGGGCTTCAGCGGCCCGGCTGCGCTGGCCGTGGCTGGCCGGTGCGGCCGTGCTGTTTCTGGCTCTGTTGGCTCTGGGTACCTGGCAAGTCCAGCGTCTCGCCTGGAAACATGATCTCATTGCCCGGGTGGATGCCCGGATCCACGCCCCTCCGGCGGCTGCGCCCAACCAGGCCCAATGGCCGGAGGTGAACCAGGCTTCGCACGAATACCTCAGGGTGCATGTGACAGGGCGCTTTCTGCATGAGCACGAAGCGCTGGTGCAGGCCACCACCGCGCTGGGGGCCGGATTCTGGGTACTCACGCCGCTACGGACCGGCGAGGGACGCATGGTCTGGATCAACCGCGGTTTTGTTCCGCCGGCGGCACGCGATCCGGCCCGCCGCGGCTTGGCGCCGCCCGAAGGCGACGTCAGCGTGACCGGTCTGTTGCGCCTCAGCGAGCCAGGAGGCGCCTTCTTGCGTGACAACGATCCCGGCGCTGACCGCTGGCATTCCCGAGACGTCGCGGTGCTGACACAGTCGCGCGGTCTGCCACCGGAAGAAGTGGCGCCCTATTTCATCGATCAGGAAGCCGCGCCGGGTCAAGGGCCCTTGGTCTCTGCCCCGCAGGACGCCGGGCCCTGGCCAGTCGCCGGTCTGACCGTGGTGCGCTTTTCCGACAACCATCTGGTCTACGCCTTGACCTGGTATGGCCTGGCGCTTGGGTTGCTGGCGGCGCTTGTCTATGTATGGCGCGGCAGGCACCGGGTGGGCGCGGGATAATGGGCGCACATGCCTGCTTTGCTTTCTTCTTCCAAAGCTCCTCCGGCCTCCTCGAACAGATGGCTCCCGCATGAACCAGAGGATGCCGGCTCGGACGCCGTCGGCCTGAATAACCTCAAGCAGCTGATCCAGCTGCGTTGGCTGGCGGTGGTTGGGCAGGTCATCACCATCGGCGTGGTGCGCTTGGGACTGGGCATTGAGATCCCTGTGGAGCCAATGCTGGTCGTGCTGGCGGCGCTCGCGGTGTTCAATGGCATGAGCATGCTTCGCTGCCTGTTGCCGGGCGGTGTATCCAGCACTGAGCTGCTGCTGGTGTTGCTGGTCGATGTGGCCGCGCTGACGGCCCAGTTGTATCTCAGCGGCGGTGCAGCCAATCCCTTCGTCTTTCTGTACCTGCTGCAGGTGATTCTGGGGGCGGTGCTCCTGCCTGCGCGCGCGGCCTGGATCATGGTGGTCGTGAGCATGCTGTGCTTCGCGGGCTTGGCGCGCTTCGCGCATCCTTTGCCGCTGCCGCTCGATCATGACCAGGGCCTTGCCAGTCTCTACATGGAAGGCCTGCTGATTTCTTTCTCCCTCAACGCGGCGCTGCTGGTGCTGTTCATCATCCGGATCATGGGCAACCTGCGCCAACGCGATGCGCGCCTCGCGGCGATGCGCCAGCGTGCCGTGGAGGAGGAGCTCATTGTCCGCATGGGGTTGCTGGCCTCCGGCGCAGCGCACAACCTGGGCACACCGCTGTCCACGCTGGATGTGATCCTCGGCGACTGGAAGCGCCTGCCACAGCTGAGTGCTGATCCCGAGCTGGCCAGCGATGTGACGGAAATGCAGAATCAGGTGAGGCACTGCAAGGCCATCGTGAGCGGCATCCTGCTGTCCGCGGGGGAGGCGCGCAGTGAATCGTCCATGGCCACCACTGTGTGCGACTTTCTGGACGAAGTGGTTCACGACTGGCGCCGCCGCCACCCCGACAATCGCCTGAGCTACGTGAACCGTTTCGGCAAGGATCTGTCCATGGTGTCGGATTCGGCGGTCAAGCAGATGATGGACAACCTGCTGGACAATGCCTTCGAGGCATCACCCCACGCCATGGAACTGGAGGCCATGCGCGAGGGCGACGATCTGGTCCTGATGGTGCGCGACGAAGGGCCGGGCTTCGCGCCTGAAGTGCTGCCGTATCTGGGCGAACCCTATCGTTCCACAAAAGGCCGGCCCGGTGGCGGCCTTGGGTTTTTCCTGGTGGCCAACGTGGCACGCGCCCTCGCCGGCAAAGTGCAGGCGTACAACCGTCCTCATGGCGGAGCAGAGGTGCGGATCACGCTGCCGCTGGTTTCCCTGGCTCTGCTGGAAGACGAAGACGAAGAGGATCAAGATGGCAGAGACGGCCGCTGACAACGCTCCCCGCCTGCTGATCGTCGAGGACGACGCAGCTTTCGCGCGCACGCTGGGCCGCTCTTTCGAGCGGCGGGGCTACATGGTGCGAACGATCGCCAGTTTCGACGAGCTGGCGCCGTTGCTCGCGGATTTCTCACCCAGCCATGCGGTGGTCGATCTCAAACTGAAAGGCGAGGCATCCGGTCTCGCCTGCGTGCGCGTGCTGAGCGAGCATGACCCTGCCATGCTGATCGTGGTGCTGACAGGTTTCGCCAGCATCGCCACGGCCATCGAGGCGATCAAGCTGGGCGCTTGCCACTACCTGGCCAAACCGTCCAACACCGACGACATCGAAGCCGCTTTCGACCGCGTCGAAGGTTCCACTGAAGTGTCCTTGACTGCCCGTACCAGCTCCATCAAGACCCTTGAGTGGGAGCACATCCATCAGACCCTGGCCGAGACGGGTTTCAACATTTCAGAGACGGCGCGGCGGCTTGGTATGCACCGGCGCACGCTGGCGCGCAAGCTGGGTAAGCAGCAGGTGAAATAGGAGGGCAGACCGCGTATAAAGGATGGCCCATTCGCCATCCTTCATGCCCTCTCCTAGCCAAGTCATCGTCTTTGCGACTCCGGTTTTCCTGCTGCTTATCGCGCTTGAATGGGCATGGGGGAGGGCCAAGAGGCATGACACCTACAAAATGGCCGACGCCATCAACAGCGTCGGCCTGGGTGTGCTCAGCCAGATCAGCGCGGTGTTCACGCGCCTGTTGCGCATTGGCTTGTACACGATGGTGTTCGAGCACATTGCGCTCCTGCGTGCCGATGCTTTCTGGACCGCCTGGTACGGCTGGCTGCTGGCGCTGCTCTTCTATGACCTGTGCTACTACTGGCTCCACCGCATGGGCCACGAAAGCGCTGTGCTGTGGGCGGCGCACGTGGTGCACCACCAGAGCCAGCATTACAACCTGAGTACTGCGCTGCGCCAGACCAGTACCGGCGCTTTGCTGGGCTGGGTCTTCTATCTGCCGATGGCGGTGGCCGGCGTGCCTCCCCTGGTGTTCGGCGTGGTGGCGCTGATCGATCTGCTCTACCAGTTCTGGGTGCATACCGAGCACGTGCCCAAGCTGGGCTGGTTCGACCGCTGGTTCTGCTCACCCTCCAACCATCGCGTGCATCACGCGGTGAATGACCGGTACCTGGACAAGAACTACGGCGGCATCCTGATCGTGTGGGACCGGATCTTCGGCAGCTTTGAAGAGGAAGATCTGCGGGAGGAGCCTCTTTATGGCACGCGCGCGCCGCTCAACTCCTGGGATCCGCTTTGGGCCAATGCCGAAGTCTATTGGGCGCTGGCACAGGATTCATGGCGCGCCCGGCACTGGGCCGACAAGCTGCGTGTATGGGTCAAGCCACCGGGCTGGCGGCCCCCGGATGTGGCGGCGCGCTGGCCGAAACCGGCGTTTAATATGTCTTCCATGCGTTACTACGAAATACCTACAAGCAAGGGCGTGCGCTGGTTCGCCGGTTTGCAGTTCATCGCCTTGGTGGCCGGCGCGGCTCTTTTTCTGTGGGAGGCTGATACGGCGCCGCTTGCGCGTTCGGCCATGTGGTTCGGTGTGTTGGCGGCCGGGCTATGGGCCGTGGGCGCGCTGTTGCAAGGAAGGATTGGCCTATTGCAGGTATTGCTGATCGAATCGGCCGCGCTGGCGACCGCGACCGCGGCGCTCGGCCTGATCGAATGGCACCGCGTGTTCAAGCCCTTGACGATGGTGTGTGCGATCGCTTTGGTGGCCGCCCGCGCTCGTTCAGAGGCCTCGGATTCCCGCTTTGAGTTGATCCTTGGAGTGGCACTGGCGCTTTCCATGCTGGGCGATGTCGCGCTCATGTTCGAGGGCTATTTCGTCCCGGGCCTGGTGGCGTTTTTGTTGGCCCACTTGGCTTATATCGCGCTCTTCAAACGTGGCGTGCCCTGGTTTGCCAGCCGTGGCGCCCTGGTGGCCACGCTCCTGATCGGCGCCGCGATGTACGCCTTTCTCTGGTTTGGCGGGCTCCCTTCGGCTCTGCGGGTGCCGGTGGCCGCTTATGTCACCGTGATTGCATTGATGGCCGCGCAAGCCATTGGCCGCGCTCGCGTGCAAGGCGACAAGGCCAGTATGGCCGTGGCCTTGGGGGCGGGATTTTTCATGCTGAGCGATTCCCTGCTGGCCACCAACCGCTTCGTGTGGTCGCTATCGTTGGCGCCGCTATGGGTGTTGAGCACGTACTACGCCGCGCAGATCCTCATCGCCGTCTACGCCACACCAAAAAAGCCCAACTGACTTTTACCGATTCAGCGGTATCCGGGTTTCGAACTTGCCTCGCTGCACGGAAAAGAACACCTTCACATTGCGCACATTGGCATCCTGGGTGAACAGGCGCTGCGCCAGGGCTTGGTAGCCCGGCATGTCACGCACACGGATCATCAGGATGAAGTCGGGTCCTGGCGTCACGCGGTAGCACTGCATCACCGCGTCATCGGCGACCGCGCGTGCCTCAAAAGTGCTCAGATGCTCATCGCCTTGGCGATCGAGCGACACCTCTGCAATGGCCGTAAGACCGTGGCCCTGCAGGGTGGCGATGGCGTCTTCATTCAGAAGTGCTACCTGGGCTGCTATCAACCCGGCTTCGCGCAGACGCCGGATCCGGCGCAAGCAGGTGGGGGCGGAAATATGGGCACGCTCGGCCAGAACCTGATTGCTGAGACCCGCATGGCGCTGGAGTTCATCGAGCAGCAGCCAATCCGTCTCGTCCATGAAAAAATCATTCATATCAAATGATAAATAGAAATATTAATTCATGTTTATGTGTAACTGATTGATGATTTCATTTTTATGGAAATTATCTTCACAAATTTCACGGTGCTATGCGTAGGATCGTCGCATCTTTCGTCAACGGGTACACCAACATGTGCGGCATCGTCGGCGCGGTTTCCACGCGCAACATCGTTCCTATCCTGGTGCAGGGCCTGCAAAGGCTGGAATACCGCGGCTACGATTCCTGCGGTGTGGCTGTGCATGCTGCCGATGCATCCACGCTCGCGCCGAGCACCAGGCTCAAACGCCTTCGCGGCATCGCTCGCGTTTCCGATCTGGCCGCGCAGGCTGATTCGCAAGGCCTGGCCGGCGTGACCGGCATTGCCCATACACGCTGGGCCACACACGGTGCCCCGGCCGTGGCCAATGCGCACCCCCACGTCAGCCGCGGCCCAGTGCCGGCTGGCATGGCGGGTGAGCAGGCGGCAGAGCGTCCTGCGCGTGTCACGCTGGTGCACAACGGCATCATTGAAAACCACGACGAGTTGCGCGCCGAGCTGCTGGCACGCGGTTACTTTTTCACCAGCCAGACCGACACCGAAACTGTCGTTCACCTGATCGACAGCCTGTACGAGGGCGATCTGTTTCAGGCTGTCCAGGCCGCGGCCAAGCGCTTGCGCGGCAGCTATTCATTGGCCGTGCTGCACAGAGACGAGCCCCAGCGCCTCGTGGGCGCGCGGGAGGGCTCTCCGTTGGTGTTGGGCGTGGGGGCCGATGGGCAGGAGAACTTCCTTGCCAGCGACGCCATGGCGCTGGCCGGCGTGACCGATCAGATCGTCTACCTGGAAGAGGGCGACGTGGTCGATGTGCAACTGGGCAAATACTGGATCACGGACCGTGAAGGCCAGAGTGCCGCGCGCCCCGTGAAGACCGTGCAGGCCATGAGCGGCGCCGCCGAGCTGGGACCCTACCGCCACTACATGCAAAAGGAGATCTTCGAGCAGCCGCGCGCGGTGGCCGATACGCTGGAGGGTGTGCAGGCGGTGGTGCCGGAACTGTTCGAGGCCGCCAGCAACCACGAACCGGGGGAGGGCGCTTACGCCACTTTCCGCGCCATCGACAAGGTACTCATCCTGGCATGCGGCACCAGCTATTACTCAGGGTGTGTGGCCAAATACTGGCTGGAAGCCACCGCCAAGATTCCCTGCCAGGTAGAGATCGCCAGCGAATACCGCTACCGCGAATCCGTGCCTGATCCCAAGACGTTGGTGGTCACCATCAGCCAATCGGGTGAAACGGCCGACACACTGGCCGCGCTGCGGCACGCGCAAAGCCTGGGTATGAAGCACACACTCACGGTATGCAACGTGGCCACCAGCGCCATGGTGCGCGAGTGCAAACTGGCTTACCTCACCCGCGCGGGCGTGGAGATCGGCGTGGCGTCCACCAAAGCCTTCACCACGCAACTGGTGGGCCTCTTCCTGCTCACACTTTCGCTCGCCCAGGCACGCGGTTTGCTGACCGAAGAGCAGGAAGCCGCGCACCTCACGGCCATGCGGCATTTACCCGTGGCGTTGCAAGCCGTGCTGGCATTGGAGCCGCAGATCATCAACTGGGCAGAGCAGTTCGCCACCAAGGAAAACGCGTTGTTCCTGGGCCGTGGCCTGCACTACCCGGTTGCGCAGGAAGGCGCGCTCAAGCTCAAGGAGATCACCTACATTCACGCGGAGGCCTATGCAGCCGGTGAACTCAAGCACGGCCCGCTCGCCCTGGTGACCAGCGCCATGCCGGTGGTCACCGTGGCGCCCAATGATGCGCTGCTGGAAAAGCTCAAGAGCAACATGCAGGAAGTGCGTGCACGGGGCGGTGTGCTCTATGTGCTGGCCGATGCCGACACCCGCATCGAATCCGGAGAAGGTGTGCACGTGATTCGCATGCCCGAGCATTACGGCCCGCTCTCACCTATCTTGCATGTAGTGCCGCTGCAGTTGCTGGCGTATCACACGGCGGTGGCGCGGGGGACCGACGTGGACAAACCGCGGAACTTGGCCAAATCGGTGACGGTAGAGTAGCTATCAGAAGGAGTTGGACCGGTGTTCCTTGCCGTGAGCTATCTGAGATCGCAACCATGCCGATATGCCCAGGGCCTTGAAGACGTGGCCACTTGATTGCGGTAGGCTCTCATCCATATGGCTTCCGCTCTCATCATCTTCGCAACCGTGGCCTTGATCGGTATTGCCACACCCGGTCCAACGGTCCTGCTGGCACTTACGAACGGCTCACGGCTAGGGGTCAGAGCTTCACTTCCGGGCATGGTAGGTGCCGTTCTGTCGGATTTCGTGCTCATCGCCGCAGTAGCGCTTGGGCTTGGCACTCTGCTGGCCGCTTCTGAATTCTGGTTTTCGGTTGTCAAGTGGATTGGCGTCGCTTACCTTGCGTACCTCGGTATTCGCTTGCTCCGGTCCGAAGGCGCTCTACAGCTTCCCCGGGATGAATTGAGTGCAGGGCCTCCCTCGGCACGGTCCGTGTTTCTCCGAAGCTTCCTGGTAGCGGTTACCAACCCAAAAGGCTATTTGTTTTTTTCAGCCTTTTTGCCGCAGTTCGTCTCGGCAAGTCAGCCGCAGATTCCGCAGTATGTCCTCTTGGGGGTAGTTTTCGCGGCGATCGACTTCACGATCATGTTCGCCTACGCGGTGGCAGGTGCAAAAGCGATTCGGCTGTTTAAGGCAAAAGGCGTTCTTTGGCTGGATCGAGCAAGCGGGGGCGCATTGCTTGCTCTCGCAAGTTCTCTCGCGCTGTATCGCAAGAATGCTTGACTGCAGTCGAGTGGCAGCACCCAGATCCAGTTCTTCATTGCATTCAAACCAGCCCAAGGACTGGCAGCGCTCCACGCGTTCCGTAGCAGCGGATGCAGCCTCCTGCACGGTCTTTGGTGTCCATGGCTTCAGAGCCAGCGGCTTGGCGCTTGACACGTAGCTGCCATTTGTTCGTCTTTTTGTGGTGAGCTCTATACTGCAGGAAATAATTCAATATTCGTTGTATAATTGATATATGAAAGAGACCGATGCCGTCCAATCCCTCGCAGCCCTGGCGCAGGTGCTGCGTCTGCGCCTGTTTCGCGCGCTGGTCGTCGCTGGTCCGGAGGGATTGACTCCGAGCGCACTGGCCGAGCAGTTGGAGGTGGCGGGCAACACGCTGTCGTTCCATCTCAAGGAGTTGACGCATGCCGGGCTGGTGACTCAGGAGCGGCAGGGCCGGCATCTGATCTATCGCGCCTCTTTCACCACGATGAACGATCTGCTGGCTTACCTGACTGAAAATTGCTGCGAGGGAGCTGCTTGCTCCGTCACCGGCGCTGCGGCTTGCGATTGCTGAAAACACGGCGATAGGAATCCAGCCCCATGCTCGCGGCCCTCCTTATTTTTCTCTGCACGCTTGTGCTGGTCATCTGGCAGCCGCGGGGCTTGGGCATCGGCTGGAGCGCCTCTCTCGGCGCTTTGCTTGCCTTGGTGTTCGGCGTGGTGCAACTGGCAGATATTGCCGTGGTGTGGAGCATCGTCTGGAATGCAACCGCCACGTTCGTTGCGGTCATCATCATCAGCCTGCTGCTGGACGAGGTGGGTTTTTTCGAGTGGGCCGCGCTGCACGTGGCCCGATGGGGCGGTGGCCACGGCCGCCGGTTGTTCGCTTTCATTGTGCTGTTGGGTGCGGCTGTGGCCGCGCTCTTCGCCAACGATGGCGCGGCGCTGATCCTGACGCCCATCGTCATGGCCATGCTGGCGGCGCTGGGCTTCACACCGGCCGCCACGCTCGCGTTCGTGATGGCTGCCGGCTTCATTGCCGATACGGCCAGCCTGCCGCTGATCGTCTCCAATCTGGTCAATATCGTATCGGCCGACTTCTTCGGCATCGGTTTCAACGCTTACGCCTCCGTGATGGTGCCGGTCAACATGGCCGCCGTGCTGGCGAGTCTGCTGGTTCTGCTCCTCTACTTTGGCCGTGGTGTGCCGGCACGCTACGACCTGGCTCAACTGAAAGCGCCGGCTCAGGCCATTCGCGATCCGGCCACCTTTCGTGCTGGCTGGGTCGTACTGGCTTTGCTGTTGGCGGGTTTTTTCGGCCTGGAGCCGCTGGGCGTGCCTGTTAGTGCAGTGGCGGCAAGCGCCGCTGCCGTGCTGCTGATTGTGGCAGCGAGGGGCCGCGTTATAAGCACACGCAAAGTGCTGCGTGGCGCGCCGTGGCAGATTGTGGTGTTTTCGCTGGGCATGTACCTGGTGGTCTACGGCTTGCGCAACGCAGGCCTGACCGACCACATCGCCGCGCTGCTCGATGTCTTCGCGCAGGGCGGTGTCTGGAGTGCGGCGATGGGCACCGGCGTTCTCACCGCGTTGCTGTCGTCAGTCATGAACAACATGCCCACCGTGCTGATCGGCGCGCTCGCGATCGATGCGTCGCAGGCCAGCGGTCTTGTGAAAGAAGCCATGGTCTATGCCAACGTGATCGGCTGCGACCTCGGGCCCAAGATCACCCCTATCGGCAGTCTGGCCACATTGCTCTGGCTGCATGTGCTCCAGAAGAAGGGAATGACGATTCCCTGGGGCTACTACTTCAAGGTCGGTATCGCGTTGACGCTGCCCGTCCTGCTGGTCACCCTGGCTGCATTGGCGCTGCGCCTGAGCCTGGTTTGAACATCCGCCGCATGACAAGGAGCCGGCTATGAGCGACATCACGATCTATCACAACCCCGCCTGCGGCACGTCGCGCAACGTGCTGGCGATGATCCGCAACTCGGGTGAAGAGCCCCGGATCATCGAGTACCTGAAAACGCCGCCCGACAGGCCGACGCTGGAAGCGCTCATTGCGGCCATGGGCATCACCCCACGCGAACTGCTGCGCCGCAAGGGCACGCCTTACGATGCATTGGGCCTGGATCGCACCGAATGGACCGATGCACAGCTGATCGACTTCATGCTGCAGGAGCCGGTCCTCATCAACAGGCCCATTGTCATCACCCCGCTGGGTACGCGGCTGTGCCGGCCTTCGGAAGAGGTGCTCGATTTGTTGCCGCGGCCGCAGCAAGGCGCTTTCACCAAGGAAGACGGCGAAGCCGTCATTGATGAAAAGGGGGCTCGCATTGCGAAGCCCTGAACTGCCGAACGTCGATAGCGATAGCTTGCACCGGCCAGACCTGGCTCGGCTGCTGCCGGCCAAGCGTGCAACCCATGCGCCGCGTATCCTCCTGCTCTATGGCTCGGTCCGGGAGCGCTCCTACAGCCGGTTGCTGACCGAGGAAGCGGCACGGTTGCTGCGCGCCATGGGGGCGGAGCCGCGCATCTTTGATCCGCGTGGCCTGCCGCAACCCGATGGCGCTCCCGAGGATCACCCGAAGGTGAAGGAGTTGCGCGAGCTGGCGCAATGGTCGGAGGGCATGGTATGGTGTTCGCCAGAACGGCATGGGGCGATGACCGGCATCATGAAGTCGCAGATCGACTGGATTCCTTTGTCCGCGGGATCGGTGCGGCCAACGCAAGGCAAGACGCTCGCGGTCATGGAGGTGTCGGGCGGTTCTCAGTCCTTCAACGCCGTGAACCAGTTGCGCGTGCTCGGGCGCTGGATGCGTATGCTCACCATTCCCAATCAATCTTCGGTGGCCAAGGCTTTCGCCGAGTTCGAGGAAGATGGCCGCATGAAACCTTCGCCCTACTATGAGCGTGTGGTGGACGTGATGGAAGAGTTGGTGAAGTTCACACTCCTGACACGCGATTGCGCAGGCTACCTGGTAGACCGCTACAGCGAACGGAGGGAGAGTGCCGAGGCATTGTCAAAGCGGGTCAACCTGCGCGGCATCTGACACATCCCCGATGCAAAGCCGGACTGTGACCACCGTATTGCTGGGCGTGGCGCAAACTCTGGCGTGGGCTTCCTCTTATTACCTGCCTGCCATCCTGGCTGGCGTCATTGGCCAAAGCGTGGGTGCATCCAGCTCCACCATGTTCGGGGCCTTCTCGGTAGCCTTGCTCATCTCCGCAGCCATCGGTCCGTTTGCCGGCAGACTCATCGACCGGCGAGGCGGCCGGCCTGTGCTGATGACCAGCAATCTGGTGTTCTCGGTCGGCCTGGCCGCGCTCAGCCAGGCACAACAACCACTGCATGTCTTCGCGGCTTGGGCTGTCATGGGACTGGCGATGGGGAGCGGCCTTTACGAAGCCGCGTTTTCCACCGTAGTACGTCTTTACGGCCAACAAGCCCGGCGTGCCATTACGGGCATCACGTTGTTCGCCGGCTTTGCCAGCACGGTCGGATGGCCGCTGACCGCTTGGCTGGAGAACAGCCTGGGATGGCGGGGAGCCTGCCTGGTATGGGCTGCCTTGCACCTGCTGATTGGCCTGCCGCTCAATGCCCTGTTGCCGGCGGCGGAGCGTACCGTGCCCGCGCCGCAAGACACTCCTGGCCAACCCGAGCCGCAAGCCATGCTGGCCCCGGACCGGCAGCGCAGCGCGGCGATCCTGATGGCGTTCGTCTTTGCCGTGGCATGGTTCATCAGCACGGCCATGGCGGCGCATTTGCCCCAGTTGCTGATGGGCGCGGGGGTCAGCCTGGCGGCGGCCGTGGGTATCGCGGCGCTCGTGGGGCCGGCCCAGGTCGCGGGGCGGTTGATCGAGTTCGCGTTCCTCAGCCGCATGCATCCGCTGTTGTCGGCGCGGCTGGCCACTCTGGCGCATCCCCTGGGCGTGCTGTGCATCGGCCTGCTCGGTAATTCGGGCGCCATCGCCTTCGCGGTGTTGCACGGACTCGGCAACGGCATTCTCACGATCGCCATCGGGACGCTGCCGCTGCTGTTCTTCGGCGCCAAGGGGTACGGCCAGCGGCAAGGTTTCCTGATGGTGCCGGCTCGCGTCGTTCAAGCTGGGGCACCGTTCCTGTTCGGCCTGGCGGTGGAGCGGCTGGGAATGGGCGCGCTGTGGATCTCAGCGGGCCTGGGCGTGGCCGCGTGTCTTGCGCTGACGCGCATGGCGTGGGAGATGAGAACGCGTTGACGATCTCTTCGTGAGTGGCGGATACCGCGTTCTGCGCGGGTGGCGTTGCAAGCCGTGCTGGCACTGGGCCGTAGAAGGCGCGTTTTCACCGGGGGCGCGGCAATGCGCCAGTCAACGGCTACAGCGCTCAACTCTTCAGCCAGTCGTACTCGAAGATTTTCGCCCAGTCATCGGGCCGAGCATCGGCATGCTTCTCGCTGTGCTTCAGGAACACGCGGTGCCAGTTGGCGCGAACGTAGGCACTGGTCTGCGCCACGACGGACCAGGCCGCTGCTTCATTCAGCCCTGCCAGCTGCTTGCCGGCCGCCAAGAGGTTCGCGCGGGTCGCTGCTCGAGAGGGTCTTTGCCGGGTGAGGTCCATCCTGAACACTGGCACACCCTTGCGCTCGAAGAAGGGCAATACGTCGTAGAGCGGGGCTAGCTCCCAGTCTCCAAGCCCAACCTGACGCAAGCTCGTATTCCACGGGTGGTCGTCGGTGTTGCCGACGACAGCATTGAGTACGATGCGGCCGTAGAGCTCTGCCGCATCATTGGGGCGCTTGAGTTTCGAGCGCAGCTTCACGTAGCTTCGCTTTGCGTCTTCGACGTCGGTGCCCGGGACCAGATCCAGTGCGGTGGCCGCGCTGACGCAGTGGCACACAGGGCCCTGCAGCCCGGCACCACGGTCGAAGCGGTCAATGCTCAGGGCCGGCACATCGTTGAACCACTCCACTTCGTGGGCGGGCACCCGCATGCCGAGCTCGGACGCCAGCGTCAGCGCGGTGGCCTCTGCGACCACAGTGTCCGCGCGCTCTGATGGCTGAGCGAACTTGAGCAGCACGGGCTTGGGGGCGGTGCCGTTGCGCGGGTCGACGTAGATGGACACTTTCGGGCGCTCACCACCCATCACCCCTGAAGACGAGTCTCGCGAGGACTCGGCGAGCGATGCATTCGTCACCGATTTCAATGCGTCGTTAAGAGCATCGAACGCGTCGGGCTTGTCATCGAGACGGCCCACGAACAAGGCCCCGAACCCGTCCGCCGGCGCATACAGCAGTCGCTCCCACCAGCCCCAAGGCTCATCGCTTGTCGCTGTGCCGGACCCTAGGAACGAGGTAGTACGCGTTTTAAGGGCATCCAACGCCCACCCCGACAGTGCGATGTCACAAAACACAGGGAACGGAACAGACCCAACCCGCGTGAACGCGCTTCGCTGCTTGTTGCGGATGCCGGTGGGGTCGAGTTCCCAGGCGTCCTTGCCCAGTGCCAGGTAGTCCGGGTCATAGAGGAACTCCCAGCGAACGTCCTCCTGCGTGAGTTCGCCAACACGCACGGGCCTCCGCTCCTGCGTTTGCGGGTTCACCGTCCACCTATAGACCGGAGCACGGCGCGTCATGGCAATGCCTTTTTCCGGCGCGACGAGAAGCGCGGCAAATTGCGGCGAGCCGCCTCCTGGAAGGCCGGGTCTTCCGCGGCGGCGGCCATGGCAGTTTGCAGGCTCACGTCATCAAGAGCCCACAGCAGTCGCGCCACGTCAACGAAGCGGGAAGAAAGGGCCCCTGCCTCAATGGACATCAGGGTCAGCCGACTGATGTCCGCACGCTCGGCCAGTTCCACTTGGGTCAATCCTCGCGCCAGGCGCATCAATCGAATGCGCGTGCCGACTTCAGCCACAAACTGAGTGACTTCATAGGGCTCGGCTGAAGGATCGCGATGTCTCATATAAGTATATATAAGTAGACTTTATCACAATTTATATCTGCTATTGAATACTTATAGGCTTGTTGAAGCACAAGGCGTGGTGCCTTTGCCTGGAACTCCAGAAGCACGCGATAGAACCATTCATGATGAGATGGTGCTCTGGAGCAAACTGATCAAGGACCTCGGCATCAAGGGGGACTGACGCGGTGGAGCCACTCCGTTTTCATACCAGTTCGTGACACGCGCGTACAGCTCGGCTTGATCCAGCAGCGGCGGATTGGCCTCGGGATTTGCGGTGGCGCTCACTGCCCCTTCCGTGCCCGCAATGGTCGCGCCACCCCTCCCTCTGATCCGAGGTTGCGGATCCGTCCATTCCAATTTTCTTTGGCCGGCAACCGGATTTCAATCCCGATGCCTCAACGAGTCATCGCACGACCGGCGAGCTCTATAGTCCAGCCTGAGATAGATGGTCATGAGTCTCACGATGAAAGAGAAGTCTTACACCGATCTGCGCGGCATGGATATCACCATGCTCCGTACTTTCGACGCCTTGCTGCGCGAGCGCAATGTTTCTCGCGCCGGTGCGCGCCTGTTCCTGAGTCAGCCCGCGGTCAGCGCATGTCTGAAGCGATTGCGCGAGACATTCGGAGATGAGCTGTTCACTCGCTCAAGGTACGGCGTTGTGCCGACGCCTCGAGCGCTGTCGCTGGCGCCTCGGGTGGAAGCGGTGCTTTCTGAGCTGCAGAAGCTGCTCAACAGCCACGAGGCGTTTGATCCAGGCAGATCGGACCGCATCTTACGCATCGCGGGGAGCGATTACACCTGCAGAACCTTGCTCCCCGCCCTGTGCCGATGCTTGTCTGATGCGGGCTCGAGTATGAAGGTTTCCTGGGAGCTGGCTGACTTCAGCCGGGTTGCCGAGCAGTTATCCAAGAACGAAGTGGACGTTGCCCTGGTGCCTCGGATCACGCAGATTACAGGCGTGCAAAGCGCACTCCTGTGCGAGGACTCGTATGTCTGCGTCGCCAATCGAGGGCATCCGATTCTGGACGGACATTTCGATCTGGACCGATTCTCTGCGTACCGGCATATCGTGTTGGGCCAAACCCGTTCCGTCTTGGATGACACCATTGATGAGATTCTCGCGCGCAGTGATAAGGCTCGCCAGATACAGGTCGCTGTTGCATCCTTCAGCCAAATGGCGGATCTGCTGACGGAATCGGATTTGATCTCGGTTTTTCCGAAGAGAGTGGCAGAAAAATACGCCCGCGTACTGGGCATTGTTCCATTGCCGTTCGACTTGCCGAGCTATCGGTTGCACCTATGCTGGCACCGAAAAAGCGATGCGGATCCAGCCATCGAATGGCTGCGCGAGCAGATCTGCCAGGCGGCCCAAGTCAACCTCTGACTCGTCAGGAGTTTCCAGGTATTGATACCGCGGATGTCACTTATCCATGCATTGAATTGGATTCTTCCGGAGTGACGCCATATCCTCATGCCCTTCAGCGATTCTCGTTGGATGCGAGGCAAGAACGCTGATCTGGCCCTTGGCGGATGACAGGAGACAAAGATGAAGCGCAGAACTCTATTGAGCGCGGCAGTGGCGTTGCCGTGCGCGGCACGGGCACAGTCTGCCATCTATCCCAACAAGCCGATCCGGCTCATACCATTCGGCGAACCCGGTGGGCCGTTGGACATTCTGGGCCGAACCTTCGGGACCAAGATGTCGGACGCCTGGGGGCAGCCTGTCGTCGTAGAGGCCAAGCCCGGTGCGGGGGGAATGATCGCGGCAGACTTCGTGGCGCGCGCCGCCCCTGACGGCTACACGTTGTTGTTTACTCTGACCCATACCCAACTGGTGCTGCCGTACCTGCAGAAAGTGCCCTACAACCCGGTCAAGGATTTCCAGCCCTTGACTCCGGTAGGTGCTGGTGGACCTGTGCTGATGGTGCGCGCAGACAATCCTGCGAACAACATCAAGGACTACGTCGCTTGGGCCAAAAAGAAGGGGCGGGCGACCTGCGGGACTTGGGGACAGGGTACGGCTGCGCACCTGTACACGGAGTTGTTGAAAAACCAGGCTGATGCTCCGCTTGAGCATATTCCTTACAAAAGCCAGGGGCCGGCGCACGTTGATCTTCTGAGCGGCGTGCTGGACTCGGCTTGGGCCAACCCTGCGACCGCCAAGGTCCATCAGCAGGCTGGCAAGGTGCGGATTCTTGGCTTGACCGGAAGCCGCCGCATTGGCGTATTGCCGGACGTGCCGACCTTCACAGAACAAGGGTATCAAGGCGGCTTCGAGCTTGACAGTTGGTTCGGCTTTCTCGCGCCAGCGCATACACCGCGCCCCATTGTCGATCAGATCGTCAAGAAGCTGCATGAGAGCGCCCAGGCGCCCGATGTGCGCACGCGCTTGCTGGAGATGGGGCTTGAGCCGATCTCCAGCAGTCCCGAGGAGTTTGCGAAAAGCCAGGAGCGAGATTTGCCGCGCTGGGGTGAACTGATCCGCGCGTCAGGTGTTCGCGGCAGTTGAGTTCCAACGAGAGAAAAATCATGAGTGAACGCGTGATTCCGATTGCCATCGATGCAGGTACGGCTTATGGCCGGCCCCAGCCATCCTATCGGGTGGAACTTGCCGAAGTTGGTCCTGGTACGCCAATGGGCGAGCTGCTGCGGCGCTACTGGCATCCCATTGGGCTGTTGGCCGATGCGACGGATACGCCACGGCGCGTGCGTGTGCTTGGCGAAGATTTGATCCTCTTTCGCGACAAGCGAGGGCGTCCAGGCCTCGTATACCCGCACTGTGCGCATCGTGGTACCTCGCTTTACTATGGCAAAGTGGAGGAGCAAGGCATTCGTTGCTGCTATCACGGTTGGCTGTTCGACGTGCAGGGACGTTGCGTTGAGCAGCCTTGCGAGCCAAATGGCGGTCGCGCGCGCGACAAGATTCGGCAGCCTTGGTATCCAGTGCTGGAACAGTACGGATTGATCTGGGCCTACATGGGGCCACCAGAAAAAAAGCCGGTGCTTCCGCGCTATGAGAGCCTGGAGAGCTTGGGCGAAGGCGAATTCCTCGAGGCAGATGACAGCAGCATTGGCGGCGGCGGGCCTCGGATCGTCGATTGCAATTGGCTGCAGCACTATGAGAATCTGGTCGATCCATTTCACGTCGTCGTGTTGCACTCGACCTTCAGTGGCACACAGTTCGTCGAGCAATTGGCACAGATGCCTCAGGTGAGTTGGGATCCCGTGGAGCTCGGCGTGCAGACCACGCAGGTGCGCCAGTTTCCGGATGGCAAGATTTTCCGCCGCCTCAGCCAAGCCGCGATACCGACGCTGCGGGTCGTGCCCAGTCCTCGCGTCGGCAGGTTCGGGCCGGTAGAGTCGATTGGCTGGGTACTGCCGATCGATGACCATCACTTCCGCATCTATACCGTGGGCAGGGTGCAAGCGGCAGGAGAGTTGACACGCATGCGTTCGCGCCCTGATGGCCAACGGCTATGGGAGGAATTGACTGAGGAGGAGCATCAGCGTTTCCCCGGCGACTACGAAGCCATGACTGGCCAGGGCAAGATCGCCAGACACTCTGAAGAGCATTTGGCGACCAGCGACCGCGGCATCGTGATGCTGAGGCGTTTTCTGCAAAAGCAGGTCGAGACAGTGCGGCAAGGGGGAGATCCGGCTGGCGTGGTGTTTGATCCCCATGCACCGCCGGTACGTTTCAACGCCGGTAACTTCATCGAGGATTAATGCTGGAACATGGCCAATGACCAGTCAGGCACGCTGGCGGTGCGAATCGCTAAGCGTCGTGAAGAAGCTGCCGACATCATCAGTTTTGAACTCGCCGCCACCGATGGGGGTTTACTGCCGGCATTCTCGGCGGGATCACACATCGACGTGAGGCTCGGCGAGGGCATGGTGAGACAGTACTCGCTCTGCAACGCTCCAACCGAGCGGCACCGCTACCTGATCGCGGTGTTGAAGGAAGCTAACGGCCGTGGCGGATCAAAAGCGATGCACGAGCGCTTGCGTATCGGCGACGTCCTGGAGATCAGCGCGCCGCGCAACCACTTCCCGTTGGCACACGCGGGCGAGCGCAGTCTGCTGCTGGCTGGTGGGATTGGTGTGACGCCCATCCTGTGCATGGCCGAGCGGCTATCCGCGGTAGGCGTTGACTTTGAAATGCACTACTGCACGCGCAACCGGGACCGTACCGCGTTCACTTCGTACATTGCAAATAGCGGCTTCGCATCCCGCGTGCATTTCCATTTTGATGACGGCGCCGATTTGCAGAGGCTCGATATTCCCGCATTGCTGAACACTCGAGGTTGCTGCGATACACACATCTATGTGTGCGGTCCCAAAGGCTTCATGGATATGGTTCTGGCGGAGGCCCGAAGACAGGGCTGGCCTGAAGCACGATTGCACTACGAGTTCTTCAGCGCCGAACCGGTGCAACGTGACTCCGACAAGAGTTTCGAAGTTCAGCTCGCCAGTTCGGGAAAAGTTTTCATTGTTCCACCAGATCAGTCGGCTTCGCAAGTTCTTGCCGAGGCGGGTATCGAGATCCCGACCTCATGCGAGCAAGGAGTGTGCGGTACATGCGTCACTCGCGTGCTTGAAGGCGCGCCCGACCACCGGGATTTGTACTTCACGCCCGAGGAGCAGGCTGCCAACGACCAGTTCACGCCTTGTTGCTCTCGGGCGCTGTCGTCCCGGCTGGTGCTGGACTTGTAACCGCCAACTCGTGCTTTCTCTTTTAGTCCGAAGCGTTTCAATCGAAAGAGATGATCGATCCAAGGCGGTTGCCAGCCTCCTGAATCGCGGAAAGATGCGTTTCCTGAAACGTCTGCAGGCTCATGCGCTCGGCCCGTACAGAGAGACTGACTGCGGCAAGAGCTTGGCCTGAGGCATTGCGGATGGGGACTGCGATCGCACGAACGCCCATTTCCAGTTCCTCATTGCATTCAGACCAACCCAGGGACCGGCAGCGCTCTATACATTCTGCGGCAGATGCCGCGTCCTGCACGGTCTTGGGCGTCCACTGTTCAAAAGAAGTTTCGGCCAAGCGATTCATGACATCTTCCTGAGGAAGGGCCGATAGCAGCGCCCGGCCGAGCGAGGAACAATAAGCTGGCAGCCGGGAGCCTATTGCCAAGCCCGTCGAAAGAGTTCGCCTGCCTGTGGACCGGGCGATGATCAGCACTTCGTTGTCGAGCAATATGCCGAGAGAAGCTGATTGGCGCGTGCGCTCGGCCAGGCTGTCCAGAATGGGCTGTGCCAGTTGCGGGGCAGGCCGTGAAACCAGATAAGGCCTTGCAAGCAACAGCGTGCGGGGCGCGACCCAGAAATGCTTGCCATCGGTGTGCAGGTAATCAAGCGCATGCAGCGTCATGAGGAATCTGCGGGCCGTCGCAGGCGAGTAGCCCGTCAGGCGGGCTACCTCGGACAGAGTCAGTTTGGAGTGCTTGCGCTCGAAGCACATCAGCACCTGAAAACCCTTGTCCAGGGAGGCGACGAAGTCTCGGGAATGAGAGCGGTACTCGTCGGACATCCGTCCATTATTGCGCAATGCGAAGCATTGTGTTGCGTCAACTCTTGATGATCTTCAGAATTTGTCAGGTTGGTTCATGCCATCCGGCCATGAAATTCAGCATTGCCCCAAGTGCAAACCAGTTCTTCAAGATGACCTTCAAACGACGAGAAATCCTGGCCCTGACCAGCCTGCTGGCTGTTCCCATGGCTTCATACGCGAACGATTATCCGAGTTCGCCCATCAACTTGGTGACGCCTCTCGCGTCAGGCGACGCCGCTGATACGGCAGCGCGACTGATGGGACAGGAGCTGGGGAAACTGCTGGGTGTCGCGATTGTGGTGGCCAACCGCCCCGGTGCAGGCGGGTCGCTGGGAACACAGTCCGTCATCCGCGCTCCCAAGGACGGCTACACCATGCTTTATGCGCAAAACAGTCCTTTGACGATCCGCCGGGTGACCGATCCTGCCAGCGCATCCTATGACCCATTGAAAGACCTGTCTCCCCTGGGCATGGCAACCAGGAGTCCGTCCGTCTTGGTCGTGCGCAAGGACGCTCCCTTCAAGAATTTCCAGGAGATGGTGGAGTATGCCAAGAAGAACCCCAATGCCGTTCGCATCGGCAATGCGGGGCCTGGATCCGTTGGTGACATCAGCGTGCAACTGATGAGTGCCACCACCGGTACCGAAATGATGTCGGTGAATTACAAGGGCGCCGCACCCGCTGTGAGCGATCTATTGGGGGGCCACATCGAAGGCATCATTCTGGCGCTGGGAGCGGTCAGTGCCCATATGCGCAGCGGGTCCTTGAGAGGCTTGGCCATCTCTTCCAAGTTCCCGGAATTTCCCGATATACCCACCCTCGGCCAGTTGGGATACAAGCAAGAAATCCTGGGCGTCTGGTTCGGGTTTTTCATGCCCGAAGGCACCCCGAAAAATGTCTTGGACACCATCTTGCCGGCCTTGGAAAAGGTGGTGAAGGATCCCGCTATCGCGGCGAAGCTGCAACCCATGGGTATCGTGCAGGAATGGGCTTCGGCACAGAAGATGTCCGAGGAAATCATCAACGAATATCAGTCGGTCAAGCACCTGCTCGGCTCTGGTGCCAAAAGAAAGTCTTGAGGAAGTCTCTGTGTCGAGCAATATTCATGTGGCCATCGTAGGCGGTGGCATAGGCGGCCTTGCCGCAGCGAACGCCTTGAGGCATCGCGGCATCAGCGTGGCGGTATACGAGCAAGCAGCGGTACTGGGAGAAGTGGGCGCGGGGGTTTTCATCTACCCCAATAGCCTGAGGCAACTGGAGCGCATGGGCCTGGGTGCCGCCTTGGCGCGAGTGGGTGCAAAGGTTGGCCCTGGCTCCGAGTATTACCGTATGGACGGCTCGGTGGTCGGCAAGATCCTGACCACCGATTCCAGCGGCTGGAATGGGATGTACGGCATGCACCGCGCTGATCTGTTGAACGTGCTGGCGGATGCCTTGCCGCCGGCCTCGATTCATACCGGCCACCGTTGCGTGGGATTCACCCAGGATGAGAAGGGCGCGCGCCTGACCTTCGAGAATGGCAACGTGGCTTACGCGGATGTCGTGCTCGCGGCGGATGGTATCAACTCGGTCCTGCAGAAATATGTCGTCGAACCTTCGGCGCCCGAATACTCCGGTTGCCGGGCCTACAGGGGGTTGATTTCAGCGGAGAAGCTGCCGCAATGGAGGTCTCAAGCGCATCAAGTCTGGATGGGGCACGGCAAGCATTTCATGGTGTTTCCTGTTCGGCGCGGCGAGTTGTTGAACTACGTGGGCTTTGTTCCCACGGCAAGCGAAACGGCCGAATCCTGGTCCGCTGTAGGGGACCGGGACGAGTTGGCGGCGTCTTTCACCGGGTGGGATCCTCGCGTGACCGAACTGCTGGACAAGGTGGAAAGCTGCTTCTGGTGGGGGCTGTACGACCGCAAGCCGCTCGGTCGATGGGTGAACGGGCGGCTCACTTTGCTTGGCGATGCCGCGCATCCCATGCTGCCGCATTTGGGCCAGGGGGCCAATCAGGCCATTGAGGATGGGACCGCACTGGCCGTGTTGCTGCAAAAGTGCCGCAAGGGCGACGATATCGAGACGGTGCTGAAAAAATATGAAGCATTCCGGCACTCGCGCACTTCTCTCGTGCAAGCCGAAGCCAGGAAAAATGGCTTGCGCTACGACTCCAAGTACGAAGACCTGGCCCAGCGCGATAGAGAAATTGCCAATGCCGCGGAGTTCCGGAAATCACTCTATGACTATGACATCGAGAAGGAGGCACTGTCTTTCCCGGGCTGAATAGTCTTTCGGAGTTGCTCTTTTACGCAGGCCTTGACGGTGCTACGATGGGGTTGTCGAAAAAGACGGGTCGGTATGGTTAGTCCGACCGTTCCGCATGGAACTCTGCGCTGGCGTGCCAGCCCCGCGACCTTCTCCTGACATGGTTTCCGTCAAGAGTGGGGTTGCGTGCGTCTTCCCGCTTCTTGCCGTCCCCCGTCAGGTGATGTTTTATTTTCAACATCACTTTCATGGAGTGCGTCATGCAAGCAAGAATCACTGTCATCACTCTCGCGGTTCAGGACTTGGAGCGAGCGGTTTCGTTTTACCGCGACGGCCTGGGGTTCAGAACGGAGGGCATCATCGGCACGGAGTTCGAGATCGGGGCCGTCGCGTTCTTCGATTTGCAGGAAGGCCTGCGGATGGCCTTGTGGCCCCGTAGCAGCATCGCAGCCGACACAGGCCTGGAATTGCGAACGGGAGGTTCGCTGGAGTTCACTTTGGGGCATAACGTGTCTTCGAAGGACGAGGTGGATGCCGTCATGGCCCAAGCGGTCAAGGCTGGCGCGAAGATCGTGAGAACCGCTGCCGCAACTTTCTATGGCGGCTATGCGGGATATTTCATGGATCTGGACGAGCATCTGTGGGAAGTGGTCTGCCTTCCGCAAACTCCTGGTAACACCGAGTAGGTCACTGGCGCTGCTATTCTTTACCTGTCGTATTCGTTACGGAGAGCAGCATGGCCACAAAGGCAGACATCATGAAGCTTGAGACTGAATTCTGGCAGTCGCTGGTTGATCAAGCGCCGGAAAAAGCCGCCGCGCTGTTGACCGGTGAGGCAGCCAACGTCGCGATGTACGGGATCCATCATTTCAGTCCGGCCGAGTATCTGAAAATGGCCAAGGATGGTCCCGCGAAGCTCACATCCTTTTTATTTTCGAATGAGAAGGTCTTTTTTCCTGCGCCAGATGTGGCGGTTGCCACCTACGAGGCCCGGCAAAGCTTCGAAATGAATGATACGGTGCATGAAATGATTTGTTTTGACACGACGACCTGGGTCAAAAGTAACGGTAAATGGCTGGCAGCCGTTCACACCGAAACGCCTAAAGGATGACAGGGGCGGATAGCCGGCTGCTCGAAGATCAATTCAGGAGACACCATGTCCAAGCTTCGCGTGGAGAGCTTCACGATTTCACTGGACGGCTTTGGGGCCGGTCCTCACCAGGATCTCAACCACCCGCTTGGGGTGGGTGGTACATCGCTCCATGGCTGGGCTTTCTCCACCAGGACCTTTCAGCGCGCGGTGCTAGGCAGCGAGAGCGGAGCCACGGAGGGTATCGACGAAGATTTCGCTGCGCGAGGCTTCAGGAACTTTGGCGCATGGATTCTCGGCCGAAACATGTTCGGTCCTGTTCGCGGGCCTTGGCCGGATGAAAGCTGGAGAGGCTGGTGGGGTGAAAACCCGGTGTATCAAGTACCCGTTTTCGTATTGACCCATCATGCGCGCGCACCGCTGGTCATGGAAGGCGGCACGACCTTCTACTTCATCACGGAAGGTATCGAAGCCGCGCTCGCCCAAGCGCGTGAAGCCGCCCAAGGAAAGGACATTCGCTTGGGAGGTGGCGTCAACGTCATCCAGCAGTATCTTCGCCAGCGCCTGATCGATGAGATGCACGTCGCGATCGCGCCCGTTCTTCTTGGCTCTGGAGAGCGGCTGTTCGAAGGGATCAACCTGCCCGCCCTGGGATACGCTTGCACGCAGCATGTGGCGTCGCCACTGGCCACGCACGTGGTTTTCACCCGGCAGCAAGATCAGTGACCAGGCTGAGAGGCGGCGGAAAGAATCCATTTCCTGAATGCCTCGATTCTGGGGTTCCCTTGGCGGCTTTCGGGATAGACCAGGTAGTACGCGAATTGCTCAATGCGCGCCGCCTCCACAAGCTGGACCAGAGCGCCCTCAACCAGTTCTCGTTCCACCATGGCCGCAGGCAGAAGACCGGCGCCATGACCTGCAAGTACAGATTTCAGCAGAAGCGCCGAATCATTGAATGACGGGCCTCGTAGCGAGGGCAACTCTGTGATGCCATGGCTTTCGAACCAAAGGCTCCATCCCTTGCGCTCCGCATCGTGCACATAAGGCCAGTTCAGAAGCGCCTGTGGTGTTTCTGGATATCCCAAGGAGTCCACAAGCCGTGGTGCTGCCACGGCAACCATTTCCACGGCAACCACATGATCGCTTCTAAGGCCAGGGTAGCGGCCCAGACCGTGCCGTACGGCAACATCCGCATCGCCGCGCGAAAAATCAACGACCGTGCTGCTTGCGACGACCTGCAAGTCAATTTCTGGATGCATGGTTTGAAATGACGCCAGACGAGGAACGAGCCATGCAGAGGCAAAGAATGGCGTCGCGCTGACGGTCAGCAGGCCGGATTCGGCGGACGATGCGATTTTGAGGGATGCATCCGTAATCAACCGGAATGCATTCCTGATGGCAGGCAGATAGTTGCGCCCGGCATCGGTGAGATAGATCCCTCTGGTCACCCGCTGGAAAAGCTGCACGCCCAGATGAGACTCCAGTATTTTCAGCATTTGGCTGACCGCGCCAGGAGTGACGCAAAGCTCCTCCGCTGCTGATTTGACCGAAAGGTGCCGGGCTGTCGCCTCGAAAGCTTTCAAGGCGTTGAGCGGTGGAAGCTTGTGATTCATGATTTAGAAAATCTAATTCAATATTGAAAAATATTATGAATTGCAAAGAACAAATATAGCCGATCAAATAGCGTTCTTGTTCATCGGTCACGATTTAGAGAATATAGATCATGAAGGAAGATTTGGCATATTCTTCGGAAGAGGATTGGGCTTATCAGAGCCTTGCGGGCATAGGGGCCCTGATTCAGAGCCGCGCAGTGACATCGCGGCAAGTGACGGAAGCCCTGCTTCAGCGGATTGCGCAACGCGATTCCGGGCTGCGTGCCTTCGTGTTGGTGATGGGGACGGAGGCTCTCGCGCAGGCCGACCGCGCTGACCGGGAAATTGCGGCCGGAAAGGTGCGAGGACCACTTCACGGTGTTCCAGTGGCGGTCAAGGATCTATGCTGGATCAAAGGCTTTCCGTGTGCGGGCGGCACTGCCGTACTCAGCGAATTCAGGCCCGAAGAAGATGCGAGCGTGGTCCGGTTTCTGAGGGAGGCGGGAGCGATCCTGATCGGCAAGACGCGATTGACCGAGGGCGCCTATTCAGACTACCACTCTTCGATTCAACCTACGTTGAATCCTTGGAACAGTGATTACTGGACAGGAATATCATCGAGCGGGTCGGCGGTTGCCGTGGCGTCCGGCTTTTGCTTCGGTTCGATTGCCACGGATACCGGAGGCTCTATTCGATGGCCATCGGCTGCCAATGGCATTACGGGTATCAAACCTACATGGGGATTGGTCAGCCGGTTCGGCGTTATCGAGCTCGCCGCATCGTTGGATCATATCGGTGTCATGGCTAGAAGCGTAGTCGACGCGAGCATTGTTCTCTCGGCCATTGCAGGCGGCGATGCGCGAGACCCGACAGCTTCACAGTTGCCAAGGCCGGATTACGTGGCCGCCGCCATGGGCGCTGATATACAAGGACTACGTATCGGCGTTGATCCGCAATGGAACACTCTGGATGTAGATAAAGAGACTCAGGATGCGGTGCTCGCCGGGACAAAGGCCTTTGCGGAGCTTGGGGCTTCAATTGTGGAAATCGAGTTTCCAAAGGCCGATGAGGTTGTAAAGGACTGGGTACCCAACTGTGCAGTGGAAGCGGCGGTGGCTCATGAGCTTCTCTTCGCAAGGCACAAGAGCCTATATGGCCCGGTTTTTTCTTCCGTGATTGAAGCCGGCGCCAGCCTATCAGGGATGGACTATCAGAAGATCCTGCTGCGCCGCGCCGCTTTCAAGGAAAAGGTGAACGCGCTCCTTGCATCGGTTGATGCGGTGATCACTCCCGCGCACCCATTCCCACCGCTGACTCTGAAAACGATCTCCACGTTGGGCGCACAACCTGAACTCATTTCGAAACTACAGCGGTATACGAGTCCTTTCAACATGAGCGGGCACCCAACGCTTTCCATCCCTGCCGGCTTCGCACGGGACGGTATGCCCATTGGAATGCAATTGATAGCTGCCCAGTTCGACGAATCCACGCTACTTAGATTGGGCTCAGCCTTTCAGAGGGTCACTAGCTGGCATCTGCAGCATCCGCCGACCGGAGGCATCCGATGACGCGAGGGCGTGTTCAACCGGCCTACTTCTATGGGTGGAACATCGTGGCGGCGGTGTTCACCATCACTTTCGTCGGCTTTGGTTGCGCCTACACATTCAGCTCCTTCATGGAGTCAATGCAGGCAGAGTTTGGCGCATCGCGAGGAGCCATTTCCCTGGTGTTTTCTCTGGCTGGCTTCCTGTACTTTGGATTGGGAGTCATCACTGGCCCTCTTGCAGATCGCTGGGGCGTGAGAAAGCTGATTGCATTGGGTGTCTGCCTGATCGGCACAGGTTTTATTCTCGCAAGCCGGGCCCAGTCGATACTTCACGTGTATGCGGCCTATAGCCTGGGGGTTGGCTTGGGCGTGGGCTGTGTTTATGTTCCCGCACTTGGCGTCGTACAGCGCTGGTTTGTGAGGCGCCGGGGTTTTGCATCAGGGCTTGCTGTCAGTGGGATCGGTGTGGGGACACTTGTCATGCCGCCGATTGCACTCTGGCTGATCTCAACGCTCAGTTGGCGCTCTGCCTATCTGGTGATAGGTGTGGTAGCTGTTCTCATGGGCTTGGGCGCAGCCATGATGATGGTCGACATGCCCGCCAAGCTGGGGCTCGTTCCCGATGGAGAGGGCGTGGCTGCCCCGCCGGCATCGACCGCTGGGCATGGGCTTACCGTGCGCCAGGCGATTCGTACGCGCCGATTTCTAGGACTCTATGTGGCGTGCTTACTCAGCGCGATCGGGGTCTTCGTGCCGTTTGTGCACCTGATTCCATATGCATTGGAGCGCGAGGTATCGGGTGCAAATGCCGTCATTCTTCTCGGGATGATTGGCGTAGGAAGTACCGCCGGGCGCTTCTTTCTGGGAGGTGTGGCAGATCGAGTTGGCCGCAATCTCTTTCTGGTGGCGACAAACGTTGGCATGGCGGCGTCGTTGGGCATTTGGAGTTTGGGCGAAGGATTTTTTCGCTCTCGGTTTTCGCTTTGCTTTTTGGAGTGTTCTATGGCGGCTGGGTTGCAGTCCTTCCTGCCGTGGTGGCTGACAACTTTGGCCCGCAGCACGTTGCCGGAATCATTGGGGCGCTATATACCAGCGTTGCCATTGGCACGCTGCTTGGGCCCGCCGCTGCCGGATTTCTGTTTGATATCCAGCACAGCTATTCGGTCCCGATTCTGATCAGCGCCGGCACCAATGCGTTGGCGGCGGTGATTGCATGGGCGACGGTCAGGTCAAAGAAGCCCATGGAACGCTCGCAGGATGTATGAGTGTCCATCTTTGTGCCGGGTAGTGCACTATGGAGCAGACGTGGCAGAAAATCTTCTTTGTGCGGCAGGAAAGACGCGCTCCCGCACAAGCTTGAGGGCTTCTCCTCGCTGAACGCCCTGCGGTGATACTTTGGCTGTGACGGCGACGACCAGATCCAGCGGTGTGTGCACCCACACAAGCTGCCCGCCATGTCCGCTCGCAAAATAAGTGTTTCTTGACGCCACCCACCATAGCAAGCCATAGGGTAGTCGTACCGGAGCGCCGCCAGAGCTTTCAGGGTGAATGATTTGGGCCACGAACCCTGGAGGCATCAAAGGCTGATCTGCCCAACGGCCGTCTTGCCGCATCAGGTAGCCCAGCTTGGCCATGTCTTCTGTCCGCATGCTCAGCCGGCCGCGTAGAAGGCTGGGTTCGCGCATGGCCAGCGGTGTGAAGAGTTGATCGCGCGCCAAGTCTTCAATGGGGAGGCCCGCCGCTCGTTCGAGTACGGCTGCAACGATGGATGGCACGCTGTTGTCATAAGCGAACCGCTGCCCTGGCGCCGCTCCCATGGGACGGGCCCACGCCGCTGCCGGTGCTAGTGCAGTGGCGGTCCCTGTGGGATCATCCACGTCGAAGCCTGGTGTCATGGAGAGCAGGTGCCGAAGTGTGATCGAAGAAGCCCGTGAATCGGCATTGAGCGCTTTCCATTCGGGCATGAGATCAAGCACGGGCTGGTCCAGTGATGAAATCTGCCCTCGCTGCAATGCGGTTCCTACCAGCAAGGCCAGCGCGCTCTTGGTCACGGAATGAACCTCACGCAAGGTGTCCGGTTGGCCGTCCCGATAAAACTCGTAGACCTTGCGGCCCTTCTGGATCACCACCACACTCTGCACGTCGCCAAACTTGCCAGTGATGTCCTGGTCCACCGCCTGGAACGCGGCGGCGTCAAGCTGCTGCTGCTCCTGGCTGGAAGGGCGCCAAGGGGGCGTATCGTGAGCCCAGGCTATCGTTCCGGCCAGCAGAAGTAGGCATATGATGATGTTTCGCACTAAAGGTTTCACACTAAGGTCTCCAGGATGATCGTAAAGATGGCGGGCTTGGGCTTGGTGCTGAGAACAATCTACACCAGGAGGCGGCCATCATGACTCATCACGATCTATCACGCCGTCATCTGGGCCGGTGGGCCGCGGCTGCGGCGCTGGCTCCCTGGCTGGCCTCATGCGGCGGATCAGATGATGCAGGCGGTACGGATCTTCGCGAAGCGGGCTACGTGAAGGCCGTCGAGAGCCTGTTCACGGACTATCACGCGCCCGGCATTCTGGCGGGGGTGCGCAGGGCCGGTGAGACACTGTGGATGAAGGCCTTCGGCTTGGGCGATGTGGCCGGTGCGGTGCCCATGGCGCTGAACAGTACATTTCCGATCCGCAGCATCACCAAGTCATTTACCGTGACATTGCTCCTCCAGTTGGTCCAGGCCGGCAGGGTAGGGCTGGATCACAAGATCGAGCGTTACCTTGCCGGTGTGCCCAATGGACATCTGATCAGCCTGGCGGACCTGGCTGGCAACCAGAGCGGATTGGCCGACTATTCGGCACAGCCCGGGTTCTTTCAGGTCTTCGTCGAAGATCCATTGCACATCTGGACATCTCAGGAGCTCGTGGATTTTTCGTTCGCTGTGCAGCCGGGGTTCCTTCCCGGCGAACAGTACCAGTACAGCAACACCAATACGGTTCTGCTCGGCATGGTGGTGGAGGCGGTCACAGGCCAACCGCTGGCCGATGTGCTCGGGGAGCGGATCTTCAAGCAGCTGGGACTGGCCGGCACCCGCTATCCGGCATCGGCTGATCTCCCTTCGCCGACGCCGACGCCTTATGCGGTCAACGTCGTCACAGGCGCTCTCGATGAGCAACCGCTCATCAGCCCGACCTCGCTGGCGGGCTCTGGTGCCATGGCGTCGACACTCGCTGATCTGCTCGTATGGGGGGAGGCATTGGGACTCGGCTCGCTTCTCGATCCCGCACTTCAGGGCCTGCGGAAATCGTTGGCGCGGGATGTCACCAATGGCCCTGAGTACGATCGCTACGGCCTGGGTATCGGACAGATTGGTCAATGGTGGGGCCACACGGGCAGTGGTGTCGGATTCCAGATCGCGACCATGAACCTCGCTTCGCGAAATGTGACGGTGTCGGTCATGGTGAACGCCTCACCCGAAGGTTCACGGCGGGATTTCAATCTGGCACAGGAGTTGTTCGAGCGGTTGGCGGCGGTCGTCGAAGCCGTTTGATGGAATGATTCTCGGCGGCAGCCCTTCGCGGGGCGCGTTCAGATGATGAATGGCCGTTGTCTGCCGGCCCACCAGCAGATCCGTCTTTAGCTGACAGACAGCCCCGCTCAACAGCGTATGGTGAGCAGTGCGCGTTGGATATGCCGTTGCGCGCAACATGACGAATCTGGTTGCCATGCGAGTTCTTCCCTTCATCGATCGCCGCGACGCAGGCAAATACCTGGCCGACCAATTGCGGGTGTGGGCGGATCGGCAGGACGTGTTGATCCTGGGACTTCCGCGCGGGGGTGTACCGGTTGCTTTCGAGGTGGCCCGGGTGCTGGCAGCGCCGCTTGACGTTTACGTGGTGCGCAAGCTGGGTGTCCCTGGCCGGGAGGAATTCGCCATGGGTGCCATGGCCAGTGGCGGAGCTGAGTTTGTCGATACGGATGTAGTCGCTGCGCTGGGAATCACCGAAAGGCAACTCGAGTTGGCGAGGCAACGAGAGAGCCTGGAGTTGGAGAGGCGCGAGGCCCTCTATCGAGGCGCGCCGATAAGGCCTCTTTCCGTAGAGGGGAGAACGATGATCGTGATCGACGATGGGCTCGCTACCGGCGCCACCATGTACGCAGGTTTGCTCGCGCTTCGGATGCTGCAACCGGCTCGGCTGATTGCGGCGGCGCCGGTAGGCATGCCTGATGCATGCGTCCGTGTTGGGGAGATATGCGATAGCTTGGTTTGCCCCTGGCGCCCCCAGAACTTCGTATCCGTGGGGCAGGCTTATGAGAATTTCGATGCGACTTCAGACGAAGAGGTCATTCGCCTGCTGGATGAGGCGGCGCAGTTTGGGGCTGATTCATATGACGCCGCGCGTCCCAAGTAGATTTTTTGCATCAAGGAGTTGCCACCATGATCCGCAAGCTCGCCAGCGGCCAGTACCGCCTATATTCCCGCAAAATCAATCCCAAGACCGGCAAGCGCCGTAACCTGGGCACCTTCGACACCCGTGCGCAAGCTGAGCAGCATGAACGCGAGGTGCAGTACTTCAAGCGTCACTGACCGAAGCTGATCAGCCAGCCCGCCGCGCCGCACCCTATGACCACCATCCAAGGCGGCAGTTTCCAGACCATCAAAGCGACGAGTGCGAACACGGCGACGCCGAAATCTTTCGCTCCCAGGATGGCGCTGGTCCATACCGGGTGATAGAGCGCGGCCAACAACAGGCCGACCACTGCCGCGTTGACTCCCATCAGCGCCGCTTGAGTGCGCGTGTGGCGGCGCAGCTTCTCCCAGAACGGCAAGGCACCCGCTACCAGCAGAAAGGAAGGCGCGAAGATGGCCAGCAAGCAGAGCAGCCCGCCGATCCATCCGGAAGGGGCGGTGTTCATGGACGCGCCCAGGAAAGCTGCAAAGGTGAACAAGGGGCCCGGCACCGCTTGTGCAGCGCCATAGCCTGCAAGAAATGCATCGTTGCTGATCCAGCCGGGAGGAACGACGGCGGCTTGCAGCAAAGGCAGCACCACATGGCCGCCGCCGAAGACGAGTGCGCCTGCGCGGAAGAACACATCGAGATCCGCAAGGGCCTGATAGGGCAGCAGCCCGGCCAGCGCGGGTAAGCCGATCAGCAGCCCGCAGAACAGGGCCAGCCACATGGCGCCTGCGCGATGACTGACAGCGATAGGTAACGGGTCGTGCTCATGGGCCGGTGCGGGTTTGAACAGGAGAAGGCCCGCCACGGCGGCTGCCGCGATGAGGCCGATCTGCCCGATCGCGGAGGGCACCAGCAGGGCCGAGCAGCACGCGATTGCCATGAAGGTTATCCTGGGCGTATCCGTGCAGAGGCCCCTGGCCATGCCCCAGACGGCCTGAGCGACCACGGCCACCGCCGCGATCTTCAGTCCGTGCAGCGCACTTGCGGGAATAAGGTTGGCGTGATGGGTAAGACCGAGCGCGAAGAGAATCAGGGCCAGGGCCGAGGGTAATGTGAACCCCGCCCATGCCGCGAACGCGCCGCCGTAGCCGCCGCGTGAGAGACCCAAGGCCATGCCGACCTGACTGCTGGCGGGTCCTGGCAGAAACTGGCAAAGGGCTACCAGATCGGCGTAGCTCCGCTCGCTCAGCCAGCGGCGCCGGTCCACGAATTCGTCGCGGAAATAGCCCAGGTGCGCTACCGGCCCGCCGAAGGAGGTCAGGCCGAGCCGAAGAAAAATCAGAAAGACGCTCCACGCGCTTTCTCTTTCTCTGGTGGATTGGCTGTTTCCCATGAGTGAAGGGACTTAAGGCTGCACGTAAGGTTGCGTCATGTACACCGCATCATCGCCATAGCTGCGTAAAGCTTCGGCGTTTTCCTGCGTGAGTCGCGTATGCAGCGCATAACCCTTTTGCGCCCAGTAGCCTTGCGAGCCCTGTACCGAAACCAATGCCGAATAGCGGGGCGACCACGTCTGGGCCTCGCGCCACAAGGCCTCGAATAGAGCGGCCGCCAAGCCCTGTCCGGCGCAGTCCGGCCTGACCGCCATGTCGTGCAAGTACAGGGTGTCAGGCAAGGGGCTGACCGAGAATCCGCCATGGATGGGTGTGATGCTGCCCAGGTTCGAGCGGTAAGCCGCCAGATAGGCCAGCACCGTATTGCCATCTACCACTGCCAAGGAGCATTGAGTGGTGCACGCCAGGCGCGCCCGGTAGACCTCGGCGGATTCCATGTAGTCCGCGCCATAGCAAGCTTCCTGAACCTGCATCAGCCCCTCGATGTCGGGCCATTCAAGCCGGCGGATTTGCCAGTGGCCCACGCCTCTGGAGCGTGTTTCTGAAAAGTTGCGCATATCTGAATCGTAGAGCAGCCGCGGGCTGGAATTTCGTGGAAGGGAAGGGCTTCCTTATTCCTGGCTGGCATACCCATATTGTCGATCTGTCTATTAAACTGGCCGGTTTTCTGAACAAGTGGGGCTAACATGCGCCCGTTTTCCGACCTATCTTGAAAACAGGAGAGCGTGCCCCACGCACGTCAGCGCATGCAGATTGCCATCCCGATCCCCGAGCTACGCTCATCGCCCAGCACTTCCGGCCGAACAGGGGAGCTTCGTCCATGAGCGCTGTTTTCGAAGTTGACTACGAACAGCACGCGTGCAGCACGCAGCGAGCCTGGGCACGCGTTCCTGCCGAACCCTCGCCGGAGGAAGCGGCGGTCTTGAAGGCACGCATCAAGGAACTGCTGCGGGCGCGCAACGCCGTCATGGTGTCGCATTACTATGTGCACCCGGCCTTGCAGGATCTGGCGGAAGAAACGGGCGGGCTGGTCAGCGATTCACTGGAGATGGCGCGCTTCGGGCGAGACCACCCGGCCAGCACGCTGGTGGTCTCGGGTGTCCGCTTCATGGGGGAAACCGCCAAGATTCTTTCCCCGGACAAGCGCGTGCTGATGCCCGACCTCGACGCCACATGCTCGCTTGACCTGGGCTGCCCCGCGCCGGACTTCCGCGCGTTCTGCGATGCGCATCCAGACCGTACCGTGGTGGTCTATGCCAACACCAGCGCCGAAGTCAAGGCACGGGCCGATTGGGTGGTGACTTCCGGTTGCGCGCTCGACGTGGTGCGTGCGCTGCATGAGCAGGGCAACAAGATCCTCTGGGCGCCCGATCGCCATCTGGGGGGATATATCCAGCGCGAAACCGGTGCCGACATGCTGTTCTGGAACGGCGCCTGTATCGTGCACGACGAGTTCAAGGCCTTTGAATTGCAGGGGCTGCGCGATGAGAATCCGGGCGCCAAGGTGCTGGTCCATCCCGAGGCGCCTGCCGAAGTCGTGGCGCTGGCCGATGCCGTAGGCTCGACTTCCGGCATCCTGAAGGCCGCGCGCGAACTCGATGCCACGACGTTCATCGTGGCCACCGATCTCGGCTTGCTGCACAAGCTGCGCGCATTGAACCCGGGCAAGACCTTTCTGGCCGCACCGACCGCAGGCCAGAGCGCCACCTGCAAGAGTTGCGCGCAATGCCCCTGGATGGCCATGAACGGGCTGGCGGATCTCGCACGCGTGCTGGAGGCCGGCGCCAATGAGATTCATGTCGATCCGGCGATCGGTGTGCGTGCCCGTGTGCCCATCGATCGCATGCTCGCGTTCACCGCAGCGTCGCGTTCCAAAGGGACAGCAGCCGGGCTTGTGCCGCACCTGGGCGCCGTATGAAATCGTCCGAGCCGCAAGAGGGAGAGGTGCAGGCCGTCGATGTACTGATCGTAGGCAGTGGCCTCGCCGGATTGAGCGCCGCGCTTCAGTTGGCGCCACACCATCGCGTGGCGGTGCTGACCAAGGAAAGCCTGGGGGACGGTGCGAGCGCTCAAGCGCAGGGCGGCATCGCCGCGGTGCTGGCGGAGAGCGACAGTTTTGATGCGCACTTGCAGGATACGCTGGTAGCGGGTGCCGGCCTGAGCGATCCCGAGGCCACGCGTTTCATCGTGGAGGGAGCGCCGCGCTGCATCTCGTGGCTCGAGTCATTGGGTGTGCCCTTTACGCGCGAAGGAGCCGCCTTGCACCTGACCCGCGAAGGCGGCCACAGCGCGCGGCGCATTGTGCACGCCACCGACGCGACCGGGGCGGCGGTGCAGCAGGCTCTGGTGGCGCAGTTGCGCATGACACCCGGCGTTCAGGTGTTCGAGCAGCATATGCTGCTCGATCTGCTGACCGTGCCCGGAGGAAATGGCCAGCGGCGCTGCGTGGGGCTGCGGGCTCTGGACGTGGCCACCGGCATCAGGCGCCGTTTTCAGGCGCCGCATACCGTGCTGGCCACAGGTGGCGCAGGGCAGGTCTATCAGCACACCACCAATCCCAAGGCCGCCACAGGCGATGGCATAGCCGCCGCCACGCGTGCCGGCTGCCGGGTGGCGAACATGGAGTTCATTCAGTTCCACCCGACCAGCCTGCACCATCCGCAAGCCAACTCATTCCTGATCAGCGAGGCAGTCCGGGGCGAAGGCGGCCTGCTGCGTTTGCCGGCACAGGCGGGCGGTGAACGTTTCATGCCCGCGCACGACGCCCGGGCCGAGCTGGCGCCGCGCGATATCGTGTCCCGCGCGATCGACCTGGAAATGAAGCGCCACGGCCTCGATTGCGTGGAGCTCGACATATCGCACCTGCCGCCTGGGCAGATCCTGGCGCATTTCCCGAACATTCATGCCCGCTGCCTGGCGCTGGGGCTGGACATTACGCGTACCCCGATTCCAGTGGTGCCCGCCGCGCACTACACCTGCGGCGGCGTTCGCACGGACTTGCATGGCCGTACCGACGTGGCGGGGCTTTACGCGATTGGGGAGACTGCCTGCACGGGCCTGCATGGTGCCAACCGCCTGGCCAGCAATTCGCTGCTGGAGTGCGTGGTACTGGCGCACGCGGCCGCCCAGGACATCACCCGGTCTTCGCCAATACCGGGGTGGGAGCCTGAGCTGGCGGTTAACGATCATGTCCGCGGAGGCGATTCCGCCGCGGTGGATTGGGCATTGCTTCGGCGTTCTCTCCAGGCTGCCATGTGGGAAGATGTCGGTATTGTGCGCACCACGGCTGGGCTTGCGCGCGCGGCACAGCGATTGGCAGGCTTGCGGCGCACATTGGCACAACCTGAGGTAGATTCGACGGCTCATCGCGAGGCGGCTGAGTTGCGCAACCTCGTGGAGGTGGCCAGCCTGATCGTTTCCGCGGCGCAGTCCCGCCGCGAGAGCCGTGGCGGGCATTTCAACAGTGATTATGCGGGTGCCATGCTTGCAGCCTGAGGCATGCCTACCCTAGTTCCAAGGAGATTTCATCGTGTTCCGAACCCTTCTCAAATCCAAGATCCACCGCGTTGCCACCACGCAATGCGAGCTCCACTACGAAGGCTCTTGCGCGATCGACGAAGACTTGATGGATGCCTCTGACATTGTGGAGAACGAGCAGATCCACATCTGGAACGTCGACAACGGCGAGCGCTTCGTCACCTACGCCATCAAGGGGCAGCGCGGCAGCGGAATGATCTCCGTGAATGGTTCCGCCGCGCGGCGGGCGGCGGTGGGCGATCTGCTCATCATTGCCGCCTTCGCCCAAGTGCACGAGGACAAGGTCAAGGAACACAAGCCGAAGCTGGTGTTCGTAGATGCCGCCAACCGGCAGGTGGAGTTGCGCCACGCAGTACCGACACAGACACTCTGAGGAGCGTGAGGCAGGCGCAATCGCCCTGGCTTCAGCGCATGACGAAGGGGTCCGAGATCGGCTCGTCGGAGGTGCGTATCCAGACGGATTTGGTGCGGGTGTATTCGAGCGCCGCGTCCAGGCCGCCTTCACGTCCTTGGCCGCTCAGCCCGTAGCCACCGAAGGGGACGATCGGTGAGACGGCCCGGTAGGTGTTGACCCACACGACGCCGGCTCTCAGGGCCCGCACCACGCGGTGTGCACGCGTGAGCGAGGTGGTGAAAACGCCCGAAGCGAGGCCGTAGGCCGTATCGTTGGCCAAGGCGATGGCTTCGGCTTCCGTGTCGAAGCTCAGGACGCTCAGCACAGGGCCGAACAACTCCTCCCGCACGCTGCTGATGGTGGCATTCGGGCAATCGAGGATGGTGGGCTGGTAATAAATGCCTTCGCTGTCATCCAGCGCTCGCTTGCCGCCCGTGATCAGCGCCGCACCCTCGGCGACGCTCCGCGCCACCACGTCCTCGATATGGTCGCGCTGGCGCCGTGTGGCCAGAGGGCCTATCTCGGTGTCCATGTCCTGTGGGTCGCCAATGCGGATGGCTTCGGCTTTGCGTTTGAGCAGCGTCAGCAAGGGCTGATGCGCGCCACGCTGTACCAGCAAGCGGGAGCCGGCCACGCAGCTCTGGCCTGTTGCTGCGAAGACGCCCGCGACTACCGCGTTGGCAACGCTGTCGAGATCGGCATCATCGAATACGACAACGGGTGACTTGCCGCCCAGCTCCAGGCTGGTGCTGGCCAGGTTCTCCGCCGAGTTGCGCAGCACATGCCGCGCCGTGCCAGGACCACCGGTAAAGGCGATACGGGCTACCAAGGGATGGGTCGTGAGCGCCTGCCCGCAGTCTTCTCCGAAGCCCGTGAGCACGTTGACCACGCCCGGTGGAAAACCCGCCTCATGCACCAGGCGGGCGAATTCCAACAGGGGCGCGGGGCCGTCCTCGGAGGCCTTCAGCACCACGGTGCAGCCTGCCGCAAGTAGCGGTCCCAGCTTGACGGCCGAGAGAAAGAGCTGCGAGTTCCATGGAACGATGGCAGCCACCACGCCGATGGGTTCGCGCCGTACGGTGACGTCCATATCCGGTTTGTCCACTGGCACGGTAAACCCCTGGATCTTGTCGGCCAGACCTGCGTAGTAGCGGTAGTAGTCAGCCACGTAACCGATCTGGCTGCGGGTTTCGCGAATGATCTTGCCTGTGTCGGCGGTTTCGAGCTGCGCCAGATGCGGTGCCTTGGCGGCCACGAGGTCCGCCAACCGCGACAGCAGTTTCCCGCGCTGGGTGGCGGTGAGGCCGGTCCATTCGGGAGCGTTGAACGCGCGATGCGCCGCGCGCACGGCGCGGTCCACATCCGCGGCGCTCGCACGCGGCATCTGCGCCCAGACTTTGCCGGTAGAGGGGTCGAGGCTGTCGAAACTCGCGCCGCCATCTTCAAAGACGCCGTCGATGTACTGCTGGAAACGTTGGACCATGGTCATAACTCCTTGTTGGAAAGAGGCGGCGCGATCAGGCCGTCTCCCCCGGGAGAACGAAAAATATTGCCAAATCGCGATTTATATAATATGGTATACCAGCTGACAGTATTTTGACATTCATCGTTGACGCCTTCGCTTTTGGCGGTCTTCGGTGATTCGGATCGGCCGCATTCAGGAGACAGAAAGATCGCGATGACAGGAATTTCTTGGGACGACGTGTCCTTTACGCTGGAGCTGCTGGCGCAGGCCGTCGTCAGCGGCATTCTCATTGGGGGTGTTTACGCGCTGATGTCGGTGGGGTTGGGGCTGATCTTCGGCCTGATGCGGGTGATCAACTTCGCTCAGCCGGATTTCATGATGCTTGGCATGTACGCCGCGTTCTTCGCGATCACCGCCGTGGGCGGCATGGCTTTCGCAGGGCCTGTGGCGACACCGTTGATGGGCGCGATCGTCGCCGCGATTGTTGTCGGGCTGCTGGGGTGGGGTGTCCACCGCGTGCTGCTTTCCCGCGTACTCAGCGAGAAGCAGGGCGGGCAGGACGCGCAGGTGATGATGACCCTGGGTATCTCGATGCTGCTGCAGAACGGTGGCCGCATGCTGTTCGGGGTAGATCCCTTGACCATCCGCACGCCGTTGTCTTCGCAGGCGTGGTCATGGGACTTCCTGCTTTTCAATCAGGGAAAGGCCATGGCATTCGCGGCGGCCATTGTGCTAACCATTGGCCTTCAGCTGTTCATGGCTCGCACGCTCACCGGCAAATCCATGCGCGCGGCTGCCGACAACCCGGAAGCGGCCGTCTACATGGGTGTGAACGTGGCGCGGGTGCACCGCATCGGTTTCGGCCTGGGCATCGCGATGACCGCCGCGGCTGGCGCGCTGATCGCGACCTGGACCCCGTTTCAACCCTATATCGGTCTGGATTTCCTGATCCTGATGTATGCCTCGGTGGTGCTGGGCGGCCTGGGCAGTATCACCGGCGCATTCTGGGGCGGCATGACCATCGGCTTGCTGCAGCAGGTTTCGACTGTGTTCTTGCCAATCCAGTTGCAGAACATGGTGGTTTTCGTCGCTTTCCTGTTGATTGTCCTTATGCGCCCGCAAGGTTTGTTCGGCCGCGTGTCGGAAAGGATCTGACATGCCCGCTACCGATAGCTTTCTGAAGAACTATGGCGGCATCGCCGCCGTGCTGGCCATTGGCCTGTTGCTGGCCTTTGGCCTGGGTTCGGCGTTTCACCTCAACCTGCTCACAATCGTGGTGTTGTGGATGGTGCTCGCGTTGTCGTGGAACCTGGTGAGCGGATACGCCGCGCTGGTGTCCTTCGGCCATGCGGTGTTTTTCGGCCTGGGCGCCTACGCCATCGTGTTGCTGCAACTGAAGTTCCAGCTTTCCCCATGGCTGGGGTTGCCGCTGGCTACGCTGCTTGGCGCTGCCGCGGGCGCGCTCATCGGTGTGATCACGCTGCGCTTGTCGGGGGTGTACTTCGCGCTGGCGATGCTGTGCTATCCCATGGCACTGATCTATCTGTTCGAGTATCTGGGCTTGCAGGAAGTCACCGTGCCCATGCACCGGGAGGCGCCGTTGTGGTTCATGCAATTCCAGAGCCAGCGCAGTTATGTGTTTCTTGCACTGGGGCTGTTGGCTGTGGCGTTGGTGTTGTGCAAGATGATCGAGCGCTCGCGCTTCGGCCTCTGGTTGCGAGCGATCAAGCAGAACGAGCCTGCGGCACTGGCCTTGGGCGTGCACTGCTTCCGCTGGAAGCTGCTGGCGCTCACGCTCAGCGGGGGCCTCGGCGCGGCGGCTGGTGCGCTGTATGCACAGGTCGTGCTGGTCGTGACCCCCACCAGTGTTTTCGGCATGGCGGTGTCGGCGCAAGCCCTGGTGCTCACGTTGTTTGGCGGCCTGGGGACTTTGTGGGGGCCGGTCATCGGCGCGGTGTTGCTGGTGCCATTGGCGGAACTGCTCAAGCATGAGTTGGGGGCGCAATTGCCTGGCATCAACGGTGTGATCTTCGGCGCGATCGTGATCGCCACCGTGTTGCTGGCACCTCGCGGGATTTTCTGGCGTGTCCGCGAGGCGTTGGGCCGCAAGACTGCCAGCGATCCATACAGTGAGCCTGGCGAGTCACCGCCATTGTCTGTCTCTACAGTCCCGGCCTTGTCTGCGCAAGCCGCACCCAGGGAGGCGGGGCAGGCAGGCACTCCGCTGCTGCGTGTCGAGGGGCTGAAGCGCGCGTTCGGCGGCGTGACCGCCGCCGATAACGTGTCTTTTGAAGTCCGCCGTGGCGAAATCCTGGGCGTCATCGGGCCCAATGGCGCGGGCAAGACCACGCTGATGAACCTGGTTAATGGCTACATCGCGGCGGATGCCGGATCGGTGCTTCTGGATGGGGCGGAGTTGCTCGGCCAATCCGTGCACGAAGTGGCTCGCTCGGGCGTCGGCCGTACCTTCCAGGTGGCTCGGGTCTTCCCGGACATGACGTTGTTCGGGAACGTGGCGGTTGGCGCGCTGGCCGGTCCAGCCAGCGGCGACTGGCGTGCCGCGACCTGGCGTGCGCTGGATCTGGTGGGCTTGCAGGGGCGCGCGGATGTGCTGGCTGGCCAGGCTACCGCACGCGACCTGCGGCTCATGGAGTTGGCGCGCGCGGCATCCCAGCAGCCGCGCCTCATCCTGGTGGATGAGTGCCTGGCGGGCCTGAGCTCCGACGACGTCGAAGAAATGGTGACCGCCTTGCTGCGGCTGCGCGATGCAGGCACCACCATCATGATCATTGAACACACCATGCACGCCATGCTCCGCCTGGCAGATCGTTTCCTCGTGCTGGACCACGGCTGCGTGATTGCCGACGGGGAGCCGCGCGCCGTGATGCAGCTTCCGCAGGTGCTGGAAGCTTACCTGGGCCGCCGTTTTGCGGAGGGCATGACCCATGCTTGAAATCCAGAACCTGACCGTGAACTATGGCGGCCTGCGCGCGCTGTCCGACATTTCATTCAGCGTGAAGAAGGGCCAGTTCGTGGCCGTGGTGGGGGCCAATGGTGCAGGCAAGAGCACGCTTTTCAAGGCATTGTCCGGCACCGTGAAGCCCGCGTCAGGGTCGATCCGCTTCGATGGGCAGGACCTGCTGCGGGTGCCGCCGCACGAGCGCGCCCACCTGGGTATCGCGCATGTGCCGGAAGGCCGGAGGGTTTTGCCTCGCTGAGCGTGCTGGAAAACATCGAGATGGGCGCTTACTCGCGCCGGGGCCGCGCGCATTTCAAGCAGACGCTGGACGCCATCTACGCCATGTTCCCCATTCTTGCCGAGCGCCGCGACCAGCTCGCCGGTACGCTGTCCGGCGGCCAGCAGCAGATGCTGGCGATCGGCCGCGGGCTGGCCGCGTCTCCGCAACTGCTGCTGCTGGACGAGCCTTCGCTGGGGCTTGCGCCGGTGGTCGTGGACGAGATCTTCGATCGTGTCGGCCAGATTCATCGTGAGCACGGCCTGACCATTCTGCTGGTCGAGCAGCGTGCTGGCGAGGCGCTTGACGCCTGCGATCACGGCGTGGTCCTGGAATCCGGCCGCATCGTGCGGTCGGGTCCGCGTTCGTCCCTCATCGCTGATGGCGGCGCCCTGCGCTCGGCTTACATCGGCGTTTAGTTTCTCTCCCACTCATCCTCTCGAAAGGACCGTTCATGTCTTCAGCACCCATGGGGCGGCAGGCATCCCGCCGCCAGTTTCTCCGCACCTCCAGTGGCCTGGCTTCCGCCGCGGCGCTGGGTGGCTTCTCCGCCATCGCGCACGCGCAATCCAAGGAAATCAAGGTGGGCATGGTGGCGCCGCTCTCCGGGCCCTGGGCTCGTCCGGGGGTACTCATGCGGACAGGCGCTGAGATGGCCATCGAGGAGATCAATGCCAAGGGCGGCATCAAGGCCCTTGGCGGCGCCAAGATGAAGCTCGTGGTGGCCGATGCGGGCGACAGCGCCGACAAGGCCGCGGCGGCCGTGCGGGGCCTGCTGGCTTCTCACCCCGATATCGTCGCTGGCAGCGGCGCATGGCTGTCGTCGCTCACGCTGGCGATCACGGAAGTCGCGGAGCGGGAGAAGCTGCCCTGGTTCACATTCTCGTTCTCGGATCAGATCACTTCACGCGGCTTCAAGTACGTGTTCCAGACCGCTCCGCGTGCGTCCACTTTTGCCGACAAGGCCGCACCCACGGCCGCGGCCCTGGCGAAATCGGCGGGCGCGCCATTCAAGAACATCGCGGCGATCTATGACAACACGCCCAATCCCAGCGGTTTCGTCAAGGAGTTCCGGGAGAAGGTGGCACCCACGATGGGCGTGAAGCTGGTGATGGACGAGGTCTACACCCCACCACTGTCCGACGCGTCGACGCTGATTCAGCGCTTGCGCCGTGCCAAACCCGATGCGCTGTATCTTCTGGCGACCAATCCGCAGGACTACAAGCTGCTGCTTGACAAGCTCAAGGAGTACAACATCAAGTTGCCGCTGTTGGGGCATGGAGGTCCGGTGCTTGATCCCGCCGTGCTGTCGGCGGTCGGTCCTGACGCCCTCGAAGGCATGCTGACCACTGTGGCCGCTTGGCCAGGCAAGGCGCACGCCGCGCTGGAAAAGAACTTCGTCGCGCGGACCAAGGAGCCTTTCCTGACCCAGGATTCCATCGTGCCCTATGCCGAGATGCACATCATCAAGGAGGCTCTGGAGCTCACCAAGTCCGCCGACCGCGTGGCCCTGGGCCAGACTCTGCACTCCATGAATCTGACCGAAGCGCAGTCCGGAAACGTGTTTCCTGGCGGGGTGTCCTACGACGAGCGCGGCCTGCGCCGTGGTGAGACCGTGATGCTCGTGCAGTGGCGCAAAGGCAAGCCCGTGCTGGTCTATCCTAGCGAAATCGCGGCTTCCGCCCCTGTGTGGGCCCGTTGAGTCCGAGCGGAAGGCGTCAATCCATGATCAACAACATTCTTACGCCACGCCGGCTCGTGGTTGGGGGCGGCAGCATTGAGCAGTTACCCCAGGTGCTGGCGCAATTAGGGATCAAGCGCCCCCTGCTTGTGGCGGATCCGAACCTGGTCCGCCTGGGCCTCTCCACCCGTGTGGAAAGTGTCCTGCGTGACGCCGGTGTGTCCTATACCCTGTTCACCGATGTGGTCGAGGATCCGACCGATGCCTGTGTGAATGCCGCTTCCGCGGCTATCGTCGAGGGGGATCATGACGGTGTGATCGGCTTCGGCGGAGGCAGCGCCATTGACACGGCCAAGGCCGCCGCAGTGGTGGCGACCCTGCGCCAGCCCATCCGTTCCCTCATGGTGCCTCGCATCGTGGACGAGGCCGCCATGCCGGTCGTGGCCATTCCCACGACGGCAGGCACGGGCAGCGAAGTGACGCGCGCTTGCGTGGTGACTGATTCGGCTTCGCACGAGAAGATGCTGATCCTGGGGATGTCCTGTCTGCCCGCGGCAGCAGTGGTGGACTTCGAGTTCACGCTGTCCTGTCCCTTCCGGGTGACTGCGGATACTGGCCTGGATGCGCTGACACACGCGCTGGAAGCCCTGGTCAACCGCAACCGCAATCCCCATGCGGATGCGTTCGCGCTGTCCGCGTTGCGGCTGATTGGCGCCCATCTTGAAACCGCTTGTTTCGAACCGGCCAACCGCGCCGCGCGCGAGGCGATGATGCTGGGCGCGACACATGCCGGCTTGGCGGTGTCGAATACGTCCACCGCCCTGGTGCACGGAATGAGCCGGCCGATCGGCGCTTTTTTCCATGTGCCGCATGGCTTGTCCAATGCGATGCTGCTGGCAGCGGTGACGGAATTTTCCGCTCCGGCGGCTCCAGCGCCTTATGCCGCGGCGGCCCGCGCCCTGGGTTGGGCCAAGGAAAGCGACGCGGAGACCGACGCTGTCGCCGCGCTGATCGCGGGCTTTCACCGGCTCAACAGTGTCCTGAAAGTGCCGACACCGGCAGCCTTCGGTATCGACAAGACCCGCTATTTCGAGTTGCGCACCACCATGGCGACCCAAGCTTTGCAGTCTGGCACGCCGGCTAACAACCCGCGCCTGGCAACAGAGCAGGACATCGAGGCGATCTACGCTGCCGCCTGGGTGGATTGAGGGTGGAGTTTCATTCGCAGGCGGATACTCAAGAATTCCCGTCATCCCGTCATCCCGGCTTGCGCGGGAGTACGGGAGTACGGGAGTACGGGATGACGCCTGATCAGGGCGCGATGCCGCCTTCTTTCAGGCGCTCGGCGGCGATCTGCGCCACCCGCTGAACGTGCTCCTGTGATGCTTGCTGTGCGGCCAGCGGATCCCGTTTTTGCAGGGCTTCGACAATACGGCTCATTTCCGCGGCAGCTTCCTTCTTGCGGCCGGCGGAACTGATGGTCATCACGCGCAACCGATTGATACGCGCATTGAGCGACTGCACCACTTCCCAGGCCATGCTCAAGCCTGCCTCGCTGAAGAGGGCCTCATAGAACGCCGTGGTGCGTACCAGAACTTCGTGGAAGTCGCCTTCGCGAAAAGCGGCCTGGGTCGCGGCGTTCAGGGAGACCAGCCTTTTGATGGCCGCGGGACTGGCCTTCTCGGCACAGGTGCGCGCGGCGTGTCCTTCGAGCAGGGCACGGATTTCATAGATTTGCGCGGCCTGGTCGGCCGTCAGCGTGGCGACGACCGGGCCTTGGTGGCTGCCGGATTCCACCAGCCCTTCGGCTTCCAGGTGGCGCAGCACTTCCCGCACGATGGAGCGGCTGACATCGAGTTGTTCGCATAGATTTCGCTCGACCAGGCGGTCGCCGGGCTTGAAATGCCCATTCCAGATGGCGTCGCGCATCTTTTCGAGCGACAACTCACGCAGCGTCTTCGCGCTGCGATCGACTTTCAACGAAGCTGGGCGGGGGGTAGTCATCACGTTCCTCAGTTAAGACCTCCGAGGCATAAGTATTTCACGTCCAGGTAGTCATCCAGTCCGTTAGGTCCTCCCTCGCGGCCATAACCTGATTCCTTGATCCCTCCGAAAGGGGCTACTTCGGTGGAAATAGCTCCTGTGTTGATGCCGACCATTCCGACCTCCAGGGCCGCTGCCACGCGGTGCGCGCGGGCAATATCCCGGGTGAAGAAATAGGCGGCGAGGCCCGCCTCACTGGCGTTGGCTTGCGCCAGCACGTCGGCTTCGTCGCGAAAGCGCAGCAGCGGGGCAACCGGCCCAAAGGTCTCCGCGCTCGCCACGAGCAACGATGGCGTGACGTCGCCCAGCACAATTGGCGCGAAAAAGAATCCATCCGGCTCGCGGGCTCCCTGCAGGAGCACGGCTCCATGGGCGAGCGCGTCCTGAACATGCCGCTCGACCTTGCGGCGGGCCCGGTCGTCGATCAAGGGGCCGATGCTCACGCCTTCCTGCATGCCGTCGCCCACACGCAGGTGGCGCACCGCCTCGACCAAGCGTGCAGAGAAGGCATCGTAGATGCCTTCCTGCACAAACAGGCGGTTGGCGCAGACGCAAGTCTGGCCGGCATTGCGGAATTTGGAGATGATCGCGCCTTCAACGGCCTCATCCAGATCAGCATCGTCGAAGACGATGAAGGGCGCGTTGCCCCCCAGCTCCATGCTCACGCGCTTGACCGTATCGGCACACTGGCGGAGCAGGAGCTTGCCCACGGCTGTGGAGCCTGTGAACGTGAGTTTTCGCACCAGCGGGTTGCTGGTGAGTTCGCTGCCAATGGCGGCCGGATCTCCCGTCACGATATTGAGCACACCCGCAGGAACGCCAGCGGCGCAGGCCAGCTTGGCAAGCGCCAAGGCGGAGAGCGGAGTTTGCTCGGCTGGCTTGGCGACGACCGTGCACCCGGCCGCGAGGGCGGGCGCGAGCTTGCGGGCCAGCATGGCATTGGGAAAATTCCAGGGTGTGATCGCGGCGACCACGCCTACCGGCTGGCGCACCGCGCTCAGTTGCTTGCGCGGATCATGCGACGGGATCACTTCCCCATAGACGCGGCGGCAGGCTTCGGCGAACCATTCGACATAAGAGGCGCCGTACATCACCTCGGCCCGAGCTTCTGCGAGCGGCTTGCCCATTTCTTCCGTGAGCAGGCGCGCCAGAGGCTCGGCATGCGCGAGGATCAGCGTGTGCCAGCACTTGAGAATGCCGGATCGCTCGTGGGCGGTCAGCGCTTTCCAATTCGTCCCCGCTTTGTGGGCCGCATCGATGGCCGAGCGCGTGTGGCTGGCCCCCAGCAGCGGCACCGAGGCGACGCGCTGCCCGGTAGCTGGATTCAGCACGTCAAAGGTGGCGGGACCAGTGATCCATTCGCCATTGATCAGGCAGCGCGTTTCGCGCAGATCGTCGTCAGTCAATAGGGTCATGGCAACGCGGCTTCTTTTCCAAGCGGTACCTTGAGCCAGCGCTGCAGGCTCTGGTTGACGGCCTCCGGTGCCACCACGTTCATCATGTGGCGTTCGCCGGGGATGACTTCAACCACGGCGTGAGGCGCCTCCGTTCCCATGGCCCGTGACATTTCAGGAGCCGAATTGGCATCGTATTCGCCGGTCAGGAACAAGGTAGGCATCGACAGCCGGTGCAGCCGGCCGGCGTGCGCTTCATCCGACGAGGCGAAGAGTTTGTAGGTTCGGGCGTAGCCTTCCGGCTGGACGTCGCGCAGGTAGCCTGCCACATTGGCTGCCATCGATTGCAGCGGTGTTGGAACGGGGTCTCCGAACCAGCGTGCGATGGTGCTTCCGATGGTGGCTTGCACACCTGCCTGATTCAGCGTCGCGGCGCGGGACTGCACGGCTGCGCGCTGTTCCGGCGTTCGCCGGAAGACGGCGTTGAGGGCTGCGAGGCGAAAGGTGCGCGAGGGGTGACGCAAGGCGAATTCGATGGCGACCAGTGCGCCCATCGAGTGCCCTGCAATGTTGGCCCCGGGAATGCCGAGGTGGTCGAGAAGCCTTTCGAGCTGAGCGGCATAGTCCTCCAGGGCCGCATCTGCCGGCGGCAAGGGGCTGCCGCCATGGCCGAGCATGTCATAGGCCACTACGCGGTGGGTACGAGCCAGTACATCGACCTGGGGTGCCCACACGCCATGCTGCATGCCGACGCCATGCACCAGCACCAGGGGCTCGCCTTCGCCATGAACGGCATAGGCGGTTCCATCGGGGGCGTGCAGGATGCTTCCTTCACGCATCATTGCTGCCGAGCTCTTTCAGGTCCTGGTAGCGGTCGCCGATACGGTGGTGAGGACGTCCGCCGACCGAGGCACCCAGCGCCACGACGATCTCGTCAGGGGCGGGGGCATCATTGATCGCGAACTGCAGCGTCAGGTAGTGGGAGCGCTTGCCTTCGTCGTGCTTGTGCATCATCGGGATGGCAATGGAGCAGTTGGGTCCGCCGCGCACGTTGGTGAAGCTCAAGTAGCTCTTCGCACCCACGGCCTTGCGATAGAAATTGCCGAAATGCAGCGTGTGAATGAGGGCGGAAGCATGCTCCACTTCTCCGGCGGTGCCGACGACGGCTGCCTTGCCATAGCCTTCAATGGCCTCGCCTGAACCAGCCTGTTTCAGGATGGCGGAGGTCAGCAGCTCGCCCAGGATGGGCGCGAGGGCTCGGATTTCCGGCTGGAGGTCTTCCACGAAGCCGCGGCCGGCCCATGGGTTGGTGAGTACGGCGGCCACGCCGTACATGGTTAACGGCCGCTCCGCGGCTTTACCGCCTTCGATGCGGGTTTCTTCGGAATAGCTGACGATCTTGCGGATATTGGCGTTCATACGGGTTCCTTGTGTTTGAGGTATTTGCAGCGAAAAGGCGGCTGGCGCTTGGCGGCCGGACCGCTCATTCGGCGGTGATGTGCGCTGCCTTGACCACCGCGCGGTATTTCTCGGTTTCAGCGGCCATGAACTTGCGCAGGCTGTCGGCTGATTCGCCGGAAGCGCTGACACCTTGTTCTGCAAGCCGGCTGCGCACAGCCGGATCGGCTAGCACCTGCTGCGCGGCTGTCTGGATCTTCTGGATGACGTCAGCCGGCGTCTTGGCCGGCACGAAAAGGCCGAACCATACTCCCAGGTCGAAGCCTGAGAGCCCGGGCTGCATGCCCATGGCGGGAAGCCCTGGTGCGAGTTCCGACGGCTTGGCTCCAGTGATGGCGAGCGCCTTCACACGGCCGCTCTTGATGTAGGTCTGTGCCGCGCTGAGCGTGGACACCGCCAGATCGATCTGGCCGCCCAGCAGGTCAACCAGCGCGGGCGCAGCTCCCCGGTAGGGGATATGAGTCATGGAGATGTTGCCGCGCATTTTCAACAGCTCGCCAGCGACGTGCATCGGCGTGCCATTGCCGGCCGAGCCATAGCTGAGCGCACCTGGCTTCGCACGGGCAAGCGCCAACAGTTCCGTGACATTGTTGGCCGGCAGCGAGGGCTTCCCGAGCAGCACCATCGGCCCGGTGCCGACGAAGACCACCGGTGCCAGGTCGCGGGACGCATCGTAGGAGATGCTGGGGTTGATGAGCTTGTTGATCAGGATCTCGGAGCCCGAGCCCAGCAGGATCGTGTAGCCATCGGGCGCAGCGCGTACTTCGCGTTGCGTGCCCAGGACGCCGCCAGCGCCCGCGACGTTTTCAATAACCACCGGCTGCCCGAGCTTTTCGGACAAGGGCTGGCCGAGGCTGCGGCCGATGATGTCCGAACTGCCGCCCGGTGCAAACGGCACGACCAGCGTGATCGGCTTTTCAGGGTAGACGGCGAAGGCGGCGCTGCAGGCACAGGCCAGTCCGGCTACAACGCCGAGACGCAGATGGTGGGCGAGCCTTGTCGCCCATCCAGGATTCCGGTGGGTTTTGTTCACGAGCATTCTCCATTTGTATTCCGATATTATGGTATACCAAAAAAATGGGTGATGCAAGATGATGGCCTGGACGCTACCTGGGGTCAGGTGGCAGGGCCTGCGCGCTCTGTGCTCTGGAGGGGTGCCGTAGTTGCTTGAGCGGCTTGTATGGGGCGGGTTTCAAACCCGCCCCGTTGCGTTGCCGAGAAGTTTCAGCGTCTTCAGCTTTCGAGATTGGCCAGCACTTCGTTCGTGTGCTCGCCGAGTCCCGGCAAGCGCCCCGGCCGGCGCTGAATGCCGTCCAGGTTGATGGGCAGGCCCGGTATGTTGATGAGCGTCCGGCCTGAGGCATGTACGTCCACGAAGAGGTCCGCACTGACGCCGGCGTGGCCGGGGCGAACCTGCGACATATCCCGTATGGCGCCCGAAACGATACCGCCCTCGGCCAGCATATCGACCAGTGCATCGGAGTCGAAGTGGCTCATGGCCTCCTTCAGCAGGCTCATCAGTTCAGTGCGATGGCTGACTCGGGCCGGGTTGTTGGCAAAGCGGGGATCCTGGGCCAACTCGGGCCGTCCGATCGTTTTGCACAGGCGAACGAAGTGCTCGTCCATATAGGCGGAAAGCACCACCATGCCGTCCCGGGTCTGGATCACATCGGCTGCGGGCGCCACGGTGGGTTGGCCGTTGCCGCGACGCATGGGCATCTGGCCTGATTGCCGGTACTCGGCCCAAGTGTAGGTTAGCGCCGAAATGGCCACATCGATCAGCGAAAGGTCAACCAGCGCGCCGCGCCCGGTGATACCGCGGCGCACCAGGGCCGCGAGCACGCCTGTCGCCAGGGAGTGGGCCGCCAGCACGTCGACCGCTGTATAGCCGACGCGCACGGGGTCCCGGCCGGCCTCGCCGTTTAGGCTCATCATGCCGCTTTCTGCCTGGGCTGCAATGTCGAAGCCCGCGCGGATACTGGCGGGGCCTGTCTGGCCAAAGGCGCTGACGCGGCCATAGACCAGGCGCGGCGCTTCGGGGAGCAATTGATCGGCACCCAGTCCCAGCTTCTCAAGTGCGCCGGGCCGGGAGTTGGCCAGCACGACATCGGCGCCGAGGGCCAGCCGCCTGGCTTGCAACTGTCCCTCGGTGCCGCGAAGATCCAGCATGACCGATCGCTTGCCGCGGTTGTAGGCACTGAACATCGGGCCGTAGTCGTCATGGACCCAGCCTACGCGGCGGGAGGCGTCGCCACCTGGTGGTTCGATCTTGATCACGTCGGCCCCCAGATCGGCGAGCATCTGGCCAGCGGCGGGCGCAGCAATGTATTGGCCCAGTTCCACCACGCGCAGCCCTTGCAGAGGGGGCGGGGCTTTTTCGGAGGTTGGCTGGCTTGTGGTCATTGGCGTATTCAATCCTGTCTGCGTCCGAAGCGGGGCGCCCGCTTTTCAAAAAAGGCGGCGGCACCTTCCCGGAAGTCGTCGCTTGCGAAAAGGCCGGGGGCGTTGTCGAGCTGAAAGCCGAGCGCTTGTTCCAGCGACATGGGCGCTTGCCGGAGGCCTGCCTTGATGCGGCCGAAGGGCCGGGCGGGGCCTTGGGCGATCCGCAGGGCCAGTTTTTGCGCCAGGGGCAGTGCACTGCCCTCCGCGGCATGCTCATCGGCGAGGCCGATCGATACTGCTTCGCTGCCTTTGACCTCGTTGGCCCAGAGCATGAGGCGGCGCGTCTGGGCCACCCCGACGCGGGCCGGCAGCGACCAGAACAGGGCCGCATCAGGCATGGCGCCCACGCGGGTGAAGGCGCAGCAAAATACCGCGTTCTGCCCCGCGACCACGACATCGCATGCCGCCGCGAGACCGAGACCTGCCCCGTAGGCGGGGCCATCCACTGCGGCCACGATCAGCTTGTCCGAGAGGGCAATGCGGCGGTACAGCCAGGTATTGCGTGTCATGCGTGTGCGCACTTCGTCTTCGCTGCCGGCGGCCAGTTGGCGCAGATCGCCACCTGAGCAAAATGCGCCACCGGCTCCGGTGATGATGGCTGCGCGCAAGTTCCGATCTTGTTCCAGTTCTTCAAGGCCGGCCATCAAGCCTTCGTAGATCCCGGGAGATTGCAGTGAGTTGCGGTTCTGCGGCGCGTTGAGTGTCAACTGGATCACGCCATCCAGGCGCTCGACGAGAACGGCGGGTTGCGATGCGGCGGAGTGGGTGGTCATATGGCGTCTCCCAAGGACAGGTTTGTCAGGCGTTCGGCATGGTCGGTGCCGCTGCCGTAGAGGTCGGCTGCCAGTGCCAGCCGGCGTACGTAGGCGCCCAGCACATACTCTTCCGTCATGCCGATGGCACCATGAAGCTGTATGGCTTCTTCCCACATGTGGCGGGCGACATGTCCCGTGCGGATGCCGAGCGCCGCGACCTGGCGGCAAGCTGGGGCACTGGCCGCCTCCAGGCACAAGGCGCGTGTTTCCTGGATCTCCACGTACAAGTCCACCAGGCGGTGCTGCACGATCTGGTTCTGTCCCAAGGCGCGGCCAAATTGGCGCCGTGTGCGTACGTATTCCAGGGTGATGTCGAAGGCCGCCTGTGCCGTACCCAGCGTTTCCGCACAATGCGCGACACGGCCTTGATCCAGCGCCTGGTGCAGCAGGGCGAGTATGTCCTTGCTGGAGCCCTCTTTCAATAGCGTGCCGGCGGCGTCTTCCAGCCGCAACTCGGCAGCGTGCCGCCCGTCGTACAGGCGCTGATGGTTCAGGGTGAGGCCCGGGGTACCGGCTTCCAGCAGAAACAACCCCATGCGGGTGGTATCGCCGGTGAGCTGTGCGGCCACCAGCAGCGCATCGGCGCCGCTGGCGCCGGGTGTCAAGCCCTTCGCGCCGGAAAGCCGCCAGATGCTGTCATGGCGGGCGGCCCGCACGGAGGGCTGGCTCAGCATGGCGCTGCCATCGGGCTCCCAGGCGGCCCAGGTTATCCGCCGCTCACCGGAGGCGAGCGCGGGAAGCCATGCGTCGCGCAGCGGACCCTCTGCAACCTGTGCGAGCAGGCCGCTGCCCAGGACCGCGCAAGCCACGAATGGCTCGACCAGCAACGAGCGGCCCAGTTGCTCGGCCAGCAGGCATTGCTCAGGCAGCCCGGCTCCCAAGCCACCATCGGCTTCCGGCAGGGCGATGCCCAGCCAGCCGAGTTCGGCCAGCTCATGCCAGCGCTCGGGCGGGCAGCCCGTCGCATGATCGGAGGCCAGGGCGCGCTGCTCCGGCGTGCAGGCATGTTCAGCCCACCGCCGGGCACTCTCGGCCAACATCTGATGCATCTCGGTATCGGAGCCCAAGGCGGAGTCCACGGTCGAAAGATCGGTCATAAGGCAAGCACCTGCTTGGCGAGGATGTTGTGTTGGATTTCACTCGACCCACCGGCGATGGTGTAGCCGCGTGCCAGAAACCGCCGGGACGACGCCGTACCCGCCAACGCCTCCTGCGGCGCCGCGCCGGCCTGGCCGGCCAGCCACTCCTGAGACAGGGGCATGGCTTCTGGACCCAGCGCATCCACGATCAATTCTTCCCAGAGCTGAATCAGCCGGCTGCCGCGCATCTTGAGCATGGACACCTCCGCGCCCAGCCGTTCGCCCGCGGCCTGACGCGCCACGAAGCGCCCGGCGTTGGCTTCCAGCGCGATCAGGCGCGATTCGAGATCGGCAAAGCGCTCGCGGAACCAGGGCAGATCGGCCACGCGGCGGCCGCCGCGTCTGCGAGACAGCGCGATTTCCCGCACACGGTCCATGCGGCGCTTATTCTCTCCGATGCGTGCCAGCTTGAGCCGCTCGAACTCCAACAGCGACTTGGCAACGGTCCAGCCCTGGTTTTCTTCGCCGATGCGCTGATGGACCGGCACACGCACGTTGTCGAAGAACACTTCACAGAACACCGGCCAGCCATGGATGCCGGTGATCGGCCGCACAGTGATGCCGGGGGTGTTCATGTCCGCCAGCAGGAAGCTGATGCCTTCCTGCGGCTTGCCGCCTCGCTCAGTTCGTACCAGCACGAAGATCCAGTCGGCGTATTGGGCGTAGGAGGTCCAAATCTTGGAGCCGTTGATCACATAGTCATCGCCATCGCGTTCGGCGCGTGTCACCAGCCCTGCCAGATCGGAACCGGCATTGGGCTCGGAGTAGCCCTGGCACCACCACTGCCGCCCGGAGGCAATGTCTGGCAGAAAGCGCTGCTGCTGATCAGGGCGGCCATAGCGCATCAGCACCGGCCCGATCATGTCGAAAGTGATGGCATTCAACTCAGGCGCACCGCCGAGGGCCATTTCCTCGTCGAAGATCATCTGCTGGGTCACCGTCCAGCCGCGGCCGCCCCATTGGGCCGGCCAATGAGGTACCAGAATACCCGCCTGCGCCAGCCGCTCGTGCCAACCGATGAGTTGCTCACGTGTGGGTTGTTGCCCTTGGCGCACGGTCTGGCGCAGCTCTGGGGGCAATTGTTCGTGCACGAATTGCCGCACTTCCTCGCGGAACTGATCGAGGTTCGTTGTGGTGAACATGCTTGCTCCTATGGCCGTCAGGCTGCCAGGCCGTGCGCCAGCGCACGGCGGGCGATGGCTGCCCGATGAACTTCCGATGCACCGTCATAGATACGGAACGGCCGCAGCATGCGCAGGATCATGGAAACAGGGATGTCCTCGGAAATACCCAACGCACCGCAGATCTGCACCGCGGAATCAGCCACCTGGTAAACGGCCTCGGCAACGAATACCTTGGCCATGGACGAGTGGTGGCGGATGGACTCTCCCGCATCGAGACGGCGCGCCACGTCCACGGTGATTTGCCTGGCGGCATAGAGCTGGATGTGGGCATCCGCCACCATGGCTTGAACCATCTGGTGATCGGCGAGCTTGGCTCCTTGTGATTCGCGTCGGCTGGCGTACTCCTGCGCGATGCTCATCGCGCGCGACGCGAGCCCGATATAGCGCATGCAGTGAAAGAGCCGGGCGCCCTCCAGTCGCAGCTGGGACTGCGCCAAACCCTTGCCTTCCTCGCCGATCAGCGCGTCGGCAGGTACATGAAGGTCTTCGAGCAGTATCTCGGCATGCCCCCCAATATCGAAGGGCTCCATGGTGGGAATGTCGCGCACGATCCGGAAGCCCGGCGTATCCATATCCACCAGGAACCACGAGGGGCCGGATTCGGTGCGCGCCACGACGATCGCGAAATCCGCCCGCATGGCACCTGAGATAAACCACTTGTGCCCGTTGATGGCCCAGCCGCCGTTCGTGCGCCGGGCAGTTGTCGAGAGCATGCGCGGGTCGGAGCCCACCCCTGGTGCGGGTTCGGTCATGGCAAAACAGGAGGCCCGCTCACCCCGCATCAGGGGCAGCAGATAGCGTTCGCGTTGGGCGGGAGTGGCCAGCCGTTCCAGCGCGAAGACGTCAGGTTGTGTCGGTGCCGCGCAGCTCAGCGCCTGGGGGCCGAGAAAGCTGCGGCCAGCTTGCTCCAGGTAGGCGCAGCACTCTGTCCATGACAGTGCCAGGCCACCATCTTCGCGGCGGCCGCGGGGGCTCCGAGGCCGCGGGCTTGCGCCAGCGCCTGCAGCTCGCGGGCGACGCGGCGTACCTCGTTGCCATCGTGGGCGGATGTCAGGTTTTCGCGCGGGATGACTTCCGTGTCGATGAAATCGCGAGCATTATCGATCAGCGCCGCATACTCATCAGGGGTTCGGGTGTTTGCCAGGTGCTTCACTTGGAGATCACTTTCACGGCTTGTACCCATTGCTCGGCGTCCTTGGCGAGGAAGGCCGTGAAGTCTTTGGTGCCCATGAACGCTTCCTCGCCGCCAGCGGCGACCAGGCGCTGCTTGACCTCAGCAGTGGCGCAGGCTTGCCGCATGGCGGCTTCCAGCACACGGATCACTTCCGGCGGCGTTCCCGCCGGGGCATGCAGCCCGTACCATGAGAGCACGGTAGCACCAGGGTAGCCGGCCTCGGCAATGGTCGGCACGTCCGGCAATTGGGCAGACCGCCTGCTGCTCATGTTGGCCAAGGCGCGCAGCTTGCCTCCGTTGACTTGCGGATGAGCGACCGAGGAGGGCAGCACGGCCATCGCGATCAGCCCATTGATCAAATCAGGGACCGAAGGGGCGCGCCCTTGTACATCACCGGCTCCAGGCGGATACCGGCTTCATGGGCGAACAACTCGTTGGAAATCTGCTGGGGAGTCCCGTTTCCGCCATTGGCGTACTGCAGCGGCTTGGCCGATTTTTTGGCCATCTCGACGAATTCCTTGACCGTGCGGGCGGGCGAGTTGGCCGGCACGGTGAAGTAGCTGGGCGAAAGGGCGAACCGGCCCACAGGGGTGAACTGCTTGGGAGTCCAGCGGAGATTGGTTTCCAGCAGCGGAGCCGAATTCAGGAAACTGGCCGACACGATCAGGGTGTACCCATCCGGGGCAGCCAAGGACACCGCTTCCGCGGCGATGCTGCCGCTGGCGCCAGGCTTGGGTTCCACCACGATAGCCGCCTTCAGCACTTCCGCCATGGTCTGCGTCATGGCGCGCGTCTGCACGTCCACGACCCCGCCAGCCGCGTAGGGCACCAGGATCTTGATGGGCTTGGAGGGGTAGGCGTCCGCCGCATGGGCCGATACGCCCAGGACTCCCGTGGCGCCAGTGGCGAGAAGAGTCTGCAATAGGTGCCGACGATTCATCGAATGTCTCCTTGAATTGAATGGATGTGCCGGTTGTGGATTCCCGCTGGTCTGCGCCAGCTTCCTCTAACCTGTCATGATAGGTGTGGTTTGGCAAATAGGCAATACCTGATATGACAGGTTGGCTTGACGCTACACTGCGTCATTTCCAATCTGGCCATGTCCCACCAAGAAGTTCATGACAAGCCTCCAGGACCTTCCTCTCCCCAGCGGTGAACCCGCGCCGCAGCCGCTGCCTCTTTTTGCGCAGATCAAGGCGCGCCTGCGCCAGGACATCCTCGAAAAGCGGCTTCCGGCAGGCCAGAAGCTGCCTTCCGAGGCGCAGATGCAGAAGGCCTTCGGCGTCAGCCGCATCACGGTGCGGCAAGCGCTGAGCGAGTTGCAGGCGGAAGGCTTGATCGAAACCTTCAACGGCAAAGGCAGCTTCGTGACCCGCCCGGCCAATGCGCCGCGGCTGGGCATGCTCACCGGGTTCAACGAATTGCTGCGCACCCATGGCAAAGTGATCAGCGGGCGCACGTTCAGCAAGCGCACCGGGCCTGCACCGGCCCGCGTGGCCAGGGCGCTCAAGTTGGCGCCGGGCACCCTCGTGACCATCGCGCGCACGATACGCATGGCCGACGGCGTCCCTGCCGCGTACTTCCAGAGCTACTACGAACCCACGCTGGGCCGAGACATCCTGGCCGACAGGGTGGGCGAGGAAGACGCCATGACCCTGCTTGAGGACGAACTGGGCTTCCGGCTGGACCGTACGCAAATCGCCGCCTCCGCGGTGAAGGCCGGGCGAGTCCGGGGCGTGCTGCTGGACGTTCCCGCCGATACGCCTCTTTTGTACATGCGGTTCGTGCCCCACGACCTGACGGGGCTTGCCCTGTTCTACGCCGATATGTATTCCCGGCCTGATCAGTTCACGTACAGGGTGGTGGTGCGGCGTTAATACGGCGCAATGCGGCGCTAGTGCGACGCTAATGCGACGTTGGTGCCCAGCATGGTGCTGGGCGTAGCGGCCGTCATCCCGCTTTCACACTCTCCCGCTCCAATCGCTGGATGCATCTTTGCGCCAGCAGCGCCGGGCGATGACGCGCGGCATCGCCCTTCTTGTGGCGGCACAGTTCGTGTCGGGCCTGGCCGACAACGCTTTGCTCATCGTCGCGATGGCCCGCTTGCATGAAGAGGGGCAAAGCATGTGGCTCGCGCCGCTGCTGAAAGCGGTGTTCACGCTGGCTTACGTGGGATTGGCGCCTGTCGTCGGAGTGGTGGCTGACCGCTGGCCCAAGGCTCGGGTGATGCTGGCGGCCAATGGGCTCAAGGCGCTGGGGTGCATGTTGATCGCGTTGGGTGTCGACCCCTTGCTCGCGTTCGCAGTGGCCGGGGTGGGCGCGGCAGCCTATTCTCCCGCCAAATATGGCTTGACCGCGGAGTTGGTGTCAATCGATCAACTGGTCGACGCCAATGGGTGGCTGGAGGTGACCACCGTGGGCGCCATCGTGCTCGGCACGATGCTGGGTGGTGCGCTCGTGGGCCCATTGCTGGCCGATGATCTCGTGCCGGAGTTGGGGGCCTGGCTGCCCGTTGGCGCGCCGCTGGCGGCCGCGTTGACGATGGTGCTGGGGTTGTATGTGCTGGCGGCCTTGTTGAATATTCTGATTCCGGCCAGTGGCGCACGGCCGCATGCAATGCAGGGCGATTGGCGGGCACTGATGAAGCGCTTCGTCCATGCGCAGGGTGTGTTGTGGCGCGATCCGCTGGGCAGCATTTCCCTGGGAGTCACCACATTGTTCTGGGGCGCGGGAGCGACGCTGCAGTTCGTGGTTCTGGCTTGGGCGCAGCACAACCTGGAATTGTCCTTGTCAGAGGCCGCTTATCTGCAGGGTATGGTGGCTGTGGGAATCGGCGCAGGCGCGCTGGCCGCGGGCCGCTGGGTAACGCTGGACCAGGCCCCCCGCATGCTCGGACTCGGTTTGCTGATGGGCTGCTGCGTGCCGCTGATGACACTGGTGCAGAGCGTGGCGGTGGCGGTACCGCTCATGGCCGCCGTGGGGGCGCTTGCGGGTTTTTTCATCGTGCCAATGAATGCACTCCTGCAGCATCGGGGCCGGCTGCTGCAAGGGGCCGGTGAGTCGATCGCCGTGCAGAACTTCAGCGAGAACCTGTGTGTCCTGGCCATGCTGGGCGCGTACGCGAGCCTGCAGGCAGCCGGGTGGCCGCTGCACCGGCTTGTATTCCTGCTGGGAGCGTTCGTGGCAGGCGGTGTGGCTCTGGTGATGTGGCGCCATCGCAAGGCCGGCCTTGGGTATCTGCCGCTGAAAGAGGAGCAACCATGAGGATCATGATCGTTACCGATGCCTGGGAGCCTCAGGTCAACGGGGTGGTGCGCACGCTGAAAATGACCACACGAGAGTTGCAAGCCATGGGGCACTCGACGCACATCCTGTCGCCGCTGGATTTCAAGTCCGTACCCTGTCCCACCTATCCCGAGATATCGCTGGCGCTGGCCACTGGCTCGGCAGCAGCGCGCCGTATCGACGAAGTAGCGCCGGATTGCCTGCACATTGCCACCGAAGGACCCTTGGGGTGGGCCGCCCGCGGTGTCGCAATGCGGCGCAACTGGCCTTTCACCGCGGCCTATCACAGCCGCTTTCCAGAGTACGTGCATGCGCGTGTGCGGATACCTCTGAACTGGAGCTACGCCCTCTTGCGCAAGTTTCACAATGCCGCGGCGGCCACGTTGGCACCCACGCCAGCCATTGTCGATGACCTGAGGGCGCGCGGTTTCACGAAAGCACGCCTCTGGTCTCGCGGGGTGAACCTGGAGGCTTTCTCGCCTGATGGCCCTAAGCTGGAGCGCAGTGCTTCACCCGTCTTTTTGTATGTGGGCCGGCTGGCGGTGGAAAAGCAGGTGCACAAGTTTCTTGAGCTCGATCTGCCGGGGGAAAAATGGGTCGCGGGTACGGGGCCGGAAGAAGCGAAGCTGAAAGCCCGGTATCCTGGGGCTCGCTGGTTCGGCGTGCTGGGCGGTGATGATCTGGCCACTGTGTACCGCAGTGCCGACGTGATGGTGTTTCCCAGCGTGACCGATACCTTTGGTTTGGTGATGGCCGAATCAATGGCTTGCGGTACCCCCGTGGCGGCCTACCCAGTGCCGGGGCCGATCGATGTCGTGGGCCGCGATTCGCCAGGTGGGGCCATCGACCACGATCTGCGCGCCGCATGCCTGGTCGCGCTGGAAAAGCCCCGCGACGGTGTGCGCCGTCACGCGGAACAGTTCAACTGGCCCCGGGCTACCCGCCAGTTCGAGCAGGCATTGATGCCTATTCGCCGATGATGGCCCGCATGTGATCGGGCAGCGTGGCGGCTTTCTGCTGCGCAAAATTAACCCAGATGGTGGTCGCGCCGCCCGCAGCCCGGATCACGCCAGGCTCGGAGACGCTTTCCATCGTGAGCCAGCTTTCAAAGGTAGTGCGCCGGAGGTCGCTGACATACATTTTCAGCAAGACCTCGTCGGGGTACTCGAATTGGCGGTAGAAGTTGCAGAACGCGTTGGCGATGATCGGGCCCTCGCCATCCTTCTCGGGTTGGCAACCGATGCTGCGGAACCAGTCGATGCGCGCGGTTTCCATGTACCGGAAATAGGTGGCGTTATTGAGATGCTGCATGGCATCCATATCGCCCCAGCGCACGGCAATGCGGGTTTCGTAGACAAACTTCTTTTGCTCGGGAATTTCGATTTTCATAAAGAGTCTGATTTTTACTTTTTTACTTGTGCGCTCTGATGGATGCCATGATGCCGGCGGTAAAAAGCGCTGCCGCCATCCATTGCGCCGCTGTGGGCCAGCGGCCGTCCCAGGCAAAAGAATAAATCAATGCGAAAAGCGTTTCGCTGACGATCAACTGTCCGCACAAGCTGGCGGGCAGTTGCTGGCTTGCGATGTTCCACAAAATAGTGGCGAGCCAGCTGGAGCCGAAGCCGATCGCCACCGCGATCAACGCAAAAAACGGCCATCCGGATTGCGCCATCAACTGCGGCACGGGGGTGCCCAGGCCCAACGCCAGGACCATGCCCCCCAGGCCCGTGGCCACGCCCAGCCAATTGGCCCAATCGGTGGCCCCCACTTCCGGATGGCGGCGCAGCCACGCGGCATTCAGCAGGGCAAACGCCGTCCAACTGGCCATGGCGATCACTGACAGGACCAGGCCGCGCGCGTAGTGCTCGCCGTGTGTGTCAGCCGGGATCTGCGCCATCAGCACCAGGCCGACGGCAGTCAGCACCAGCCCTGGGATCAAGGCCCGCCATCTCAGGCCGTGAGGCTTGCCGAGCATCATGACCCAGACAGGAATGGTGCCCACGATCAGCGCCGGCATCTCTGTGCCCGCATCACGAATGGCCAGCACCAGCACCCAATAGTAGCCCGTGAAGCCCAGCACGCTCAGGCCCAGCGCTGCCCGCGCCTGCGACCAGGTGGGCCGCTTCGCACGCCGCCATGAAACTGCCAGCACGCCCACGGAAACCATCCCGTACACCAGAAAGCGCCCCGCCGTGAGGTCGATCCCCGTAAACCCGCTCACCATGCGCGGCGCCACGAACACAAGCCCCCAAAGAGCCCCCGCCGCCAACCCCGCCACAATTCCAGTCAGCATTTAGGCGAAGCTTCAAATAAGGCCATTGTCAGAAGGCCGCGGAGCAGGCCGCGCCAGGGCCGCCGCGGAGCTGGCTTCGCCAGGCCGCCAGCGGCGTCCCCTGGGGGAAGGCGCGACAGCGCCTCAGGGGGGCTTATGCAGCAAAACCGTCATCGGCCGCAATCACGGCGCCATTGACGAAATGGCTTTGATCCGAAGCCAGCATCATCAAGACGGCATCCAGGTCTTTCGGCTCCCCCACGCGCTTGCGCGGTAGCATGCTGATGAGCTTCTGGCCTTGCTCGGTCTGCCAGTGGGCGTGGTTGATCTCTGTATCGATATAGCCTGGGCAGATCGCATTGACGGTAATGCCAAAGCGCCCCCACTCGACCGCCATGGCCTTGGTCATCTGGATCACGGCGGCCTTGCTCATGCAATACACGCCGATCTGGGGCAGTACCTTCAAGCCTGCCATGCTGGCGATATTGATGATGCGCCCGCCGGTGAAACTGCCCGGCGCCGCGCCCTTGGCACGCGCCAGCATGCGCTTGCCGACTTCCTGCGCCACGAAGAAGGCGCCGCGGACATTGGTGTCGAAAATGAAGTCGTAGTCGTCTTCCGTGACATCCTGCAGGCGCTGGGTGGTGCTCACGCCCGAGTTGTTGATCAAGATGTCGATCGAGCCCATCTTGGTTTCGGCGTGAGCCACGGCGGCCTTGATGGAGTCGTGGTCGGTCACATCGCACTCGACAACATGCGCATCGCCGCCTTCGCCCTCTATGCGGGCACGCAGCTCCTTCAGCTTTTCGGTGCGGCGGCTGGCCAGCACCACGCCGGCGCCCGCGCGCGCGAGGGTACGGGCGAACTGCGCGCCCAGGCCGCCGGAAGCGCCGGTTACAAGAGCCACGCGGCCCGACAAATCAATGCTGTAAGTCATGGAAAGATCCTTCTTGCGGGAGAAAGTCTAAAGGGGAAAAGCCCCTGCGGGGCGTCTCGTCCGGGGGCGTGTGGACGGCCTCGCGGGGGGAACGGTAAACACGCTCTAAAATCAGTTAAAAGCAAAGGGCAGACTATCGGGCAAGCGTTGGGTTAGACGTGTCCCCAAGATGCCACCCATTATTTCAAACGAACCCCCACCTGAGACACGCCATGACACCCGAGCAAATCATCGAACAATACGGCCCCCGCGAGGCCATGGAGTATGACGTGGTCATCGTCGGCGGGGGCCCGGCCGGCCTTTCCGCCGCGATCCGCCTGAAGCAGCGGGCTGCCGAGAAGGGCCAGGACATCTCGGTCGTTGTGCTCGAAAAAGGCTCGGAGCCGGGCGCGCACATTCTCTCCGGCGCCGTGATGGATCCGAAAGCCCTGACCGAGCTCATCCCCGACTGGAAAGACAAGGGCGCGCCCCTGCACCAGCAGGTGACCGACGACGCCTACGTTTTCCTGAACGAAACCGGCGGCAACCGCGTGCCGGGCCTGTTCCTGCCTCCTTTTGCCAACAACCACGGCAACTACATCGTCAGCCTGGGCAATGTCGTGCGCTGGCTGGCCACGCAGGCCGAGGAGCTCGGCGTGGAGATCTTCCCGGGCTTTCCGGCCGCCGAAGTGCTCTACAACGAAGACGGCAGCGTCAAGGGCGTGGCCACGGGCAACATGGGCGTCGGCAAGGATGGCGAGCCCACCGAGAACTTCCAGCTTGGCATGGAGCTGCACGCCAAGTACACCCTGTTCGCGGAAGGCGCCCGCGGCCACCTGGGCCGCCAACTCATTGCCCGCTACAAGCTCGATGCGAACAGCGATCCGCAGAGCTATGCCATCGGCATCAAGGAGCTCTGGGAAATCGACCCGAGCCGGCACACCCCCGGCTTCGTGATGCACACCGCCGGCTGGCCGATGGACGAGATGACCTATGGCGGCGCTTTCCTCTATCACGCGGAAGGCAACAAGGTCTATTGCGGCTATGTGGTGGGGCTGAACTACAGCAACCCGCACATGAGCCCGTTCGAGGAATTCCAGCGCTGGAAGACGCATCCGCGCGTCAAGTGGTATTTCACCGACGACCAGGGCAACGTGAACGCCAAGCGCTTGTCCTATGGCGCGCGCGCCATCACGGCGGGCGGCATCCTGGCGCTGCCCAAGACCGTGTTCCCGGGTGGCGCCCTGGTGGGTTGCGATGCCGGCTACCTGAACGTCAGCCGTATCAAGGGCAGCCATGCCGCCATCAAGACCGGCATGCTCGCCGCCGAAGCCGCCTATGACGCCGTGGTTGCCGGGCGCCAGCACGATGAGCTGGCCGCCTACCCCGAAGCGTTCGAGCAAAGCTGGCTGGCCGCCGAACTTAACAAGGACCGCAACTTCAAGAACTGGTTCAAGAAGGGGCTGACCGTCGGCACCGTGATGAATGGTTTCGAGCAGTATGTGCTGCGCGGCCATGCGCCCTGGACGCTGCACCGCCAGCAACCGGACAACGTGCAGCTCAAGAAAGCGGCCGATTGCAAGCCCATCGTCTACCCCAAGCCAGACGGCAAGCTCACCTTCGACCGCCTCTCCAGCGTGTTCATCAGCAACACCAACCACGAGGAAAACCAGCCGGCCCATCTCACGCTGAAAGACCCGACGGTACCGGTGCGCATCAACCTGGCCGAGTTCGCAGGCCCCGAGGCGCGTTACTGCCCTGCCGGCGTGTACGAGTTCGTGCCTGACGAAGCACAGGGTGGCAACGCGCAGCGCCTGCAGATCAACGCGCAGAACTGCGTGCATTGCAAGACCTGCGACATCAAGGATCCTACGCAGAACATCGTCTGGGTGACGCCGGAAGGCGGCGGCGGCCCGAACTACTCGGGGATGTAAGCCCTTCGGTTGAGTGCAAAAATGCGCGAAAACCCCCGTTGTTCAGGGGCTTGAGGCGCATTAATAATGTCTCTTGGTCTTGACCGTGCCCAAGCACGGCAGCTCAACCATCAGGAGACATATTGATGAAATTGCACCAACTCATGATCGGGCTTGGTCTGGCCCTTGGCTTGACCGCAGGCGCTTACGCACAGACCACGATGCGTATCAGCATCTCGGTGGCGCAGAATTCGCACCAGGGCGTGGCCATCGATACCTTCGCCAAGGAGGTTGAAAAGCGTACCAACGGCCGCTACAAGATCCAGACTTTCTACAACGGCTCCTTGGGCGGTGAGCGCGAGTCGATCGAGGCGGTGCAATTGGGCACTCAGGAGTTGGCCTTCAGCTCCACCGGCCCCGTGCCCAATTTCGTGCCGGAAACCAAGATCCTGGATGTCCCTTTCCTGTTCCGTGACAAGGCGCACGCCCGCGCCGTGCTCGACGGCTCGATCGGCCAGGAGCTCCTGACCAAATTCGACGCCAAGGGCTTCAAGGCGCTGGCCTGGGCTGAGAACGGTTTCCGCCACATGACCAACAGCAAGCGGGATGTGAAGGAGCCGGGCGATCTCAAGGGCCTGAAGATGCGCACCATGGAGAATCCGGTGCACATTGCCGCGTACAAGGCGTTCGGGATCATCACTACCCCCATGGCCTTCCCTGAAGTGTTCACCGCTTTGCAGCAGGGCACGGTCGATGGGCAGGAAAACCCGCTGCCGGTGATCATCTCGGCCAAGTTCGATCAGGTGCAGAAGCACCTGTCTCTCACCGGGCATGTGTACTCGCCCTGTATTTTCGTGATGAATAAAGGCGTGTTCGACAAGCTGAGCGCCGCCGACAAGCAGGCCTTCATCGAAGCCGCCAAGGAAGGCACCAAGGCCAACCGTGCACGAGTGGATGAGGACGACGCCAAAGGTGTGGCCGACCTGCGCGCCAAGGGCATGACCGTGATCGACAACCTCGACAAAGCCAAGTTCGCCACTGCGCTCTCGAGCGTGAATGCGCAGTTCGAGAAGGATTTCGGCAAGGCCAACCTCGACAAGATCCGCAACTACAAGTAATCGCCGGTTCTCAGAGGCGTGTTCATGAAAGAACGCTTTCTGCAACTGGAGCGCTGGACATCCGGCATCGCCATGGTGTTGGCGTGCCTGATGCTCGCAGTGGCTTCGGGGCTGGCCGTGTTCCAGATCGTTACCCGGTTCGTGCTTGAGCAGCCGGCCGAATGGAGCGAAGTGCTGATCCGCTTCAGCCTGATCTGGATGGTGTTCCTCGGCATTCCCATGGCGTTCCGGCAAGGCGCCATGGTGAGCGTCGATGCGCTCTACCGCGCGATGCCCGATAAGCTGAAGCGCATCCTTGATGCCCTCGTGGCGCTGGCTGCGCTGATCCTGATGATCATCGTGCTTTGGTGGGGCTACGACTACGCCGTGCGCGGCAGCGTGCAGACCATGGCCGGGCTGGAGGTGCTCTCGATGTTCTGGGCCTACATCGCGATGCCGGTGGGCGCCGTGTTCGCCATTATCGGCATCATCGCTAACTACCTCGATCCGCGCCGCATGGAACTGGAGACCGCCCAATGACCACCGCGATGCTCATCACGATGGTCCTGGGCTTCGCGCTCAGCGTGTCGGTGGCGGTGTCGATCGGGCTGGCGTCGATCGTCGGTATTCAGATCACCAATGCGAACATGCTCATCTCCGCCAAGGAGATGTTCAACAGCATCAACAAGTTTCCCCTGGCGGCCATTCCCTTTTTCATCCTGGCCGGCAACCTGATGGAAACCGGCGGCATTTCGCGCCGCCTGGTCGAGTTTGCCAAGAGCATCGTGGGCGGCGTGCAGGGCGGCCTGCCGATGACCTGCGTGCTGACCTGCATGATCTTCGCGGCCGTGTCGGGCTCATCAGTCGCCACCACGTTCGCTATCGGCGCGATCCTGATTCCCGCCCTGATCAAGCACGGCTACCCGACCACCTGGGCCGCTGCCCTGCAGGCGACCAGCGCGGAGTTGGGCGTCATCATCCCGCCGTCCATCCCCATGATTCTCTACGGCGTGAGTGCCGAAGTGTCGATCGGCGAACTATTCATTGCCGGCTTCGGCCCGGGTGTGCTGATCAGCGGGGCATTGATGCTGTTCGTCTGGCTCTATTGCAAATGGAGAGGGTGGGGCAAGCACGACGGCGATGGGCGGCTGGGTTTCCTGGCCGCTACCCGCCAGGCTGCCTGGGCGCTGCTGATGCCGGTCATTGTGTTGGGTGGCATCTATGGCGGCGTTTTCACCCCCACTGAAGCATCAGCCGTGGCGGTGCTGTACGCACTGATTGTCGGCATGCTGATCTACCGCGAGATCAAGATTCAGGATCTGTACAACATTCTGCGCCGCTCCGTGCTGTCTTCCTCGGTGATCATGTTCATCATCGCCAACGCCGGCCTGTTCGCGTTCCTGATTACCCGTGCCGGCGTGCCCGACGCTATTGGCCACTGGCTGGAGGAGGTGCTCCAATCGCCTGCCTGGTTCCTGTTGGGGGTGAACGCGGCGCTGTTCGTGATCGGCATGTTCATCGAAACCAGTGCTGCCATCATCGTGCTGGCGCCGATTCTGGCACCCGTGGCGATGCACTTCGGCATCGATCCCGTGCACTTCGGCCTGATCATGGTGGTGAACCTGGCGCTGGGCATGATCACGCCTCCCTTTGGGGTGAACCTGTTCGCCGCCTGCACGGTGGCCCGCATTTCACTGGACAAGATCATCAAGCACCTGCTGCCTTTCGTGTGCGTGATCTTGGTGTGCCTGATGATCATCACCTACGTGCCACAGCTCTCGCTGGCACTGCGTGATCTGGTGTATGCCAAGTAGATGCTGGAGATACATCGTAAACCCGCTCCAAGTCCTATAGAATCCAGGCCGTCAGGAGAGAGTTCCGTCAGGAACCGCCGAAGGCCGAACGCTCAGGCAAAAGGACTGGCACTACAAAATTCTGCTGGAGAGAAGCGCCGCGTGACCGTTGGCGCTCACCGAAGGGGCAAGGCGCGGGTCTTTTGGGGCCGCGGCGCTGAATCTCTCAGGTAAAGGGGACAGCAGGGTTCCGGGCACGCCGCCTTCAGGGTGCGTGCCAATGCATCGCCCATACGCATTTCTAGGAGCCCTTGCCATGTCTGCCGCCGCCTCTGACACCACCTTGCTGCAAACCCCTCTGCACGCCCTGCATGTGAGGCTAGGTGCGCGCATGGTGCCTTTCGCCGGGTATTCCATGCCGGTTCAGTACCCCGAAGGCCTGATGGCCGAGCACCGGCACACGCGCGAGGCTGCCAGCTTGTTCGACGTTTCCCACATGGGCCAGCTCAAGCTGGCGGGTCCGGAGGCCGCCGCCGCGTTTGAAACCCTGATGCCGGTCGATGTGGCCGGGCTCGGGCTGAACAAGCAGCGCTATGGCCTGCTGCTCAACGAGGCTGGCGGCATCATCGATGATCTGATGTTCGTCAACCGCGGCGATCACCTGTTCGTGATCGTCAACGGCGCATGCAAGGCAGGCGATATCGCCCACATGCAGGCCACCATTGGCGGGCGCTGCCAGATCATCCCCATGCCTGAACAGGCTCTGCTGGCCCTGCAAGGGCCGAAAGCCGTGGAGGCCCTCAAGCGCCTGCTGCCTGGTGTGGAGCAACTCGTGTTCATGACCGGTGGCGCCTTCGACTGGCGGGGCGCCGAGCTGTACGTCACCCGCAGCGGTTATACCGGCGAAGACGGCTATGAGATCTCCGTGCCCGGCGGCCGGGCGGAGGCCTTCGCGCAGGCCCTCCTGGCGGAGCCCGAGGTCAAGCCCGCCGGCCTGGGGGCGCGCAACTCACTGCGGCTTGAAGCAGGCTTGTGCCTGTATGGAAACGATCTCGACCCAACCACTACGCCGGTCGAGGCTGGCCTGAACTGGGCCATGCAGAAGGTTCGCCGCCCAGGCGGTGAGCGCGCGGGCGGTTTCCTGGGGGCGGAAGCCGTGCTGGCGCAACTTGAGGGCAAGCTGCCCGTCAACCGCAAGCGGGTAGGGTTGATCGCCAAGGAGCGTATCCCTGTGCGTGAGCATGTGAAGCTGGAAAACATGGATGGCCAGACCATCGGCGAAGTGACCAGCGGCTTGCTCGGCCCCACCATCGATCAACCCATCGCCATGGCCTACGTGCAGCCCGACTACGCCGCGCCCGGTACCGAGGTGTTCGCCATGGTGCGCGGCAAGCCAGTCCCCATGACGGTAGCGGCCATGCCTTTCGTGCCCGCGCGCTATTACCGGGGCTAAGCTTGAGCCAGGTCATCATCTCCAGCGCCACGCGCCTGCCAGCTGAAAAGTTCTGGCAAGAATCAGCGCTGGGCCAGTCGCTCAGGCGGCTGTCGTTCGATGATCGCTTGCGCGCCAGCGTGGCTTTTGAAAACTCTCAGGGGCTGCCCACCATCTACAACCGCCTCATCCAAGAGGCCCCCGCCGGCAGCCTGCTGGTTTTTGTGCATGACGATGTCTGGCTGGAAGATTTTTTCTTCCCGCAGCGCATCGCCGAGGGGCTTCAGGTCTTTGATGCCATAGGTGTGGCCGGCAATCGCCGGCGCGTGCGCAATCAGCCCGCGTGGTGCTTCGTGAACGATCGGTTCATCTGGGACGAACGCTCCCATCTTTCCGGCAGCGTGGCGCACGGCGCTGCGCCGTTTGGCCCCGTGACCTGCTTCGGCCTCGCACCCGCCGAATGCGAGCTGCTCGATGGCGTGTTGCTGGCCGCCAAGCGGGATGTGCTGGTGGAAAACGGCGTGACTTTCGACGAGCGCTTCAGTTTTCATTTCTACGACCTGGATTTTTGCCGCAGCCTGCGCGCCAAGGAGCTGCGGCTCGGCACCTGGCCCATTGCCTTGACACACCAGAGCGGCGGCAGCTTTGGTTCGCCTGCGTGGCGCGCGGGCCGGGAAGCCTATCTGCGCAAATGGGAAGCCATCGTGCCTTCCTGAGTTTCACCATTATTTCTTTTATTCCCTCTTCATCACCCGAAAGAACACCATGACCCTTCTCTACACCGAAGACCACGAATGGATCCAAGTGGATGGCGGCATTGCCACCGTCGGCATCACCAAGCACGCGCAGGATGCGCTCGGCGACGTGGTGTTTGTCGAGCTGCCTGACGTGGGTAAGTCCTTCGACCAGAAGGAAGTGGCCGGCGTGGTCGAATCCGTGAAGGCAGCGGCCGATGTATACATGCCGGTCAGCGGCGAGATCACCGAAGTCAACGAAGCCCTGCGCGACGATCCCAGCCTGGCCAACAGCGATCCGCTGGGCGCGGGCTGGTTCTTCAAGGTCAAGCTTTCCGCGCCTGATCAGGTGGATGCCCTGATGGACGAAGCCGCCTATACCAAGCTGACCGACGCCGCCTGATAGCTCCCTCTCCCTCTCCGGCAAGCGGGGAGGGAGGCAGAACTGAATCGTTTTCTCCCAGGTATCCCATGTCCTCCCCCTCGCTCAGCGCCCTCGAAAACCCCAGCGAATTCGTTGCCCGCCATATCGGCATCAGCCCCTATGACGAACTGCAGATGCTCTCCGTCATTGGCGAGGCTTCGCGCCAGGCGCTGATCGATTCCATTGTGCCGCGCAGCATCGCGCGCGCTGGAAAAATGGATCTGCCGCCCGCTATTTCCGAAGCCGAGGCCCTGGCGGAGTTGAAAACGATCGCAGGCAAGAACAAGCTGCTGAAGAGCTTTATCGGCCAGGGCTACTACGGTACCTACACGCCAGGCGTGATCTTGCGCAATGTGCTGGAGAACCCGGCCTGGTATACGGCCTACACCCCCTATCAAGCCGAAATCAGCCAAGGCCGCATGGAGGCGCTGGTCAACTTCCAGACCATGGTGTGCGACTTGACCGGCATGGACATCGCCAATGCCTCCATGCTCGATGAGGCCACCGCCGCCGCCGAGGCGATGACGCTGGCCCGCCGCAGTGTGAAGGCCAAAGGCTCGGTCATCGTGGTGGGGGGAGATGCCCACCCGCAGACCATCGAGGTCATGCAAACGCGCGCGGCGCCCTTAGGTTTGATCGTCAAGATCGCCAATTCGGCCGAGGAATGGGATGCCGCTCTCGCGGCCGACGACTATTTCGCTGCGCTTATTCAGTATCCCGCCAGCAGCGGCTGGCTGTACGACTGGGCCAAGGATGCCGAGATCATCCACGCCAAGGGCGCAGCCGTGATTTTTGCCACCGATCTGCTGGCGCTTACGCTGCTCAAGACGCCTGGAGAGATGGGGGCTGACATCGTAGTAGGCAGCACCCAGCGCTTCGGCATGCCGATGGGCGCGGGCGGTCCGCACGCCGCTTTCATGGCCTGCCGCGACGAGTTCAAGCGCTCGCTGCCGGGCCGGCTGGTGGGGGTGAGCGTGGATGCCCATGGCAAGCCCGCCTACCGGCTGGCGCTGCAGACGCGCGAGCAGCACATTCGCCGCGAAAAGGCCACCAGCAACATCTGTACCGCTCAGGTGCTGCCGGCGGTGATCGCGAGCATGTACGCGGTCTACCATGGTCCGGAAGGCCTGAAGCGCATCGCCGAGCGCACGGCGCGCCTTGCGGCCATCATGGCTTCGGGCCTGAAGCAGTTGGGCTTCACCACCTCGCACCACGAGTCGGCATTCGACACCATCTGCCTGAAAACCGATGGCGCCACCGATGCGATCGCCGCGCGCGCCGTGGCCGCGGGCGCCAACCTGCGCAAGGCATGGGAGATCTATCTTTGTGTCGCGCTCGATGAAACCACCACGCGCGCCGACGTGGAGCTGATTTGGCGCATCTTCGCGGGCGGCCAGCCATTGCCTGATTTCGCTCAGCTTGAAAGCAGCGCGGCCGATCTGATTCCGGGGGCCCTGCGCCGCACCAGCGCCTTCCTCACGCATCCGGTGTTCAACACGCACCATAGCGAAACCAGCATGCTGCGCTACATCCGCCAGCTTTCCGACAAGGATCTGGCGCTGGACCGCAGCATGATCCCGCTGGGCAGTTGCACCATGAAGCTCAATGCCACCAGCGAGATGATGCCCATCACCTGGCCGGAGTTCGCCAACCTCCACCCCTTTGCGCCGGCCGATCAATTGCTGGGCTACCAGGAGCTGGACGCATTGCTGCGGCGCTGGCTGAGCAGCATCACGGGCTACGCTGACGTCAGCCTGCAGCCTAACGCGGGCAGCCAGGGCGAATATGCCGGTCTGCTGGCCATCAAGGCCTGGCATGACGCCAACGGGCAGGGCCAGCGCGACATCTGCCTGATTCCGGCCAGCGCCCACGGCACCAACCCGGCCAGCGCCCAGATGGTGGGGCTGAAAGTGGTCGTGACCGCCACCGACGCGCAGGGCAACGTCGACATGGCCGATCTGCAGGCCAAATGCGAACAGCACTCAGGCCGCCTAGCTTGCGTGATGATCACCTACCCCAGCACGCACGGCGTTTTCGAAACGCAAGTGAAAGAACTGTGCCGGTTGGTGCACAGCCACGGCGGCCGTGTCTATCTGGACGGCGCCAACATGAACGCCATGGTGGGCGTGGCGGCCCCGGGAGAGTTCGGCGGCGATGTGAGCCACCTGAACCTGCACAAGACCTTCTGCATTCCCCATGGCGGTGGCGGCCCGGGCGTGGGGCCGGTGTGCGTGGTGGAAGATCTGGTGCCCTATCTGCCAGGCCACGCGACCGCGGGCTTGCAAGGCAACAGGAAGAAGGCGGTTGGCGCGGTCAGCGCGGCGCCTTACGGAAACGCGGCCGTGCTACCCATCAGCTGGATGTACATCCGCATGATGGGCGCGGAAGGCCTCAAGCATGCCACCGAGGCCGCCATCCTGAGCGCCAACTACATCAGCAAGCGCTTGCAGGATCACTATCCCACGCTATACGCCAGCGCCAACGGCCATGTGGCGCACGAATGCATCCTGGATCTGCGCGGGCTGAAGGAAACCAGCGGCGTGATGGCTGAAGATGTCGCCAAGCGCCTGGCGGACTACGGTTTCCATGCGCCTACACTGAGCTTCCCGGTGGCCAATACGCTGATGGTGGAGCCCACGGAGAGCGAAAGCCTGGCCGAGCTTGACCGCTTCATCGAAGCCATGATCGCCATCCGCGAGGAAATCCGCGCCATCGAGCGCGGGAAGTGGCCGCAGGAAGACAACCCGCTGAAGAACGCGCCACACACCGCCGACACACTGCTCGCAGAGGAGTGGGTCCATCCTTATCCGCGTCATGTCGGTTCTGCCAGCGCGGCCTACAAGGCGGGTGGCGTCAAGTATTGGCCGCCCGTCAGCCGTATCGACAATGTTTACGGCGACCGCAACCTGTTCTGCAGCTGCGTGCCCATCGCCGACCTGGCCTGACGGGCGCCTTGGCATTGGCTCCCTCCCCCGCTGGGGGAGGGTTGGGGAGGGGGCTTTCACCGCGGTCAACTTCATTCACGCCCCATAACCTGGTGGCAAATGATTTCGCTGCGGCCATAACATCAGCAGGTAGGGATGCACTCACGCCCAAGCGTATTTTTGAAGTCGCCCTCGCGGAAACCTCCTGCAACCACCGCACACAATTTTCTTCCTTCGTCAGAAGCTAACATTGCCGCTTGAGTTTCTTCAGGAACCCGGCATGCCTTCACACCACTCCACCTCCATCACCGACGTGCGCGGCATCGAGGTCGGCCACTTCACCGATACCCGCCGCCCCACGGGCTGCAGCGTGGTCATCGCGCGAACGGGCGCCGTCGGCGGAGTGGACGTGCGTGGCGCTGCGCCCGGCACGCGCGAGACCGATCTGCTCGATCCGGCCAACCTGGTCAATACCGTGCACGCCGTGCTGCTCTCGGGCGGTAGTGCCTTCGGACTGGATGCCGCCGGCGGCGTGATGCGCTGGCTTGACGAGCAGGGGATCGGCCTCGATGTCGGCGTGGCGCGCGTCCCCATCGTTCCTGGGGCCGTGCTCTTCGATCTGAATGTGGGCGATTCCCGCATCCGGCCCGATGCGGCGGCGGGCTACGCCGCATGCCAGGCCGCGGTTTCCACTGAGCCCGCGCAGGGCAGCGTGGGCGCCGGCACAGGGGCATGTATAGGCAAGATGTTCGGCATGAAATACGCCATGAAAGGCGGTATCGGCAGCGCCTCGGTCTGTGTGGGCGGTGTCACGGTGGGCGCGCTGATTGCGGTCAATGCATTGGGCGATGTGATGGACATGGAGAACGGCATCTTGCTGGCTGGCGCCCGTACGGAAGACGGCCACGCCCTACGCCATACCAACCGCGCCTTGTTGGCGGGCGAGCCGCCCTTGGCCATGCTGGCCGGCGCCAACACCACCATAGGCGTGATCGCCACGGATGCCACGCTCACCAAAGCGCAGGCTCAGCGTCTTGCCGGTGCCGGGCATGACGGGCTGGCACGCGCCATTCACCCGGTACACACCATGTCTGATGGCGATACGCTGTTCGCCCTGGGTACCGGCCATGTCGCGCATTCCCCCGGCTTCAACGTATTGGCCGTCATGGCCGCGGAGGTCGTGGCCCAAGCCTGTGCCAATGCCGTGCGCGCCGCGCAGGGGCTGCGGCTGGGCGATTTGTGGCTGCCGGCGGCTTCCGATCTAACTGCATGACTTGAGTGAAATGACGATGCGACCACCACTACCGTCATTCCCGCGTAGGCGGGAATCCAGCGACAGCGCTGGAATGAGGACCTCGATTCCCGCCTGCGGTGAAGCCTGCCATTTGGGAACGACGGGAAGTCCTGAATGAGCTCCTTGCGCCGTACCCTCCTCTTGTGGCTCCTGTCCTTGCGGGACATGCTCGCGTCCGCTGGCCCCGTGGCCATACTGGCCATCGGCCTGCTGGTCGCCGCGTACTGGTGGCTTGATCCCCAGCCGCCCAAGCGCGTGACGCTGGCCACTGGCCCTGCAGGCAGCGCTTATGCCGAGTTCGGCCAGCGCTACGCCGAAGCCCTGGCCAAAAACCGCATTACCGTGGATCTGATAACCACCCAGGGTTCACAGGCCAACCTGCAAGCGCTGCGCGCCGGCAAGGCCGATGTGGCCTTCGTGCGCGGTGGCAGCGCGGATACAGCCACTGACGGAGAGGCTGGCCTGGCCTCTCTGGGCAGCCTTTTCTACGAGCCGCTGTGGGTGTTCTACCGCAAGGATGCGTTGGCGCCGCCTTTGCCTCCTGCACCTCCCGAGCCGGTGGTCAAGTCCAAGGCGCCTGCCCCCAAGGCTGCTGCCTCGGAACCCGTGGCCAACGCAGAGCCTCCGGCATTGACCACATTCACCCAATTGAAGGGGCTGCGCGTCAACGTCGATCAACCCGGCAGCGGCGTGCCCAGCATCATGCGGCGCCTGCTCGCCGCCAACGGCCTCGAAGATGACGAGGCGGTCGTGCGCAGCCAATTGGCACCCGAAGCCGCCGCCGAGGCGCTGCAAGGCGGCCTGATCGATGTCATGGTGCTGGTCACCGCACCCGAATCACCGGTTATTGGCAAACTGCTGCACGCCCCCGGCATCGCGCTGATGGATGTGGCGCAGGCAGACGCCTACACGCGGCGCTTTCCGTTCCTGCAATCCATCACCTTGCCGCGCGGCGTGGTGGACCTCACTGCCGATGTGCCTGCCCATGACGTGAGCCTGCTGGCCACCACCACCTCATTGCTGACCCGGGAGGAAACCCACCCGGCGCTGCGCCAGCTGTTTGCCCAGGCGGCGCAAGGGCTGCACAGTGACGCAGGCTGGTTCAACCGCGCGCGCGATTTTCCCAACACGCGTACCAGCGAACTGCCGGTGAGCCCCGAGGGCGACCGTGCCATCAACGGCACTCCGCCATTCTGGCAACGCTACCTGCCGTTCTGGGCCAGCAATCTGCTGGAGCGCATGTGGCTGGTGATCGGCGGTTTGATCGTGTTGCTGTTGCCGCTCAGCCGCGTGGTGCCGCCGCTCTACACCTTTCGTGTGCGTCGGCGCGTATTTCGCTGGTATGCGCGCCTGCGCGACATTGAAGCCAAGCTGGAGAGCGGAGAGGGCGATCGGCACAAACTGCTCAACGAGCTGGACGAACTCGACCGCGTCGCCAACCAGATTGCCATCCCCCTTGCGCATGCCGAAGAGCTATATGCCCTGCGGCGCAATATAGACACCGTGCGGCAGTGGGCACTGGGGAAAAGCTCCCCTTGACGAGCTCATCCCTGGGACCGCCAAGCTCCAGCTTGGCATTCTCGAAATCAGCACCGCAGGTGGGCATTCATGCCCATGCGATAAACCTACCCCCTACAGCCGCCGATCCGCCAGCAGCGCCCGTGCCATCTCCGCGAACCCCGCTCCACGCTCTCCCTGCGTGATGTAGCGCGGCTTATGCCGCAACTCTGCTTCAAAGCGCCTGATGTTGGCTACCCCCACGCTTTGCGGCAGGTGCTGAAACATCACCTGGTCATTGGTCGAATCGCCCACATAAACCCAGCGGTCCACCTCGGCCGCCAGATCTCGGCCAAACAGCGTGCGCGTGATCCATCGAGCACCCTGCCATTTGTCATGTGAGCCGATCCACCCGTTCACATGGATACTGCTCACACTGGCATTGAGGCCCTCGCGCCGCATCACCGCCACGACCTCGGCAATCTGAGCCTCATTGAGATGAACAAACTCACTATGGTCAACGGCAATATCGGTTTCGCGGCCCGCCGAGTCCTGCGCCAGAACCGCGCCAGGCACTTCGCGCAGCACGCAGGCCGCCACATGCTGCAGGCGTGCGAAGTTGCCCGTACGCGTAGGCGCATCCGCTTGGTACAGCTTCTGTTGCTTCACCAGCGCCACCGCGCCGTTCTCCGCCACGATCGCGTCCACCGGCCAGCTCTGGGCAAATGGCTCGCTCCAGCCCACCGGCCGGCCCGTAATGGCAATCACGTGCAGGCCGGCCTGGTGCAAGTGGCCTAGTGCTTCCAGAGCGTCAGGCGTGATGGCACCTTCGCTTGTGAGCGTGTCGTCGATGTCGGTGAAAACGCCCAGTACGTGGCGCCAAGACCCAGCGGGACGTTGGGTCAGAGGGACCAAGCCTATTGAGGCATGCTGTGCTTGCACAAGTCACTCTCCATTCTTGTGGCGGTACAGCCACTGGCTGGCCCCCAGGTAGTTGACTGCCATGCCCGCCAAGCTTCCAGCCCCCACGTAAATAGCCAGCCACAGCGGCGTTTGGGAGAACCGCCAGGCCAAGAAGGAGTAGGTGGCCAGATTGACCAGACCGCCTCCCAGCATGAGCCCAAGGTACCGCAGATACTCCTGCCAGATGCCGACACCGGCAGACCGCCCGGCGAAGGATCGGTGGCGGTTGACCAGCCAGGTCGCTGTGGCGGCTGCCAGAAAAGAAGCCGCCCGCGCGCCATAAACGCCCAGCACATCCCGCAAAGCCGTCAGCACGGCAATATCCACGACGAGGCCTAGAATCCCCGCCACCCCGAACCACAGCAAGCTATGGCGAAGCGTCATGGCTGATCCGTCTTCAGGAATCGTCTGCCAGATCGACGGAGAGCGGCTCGGTTGGCACTCGTTCCACGTCATGGTGCAGGAAGGCGATCAAGAACTGAATGCCAATGATGAGTGGTAGCGCCGCCAGCATCACAGTGCCACTCGTGGCAGGCTGGCCAGTCGCATCGCTCATCGCCCAATGCATCAAACCAAAAATCGCACCCAGCAGGCACAAGAATACGCCGAGGATGCTGTAAAGGCTGCCCAGATTGAAATCGCGCAGCAGGTAGAGATAGACATAGCGCCTGAAGAACCGGGACACATGTTTGACCATGAATTCCGGCAGCACTTTGGAGACCTTCAGGCTTGATTCCTCGTCGGCGTATACCGAATCCATGGGCACGTCGCGCACTACCGCCCGAACGGTGTTGAGCCGATAGAGCATGTCGGTCTCGAAAAAGTAGCGCTTCTCGAGTTTATGCAACGGCAGCTCGCGCAACACGCTGGTATGAATGGCCGTGTAGCCATTGGTGGGGTCCATGATGGACCAGTACCCCGTGCTCAGCTTGTTGATGAATGAAAGCGCGGCGTTCCCGAACAGCCGTATCGGCGGCATGCCCCTTAGCGACTCGGGCCGGTAGAACCGGTTGCCCTTGGTGTAATCGGCCTTACCTCGCGCGATGGGGCGCACGAAATGCGGGATCAGAGCGGGATCCATCTGCCCATCGCCATCCACTTTGACGACAACATCCACAGGCTCTTCAAGCGACGCCCGATAGGCGCTGGCAATGGCCCCCCCGACGCCTTGATTCTCCTCATGAAAAATCACGCGCACACGCGGATCGTGGCACTCGCTCTGCACCAGCGCACCGCTGTTTTGTGGGCATTTGTCGTCTACGACATAGATGCGCTGCACCGAAGGCGGAATGGCGGCAATCACGCCCAGGATCTGGGCGCGGACCTTGTAGCAGGGAATGGCGACGGCAATGCGTAGTGAAGTGCTCATATCAGCCATGCCCCCCCACGGAAGCCAGCGTGACCCCTGCCAGGATCAGGGCGCCACCCGCCAGTGTCTGCCAGGTAATCGCTTCGCCCAGCATCATCCAACCCAAGACCGGCACGATCAGGAAGGCCAATCCCATGAACGGGTAGGCGATATGCAGCGGGGCATGGCGCAGCACCCAGATCCATACCAGCGTAGTGATGCCATACAACGCCAAGGCGGCAATGAGCCAGCCGTTGAAGACCCACTGTTGCCAGCTTGCAGCGTCGGCAATGGACTGCGCAGCTTTTTTGAAGAGCAGTTGTCCCAGCGAAATACCGAGGACGCAGAGGACGGTGATACTGGTAAGCAGCGGATTCATGGCAAAGATGGGAGTGGTCTGGCGACTGTTCCTGATGCCGATCAGTGAGGGTCGCGGCGAAGATACGGGTCGATAGGTTGATTTTGATGAATCAAGGCGCGTGCGGCTTCAGGCAGGGTCGACTTCAGTAGTTCGGCGCCAGCCCAGGTCACGATTGTGCCCGGTGGGCAGCTAAATGTAATGGACAGTTCGCCCGTTCCTGCAGGCCGGAGTTGATCGTTGCCGTGGATCGCGTAAGTATGCATGGCTCCGTCCAACTCTATGAAAAGTGCTGGTTCCGGCTCATACCAGTCTCGCGCCGGATAGGCCTTGGAGAAGGCCAACATCGCTTTTCTGCACGTGTTCGGAGTTTTTCCGGCAGGCGGGGTCACGGAAAAGCGCAATCGCCACATGGCGTCCATAACCTGGCTCGGTGCCAGAGCCTCGGGGGTTGTGACGTGCAGGGGCAGGTTCAATGTGGCCGGGTTGGTTTCCAACTGCCAACGAGTGCCATTTGATGATGTGGCTTGAGTGGCTCGGAGGGGACTCATGGAGGCCCGGTCCAGCAATACCGCAACTGGTCCTGGCCGATAGGGATCCATGCCCCAGGTTTCGTGGCTAAGTGAATACCGGGTCAGCGCAGACGGTATCCCTGCCAACACCAGCACGATGACAGCTTTTACGGCCAGCCAGAGGAGCCAGCGGGAAGCCGGCACACGGCTGGAGTTCGCAGTAGGTACCGGGCGCTGCAGCAGAATGGCAGTGCCAACGCCCGCCAATAACATTAGCCAAGGCTCCAGAAAAAAGGCGTTGTAGCGCGTGTTGTAGAGCACTGGAGTGAGCTGCAGTGCCATGCCGAATACTCCCAGCATTAACACGCTCAAGACGGCGAGCCTTGGTTGTTCCATTTCAGTAGAGCCCGGCAAACGAACGTCAGTGCCTATCGGTCGGCGAATGGCAGAAACTATCAAGACCAGCGCAGCCAATCCGATCACCAGCCATTCGAATGTTCTGATGCTTCGTAGCTTGTGGGACAGGCGCAATTCAGGCGTGCTGTACAGCAGCCAAGCCTTAAGTTTCTGAGCGAAGAAGGCGGCATTGTCTGGCAGGGATGTGCCTTCGATGATTCCAATCGCGACGCGAGCGTTGATTCGATCAGCCTCCAGGGTAAGAGGGTGTCCTTTGGTTTCGGGCGACACAGTCAGCGGTGTAATACTCGCATCGTAATTAAAGCCTGAATACACTGGCTCCAGCCCCGTTTTGAATGGACTGACGCCATAGTACAGGCCCGATCCAGCACCGGTCCCCATACCCCATACATCGAAGCACAAGCCGTTCTTGACAACAACGATTGCGGGAAGCGCCAGCGCTGCCAGGAGCGCTAGACATACCCGGCGATCGAGAGCGCGGGACAGCATGGCTCTGATGGACCCTGGTGATGGCTTCCAAGGAGCAGAGGCCGCCCACAGGCTTAGGCCTATGATCAAGACGCCGAGGGCAAATATCTGCAAGACAGGGCGTGAAAGCAAGGTGATCGCCAGTCCCAATGCGGCGACCCCAAGGGACAACCTTGGCCGTGTTCTCCTCACTGCGTACTCTACGCTTGCGGCAGTAAACAACATCAGCCCGAACAGGTAGATCGATTCGGTCAGAACTTGCGGGACGTAGGTCGCGAGATCAGGATGAAATGTCAGCAATGCAGTGGCGACAACGCCAGCCCACCAGCCCCCCAACAGCTTGGCGCTGCGCCACATCAGTAGGATGCAGGCGAGAAACAATACGCAATTGGCCAATTGAATGAGCGCCGGTTGCGTGCCCCAGATCGCGGGCCATATGTATCCCAGCGGCGCCACATAGTAGCTGGAAGGATCTGTGGTCAGAAATGTCCACGGATGCTCGATCAGTTTGCGCGCATTGGGTAGATAGGTCCAATACGCATCGCCATTGAGTTCGACTTCGGACGAGGGAAAGAACTGTATCAGCCGCTTAGTCGCCTTGACGAGCACGAATGCGAGCCAGGCTGCGGTAAGGAAATAGTGGAGTTGGCGCTTGCGCATCCGAAATGAAGGGCCTATTGGAGGGCTTGAATTGCACGATCTTTCACTCGGCGGCCGAGGCTGGCTTCGTAAAGGCCCATGCCTGAAAAGCGCGCCTCTGTGTTCGCCGTGCATTCAAAATCCAGACGCAGCTGATCGAGAGGTCCATGGGAGGCTGCATAGGCGAGCCCCCAAGCGAGATCTGGCTTGCCATTCCATTCGATCAAGCGAATGTAGGCGGTGCGTTCTTCCCCTCGTTGGTTGATGCCAGTCAGTAGGGCACGCGTGCAAGTACCGCTCATCTTGCCTACTTTCAGCTGAATCAACGTTGTGCCATCCAGGTCGCCAAATTTGCCATGCCACACAATCGAGAACCGTCCTTTAGGAGAGATCGCACCATCGCCTTGAAAAGGGGTGCCTTGCATGCCATCGACGGAAATGTCGGATGGCATTGCCGTTTGAAGGCGCTGGTGGGGCACCAAGTCCAGCCGAGGTAGGGCTGGTGCACTGTAACGTTGATGCCAGGCGCCAGCAAATACAGCCGTTGCAATGACGATGGCAATACCAGGGATCAGGCGCCTGCGTTGGCTTGCTTGCCATGCGAATCCGATTCCAATGGCCGCCAGCAGAGTGAGTGCTGTATCCAGGGCGCTAATGCTGTAACGCGGGTTGTAAAGCACTGGGATATGAACGACCCACTGGTAAAAAGCGGCTCCCGCGAGCACCCAAACGGCGGGATTGCGCCGGCCAAACCAAGCTCCACACATCGCCAGTATGAGCAATGCCACGCGCCAGACTCGGTCTATGTACCGACCCAGGTGGCTTTTGCTGAAAAAAAGCAAAGTGGCCGCTTTGTGGGCGTACATCTCAGCGAGAGTAAGCGCAGGCAAAGTGGTGAGAATGGTTTTCGTTGCGGCCATAAGCCGGGCATCACCTGCTATCGACAGGTGTCCCAGATCATCAGTAACGTTGTTGCTATCGTGAATGAGGCCGAAGAAAGGCGGCTCCTGACCCTGAAGCATGGGATTGCTGCCGAAATACAAGGCTGCACCAGCACCGGTGGCGATGGCAGGCTTATCAAACTCGCTCGCATTCCAAGCTATGTAGCCGCCAACACAGGTCAAGGCAATCAGGTGCATCCAGATCAACTTGCGCCAGATCTGGCGTTGTCCCGGGAGCCATAAATACGCTATCGCGCAAGCAAAAGCGATAGCGGGTATCCAGTACATGTATGTGGCGCGGGTGAGCGTAGCTAGCGCAAGGGCTGCGCCAGCGACCCAAAGCGATATGCCTGCTGCTTTGGCTGGTGTATCAGAGGACAGGCTCCGGGCGCAGGCCCAAAACCATAGCGCTACCAGAAATAAGAACGGCGGCTCCACCATCGGCCAGACGCTCAAGGTAATCAGGGTTGGCGACAGTGCGCATAGCCAAGCGGCTGATGCAGCCGCCAATGGCCCGCTTATGCGTCGCGCTGCATCAAAAAGCAATGCGACAGCGGCAAGGGCTAGTGCTAGATTCCATGATTTGATGGTAACAATATCGGCTCCCGCCAGCGCCATGTAGACGAATGCACCTGGGGCGGTGCGGAGTACGTCGGGGTTGTGCCAGAAGGCGAGCGGCGCTTCCAGCAACCGGCGTGCCAACGGTAGATAGGTGTGCTCGGTATCGAACGGTATAGCCGGATCGGCGAGCGTCGGTATGGCACGCGCTGCATAAATGATCAGCGGCAAAATCAGGCCAGCCACAATCCAGCGCAGTGCCGGAGCCTGCCGCTGTCCGGTGAACGTTAAGGTCGTCATGGGCGCTGGCGTCAATGAGCTGGATTGGCCCATGGCGCTAATTTCATAGGCCCTTGCCGCCACCGGGAGTGAACTCGCAGGGGACGGGTAGAGTGCCCCGAGGGTGGCATGCACGGTTGCAGTCGTTTACCGTGCAACAGGCTCTCAATGACGACAGTTGCGAACATATCAGGCGAGAAAAAACCAAAAGGCGAAATTGTGGATGCGATGGTGCAGCGCGGACTTCTTCCACGTTTGCTGGGTAAGGCTGATGCAGACTAGCTGTAAATTGGCATATGAAACCTGAGCAATCGATTTTAAGTTAGCAGGCTATTGCAGCGAGTGCGCCGTATCGTGGCTCCACCCCTGCATGGCGAGGCTGAGGTAAATCCTCGAGGTCAAAGTGCGAAGAGCAAGACGGAATCTGGTCGGCATCAGTACGACTATGCTACTGTTCAACGATACCTTGAACATGGCCACGCTCGCCACGGATGCTATTTCGCGGAAAGCTTGCTCGGGAGCTCAGGCTAAATCTCGAATTGCTGGTGAGATTGTTTTTTTGCCGGTCTTCTCTTGGGGGACGGCACACGAACTTTTTGCATGGTGAGCGTAAAGATCCTGTGAAACGACCAAATTCAGGTCGCTTCAAGTTTTTATTGGTACTGGTGCTGGTCGGCGAAAATTAGAAGGTTAGAGGGGCGATTTTGGTTATCAAGAACATCCAATCTTTGCGATTTGTGGCTGCATTCATGGTGCTGATGCACCATACGCTGCCACCGAACGTGCATCCTGCTCACTATGCGCGCATTCCAGAGGCTATTACAGAGCTCTCGATGTATGGCTTCAGTGGAGTGGATATTTTCTTCGTCATCAGCGGCTTCATCATGGCGCAAACGGCCCGGCAGAGTCATGGAGGAGTGCTGGCCGGACTTGAATTTATCGTCAGACGATTTCTTAGGATCTATACCGGATACTGGCCCGCTTTCTTTCTTATCCTGTTTCTCAGTATTTGGTTGGGAATTTTTCAGGGACCGGAAATTAGCCGCTGGGCTTCATTTTTTTTGTTGCCGCAAGAAAAGTATTTGCTGAACGTAGCATGGACGCTCACCTATGAATTGCTTTTCTATCTTCTGATTGGCGGCATCCTGTGCTTGACCAGCCGTCGAGCCATGGCAGTTATTTCCGGGTTGTTTATTCTCTTGGCTCTGTACGTGTTAGTGCGTCATCAGCAAGGTTTTTATCGGGCGGACAATTCGACCCAGTGGCGGCTGGTTTTTGACACTTTCCTGACTTCTCCGCTCATTCTTGAGTTCATGGCAGGCTATCTGCTCAATGGGTTCCTGCAGCGTTTTCCTCGGCAGCGCCTGCTGTTCTGGTTCCCGTTTGCCATGGTGATGACCGCCGCCAGCGTGTATACGCAGAAATGGGGTGGACTCCAAGGGGTTGGAATGGCAGCCTACCTGTATTACCCAGAACGTGCTTTGCTGTTTGGTAGTGCGGCCTTGGGATGGGTTGCAGTGGCTGTCATCGTCCCTGAAGGCCGCTCATGGTTTTTCCGGCTGACGCAGAAGCTGGGGGACGCCTCATACGCGCTGTATCTGCTGCACATCCCCCTTCTTGTCATTCTGTATGGGCTGCTGTTTCCTCGCTTGGGTGGACTGCTGTGGATTGGCGGCGGCAAACTGTCGCTGCTACTTTATGTCAGTACATGCATTGCTATGTCGTGGGTGTATTTCCGTTTGATCGAAATACCACTGCATCAATGGTCGCGCTGGTTCGTGACACGCCTCTTCCACAGGCGCAATATGGGGCGCTCTTCTGTAAGCCAAGCGCCTCAGTAAACCTAAAGGCTGATCAGATTCCTGTTTGCAATGCCAACCCGCATGCTTCCGCAGCGGATGGAAGTGAAGGCTGCCCTCCAGGCGTACTTCGCAGTCATATTTGGCACCTGGCAGCATGTTGCCGCCCGCTTCAGGCCTGAAGGCCTGAATGACGCCTTCCTTGCACAACCGCAGCAAGCCTTGCTACAGCTGCTTGGTACGCCGGATTCTTGAGCACTACGCCAGAGAAACCCTCATCGCTCGCCTGGATGATTTTCTCGACGGGTTGCTTGTTCACCAGCAGAGAGCTCTTGCGCGGGCCGGGAGAGGGCGACATGTCGACCACCGCGTCCAGCACTTCCATCACACCGAAGTTGTCCGCGCCGGAGCAGAAGAACACGGGGGTGAGCTTGCCTGCCAAGAAGGCCTTGTGATCCTATTCGGCGGAGGCGCCCACGGCCAACTCCATGCTTTCCATGGCGTCGTCGAAGGCCTGGCCGGAGCGTACGCGCAGCTTGTCGGCGTCGAGGTGGCTGATGATGGTAAAGGTGTGGCGGCGCTGGATTTCAGCGGCGATGGACAAAACGACTTCCGGTGAAAAACGAAGAGGTAGGGAAGGTTATGGTGCCCAAAATGAGAAAGATGGTATTTTTGGGCAAGTCGCTTTTGCCCCTCTGACGGTTTCCCCCATATTCCTTATGCAGCTGCTTTCGCACAAAGACAACAATTTCGATTTCCTACGGATAGCAGCTGCTTTCGGCGTGCTGGTGAGCCATCAGTTCTCGCTGACGGGCAGGCCGGAACCCGTGATGCTGGGAGTCAGTCTCGGTGGTTTTTGCGTACTGGTCTTTTTTGCGATCAGTGGTTTCCTGGTGGCTGGCAGCTGGATGCATGATCCGAGTGCGTGGCGTTTTGCCGTAAGGCGCTTGCTGCGTATTTGGCCGGGCTTGCTGGTCGCTTGCGTCTTGGTGGTGCTGGTGCTTGGCCCCATGGTTAGTCAACTTGGCCTGCGAGAGTACTTCGCTTCTCCATTAACTTGGAACTACCTGTCGCAGTTGAGTTTTTGGGAATTCAAGAGTCAACTGCCAGGTGTTTTTGCCGGCAATCCCATCTCAGAGAGCGCCAACGGTTCGCTTTGGACGATTCCCTTCGAGATCCGGTGCTATCTGGCGCTGATGGTCGTCGGCGTGCTGGGTCTGATGCGCCGAAATTTTTTGCTGCCATTGGCGTTCGTTGTATTCGCGATCTGGTTTTTCTTTTTGTTCAAAACCGGGTATGACCAGCCAATCCGGATGCAGTTGCAGATGGGAGTTGTGTTTTTCTGCGCAGCTGCCATGTACCAACTGCGCGCTCTGTGGCAATCCCGGCGCCCTTGGATCTGGCTCGCCGCCATAGCGGCCATCTTGCTTCTTTGGCATGGCGGCATGCCCGAGATCGCCTACACCTTGGGCGTACCTGTGATCGCCGTGCTGTTTGGAACCGGCTCATTGCCGGTCCTGAAGCGCGCAGGGCGCTTCGGCGACGTGTCCTACGGACTCTACATCTACGCCTACCCTGTGCAGCAGACGGTGATCTGGCTGAGCGACAACCGCTTGCCTTTCGGTTGGGGGCTGGGCCTGGCTACGCTGATCACCACCATCCTGGCGTGGTTCTCGTGGAAGCTGATTGAGCAACCTGCGTTGCGGCTCAAGAATCGGCTTTGAGGAGCAGCGCCGTACCGGTGATGCTGCGTGCGGAAGGCGCTCCCTAGCTTCTTAAGCTATTAGCTGGACTGCAGCGCCAACCCCGCATGCTCCCGCAGCGGATGGAAATGGATCTTCGGAAACCGCTCCTGCGCCAGCCGCACGTCATAGGGGCTGGTGCATAGATAAGCCAGCGTGTCTGCTGCATCCCTTGCCATGCGCAGCGGGTAGGCGTTCTCGAACTGGCGTAACTCGGCAGGCGTATCAGCGGTGATCCAGCGCGCTCCCGTGTATTGGCAGCCTTCCAGGCGTACTTCGCAGTCGTATTCGGTGCCCAGGCGGTGCTGCACCACTTCGAACTGCAGTTGGCCCACCGCACCCAACAGCATGTTGCCGCCAGCTTCAGGCCTGAAAACCTGAATGGCGCCTTCCTCGCCCAACTGCAGCAAGCCTTGCTGCAACTGCTTGGTGCGCAACGGATTCTTGAGCACCACGGTCATGAACATCTCGGGTGCGAAGAAGGGCAGGCCGGTGAACTGCAGGTTGGCGCCATCGGTGATGGTGTCGCCCAGTTGCACGCCGCCGTGCGTCGTGAAACCGATGATGTCGCCCGCATAGGCTTCTTCCACCGCTTCGCGGCGCTGGCTCATGAAAGTGACCACGCTGGTGGGGCGCAGTTCCTTGGCGGTGCGCTGCACTTTCATCCGCATGCCGGGCTTGTATTGGCCAGAGGCCACGCGCACGAAGGCGATGCGGTCGCGGTGGTTGGCGTCCATGTTGGCCTGCACCTTGAAGACCACGCCCGAGAAACCTTCATCGCTCGGTTGGATGATTTTCTCGACGGGTTGCTTGTTCACCAGCAGCGAGCTCTTGCGCGGGCCGGGAGAGGGCGACATGTCGACCACCGCGTCCAGCACTTCCATCACACCGAAGTTGTTCACGCCGGAGCCGAAGAACACGGGGGTGAGCTTGCCGGCGAGGAAGGCCTCATGGTCCCATTCGGCGGAGGCGCCCACGGCCAGCTCCATGCTTTCCATGGCGTCGTCGAAGGCTTGGCCGAAGCGCGCGCGCAGCTTGTCGGCGTCGCTCAAGGGAATGACCTCGAAATCCTGGGGGCGCTTTTCGCTGCCGGACTGGAAGACCGTCATGCTCTTGGTGCGCAGGTTGATGATGCCGCCGAAGGTCTTGCCCTGGCCCACCGGCCAGGTAATGGGGCAGCAGGGCATGCCTAGTTCGCGCTCCACTTCGTCCATGATGTCCAGCGGATCGCGTACTTCGCGGTCCATCTTGTTGACGAAGGTGATGATGGGGGTGTCGCGTTGGCGGCATACTTCAATCAGCCTGCGCGTCTGCGCTTCCACACCATTGGCGGCGTCGATCACCATCAGGGCCGAATCCACGGCGGTGAGCACGCGGTAGGTGTCTTCGGAGAAGTCCTTGTGGCCGGGCGTGTCGAGCAGGTTGATGACGTGCTCGCGGTAGACCATCTGCATCACGGAAGATGCCACCGAGATGCCGCGCTGCTTCTCGATTTCCATCCAGTCGCTGGTGGCATGCCGGCTGGCCTTGCGCGCTTTCACGCTGCCGGCGATCTGGATCGCGCCGGAGAACAGCAGCAGTTTCTCGGTCAGCGTGGTCTTGCCGGCGTCGGGGTGGCTGATGATGGCAAAGGTGCGGCGGCGCCGGGTTTCAGAGGCGATGGACAAAACGGTTTCCGGTGAAAAGCGAAGAGGTGCGACAGGCCATGGCGTCGCGCCAGGAAAAAGGGGTATTTTCGGGCAAATTCGCCCATATTTCTTCCGAAAGGCCAGGGCCGAGGGAAGCAACCGGAATCCGGCTGGGGCAGGCAACCGGTGTTGCCCCCCGCACACACTGCACCAAACCTCGCGCCCTCTTCTATAATCGCGGCATTCCGAGGAGCGTTGCAGCGCCTGCTTTCATTGCCAGGCGTGAGGCTCGGAAACCTGTCTTTGCAACGACGCTCATCCACTACAAGCAGTGCGGTGAGCTTTTTCATGCTCTGTCTTGCCAGTGGTTCAACACAAGTTGGTTTTGGAGCCACCATGAACGCACGCCTGAAGAACCCCGTAGCCGCTGATAGCGCCATTGCAGACATCCAGCTGGCCGCCTGGGGCCGCAAGGAAATCAAGATCGCTGAAACGGAAATGCCCGGCCTGATGGCCATCCGTGAGGAATTTGCCAAATCCAAGCCCTTGAAAGGCGCCCGCATTGCCGGCAGCCTGCACATGACGATCCAGACCGCGGTGCTGATCGAGACGCTGCAAGCGCTGGGCGCCCAGGTGCGCTGGGCCTCCTGCAACATTTTCAGCACCCAGGATCACGCGGCGGCAGCCATTGCCGCGGGCGGCACCCCGGTGTTCGCCATCAAGGGCGAAACGCTGAAGGATTACTGGGATTACACCCACCGCATCTTCGATTTCGGCAAGAAAGGCGCCAAGGGCGAAGGCCCAAACATGATCCTGGACGATGGCGGCGATGCCACGCTGCTGATGCACCTGGGCAAGCAGGCCGAGACCGATCCCAAGGTGATCGCCAATCCGAAGAGCGAGGAAGAAAAAGTCCTGTTCGCGGCTATTAAGGCCAAGCTCAAGGTAGATGCCACCTGGTACAGCCGCAAGAGCGCCGAAATCCTGGGCGTGACCGAGGAAACCACCACGGGCGTGCATCGCCTGAAGGAAATGTCGGCTAAGGGCACGCTGATGTTCCGTGCCATCAACGTCAACGACTCCGTCACCAAATCCAAGTTTGACAACCTCTACGGCTGCCGCGAGTCGCTGGTGGACGGCATCAAGCGCGCCACCGATGTGATGGTGGCCGGCAAGATCGCCGTGGTGTGCGGTTATGGCGACGTGGGCAAGGGCTCGGCGCAAGCGCTGCGCGCCCTTTCTGCACAGGTCTGGGTGACTGAAGTCGATCCCATCTGCGCGTTGCAGGCCGCCATGGAAGGCTACCGTGTGGTCACGATGGAAGATGCGGCGCCTCTGGCCGACATCTTCGTGACCTGCACGGGGAACAAGGACGTCATTACCTTCAAGCACATGAAGGCCATGAAGGATCAGGCCATCGTCTGCAACATCGGGCATTTCGACAATGAGATCGACGTGGCCAGCCTGGAGGAAAAGTGCCAGTGGGAAGAAATCAAGCCGCAGGTGGATCACGTGATCTTCAAGGGCGGCAAGCGGATCATCCTGTTGGCTAAGGGGCGCCTGGTGAACCTGGGCTGCGGCACGGGCCACCCGAGCTACGTGATGTCGTCTTCCTTCGCCAACCAGACCATCGCGCAGATCGAGCTGTTCGCTCACTCGAAGAACTACGAAGTGGGGCAGGTCTACGTGCTGCCGAAGCATCTGGATGAGAAGGTGGCACGCTTGCAACTGGCCAAGCTGAACGCCAAGCTCACGGAATTGTCGAGCGCGCAGGCGGCCTACATCGGCGTGTCCAAGGCTGGCCCGTACAAGCCCGACACCTACCGTTATTGAGCCCTGTTCATGCGGGCCGACCAACTTCTCGTTGAGCGCGGCCTGGCCGCCAGCCGCAGCCAGGCACAGCGCCTGATTGCGGCGGGCGGGCGTTGGCGTGCCCGCCATGGGTGGCGGCCGCTGGGCAAGAGCGATGACTTGCCTCTGGACGCCGAGATCGAGTTGCTCGATGTCGCGGAGGCGCGCTACGTTTCTCGTGGCGGGTTGAAGCTGGAAGGCGCCTTGCGCCAGGCCGCGCTGGATATCCAATCCTGGCATTGCCTGGATGTCGGCCAATCCACGGGCGGTTTTACAGATTGCCTGCTGGCGCAGGGCGCCGCGCACGTGGTGGGGGTAGACGTGGGCCATGGCCAACTGCACCCCAGGCTGCGTGCCGACCCTCGCGTGCAGGGCCTCGAAGGCATGAACGCCAGGGATTTGAGCGCGCCAAGCTTGACGGCCGCGGGCGTGGCTTCCACCAGCTTCGATCTCGTGACAGGCGATTTGTCTTTCATATCGCTCACGCTGGTGCTGCCCGCGCTGGTGCCGCTGCTTGCGCCAGGTGGCGCGTTGCTGATGCTGGTCAAGCCGCAGTTCGAACTGCAGCCGGGGCAGTTGGGCAAGGGCGGCATCGTGCGCGATGCGGCGCTTTATCCGCTCGTGGAGCAACGATTACGCGAGGCCTGCGCCAAGGCCGGGCTGGCTGTCGCAGGCTGGTTCGGTAGCCCCATTGCGGGCGGCGACGGCAACCGCGAATTCTTTATTTACGCCGTTTCGGCACCCCCTATACCGATTGCATCATGAGCCTTTCCCTGAGCCTGGAGTTTTTTCCTCCCAAGACCCCCGAGGGCGCCGAGAAGCTGCGCGCTACCCGGCAGCAGTTGTATGCGCTCAAACCCGAGTTCTGTTCCGTGACTTTCGGCGCAGGCGGATCCACGCAAGAGGGCACCTTGGGTACCGTGCGCGAGATCATTGGCGAAGGCGTACCCGGCGTGCCGCATCTCTCGTGCATCGGCCAGACGCGTGACTCGATCCGCGAGCGCCTTGCGGGCTATCGGGCCGCCGGTATTCAGCGCGTGGTGGCGCTGCGCGGCGATCTGCCCAGCGGCTACGGCCTGGGCGGGGAGTTCCGTTATGCCAGCGATCTGGTGGAGTTCATTCGCGCCGAGACTGGCGATGCCTTCAAGGTCGCGGTGGCGGCATATCCTGAGGTGCACCCCCAGGCCAGGTCGCCTCAGGCCGATCTGGAGGCCTTCGAGGCCAAGGTGAAGGCGGGGGCAGACGTGGGCATCACTCAGTATTTCTTCAACGCGGACGCCTATTTCCGGTACGTGGAGGAGTTGCGCCAGCGTGGTGTCGAGACGCCGATCGTGCCTGGGATCATGCCGATCAGCAATTCCACACAGCTGTTGCGTTTCTCCGACGCATGCGGCGCGGAGGTGCCGAGGTGGATTCGCATGCGCCTGCAGTCGTTCGGCGACGATGTGGCGTCCATCAAGGACTTTGGGGCCGATGTCGTTGCCAATCTGTGCCAGCAGTTGACAGCGGGTGGCGCGCCGGCACTGCATATCTACACCATGAATCAGTCAGCGGCGGTACTGGAGCTGATGAAGCGGGTGGGGTAGGGCGGAGCTTGGTCGGGGCGGGTTTGAAACCCGCTCGTACGGCATTCAATTTCCCAGAAAACCCTTAATCTCCCCGGCAATCCACGCGGGCTGCTCATGCACCACCCAGTGCGTGGCCCTCTCGATGCGTGTCAGCTTGAGCCGTGGCACCCATTGCTCCAGCCCGTCAAGCAACTCGGGCGGCAACGCGCTGTCCTGCATGGCCCATAGCACCAGTGTTGGAATCGTGACCGTGAAAGCCTCGGGCGGCAGTTCGATACTGGCCGCTGCGGGGTCGTTTTCACGCGGCGGGCGAAGGGGCGAGGCCCGGTAGTAGTTCAGCCCGCCCGTCAGGCCGGCACCAGGCGAAGAGCCATCGCCGCTCCATACCGCGCGGTATTGGGCGCGCAGGGCGTCTGTCATCCAGCCGGCGCCATCGGGCAAAGAGGCGGGCGCGCTGGGCGCCGTAGTGCCAGAAGCGCCCATGGAATCGAAGAATGGCCACAGCCGGGCGAAATCGTTGGCGGCCAGCAGGCGCTCCGCGTCGGGGCGGATAAGAAAGTTCATGTACGCGCTGGCGGCTTGCTGCGTGGGACTGCTCTTGAGACCGCGCAGAAAGGTTTGCGGATGCGGCGAGTTGATGATTACCAGGCGCTGCATCAACTCCGGCCGCGCGCTGGCCAGGTTCCACGCCAGCGCGCCGCCCCAGTCGTGAGCGATCAGGCAGGCCAGTTGCCCGCCTTCACCGCACTCCTGGGCGATCAAGGCAGCCACGTCCTCCATCAGGAATTTCGGGCGGTAGGCGGCTGGCTCAGGCGGTGCGCTGGATTTTTCGTAGCCGCGCAGATTGGGGGCCACACAGCGGTAGCCGCCATGTTCGGGCTGCGCAAAGTGTTCCAGCAGGTCATCCCACGCAAACGCCGCTTCGGGAAAACCATGCAGAAAAAGCAACACGGGCCGGCCGCGCGTGCCGGTGCTCCGGCAGCTCAGGCGCATGCCCTGGGGGAGTTCGGCTATCCAGGTGTCGATCATGGATTCTGCGTTGTGCAATGGGTGATGACTTTGCTATCGTAGGATGGTTTTCTAAAGAAGGGGAGCCGCATGAGCATCCGAATTGTCCGCCTGGGGACACCGCGTACCGAGGACGAAGGCGTGAGGATCGGCACCGTCAGGCGGCCGCCGCGTGGGGTGCCGAAGGCCCAGTTTGCCAGCGGCAACTGGTATGACGTGTGGTATCCCAATCTTTCGCCCAGCATTGAGAACATGAAGCTGGCGCTTTCCACGCACGATGAGCCGGATGCTGCCAAGGCCACGAAGGATTGGGCTTTGTTCACCCGGCTGTTCCGCCGCGAGATGGCCGAGCCGGATGCCGCGCGCACGCTGGATGTGCTGGCGGCGCTATCGCATGGCGCGAATTTCTCGGTAGGGTGCTATTGCGCCGATGAGGCCCGTTGCCACCGTTCGATCTTGCGGGCGTTGCTGGTGGAGCGTGGGGCGGATGTGGCGAGTTGACGAGCGGAGTTCGTAGGTTGGGCTGACGAAGGAAGCCCAACAGGCCGCGGTGAAATGGTGGCGCCGAATGTTGGGCTTCCTTCGTCAGCCCAACCTACAAGCTTAGGCCGAAGCTGCCGGAACCAGCTTCCGAAGCCAGAGCGCGGCGTCTTCCAGGCCCTGGCGCTTGAGGGCGGAAAACAGCTTCACGTCGCCGCCTCCTGCCTGCAGCCTGGCGATCGAAAGTGCTTTGGCTTGGTCGGAACGCGTGAGTTTGTCGGCCTTGGTCAGCAGAATCAGGAACTTCAGGCCTTCTTCCACGCGCGGGCGGATGACTTCGAGCAGCACCTCGTCCAGCTCCTTCAGGCCATGGCGTGGATCGCAGAGCATCACAACGCCAATCAGGTTCTCCCGGCTGACCAGGTAGTTGGCCATGACTTGCTGCCAGCGGCGCTTGTCGGCTTGCGGTACGGCGGCATAGCCATAGCCGGGAAGGTCGGCCAGCACGGCGTCGGTTTCTCCCTGGCGGCCCAGGGAGAACAGGTTGATGTGCTGCGTGCGGCCCGGCCGCTTGGAGGCAAAGGCGAGCTGGTTTTGCTGCGTCAGGGTATTGATGGCCGTGGATTTGCCGGCGTTCGAGCGGCCGACAAAGGCAATTTCCGGCACGGTATGCGGCGGCAACTGGTCCAGTTGCGCCGCGGTGGTCAGAAAGCGTGCCGTGTGCAGCCAGCCAAGCGCTTCACGCGCGGCGGCCTCGTCGGCGGGCGGCGTGGCGGAATGGGGCGGGCGTGGCGGATGGGTCATGATATTTCAGGGGCGAGCGCGGCGCGGGAAGCCGTGCGGAAGTGGGCGCAGGCAATAGCGCAGAAAGCGGGGAGATCTTGGCCGTTGGTGGGCATTGTAGAATCACAAGGTTTGGTGCATCCATCCCTTCGGGTGCACTGGCTCCCTCGAATACCATTCAAGAAGACGATCGCCCATGAAGTCGCTCGCCACTTTGCTCACGGCCACCTTGCTTGCGGCCTCTGCTTCCGCCGCTGATGCACCTGCTGCTCCCAAGGCCGATCTGGTCAAAGGCGCCGCCAGCTATGCAGCCACATGCGTGGCTTGCCACGCCGCCGATGGCAACTCCACCGTGCCGGCGCAGCCCAAGCTGGCGCAGCAGCACCCTGAATACCTGCTCAAGCAATTGCTGGAGTTCAAGAGTGGCGCGCGTAACAACGCCGTCATGAAAGGCTTTGCCGCTGCGCTGAGCGAAGCCGATGCCCGCAACATTTCCTGGTGGCTGGCCTCGCAAAAGGCGAAACCTGGCTTCGCCAAGGACAAAGACACTGTGATGCTCGGCGAGCGCATCTACCGTGGCGGCATCGCCGATCGCACGATTCCGGCCTGCGCGGGCTGCCACAGCCCCAATGGCGCCGGTATTCCGGCTCAGTATCCGCGCCTTTCCGGCCAGTATGCTGAATACACCGCTGCGCAGCTGATGGCGTTCCGCGACGGCGCGCGCAAGAACAATGCCGTCATGCATGATGTCGCTGCCAAGATGAACGACCGCGAGATCAAGGCAGTGGCGGACTACATTGCCGGTCTGCGCTGAATCGCGCAACTGGCGTGCCTGGTTTCGTCGAGTTCCAGGCTGAACCGCGCCCGAGGTTAAGGAAAATTCCTTAGCCGCAGCGCGGTTTTTTATTGAAAAGTGGCGCAAAACAAGAAATTGGCCGCTTGGGTGAAACCAAAACGCACGTGCGGCACTCCAATGCCGTGAACACGGCTGCGCATGCGCAGCGCAGAAGCAGGAAGAAGTAGCAGGCAGGCGGATTTCAACTGGCATGGCAACGATCACTACGGAAGGCTTCGAGCCGCAAGGCGGCTCCCCGCGTGGCGCACGGCAATGGAATTGCTGTCGTCCATGCGTTTCGCGATCGCGCTGCTGACCATCATCTGCATTGCTTCGGTGATCGGCACCGTGCTCCAGCAGCACGAGCCAGCCGTCAACTACACCAACCAGTTCGGGCCGTTCTGGGCAGAGGTGTTTCTCACGCTCAAGCTCAATGCCGTCTACAGCGCCTGGTGGTTCCTGCTCATCCTGGCTTTTCTGGTGGTGAGCACTTCACTGTGCATTGCGCGCAATACGCCGAAGATAATTGCCGATCTCAAGAATTACAAGGAAAACATCCGCGAAAAAAGCCTCCAGGCTTTTCATCACAAAGCTCAGGGGCATCTGGCGGGCACGCCAGAAGCCGAGGCGCAGCGCATCGGCCAGATGCTGGCTGGCGGCGGTTGGAAGGTGCGCCTGCAGGAGCGCGATGCAGGGGCCGATCACAAAGGCTGGATGGTGGCGGCCAAGGCGGGCGGTGCCAACCGCATTGGCTATATCGCGGCCCACAGCGCCATCGTGCTGGTGTGTCTGGGGGGCTTGCTCGATGGCGATCTGATCGTGCGCGCGCAGACCTGGCTTGGCGGCAAATCGGTCTATACCGGCGGTGGGCTGGTCTCTGAAGTCAAACCTGAGCACCGCCTGCCCGAGAACAACCCCACTTTCCGGGGTAACCTGGTGGTGGCGGAGGGCTCGCAGTCGAGCACCGCCATTCTGAGCCAATCGGATGGCGTGTTGTTGCAGGAGCTGCCGTTTGCGATCGAGCTCAAGAAGTTCATCGTGGAGTACTACTCCACCGGCATGCCCAAGCTGTTCGCCAGCGATATCGTCATTCACGACAAAGCCACCGGCGAGAAGGAAGAGGCGCGCGTGGAGGTCAACCATCCTGCGAGCTTCAAGGGCATTCAGATCTATCAGAGCAGTTTCGACGATGGCGGCTCGCGCGTGAAGCTGCGGGCGGTGCCGATGGCGGCAGCCAGCAAGCCGTTCGAGATCGAAGGGCAGATTGGCGGCTCCTCCGAGATCACCAACGGCAATGAGAAGCTGACGCTCGAGTACACCGGGCTGCGCGTCATCAACGTGGAGAACATGACCCGGGAAGGCTCGGGGGTCGACGTGCGCAAGGTGGACCTGCGCCAGTCGCTGAACGATCGCCTGGGCGCGGCAGACAAGAGCGTCAACAAGCAGGAGTTGCGCAACGTTGGCCCCAGCATCAGTTACAAGCTGCGCGATGCGTCCGGCCAGGCGCGCGAATTCAACAATTACATGCTCCCGGTGGACACGGGCGACGGCACGCCCGTGTTTTTGCTCGGCGTGCGCGACACCCCGGCCGAGCAGTTCCGCTACCTGAGGGTACCTGCTGACGAAGATGGCTCCATGCAGGGGTTCATGGGGATGCGCGAAGCCTTGCTCGACCCGGCGCAGCGTGAGCGTGCCGTGCATAACTATGCGTCCAAGGCCGTGGAGCCCGGCCGTCCGGAACTGACGGAGCAACTGGCGATCTCCGCGGCGCGCGCACTGAACCTGTTCGCGGGCGCTGAAGCCATCAAGGGTGAGCAGAAGGGCGGCCTGCAGGCTATTTCCGATTTCATGGAAGAAGCCGTGCCTGAGGGCGAGCGTGAAAAGGCGGCCGGCGTGCTGCTGCGCATTCTCAATGGCACTCTCCTGGAGCTGAATACGCTTTCGCGCCAGAAGCAGGGCAAGCCGCCGCTGGCCGAAAACGAGGCCAACGGCCGCTGGCTGAACCAAGCCATCCTGGCACTTTCGGACATCAATTTCTACCCCGCGCCGGTGGCGATGGAGCTCACGGATTTCACGCAAGTGCAGGCCAGCGTGTTCCAGGTGGCCCGTGCCCCCGGAAAGACCGTGGTCTATCTGGGCTGCCTATTGCTCATTTTGGGGGTTTTTGCCATGCTCTACGTGCGCGAGCGGCGGCTGTGGGTATGGCTGGCGCCGCAAGGTGCTGGCCTTGCGGGCACACAAGCCATCATGGCGCTCTCTTTCAATCGTAAAACCCTGGACGCTGACCGCGAACTCGCCCAGCTTCGGCAGAAGCTGCTTGCGTCTCCATGAAATCAGACACAGATTTCCCGAGGTACTGGCCATGAACACCACGAGCACCGTTGCTTCCCCCGCCAGCGCGTTGACGCTGAACGAAGGTTATTTCAGCCGCCGCAACTGGGGGGATTGGCTATTTGCCCTGCTGGCCGTGGTCGGCGCGTTGTTCGCGTTCTCCAAGTACCACGCAGCGATGGATGTCTACGAAAAAGCCATCCTGGCGGGCACCGTGCCGGTGGTGATCTGGCTGGGGTGGTTCTGGCGGCCGTTGCGCCAGCTCATGCTGGTCGTGGCGGCGCTGTCACTGCTGGCCATTGCGTCCTATGACGGGGTGATCTCCGGCGCGCGGATTCGGTGTTCTGGCTCAAGTATTTCCTCTCCAGCCAGTCCGCCATCCTTTGGATGAGCGTGCTGTTTTTCATGAGCACCGTGTTCTACTGGGTGGGCATGTTCTCCCGTGGGCAGGCCGCCGCGTTCGAGGGCCTGGGCTCCAAGGTGGCCTGGGCGGCTGTCACGCTGGCGCTCGTCGGGACGATGGTGCGCTGGTACGAAGGCCACCAGATTGGTCCGGATATCGGCCATATTCCGGTCAGCAACCTGTACGAAGTCTTCGTGCTGTTCTGCTGGATGACCGCGCTCTTCTACCTTTATTACGAAGCGCAGTACAAAACCCGCGCCATGGGTGCCTTCGTGATGCTGGTCGTGAGCGCGGCGGTGGGTTTCCTGCTGTGGTACACGCTGGTGCGCGACGCGCACGAGATCCAGCCTCTGGTGCCAGCCCTGAAGAGTTGGTGGATGAAGCTGCACGTGCCGGCGAACTTCATCGGCTACGGTACTTTCGCGTTGGCCGCCATGGTGGCGTTTGCCTACCTCATCAAGCAGCAAGTGGCTGAAACGCGCTGGTACAAGCTGACGCCCATCTGGCTGTTCGGCGTGGCCTTGTGCTTTGTGCCCATTGCTTTCCGCCAGCGCGGCGTGGGTGAAGCCGGCGGGGCCTACTGGTTCGGTTATGCGATTGTCGCGGCGCTGATCATCGGCGGCATCCTTCTGGGCCGCAAACGCATTGCCGAGCGCCTGCCCAGCTTCGAAGTGCTGGATGACGTGATGTACAAATCCATCGCGCTCGGTTTTGCCTTCTTTACTATCGCCACGGTGCTGGGGGCGCTCTGGGCGGCAGATGCCTGGGGCGGCTATTGGAGTTGGGATCCCAAGGAAACCTGGGCTTTGATCGTGTGGCTCAACTACGCGGCATGGCTGCACATGCGTCTCATCAAAGGGCTGCGCGGCTCGGTGGCGGCATGGTGGGCACTGGCTGGCCTTGCGGTGACCACCTTCGCTTTCATCGGCGTGAATATGTTCCTGAGCGGCTTGCACAGTTACGGCACGCTGTAAAAAATAAGAACTCTGAGCCCGGCGCGAAGTCCTGGAGGGGTATTGGATACGAAAGGTTGACCATGCTGATCCGAGGCCGAGACACTGGTTTTACTCATCCGCACGCGAGCGAGATCACCCCGCGCGCCCTCTATGAAGGCAGGCGGGACCTGCTCAAGCTGATGGCCGGCGGTGTGCTGGCAGGCGGGGCGCTGGGGAACACATGGGCGCAGGGCACGGCCCGGCCGGGCAAGGAGGCGGCGTTGCCTGCAGGCAAATCGGCCGTCGCTGGCGCGATGACCATGGAAAAGGTCACGGCCTACAAGGACGCCGCGAGCTACAACAATTTCTATGAATTCGGCACCGACAAAAGCGATCCTGCGCGCAATGCCCATACGCTGAAAACATCCCCTTGGGTGGTGGAAGTGGAAGGCTTGGTCAAGAAGCCCGGCAAATTCGATCTTGAGCAATTGCTCAAGCTTTCTCCCATGGAAGAGCGCATCTATCGCCTGCGCTGCGTGGAAGGCTGGTCGATGGTGATCCCCTGGGAGGGATACTCGCTCTCCGAGTTGATCAAGCGGGTGGAGCCGCAAGGCAGCGCCAAGTATGTCGAGTTCGTCACGCTGGCCGATAAAGCCACCATGCCGGGCCTGCGTTCGGGCGTACTCGACTGGCCTTATGTCGAAGGGCTGCGGCTCGATGAGGCGATGCACCCGCTCACGCTGCTGGGCTTCGGGATGTATGGCGAGGTGTTGCCCCGGCAGAACGGAGCGCCGGTGCGTCTGGTGGTGCCGTGGAAATATGGCTTCAAATCAGTCAAATCGATCGTGAAGATCCGCTTTGTAGAGAAGGAGCCGCACACGGCCTGGAACAAGGCGGCGGCCAACGAATACGGGTTCTATTCGAACGTGAACCCCGATGTCGATCACCCTCGCTGGAGCCAGGCCACCGAGCGCCGCATCGGCGAAGACGGCTTGTTTGCCAAGAAGCGCAAGACGCTGTTGTTCAATGGCTACGAGGCGCAGGTCGGGCAACTCTATGCCGGCATGGATCTGAAGCAGAATTACTGAGGATGGCGCTTTGCCTCGCCATCCCATGAATTTTGGTCATTCCCGCGCCAGGGCTTCGTTTAAACGCAGTCACTGGATTCCCGCCTGCGCGGGAATGACGAGGATGTGAGCGAACGTGAAGGCCGTGTTTCTGCATCCCGCCGCGAAGCCGGTGCTCTTTGTCCTATGCCTTTGGCCCCTGGGGTGGTTCATCTATGGCGCCGCGTTCGATCAGTTGGGCGCGAATCCAGCCGAGGCCCTAATCCGCGGTCTTGGCGACTGGACGCTGCGTTTGATGTGCCTGACGCTGGCGATCACGCCATTGCGGGTGCGCCTGCGCTTACCGCAACTGGCGCGTTTCCGGCGCATGCTCGGGTTGTTTGTTTTCTTCTACGCCAGCTTGCACCTGCTGGCCTATGGCTGGCTCGACATGGGGCTTGAGCTGGCCGATATCGCCCGCGACATCGCCAAGCGCCCCTTCATTTTGGTGGGTTTTGCGTGCTGGATGCTGCTGTTGCCGCTGGCCGCCACCTCATTCAACCGCGCTATTCGTGCCTTGGGCGCACGCCGCTGGCAAGCCTTGCACCGGCTGATCTATTTGATCGCAGGTCTGGCGTTGTTGCATTTTTTCTGGATGCGTGGTGGCAAGAATGACTACACCGAGGTGATGGTTTATGGGGCCATCATCGCGGTCTTGCTGCTGGAGCGCATCTGGCGGGCCTCATGGAGACCCTCTCTTGCAGGGAGAGGGTGAGGGTAACCGCAGGTTCTCAGGCTGATTCCAGCTGCCACAGATCCTGAACACGCTCCCTGGCGCGGATCACACGAGCCTCGGCGCCGTTTACCATGACTTCAGCCGCACGCGGGCGCGTGTTGTAGTTGCTGCTCATGCTCATGCTGTAGGCGCCAGCGGAGAGCACGGCCAGCAGATCGCCGGGCTGAACGCCCAAAGGCCGGTCGCGGCCCAGCCAGTCACCGCTTTCGCATACGGGGCCGACCACGTCGTAGGTGGTGGCGGCGGCATCGCGCGGCTGCAGGGGGACGATCTGGTGAAACGCCTCATACAGTGCCGGGCGCGGCAGATCATTCATGGCGGCATCGACGATGCAGAAATTCTTCTGCTCGCCGGGCTTGAGGTACTGCACTTCCGTAATACAGATACCGGCGTTGCCGACCAACGAACGGCCAGGTTCGATCATCACGGTGCGGTCGCCGAAGCCACGCGCATCCAGGCGTGCCAGCAGACGGGCCCACAGGGCATCGGCTGCAGGCGGGGTGTCGCCGTTGTAGTTGATGCCCAGGCCGCCGCCGAAGTCGATATGGTGGATTGGGATACCCGTCTTCTCGATGCTGGTCACCAGATCGAGAATGCGTTCCATGGCTTCCAGGTAGGGAGCCTCTTCGGTGATCTGGGAGCCGATGTGGCAATCGATGCCCACGACCTTCAAGCCGGGCAGGGCGGCGGCGCGCTGGTAGGCCGCCAGGGCATCTTCGTGCGCAATACCGAATTTGTTGCCCTTCAGCCCCGTGGAGATGTAGGGGTGTGTTTTGGCATCCACGTTCGGATTGACGCGGATACTGATGGGGGCCACTTTGCCGCATTCGCGAGCGACAGCGTCCAGCACGTCCAGCTCAGGCAGGCTCTCGACGTTGAAGCAGCCGACGCCCGTCTGCAGGGCCTGCCGCATTTCCTGCCGGGTCTTCCCCACGCCAGAGAAGATGATCCTGGCCGGATCGGCGCCCACAGCCAGCGCGCGCTCAAGCTCCCCGCCGGAGACGATGTCGAAACCGCAGCCGGCATCGGCCAGCAGTTTCAGGATCGCCAGGGAGGAGTTGGCCTTCATCGCATAGCAGATCAAGGATTTTCGGCCCGCCAGCCCGCGCTGGTAGGCCGCCAGCGCGGCCAGTATGGCTGCCTGGGAGTAGACGAACAAAGGAGTGCCGTGCTGGCCAGCAAGATCGCGCAGGGCCACTTGCTCGATCATCAACTGGCCGTTCTGGTAGGCCACGAAGGGGCTGCCGGGCAGGGCAGTGCTGGAGGAGGTCGGGAGGCTCATTGTGTTTCAGGCAGATTGGGCAGCGCCGAGGGGGGCGTGGTGGTCCGGGGGGCCGATGCTGGAGCGGCGGGCGCGCTGGCCGGGCGGGCGGGTTGCCCGAAAACCGTTTGCGGCAGCGTGGCGCGCTCCGCGGCGGGAGGGGTGTTGGGAATGAAGAGCGGGCCCTTCTGTCCGCAACCGGCCAACATGCCCGCGAAGACGGGCAGGGCAAGGGCGATGGCTAAAATTCTGGAAAGCTGCGGCATCAGTGGCATAACTGGCATAACAAATGATTGTAGACACCCCATGACCGACCTTGAATACATGAACCTGGCCGAGTCGCTGCTGGCCAGCATCGAAAAGCGGTGCGACCAACTCAATGAGACCACGGAAGCAGATATCGACAACCAGCGCGTGGGCGGCATGGTGACGCTGGCGTTTGCCGACGGCAGCCAGATGGTGGTCAACCTGCAAAAGCCGCTTCAGGAAGTATGGCTGGCGGCGCGCTCTGGGGGCTACCACTTCAAGCACAGCGGCGGCGCCTGGCGCGATACCAAGACGGGCGAAGAGTTTTTCGCGCGCCTGTCGGCCAGCGCCAGCGAGCATGCGCGCATGCCGTTGGTTTTTCAAGCTTGACTCAAGGGCCTGGCTTCATGTCCGCCACCGCGGAGGCCATGCCCCCGGCAGCTTCCCAATGGGCGCTGCTGGGGCGTGATATTCGGCAATCCCTTCGCCTTTGGCGGCTGTGGACCCATCTGGGCTGGGGAGACATCCTCAAGCAATACCGCCGGTCCTTCCTTGGGCCCGTATGGCTGACGCTCAATTCCATGATCTTCATTGTGGTTTTCAGCTTCATCGGCGCGCAACTGTTCAACCAGACCCTGGGCACGTATCTCAGTTATTTTTGCCTGGGGCACGTCTATTTCGGCTTCCTGGCCGCGACCATCAATGATGGCTGCCAGACCTACATTGCATCCGAGGCTTTTCTCAAGCAGACCCCCTACCCGAAGATGGTCTTCGTGTTTCGCGTGGTGTGGCGCAACTTGCTGATGCTGGCGCACAGCGTTCCCATCGTGCTGGGGGTTCTGTGGTGGACCGGGCTGCTCTGGAAGATCCAGTTGGGGTGGTGGGTGCTGGGTTTCGTCCTTACGGTGGCTGCGGCGATTCTGGCCGTTGCTTTGCTGGGTGCGTTGGCAGCGCGCTTCCGTGATGTGTCGATGATCGTCCTGAGCTTCATGCAGATCGCGCTTTTTGTCACTCCAGTCATGTGGCAGGCTGATCAACTGACCGGACGCGCCCGGCTGATCGTCCACTGGAACCCTCTGGCGGCCTTTCTTGAGCTGCTGCGGGCACCACTGCTGGGACGGCCGCCCAGTTCAGAGGCGCTCACCATGGCCGTGTCGATCATCTTGCTGCTGGCTGTACTCTATGCCGTGGCCTACGTCCGCGTGCGCCGCCGCATCGTCTATTGGCTTTGATTCGAATTTGAATGACCCATCTCATCCTGTCCCGGGTATCGGTGGATTTTCCCATCTACACAGCGCAGTCCAAGGGCCTGATCAATACGCTCATGAGGTTCAAGGGCATGCATCAGGGGCGTGTTGAATCGCAGGGCCGAGGGCGCCACACCATGGTGCATGCGCTTCGCGACGTCTCACTGACGCTGCGGCATGGCGACCGGGTAGCGCTCATTGGGGGGAACGGTGCTGGCAAATCGACCTTGCTTCGGGTGCTGTCTGGCGTATATGACCCCACCGCCGGGCAGATGGCCAGCAGCGGGCGCATTTCGGCGTTGACCGACCTGATGCTGGGGATGGATCCTGAGGCCAGCGGCTATGAATTCATCCAGACGAGGGGGATCGTGATGGGGCTGACCGCCGCGCAGGCGCGCCGCATTGTTCCCGATGTCGAGAGCTTCACCGCACTGAGTGAATACCTGCACCTCCCTGTGCGAACCTATTCGTCTGGCATGCTGCTGCGGCTGGCCTTTGCCGTGGCTACCGCCATCCAGGCCGACATCCTGTTGATGGATGAAATGATCGGCGTGGGCGATCAGGCTTTTCTCGCCAAGGCGGGCGAGCGGCTGGAGAACCTGATGAACAGCGTGGACATCATGGTCCTGGCTTCGCACAATGAAGGGATTCTGCGCAAGTTCTGCGACAAGGGCGTGCTTCTGTCCGAGGGACGAGTGGCCCTTACCGGTACGCTGGATGAGTGCCTGGAGGCCTATAGCTCCAGCGTACGCTTGCCTGCGTAGCAGCCTTTTTATCGCCGGGCCGCTCCCAAGGTGAAAAAGCACCCCCTCGGGGGGCAGCGGACCGCGCGAAGCGGGGAAGCGTGGGGGCCATTTTTCATTTCACGATGACTCCAGCCCGGCCTTGCGCTGGACTGCGCCGAAGCCAGATACAGCAGGTTTATCAATCACTTAGGCGAGTTCAGCATATGCCGGTGCATTCCGAAACCTGACCCGCCTTCCTCTCTGATGGCCCCTATGAGGCTCCTGGGAAACGGGTCTTTCCGAGGAGTCATCATGGCAAAGCTCAAGCTCACCAAGTCCGCCGTCGATGCGGCGCAACCCCAGGCGCAGGCCGTCGAGTTGCGGGATACCGTCGTGCCGGGTTTCATGTGCAAGATTACACCGGCGGGCCGGAAGGTGTTCATGCTCCAGTACCGCACCAACGCGGGCGAGCGCCGCAAGCCTGCCTTGGGCCTGTATGGCGAACTCACCGTCGAACAGGCCCGCGCCCTGGCGCAGGAATGGATGGCCGAAGTACGCCGGGGCGGCGATCCCAGCGCGGCCAAGGCCGCCGCCCGTTCCGCTCCCACGGTCAAGGAGCTGTGCGGCAAGTTCATGGAGGACTACTCCAAGCAGCGCAACAAGCCCAGCACGCAGGAGGGCTACCAGAGCGTCATCGACCGCAACATCATCCCCATCCTGGGCCGGATCAAGGTGCAGGACGTGAAACGTTCCGACGTGGCCGCAGCGATGAAGAAGATGGCCTACAAGCCCGCCGATGCGAACCGCACCTTCAGCGTCTTGCGCCGCATGTTCAACCTCGCCGAAGTCTGGGGCTACCGACCCGACGGCACCAACCCTTGCCGCCACGTCCCGGTATATCCCGATGGCAAGGCCACCCACCTCATCAGCGACGAAGACATGGGCAAGCTGTTCCGCCACCTGGAGCACATGGAGGCTGAGGGGCTGGAGCACTACACCATCCCGCTGGCGATCCGCCTGCAATTCGAGTTCGCAGGCCGCCGCTCCGAAATCATCTCGCTCCAATGGCAGTGGGTCGATCTGCAAAACCGCCGGGTCGTCTGGCCCGACAGCAAGACCGGCGGCATGTCCAAACCCATGAGCGAAGAAGCGTATCGGCTGCTTTCAACGGCACCGCGCCGGGACGGCTGCCCCTACGTCCTGCCCTCGCCCAATGACCCAACCAAGGCACTCACCGAAGGCGAGTATTACGGCGGCTGGAGCCGCGCCCTCAAGGCCGCAGGGGCAACGCACGTCGGCACGCACGGCATCCGCCATCGCTCGACGACCGACATTGCTAATTCGGGCATTCCGGTGAAGGTGGGCATGGCACTGACCGCGCACAAGACCGTGGCGATGTTCATGCGCTACGTCCACACCGAGGATGACCCGGTGCGCAAGGCGGCGGAGCTGGTGGCCAACCGTCGTAAGACCGTCGTCATGGGCAAGCAGCCAGCCGTACAGGAAAGCACCACCGCCGCATGAGATAACTGCCCCGACCTGCATTCGGACTGCCAAGATTCCGCCCCTGTTTTACGCACGCCAACGTGCGCAAAACAGGGGCGGCAGCATTTCAGCCGCGAGCGTTGCCGCTGGTATTGCCACTGCCCACCACGAAGCCTTCCCTGTGCATTGCAACGTGTCTCCGGCCTGTCATTGCGCGTGCATTCGGGCTGCGCGCCGAACTGCACACGGCACCGCCGCTCAATGTGCAGACAGCGGGCCATGCCGCGCCGCCGCCGCATCGAATTTGCGTGCCGTGGGGCTCAAAGCGGCGGAAGGCAAGATGAAAGGGCACGGCACCACGGTGCGCGCCAAGCCAGTCTGCACGTGGGGTTGGGGCGGCACACGCCGAATGCGGCACCGTGCCGTTGAACTGTGTCAATCCAGCAGCCATGCGGCTTGCCCGCGTGCCACCTACGCAGAAAAACGCCCTGCTGCGCCAGGGCAGCAGGTCGTCAACGACGGGAAGAATGCTGGGAAATCGACTCAGGGATGCGAGTCAGGAGGGGCCGCAGTGGCGCGTTCGATGAATCGGGCCAACGACTCGGACGAGGCCATATTGGCCCGCAGGAGGTAGGTGGTCAAGGTGGGCGATATGCCTGCCAGCGGGCGGCTGCTCACGTCGGGAGAGCGGCTCGCGGCAATCTGCGAAGCCCCGACAAACGCCAAGGCATAACCAGCAGAAACCAAGGTCAATGCCAGATCGAGCGAAGACACTTCCTCGGCCACCAGCGGCTCCAGATCAACCGTGCGCAGTACCTTGGCGATTTGGCGGCAATAGCCCTCGCACAGGTGCGGGTCGCCCATCAACAAGGGATAGCGCAAGACCTCTTGCAGTGGGATGCGCTTGTAGGCCATCAGGGGATGCGTGGCGGGCATTGCCACCACCAGCGGATCATGCCAAACGGGGACGGCCAGCAGACCTTCGCCCACCTCATCGGACTGGGCGAATCCGGCGTCGTATAGATCGTCTTGCAGGCCTTTGAGCTGCTGCGACAGCGGGACTTCGTTCAGTTGAATGCCGACCTCGGGATCATCCTCCCGGCACTTCGCCAGGAAGGCCCCGAGGTGCGGCGGCGTGATGCCGTCGGACAGCGCGATGCGCAATTGGCCGTCGTAGCCCGCAGCAACCGCCTTGGCCCCGTCGCGGGCCTGCTGCAAGGCCGCGAAGATGCGCGGCACATGCTCCTTGAAGACCTGCCCGGCGCGTGACAAGCGGGTGCTGCGCGAGTTGCGGATGAACAGCCGCACGCCCAGGTCTTCTTCCAGTTCCTTGATGGCGCGGGACAGGGGCGACTGGTCAATGTGCAGGCGCTCGGCGGCGCGGGCGAAGTGCAGTTCTTCAGCAACGGCCAGGAAGCACCGCAGATGTCTTAGCTCCATTCCTTATCCTCCTCGGCTCGCTTTTCCAGTGAGGGTGGGGAGAGGAGCGTGCGGCCGAAGGCACCCCCATCACCAACGCGATTTCTGCTGCGTCTAGAGCGCCGGCGGATCTGCTCTTGGCGTTTGAGACAAGACGCCACCCCTCACTGGGATCTCCCACGAGCAACACTCTCGCCATGGCCTGCGCCTTCCGAATGCCACACCGCATGCGCGTCGATGCGCACCAGCATGGCGGCCTGCAGCGCATCCACCCGCGCCTGTGTTTCCGCCAAGCGGGCCTGCCGCAGGCTGCGCAGGGACAACAGGTATTCGCCGAGCGGGGCCTCGCCCAGCTCCCATGCCCGGCGCGTGCGGGTATTGGCGGCGGTCTGTGCGGTCAGCGCCTGCTGGTGCGACTGCCACTGCGCACGCTTGCTTTGCGCGGCTTGGACGGCTAGCCATGCGCCTTGCTCGATGGCGCGCCGCACATCGGCCGCCTCGGCTTCAGCGGCTGCGGCGTTGGCACTCTCTGTGGCGGCCCGGGCGCTGCGGTAGTCCGTGCCGAAGGGTATGGAGAGCACCACCCCCACAACGCGCTCCGCGCCGCCGCGGTCGGACAGGACGCGCACGCCCACCGTGGGGTCGGGCGTGCGTTCGGCGCGTGCGCGTTCGGCCACCTTCGACAGGCGCGTGGTTTCGCCGTTGGCCATCGCGATCTCGGCGCTTTCCTGGACGATGCGCTCTCGCCAGGCTTGCGGGCTATCGGGCAGCTCTTGCGGCTCGGGCAGCACAGCGGCGGCGTGGGGCACGGTGATTTCCGGGAACCCCAGGGCCAAGGCCTGCCGGGCCGCCAGCGCCGCATCGCGCGCCATCAGGGTCTGCGCTGCCTGGGTGGCGCGCTCGGCGTCCAGCACGTCCATCTCGCGCCGTGCCGCATCGCCCAGGACTATGCGGCGGGCCAGGGCGTCGCGCTCGCGGGAGAGCAGTTGATCCTGCGCCGCCGTCTCTTCGGCCACGGCGCTGCTGCGCAGCCAGCCCATCCAGGCATCGAGGAGGCGGCGAGCCACCTGGTGCTCGGCATCTTCCAGCCGCAGGTCGGCCACGCTGCGGGTGCTGCTGCCGATCTCCCGGTCCAGCCGGGCCTTGTCAGGCAAACGGATGGTGCGGCTGATGCCCATTTCCCATTCGTTGTAACGGCGCTGCTCCGTGGTGACATGGCGGCGCTGGAGGCCCGTGTTGGCCTGGAATTCATGGCTACCCACATCCAGGGCACGCTGGGTCGCCTCGGCAGCTCGCACACGCTCGGCCGCCGCGCGCACGACGGGCTGTGCCCTCAGGGTGGCCCGGACCTGGGCCGATGGGGGAAGCCAGTCCGGCGCGGGTTCCTGCGCCAGCGCAAACCAGGGAATGCAGGCCAGCGCCGCCGCCGCACAAGGAGAGAGCAACTTCATGCCAGCCGCCCCATCGCCATAACAGGCTCCATCCACCAGCGCACGTCGCTGGATGCGATGCGCTGGCGCAGTGCGGCCAGAAGGCCATCCACGCGCTCGCGCTCGATCACGACCCACAGCACACGCCGGTCGACGCGGCCACGCACCTGCTCGCGGATCGAGGCATGCGCGAAGTCGCTGCTGTGCCCCTCGGCGTGCAGCAAGGTGAAGCCCGGCAGCGTGGGGTCGGCCATCAGGACGCCCGTCACGGCCTCTTCCAGCGCGGGAGGGCACACCAGGTTCAGGCGCACCCATTCGGTTTGATGTGGCGCGTTCATGCGGCACCTCCTTTCATCGATTGCCCGAAGCGCCGGTACAGCACCGGCAGCAGCACCAGCGTGAGCGCGGTGGAGCTGACCAGCCCGCCGATCACCACGATGGCCAGCGGGCGCTGGATCTCCGAGCCCGGCCCGGTGGACAGCAACAGGGGCACCAGGCCAAAGGCGGTGATGGAGGCGGTCATCAGCACCGGACGCAAGCGGCGCAGCGAGCCTTCGCGCACCACCTGATCCAAGGGCAGGCCCAGCGCGTGCAGGTGGTTGAAGTGCGTGACCAGCACCAGCCCGTTGAGCACGGCGATGCCCAGCAGGGCGATGAAACCCACCGATGCGGGCACCGACAGGTATTGCCCCGACATCCACAGCGCGGCCATGCCGCCGACCAGGGCGAAGGGCACATTGCCCAGAATCAGCACGGCCTGACGCACCGAACCGAAGGTCATGAACAGCACGAAGAAGATCAGCGCCAGCGACACCGGCACCACCAGCCCCAGACGGGCGGCGGCGCGCTGCTGGTTCTCGAACTGGCCACCCCATTCCAGCCGGTAGCCCGCAGGCAGGGGAACGTCACGCGCCACGGCAGCGCGGGCCTCATCCACAAAGCCCACCAGGTCGCGCCCGCTCACCATGGACTGGATCAGCGCGAAGCGCGATCCGCCCTCGCGCCGCACCAGCACGGGGCCCTGGGTGGTGGTGATGGCGGCCAGCGACGTAAGGGGGATATCCCCGGAGCCGCCTGCGCCGCTGCGGGCCAGCCGCAAGTCCTTGAAGCGCTCGGCCGAACCGCGCAGCAGCGCGTCGCCCCGCACCACGATGGGCGTGCGCCGGTTGGCCTCGATCACCACGCCGGCGGGAACGCCTTCGAGCTGCGCACGCAACTCGTCCTGCACGGCCGTCACCGCCAGCCCTGCACGGCCGCTGGCCTGGGCGTCCACCTTCACCTGCAGGTACTCGACGCGGTCGCTGGCCTGCGTCAGCACGTCGCGCGCGCCGGGCACTTTCTCGACGCTGGCGGCGATGCGCACGGCCAACTCGCCCAGGGTGCTCAGGTCCGGGCCGAAGAGCTTGATGGCCACGTCGCCACGGCTGCCGGTGAGCATTTCGGAAACGCGCATCTCGATAGGCTGGGTGAAGCCGAAATCCAGGCCGGGGAAGGCCGCCATCACCTTGCGGATTTCCTCGCCCAGCGATTCCTTGTCCATGCGCCACGTCTTGCGGTCGCCAAGCTGCATGAACATGTCGGTTTCATTCAGGCCCATGGGGTCGAGCCCCAGCTCGTCCGAGCCGACGCGGGCGATGCTGTGCTGCACTTCGGGCACTTTGGCCAGGATGGCTTTCTGCACCGTCAGGTCGATGTCGCGCGAGCGGTTCAACCCGATGGAGGGCGGCTTTTGCAACTGCAGCAGGATGTCCCCCTCGTCCATCGTCGGCATGAAGGCCTTGCCGGTTCCCAGGTAGGCCACCACACCGAGCATCAGGGCCGCCAGCGCCACGGCCGTAGCCCGCAGCGGGTAGGCCAGTGCCGCATCCAGCACCGGGCGATACAAGCGCAATGCGCCGCGCATCACCCAGGGTTCGTGGTGCGCGCGCTCCTTGAGCAGCAGCGACGACAGCACGGGCACCAGCGTCAGCGACAACAGCAGCGAAACGCCCAGTGCGAACACAATGGTCAGCGCCACGGGGGCGAACAACTTGCCCTCCAGCCCCTGCAAGGTCAGCAGCGGCACGAAGGTCAAGCAGATGATGAGGATGCCCGAGGCCACGGGCAGAGCCACCTCGCGCGCGGCGGCGAACACGCGGTGCAAACGTGGCAGTTGCGCCCCATCGGCGTGCGGGTCGAGGCGGCTGACGGCGTTTTCCACCACCACCACGGCCGCATCGACCAGCATGCCGATGGCGATGGCCAGCCCGCCCAGGCTCATCAGGTTGGCGCTCATGCCCGCGATGCGCATCAGCAGGAAGGTGCCCAGCGCGGCCAGCGGCACCATGAGCGCCACCACCAGCGCCGCGCGCAACTCGCCTAGAAAGAGCAGGAGCAGCACGACGACCAGCACCGTCGCTTCGATCAGCGCGCTTTCCACCGTACCCACCGCGCGCTGGATGAGCGTGCTGCGGTCATAGAAGGGCACCACCTTCACGCCGGGCGGCAGGCTGGTGGCGAGTTCATCCAGGCGCGCGCGGATCGCCTTCACCAGCGTTGACGCATCGGCGCCACGCAGCGCCACGACGATGCCTTCCACCGCCTCGCCCTGGCCGTCGCGGCTGACGGCCCCATAGCGGGTCAGCCCCTCCATGCGCACGGCGGCTACATCGCCCACGTGCACGGCAGGTGCGCTTGCCGTGGCGGCGCGCAACACGACACGCGACAAATCCTCCGCGCTGCGGATCGCGCCGTCCGACCGCACGATCAGCGCGTTTTCCCCCGCGTCCAGGCGGCCCGCGCCGTCATTGCGGTTGTTGCGGCTGACGGCCGTCACCACGTCGGCAAAGCTCATTCCGGCGGCGGACAGGCGCGCGCGGTCGGGCACCACGGCAAAACTGGCAGCCTGGCCACCCAACACGTTGATGTCGGCCACGCCGGGCAGTGTGCGCAAGGCGGGGCGCAGCGTCCAGTCCAGCAGGGTGCGCCGCTCGCCCAATGACAGTGAGCCGCCCTCGATGGTGAACATGAACACGTCCGACAGCGGCGTGGAGATGGGTGCCAGCCCGCCGCCAACGCCTTCGGGCAGACTGCCCGCGACGGCGGCGTAGCGCTCGGCTACCTGCTGGCGCGCCCAGTAGATGTCGCTGCCCTCGGCAAAGTCCAGCGTGATGTCGGCGATGGCGTATTTGGCCGTGGAGCGCAGCATCACGCCTCGCGGCACACCCAGCAACTCCATCTCCAGCGGCGCGATGACGCGCGATTCGACCTCTTCGGGCGTCATGCCCGGCGCCTTGAGGATGAGCTTGACCTGCGTGGGGGAGATGTCCGGGTAGGCGTCGATCGGCAATTGCAGAAACGAGGCCACGCCCGCGCCCGCGAGGACGAGCACGGCCAGCAGTACCAGCAGGCGCTGGCGCAAGGAAAACTCGATGAGGCGAGAGAGCATGCCCGGCCTTTCACCGCAGCGGCAGCACGGACTTGAGCAGCGCCGTGCCGCGTGTGACGACCTGCTCACCGGCCGCGAGTGTGTCGGAGCCATCCCTGGAATCAGGCGCCACCACGCTGACGGACTCGTCCCCGCCCAGCAACTGAACGGCCACGGCACGCAAGCGCATCGCCCCCTTCTCTCCGCCCACCGCATCGCTCGCCACATACAGAACATGCCCTTGTCCGGCAGGCAGCAAGGCCGACGGCGGCACGGCCAGTGCGCCCGCAGGCACGGGCAGCAGCAGGCTCACGCTGAACTGCTGGCCCACGGCGAGCGCCGTCCGCCCCTCGATGCTGGCGCGCACGCGCAGGCTCTGGCTGGCAGGATCGGCATCCGCGCCCACCGCCACCACTTTTGCCACGCTGCCATCGGGCAGGCCTACGGGCAGGCCGGGCTTGATGGCGCTGCGCAGGCGCAGCGGCGCGGTGAAGTTCACGTCCATGCGACCCGCCTCGGCCACCACGAAGGCGGTTTCCAGCGCCGCCACCGATTGCCCCGGCATCAGGTGCCGCCGCACCACCTGGCCCGCCATCGGCGCCAGCAGTTCGTACTCGCCCGCCTGCCCGCCCGCCACCGGGCGCAGTTGCGCCAGCGCGCCCGTGGCCTGGCGCAACGTGCTCTGCGCGGCCTGGGTGCGCGCCTGCGACTGCTCGTTGCGCGCGGCGGGGATGATGCCCTCGGCCAGCAGGGCCGCATCACGCCGGGCTTGCAGCGCCGCCGCCGTGGCCTCGCTGCGCGCGCGGGCCCATTCGCCCTGGGCGGCCAGCACGTCGCGGCTCTGGATGCGCGCCAGGGGCTGTCCTTGCCGGACAGAAGCCCCTTCATCGACCAGAATGCGCGTGACCACGCCCGCGTAGGGTGCGCTGACCTGCGCGCTGGCAGCCAGCGGCGCGGCGGCTTGCGCGGGCAAGCCAGGCACCGGCAACTGCGTGGCGGTGCCCGCCGCCGCCGTGGCTACCCCGAGCGCGCGCAATTGCGCTACGTCCAATGTGATGCGCCCGTCAGCAGTGGGGGCCATGGTGGGCGCCTCCGTCATCGGCTCCTTCGCCGGGCGTGAAAACATCCACCAGCTTGCGCCTGCTACCACCGCCAGGGTCACGACGACGGCTGCAACGCGCGGGATGGCAGAGCGTTGATGTTTCTTCTGCGGCGCGCCTTCAGGCGGTGCTGCAATGGGGGAGATACCAAGCATGCGATTTGAGGTGCTGTGATGGCAACCCCCGCATGCTGGCAGCCCAAGCTTTGGGCAAGCTTTGATTCAATTTATTTATTCGCTCAAAGCTTGCCCAAAGCTTGAGCTGCCAGAGTGACGCGAGAACGCATGCAATACGCACACAAGGTGCGGCGTCCTCAGCATTGTTTCGCGTGCGTCACTCGAATCTATGTGTCGGAGAAAGTGAATTGCTATTCAAGAACTCTCAAAACCGCTATGGCTTTTCTGTCATTGCCTTGCATTGGCTGATGCTGGTGCTTATCGCTGCCGTGTATGCCAGCATGGAACTGCGCGGCTTCGCGCCCAAGGGCAGCGCATTGCGCGCGAATCTGAAATCCCTGCATTTCCTGCTGGGCCTGTCCGTCCTGGCATTGGTGGCGGTCCGTCTGTGCGTGCGCTGGGTGGCGGGCGCCGCACCGGCCATCGAGCCGCCCATGGCCCGGTGGCCGGCCCTGATGGCGCGGCTCATGCATGCCGCGCTGTATGCACTGATGATTGCCGCGCCGCTGTTGGGTTGGCTGGCGCTGAGCACGGCGGCCAAGCCAGTGACCCTGTTCGGCTTTGCGCTACCCATGCTGACGGGCGCGAACGAAGCGCTTGCGCATCCCTTGAAGGACCTGCACGAAGCACTGGCCACGGCCGGCTATGCGTTGATTGGATTGCATGCGGCGGCGGCACTGCTGCACCACTACGTCATCCACGACAACACGCTCGTGCGCATGCTGCCGGGGCGCGGCTCCCGGTAAGCAATCCAAGATACGGAGAAGTCCAATGAAGTTCATGCACCGCGAACGCCATCGCACGGAACACATCGGCTGGCTGCGCGCCGCCGTCCTGGGCGCCAACGATGGGATCATCTCCACAGCCAGCCTGGTGGTCGGTGTCGCAGCGGCGCAAGCCAGCCACGCCAGCATCATGACGACCGCGGTGGCTGGGCTGGTCGCCGGTGCCATGTCCATGGCGGCTGGAGAATACGTGTCGGTTTTTTCTCAAGCGGACACGGAGAAGGCGGACCTGGCGCGGGAACACCGCGAGCTGGCGGAAAACCCCGAAGCCGAGCATCGGGAACTGACGGCCATCTACACCCAGCGAGGGATAGCGCCTGCACTGGCCAGCGAGGTTGCCACGCAACTGATGGCCCACGATGCGCTGGGCGCACATGCCCGCGATGAACTGGGTATCTCGGAGGCGCTCAGCGCCAAGCCCTTGCAGGCGGCGCTGGCCTCCGCCGCCAGCTTTGCCGTAGGGGCCGTGTTGCCGCTGGCCGTGGTGATGCTGGCGCCCGGGCCCTCGCTGCTCGCTTGGACAGTAGCCACGGCCATCTTCTTCCTGGCGCTACTGGGTGTCCTGGCCGCCAGGATAGGCGGCGCTCCCGTGGTCAAGAGCGCCTCCCGGGTGGCTCTGTGGGGCACTCTGGCGATGGCGATCACGGCAGGGGTCGGCGCGATGTTCGGTGCGGCGCCGTAGATTTACACCAGAGCCGCCCAGCGGCGGATCAACGGCCCGCGCCAGGGCGCACGCCAGGGCCAATCCCAGCCCTGCATGGTGTGCGGTGCCGCCCTCGGATTGGCGCATCGAGAGCCCAAGGCGTACAGGCACTGAAGCCCAGCCGAAGCCATTGAGCTGCCTGAGCTTTTGCCTGCGACACCACTGCGGAAAAACTTGACACAGACATTTTCATCGCCGGGTCGCTCCCAGGATGAAAAAGCAAGACATGCCGGGCTCACAGTGTTGACGCCGTGCGCGCCGCGAGTCGTGCCATGGCCAACCTCAACAATTCCAGCCAGGCCAGGCACAGCGCCAGCAGGACGGCACCCGCCGCCAGTGTCGGCGGACGCGCCCCATCCAGTCCCATGAGGTGGCGCAGACCGGGTACGGCCAGCACGGCGACCAGCAGCAAGACCACGGCTGCAGCCATGGGCTGCAGCCATGGGTTGGTCGAGCTGCGGCGGCGCCACAACGGATGCATGGGGTCGCGGTGTGCCAGGATCAGCATCAGCGCGCACAGCACGAGTGCGCCAAACACGACGCTGCGGCTCTGGCTCAAGTCCCAGCCCAGGACTTGCAGCCAAGCCTGGGCGTCCAGCAGCAAGGCGGCGATTCCTAAGCCCTGCAGCAGCGGCAGCCACAGCGCATGCAGTGCAAACGGTGAATCCGTCAGCGGCCGTGGCGGGCGCTCCATGATGTCGGCTGCCTCGGGTTCGGCCTCGAACACAATGGAGCAGGCGGGGTCGATCAGCAGTTCCAGCAGCACGATATGCACCGGCAACAGCAGGGCGGGCCAGTGAAGCAAGGTGGGCACCAGCGCCAGCGCGACGATCGGCATGTGCACAGCGAACACGAAGCGCGTGGCCTTGCGCACGTTGTCGTCGATGCGCCGGCCCTGGCGGATGGCGGCGACGATGTGCGCGAAGCTGTCCTTGAGCAGCACCAGCGCCGCCGCCTCGCGTGCCACGTCAGTGCCGCGCTCGCCCATGGCGATGCCCACGTCGGCGGCCTTGAGCGCGGAGGCGTCGTTCACACCGTCGCCCGTCATGGCCACCACCTGCCCGTCGGCGCGCAGCAGTTGCACCAGGCGCAGCTTGTGCGCGGGCTTGAGGCGCGCGCACAGGTCCACGCGGCGCAGGCGCTCGCGCAGCGTGGCATCGTCCAGGGTTTGCAGTTCGTCGCCGGTCAGCACCTCGGGGCGTTCGGACAGGCCCACCTGCCGCGCGATGGCGCGCGCCGTGGCCGGGTGGTCGCCCGTCATCATCACCACGCGCACACCAGCGGCGCGGCATTCGGCCAGGGCTTCAGGCACTTCGGGGCGTGGCGGGTCGGCCAGCGCCAGCAGGCCCAGAAATTCAAAGTCGAAATCGTGCTGGCTGGCGGGCCAGCCCTGTGCCTGGCCGGGCGCCCCCGCCCAATGCCCTCGCGCCACGCCCAGCACGCGCAGGCCGTCTTCGGCCAGGGCCTCGACCTGGGCCCGGATGGCGGCGCGGCGCCCCTCGTCCAGGTGGCACAGGTCGGCCACGGCCTCGGGCGCGCCCTTGGTGGCCAGCAGGTGCCGCTCGGGCGCGGTGCTGGCGTACACGCGCGTCATGGCCAGGATCTCGCCCGAAAGGGCGTACTCGAACACCGGCTCGCGCCCGTCGTGCACATGCTCCGTACCCTGCAGCCAGCCGTGGCCGAACTGCTGGATGGCCTTTTCCATGGGATCGAACGGGTCACCCGGGGTGGCCAGCATGGCCCATTCCACCAGCGGGTGGAAATCCTCGGGCAGCTCGCCGGCCCCTTCGGCGCGCCAGTGCCGCGCAGGCGTTGCCAGCCCGGCCACAGCCATGCGGTTCTGGGTCAGCGTGCCGGTCTTGTCCACTGCCAGCACGGTAATGGCGCCCAAGGTTTCGACGGCGGTGATGCGCCGCGTAAGCACCTGCAGACGCGCGATGCGCCAGGCGCCCAGCGCCAGGAACACGGTGAGGATGACCGGAATCTCCTCGGGCAGCAGTGCCATGGCCAGGGCGATGCCCGACAGCAGGCTGTCGAGCAGCGGGCGGCCGTTCCACCACCAGCCCAGCAGGACCTGGGCAGCGGCCAGAACGAGCGCCAGCGTGCCCAGCGCACGGACCAGACGGCGCGAACGCTGCTGCAGTGGCGACGGCGGCGGCGTAGTCGTGGCCAGATCGGCGCCAATGCGGCCCACGGCCGTATGGCCCGCCGTGGCGTGCACCCGGGCCAGGCCCACGCCACGCGTGACCACCGTACTGGCGTACAGGAGTCCGCCGCTACCGTCGCCGGGCGGCTGCACAGGCAGCTTGGCCACGGGCACGGACTCACCAGTTAGCAGAGACTCGTCCACCTCCAGTTGGCCGTCCAGCAATTGAGCATCGGCGGCGATACGGTCGCCCTCGTGCAGCACGAGCAGGTCGCCGCACACCACGTCACGCCCGGCGATGCGCTGTTCTGTCCCGTCGCGCACGACCAGCGCGCGCGGCGCCGACAGATCCCGCAGCGACTCCAGTGCGCGCTGCGTGCGGCGCTCCTGCACCAGCGTGATGCCGATCACCACGAAGACGAAGCTGAGCAGAAACAGGGCCTCGCCCTTGTCACCCAGCGCCAGGTAAATGCCGCCCGCAGCCAACAGCATCAGAAACATGGGCTCCGTGAGCACCTCGCGCACAATGGCGGCCGTGGATTTGGGTGTGCTGCCCGGCAATTGGTTCGGGCCGTCGCGCGCCAGACGTTCAGCGGCCTCGGTGCCGCTCAAACCGGGTCGATCCTGAATGGCGGCTGGGAGTTTGTCTGTCATAGGTCAGGGCCGGATTTGCACTGTCTCGGCATGGCTTGCAGCTCATGCTACCTACGATACCGACCCACTGGCGGGTATCTCGGAGAAAATTGATTTAAAGCAAATCACCTCCCCCGGTGCAGGCCCAAGATCATCGGGAGAGTTCTGCGGCCCCATTTTCGAGTGGACGCCGACATGCCCACCGAGATCATGCTGGCCCCAACTGGGCATTAGTGGCATTCCCTCTTTCTGATGTCACGCAACGACCCCAGATATTCCAGACCTCCTGGGTTATCCAACAGAGAAAGAAATCCATGTTTTCATTGACCAGCCTGGGCGGAGCCGGCACCGTCACCGGCTCCAAGCACCTGCTCACCTGTGGCGACACACGCATCCTCATCGACTGTGGCCTGTTCCAGGGGCTGAAGAATCTGCGAGAACTCAACTGGCAACGTCTGCCGGTGTCACCGGGTGACATTGATGCGGTGGTCTTGACCCATGCCCACCTCGACCATTGTGGCTACCTGCCTCGGCTGATTCTGGACGGGTTTCGGGGAAAGATCTTCTGCACGCGGGCCACAAGGGACGTGGCTGAGTTGATCCTTCTCGATAGTGCCTGGCTCCAAGAGAAAGACGCTGACTTCGCTAACCGCAAAGGCTTTTCCAAACACAAGCCGGCCTTGCCGCTGTACACCGTGCCCGACGTCGAACGTGCGCTCAAGCACTTCCAGCCGGTCGCGACCCACAGCGAGGTCGAACTGCCCGGCGGGGCCAGGCTCGTGTTGCGCCGCGCGGGTCACATCCTGGGCGCCACTACCGCGCAGATCGACGTCGGCGGCCGGCGAATTGTCTTCTCGGGAGACTTGGGCCGTTACGGCGACCGCGTCATGCACGATCCCGAAGCGGTGCCATCAGCCGACTATGTCGTGATTGAATCCACCTACGGCGATCGCCGCCATGACCGGTCGGACGCGGTCAAGGCGCTGGGTAACGTGATCGCCCGCACGGTGCAACGCGGCGGTACGATTGTGGTGCCCGCGTTCGCCGTCGGCCGTGCCCAGTCCTTGATCCATGATCTGTGGCTGCTGCGCCAGCAAGGTGGCCTGCGCAATGTCCCTGTGTACCTGGACAGTCCGATGGCTACCAACGCGACCGAATTGCTGTACCGGTACAAGGGCGAGCACAAGCTCGCGGAGAGCGACTTCGAGCAGGCCTGCGCAGCTGTCACCTATGTGCGTGACGTCGAAGAGTCCAAGGCATTGTCGTCCAATCGGTACCCCAAGGTCATTCTCTCGGCCAGCGGCATGGCGACCGGTGGCCGCGTGCTGCACCACATTGCCGCCTTCGCGCCGGATCACCGCAACACCTTGCTCTTCTCTGGCTTCCAGGCTGCGGGCACCCGGGGACGCAAGCTGCTCCAAGGCGCACGCGAGGTGAAAATGTTTGGTCAGTGGATTCCCGTCAACGCCGAAGTTGCCGAGCTGCCAATGCTGTCCGCGCATGCGGACAGCGACGAACTGCTGCAATGGCTGTCGGGCTTTGCTCAAGCGCCCAAGCGGGTCTTCATCGTGCATGGCGAACCCGAGGCCTCTGAGGGCTTGCGTGAGCGCGTCCTGCGCGAACTCGGCTGGCAGGCCACCGTGCCGCTGCAAGGCCAGGAGTTCGAGTTGTGAGCGCGCGACTGACCGGTGGTTGCAAGGTGGCACCGTTCCCATCGATACGCTGCATGATGCGCGCACAAGGTGCGGCATCCTTGAGCCAGCTTTGCCGTCGGCGCGGTTCTGCCACTCGGCGTCGTGATGCTGGCACCGAGGCCATCCTTGCTCTCATGGACGGTTGTCACCGCCATTTTCTTTCTGGCGCTGCCGGGCATCCTGGCCGCGAGAATAGGCGGCGCTTCCCTAGCCAAGAGGGCAGCTCGGGTAACGCTGTGGGGCACCTTGGCGATGGCCAAGACGGCGGTTGTCGGTGCGATTTTTGGAGCGGCGCCGTAGATTCATACCAGTGAGGCCCAAGGGCCAAGCTGTGCGGTCAGCCGGCCATTTTGTAGGCTGAACCGAAGCGGCAGATCAATGGCTCGCGCCAAGGCGAACGCCAGAGCCAGCCCCAGCCCCGCATGGTGTGCCGTGCCGCCTTCGGAATGCTTGCGCCAGAAGCGGTGGCCGAGGTGTTCCAGGTCGTCTTCACGAAGATCGGGCGCGGCATTGCCGATGGAAAGAAGCCAGCCGGCATCGCTGCGCTCCAGGCGGCAGGTGATGGCATCACCGTCGGGTGCGTACTCCATGGCATTGCGCAGCAGGTTGGAGAGGATCCGCTCGATCACGCCCAAATCGCCCCGCACCCAGGCCGATGGCGGCAGATCGGCCCGCACGGTCAGCCCGCGGCGCGCCTGCGTTCCCGCCAACGCGGCCAGCAGTTCGCGCACCAGCGCGGCCATATCGAGCGGATCGGGCGCCTGTGTGTGCTGTCCGGATTCGAGCCGGGCCAGCAGCAGCAAGGTGTCCACGCTGCGTTGCATGCGTGCGGTAGCGTCCACGGCGGCGCGCAGGCTGTGCTGGGCCTGGGTGGGGTCGCCCGCGCCCAGTGCGCTTTCGGCACTGGTGCGGATTTCCGCCAAGGGGGTGCGCAGCTCGTGCGCCACGTCGCGCGAGAACTGGCGCTCGCGCTCGATGGCGGTGTACAGGTGGTGCAGGCCGAGGTTGAAGGCATCGGCAAAGGGCTGGAGCTCACGCGGCAAGTCGCCTCCCAGGGGCCGCATGGGCTGGTCTGCCTTCAGGCGGGCCGCCGCGGCGCCCGTGCGGCGCAGCACCACGATGACGCGCTGTACCAAGAGCAGCGCCGATCCCGTCGCCAGCAGGGTTGCCAACGCGATGCCGATGAGCAATGCAAAGTGGACGCGCCGTTCGGTCTGGTCCCATCCCTCGCGCTCCGTTGCCACCACCAGCAGCCGGTTCTGGCTGCCATGCAATGCCACATGGATGGCGAGCGCACGGCCCGCGTGACCGTCGGGCAGCGTCACGTCGTAATAGCGGGGCGTGCCTTGCGCGGCCAGTCCCACTGGAAGCACGGCATCGGCGCTGCTGGGCGAGCGCAGCACGGCCTGGCCGTTGTCTTCGTTGAAGACGGTGAAGAACTCGGTGTGCCCGCGCGGCTCATATTCGGGCATCAGGCGTTCGAGCTGCTGCGGATCAGGCTCTTGCAGTACGCGCCCGACGGCAGCGGCACGCTGCGAAAGCGTCAGATCCATTTGCTGGTAGATCGCCCGGTCGATCAGGCGATCCAGCACCGGGAATATGGCGGCGAAGGTGCCGCCTATGCACAAGACCAGGCCCACGGCCAGACGCCGGTGCAGCGACCAGGCGGTGCCGTTGGAGGGTGCGGAAGGTGGATGCATGCTTCACACCAGCACGTAACCAAAACCCCGCCGGGTCACGATCATCTCGCCCAAGCCGCATGGGGCCAGCTTGGTGCGCAGGGTACTGACGATGACCTCCACCACCTTGTCCGACGCATCGCTGCTGCTGTCGTACAGGTGCTCAAAAATCTGTGCACGCGACAGCACCGCACCCTGCCTGCGCAGCAGCAGTTCCAGGCATCCGTATTCCTTGGGCGTGAGCTTCAGATCATCGCCGCGCCAGCGCGCCGTGCGCGAGCGCGGATCGACGGCCAGTTCGCCATGGCGCAAAACCGGCGTATCGCGTTGCGCCGGACGCCGCACCAGGGCGCGCAGCCGGGCCAGCAACTCCGCCAGCTCAAAGGGTTTGGTCAGGTAGTCATCGGCGCCGGCATCCAGCGCACGCACCCGGTCGTCGAGTTGCTCCCGTGCGGAAAGCACCAGCACCGGGGCCGCACCGGCATCGCCGCCCAGCGCCCGCAAGACGCCAAAGCCGTCCACGCGGGGCAGCATCAAGTCCAGAATGATCGCGTCGTAGCGGTAGCTCTGCAGAAACTGCAGCGCCGCCTGACCGTCCGCTGCAATATCGCAAGCGTAGCCCTCAGCCTTGAGGCTGCGGCTTAGGGCTTCGGACAGTGTCTCGGAATCTTCGACGATCAGGATGCGCATCTATTTCTCAGGGTCAAAGAACTCTGTGATCAGAAAAATAGAACATTCTGGCGCGCCAACCTTTGGCCAAGCTTTTGGCTCGAATAGCCAGGGGGAATCTCCGCCTTGAGAGATTTCACCCGCCCATCGAAAGCCCCTGCTGTCGGACGCGCTCGTAGCGCTACTCCATCGTTGCAGCAAATTGCTGCGCTGGCGGTGATCCGACACCTATTTGCCGGTCTTCAGCGGACAGGTGTTGAGCCCGACCAGCGAATACAGCGGGCAAAAGCGCACCACCCCCGTCAGGAGTGGAATAACGCCCAGCCAGCCCCACCAGCCCACTGTGCCTGTGGCGGCCAGTGCGATGAGCACGAGCCCGACGACGATGCGAAGAATGCGGTCCATGCCGCCGACATTGAGTTTCATGGTCTCTCCTGGGTCAATCAAACAAAAGTGAATTCAGACAAAGCTGAGCGCTGGAGGCTTCGTTCAGCCGGCCAGCGCGTTGCGATTCCAAGGCATGCGCATCAACACACGCGCCAGTCCGCAGAACCCTGAAGCGCCAGCGAAAACCAGCCCCGCCCCCACGAAGGCCGAGAGCGCGTGGAACCACGGCGATACCGCGACGCCGAGTACCGCACCCAGCACGATCAAAGACCCTGCGGCAATCTGTACCTGCCGCTGCAGTTCCAGAGGTTGCGATGCGTCGGCCACGACGGGCAGCCCCGCCTTTTTCCAGGCGTCCAGCCCGCCTTCGAGGAAGTAGGCATCGCAGGCTGCGCATGCCCGCAGCGCCGAAGCATTGACCCGCGTCCGATTGCCCGAGCGGCAATGGAAGATGACCGCCGGAGCGCCGCCGAGCGGAAGACTGCCGGCTTGCAGGCGATCCATGGGCACATGGCGTGCCTGCGCGATGCGCTCGCGGGCGTGTTCGTCCGCCGCACGGATGTCCACCAGGGCGGCGCCCCGGCGCATGAGTTCGCGGGCGTCTTGAGGCGAAATGGGTTTCAGGGACATGGAAATGACCTCCGTTGACAGATCAAGGGCAGAAGATGGTCTTGAGCGTGGCGATGAGCCTGGCCACGTCCGGGTTTTCGATCCGGTAGTGCAGGGTCTGTGATTCGCGCCTATAGGCCACCAGGCCTTCCTCGCGCATCTTGGCCAGGTGCTGGGACAAGGCGGACTGACTCAATGCCACGTTCTCGTGCAAAGCGCCGACGGTCATCTCCCCGTGCTCGATCAGCAGGCAGAGGATGAGCAGGCGATGTTCGTTGCCGACCGCCCGCAGCATCGCCGCAGCCTTGGCCGCGCCGTCCTGCATGAACGATCGATCCTTCTTGTTGAGCTTCATGGCAACGTTTATTTCATTTCTTTCTAATTTAGCATAAACTAATATATAGTCAAGGCCTCCCCTTCAAGGCAGGACACTTTCTATGCAATTCGGTGCTCAGATTCAGGCGTTTTTCGATGAGGCCACGAACACCGTGACCTACCTGGTGTCCGACCCCGTGACGCGGCAGGCGGCCGTGATCGACCCGGTGCTCGACTATGACCACCGCAGTGGCAAGGTGTCCACTACATCGGCTGACCAAGTGCTGGCGGCGGTAGCTGAGCAAGCGCTGGAAGTGGTGTGGGTCCTGGAGACCCATGCCCATGCGGATCACCTGAGCGCGGCCCCGTACCTCAAAGCGCGCACAGGCGCGCGGGTGGCCATCGGGGAGCACATCCGCGACGTGCAAGCCATCTTCCGGCCAGTGTTCAACTTGGACGACGTGTCCGGCGACGGAGGAGAGTTCGATCGCCTGCTACGCGATGGCGAGACCTTGAGCATCGGCGATTTGACGATGGACGTGCTGCACACCCCAGGCCACACGCCCGCTTGTGTGTCCTACCGCGTAGGCGATGCCGTGTTCGTGGGCGATACCTTGTTCATGCCGGACTACGGCACTGCGCGCGCCGATTTCCCGGGTGGAAGCGCCCGTACCCTGTACCAATCCATCCAGAAGCTGCTCGCACTGCCACCCGAGACCCGGCTCTTCATGTGCCACGATTACAAGGCACCCGGGCGCGACTGCTACGCCTGGGAAAGCACAGTCGCCGAGGAGCGCGCGCGCAACGTGCACGTTCACGACGGTGTGAGCATGGACGAATTCGTGGCCATGCGCCAACGCCGAGATGCGACGCTGGCAGCGCCCACGCTGCTGCTGCCTTCCATTCAGGTCAACATCCGGGCGGGCCGGTGGCCCGCAGCTGAATCCAACGGGGTGCGCTACCTCAAGATCCCGATGCGCCTGCCTGCATGAGCATCGCAGACTATTCCCGCTGAATTGCTCCGAGGCCTGCTATCGCCTTGCCCCTATGTGGCCCTTGGCGTATCGAGAGCCCAAGGCGTACAGGCACTGAAGTCCAACCTAAGCTATTGAGCTGCCTGAGCTTTTGCCTGCGACGCCATTGCGGAAAAAACTTGACAACAGACATTTTTCATCGCCGGGCCGCTCCCAAGGTGAAAAAGCACTCCTTCGGGGGCAGCGGACCGCGCGAAGCGGGGAAGCGTGGGGGCCATTTTTCATCGCCGGGCCGCTCCCAAGGTGAAAAAGCACCCCCTCGGGGGGCAGCGGACCGCGCGAAGCGGGGAAGCGTGGGGGCCATTTTTCATCGCCGGGCCGCTCCCAAGGTGAAAAAGCACTCCTTCGGGGGCAGCGGACCGTGCGAAGCGGGGGGCATTTTTCAGGGCGCGTTCTGAAATCGCCGGCGCCGCTCTACGCGCAGCACATGCGAAAGATAGCGGGCGCGATAGAAGCTGGGGCTGATACGGGCGAGCAGCCGATCGTCCAGGGCGATTCCTTGCGGATGAAAGCGCTTCCGTTCACGCCAGAACTCCGGCAAACGGGCAAAGGCATCTCTGTAGACGTGCCACAATAATCCCCAGCGGCCAAACAAGCCATGCCGCGCGATGGACAGCATATGTGCCAGGAGCAGCCATGCGCCGAATTGCAGGAGCACGCCCGCAGGAAGCAGTTTGGCGTGCATCCAGATGCTGTTGCGCAACCCATGATAGGTGACGAAGGCGTTGACGTTTCCTCCAGAGCTGGCTTGCCCTTCATGAAGCGCAAGCACTTCGTCGAGAAACGCGGTCTGATAGCCGCTGAGCACCGCACGCAGCACAAGGTCCGTGTCTTCGCAGTAGCAGAAGTACCGTGTGTCAAAGTAGTAGCCGGAGACCCGGTGCAAGTCTTCCAGCATGCCGCGCTTGAGCAGGCAGCATCCGCCGGAAGGTCCCAGGAGCTTGTCGGCCACGGTGTGGCGGTCTGCGGGCATGAGGCTGCGATACAGGGAAATTCCCAGCGTATCGACTTCATCAGGGGACGCCAATTTGTGCATGCGCGCGCCCACCATGCCGGTGGCCGCCGCAGTCTGCATGGCACAGGCTTGCATGGCGGAGACCATATTGGGCATCGCTACGGCATCGCTGTTCAGGAGCAGGATGTGCGCGCATCGGGCGTCTTCCAGTGCCAGATCAACGAGCAGATTGCATCCGGCGGCAAAGCCCAGGTTTTGCTCTGAGCGATAGAGTTGAAGCTCAGTAGCCGTGGACGGCATGGCTTGAAGCCGGGAGAGCAAATGCGCAAGATCGTCCGCGCACGAACCGTTGTCCAGCACCAGGATGCGTTGAGGCTGCATCGAACCGCGTTGAACGGATTCGATGCAACGCAGGGTCAGGGAGGCAGTATTGAAATTGACAATCAGCAGCCCTGCATTGCTGGCCACCGAATGATCGGGCGGGACAGTGGCGGATAACGCAAGCAGGCGCTGAAGGCGGCTCATAGCGATGCTTTCGCCCAAGGGGTCGCGGCGTAGGGCGCCGTACGGAAAACGCAAGCCACTCCATCAGGCGCCGTTCCCGCGGCATGGTCTGTGCCGCCGCGTGGTGGCGAGGCCAATTCGAAATGCGGCCGCTCCCAGCTCAGGTTGGGGTTGTAGTGCGCGTCTTCCGTGATTCGACCCCATTGTCTCGACCAGAGCCCGGCATCCTCGATCGCTTCCGGCACCTGGCCGCCAGCGTGCCAGCGTTCGTCATGCGCGCTGCGAGGAAGCTTCACGTTGACATCCGGCGTCCACAGCGTTCGATGGCCTTGAGCGCTTAGGCGGAGGCACAGATCCGCGACTGCATAGCGCATGGTTTTCCATCCGGGGGCCAGGCCTCCCACGGAATCGAACAGCGAATGCCGAACGGCGATACAGGCCGCCGAAACGGCATGGAAACTCTGATTCAGCGCCGAGCGTCCAAAGTACCCTTTGTATTGCGGGGCTTGTCCATAGTGGCCCGACGCCAAGGCACCTGCGCCGTTCACGAACAAACCCGCCTGTATCAGCGTTCCGTTGTGATCCCATAGCCTGGCGCCGGCTACGCCCACCCCCGCGCGCATGGCATGTGTGGCTAGTTGCGCCAGCCATTCGGGATGCCGAGGCTGCGCCCCACCGAGCAGAAGAACCAATTGCTCTCCTGCGGCGCTTTGCGCGGCTGCATTCACTCGGCTGGCAATGGTCAAACCATGCCGGCTGCCGAAATACCGGTTGCCCGACGCCGACAGCTGGGCGGCGAGCCGTGACTCTTCAGTTACGGTCAGGGACGGACATAGCACCCACAGAAACTCCAGGATGGGGTGATCCGTGGCTTCTCGCAAATGCGCTGCCATGGAGACGGGATGGACTGCCGCTTCTGTTCGCAGATAGACCAAGATGGAGATGCGCTGGGGACCCTCCATTGGCGCGGGCAGGTATTGGTAACCATACCCTGCATACCGGATGGCGCCTTTTTGACTCAAACGCGCCAGATGCGCGTTGAGGGCCAACTCCCCGGCGGCGGCGGCGTAGGGCTTGGCCGCCATGTTTTGAGCCGTGCTATTGCCATGAAGGCGCCAGTGATAAAGCACCCTTGGGATATGGACGATCTGCTCCGCCCGCAACTGCTCGACGCAGCGCAGGGCCAGGTCGTAGTCCTGTGAACCTTCCAGTCCTTCACGGAACCGCCCCACTGTCTCGACCAGAGCGCGGCGGAATACCCCGAGGTGCGACACCATGTTCTGCGAGAGAAACAAGTCGTAGTTGAACGCCGGCTTGAAATAGGGCGCTGACCGCCGGCCCTTTTCATCGATCTTGTCTTCGTCTGAATAGATGAGCCCGGCATTCGGATGCGCCAACGCCGCACGAGCCACCCAATACAACGCCTGGGGAGGTAGCAGATCGTCGTGATCCAGCAGGGCGACGAATTCCCCGCCAGCCATTTCAAGGGCGGTATTGGAGGCTGCGCAGATATGGCCATTTTTCTCGCGGAAGGCCAGCTTGATTCGAGGCTCCTGCCGAGCCAGGCTCTGCAGCAGGGTGCGCACGCCAGCGTGGGTGGACGCATCATCCGCAATGCACAGTTCCCAATCGGGATAGGCCTGTGCCCGTACCGATTGCACGGCTTGCTCCAACCATTCGAGCCTCGGGTTGAAAACCGGCATCAGCACGGAAATCAATGGCCGGCGCGACCATGTCTGCATGTCCGACACGAGGGCGCGCCGTTGCAAGGGATCCAGGCTGTCATGGCGGTGATACCAACTGCGATAGTCATTGATGCTGGTGCTTTGCGGTCCGGTGGCTGCGGAGTTCCGTACCAGGCGGATGCGCCACGCGTACCCCTGCCAGCCTTCCGTGATCCACAGGTGCGACAGCAGCCACAGTGTCCGGCGGAAGCCTCCGCCCAACTGGATGGCGCGCTTGATTTCGGAGAGGCGCCTCCATGAGGATCCCGATGGGGAGCGGCTCTTGTTCGCGCTCATGACGCTTGGTCAATCACCAACGGGATAGGTTTGCGCCCGCGCAATCCGGTCGGCATCTGTTCCGGGCCAGCGTATCGAATTTTCTGGAAGATCGGTCTTCTTGGATGCCAACACATAGGCCGTGAGGTAGCCGTCAAAAACAGGCATCTCGATGGATGAATACTGGGTGCTCCGCATGCCAACAGGCGGATGCATGCGCGCGGGGCTGTCCAGGCCGGCCTCCAGCACTTCAAACCCGGTGGCAGGTCCGAACAAAGTCCGAAGTCCCACATCGGAAAATCGCCAGAAATCGTTGGGGGCGGCGTGCAAAGGCCAGGAGTGAGGTGCATGGTGCATGGTCAATCCGCCCGGGCGCAGCATGCGATTGATTTCAGCCGCGACGACCCAGGGCGCCTCCAGGTGTTCCATGACATAGGCGGAGATCACCGCATCGACGGAACCTGGTGCGAAATGCTGGCTCAGCGCATGGGCATCGGCCACCAGGTCCACCCCCGGCCCGGGATGGATGTCGACGCGTACCACGCGGCATTCGGGCCGGAGGCAATCTGCCCACGTGTCGGGGTGATCTGGCCCCATGCGTCCTCCCACCACGACCACCGTGCCCCCGCGGCGCTTCATCGTGTCGCGGAAGGCCTCCATACACTGCGCCGACGCCGTGGGCTGGGTCTCTTCGGACTGTCGCAGATGAGGGGGTACCCGCAAACCAACCTTCAATGGGAGGGGCAAGCCCACGTCCACATGCAGCTCTACCGGATGAAACGGGGGACATGGCAGGTAGGCGGAAAATCCTCCGTCGCCGCTGCGCGGATACTGCGGATAAAACTTCACCACGTCGGGGCGGGGATGCAGGACCGCGCGCTCCGTGCGGCCCGCGCACGCCAGATGCACCGTGCGGATTTCGTGGTCGCCCGCGTGAACCCATCCCCGGACGAAGACGCCATGCAGATCACACCACAGCTGGTCCACGAAATGCACCAGCGTGGAGGCTTGTGGAGACATCAGCCGCTCATGCGTTTGCCGCTCGTCCAGATCCTCGCGGATCCGGTTCAGCTTGGCTTGCCGTAGCGGGGCCGGGTGCCGCTCCGCGTGAAGGCTGAGCACCAAGTAGGCCTCCTGCGCTTTTGCCAGTGATTGGTGAGCGTGCAGGGCTGAATGAAAGCGCGCAATCCAGACATCGAAAACCAGATCGAAATCCTCTGGCGGGCAGTGATCCCATACCCCTTCTGACAGGGCTTGAATGAGACCATCCCAGCGAAGAGGGTGCTGCTCCAGAATTTCCAGGATGCGTGCGAGCAGCGAGTAATTGGCGCGCGCGTTGGCTTCGAGCATCAGCCGTGCCGACGCTCGCGCGAAGAAGCGGATATGCGGCAAGTCTTGGCCCATGGCTTGCCAATGGCTGAAGGCCTGTTCTTCATGGCCCAGGCTGAAAGCGGCCAGGGCCAGTTCCATGCGGGCGGGCTCCAGCAGCGAGGTCGATTCAATGAAGGACGACGGCGAGATCCGTGCTTCATGCTGCATCAGCCGAAGCGCATGCCGTAAACCCTCTTCGGCCACGGCTACCCGCCCCTCCAGGCGCGCCAGCATCGCCAGGTGGTAGGAGAGCGCCCCGAAAAAGCTGGGCATTTGAGTGACATAGCTCTTGAAATCAGTCAGGGACAGGGCCCGCGTGATCGCGGCAGGGCTTGGCAAGCCGTTGCTATCCAGCCAGGCAGCCAGAGGGCTGGCTTGGTCTCGCCATGCGCGGGCAGCTTCGAGGTCGTTGCTGTTCACCAGGGCCTTGAGCAGGCGATAGGCGTGGCCCGACAGAATGGATGGCGGGACATCCTGCTCCCGGCGGCTGCGGCCCGGTTCGTTGAATGCCGCCTTCAAATACCCAATGTAAGCCTCACCCCACGGCTCGGGATAGGCGGGAGGACGCCGCCTCCGTGCCAGAGCGGATTCTGTGCCTGCGCTGGCAACCAAGTGCCCGCCGCGGCTGACGACCTCCACGGACTCAAAGCCCGCGCGAAGCAGCACGTCGCGCAGCATGGCGCCTGTGAATAAGTGGCGGTGCTCGCCAGGAAACAGCCTGGAACACACCTCCGATGGAAGCTCCTGTGGTGTGATCGAAGCCGAGTCAGGGGTGCTGAACACCGCTACGCTGAATTCATCCGCCATGGCTGCACGCATGTGGGCGGCGAAGCCGACGGGATCGTCCAGGTGTTCGATGACCTCGCAAGCCAGCAGCAGGTCAAATCGGCGGGTGTTCCGTGACAGCCAAGCCTGATCCAGGGGCCGGGGCAGCAGCGTGCCGCGCAAATTCGTGGTCATCGGCATGGGGTTGGGCTCAAATCCCCAGGCCGGTACGCCCAGCGCCTGCTCCACGAAATCCAGGGAGTAGCCCAATCCGCAGCCCACGTCGGCAAACGCGTGCAACTGCATCGGCAGGTTTTCCATGACCATCTGCGCGATCGGCTCCACTCCGGTGCCGATCTCCGCGTAGAACTTCACCAGTTCCGGCCCGAACCCTCCCGCATAGGCGTTGACGCGCACGTCAGAGAAGAGACAGGCACATTTCTGACACTGCCAGAACGGTACCCATTCATCTTGTTTCTGAAGGTGCCGGGTGCGAACCCATTCAGCGCTTTCGGGGTGTTGGCACAACGGGCAGGCCGGCCCGGGAGAGCCGTGACCGAACTCGACAAAGGAAGCGGTGGACACGGCAGGCATGAGTTATTTCCCGGTCGGAGACAGGCAAGCAGGCTGTAGAGGCTGGTACAAACAGCCCTTCGTGCATGTGCTGCCAATGCGCGCTTTTGATACCGCGCTTTTGATTACGCTACTGCAACTAAAAATTACATTTACAGCTGCTTTAGTGTAATTTAGTCTTCATATGGTGACAACCGGTTTCCGGGGATGATCCGTATGGCGCAGACTAGTTCTTGAACAGATCCAGAATCCGGTTGCGTTCCTCCGAGGGGGCTGCCGTTTCGGGCGAGGTCTCTGCAGGTTCCGCAAGGCCGGCACCGCCCAGGTGGCTGATGCCGCCGCCACGGGCATATTCTTCGTAGTACCAGTCACTGCCCACATTCACCACGCCTTCCGGCGGTGTCAACTGCGCCACCGGCACGCCCTTGAGCGCAGTCTGCATGAAGTTGATCCAGATCGGCAGCGAGAGGCCACCGCCGGTTTCCCGGGCACCCAGGTTGCGCGGCGTGTCGTAGCCCATCCAGACCACGGCGGCCAGGGTAGGCTGGTAGCCGGCGAACCAGGCGTCCATGGAATCGTTGGTGGTGCCGGTCTTGCCGAACAGATCAGGGCGCTTGAGAGTGGCTTGTGCCTTGGCGGCCGTCCCGCTGCGTGCCACTTCCTGCAGCATCGTATTCATGATGAACGCATTGCGAGCGTTGATGGCGCGGTTGGCCTCAGAGGGCTCGGGCGGTTTGCTGTCGACCAGGATTTTGCCGGTATGGTCGGTCACACGGGTGATCAGGAACGGATTGACCCGGAAGCCGCCGTTGGCGAACACGCCGAAGGCGGAAGCCAGTTGCATGGGGGTGACCGATCCGGCACCCAGCGCCATCGTGAGATAGGCCGGATTGCGCGCAGCATCAAAGCCGAAGCGGCTGATCCAGTCCTGGGCATATTGCGGAGTGATGGACTGCAGCACGCGAATGGAGATCATGTTGCGTGAACGCGCCAGTCCGCGCTTCATGCTCATGGGGCCTTCGAAGCCGCCTTCGTAGTTCTTCGGCTCCCAGGGCTGGCCGCCCGTCACGCTGCTGTCGAAGAACAAGGGCGTGTCGTTGATGATCGTCGAGGGGGAGAAGCCTTTTTCGAGCGAAGCCGAGTACACGAAAGGCTTGAAGCTCGAACCAGGCTGGCGCCAGGCCTGGGTCACGTGGTTGAACTTGTTCTTGTCGTAATCAAAACCGCCTACCAGCGCCTTGACGGCGCCGTTGCGCGGATCCAGCGCTACCAGCGCGCCTTCCACCTCGGGCAGCTGTGCAATATCCCAGTTGCCCTTGGCGTTCTTGACGATCCGGATCACGGCGCCCGGGCGGATGCGGATGGCGGGCGCAGCCTTGGGCGACAAGCCGCCCTGAGCCGAGCGGAGCCCTTCACCGGTAATCTCCACTTTCTCACCGCCCTGCCGCAGGGCTTCCACCTTGCGTGTGTCGGCCTGGGTAACCACGGCGGCCAGCAGATTGCCGGTGTCGGGGTGGTTGACCAGGGTGTCGTCCACCGTATCTTCGATCTCGGCCGGATCTTTGGGCAATTCTATGAATTTCTCGGGGCCGCGATAGGCCTTGCGGCGGTCGAAATCCAGGATGCCGCGGCGCAGCGCATCATAGGCGGCGTTCTGGTCGGCGGCGTTGATGGAGGTGTAGACGTTCAGGCCGCGGCTGTAGGTCTGGTCGCCATACTGCGCAAACATGAGTTGGCGCACCATCTCTGCCACGTACTCGGCGTGGACGCGTGTGCCTTCACGCGGCGGCCGGATGCGCAGTTCTTCCTTCTTGGCGGCGGCAGCCTGTTCTTCAGTGATGAAGCCGTTTTCCTGCATGCGCTCGAGGATATAGAGCTGGCGCGTGCGGGCGCGGGTAGGGTTGCTGATGGGATTGTTGGCCGAGGGGGCCTGAGGCAGGCCGGCCAGCATGGCGGCCTCGGCGATGGAAATGTCTTTCAGGGGCTTGCCGAAATAGGCTTCGGATGCGGCCGCGAACCCGTAGGAGCGGTTGCCCAGGTAGATCTGGTTCATGTAGATCTCCAGGATCTGGTCCTTCGTGAGCATGTGCTCGAGCTTGAAGGTCAGCAGAATCTCGTAGATCTTGCGGGTGTAGGTCTTTTCGGAGGAAAGGTAGACATTACGTGCTACCTGCATGGTGATGGTGGACGCACCCTGGCTCTTCAGGCGGCCCAGGTTGGCGATCGCGGCGCGCGCCACGCCGACATAGTCGACACCATTGTGTTGGTAGAAGCGGGCATCCTCGATGGCCAGCACCGCATCCTTCATGACCTGCGGGATGCTGCCGATGGGGGTGAGGTTGCGGCGCTCCTCGCCGTACTCCCCGATCAGCGAGCCCTCGGCGGTGTACACCCGCAGTGGAAGCTTGGGGCGGTAGTTCGATAGTTCCGACACATCCGGCAGATTCGGGTAGGCGATGGCCAGGGCCATCAGTCCGGCCATCACGCCACACGCGGCCAGGGCGAGCAGAGAGCCAAATACCCATGCCAGGGCCTTGGCGATCCACGTCAGCCAACCTGGCCGGGTGGCGGTTCGCTTGGGCTTAGAAGTGCCTGAGTTTTCAGTGGGCATACGCTGGGGGTGGTGGTGGTTAGTAGGCGCTTTCGCGCCTGAGTTTGACTTTTCGCAGGGTTTTACCTGAAGCCTGGGCGTCTGACTGGGGTAAGAACCAGAAGATAATCAAAAGTGTTTCATCGTTAGTTTTTGACAACGAGTGAAACAAGATTTTTCATGGCTCTTTCTGATTTCCTTTACCCCGCAAAGATCTTGCTGCTAGCATGCAAGTGAAACATTAAGTTTGACGCTTTCTGCGATTAAAAAGTAACCGGGTGCCGTCTTGACTATTGCCTCGATATTCAGCCGCAAACCCGCGCCGATGATTGGCCTGGACATCAGTTCGTCAAGTGCGAAGCTGGTGGAACTGGGCCAGGATCGCTCCGCCAACCTCTCGCTCGAGCGCTGCGCCATCGAGCCGCTGGGGCGTGGCTGGATCAGCGACGGCAATATTGAGAAGTTCGATGAGGTCGTAGACGCGCTGCGCCGGCTTATCAACAAAAGTGGAACCAAAGCAAAGCACGTGGCCATGGCCCTGCCTGCCTCGGTAGTCATCAGCAAGAAGATCATTTTACCAAGCGGCTTGAGCGAGCGCGAGATGGAGATCCAGGTCGAATCGGAGGCCAATCAATACATCCCGTTTTCACTCGATGAAGTGAGCCTCGATTTCTGTGTGGCCGGCCCCAGTGCGGCATCGGTGGGCGATGTCGATGTGGTGATTGCCGCCTCGCGCAGGGAGAAGGTGGAAGACCGTCAGGGCCTGGCCGAAGCGGTTGGGATGACGCCGATGGTGGTCGATGTCGAATCCTATGCCTCGCGCCTGGCCGCGAGCCGCGTGATCGAGCGCCTGCCGGGCGGCGGCACGGATGCCGTGATCGCCCTGCTGGAGATCGGGGCGGCCAGTTCCACGCTGCAGGCCCTTAGCAATGATGAGCTGCTCTACGAGCGGGATCAGGTCTTTGGCGGGGCACAACTGACCCACATGCTGGTGCGGCAGTACGGTTTCACGCTGGAAGAGGCCGAGGCCAAGAAGCGGGCGGGGGAGTTGCCCGATGACTATGGTACGACCGTGCTTCAGCCTTTCGTCGAGTCGCTGGCTCTGGAAGTGGAGCGGGCGCTGAAGTTCTTCTTCACCAGCACGCCACACCACCGGGTCGACTACATCCTGCTGGCTGGCGGAACAGCCGGGCTCCCGGGGCTGACAGAGGCGGTCACCAGGCACACCACGTTCCCTTGCCAGGTGATCAACCCCTTCGAAGGCATGGAAATCGGCCGCGCCGTGCGCGAGAAAAAGATGTTGCGCGAGGCGCCTTCCTATCTCACGGCGTGCGGGTTGGCCATGCGGAGGTTCCTGCGGTGATCCTGATCAACCTGTTACCCCACCGGGAAATGGCGCGCAAGCGTGGGCGCCAGCGTTTCAATGCGTCGGTGCTGGCGGCGATCGCGGGGGGCTCTGGTGGCGGGCGCAGTGTACCTCTGGTATCAGGGAGCCATTTCCAACCAGCAAGAGCGCAACGCGTTCCTGCAGGCCGAAATCAAGAAGTTGGACCTTGAGATCAAGGAAATTGCATCTCTGCAGGACGAAATCGCCGCCCTGAAGGCCAGGCAGCAGGCCGTGGAAGATCTGCAGGCTGACCGCAATCTTCCGGTGCACCTGCTGAACGAAGCCGTGCGCCAGTTGCCCGACGGGATTTACCTGAAATCCATCAAGCAGGACAACCGCAACGTTCTCTTGGGAGGCGTGGCGCAATCCAACGAGCGCGTTTCGGCGCTGCTGCGCAACCTCTCGAACCGCAGCGACTGGGTGACCAAGCCCGAACTGATCGAAATCGTGGCCAGCCGGCTGGCCTTGTCGCCGCGGGAGCAGCGCCGTGTGTACGACTTTGTAGTGCGTGTTCAGTTGCAGCGTGCCAGTGATGCGCAGGCTGCGTCGGCGCCTGGTCCCGCGGCCAAGCCCGCTAAACCTGCCAAGCCCTGACCGGTATCACCACCAGCGACGAAACTTATGGATATTTCAGGTTCACTGCAGGCGGTTGGCGATCAGTTTCGCGGGCTGGATACCCGTGATCCGTCGTCTTGGCCCGCGGGTCCCCGCTATGCTCTGCTGACGGGGGTGGTTGCCCTGGTGCTTGTGCTGCTCTGGTTTCTGTGGCTGAAAGGCGCGGACGAAGAACTTCAGGCCGAGCAAGCCAAAGAAGTGACGCTGCGCGCTGACTACAGGAACAAGCTCCAGAAGGCCGTCAGTCTGGAAGAGTTGAAAAAGCAGCGTGCCCAGGTCATGCAATACGTGACCTTGCTGGAGAAGCAACTGCCCAGCAAAGCTGAAATGGATGCGTTGCTTTCTGATATCAACCAGGCCGGTGTGGGGCGCAGCCTGCAGTTCGAGTTGTTCCGCCCTGGTCAGGTGATTGTCAGGGACTACTACGCGGAGTTGCCCATCGCAGTGAGGGTGTCGGGCAATTACCATGACATCGGCGCCTTCACTTCCGATATCGCCCATCTCTCGCGCATCGTCACGCTCAACAACCTCAAGGTTTCCCCGACCAGCGACAAGGACAAATCTGGCACTCTGATGCTGGAGGCCACCGCCAAGACCTTCCGCTACCTCGACGCCGAGGAAGTGGCCGCGCAGCGCGCCGCCACCAAAAAGGGAGGGAAGAAAAAGTGACCGGCCGCACGCCCATGGCCCTGTTCCTCAAGGCCCTGTGGACGGCGATGGCCGTCCTGCCGGTGCTCGGCTGCTCGTCTTCGAACGACGAGGATCTGCGCCAATGGATGACCGAGCAGCGCCGTCATATGGTGCCCAAGGTGTCCCCCATCAGCGAACCCAAGCGGTATCAGCCGCTTGACTACACCGAAACCGCTGCGATGGATCCCTTCAGTGTCCAGAGGCTGACCCAGGCCTTGCGGCGTGATTCGGATTCGCCCAGTTCGAGCGCCGCCCTGGTGGCGCCTGAACTCAACCGGCGCAAGGAAGCACTGGAGAGCTATCCGCTGGATGCCATGGCCATGGTGGGAAGCCTCCAGCGGGGCGGCCAGCACGTGGCTTTGGTCAAAGTGGACAACCTCCTGTACCAGGTGCGGGTAGGTAACTATCTTGGACAGAATTTTGGAAAAGTGACCAAGATTGTCGAGGGAGAAGTCACTTTGCGTGAAATTGTGCAGGACGCGGCGGGGGAGTGGATCGAGCGAAGCGCTGCGCTGCAACTGCAGGAGAAAGCAAAATGAGAATATGGTGGCGTTGCAGCGATTGGGCTGGAGGCGTCCTGGGCCGCTCCGCGCTAGGCTTGATGGCCATGATCCTGGGGTTAGGGCTTCCGGGAAGCGTGCTGGCGCAGGCTGCCAGCATCGAGTCTGTCACGGGATCGATCCAGGCAGGCGCAGAAGTCGTGCGCATTGAGCTATCGCAATCGCTGCCGGCCGTTCCGGAGGGCTTTGTGGTTCAGTCGCCCGCGCGTATCGCGCTGGATTTCCAGGGCGTGGCCAACGGCCTGGGCAAGAATCAGGTGCAACTCAACCAAGGGAATGTGCGCGCGGTCAATGTGGTGGAGGCCGGTGGCCGTACCCGTGTGGTGCTCAATCTGAACCGCGCGACCAACTACCGGGCCGAGTTGCAGGGCCGCGCTCTCCTGGTCATGCTCGACCCTGTGGCGGCACAAGCGCCTGCGGCGGCCCCTGCGCCCATGTTCGCCGAAAGCCGTGCCGATGCCGACATGCTGCCGCTGCGAGATATTGATTTCAGGCGTGGTGTGGAAAGCGCCGGCCGCGTCATCGTCGATCTGGCAAGCAACCAGGTGGGAGTCGATATTCGCCAGCAAGGGCCCAGCCTCGTGGTCGAGTTTCTGAAGACCAGTCTGCCGCAGGGCTTGAACCGCCGCCTGGACGTAAGCGATTTCGGCACACCGGTGCAGACCATCACGACCACCCAGATAGGTGACCGTGTCCGCATGGTGATCGAGCCGAGGGGGCAGTGGGAGCACAGTGCCTATCAGAGCGATTCGCAACTGGTGGTGGAAGTCCGCCAGCAGAAGGTCAATCCGGACAAGCTCACCAAGGGCACGGGTTACAGCGGCGAGAAGCTCTCGTTGAATTTCCAGAATATCGAGGTGCGTTCGCTCCTGCAGGTGATCGCGGATTTCACCAATTTCAACATCGTCACGTCTGATTCCGTACAGGGCAGCCTGACCTTGCGCTTGAACGACGTGCCCTGGGATCAGGCGCTCGACATCATCCTGCAGGCCAAGGGCCTGGGAATGAAGCGCAGCGGCAACGTGCTGCAGATCGCGCCCAAGGAGGAACTCGCCGCCAAGGAAAAGGCTGAGCTTGAAGCGTTGGCGGCGGTGCAGAACCTGGAGCCTCTGCGCACGCAGTCCTTCCAGCTCAATTACACCAAGGCGGTGGATATTGCCCGCCAATTGATGGGCACCGGTATCGCGGGGATGCCCGGTGGGGCCAGCAATACCGCTGCCGCGCGCATCCTGAGCGCGCGCGGCAGCGTGATCGCGGAGCCGCGCACCAACCAGATTTTTGTGTCCGACATTCCCACCAAGCTGGCGCAGGTGCAGGAGATGATCTCCAAGCTGGACATCGCCGTGCGGCAGGTGCTGATCGAGGCACGCATCGTGGAGGCTTCCGACAGCTTCGGCCGTTCGCTCGGTGTGCGGCTAGGGGGTGCCGACCTGCGCGGCGTGAACGGCGGCGACGCCGGCTATGGGCTTGGCAACGGCAACAGGATCGCTTTCGGCGGCTCCTACAACGCGGCTGTCGGCACCACGGTGCCGGGCCAGTCGAACTTGTTGACCTACAACACCTCTGGCACCAACGTCGGTAGTACCAACTTCCTCAATCTGCCGGCTCAGGGTTTTAACGGCTACACCGCGCCCAGCCTGGCGCTCTCGCTGTTCAACTCAGCTGCCAACCGCTTCCTGAATCTCGAGATCTCCGCCATGGAGGCCGATGGCAAGGGCAAGATTGTTTCCAGCCCGCGGGTGGTCACCGCCGACCAGACCAAGGCCACCATTGAACAGGGTACGGAGTTTGCTTACCAGCAGGCCACATCGAGCGGCGCCACTGCCGTGGCCTTCCGCAAGGCGGTGCTGAGCCTGGAGGTCACGCCCCAGATCACGCCCGAAGGCAATGTCATTCTGGATCTCGTGGTCAACAACGACAGCCCCGGCACCGTGGTGGCCAACGCCATGTCGATCAATACCAAGAAGGTTCAGACGCAGGTTCTGGTCGAAAATGGCGGCACGGTGGTCATCGGCGGGATTTTCACGATGAACGAGGACGAGGCCGTGAACAAGGTGCCGCTGCTGGGTGATATTCCGGTGCTTGGCAACCTGTTCAAGAACAAGACAAAGAGCTCCAAGAAGCAGGAGATGCTTGTGTTCATCACCCCCAAGATCATTACTGATCGCAGCGCGATGCGCTGAGAACGAATTTTTTCAAGAGGTCGAGGAAAATGCGTAGATTCTTTTTGGGGTTTCTGGCCCTCCTGGTTGCCCTGGGGGTGGCTTCCTGTGGCGGTGGCGGTGGCCACGACGGCACGACAGGTAACAACAACAGCTTGAGGATGTCGCCGCTGCTGAGCAATGTCAGCCTGCCGGTGGGTTATTTCTCTGAGGTGGCCAAGATATCCCAAGGCGTCAAGCCCTACTATGTGCTTTCTTCCGATGCTTCGGTGAGCGCCTGGCTGCTCGATGACGACACTTTGGTCGTCAGCGGCAATGCGGCCGGCACCTCCACGGTCGCCGTGCAGGACTCAAGTATCAATCAAACCTCGCTTTCGCTGACTGTCACGGTCAAAGGCAAGGCGCTCGGCAACTCCATCGGCAATACTCTGACGCTGGCTGCGGGCGAGTCTCGTACCTTCACCATCACGGGCGGTATGGCGCCCTATACGATTTCGAGCAACAACAACTCCGTGGCCACGGTGACCGATCCAGTCAATGGCGTCGTCACGGTGACGGGCCATCTCAAGGGAACCGCCACACTGCTGATCACCGATGACTCGGGCGCCACGCAGCAGATGACGGTGACGGTCGCAGGGGCTGATTTCAGCGTCAGCCCTAGCACCGGTACTGGCAAAGTGGGTACCGAGATGTTCTTCTCCATCATCGGCGGCGCGGCACCCTATACGGTGAGTTCGACGGTTCCGTCAGTGGCTTCCGTGGCCATCACTGGTACGTCGGTGCGCGTGGTGTATCTGGCTGAGGGTAAGACGACGCTGACATTCAAGGATGCCACAGGCCAGAGTTTCGTGGTGGACCTGACTGCGACAGTAGAGGCACCCCCGGTGCTCAGCCTCAGCCCCAGTTCCGGCACGGGCCAAGCGGGCAGCAGCCTGGTGTTTACGATCGTCGGCGGTACCGGGCCCTTTGCGGCATCTTCGTCCAACCCATCGGCCGCGACGGCGAGCGCCAGCGGTACGTCTGTGAATGTGTCCTTGCGTGCCGCTGGCACCAGTACGATCACGGTGGTCGACGCGAAAGGCCAGAGCAGTAGCGCTGGGGTGACGGTCACTGCAGCGCCTACCACGCCTGCCCTGACCGTGACACCATCTACCCAGACCGTGCAGGAAAACAGCACGGCACTGGTCAACTACCAGATTTCTGGCGGTGTCGCGCCTTACTCAGCCGCCGTGGCTTCCGGTGATGCAACCATTGCCAGCGCCTCCGTGGCGGGCACTACGCTCATCGTCAACGTGGGCAGCAGCGGAAACCGTTGTGTCACTGCCGATAACCGGATCGTTCCCATCGAAGTCTCTGACAGCAGCGGCAAGAGCGCGACGGTTGTCGAGATCATTCAGGGCGGGGCAGCGACTTGCCCTTGACACCGCTTTGAGTTCGGTCATGAGGCCTGGCAGGCAGTTTGTGCTTGGGCTGAGGTATCCTGCGGTGGCATGACGGAACACTACGCACTTGTCGGGATGCCCGGCTGTGGCAAATCCACAGTCGGGCGGCAGCTTGCCAAACGGTTGGGGGTGCCGTTCTTCGACACTGACTCCGTTATCGAGGAGCGCATCGGCGGATCGATCCGGGATTTTTTCGAAACACAGGGCGAAGCCGCCTTTCGTGATCTTGAAGAGCAGACCATCGACGATCTCACGCAGCGTGGCGCCATGGTGCTGGCCACCGGTGGCGGTGCGGTACTGAGACAGTCCAATCGCGAGCATTTGAAATCGCGCGGCACTGTGATCTATCTGCGTACCTCACCGGAGCAACTGGCGCGCCGGCTGCGCAACGATACCAAGCGCCCGCTGCTGCAGGTGGCCGATCCTCTCAAACGGCTGCAAGCGCTCTACGCCGAACGTGATCCGCTTTACCGCAAGGCGGCGCACTTCGTGGTGGAAGCGCGCGGCCCGTCCGTGACCATGCTCATCAATCGCATCATCATGCAGATCGAGATGGCGGCTCCAAGCGGTGAATCCAGATAGTCGCAAGGATTGCCAGGCAATCCCGCAGGCTTCATGTCGCAACAGGATGGACAACTCTGATCCCCGGTGCCGACTACACTGACGGCCTATGCAAGGCATTTCATTCGCGCAACAAGTTTCCATTGACCTCGGCGAGCGCAGCTATCCCATTCTGATTGGCGCCGGCTTGCTGGACGACCCGGCTGCTTTCGAGGGTTCTTCGGCTGGCACGTACGCGCTCATTGTGAGCAATACCACCGTGGCGCCGTTGTATGCAGAGCGCCTGGCCCGTGTGCTGGCGCGCCGGCACGCCAAGGTGCGCACGCTGGCGCTGCCCGATGGCGAGCAATTCAAGACCTGGGAAACCCTGAACAGCATCTTTGATGAGCTGCTGGCCAACGGAGCCGACCGCAAGACCACGCTGTACGCACTGGGCGGTGGCGTGGTGGGCGACATGACGGGATTTGCCTCCGCATGCTACATGCGTGGCGTTCATTTTGTGCAGGTGCCTACTACCTTGCTGGCCCAGGTGGATTCGTCCGTGGGCGGCAAGACCGGTATCAATCACCCGCTCGGCAAGAACATGATCGGCGCCTTCTACCAGCCGCAGCGCGTGGTGTGCGATCTGGACGTGCTCAAGACCCTGCCGCCACGAGAGCTTTCGGCGGGCCTCGCGGAAGTGATCAAGTATGGGCCCATTGCCGATATGGAGTTTCTCGACTGGGTCGAGAGCCATATGGACGCCTTGCGCGCCTGCGAGACCGACGCCTTGGCCCATGCGGTCAAGCGCAGCTGCCAGATCAAGGCGAGCGTGGTGGGTGCGGACGAACGTGAGGCGGGCTTGCGCGCCATCCTGAATTTTGGCCATACCTTTGGCCATGCCATAGAGGCGGGCATGGGATATGGCACTTGGCTCCACGGTGAAGCGGTGGGAGCCGGCATGGTGATGGCGGCCGAGCTGTCGCGCGAGCTGGGCCTGGTGGATGCGGCGTTCGTACAGCGCGTGACGGCTTTGATCCGCCGCGCCGGCCTGCCTACACGTGGAGCGACGATCGACGAAGCGGACAACGCCGGCCGTTATTTGCAACTGATGCGTGTCGACAAGAAGGCCGAGGGGGGCGAAATCCGCTTCGTGGTGATTGACGGCCCCGGGCGTGCCGCGGTGCGTAGTGCGCCCGACGCCTTGGTGCGCGCCGTGATCGACCGCTGCTGCGCTGCCTGATCGCTTCTCTGTCAGTGACCAGCCGCTCCCTCCTTCCTGCGCCCTACGCCAGCGAGCCTGAGCGTTCGCGCGGCCGGCGCTACCCCCAGGCGCAGGCGCCCACGCGCAGCGAATACCAGCGTGATCGCGACCGCATCGTGCATTCCACGGCGTTTCGCAGATTGGTCTACAAGACGCAGGTGTTTTTGAATCATGAAGGGGATCTGTTTCGCACCCGCCTCACGCACTCGCTGGAAGTGGCGCAATTGGGGCGCTCCATTGCGCGCTCGCTGCGGCTGAATGAAGACCTGGTCGAGGCCATTGCGCTGGCGCATGACCTTGGCCACACGCCATTTGGCCACGCAGGGCAGGATGCGCTCAACGATTGCATGGCGGCGCATGGCGGCTTCGAGCACAACCTGCAGAGCTTGCGGGTGGTCGATCAGCTGGAGCTGCGCTATCCGGCGCATGACGGCTTGAACCTGACCTTTGAAACGCGCGAGGGCGTACTCAAGCACTGCTCCCCGGCCAATGCGCGCAAGCTGGAGGCAGCCGAGCCCGATGGTGTGGCGCGGCGCTTTCTTGACGGCACGCAGCCCAGCCTGGAGGCGCAGCTGTGCAACCTGGCCGACGAGATTGCCTACAACGCGCACGATATCGATGATGGCGTACGCTCTGGCCTGCTCACACTGGAGCAGGTGGCCGCCGTGCCCCTGTTTGCCCGCTACCATGCCGAAACACTGGTCGAATACCCCGCGCTGCGGGGGCGGCGGGTGCTCTTCGAGGGCATCCGCCGCATGCTTAGCGCGCAGGTGTACGACGTGATCGCCGCCACGCAGTCCGCCATCGATGCCGCGCAACCCGGTAGTGCAGACGATGCCCGCCGCGCCGGCCCCCTGGTGCGCTTTGGCAGCGAAATGCGCGCGCAATCCGCCGAGCTCAAGCGCTTTCTGTTTGCCAACCTCTATCGCCACCCTCAGGTGGTCGAAACCACCACGCAGGCCAAGCACGTGGTGCGCGAGCTGTTCTCCGCCTATCTGGCGCAACCTGGCGAGTTGCGCGCCGAATTCGCCCAGCGTCCTGACCGTGAGCGCGCCATTGCGGACTACATCGCCGGCATGACCGATCGTTTTGCCATGCGCGAACACGAGCGTTTGACTGGCAAGAAGGTGCTGAATGAAATGCCCCCCTGAGTCGCTTACGCGCCTTCCCCCCAGGGGGACGCACCCAGCGGCCTGGCAAAGCCAGCTCCGCGGGTGCCTGCGTATGGCCTGCTCCGCGCCCTTTCGAGTTTTTGCGTTTCACGCGGGGCGGGTTGCGCCGCCCTATGGGTTGCCGTCATGACGGGGCAGTTTGCTTCTGGAAAGCGCGGACGGTTGAATCCTGCGTGGATTGTTCTTCTTGCTGGCGTCAGTGCCGCATTGCACATCGGCAAGTTGCCGCCTGCGCTGCCGTTGTTGCAGCGTGATCTGGGTATTACGCTGGTGCAGTCGGGCTTTCTGTTGTCGCTGGTGCAATTGGCTTCCGTGATGCTCGGCATCGTGGCGGGCCTGGCGGCAGATGGGATCGGCCTGCGGCGCTGCATGCTCATGGGGCTGTGGCTGCTGTGCGGCGCCGGCCTCGCGGGAGGCTGGGCCCGTGATGCGGAAACACTGTTGGCGTTGCGTGCCCTGGAAGGCATGGGCTTCCTGCTCACCACGATACCGGCGCCCAGCCTGGTGCGCCGCATCGTGGCGCCAGGGCAACTGACGAGAATGATGGGCTTCTGGGGCGCTTTCATGCCCTTTGGCACTGCCATGGCGCTGTTGCTTGGGCCGCTGGTGATGGGGCATACAGGCTGGGCCGGATGGTGGTGGCTTACGGCCAGTTTTTCGGCGGTGATGGCTTTGTGGGTGCAGGCACGTTTGCCGCCGGATGAACGAGCACCGGCGCAGGCATCGGTCTCCCCTGGTACTACCGGCTGGACCGCACGGCTGGCCCAGACTTTGCAGTCTGGCGGGCCGTGGCTGATGGCGCTCACGTTTGCGACCTATTCAGCCCAGTGGCTGGCGGTGATTGGTTTTTTGCCTTCGCTCTACGCCCAATCAGGCTGGACGGGCGTGCTGGGTGCCGTGTTGACTGCGCTGGTGGCCGCTGTGAACATCATTGGCAATGTCGCCGCCGGGCGGCTGCTGCATCGCGGCGTACCGGCGCGGGCGCTGCTGTGGACAGGCTTTGCCGTCATGGGGGTAGGTGCTTTCCTGGCGTTCTCCTCGTTCACGGATGGCTTGCCGGTGATACGCTACTCGGGCGCGCTGCTGTTTTCCTCGGTCGGCGGGTTGATTCCGGGAACTCTGTTCGGGTTGGCCTCCACGCTGGCACCGAGTGAACGTACCATCTCCACCACGGTCGGCTGGATGATGCAATGGTCCGCAGCCGGACAGTTGGCGGGGCCGCCGCTGGTGGCCTGGGTCGCCAGCCGTATGGGGAACTGGCAATGGACCTGGGCCGTCACTGGAAGTGGCTGTGTGGCCGGAATGTTGCTGGCTGCGATGATCGCCCGCCGTCTGGCAGCGATGGCCCGCTCCGGACACAATGCGGTATAGCGAATGATGAACGCCATTTCCCTGTAAGGGCGGCTCCAGCAGGGGGCGCCCCGCCGGGCATAAAGGCAGACCACGACATGAATCCTGAAGAAATTGCGATAGCCGATACCCGCCGCTGGCTCGAGCGCGCAGTGATCGGCCTCAACCTGTGTCCCTTCGCCAAGGCGCCGCACGTCAAGGGCCAAATCCACTATGCCGTATGCGGCGCCACTGGCCGCAAGGCCCTTTTGCAGGCGCTGCGGGCCGAGTTGCAGGCGTTGACCGCTGCTGACTCGGCGGAGCGTGAAACCACACTGTTGGTCATGCCGCAGGCATTCGCCGATTTCCTGGATTTCAATGACTTCCTGGACGAGGCGGAAGGCGAACTGACAGAGCTTGATTTGGAGGGCGTGATCCAGATCGCGTCTTTCCACCCCCGCTTTCAATTCGCCGGTACTGACGAGGACGACATCACCAATGCGACCAACCGCGCACCGTATCCCACGTTGCATCTGCTGCGTGAAGACAGCATCGACCGCGCGGTAGAAGCCTTTCCCGAAGCCGAGATGATCTATGAGGCGAACATGGCCACGCTGGAGAAGCTGGGTGACGCCGGCTGGCAGGCCTTGGAGGTCGGACCTACTCTTGGTTAGAGAGGATGTTGCAAAAAGCCCTTCCGTCATTCCCGCGCAGGCGGGAATCCAGTGCCACCTCATCACCGCCGCCTGGATTCCCGCCTGCGCGGGAATGACGGGAGTTATGTTCAGGACTTTTGCGACACACTCAAAAGCCTATAGCCACTCCTATAAAGACAGAGGCACTATCCTATTTATCCATGATCCGCGCTGAAAAAAAATCTCTCGCTCTCCACCGAACTCACAGCCGCCCCCTGAACTGAGGCCCGGCCAGTCAGTGGCCTTGCTGCAGGAGCTGCACATCCTTACCCGCGAGGGCAAGCTCAACCAGGATTCGCGCCGCAAGCTCAAGCAGGTCGATCACCTGTTCCAATTCATCGAGAAGCTGTTGGGCGAGCTGAAACCCCTGGCGGATGAGCTGACCCTGGCTGACCACGGCGCGGGCAAGTCCTACCTGGGATTCATCGTCTACGACCTCTACTTCAAGGCGCTGGGCAGCGGGCATATCTACGGTATCGAAACACGGGCGGAACTGGTGGAGCGCTCGCGGCAACTGGCGGAACGCCTTGGCTTCGGGCGTATGCATTTCCTGGCCATGTCCGCAGCGGAATCGGCCAGCGCCACCGGCGTGCCGGCCCGCATTGACGTGGTGACCGCACTGCACGCTTGCGATACCGCTACCGACGAAGCCATCGCTTTCGGCCTTGCCAAGCAAGCGCAGGCCATGGTGCTGGTTCCCTGCTGCCAGGCTGAAGTGGCTGCCTGCCTGCGCCAATCCAAAGCACTGCAACTGGCGCGCACGCCATTGGCCGAGTTGTGGCGACACCCGTTGCACACCCGCGAAATGGGGAGCCAGCTCACGAACGTGCTGCGCTGCCTGTACCTGGAATCACAGGGCTACCAGGTCACCGTCACCGAGCTGGTGGGTTGGGAGCACAGCATGAAGAACGAACTGATCATCGCCCGCTGGACGGGGCACAAGAAGCGCAGCGCGGCTGAGCGCCTGCGCACCTTGCTTGAGGAATTCGGGCTCGGTGAGTTGCTGGCTACGCGCTTTCCGGCGTTGGCTTCAGAGAAATAAGCCAGAATCGCGGGCATGAAGCCTAGCGCGCGCCGTCTCTCCTGGCTGCTGGCCTGGCTGGTGTGTGCTGGCGCTGGTGGTGGTTGGCTGGCGATGAACCGGCTGGCTGAGTTGCGTGCAGATTTCGATACGGACGCCCGCATCGCGCATCGCGTTTTGAGCCAGCGCATGGTGCAGCATGATGCCGTTGTGGCCACGCTGGCCTTGCTGCAGCCAGCCAATGGGCGCGGCGAACCCGAGCGGCTTTCGGCGCTTTATCCGCAGATCATCGAAGTGTTGCAACGGCCGGCAGAGGGCGCTTGGCCGCCCTCCGCTGCGGCCGCGCTTGAGGCCGCCGAGGCAGTGTCGCGCCGTGAGAAGCGTGCAGCCCTGGCCAGCGAAGACCTGTCGACGGGCCGGTATTGGCTGGTGTTGGCTTCATACCCTCTCAGCCATGCGCTGCGGTTCGACCTGCATGCGGCAGTCCCGTGGAGTGAGTGGCCCATGGACCCTGCTACCAGTCCGGTGCGTGCTGTCCTCCATCATGCGGGGCAGAGCTTCGTGATCCAGCCGGGGCGTTTCAGCCCAGGCGCGTTACCAAGCTGGCGCTGGGTGGCGGCCAAGACGCTCGCGTCGGCCAGCCAGCCGCTGGAACTGGTGCTCGAACGCCCCGTCGATTGGCGTGAGCTGCCTTTAGCCGCCATGGCCGGTTGGGCGCTCGCGGCGGCGCTGTTGCTGGCCGGCCTTCGCATGCTATTGCAGCAGCGGGTGGCACGTCAGCGCGCGGAGGAGCTGCTGCGTCTGGGCCAGGTAGCTCGCCTGAACACCCTGGGTGAACTGGCGGCCGGTATGGCGCACGAACTGAACCAACCGCTCACAGCCCTGCTGGCCAATACGCAGGCTGCGCGGAGGCTGCTCGATGAGCAGCCGCCTGAAATCGCTACTGCCCGCGACGCCATGTCTCAAGCCGCCAGCCAGGCGCGGCGCGCTGCCGATGTGGTGGGCCGGCTGCGCCGGCTGGTGGAGCGGCCCGAATTGACCGCTCAGGCTCAACCCGTCGCCCTGAGCGCAGCCGTGCAGGAGGCACTGCACCTGCTCGAACCCGAATTGCAACGGCGCGGTATCGGGATGGACGTAGAGGGGGAACCGGATTTGCCCGCGGTGCGGGCGGAGCCTGTCGCGTTGCAGCAGATCATCCACAATCTGCTGATGAATGCCGTGCAGGCCATGGAAGAGGTCCCTTCCGCCCGGCGCCGGTTGCATTTGCGCTGGCAGCGCCAAGGCGGGCAGGCCGTGCTTTCCGTGCGTGATGAAGGGCAGGGCATCTCTCCGGAGGCGCGGACCCGCGTGTTCGAGCCCTTCTTCACCACGCGCAGTGGTGGTCTCGGGCTGGGCCTCAGCCTCTCCCACAGCCTGGCTGAGGCCATGGGCGGCAGCTTGTCATTGGCGCCAGCGGACGGCTCCGGCGCCGAGTTCCGCCTGTTGCTTCCTCTTGCATGACTGCCACCGCCTCCTCTCTTTCCCCTTTGATCCACCTGGTGGACGATGATGCTGCCGTGCGCGACAGCCTGGCCCTGCTGATCGGAACGGTGGGCCTGCGCGTGGAAACCTGGGCTGATCCGCAAACCTTCCTGGCGGGCTTTGAGCGTGGCAGCATCGGAGCCATCGTGCTGGATGTGCGCATGCCCGGCACCAGCGGGCTGGCTGTGCTTGATCAGTTGGTGGCGCAAGGCGTGGATCAGCCCATTCTCATGCTGACCGGCCATGGCACGGTAGACATGTGCCGCCGCGCTTTCAAGGCCGGAGCCGCCGAGTTTCTGGAAAAACCCGTCGATGACGAAGTGCTCATCGAGGCTCTGCAATCGGCCGTACGCCAGCACGTGCGCACACGCGAGCGCCAGAATGCCGACCGCTCGGCGCAGGAGCGCTACGCCCAGCTTTCACCGCGTGAGCGCGAGGTGCTGGGCTTGATCACCAGCGGCCTGACCAACAAGGAGATCGGCCGCGCGCTGGATCTCTCGCCGCGCACTGTGGAGACCCATCGGGCCCATCTGTTCGCCAAGCTCGGCACGGATTCCCTGGCCCAGCTCATCCGGCGCTATGCGGCGCTGGTGGACGCCGATAGCGGCACTGCGTAGTTCTACGGAGGCCCGCGCGTAGCGGGCCGCATGGTGGCGCGGGGCGCGCTTTTCTACAGTACTCCCACGGCAACCGAATCCGTGAAGCGTTCCGGATCACGCCGCTCGTGAACCCCTTACATCTGGAGAAAACATGCACCGAATCCTCGCCATCGCCCTTGTCAGCTTGTCCGCCGGTGCCGTTCAGGCGGCCGACGCCGTTCGCACGGAAAAGAACATGTCTCTGGCCTTGGCCAACGAAATCGCCGCGCAGACCGTGGCCACCTGCACAGTCAATGGCTACGCCGTGACCGCCACCGTGGTGGACCGCGCCGGCACCGTACGCGCGGTCCAGCGCGCTGACAACGCCGGCCCGCACACGCTGGAAGCCAGCCGCCTGAAGGCCTATACCTCCGCTTCGGCCAAGAACAGCACGAGCGCCATCATGGAAGGCTCACAGAAAAATCCGGCGGCGGCCAATCTGGGCCAGATTCCCGGCTATCTGCTGCTGGGCGGCGGTTTGCCGGTCAAAGTGGGCAACGAGGTCATCGGTGCCGTAGGCGTGGGTGGTGCGCCCGGCGGCCACCTGGATGAGCAATGCGCTCAGGCCGCGCTGACCAAGGTGGCGAGCCAGCTTCAGTGATGACCTGCCTCCACCGCCGATACCTGAGTGTGCTCGCTCTGGCGCTGGCGGGTGCATTGGGAGGCATGTTGACGCCCTCAGTCCGGGCGCAGGTGCCGCCGAGTACCTCCGAGCTGGCGGCCTACCAGGGCCTGCACGACGCGGCCGCTCGCGGCGACGTGGCTGCTGTGCAGCGCCTCTTGGCGGCGGGGGCGAACGTCAACGCCCGCGACGGCCATGGCCGCACTCCCTTTCATGTGGCGGCCTTTGCACGCCAGCGTGGCAGCCTGCGAGCGCTGGCGCAGGCCGGTGCGGACCTGGATGCGTTGGAAAATGACCGTTATGACGCCGTGACCATTGCCGCTGTAGCCGACGATGAAGTCACCTTGAGGCAGTTGCTTTCACTGGGAGCCAGTGCCCGCCAGGTCACCAGCCGCTACGACGGCACAGCGCTCATTGCGGCTGCTCACCTCGGCCATGACGGCGTTGTGCGACAGCTCATCGCTGCTGGCGCGCCGCTTGACCATGTGAACAACCTGCACTGGACGGCGGTCATCGAATCCATCGTGCTGGGAGACGGCGGTCCGCGGCATCAGGCGACTCTGCAGGCCCTGATCCAGGCGGGCGCTTATTTGCAGCGCGCTGACCGGCATGGCCGCACACCTTTGCAGCTCGCGCGGCAGAGAGGCTACACCGCCATGGAGCGCCTTCTGAAGCAGGCTGGCGCGCACTGAGCAACCGCTTGCTTTGTTTCTTCTCGTCGTACCGGCGAAGCCGGTACCCACGAAGGCACCTCAGCTACGGTGGACGGTGTTTGTGGCGAGGTTCTCAGTTCATCACCATGCTGTTGACCACGTTGCGGACGCCCCCTACATTGCGTGCGATCATCAGCGCCAGATCGCGCCCCGCCGTGCCATTGGCGGGCGAGCCGCTGATGATGACCGTGCCGTCGGACCGGCCTTCAACCCGCAGGCCCTGGGCGCCTACCCGAGGGTCCGCACGCAGGGCGGCCATCACACGCTGCTCCAGATTCTGAGCGTAGGAGGCCTTCGCGGCCTGGCTGTTGGACATGGAACCTCCCGGCTCGCTCCAGCCCCCGCCGCCAGCGCAGCCGGCGAGGATAGCTCCGGTGGCAAGCGCGCATGCGGTAAGGCTGGTGCGTACGATAGACGTGGCGTGTTGGGACATATTGACTCCTTCTCGGGTGATTCGGTAGTGAATGAGCATGATACCGACAGCGCCACTGGAGCATGTAGGCCAAATTTGTCACTTAGCGAAGCGCGGCGGCAGGCACTTCCGCGCGCGTCGTACGCACCTATGCCGCCATCCGCCCGCCAGAACAGCGCTCGATCCCCGCCAGATCGCACCGGGACTGCACCTGCCCGAATCCGTTTGCCGCCAGCAATGCCCGCACGGCCCCGGCCTGATCCCAGCCATGTTCCAGCAGCAGCCAGCCGCCCGGCAACAAATGGGCCGGTGCGTGGGCGATCAGGTGGCGGATATCCGCCAAGCCGTCGGGCCCGCTGACCAGCGCGGCGCGTGGCTCGTGTATCAACGCGGGGAGGTGCGGATCGCTCTCAGCGATGTAAGGCGGGTTGCTTGCGATCAGATCGAATCGTTCGCCCTGCACTGGCGCGAACCAATTCCCTGCCAGAAGGCGAAGCGGAAGATTCAGCTGCCGGGCGTTGGCCGCGGCCACAGCGAGCGCATCTTCACTACGGTCGATCGCGGTGACTTCAGCCGCCGGACGCTGGCTGCAAAGTGCCAGCGCGATCGCGCCACTGCCCGTACCCAGATCGAGCAGCCGCCACGGTACAGAGCGCGGGGCAGGGGAGCACAAATCAAGTGCCCAGTCAACGAGTGTCTCGGTGTCGTCGCGCGGATCCAGCACGCGCGCATCCACGGCCAGATCGAGGCCGTAGAAGGGTTTGCGTCCTGTCAGGTAGGCGATGGGTTCGCCGTTCATCCGGCGGCTCAGCAATGTTTCGAATCGGGCTGAGATGTCCGGGGGCAGGGCGTCGCTGTCGTGCGCCACCAGCCAGGCCCGTTCATGCAGAGGCCGTCCCAGTACATGCAGCAGCAACATGCCTGCCTCCGCGCGGGGCAGGCCGAGCGTCTGCGCGTGGGCCAGCGCTTGAGTGAGTGTGCTCAAGGGTTGGCCATGCGGTCCACGACGTCGCGCACGCCGGGTACCTGCCGAGCGGTTTGCACCGCAAGGCTTCGCTCCTCCGCGGAGGGCGGTGAGCCGTTCAGTATGATCACGCCGCTTTCGAAACCTTCCACGCGCAGGTTCGAATTGGCCAGGCGCGGCTCGGCGGCCAGCTTAGCGCGAACACGCTCGGCCAGGCGCTGTGCGCCAGCGGTTGTACCGGCATCCATTACCGCGGGAATGTTCTCGATATGGGGCACCGGAATGTTCTGCGGCGTGGCGCCCCATGGCGTGCCGCCACTGCACCCTGCGAGGAGGAGCGTGGTGCCACAGAAAGTGGCAAGAGAGAGTCTGGCAAGTTGCATGGTCTGCCTTTCACGCATTGACTTCGAGCTCGGCCATCTGTTCGGCTTCGCGCTCGGCTCGCAGTGCGCCGATCACCTCGCCGAGATCGCCTTCCATGATGTAGGAGAGCTTGTACAGTGTCAGGTTGATCCGGTGATCGGTGAGCCGCCCCTGGGGAAAATTGTAGGTGCGGATGCGGTCGCTGCGGTCGCCCGAGCCGATCAGGCCCTTGCGCGTGGCGGCTTCCTTGGCGGCGCGTTCGCTGCGCTCTTTTTCCTGGATGCGCGCTTGCAGCACCTGGAGCGCCTTGGCCTTGTTGGAGTGCTGGCTGCGTCCGTCCTGGCATTCGGCGACGATGCCCGTGGGCAGGTGGACCACACGCACGGCGGAATCGGTCTTGTTGATGTGCTGGCCGCCAGCGCCCGAAGCCCGGAAGGTGTCGATGCGCAGATCAGCCGGGTTCAGCGTGATCGCCTCGGCCTCGTCGGGCTCGGGCATCACGGCCACTGTCGCGGCGCTGGTGTGGATGCGGCCCTGGGTTTCGGTGACCGGTACGCGCTGCACCCGGTGGCCGCCGGATTCAAAGCGAAGCTGGCCGTAAACGCCAGTGCCCTCGATCCGGATCACCACCTCCTTGTAGCCGCCAATTTCACTGGGCGATTCGCTCATGATTTCGCAGCGCCAGCCCTGCCTTTCGGCATAGCGCGTATACATGCGCGCCAGATCACCGGCGAACAGCGCTGATTCGTCGCCCCCCGTGCCCGCGCGAATCTCCAGGAAAGCGTTGCGTTCGTCTTCGGGGTCCTTGGGCAGCAGCATGCGCTGGAGTTCGGCGTCCAGCTCGGTGAGCTCGGTTTCGCCGGTGGAAATTTCCTCGCGCGCGAGATCGGCCATGTCAGGGTCATCCAGCATGTCCTGTGCAGCGGCCAGATCGGCTTCGCGCTGCTGGTAGCGTTTCCAGCGCTCGGCGACGGCGGACACCTCGGTATGTTCACGCGAGAGCTTCAGGAAAGCCGGCATGTCCGACATGATGTCGGGGCGCGAGAGCAGAAAATTCAGCTCCGAGAGACGTTCGGCGTAGCGGTTGAGTTGTTGGCGGACGAAAGCTTGCATTACAGCGTGATTGTCGCTGGTTTGGCCGGCTTTCTGCCGCCCGAGCGCGTTACTCGAATCCAGTCTCCCCCTCAGGTGCTGCTTCAGCCGGATGGCCGGTCTCCGCGAACGGACCGCCCGCAAGAATTTTCGCGGCGGAGATGACTCAGACCGGAGCACGGTGAACCGTTCGTCTTCCTGAGGCTGCCACTCATCCTGTTTCCATTGCAATGGTTGGTAATACTTTTCTAGGATGCCGCCATGTATTTTTCGAGTATTCCGCCAGATCCAGAGGCAGGCCTCCGCTATCGCGAAGGGGGCTTCACTGCCGTGGAACTGCTGGTCACGTTAGCTGTTCTGGCCGTCCTGGCGACGCTCGCCGCGCCGAGTTTCACCGGTCTCATGGAGCGTTGGCGCGTCAGAGGAGCTGCGGAGGCATTGACCTCCACGCTGTACTACGCCAAATCGGAGGCCATCAAACGGGGCGGCAAAGTGGTCATCAGCAAGCTTGCCAACGACACCGGCACTTGTAAGACCGCCACGGGTAACAACGATTGGGATTGCGGTTGGTTCGTTTGCGAGGACACCAACGGCAACAAGGCCTGTGACAGTGGCGAGCCCGTGCTGCGGCGTGTCGAAGCCTCCCCGGGCTTCAGATTACGCGCCCATCCGGTGGCGCCAACATCCTCCTGAACCGCTGGGGCCTGGTTGACGGCACCTGGGTGGGCTTCAGCATGGTGCCTTATGGCGAATCGACGGCCCATGCCGCGGCGCGCGGCGTTTGCATGAGCATCGGCGGCCGCGTCCGCATCATTCTCCCTGAGGATATTCCGTGCACCAACAGCAACAACTGATGGCCAGGCGCCGATACAGCCAGCGCGGCATCACCTTGCTTGAATCTCTGGTGGCCATCGTCGTCGTCGCCCTGGGCATTTTGGGCATCATCGCCGTGCAGATGCGCACCCTTACGGACACCCAGACTGCCGTGCGCCGTGCCCAGGCCGTCCGTCTGATCGAGGACTTTAGCGAGCGCATGAAGGTCAATCCCAACGCGCTGCTGAATATGAGCGCATACACCTCCGGCTACGCCAAGAAGATGACCGACTATGAGGGCGCTGACTGCCTGGGCGCGACCTGCACCCCGGCAGAGCTCGCCAAATTCGATCTGCTGCAGTGGAAAACCACCGTGCAGGAAACCTTGCCCGGGGGGCAGGCCAGCATTTTTCTCGCGCCAGGTGAAACTGAGGACACCAACCGCCGCCAGATCGGCGTGATCATCGCCTGGCGGGAAAACGAGCGCGCAGGAACCAAAACCGACGAGATCGACGCCAGCAAGGTTCAACAAGCCGATGGTAGCTTCGCCGGTGGCACTGACGAAGGCAACGCCTGCCCGGCCGGATTCACCTGCCATCTGCAATACCTGCCGGTTTCAGCGCGCTGCGCTCCGTACGGCGGCAGCGGTGTCCAGACCGTGCACTGCCTGTGACCGCGCCGGCCGTTGCCTACACCATGGAGCCTATCCACGTGCACCTCTCTCCAAGCATGCCACTGCGCGGCGCCCGGCATCCGTCGCGGCAGCGCGGCGTGACGCTGATTGAACTGATGGTCGGCCTGGCCGTCGGGCTGCTGGTCATCGCCGTCGCCATGGGCGCCCTGATCGTCTCACGGGGTGTCTCCGGCACCGTCAGCGACGCCAGCGAGATCCAGCAACAGGGGGCCTATGTTCTGCGGGTGATTGGCGGGCAATTGCGCCAGGCCGGGTCACTGCGCCTGAACCCCGATCCTGGGGGCAACGGCACCGGCGGCGAAGTGCTCAGTGCCGTGGCTTTTGAAGTCCGGGCTACGGCGGAGGGCAGCGGAAACGGCTTCGAGCCAAAGGACGCTCTCAGCGGCGATGGAGGCAAAGTGACCACAGGGGCCATGCGCTACGCCGACAATGTGTTCATGGCGGCCGGCAAGGCAGCCACCGAAGACAAGCCAGCCGAGCTCGGTACCGACTATCTGGCGCGCAATTGCCTAGGCCTCCCAGGCAAGGACAGCACCGATAAGCGTATCGAAAGCACCTTCACGTTGTCGGGCACCTCCCTCCGATGTGAAGGCAACCAAGGCGCTAGCAACACCGCCCAGCCCATCGCGCAAAACGTCGCCCAGTTTGAAGTCAGCTACCTCGTCCAGGGGCTTCCGGATGTGCTTGGAACCTCGATGCAATACCGCGCGGGAAGTGACATGCCTGTTGCGGGGGACGCCATGTGGCGCCGCGTTCAGGGCGTGCAGGTCTGCCTGGTGCTCTTCGGCACCGAGCCGGTCGACATGCCTGCCGGCAGCAGCTACACCGACTGCAATGGCGAGAGCGTGGACATCACCAAACTCGAAGGCGCGCGCCACAACCGCATGCACCTGCTGTTCCGCAACACCTTTCAGGTGCGCAGCCAGGGGCTGCTCTGATGCCACGCACCGCGAAGCCGCTCATGCCACACGTTCCGCGTTCCGCCAGAAGCCGCTCCTACCCCCGCAGGCGCCGTACGCAGGCCAGCGCGGGGCGACGATGTTCATCGTCATCGTCTTCGTCATGCTGTCCATGCTGCTCGCGCTATGGGCCTCGCGCACGGCCCTGTTCAATGAACTGGTGGTCGGCAACGACGCCGATTACCAGCGCGCGGCCGAAGCCGCCCAGGCGCTGATACAGGACGCTGAACTCGATATCCGGGGTGAAAAATCCGACGGCAGCCTGTGCATCGGCCCGCCTTGCCGCGCCTATTCCGGCAAGTCGGACATGCTGCAGTTCCCGGGTGACACCCAGGAAATCAATCCCCTCATCATGCAACTGGAGGCCGAGCCTACCCGCTGCAAATATGGCCTCTGCGCGCGGCGCGTGGGCCGGCAGGATTTCTGGAACTACGCCACGGAGGCCACACAGGTGGTCCCGTCTGCCAACCCCAATGTGGGCGAAGTGCCGCTGTACGCCTCCTCGGCGGATGGCGTTGCGCTGACCGCCAAGGGCATCGGTGCACGCTATGGTGAGTTTACCGGCGCGGTCAACACCGCCGATGCCGGCCAGCTCAACCCGATCCTGACCGAAACCGAAGCCGGCAAAGGCGGCTGGTACTGGATCGAGATCATGCGCTACAGCGATGCGGCCCGTAGCGCCAACCTGGTCGTGGACGCCAAGACCAGCACGTTGGCGCTGAACCTGGACGTTTATGTGATTTATCGGATCACTGCCTTGGCCGTGGGGCGCAAGCCGGGGAGCACTGTCGTGCTGCAAGAGACCTACGCCCGCCAGAGGTTGAAGGATTGAAGCGCGTGGTGTCTTTAAAACAACTTCTGTTGATCTGCCCGAATCAGCTTTCCGAGGAGCACGCCATGCCCCGAGCCAAACATTTGCCGTTTTCCAAAAACCTGGTGGCGATCGCCGTTGGCGCCGCGCTGGTTCCGTCGGCCGGCTGGGCGCTGGAATTGGTGCAGGAGCCGCCATTGCCCACATCCAGATCGGCTTTCGTGGCGCCGAACGTGATTATTTCAATCGATGATTCGGGGAGTATGGATTGGGGTGTCAAAACTACCAGCGACGGCTCGTCAAAAACGGGCAAAGGCTATACCCAGCCAAAGGATGACGGGACCTGGGCCAGCGATGCCAAGCGCATCAATGTTCTTAAATATGCGTTGAAAACCGTTTTCAACAGCACGGATTTAATACCGGAAAACAAGATACGCATCGCGTGGCAGGCTATGCATAACAACGGAAATTCAAGCGGCGCGAGCAATGTTAATAGTTCCAGCATGAAAACCAATTCAATGCGGCCCATTGATGGAAACGTGGGGAACAACACGCAACGCGCGAATTTCCTGAGTTTTGTGGATAGCCTGAAGGCAAATAACGGCACACCTTCGCACGACATGTTTAGCCAAGCGGACGCTTACATGCGCCGTTCACTTTCCAAGAGTAGCCCTTGGTCGACCGACCCTGGCGGCACTGGCAGCAAAAGCACGGAATATCTCGGTTGTCGCCGAAATTATCACATCATGATGACCGACGGCGTCTGGAATGGCACGGTATCAGGCGATTCACAGGACGGCAAGAACTGGAGCGCTCTGAACGGCCGGAAAGCTTATAGCACCACATCAGATCAAACGCGAGTTTACTACGATAGTTATTCAAATACGCTGGCTGACTGGGCTTTCAAGAGTTGGATGGATCCGCTGCAAGATCCCAAGAATCTGAAAGATGCGGATCGCCTTATCCCGTCGACGATATACGAAGAAGCTCCAGCAACGGAAAATTATTCGAAATCCGTTACAACCTACAAGAACGGAAAATGCCTTGAGACAAATTGGTGGGGAAGTTGTACAAAATGGGAGCAAGTGCCGACTACAACCACAAAATCCGTAGATTTGCAGAAATACTGGAATCCGAAGTACAACCCCGCCACGTGGCCGCACATGGTCACCTATACCATCGGTTTCAGCGAGCAGGCCACTTCCTGGAAGCTGAGCCCCGACATTGCAGTTCCCAGTGAAACGGTCCCGTTTGGATACACCGGGGGGTTCATTGATTTGGTCACCGGCTGGGCCACCTGGCCCGATCTGCAGTCCAGCGACCATCACAAGAGCGATTCGAATTCTGACCGCCCGCTGGACCTGTGGCATGCCGCCATCAACGGCCGTGGCCGTTTCTATGCCGTCACGGAGGCCGAAAACCTTGCCAAGGCCTTTACTGAAATCATTGGCAAGATCAACGAGGAAAGCGCACCCTTGCCCGACAACATTGCCGGTGGCGGCAGTACCAGCGGCTACAACGTGTCGCAGAACAACGCCGGTATCTTTGCCTCGGTCTATAGCCCGAAGGATGGCTGGAGCGGCTACATCACTGCCACGCGCGCCATCGAGCCGGAGGAGTATGCGTGTCCCACCAAGGATGACCCGGAGAAAAAGTGCATCCGCTTTCCTGACGTGGTGGCCGGCTGGGAGGGCAACACCACGGCTGACCGGCTCGACGCGCTGGCGAACGTGACCAGCCGGGTGGTTCTGAGCTGGAGCGACAGTGCCAGCGCGGGCATTCCATTCAAATGGACCGATACGGCCATCGGCTACAGCACCGCACAGAAGTGGGCGTTGCTGGGCGTGACCTCCGGTGACACCGCTCAGGACCCCTTGAAGGCCAAGGGACAGAACCTCGTCAACTTCATTCGGGGTGACCACGCGCTGGAAGGTGCCACCGAAGCCAAGCCGTTCCGGGTGCGCCATAGCAGGCAGGGTGATGTGGTCAATTCGGAGATCTGGTACACCGGCGGCCCAGTCAACAACTTTGGGGACGGTTACCTGAGTTTTGTGAAGGCCCAGAAAAGCCGCACACCCGTTCTGTACGTGGGCGGCAATGACGGCATGCTTCACGGATTCTCGGCCAAGAACGGCAATGAACTGCTGGCCTACGTGCCGCGCGGCGTGGTGAGCAACCTGAAAGATCTGGCCGACCCTGACTACGCGCACAAGTATTTCGTCGACGGCTCGCCCATGACTGGCGATATCAAGGACAGCAGCACCTGGAAGACCCTGCTGGTAGGCACGCTGGGCGCTGGCGGCAAGGGCTATTTCGTGTTGAATGTGACCGATCCATCCAGCTTCGGTGATACCAGCACGAAGGCGGCTGAGTTGGTGGAGCTGGATCTCACCCGAGGCAACACTGAAGCCACTCCCAGTTGCAACGGGCTCACTGGCGCAGCCCTGAGCCGTTGCGAATCGGTGGCCGATCTGGGCAACATCACGGCCCAACCCGGGCGCAACCCTGCCAACATGCAAGAGGCTACGCAGATCACGCGCATGAACAACGGCCGTTGGGCGGTGGTGATGGGCAACGGCTACAACAGTGCCAACCGGCGCCCGGTGCTGCTGGTGCAGTATCTCGATGGCGACAAGGCGCTGGTGCGCGTGCAAGCCACTTCGGCTGAAACCGGCGTCGGTAACGCCAATGACAATGGGCTGGCTTCACCCGCCCTGGTGGACCTCAATGGCGACGGCAAGACCGACATCGTGTACGCGGGCGACAACTTGGGCAACCTCTGGAAATTCGACTTGACCAGCACCAACTCAGCCGAATGGAAAGTGGCTTTTGGCGGTACCAGCAACAGCGACGCGGGGACGGGCAAGCCACTGTTCACCGCGAGAGGCCTGGCGACGCTGAACGGCTCCACACGCAACCAGATCCAGCCGATCACGGCCCCGCCCATCGTGCGCGCCAATGACCGCTTCATGACCATCGGTGAGGGTGATACGAAAACATCCGTGGCGGTCGGCGGCATGATGGTGGCCTTCGGCACGGGCCGCAACCTGACCGCGAACGACCGCCGCACCGACATTGCCCAGAACATCCAAACGCTGTATTCGGTGCTGGACAACACGCGCTACCGCACGAAAGAGGGCACGACCCATCTGGAGGTTCACCCAGGCACCAACGATTGCAGCACCAAACCTGCCACCTGCGTGCCGACGCCCGCGCCTCTGGGCACCATGCCGACGGATGGCGCCATTCTGGCCAAGCAGAAAATCACCACAGTGAACGGCGACGATGCCACAGTGGTTCCCTCCGACAAAGACAACACGCTGACTATTGACACCTGGAGCAAATTCAAAGGCTGGTATCTCGATCTGCCGTTCACCGGCGAGCGGTTGATCAAACCCATGCAGTTCTTCGATGGCAGCAACATCCTGGCGGTCTATACCGAAACGCCCAATGGCACCAAGAACAGTGAAAGCGACAACATCAACGAGAGCTGTGTGCCGGTCAAGGTGGACACCAGCGCTGGCAGCCAGTTCCGCACACTGATCAATATCCAGGATGGCAAGCGACCCACGGTCCAACTGGTGGATTACAACAATGATGGCCTCTATAACGCCTCAGACCTGTATGTGAACCGTGTGGCGGTCAAGACAGGCACGCCGATCCTGATCACCAAGCCGAACAACATCGTTGACTTGACCGGTGGTGGTGGCGACAGGGATACCCTGGCACGCATGCCTGAGCAGTCCACGCGCCCGAGCTGGCGCCAAGTCAAATAAAAGGAAATCAAGATGCCGGCGAGCACCATCGTGAACCCTGGCGCCACCAGTGAGCGGGGGTTCACCCTGATCGAGCTGATGATCGTGGTGGCGGTGATTGCCATCCTGACGGCCATTGCCATGCCGAGCTACAACGAATACATCCGGCGAGGGTACCGGGCCGATGCGCGGGCGGGCCTGCTTCAGGCGCAGCAGTGGCTGGAGCGCGCCGCCACTGCCATGGGGAACTATCCCACTACGCTGCCGGCAACGCTCACCTGGTCAGGCGACGCCACGAAGCGCTACACCATTGGTTTCGCGGAAGACAACACCAACACCGAATACACGCTGACTGCCACCCCGAACGAGGGCCCTCAAGCGAGCGACAAGTGCGGCACCTATACCCTGTCGAATACCGGTGTGCGCGGTGCCAATGGCAAGCTGGAGAACGAAGCCGGGTACAACCCGGATTGCTGGGGTAAATAGACGAGGGTCACGACCGCAGGAAAAGCCGTGAGATGGCCTCGACCGTCTGTTCCCGTTGGCCGGCGTCTGCCGTGCGGAGCTCGGCCAGTGCGCCGTGAAGCATTTTTTGCGTCAGGCCGCGGCTGAGCGCTTCCAGCACGGCTTCCACATCTTCGCCCTTGGCCAGGCGTTTACGGGCGCGCTCCAGCTCCAGGGCGCGCCATTCGTCGGTCTGGGCGTTGAGTTGCTGGATCAGCGGCACCACGCCGCCAGCCGGATCCCGTTGATCAATCCAATGCATGAAGCTTTGCACGCCGGCATCGATGATGGCTTCGGCCTGTGCCACTGCCGCCTGGCGGTTGGCCTGGCCGGTCTGCACGACCTGGGCCAGGTCATCCACCGTGTAGAGATAAACGTCTTCCAGCTCGCGCACCTCGGGCTCGATGTCGCGCGGCACGGCCAGATCAACCATGAACATCGGGCGGTGGCGCCGCTTTTTCAGCGCGCGTTCGATGGCGCCCAGGCCAATGATCGGCAGCGTGCTGGCGGTGCAACTGATGACGGCATCGAATTCATGCAGGCGCTCGGGCAAATCGGCCAGGCGCATCACCTCTCCGCCCAACCGGGAGGCCAGCTTCTCGCCACGCTCCAGTGTGCGGTTGGCAATGGCGATGGCTTTAGGCTCCTTGGCGGAGAAGTGAGTGGCCGCTAACTCAATCATCTCGCCAGCGCCTACGAATAGCACCTTGATTTGCCGCAGGTCTTCAAACAGGTTGCTGGCCAGGCGCACGGCGGCGGCGGCCATGCTGATGCTGTGGGCTCCGATCTCGGTGGAGCTGCGTACCTGCTTGGCAATGGAAAAACTGCGCTGGAACAACTGGTTTAGCGTGCTGCCCAGGGCGCCCGCGTCTTCGGCGGCGCGCACGGCGCTTTTCATCTGCCCCAGGATCTGCGGTTCGCCCAGCACCATGGAGTCGAGCCCGCTGGCGACGCGGAAGGCATGGCGTGCCGCCAGGCCGTTTTCCAGTACATAGGTATGCTCGCGCAGGGCCGTGGCAGGCACGTCGCCAGAGCGGGCCAGCCATTCCAGGGTGTGGTCGATCTGGACCCGCTCGCTGGCGCAATAGACCTCTGTGCGGTTGCAGGTGGAGAGGATGGCGGCTTCCGGGTGGCGGCTGTGCGATTGGCGCAGGCCGGCCAGCGCAGGCGCCAGTTGATCGAGCGCGAACGCGAAACGGCCGCGCAGATCCAGCGGCGCGGTGTTGTGATTAAGTCCAAGTGCCCATACGGCCATGGGGCAGATTATAAAATTTGCAGACGGTTTCAGTTTTGCCCAGGGTTATCCATGGCGCATGGACTTGACCTGCATCAAGAATATGAACATCCTCGATCTGATCTGGCACCTGGCAGGCTTTATCGCTCCCGCGCTGTTTGTCGCGCTGGGCGTGGCGTTGGCCGCGGGTATTTTTGCAGAGAAAAAAGCCTTTGCCCGAAGGTTGGGCCGGCAAGTCGGCCTCAATTTCGCGGTCGGCGTTGCGGTGCTGATGATCGGGCTGGCGCTCACGGGGCATGACGGGCGCATGCTGACCTACGCGGCGTTGGTCGTGGCAGTCGCCACCAACCAACTCGTGCTGGGGAAAAAATAACCTACTCTTGGGCCGCTCAACCAGGCGCGAACAGATCCACGCGGTCGCTCACTACGCCATCGGTACCCAGGGCGATCAGCCGCTCTGCGGCCCATTCGTCGTTCACGGTATAGGACAGGCAGCGCATGCCCATGGCCTTGACCTGGGCGACCAAAGCCGGATCCCACAGGGCATGGTTGCAGACAACCGCCGCGCACTGCAGTTGCCGGGCGCGATCCGCCCAGTCGTCCCACAGGGTATCGAGCAGCAGGCCGCGCGGCAGTTCGGGGGCGGTTTTCATGGCGCCCAGCAGGGATTCCGGACGGAACGAGGTCAGCAAAGGGGGTGTGGCGGCGTTCTGCCACAGGTGTGAGGTTAGCTTCGCTACGGCCTGCCCCGTGCGCTCTTCCTCACCCGGGGTGGGTTTGATCTCGATGTCGAGAAAGTAATGGTTGGCCAGGCACCAGCGGGCCAGGTTTTCCAGTGTAGGGATGGTTTCGCCCGCGTACGCGCGCGAGTGCCAACGGCCGGCATCGAGCTGCGCAAGTTCTGACCATGGCCGCTTCCCGGCAACGCCATGGCCGCTGGTGGTGCGTTCCAGGGTGTTGTCGTGCAGCAGGAAGAGGACGCCGTCGGCGCTCAGCTTGGCATCGCATTCGAACATGCGCCAGCCATGCTGGGCACCGAGACGGAAGGCTGCCAAGGTGTTTTCCGGAGCCAGCTTGCCAGCGCCTCGGTGGGCAATCCAGAAGGGATAGGGCCAGGTCGTGGTCATGACGGGAGACGACGGCTATTGTTCCAGCCGCTTTCCGGTCGTCTCATCAAAGCCATGAATACGATCTTCCAGCGGCACGACATGCAGCGTTTGCCCGATCGCGGGTGGCGCTTCGGTTTCGTGCATGCGCAAGATGGTCATGGGGCCCTGTTCGCCGCCGAGGTGGCCGTATATCAAGCGCTCCGCGCCCAGCATTTCGACAGTTTCCACTGCCAGCCGCCAGCCGCCTGAATCGACCACGCGCAAATGTTCGGGCCGAATTCCTAACAAAGCGCCGTCGCGCACGCCCTCCACGCCTTTGAGCAGATTCATGGGCGGCGAGCCGATGAAGGTGGCCACGAAGGTGGTGGCGGGGCGGTGATAAACCTCTTCGGGGGTGCCGAATTGCTCCATGCGGCCAGCGTTCATCACGATCATGCGCTCGGCCAGGGTCATGGCTTCCACCTGGTCGTGCGTCACGAAAAGGCTGGTGATGCCGAGCTCGCGGTGCAGTTTTTCGATCTCCAGCCGTGTTTGCGCGCGCAGCTTGGCATCGAGGTTGGAGAGCGGCTCGTCAAACAGGAAGACCTGCGGCTGCCGCACGATGGCCCGCCCCATGGCCACGCGCTGGCGCTGGCCGCCGGAAAGCTCGCGCGGCTTGCGTTGCAGCAGGGCGCCCAACTCCAGAATGGCCGCTGCCTTGTCGACCCGGGCAATGATTTCAGGCGTAGGTACTTTCTTGATCTTCAGGCCATAGGCCATGTTGTCGAACACGCTCATGTGCGGATAGAGCGCATAGTTCTGAAACACCATGGCAATGTCGCGCTCGGCGGGTTCCAGCTCGTTCACTACGCGCCCACCGATGCTGATGGTGCCTCCAGAGACTTCCTCCAGTCCCGCCACCATGCGTAGGAGGGTTGATTTGCCGCAGCCCGAGGGGCCCACGATGACCACGAACTCACCGTCGTTGATCTCGGCGTTGACGCCATGGATGACTTGGTTGGCCTTGGGGCCGGCGCCGTAGCGTTTGATGACGTTGTTGAATTCGATGGCGGCCATGAGGGGATGTGAGCGTTAGGTGTTGGGCGTTGAGAGCGTGTGAGGGCTGCGGTTTTCCTTGGCGCCCTCTATTTTTCGGTGTCCACAAGCCCTTTCACGAACCATTTCTGCATCAGGATCACCACCAGTGCCGGCGGCAGCATGGCCAGAATGGCAGTGGCCATGACGACGTTCCACTCGACGTAGATCTCGCCGAAGATGGCGCGCTTGATGCCCAGCACGATCGGGTACATGTCTTCGCTGGTGGTCACGATCAGGGGCCACAGGTACTGGTTCCAGCCATAGATGAACTGGATCACGAACAGGGCGGCCATGCTGGTCTTGGAGAGCGGCAGCAGAATGTCCTTGAAAAAGCGCATCGGCCCCGCGCCGTCGATGCGGGCGGCTTCGGCGAGTTCGTCGGGTACCGTCAGGAAAAATTGACGGAACAGGAAGGTGGCCGTGGCCGAGGCGATCAACGGTACCGTGAGGCCGGCGTAGCTGTTGAGCATCTTCAGATCGGAGATGACCTCATAGGTCGGCCCGATGCGCACTTCCACCGGCAGCATCAAGGTGATGAAGATCATCCAGAACACCAGCCCGCGGAACGGAAAGCGGAAATACACCAGCGCGAACGCCGAGAGCAGCGAAATGGCGATCTTGCCCAGCGCGATGACCATGGCGGTCACGAAACTCACCCACAGCATCGGCCACCCGGCGGCAATGGTGGAGCCGTTGGCTGTTTTGCCACCCAGCAGGGCCAGCTGATAGGTGTACGCGAAGTTGTTTCCGGGCACGAGCGACAGCGGCGAGCTGCCCGCGATCTGTTGCGCTGTCTGCGTGGACATGATGAAGGCCACGAAGACCGGGAAGGCGACGATGCCCACGCCCACGATCAGCACGGCGTGGGCCACGGCATCCAGCAAGGGGCGGCGTTCGATCATCATGGGGTCAGTAATCGACGGCAGTGCGGCGCGCTGCCAGGAGTTCGTGAGGCTGCGGAGCAAGCCATGCGGGGCCACCGCGGAGCGGGCTTGGCCCGGCCGCTGGTGGTGTCCCCGTGGGGGATGGCGCGTAAGCGACTCAGGGGGGCATCAGTACTGGACTTTCTTCTCGACGAAGCGGAACTGGAACACAGTGAGCAAAATGACGATGCTCATCAGCACCACCGATTGCGCGGCGGAGCCGCCCATGTCGAGCGCCTTGAAGCCATCGTAGTACACGCGGTAGACCAGGATGGCGGTGTCCTTGCCCGGGCCGCCGTGGGTAGCGGCATCCACAATGGCGAAGGTTTCGAAGAAGGCATAGATCACGTTCATCACCAGCAGGAAGAACGTGGTGGGCGAGAGCAGGGGGAACACGATGGTCCAGAAGCGCCGCCAGGGCGTGGCGCCATCGATGGTGGCCGCTTCGATCACCGCGTTCGGAATGGACTGCAGCCCCGCCAGGAAGAACAGGAAGTTGTAGGAGATCTGTTTCCACACCGCGGCGATCACGATCAGCGTCATGGCATCGCGGGGATTGAGCAGGTGGTTCCACTCGAAACCCATGGCTTGCAGCGCATAGGAAACCACACCCCAGGGTGAGGCGAACATCATCAGCCACAGCACGCCGGCCACGACGGGCGCCACGGCGTAAGGCCAGATCAGCAAAGTCTTGTAGACGGCCGCGCCGCGCACGACCCGATTGGCCATCACGGCCAGGAGCAACGCGATGCTGATGCCCAGCACGGCGACCAGCAGCGAGAAAACGGCGGTGGTCTGGAAAGAGGCGAGGTAACTCGGGTCTTCAATGAGCCGCTCGAAATTGGCGAGGCCGACGAATTCCCGGCTGGTGCCGAAGGCGTCTTCCTGCAACACGCTCTGGTAGATGGCTTGCGTGGCCGGCCAAAAGAAAAACACCAGCACGATGGCCATCTGCGGCACGATCAGAAGCCATGGCAGCCAGGCGGATTTGAAACGGACACGCTTTTCCATGGCAAAGGATGATAGCCGTCTGAGGCGTTGAGAAAGAGGTGTCGGCTTCAGGGATTACGCCAGTATCCGCACTTCGGATACCGTCTTCAAGGGGCGCGCAGGCTGGCTACCTCCGGGTGTTCGTCCATGTATTTGGCGATGAAGGTGCACGTGGGGATGGCACGGGCGCCAAGAGCCCGGATATCTCCCAGCGCATAGCCCACGAGAAGGCCGCCCAGGCCTTTTCCCTGCTGGCTCGGGTCGATTTCCGTATGCGTCAGATCAACAACGCCCTCGGCTGCTGCTTCGTAAGTGATGTGGCCGACCACTTGGCTGCTTTCCAGGATTTCGTAGCGCTGCTCCGCAGTGTTTTTTCTGAATTCAGGCATGAGGGGCTTCTAGGCTTGCATGGCTGCTTGAGGTATAGGAATAGCTTTAGATGGTGTCGCAAAGGCCCATCCGCCTGACTCCTTCCCCCGGCAAGCATAGGATCTACACATCTTTGGATGTTTATCCCCGTCATTCCCGCGCAGGCGGGAATCCAGGGATAAGAAGCGCGGATACCCAACATGGTGTGCAGTGGGATTGGCAGAATGGGGATGCAAAGGCAGTGCTTTTGCTGGCGTAGCGCCACGTAACCCTGGATTCCCGCCTGCGCGGGAATGACGGGAACAGATGTGTAGATACCTATGCTCAGCGAGGGAAGGAGTCAGGCAGTGTGGCCTCAGCCCTTGTTCGCCTTCTGGAACCGCTCCAGTTGCTCGTTGCCGCGCTTCACCACATTGTCCAGCGCCTCCTTGGCGGTCTTCTTGCCGGCCCACACGCCTTCCATCTCCTCATCGATGATGGTGCGGATCTGCACGAAATTGCCCAGGCGTACGCCGCGCGATTTGTCGGTGGTCTTGCGGATCATCTGCGTGACCGCGACATCGGCGCCAGGGTTCTGCTTGTAGAAGCCGGATTTCTCGGTCAGTTCGAAGGAGGCCTTGGTCACTGGCAGGTAGCCGGTGCGCTGATGGCTGGCCGCGGCCACTTCAGGCTTGGAAAGGTAAGCGAAGAACTGGCCGATGCCCTTGTACTCGGCCGGCTTCTTGCCCGACATGACCCACAGGCTGGCGCCGCCGATCACGGTATTTTGCGGCGATCCCGGTACATCCGGGTAGTAGGGGAGGGTGCTGGTGCCCGCAGCAAACTTGGCGTTGCGCTTGACGTTGCCATACAGGCCCGAAGAACCGGTCATCATGGCGCATTCGCCAGAGACGAAGGTGGCGTCGGCGGCGTTGTTGCGGCCTTTGTACACGAACAGCCCCTGCTTGGCCATGTTCGCCAGGTTCTCAATGTGGCGCAGGTGCAGCGGCGTATTGACCGCCAAGCGGGTGTTCAGGCCGCCGAAACCATTGTTCTGAGTGGCGAACAGCACGTTATGCCAGGCGCTGAAGCTTTCCAGCTGCGTCCAGCTGACCCAACTGGTCGTGAAGGGGCACTTGTGGCCCGAGATCTTGAGCTTGGCGGCGGCAGAGGCCACTTCAGGCCATGTCTTCGGCGGCTTTTCCGGATCCAGGCCCGCGGCCTTGAACGCATCCTTGTTGTAGTGCAGCACCGTGGTGGAGCTGTTGAATGGGAACGACAGCATCTGCCCATTGGGCGCGGTGTAGTAACCAGCCACGGCAGGGATGTAGGCGCCCTGATCGAAAGTGACGCCGGCCTGTTTCATGACCTCGGCCACTGGCTTGATGGCGCCCTTGCTGGCCATCATGGTGGCGGTGCCGACCTCGAACACCTGCAGGATGTGCGGGGCGTTACCAGCGCGGAAGGCCGCGATGGCGGCCGTCATGGATTCATCGTAGCCGCCCTTGAAGGTAGGCACGATCTTGTATTCCTTCTGGCTGGCATTGAACTCCTTGGCCAGGTCATTCACCCACTCTCCCAGGGCGCCGCCCATGGAGTGCCACCACTGGATCTCGGTCTGGGCATGCGCGGGGAGGGCCAGAACGGCGGCGAAAGCCGCTGCGGCGAGAGGAAGGCGGTCAAAGATTTTCATGAAGGCTCCAAAAAATATCGCACGAGGGTGCATGCGATTGATGACAGCGGAATTGAAGAACCATTTCAACTGCGTGACAACCGGGTTTTCCCCCTGGGACCGCCAAGCGCCAGCTTGGCTGCAGCGATTCTCGGATGCGCCACGGTGCCAAGCTGGCGCTTGGCGGTCCCAGAAGGGGAAACAGGTCCTCTGACCTTGCAATCCGTGTGTGAATGTTGCGCCGCAGTAAAATCACAGGCCAGCCGGACGACTGCTTGCTCCCACCACGCATCCCACAACTGATCTCCTGCCGTGCTGGGCCTGAAGCCTATGAACGCTCCTGCCACGCTAGACCATCTGCTTGCCGCCGCCGACGCGGCCCCGCGGCTGCGCGAAATTCCCTATAACTACACCAGCTTCTCCGACCGGGAGATCGTGCTGCGCCTCCTGGGCGCGCGCGCCTGGGAGATTCTTGACAGCCTGCGCAGCGAGCGCCATACCGGCCGCTCTGCCCGCATGCTTTATGAGGTGCTTGGCGACATCTGGGTCGTCCGGCGCAATCCCTATCTGCAGGACGACCTGCTCGACAACCCGCGCCGGCGCAAACAGTTGGTGGAGGCCCTGAGCCACCGCCTGACCGAAATCGACAAGCGCCGTACCCCGCAGGACGATGCCAGTCGCGACGCCATGGTGGTCGAGTTGCTGGCCGCCGGGCGCCGCGTGGTCGAGGCGTTTGACCGCTCCTTCGAGAAAGTGGCTGCCCTGCGCCGCCGCGCCGCCCGCGAACTGGGCCGCCATACCGCCAAGGACAACATCAAGTTCGACGGCCTTTCGCGCGTGAGCCACGTTACCGACGCCACCGATTGGCGCGTCGAGTTCCCCCTCGTGGTGCTCACGCCCGATACCGAGGCCGAGATGGCCCACCTGGTCAAGAGCTGCATCGAGCTGGGCCTGACCATCATTCCCCGGGGGGCGGCACGGGCTATACCGGCGGCGCCATTCCGCTGGATTGGAAAACCGCCGTCATCAATACCGAGAAGCTGGAGGCGCTGGGCCAGATCGAAATGCTCCGGCTGCCGGGGCTGGATCGTGATATTCCCACCATCCATACCGAAGCCGGGGTGGTCACCCAGCGCGTGGCCAACGCCGCCGAGGCGGCCGGCCTGGTGTTCGCCTGCGATCCAACCAGCGCCGAGGCGAGCTGCATCGGCGGCAACATCGCCATGAACGCGGGCGGCAAGAAGGCCGTTCTCTGGGGCACGGCGCTGGACAACTTGGCCAGCTGGCGCATGGTCACGCCCGAGGCGGAGTGGCTGGAAGTCACGCGCGTGGGCCACAACCTGGGCAAGATCCATGATGCCGAGGTGGCCAGCTTCGAGCTCAAGACCTTCGATGCCAGCGGCAAGAAGCTTTTGAAGACCGAGCGGCTTGATATTCCCGGCTCCACCTTCCGCAAGGAAGGCCTGGGCAAGGACGTGACCGACAAATTCCTGGCTGGTCTGCCAGGCGTGCAGAAGGAAGGTTGCGACGGTCTCATTACCAGCGCGCGCTGGGTGCTGCACCGCATGCCGGAGCATACGCGCACCGTGTGCCTGGAGTTCTTCGGCCATGCCAAGGACGCCGTGCCCAGCATCGTCGAGATCAAGGACTTCATGTTCGCCGAAGCCGCGCGCACGGGCGTGGTGCTGGCCGGCCTGGAGCACCTGGACGACCGGTACCTGCGGGCGGTGGGCTACAGCACCAAATCGCGTCGCGGCGGCCTGCCCAAGATGGTGCTGGTGGGCGATATCGCCGGCGACGATGCCGATGCCGTGGCTCGCGCCACCAGCGAGGTGGTGCGTCTGGCCAATTCGCGCTCGGGCGAGGGCTTTATCGCCGTCAGCGGCGAGGCGCGCAAGAAGTTCTGGGCCGACCGCAAGAAAACCGCTGCCATCAGCCGCCACACCAACGCCTTCAAGATCAACGAAGACGTGGTGATTCCGCTGCCGCGCATGGCCGAGTACACCGACGGCATCGAGCGTATCAACATCGAGCTTTCGCTGCGCAACAAGATCGAGCTGGCCGATGAACTCGAAAAGTTCCTTGCGCACGGCAACCTCCCGCTCGGCAAGAACAGCGAAGCCGTGGCCTCGCCCGAGCTGCTGGCCGAGAAGGTGGAGCAGGCACTGGCAGTGGTGCGCGAAGTGCGCGAGTTGTGGCAAGGCTGGCTGCGCGATGCGGACACGCTTTTCCCGCAATTGCAGGACCACAGCTTGCGCGCCAGCTGGAAAACCCAGATCCGCGCCCCTCTGCGGGATATCTTTACGGGCACTGATTTCGAGCCTTTGCTGGAGGCCCTGAACGGCATCCAGCAGCGCGTGCTGAAAGGACGCGTGTGGATCGCCCTGCACATGCATGCCGGCGACGGCAACGTGCACACCAACATCCCCGTGCACAGCGACAACTACGCCATGCTGCAGACCGCGCATGAAGCCGTTGACCGCGTCATGGCGCTGGCCCGCCGGCTCGACGGCGTGATTTCGGGCGAACACGGTATCGGTATCACCAAGCTCGAGTACCTGAGCGATGCCGAGCTGGCGCCGTTTGCCGCCTACAAACAGAGGGTGGATCCTGAAGGCCGCTTCAACCGGGGCAAGCTGCTGCGGAACAAGGAGCTGCCGGCCCATCCTGGGCGCCGCCTGCGAGCCGATTTGACCAATGCCTATACCCCCAGCTTCGGGCTCATGGGGCATGAATCGATCATCATGCAGCAGAGCGACATCGGCGCCATTGCCGATTCGATCAAGGACTGCCTGCGCTGCGGCAAGTGCAAACCCGAGTGCAGCACCCATGTGCCCCGCGCCAACCTGCTCTACAGCCCGCGCAACAAGATCCTGGCGACTTCGCTTCTGGTCGAGGCGTTCCTCTATGAGGAGCAGACCCGCCGGGGCGTCTCGATCAAGCACTGGGAAGAGTTCGAGGACGTGGCCGATCATTGCACGGTGTGCCACAAGTGCCTCTCGCCTTGCCCGGTGAAGATCGATTTCGGCGATGTCACCATGAATATGCGCAACCTGTTGCGCAAGATGGGCAAGAAGAGCTTCCGCCCCGGCAACGCCGCGGCCATGTTCTTCCTGAACGCCACCAACCCAGCGGTGATCAATACCGCCCGTGCGGCGATGACCGGGGTGGCCTTCAAGGCCCAGCGCGCGGCGGTGGACCTGCTGCGCCCGGCCGGACGCAAGCAGACCCAGCACCCGCCTGCCACGGTCGGCAAGGCACCGCTGCGCGAAGAGATCATCCACTTCGTCAATAAAAAAATGCCCGCCGGCCTGCCCAGCAAGACGGCACGGGCGCTGCTGGATATCGAAGACCGCGACTATGTGCCGGTCATCCGCAACCCCAAGGGCACCACGGCCGATAGCGAAGCGGTGTTCTACTTCCCTGGCTGCGGCTCGGAACGCCTGTTCTCGCAGGTGGGGCTGGCTACGCAGGCCATGTTGTGGCACGCCGGTGTGCAGACCGTGCTGCCGCCAGGCTATATGTGCTGCGGCTATCCGCAGCGCGGCTCGGGCCAGTTCGACAAGGCCGAGAAGATGATCACCGACAACCGGGTGCTGTTCCACCGCGTGGCTAACACGCTGAACTACCTGGACATCAAGACCGTGGTCGTCTCGTGCGGTACCTGCTACGACCAGCTTGCCGGATACGAATTCGACAAGATATTCCCCGGCAGCCGCATCATCGACATCCATGAGTTTCTGCTTGAAAAAGGCATTACCCTGCCGGCCGAGCAGCAGGGCGCCTACCTGTACCACGAACCCTGCCACAACCCCATGAAGCAGCAGGACTCGACCAAGACTGTGAAGGCGCTGGTGGGCAATCAGGTGCTCAAGAGCAACCGTTGCTGCGGTGAAAGCGGGACACTGGGCGTGACGCGGCCCGACGTGTCGACCCAGGTGCGTTTCCGCAAACAGGAAGAAATCCGCAAGGGCGAAGCCGCGCTGCGTTCGGCGGGTACCGTGCCCGAGAAGGCCAACGTGAAGATCCTGACAAGCTGCCCGAGCTGCCTGCAAGGTCTCAAGCGCTATGAAGATGACCTGCAGAACGGCCTGCTCGAGGCGGACTACATCGTGATCGAGATGGCTCGGCACATCCTGGGCGAGAACTGGCTTCCCACGTATGTGGATCAGGCCAACGCGGGTGGTATCGAGCGGGTGTTGGTCTGAGATTTTCCGAGACACTTTCCGTCATTCCCGCGCAAGCGGGAATGACGGAAAAGCTTCCGAGCGATCTGTAATCTGTAGGTAGTCCCGAGGAAGAGGGCTGGCGAAGAGGTTGGCGTATGGCCGAGGCAAAAGAGGTACCGAGACCGGTCGAGGCGGTTTTGTTACATTTACGTAACGAAATACCGCCTTCAGCTTCGCACGCTCTTCCGCATGCACGCCTCTACCGATTACAGCGATTTGCTGTTGCGCCTGTACCGCTTGGCGCACGAGCAGCCCATTGATCGCTTTCAAGACGAAGCGCTAGGCATCATCAAGCCTGTCCTGCCGTTCGACTCCGCCATGTGGGGCTCGGCCACCATGACAGCGGGCGGCATCGACGTTCACACTCTCCATCTGCATCGGCAACCCGTGGAAATGCTGCAGGCCTACGAGGAAGTGAAGCACCTGGATACCGCTGCGCAAGCCGTGACCCGCCATCCGGCGCAAACCATGGCCTTCGATGCCCGTGCCTGGTTCAGCGGCAAGCACCAGCGCGCCCTGTTGGACTATGGGCGGCGCTTCGAGCAGTCGCACTTCTTTATCGGCGGCACATTCGACCACTGCACAAGCTTCACACGCTGGCTCACTCTTTTTCGCGCAGACCCTGGAGCCCACGGTACGGAAAACGAACGCAGCCGCCTGGCCACCCTGATGCCTCACGTGCAGCAAGCGCTGGAATTCAACCGCCTCGCTCACCTGAATCGGCTTCCCCGTGTGCCGGGCGGCGTGACCAAGGGCTCTGCCCTCGCCGACCCGCGCGGCATGATTGATCATATGGATGCCGCTTTCGAACAGGCTTTGCGTATGGAGTGGCCAGCATGGCGGGGTCCTTTACTCCCTGACCCGGTGCTGGCCGCCGCGCAGCGTGGTGAAGCCTGCCTGCTGGCACACGCCGTTGTAATCGTGCTGCACGCCCGGCACGGCTTGTTGTGGCTGCAGGCCCGCTCCCGCTGTGCGGCTGACAGCCTCTCGCCACGCGAACGTGCCGTGGCCCGGTTCATTGCTGAAGGACACACACACAAACAGATTGCGGCGCGGTTCCAGCGCTCTCCCGCCACTGTGCGCAACCAGATACGCTCGATTTACAGCAAGCTGGAGGTAAGCAACGCGGCGGAATTGGTGGAAGCCTTGCGGATGGCGGGGTAGCCGTGGCTTAACGGCTCTTGCGGCGCTGGCGCAGACGGCATGCGCCCAGGCCGGCGGCGGCCAAGCCCAGAAGCGCCAAGCCGGGGAGTTCCAGTGCCGGCACAGACGCTACGGTATTGACGGGCGGGCGAGGGTCGTTGGGTCCGGCACAGCCAGGCATGGCCGGTCCATAACCCCAGCCAGGAAAGGCTTCCACAGGCCGCCACCGGTTGACCGCTGTGGAAATCCCCGTAGTCCCCCCGCTGGCATCTTCGAAAATGTCGGTGTAGGTTCCGGCTACCGCGCCCGCGATGAACACAGCGCCATCCACGGCGGTCTCGGGGATTCCCCAATACGGCTCGACAGGTGTCGGGCTCAGGTCGGTGAATCTGCCGGCCCCGGCTCCGGTCGTGCCCGGAAGGTTGTAGGTGCCCGCCTGGGTGTACATCGAGGTCATGCCGCCCGCGCCATTGGTCTGAATCTGGCCTGTCGCGTTCCAGTTGGCTCCCGGCTTGGTCAAATCCTGCACGAAAAAGCGAACGTCCTCGCTGTTTTCACTGTTCACGTTGAAGCGCCAGACCACGCACTTCAAGTGCGCCTTGCCCCAGGTCTGGCTGGCGGCGGATGTGCCGCCGTTGTCAAAAATGAAGTTGACGGTGTATTGCAGGCCATTGGTAATGTCCGGAATGTTCGAATTTTGGATGGTGCCTCTGTAGCCAGTCCAGTACGGAGCAGCCACTGCCGTGGTGCCCAGGGTCAGGCAGGCGGCGGCGGCACAAACGCGGACGAGACGGCGCAGGGGGCCGGTGAATACAGCGCGGTTCATGGTCATGATTTAAAAAAGAGATAACTAAAAACCACTTGACCATATTTCCGTTGCAAGAAAAACAAAATGATGCAGTTGCACTATTCCAGTGCTATCCGGGCGGTTCGCCGGCTCCGGAATAAAAAAACTCCCGGCGCCTGACTGGACAGGGGCCGGGAGTTTGGGGAACCTTCTGGCGCCTACTGCTTCGTATAGATGTCGTTGACGATCGTGAGGCGGCTTCCGCTCAGCGTATAGGGTTGGGAGTAGCTCTTGTTCCAGTCCACGCCCGCGCTGCCGGGCTTCTTGTCGTAGGCGAAGCTTGGATCCACCGTGTTGATCAGCGCAGCCCTGACAATCTTGTACTGGAGCACGCTGGAGGCGCAGGAGGACAGCGCCAGTTCAGTGATCTGCTGAGCCCTGGGACCATAGTTGATCGAGTCCAATGTCAGCACAGCCTTGCTGCCGCTGAAAACCCAGGTCCCGGATTGCGGGCTCGTCCATGTGCCCGCCAGCGTGGCGCAACCTTGGGCTGAGCCTGGAGGGGTGGTGGAAGGGGCGCCTTCGCGTGTGCCGGAGAGCGTGCCGCTGAAGCTGCCCTCGGACTGGGAGGTGCCGCTGTAGGAGCCCGTCACGTTGCCCTGCAGGTCGATCTTGCCGTTGAGCGTCACACGCGTATCGATAGGCTGCTCGCCGTCGTTGCCCGATACGGTGAAGCTGGCGCCCTGGCCGCCCGCATCCAGGGTGATGCTCCCGTTGCAGGCATAGACCACCTCGCCCACACACGACTTGATGGAGCCATCATTGCCTGCGGTGAACTGCAGCGTCACACCCTCGTCCGCACGCAGGTTGTACTGGCCCGCGAAGGAGGCGAGGGTGGCCGAGGCGCCACCGCCCGTGCCCGTGCCGCTCGGTTTTTTCTGGCCGGTAAGCTTGCCGCTTGAATTGCCTTCGCTGGATTGCGCGGCCCAGGTGCCCGTCACGCCTCCGGCGGCATCAATGCTGGCGTCCAGGCTCACGCGCAAACCTGCGGCTCCCTGGCCATCACTGCCGGAGAGCGTGAGACTGGCTTCCCGGCCGCCCGGCTTGAGCGCCAGCGTGCCTTCGCATGTGTAGGCTGCGCCACAGGAAGTCACACGGCCATTCTGGTCTACCGTGATGCTGAGCACTGTGCCGTCTTCGGTCTGCAGATCGTACTGGCCGGCATAACTCGCAAGCGTTCCCGCCGGTTGCTCCGTGCCGCCGCCGGTGCCACCGCTGGAATCGTTGCCATCGCCCCCACCGCCGCAGGCGCTCAGGCTGGCAATCAAGGCGGCCAGCAACAAGGGACGAAAAACGCGGGAATGATTCATGGTCATGGACTTCGAGAAGTTAAAAAAAGAGACCACCCAACCATATTTCTGACACGAAATAAACAAAATGATGCAAATGCACTATCCTTGACTCTCCAAGGGGCCATCAATTGAAGCCTCCACGCTAATAAAGAATAGAGACATAGAAACCATGCTTGCCCATGCGTGACGAGAGATTCGATGTTTTCAGCGCCCTTTTGCTCCGGCTCTACCGCGCGTCGGCCGAAACTTCGTTGGAGAGCTATCAGGACACGGCGCTCGGCATCATCAAGCCGCTACTGCCTTTCGACGGCGCGATGTGGGGCACGGCCACTTTCCTCGATGGCGTGGGTATCGACATCCACACCATTCATCTGCATCAGCAGTCGCCCGACATGATCGTGGAATACGAGGCGGTCAAGCATCTGGATACGTCAGCTGCCTTGGTGACTGGCGAACCGCAGGTCACCAAGGGCTTTCACAGTCCCTCGTGGTTCGATGGAGGCGCCCGGTGGGATGACTATCGCGAATGGCAGCGCCGTCACGGGCACGAAAACGTCTTCATTACGGCCGCCACCGACCAGCACTCGGGCGCCACCCAGTGGTTTTCCTTGTTCCGGGCCGATATTGATCAACATTGCCGTTCCGAGGAGGTGGGCTGGCTTACGCAGCTATCTCCGCATTTGATGCAGGGGTTGAGCCATAACCGGGCCAGGTATCTTGACAGCGTGTCCTTGTTGCCCGGCGATGCCTCCCTTGAGGCGGCCATTGCCGATGCACGGGGCGTCGTCCACTACGCCACACCGGGCTGCGAGGAAATGCTGCGCGCCGAGTTCGGCAGAACCGGCCAGGGCGGCCGGCTCCCCTCAGCGCTCATGGAATGGATGCGGGCGCGGCCGGAGCCCTTCGTAGGCAGAACCTTCGCCGCGATGCATCGCGTACGCAAAGATCTGCTGTTCATACGGCTGCGCGCCCTCTGCGCGGCCGACCGCCTGCCTCCCCGCCAGCGGGAAGCTGCGGAACTGATGGCCCAGGGCCTCACGCACAAGCAGGTTGCGCAGCGCTTGGGCCGTGCGCCCGCCACGGTGCGCAACCAGATGCAGGAGGTGTACCGCAAGCTCGGCGTGCAGAGCGTGGCCGCGTTGGCGCAGGCGTTGAACCAGGCCCGGGGATGACGGAGGCTGAACTTGAACTATTTCCCACGAATCTGACTCATCTCCGGGCCATCACTATCCAGTGCTAGCATTGCGCGTTTGCCGCTCCTGCGGCCGTTGATCCATTTGCATGAACCGTTCATCCACCCTTGAGCCGCCCGCGGAGCCCACGCTGGAGGCTGGCAGCGTACCGGCTGATCCCTGGCAGCGCTTTGGCAGCATCCTGGTGCGCGCCGGTAAACTCAGCGCCCGCGATCTCGAGCGCGCCATGGCGGCGCAGCGGGAGATGGGTGGCTCGCTCGATCGGGTGCTGGTCAGCCTGGGCCTCGTGTCCGAGCTGGACGCCGCCCGCGCATTGTCTGAGCACCTGGAGCTGCCTTTTGTCACCGCCGAGGCGTTTCCTGATCTCATGCCGGAGGCCGAAGGCCTGCTGCCGGATTTCCTGAAAACGCACCATGTACTGCCGCTGCGCGCGGAGGATGGCCGGCTCGAGGTGGTCATGGCCGCGCCGCAGGATGCCTTCGTGCTCCAGGCACTGCGGCTTACCTCCGGTCTTTCGGTGCACCCGTCTGTCGGCGTGCCCAGCGACATCGACAAGGCGCTTACGCGCTTCATGGAAGAGGCGCCCGCCAACGACGAAGACGATGACAGCGGCGAACTCGAGGGCGATGCCGGCGATTTCGTGGAACACCTGCGTGATCTGGCCAGCGAAGCGCCGGTCATCCGCCTGGTCAACGCCATCATCGGCCGCGTCATCGAGCTGCGTGCCTCCGATATTCACTTGGAGCCCTTCGACGACGGCCTGCATGTGCGCTACCGGGTCGATGGCGTTCTGCTGCCTGGCGAAACCGTGCCCGCGCGCCTGGGCGCTGCCGTCAGCTCGCGCGTCAAGCTGCTGGCGCATCTGGATATTGCCGAGCGCCGCCTGCCGCAAGACGGCCGTATCAAGACCCGCGTGAAAGGCCGCGAACTCGACCTGCGCGTTTCCACTGTGCCTACCGTGCACGGCGAGAGCGTGGTCATGCGGGTGCTGGACCGTGCCAGCGTGCGTTTCAGCCTGGAAGACATGGGTTTCGCCAAAGACACCCTGGGCCGCTTCAACCAGCTTATCGCGCGCCCGCACGGCATTCTGCTGGTCACCGGTCCTACCGGTTCGGGCAAGACCACCACGCTCTATGCGGCGCTGGCCAAGCTTGATTCGACCACGCAGAAAATCATCACCGTGGAGGATCCGGTTGAATACCAGCTCGAGGGTATCAACCAGATCCAGGTGCACTCGCAGATCAACCTCACCTTCGCCAACGCGTTGCGCTCGATCCTCCGGCAAGACCCGGACATCATCATGATCGGGGAAATGCGGGACGGCGAAACAGCGCAGATCGCCGTGCAATCATCACTGACCGGCCACCTCGTGCTCTCCACGCTGCACACCAATACCGCGGCCAGCGCCGTGGTGCGCATGCAGGACATGGGCGTCGAGCGCTACCTCATCACTTCCACCGTGAACGGGGTGCTGGCGCAGCGGCTGGTGCGCCGCCTCTGCCCGCATTGCCGTACGGCGGTACAGCCCAAGCCCGAGCTGCTGCAAAGCTCCGGCCTGGGCAGGTTCCTGCCCGCAGGCGAACCCATCTACGAAGCCAAGGGCTGCGATCATTGCCGCGGTACCGGCTACCTGGGCCGTACCGGCATCCATGAGCTGCTGGTAGTGGACGAAGACATGCGCAGCGGCATCCTGCGGGGGCTGGATGCCAGCGCCCTCCAGCAACTGGCCATCCAGGCCGGCATGTACACCCTCTACGACGACGGCTTGCGCAAGGTGGCTGCCGGCGCGACCAGCCTGGACGAGGTGCTGCGCGTGACGCAGGACCAGAGCGATGCCTGAGTTCGTCTGGCGTGCCGCCCAGGCCAATGGGCAACTGGTCGAAGGCCGCACGGAGGCCACGGCAAGCGCCGCCGTGCTGCGCCAGCTGCGCGAGCGGGGGCTGACACCCATCCGTGTGGACGATGCCGCGGCGTTGCCGGTCAGTGCCTCAGCATCATCATCCGGCCTGCGTGCGGCCAAGGTGCGGGTCGATAAAAGCCCGGTCAAGGCCGCCGACATCCTCACATTGACCACCGAGCTGTCGATCATGCTGCGCGCCGGTCTGGCGCTGGACAACGCGCTGCGCGTGCTGATCGAGATGAGCCACAAGCCCAGCGTGCGCGCGCTGCTCGACACCGTTCTGGAAGATGTGAAGGGCGGGGCACCGTTCAGCCGCGCGCTCACCGCGCACCGCGAGCATTTTGGCGATTTCTATATCAACATGGTGCGCTCGGGCGAGGCCAGCGGCCAGATGTCCCAGGTGCTGGAGCGCCTGGTGGCGCACATGGAGCGGCTGCGTGCCCTGCGCGAGAGCGTCGTTTCGGCCACCCTGTACCCGGCCATTCTGGCTGGCGTGGCGGTGATCTCGCTCGTGGTCATGCTCGGCTTCGTGGTGCCGCAGTTCGAACAACTGTTCAAGGACATGGGCGATGCGCTGCCTCTGCCGACCCGCATCGTCATGATGCTGGGCCACGGCTTCAGGAGCTATGGGCCGGTATTGCTGCCGGTCGTCCTGCTGATCGGCTGGCTGTTTCTGCGCTGGCTGCGCTCACCGGCCGGCCGGGCCAAGTGGCAGAACTGGCTGCTGGGGCTGCCGGTGCTGGGGCCTCTGCTGCATAAGTATGAGCTTACGCTCTTTGCCCGTTCGCTTGGCACCCTGCTGGGCAATGGCGTGCCATTGCTCACCGCCCTGCATATCGCCACTGAAACCGTAGGCAATGCGCGCCTGCGTGAGCCGTTGGCCAAAATGGCGCCCATGGTGAAGGAGGGCACGCGCATGGTGGCCGCCATGCAGTCCACCCAGGTGTTTGAACCTTTGGCTGTGAACCTGGTCAGAGTGGGAGAGGAGACGGGACGCATCGGCCCTATGATGACTGAGTTGGCCGATATCCTGAACCGCGATGTGGAAACCGGCATCAAGCGCGCGCTGACCTTGCTGGAGCCGGTCCTCATTTTGGTACTGGGCATATTGATCGCTGCCATTATTGTTTCCATTTTGCTTGGCATCCTGTCCGTCAACGATCTTGCCCGATAACTTTTTAACGAGAGAGAAAAGCGCCATGAAAGCACTTGCGCTGCGCCGCCCTTCATTCATGCAGAAATCCCTGTCTGCCCCCTTCAGCGCCGCAGCCGGGGCTTTACCTTGATTGAACTGCTGGTCGTGCTGGCCATCCTCACGTTGCTGGCAGGCATCGTGGGGCCGCGCGTGCTCAATCAGCTTGGCGGCGCCAAATCGAAGACGGCCGCGCTGCAGATTGCCGACATTGACAAGGCGCTTGAAATCTACAAGCTCGACACTGGCCGCTATCCCACGAATGCCGAAGGCTTGCAGGCGCTCATCACCAAACCTGGCTCGGCCAATGGCTGGAATGGCCCCTACCTCAAAGGCGGCGTGCCCAATGATCCGTGGGGCAACCCCTACCGCTATGCCAACCCCGGCCCCAATGGCGGCATCGAGATCCTTTCGCTCGGCGGCGACAACGCACCCGGCGGCGAAAGCGAAAACGCCGACGTGCGGAACGTGAACTGAGCTTGAACATCTGCGGGCCTATGCGCCGGGTCTTACTCCCTCTCCCTCTGGGAGAGGGTTGGGCGGGGCCGGCCTTTCCGGTGAGGGCTTTCACGGCGCTTCCGGTAGCAGGGCCTTTTTTGCCATGAGCCGCCAACTCAAAACCTCCGGCTTCACCCTCATCGAGCTGATGGTCGTCATGGCCCTCATGGCCTTGCTCGTCGGCCTCGTGCCTATTGCCTTCAACCGCTTGAACGAGTCTGCCCAGTACCGGGACACGGTGCGCGCTGTCCTGACCGACATGCGCACAGCGCGGTACCTCGCCCAAAGCGAGGGCGCCGAGGTGCGCTTTGCCGTCAATGTCCAGCAGCGCAGTTTCGGTGTCGAAGGCCGCACCCAGCACACCGTGCCTGAGCCCTTGCAGATGCGTGCCGTCATGGCTCAGCAGGAATCCGGCGCGAATGGCGAAATGGCCATCCGTTTCATGCCCAGCGGCGGCGCCAGCGGCGGCAGCGTCGATCTGTTGCGTGCCTCTGGAACCGGGGTGCGGCTGCGCGTGGATTGGTTCTCGGGCCGGGTTGAGCAGGAGCCGGTAGGGCCATGAGCTTTCGTCTGCCGGTTTCTGGCCGTCGCCGCGCCAAGGGCTTCTCGCTGCTTGAAATCCTGGTGGCCTTTGCCATCATGGCCATCGCGCTGGGCATGCTGTACCGGGTCATGGGGAACAACGCTCGCCAAGCCGGCCAGCTTACCAGCCAGGAGCGGGCCATGACCTTGGCCCAATCGCTGCTCTCCGCCTACCAGATCACGCCGCCCGATGGCATTCGCGCCACTGGTGAGACCGCCGGCTACACCTGGGCGGTGCAGAGCGCGCCTCATCCCACGCCTGCCAACAACGACGGGCGCGCAGCGCGCCTGCACGAATTGCGGATCGTCGTGCAATGGGGGGATGGCAGCAACACGCGCAGCTATGAGTTGTCCACGCTGCGTCCCGAGCGCCGTCCCCAGGCGGGAGGGCGGCTATGAGCCCACGTTTATTTTTGGTGAGAGCCTGCCTTTCCTTCCGTCATTCCCGCGCAGACGGGAATCCAGTACAGCCTCTCCAACGCTCCTGGATTCCCGCCTGCGCGGGGGCCGGCCATCCGGGAATGACGGATGAAAGAGGCGAGGGGTGCATGATCGCCCATGTCAAAAGGAAGAAAAAAATAACGGTTTCACCCTCGTCGAAGTCCTTATTGCTCTGGCCCTACTGTCTCTTCTCATGCTCGGCCTCACCGGCGCCATGCGCGCCATGAGCGACACCAGCGAAGGCATCGAGCGGCGCATCGATACGGCGGACCGCTTTCGCGTGGCCAGCAACCTGCTGAATTCCGTGCTCAGCGAGGTGTCTATCCGGCGGTTGCCCGGCGCTGCGAGCACGGGCGGCAATGCCAGCCAGCCAGCCATTTTTTTCGAAGCATCTTCGAATTCCTTGTCATGGATCGGTGTCATGCCCGCACGCTTCGGTGTGGGCGGACGCCACTACATGCACCTGGCGCAAGAGGGGCATCAACTGGTGCTGCGCTATGCGCCCTGGAACGGCGCTTCCACGTTTACCGATTGGGGCAGCGCCAGCGCGCAGGTCGTCGCCGAGCCGGTCGCGGCCTTCGACCTGCGCTATCTCGACCCAGAGAGTCTCCAGTGGCTGCAGGCCTGGCCGCCGCAGGAGCCGCGGCCAGGCATCGTACTGCCCCAGGCCATTGAGGCCACGGTCCATGGCGCCGAGCCTCCTTGGCCCCCTATCGTGGTGGCCGTGCGCGGGCTCGCCGCGGGGGATGTCTCCGGCTCAATAGGGGCTTGGGGGCCGTGATTATGGATAGGAGCTTGCATCGCCGCCACTCCGGTATGGCCTTGGTCGCCGTGCTTTGGATCGTGGCTGCCCTGAGTCTGCTGGTGGTTGGCATGGCGCAAACGGTGCGTCAGCAGATTCGTGTGGCGGGTACGCAACGCGATGAAGTCACCGGCCAGGCGCTCGGGGAGGCCGCTGTGGCGCTGACGCTGCAAGCCTTGCAGGTCAGCGCCGAGCGCCCGCGCGGTGTAACTCAGGTTTCCCAGGAATTCGGAGGCGTTGGCATGGACGTAGAGGTGATGCCGCTCGATGGGCTGATTCCTCTCAATGGTGCGAGCCCGGCCTTGCTTGCCGCAGCGTTCAAGACGGCTGGAGGCATGAATGCATCGGCCGCTGAAGCGCTGGCGAATGCCGTGGTGCAATGGCGTAGTGAGCGGGCTGAAGGCGGGAGCACGTACCTTTTCGAATCCGTGGAGGATCTGCTCCTGGTTCCCGGCTTTGATTACGCTTTGTATGCGCGTGTGCGTTCCCTTTTCACCACGGTTGGGCGCGGCGGCGGGGTGAATCCGCTGGCGGCCCCTCCTGAGGTGCTCGCGGTGTTGGCTGACGGCGACATGGGACGGGCCTCCGCGATTGCCGAAAGCCGTTCCAATCAAGGGGTGGGCGTCGACACGTCGACACTTAATCAGTCCTTTGTTTCACGCGGTGCCGCCGATCAATACCGGATTTCGGTCAAAGTGCCCCTGGAAGAAGGCAGAATACTGCTTTTGGCGCGTTACGTCGGCTTAACCGCAACCCCCTCCGGCGAACCATGGCGCGTGTTTTCCGCCACGCGCCGGATTCTGTCTTCATCGTCGCCCTAGAAACCCAGGCGCGCTTACTTTCAACTTCATGCTTGCATCAAGCCCTGATCAAACTCGTTTCTTCGGCCTGGACGTCGGTCAGTGGCCGAGCCAATGGGCCGCGGCGGGCGAATGGCTGCTGCGTTCGAGGGCGTTGCGCTGGCTGACTCCCTCCGTACGCGTGGAACTGACACAGGCGAACGGCCAGAACAGTTCCTGGGACATGGCCCACGGCGTGGCCCGTGCCGCCGAGGGTGATGATCCCCACGGCGTACGGGCCATCGAGTTGCTGCCCGAGCAGGTGCTGCGCCGTCAGTTGATGCTGCCGCAACTGGGCCGTGCTGATCTGGCGCGCGCCGTCGCGCTTGAAGTCGCGGCCATGACCCCATTCCCCCTGAGCGCACGGCCAGCGCATTCACTGCCGTGCCAGGGCCTGACGGCACCCTGGCCGTGGATGTGGCCTTGACGTCCACCCAGGAAATCGAAAAACGCCTTCAACAGGCGGCTCGGCAAACAGCCTCTGCGCCCGGCGGCGAAGCCGGGCCGGAAGTCTGGGTGCTGCCGGGTAACGTGTTGAATGGCCATGCCGGCGCGTCGCAAGCTTTCGCACCTCTTATATTTGAGAGGTATGGCGGCACCGAGCGGCGGCGCCTCACCACACGCGGTCTCAGCCTAAGAGGCGGTTTGCTGCTGGTGGCACTGCTGTTGCTGGGCGCACTGGCTGTCACGCCCACCGCTCAAACCCGGCTGAAAGCCATTCAAGCGCAACAGGCATTCGATGCGCTCAATGCCCAGGCCAAGCCGCAGCTGGCCCAGCGCGAACAGATGGTCAAGCAGACCGAGCGCCTGCAGGCCATCGCCAAGATGGCCGAGCAGCAACTCGCGCCCTTGCCTGTGCTCGATATGCTCACACGCACGCTTCCTGATGAGGCATGGCTGTCGACCCTTCGCATGGAGGGCACCAAGGTCGTGATCAACGGCATGGCCGACGACACTGCCGCGTTGGTGCGCAGCCTGGGCAAGCAGCGCGGCGTTGGCGAGGTGCGCTCGCCATCCCCCGCCACCCGCGTGGGCAACAGCAAGAAAGAAGCCTTCGTGCTTGAAATCACCCTCGATCCCGGTGTGTATGGCCTATTGCGCACGGGGAGTGCCAAATGAGCCTGAGATCCCCCAAGGCCCTGCGCCCCGAGCATGTCTGGCTGCTGATCGCCGCCGCCGTGCTGGCTGCTGTACTCATCGCCGGCATCGGCTTCGTGGCGGCCAAACACCACTGGGCAACCAGTACGATGGAGCAGTTGGAGCCTCGCTATGCCCGTTTGGCCGGGCTGCGCGATAGCGGCGAGCGCTTGAAGGCGACGGAGAAAGAGCTATCTGTCAACCTGGCCCGCCTCGCTTATGGCCCAGAGAGCGATCCTGCGCAGGCGGGCAATGATGCGCTGCAGCGCTTGCGCACCGCCATGGCCTCCCGCGGCTTGCAGGTATCCAGCAGCCAGGTGTTGCCCGCGCGCGAGGAAGGGGGCTTTTTGCGGATCGGCCTCAATTTGCGCGTGGAGGGTGATATGACCGCTCTGCGCGATCTTCTGCGTGATATGGCCGCCGAGCAGAAGCCTGTGATCTTCAGCGAAAGTATTCAGCTCTCCAGCCAGCCTGCGCGAACGCAACAGCAAAGCATCACGACCCAACTCAACTTGTTCGTACTGAAGGTGCAGTCATGAACAAAAGAGTCACTTCTTTGCTCCTGGGGCTCAATGTGTTGTTGGCGGTCGCGTTGGCGCTGCTGTGGTTCGGCCCTGGCCGTTCCACTCGATGGACGCCCCCCGCCGCCCAGCCGCCCAACCTGAACGACGCCCGCGCAGCATTGCTTGGTCCGCGCCCGGATATTTCGGCAGAATTTCCGCAGATCGCTGCCCGGCCATTGTTCTCATCTTCCCGGCGTCCTTCACCGGCCGCTTCCGCCGCTGAAGGCGCCGAGGTACCGCCGCCGCCGCCCGTAGCGCTGGACAAGCTCAAGATGCTTGGCACCATCGATGGGCCTACGCTGCGCGGTGTCCTGGCCGAAGTCGAAGGCGAGTCGCGTTTCATCCGCAGCGGGGAGCAGATCGGCGAATGGACCCTGCGCGATATCGGCAGCAGCCAGGCTACCTTTGAAAAAGGCGATGAGAAGCGAGTGGTGCCCCTTCCACTGTCGGCGTCAGGCGATGGTGGCAAGGATGCGGCCGGCAGAGCTCGTGCCGCCCCGCCCAGGGCCGGCAAACCCCCCGCACCGCCCTCTGGCTCCAAAAGCCGGCCTCCTCCGCCCAAGCCAGCCACGGCGGCACCTGCTCCCGCTCGCCCTGCCGCAAAGCCCAGCGAGCCGCCAGGCGGCAAAGCGTCGGCACCCATGGGGAGTTGGGGCCCCTGAGGCTCCTCCTGCAAGATATTGATAGGTTTACAGATGCATCTACAACGTTCCACTCTCTCACTGGTTGTGCTCGCGCTGCTGGCGGGCTGTGTCACTCCGCCCGCGCCAGCGCCTGAAGCGCCGGCCGAGCAGGCCGCTGCGCCACTGCCTCAGTGGTCTGCCGCCTCGGCGGCCGAGAGAAAAGCTGCACCCAAACCCCAGCAGGACGCTTCCGACGCCGAACCCATCGTCATCCGTGGCAACGATCAACTGTTGAAAGCGGGCAACAAAGGGCCCACCACCATCAAGGGACCGGCCACCAGTTTCAACTTCCAGGATGCGCCCACGGCCGAGGTGGTCCAGGTGATGCTGCGCGACCTGCTCAAGGTCGAATATGTGGTTCACCCGCCGCTGCCAGGCTCGATTACGCTCGTGACGCGCGGGCCCATTGATGCCGACAAGGCTTTCAACCTGCTCGAAAGCGCGCTGCAGATCAATGGCGTCGTCATGGCGCGCGATTCGCGCGGCACCTACCACGTAGGCACGCCTGACGCGCTGAGTACCATCGTCTCCACACCCCGCCTGCCGGAGAACGGAAAAATTGCTCCCGGATACGGGGCCATTGTCATTCCGCTGGAATACCTCGGCGCCCAGGAAATGGCCAATATCCTGCAGCCGATGGTCAAATCGGACTCGATCGTGCGCGTGGACAACATGCGTAACGTGCTCATCATGAAGGGCACCCGCGCCGAGGCCGAGGGCTGGCTTGATCTGGTCAAGACCTTCGACATCAATATCCTGCGCGGCATGTCGGTCGGCGTATTTCCGCTCAAGCACACTTCGCCTGAAGAGGTGCAAGCCGCGCTGCAAATGCTCTCCGGCACCATGCCTACGAGCGGCGCTTCCGCTGCGGGCGTGGTGTCCGCGGCGACGGCAGCCTCAGCAGGCCGGGGTGGCGTCCGGGGCGCGGCGCAAGCACCTGGCGCCCGGCCGGGCGCCGTTCCCTCCGCCGCTGGTGCGGCTGGCGCGGCCGGGGCTGGCTCCGGCCCCGTCATCGGGGGCAATGCCCTGGGCGAGGGCAGCCCGCTCTTCGGCGCAGTGCGCGTGATGCCCGTTGATCGCATCAACGCCGTGCTCGTCGTGACTCCCCGCGCGGCCTATCTCGACGAAATCCGCTACTGGATCGAGCAGTTCGATCGCCCTAATATGAACAGTGCCGAGCCGCAGCTGTTCGTCTACAAGGTGCAGAACGGCTCCGCCGATCACCTGGCCGAGTTGCTCAATGGCATCTATGGCGGCACCCCGGCCACGGGCAACACCGCTACGGGCGCCACGGGCGTCGCGCCGGGTCTGGGCACCGCCTCCAGCGGTACGGCCAACAATTCCAGCGGTTTTGGGAGCAACTCCCGCTCGATCTTTGGCAATTCCAGCACCAGTTCCAGCGGGTTCGGTAGTTCCTTTGGCGGGGGGAACGCTTTCGGCGCCAACTCCCTGAACCGCAACGTGCCTACCAACCAGCAGCAACCGTCCGTCAGCGGTACCACCATGCTGGGCCAGTCGGTGCGTGTCATGGCCGACCGCATCAACAACACTTTGCTCATCCATGCGAAGCCGTCTGAGTATGACCGCATAGAAACTACCCTGAAGCGGTTGGACGTCCAGCGTGCCCAGGTACTCATTGAGGCCACCATTGTCGAAGTGACGCTGGGTGATGGCCTGCAGTATGGCCTGCAGTGGGCTTTCAACAATGGTTTTGGCAATGGCTACCGAGGTTCGGGCATCATCAACAACGGCTCAGGTACCGGCTCTGGTATCGCACTGCCGTCCGGATCTACCAGTTTCAGCTTCCCCAGCGTGACGGCAGGTACGGGCTTCACCTACGCCATCAGCAACTCTGGAGGCGGCATCACCGCGTTGCTGAGCGCCCTGGCCAGCAAGTCCCTCGTCAAGGTCATCTCCAGCCCTTCGCTGTTGGTATTGGATAACCACGCCGCCAACATCAGCGTGGGTACCCAGCAGCCGGTCAACTTGGGCGGCTACATCACTACCGGTGGCATTGCGAGCACCGGCAATATCCAATACCGGGACACCGGTGTGATGCTGGGCGTGACGCCGTCGGTCAACGCGGGCGATCTGGTCACGCTGGATATTAATCAGCAGGTGACGGACGTTGGCAGTACTGACACCGTCACCCAGCAACCCACTTTCACGCAGCGGCAAATCCAGTCGCAGGTGGCTGTACGCTCAGGTGAAACCGTGGTGCTGGGCGGCCTCATCAAGGACAACGCCAGCAGCGGCAGCAGCGGCTTACCCCTCCTGTCGTCGATTCCCATCATCGGCGGCCTGTTCGGCACGCAGAAAAAAGACAGCAGCCGCACCGAGCTGCTGGTCGTGTTCACCCCGCGCGTGGTGCGCTCCGACGACGACATCCGTTCAATTAGCCGTGAACTTCGGGACCGCATGCAAGGTCTCACCTCGTCCGGCTTGCCGAGTCTTTCGCCGTTCGGCGCAACCAAACGTTCTCAATGAGGAGTTCCTACTCTATGAATCTAGCCTCTTTTTCCACCCTGCCGAGCCGCCGCACCCTGCTGGCTACAGCCGCGCTCGTATCTGGTGCCTTGCTGGCAGGATGCGCCAGCCTCGGCCCCAAGACACCTGAAGAAGAGGTGCGCGCCCGTGCCGAAGAGCGATGGAATGCATTGATCAAGCGGGATTTCGTCAAGGCCTATGGTTACACTCAGCCGGGCTTCCGCGCAGTCGTCAAACCGGAGGAGTACATTCGCCGCTTCGGTACCGCTGGCCGCTGGAAAGGCGCTCAAATACATGAAGCCACCTGTGAGGCCGCCCGCTGTGAGGTGCGTGTGCGCCTTACCACGGAGATCATGATTCCACGCTACAGGCGCAGCATTCCGGAAGTTACCGGCTATCATGAAGAGGTTTGGGTGCGTGACGAAGGCCAGTGGTGGTTCTTCGAGAAGATCTGAGATCAGGTCCAAGCTCGAAGCAAGCCCTGGTGTGTCATAGTGTGTCTGATGCCTCACAAGACTGTTGCATAAACAAAACAGTCTCGTGAGGAGCAGGAAAAATCAGATTGAATCGTTAAACCAAGCCGTGCTACGATCACCGAGCATTCCAAGAACTGGCTTGGTCCTTGCAATTACCTTTTTAATGGAGTCATAGCTATGAAGAAAAGCTTATTGGCACTCGGCGCTGTAGCCGCTCTTGGGGGCCTGGGGTTCTCGGGCGCTGCAAACGCTGTGTGGGTGGTGGGTGATGTGAACAACTCGGTCGCGCAGACGCTGAACGCTGCTCACGACACCGGCGTTGGCCACATTCTGGTGACCCCCTACTTCAGCACGACCAACAACACGGGCACGCTGCTGTCGGTGGTCAACACTGATACCCAAAACGGCAAGGCCGTCAAAGTGCGTTTCCGTGGCGCTGCCAACTCGGACGACGTGTTTGACTTCACGGTGCTCATGTCTCCTGGCGACGTGTGGACTGCTTCCGTGTCGCAAGGCGCAGATGGCCGTTCGCGCCTGATCACGCCTGACAACACCTGCGTGCTGCCGAACATCCCGAACGCTGCCAACACCGGCGGCCTGGGTCAGCCCTTCACCACCACTCGTCTGGATCAGTTCCTGGATACCGCCGCTCAAGCTGCGCATACCCAAGAGGGTTATGTCGAGTGGCTGAACATGGCCGACATTCCGGAAGGCACGCCCCTCTACGAGGCTACCAAGCACGTGAACAACGTGGCGCCTTGCACGTCGTCGGTCATGAACTACCTGATGCGTTCCGACAATCACCTGAGCGAAGAAGCAGCAGCCAGCTATGGCCTGACTGCTCCTACCGGTCAGCTGATGGGTAACTGGACCATCTACAACAGCCAGAACGTGACTTCCTACGGTGGTCCCGCTTCCGCTATTGTGGCTGTGGACACCAGCGGTACCGTTCCGGCTCCTGCTGCTGCTCGTCTGTTCTTCGCTCCGCAGATCGGTGCTTCCAGCCCGAACTTCCCGGCCTATGCTGCTGGTGATGTGGTTTGGTCTGGTGTTAGCCAAGACCAGTTCGCTGAAACCGCAGATCCTCTGCTGACGACCACTCCTAACGGTGGTAGCGGCACGACGACCGGTCTCCTGCCGATCCTGCCGTTCGACTTGCCTGACCTGTCTACGCCTTATGTGAAGGCTCATTCGTTCGCCGCAAGCCAATCGACCGCTCTGAGCTACGCTCTGTCGGCTGAAGCTGTGATGAACGAATGGACCGCCGGTGCTGACGGTGGTGTGGACTTCTCCACCGACTGGGTGTTCTCGCAACCTACCCGTCGTTACCACGCTGCCATCAACTACAGGACCACTGCAGCAGGTACTGGTGCGATCGTTCACAACTCGATCTCTGACGACGCGTTCTACAAGGCCGCTCAAGTCGAGAAGCAGCGTCACGCCACTTATGGCGACATGCTGTGCCTGAAGACCGGCGTCGTGGGCTACAAAGCTTACAACCGCGAAGAGTCCACCGTTGAAGTGACCTTCGGTGGCGGTGAGTGGTCGCCTGGCGTGCCGGTTGGTGCTCAGCCTGGCTTCTGCGGCGAAGTGGCTCTGATGCAGTTCGGTGAGAACCGCACCCGTGCGCTGAACGGCCAACTGTCTGTCAACACCATCAAAGACGACTCCCTGCCTGGCGGCGGTGGCGCCGGCTGGATGAACGTGACTCTGCCGGCTGGTGGTCTGCCGGTGATTGGCTACGCAGCCAACACCTTCAACACCGCTGTGGGTAACATGGTTGGTAACTACGGCGATGCGATCACGCACCGCTACAAGCGCCCGACCACTGCAGCTCCGGTGGTGACGCCGCCGGCACCTGCAGGCGAGTAATTAGCCAGAAGCCGTGTCAGGCTGTTTCGCAAGATCAGCCTGACTGGAGCTTACAGAAATTGAAAGCGGGGGAAACCCCGCTTTTTTTTATTGGTTGAGAACTTTGAAATTCAGCTGCTATTTAAGTGCAGTACATGGCGGATCTATCGAGAATTGGGGCGTATATACTTCAAGCGCCAGGCCATCGCTTGAATTGACGGCGTGGGGAAACTTTTCCAACCCATACAGACTCCCACCAGCAGGGGTTTCCAACCGCCTCAGGCCTATAAATCGAGTACCTTGTTCCAAAGGGTTTCCCCTGCAATTTGGACATACTCAGGTTTTATTTCCAGATTTCGTGAGTGAGTACCTGAGGACAAATTCACGAAAATTCGATCTCTGAAAGTTGCAATGACGATGATTTTGTATCGGGGGTTTTCCTCTCTGTTGTTGGCCGCCGCGGCCTCTTTCTCGCTCCATGCCTATGCGCAACCAGCAGCTCCGGCAGCGCCTGCTTCCACAGCAACAAGTGCAAGTGCCACGAAGGCCGCCTCGGACAGCACAGTGCTGCTACGGGGGCCGGCAGGGGAAGTCACCTTGGGCCAGGTGCGGGCAGCGATCCAGGTGATTGTTCCCGTATCGCAGCGCGAGAACTTCTTCGCCAATCCCCGCAACATCGAGCAGATGGCGCTTTCTATCTATATCCGCCAGAACCTCGCAGCCCAGGCGAAGAAGCAGGGGCTTGATCAGCAGCCGGAAGTGGCCAGAGCCGTTACTTTTGCGCAGCAGCATGCGCTTTCGGATCTCTGGCTGGCGAAAAAATCCAGGGAAAATGAGCCCACGCCCGCACAGTTGGAAAAATATGCGCAATCGGTTTACGACTCCCAACCTGCCACCGCCAGCGAACCCAAATCGGCTGCAGACTTTGCAAGCAAGCGGGCTGAGTTGATGGAGCAGGCACGCACCAAGGTGCTCAACCAATCGCGCGCTGAGGTGTGGAATGCTGCTCAGGCGGGGGCAGAACCCGACGCTGAGGCCATTGCGGCGTCGGTGCAGCCCGCCGCGGAGAAGTAGGCACCTGGCGGATTGATGCTCGCAAGAATGCGGAAATGAGGGTCAAGCGCCATGTGCTCGGCCATTCAATTTCCGCCCGGCGAAGCGCCCCAGCTTGATCCCATACTTCTCAACGGTCTTGGTGGCAAGAAGGCAGAAGGCCAGCAGCAGAATCAGCCGCTGTAGCCTGTCGGGAATGAAGCCGACGCCGTACTTCTCGACAAACTGGCCCAGATAAGCCCAAGACCAGAGATGGAAAAGGTACACGGCATAGGTCATGTCCGAAAGGGTTCTGACCACCAGATGCCCTTGCATCCTTTTACGAAAAAGCCACAAGGCCCAAAACGTGAACAACGCGATCAGTTCAAAGTTGTTTCCAATCAATTTGGGTTGAAGTGCTTGGGTTCTGAGCAGCGTGCCAAGAAAGATAGCCGCTACAAAAAAAGTGAAGCTCCAACTCCTTAAGCCAAAATTCTCCAGGTGATAAAAAAGAACTCCGATAATAAGAAACGGAAAGAATATATTGAAATACCCATCAGTCCATTCAAAGGAGTTAGGGAAGGTGGGTAGGGTGAAGACACCTAGAGTCACTAGGAACAGGAAGGCAGGTATTGATTTTTCCTGACGGAGAAGACCTGCCGCCTTCAGGATAGTCATAAAGATATAAAAAAGCAATTCAATCCGCAGCGTCCATTCAACACCTCCGAGGCCGTAAGGAATGCCAGTGAAATCCCCGATAAGGAGCAGTCTGGGGATAAGTTCCCGTGATGCCGGAAATACGGTGTTCTGAGTAGCGGCAGCGAGAGACAACTCGGTAATCGTGGCAAATATGAATAGCGGATATATTCTGAATATTCTTCGGATGATGAAATCTACCGGCGCTTCATTCCTGATGACATGGGTAATGATATAGCCCGATGTGATGAAAAAGACCACCACGCCCGCGCCACCAAACGCACATATATAGTGGATCGCACCCGCCAATTGCCGGAAAAGAACATGAACTTCCTGGTTGGCGGCCAGTTCTTCGAGATCCTTATTGAAAAGGTGCCCGATCAGAACGCTTGTGAATGCAAAAATCCGCGCGTAGTCGAGGAAATAAATTCTTGCCTGAAGCTGATCATTCTTTGTCTGCATGAAAAAAAGGGTCCCATTCCAAGAGCCATGCCACCCCCCGCTACCCGCTTCGGTGAATGGGGCAGGCAGGCGGCGTCTCACGCGTATACTTCCTGCCCTGGAAGTCTGGCATCTGGATTCTTCCCCAGTCTCCGCGCAGCGGCAAGGTGAGTGAGCTCAAGTCTTAGCAATGCATATATTGAGTAGTTTGAGCGAAGATCTTCGCTCCCTGTGGAGCTTGCGCCGTTTGGTAGGCGTGCTTACCCGCCGCGAATTCGAAGCACGCCATGCGGGCTCGGTGGGCGGCATTTTATGGGCTTGGCTGCCCCCGCTGCTTACCGTTTTTGCCTACTATCTTGTATTTGACGTGGTGTTTGCCATGCGCCTGGGTGAGCATGCGCCGACCAACCGCGTGGGTGCCTATCGGATCGTGGGCATGCTGCCCTGGATGGCCTTTGCAGACGCCACGCAGCGGGGCATGAACAGCCTGCTGGATGCGGGCGGCATGCTGCAGAAGAACCCGCTTCCGCCGGCTATTTTCCCTGCCCGTTCGGTGCTGGCGAGCAGCTTGGTATTTTCCCCGCTGATCGCGCTGCTGGTGCCCGCCTACATGGGGGCGCACCATTTTGGCCGCGGCGTGATGGCAGTGCTGCCTCTGTATGTGCTGCAGGTGCTGCTGTGCTTTCTGCTGGCGTATCTTCTGGCGGTATTGGCGGCGGCGTTGCGTGATGTGGTCCAGGTGATCGGCTTCCTACTGTCCATCGGTGTCTTTCTGTCGCCCGTGCTGTTTCCTGCCACGATGTTCCCCGAGCGCTGGCGCTGGGTGCTCTGGCTGAATCCGATGTCGGCGCCAGTCATGGGCTATCAATCGGCTTTGCTGAAAGGCGAATGGCCAGCGCTGGAAATCTGGGGGGTGATGGGCGTGTGGCTGCTGGTTTTGGTGGTGCTGCTCAATATGGCCGTGTCCCGCAGCAGGGATCAATTGGTGGATTGGCTATGAGGGAGCCGCGCTCATGATCCACCACGCCGAACCGACTCCCCTGCGTCTGCACAACGTCAGCAAGGAATACCTTGTCTACGACTCTCCCCGCGCACGCCTGAAGGCCCTGCTGACGGGCCGAGCACTGCACCGCAGTCATTGGGCGCTGCGCGATGTCTCGTTCGAGCTTCAGCGCGGACAATGCCTGGGGGTTGTCGGTGCCAATGGCGCCGGCAAGAGTACGCTGCTCAAGCTGATCACCGGTACGCTGCAGCCTTCCCAAGGCCAGGTCGCGCGCAGCGGGCGCATCACGGCCATTCTGGAGCTGGGTGCCGGTTTTCACCCTGATTTCACGGGCCGCCAGAACCTTTATTTCGGTGGCAGCCTGATCGGTATTTCCCAGGCCGACATGGAACGCATCGAGCCTGAGATCCTGGCCTTCGCCGAGATCGGCGATGCCATCGATCGTCCCGTGAAGACCTACTCTTCAGGCATGGTCGTGCGGCTGGCTTTCGCGTTGGTCACGGCGGTGGAGCCCGATTTGCTGATCATCGACGAAGCGCTGGCGGTGGGTGATCAGCATTTCCAGAAAAAATGCATCCAGCGCATTGAGCAATTCAGGCGCAATGGGTGCACCATCCTTTTCTGCTCACACAGCCCCTATCACGTGCGCCAGTTGTGCGATGTGGCGCTGTGGCTTGAGGGCGGGCGGGTCATGCAGTTCGGTGAAACCGAGCCCGTGCTGGGCGCTTATGAAATGCACACCCGGCTGCTGTCCGCGCCGCCGCACGCATCTGCAGGCACCGATGCGCATGCCCCCGAGGCCATGATTTTTCCCGCCGAGGAGGCAAGCACCGCGGCGGATCCCCATGGTTCTCCTGCGGCGCCTCCGCCTGCGCAGCACCACGCCACGGCCACGATTCTCTCGGTCGACATTGCTAACCTGGGCGAGGGCGATCCGCCGCTTCTGGACAGCCGTGACCTGGTGGCTACCATCACGGTGCGTGGCCACGGCCGCGAATGCCCCAATATCGGCTTCATGATCGAGCAGTCGCGCGGCGTGGGGATCACCTCGCTGGCCACGCACGAAGAGAACGCCAAGCCGACCGAGATCGAGCCAGGCATGTGGCGCTCGGTACTTACTTTTCCCAATCTGCCATTGCACAGCGGCCAGTACGTGATCAGCGCGTACCTGTTCGATGAAAGCGGGCTGGTGGTGTATGACCAGTGGTATCAGTTCATGCATTTCAGCTTTGTCATGCCCACGCTGATGCCGGGACTCGTGAAACTGCCGCACCATTGGGCTTGAAGCCTGCTATTGAAATGACATCCGAACAAAACGCTATTTTCCTCCTGCAGCACGGTGAAGCCTTGCTGGCTGCCGGCGACCGCGAGGCCGCTGCCAAGCTGCTGGGTGCCGCCCGGTCCGATGCGCGCACACGCCTGGCGGCCCACAACCTGATCGAGCGCCACCAACTGGCTGACCGCTTCGGCGAGTGGATGGGCCTGAACTGCGAGATCTCGCCCGAAGACGATATCTACCGCTTCTTTGACGGCCATCCCACTTCCATCAATCCTTTGCGCGACTACCTGGCCGATGGATGGCGCACGCTGGCCGAGCTGATGCTGCTGCTGGAGTCCGCTGGCAAACCCTTGCTGGGCGTGCAGAGCTTCCTGGAGTTCGCCAGCGGGCACGGACGCTTCACGCGCCATCTCGTGAAGGCGATTGGCGCAGAGAAGGTGACGGCCTCTGACGTCGTGCCGGGCGCCGTGGATTTCGCGCGCGAGACGCTGCAGGTCAAGTCTTTCCTCTCAGCCGCGCGGCCCGAAGACCTGGCTTGTCCTGAGCGCTACGACGTGGTGTTTGTCCTCTCGCTGTTCAGCCATCTGCCGGAAAGCAGCTGGTCGCGCTGGCTGGTGCGCTTGTACGACTGCGTGGCGCCGGGTGGTCTGCTGGTGTTTACCACGCATGGGGAGGAAGCCGTTCGGCGCCAGGGCGTTACCTTGAATGCGGATGGTTTTTTCTTCGCACCTTCCAGCGAGTCGAATGCCATTGATGCCCAAGAGTATGGCACTGCCTTTACCGACGAGAAATTCGTGCAGATGCAGATTGCCCGCCATATCGGGGCAGACCGTGTGCTGCGACACGCGCCTACGTGGTTCTGGCATCACCAGGATGCCTGGGTGCTGCGCAAGCAGTAGTTGCTCGCTCGCTTCCGTCATTCCCGCGCAGGCGCGGGAAGATGGGGCCGCTACTTCTTCAACCAGCTCTTCACCCGCGTCTGCCAACGCAGCGGAATGGCCCGCGCCACGCCCGCAAGCACTGGCATCGAACGCAGGCGCACCAGAATAGTCAGCATGAGGCCTTTGCCGCCCTCTGCCGAAGGAGAGGCCGAGGACGTGGATTGATGGCGCAGCAGCGTTTCCAGCGCAGGGCCTTCGATGCTGGGTGCAGCCATTCCTGCCAGGTATTCATGCGCATACCACTGGACGGGATCCCCCACCCCCGCTTGCGCCAGCAACTGGTGCTGAGCATCGGTTTCAATCGGCAGGACAGGCGAGGGGCCTTCTCCGGTGGCGAAGTGCCGCGAGCGGATGTGTTCAAAAAACGCGAGCCATTGGGCGGGCGTCTGCTTCCAGGGGTGGACCCAGGTCCAGGCGCGGCCTGTCAGGCGCTCGGAGAAGGCGCCCAGATCGGGGGCTACCACGGGCCAGCCGCCCAGCAGGCAGGCTGACAGCGTGTAGCTGTAGGTTTCCGGCCATTGCGCCGGGAACCAGATCAGATCGGGTTGCAGCCATTCGAGCAAGGAGGGCAGGTCCTTGTCCTCATAGGCGCCATGCACCGTCAGGCGCGCGCGCGGCTGGGTGCGCAGGGCACGGTAGCCGTAGCCGATGAGGTGGAATTCCACGGGCGCACCCTGCTTGGCAGCCGCTACCGCGGCGTCTTCCAGCACGTCGGCACCCTTGATGATGCTGAGCGCACCGATCACGGCTACCTTCAGGGGGCGGTTGCCTTCCAGGCGCGCTGGCTGGGGCGAGGGCAGCGGGGTGGCTGCGTCAATGTCGGTGTGGGGCACCACGCGGGCGGTGGCATCCGGCACCAGCTTGACGATGCGGGCCAGCGCATCGCGCGCGGGCGCCAGCAGAAAACGGGCTTCAGCCAGAAACTCGGCGTAGTTGCGGCGCCACGTGACGATGTCCGTGCCGCCTGGGGCAGGGGAGTCGGTCAGACAGGTGGCGCATTGAGACACCCCCAGTTCGCCGCAATAGCCGTTGCTGCGGTCGGTCAGCGAGATCTGAGGACAGATCGTGTAGTAGTCGTGCGCGGTGAAGTCATAGCCCACCCCCAGCTGCTGAGGCAGCGTGCGGACGAAATCGCTGTTGCCGAGCAGATGATGGTAGTGCACGTGCTGCACGCCAAAGCGCTGCAGGGTGTCCAACAGCTCGGCTTGCTCGCCGGGCAGGGTGTAGACCAGCTCGAAGCTTTCCTCGGGGTCGGGCAGGCGAAGGCTGACGCGTTGGCCGGGCAGGGGCCTGAGTACCAGGAACTGGGCCCGCTCACGCAGGGCAGAAGCCAGCTCGTGCACATGGCGCTCGGTGCCCCCTTGACGGTCGTGCAACACGGCCAGGATCACCGGCCGGTGGCCGTCCTGGATGCGCGCGACGTCGGCTGCCAGGCGGGCTGAACGGGCGGGGTCGGCCTGCACGAAGCGCATCACGTCGCTTTCATAGCGGGGGTGCAGCCGGCGCAAGGTTTCCATGGCGGCGCGCTCGCGCGGGGTCTTGCCGGCGCCGAAGCTCACGCCGCCGGCGTGGCGCACGAAGGTGTCGAGCAGGTGCAGGTTGCGCCAGCCGCTGCCCGCCGCGCGGATGCAGAAATCATTCTCCTCGCCGTAGCCCTTGCCGAAATTCTCGACATCGAACAAGCCGACGGCCTGCAACGCATCGCGGCGGATGTACATGCAAAAACCCACCCCCGTGGGCACATCGACCACCTGCCCCGGATTGGCCTTGGCGAAGAGCGCGTCCAGCCGGGCGGTATCCCAACCCTCGGGCAGTTCGTTGTCGGCGCAAAAACGCGGATAGCTGCAGATGGTGGCGTTGTTCGAGAACGGCGTGACCGATGCCACCTTCTGGTCGCAGTAGGCGGCGGCGCGGATGCGGTCGAGCCAATCGTTGGCCACCTCCGCGTCGCTGTTCAGCAGCAGGACGTCGTGGGCATCGGAGAGCGCCATGCCCCGGTTGACCGTGCCCACGAAACCCAGATTTTCTTCGTTTTCCAGTAGATCGATGCGCTCGTCGGTGGTGGCGATCTCGCGCAGCCAGGAGGTGACTTCCGGCTCGGGGCTGGCATCGTTGATGATGATCAGCCGCCACGGCGTGCTGCAGCGGGCGTTCAGCACCGAGAGAATGCAGCATTGCGTATCGGCCAGGCCGCGGTAGACGGGGACGATGATATCGACCGGCTGATCTGGCGGCGTCAAGGCTTGCATGGGCGGCATTTGTGGCTGGGCCTGGCGTGCGGAGCCCCTGCCGAGCAGGCGGTCTACCTTCATCTTGGCGCTCACCAAGGGCCGGCTGGCGCGGAAGATGGTGGAGTTCTCCAGGAATTCGATGTGTTGAATCGCGTCGTCTCGTTGCTTGAGCAACCGTGCTTTCTGGGCCTGCCACTCATGCCGAACCTTGGTCAGCTCCTGGGCATGATGGGCCAGCTCGTGCGTATGGCGCTCGGCGATATCCTGCAATTCGCGCTGGTGGCGTGACTGAAGTTCCTCGCGGGTCAGGTTGACGCGGCGTTCGGCGACCTGGGCCCGGCCCTCGAGCTCGCTGACGGAGCCGGCCAGGGCCAGGTAGTCGGCGGACATTGGCCATCCCAGATCGGCTTCCAGGCGGCCGCCCGCCGCAGCAGCGGCAATGGATGGCGGCACCGGCAGCTCGATGAACGGGTCGTTCTCATACAGTAGCGCGACGACCGAGGCCGACGCATCGCCCAGGGGCCGCAGCACCATGCCCTGGCGAGGCGCGCTCTCCAGCACGGCCGCATCGGCGCCATGCCACTGCCATAGCGGGGTGCCGTCGGCGGCGTAGAGGCGCATCGCATGGAAATGGATGAAGCCCGGGCGGTCCGCCGGATCCAGCCGCAGGCCCCGCGGGGCAGGCGTGGGCGGCAGATCGAACCGCAGGGTCTGGCGGGTCTGCCCAATCACGCCAGCGGCACTGAGCTTGCCCTCCTGGGTATAGGCAATGGCTTGAGAGGCACCGTCTTGATCGTCCTGGCCTCCAGGCCCGGCTGTGCCGACGAACAGCTCGGCCGTGAAGAAGGCGCGCGCGGGGAGGGCAGGGGCGCCAGTTTCGCTGGCAGGCGCCGCGGCTTGCTCGCTGGCGGCCAGCGGGCGGATGATCGCGATGAACTGGTAGGTCAGCGCATCGGGCAGCGCCAGCAGGTGCCGGGCCACGGAGGGGGGCAGGGCGTCGAAGGCCGAACGGAACTCGGAGCCGGGCAATTCCCGGTCAATGGTTTCCAAATGTTCGCTCACCCAACCCTGCTCGGTGAGAAATCTCAGCAGGCTTTGGCGGGTGAAGAAGTGGATATGCGTTTCGTCCAGCAGGCCTTCGGGGCGGTAGAGGAACTCTCCGGCCATCAGCTCGGCGATCAGTCCGGTATAGGAAACGTTCGGAATCGAGAGCAGCACGCGCCCGCCAGGCGCCAGCAATTGCCTGCATTCCGTGAGGGTTCGCCCCGGGTGGCGGATATGCTCCAGCACGTCCGCGCAGATGATGATGTCGTAGCTGGACGCGTCGAACAGATCCTGCAGGCGTACCGCGTCGAGATCGGCCACTTCCACCCGGCGGTAGTGCTCGGCGGCTTGCCGGGCTTCGTCGGCGCTGATGGTCAGGCCGTCTATGACGATGCCGCCCTGGCCTTGTAAATAACGGCCGACAGCGCCGTTGCCGCACCCGAGATCAAGAACCCGCGCGCCCGCGGGAATGTGGCTGGCCAGAACCGAGAGAGAGCTGCGTTCGTTGGTATTGATCTGCCGCGCGTAGATGTGCAGCGGCGAGGGCAGCGGATGAGAAGATTGCGCCATGGAGGTCGTCGATGCCTGAGGGCTGGAAGCGCTTGCGTGGCGCGGAAATCGTACACACGCTCTTGCGCGGTACGCATACCCCTGGGGTAACCGTGAATGCTACCATGCACGGCTTTTGGCCTGGCGCGCAGGCCCGCCTGGGCGGATGCCCACCCTGCAAGGGGGTGCATCGTTTGTTACAAGACATGTAAAGTGACGATCTAAACTCACATCCCCGGACCCGGCAATTCTCCACTCATGATTTCCCTAGCGTTGCTCGCGTTCGTGCTGTCTCTGGTGTTCACTTTGTGGGTGCGCCGGGTTTTCCGCCGTACGTTTTCCTATTCGCCAGATGCCCCGCAGCGCTTTCACCTGGGGGACGTGCCCCGTCTGGGCGGGTTGGGCCTGCTGGCGGGCTGGGCCTTGGGCCTGGCGGCGCTGCCCATGCTCCAGTGGGCAGGCATGGCCGGCAATATCGATCTCGATGCCCGGCTGTCCCGTTGGCTGCTGATGCTGCTGCCCGCGTTCGCCGGCGGCGTGATGGAAGACATGACTCAGCGGCTCACGGTGCGCTGGCGCCTGTTGCTTACCTTGAGTTCCGGCGCGCTGGCCTGGTTCTTGCTGGGCGTCTCGGTGCCCCGGCTCGGCTTCGAGTGGATCGATGGCGCCTGGACGCACTGGCCTTGGCTGGGCATCGGTTTCGCCGTGCTGGCCATCACGGGCTTGCCGCATGCCTTCAACATCATCGACGGCTACAACGGCCTTGCCGGCGCCGTGGCGATGGTGGTGTGCCTGGCACTGGCGCACGTGGCCCTGCAGGTGGGCGATCGTGAACTGGCGGCCATGGCTATCGCGCTGGCGGCAGCCACGGCGGGCTTTCTGGTCTGGAACTACCCGCGCGGGCTGATTTTTGCGGGTGACGCCGGGGCCTACCTATGGGGGCTGCTGATCGCCACGCTCAGCCTGCTGCTGGTGCAGCGCCATCCCGTGGTCTCGCCCTGGTTCCCGATGCTGCTGCTGATCTACCCGGTATGGGAGACGCTGTTTTCCATCTACCGCAAGCTATGGCGCGGCGATTCGCCCGGCATGGCCGACGCGTTGCACCTGCACCAGTTGGTATACCGGCGCCTGGTGCGCAGCGTGCTGCACGAAGACGAAGCCAAGAACATGCTCAAGCGCAACAACCGCACCGCGCCCTATCTGTGGAGCTTCATCGTGCTCACCGTGGTGCCCGCGGTGCTGTTCTGGCGCTACAGCGGCGTACTGCTGGGCTTTTGCGTGCTGTTCGCGGTCAGTTACGTGGCAGCCTACGTGATGCTGGTGCGCTTCAAGGTACCGCGCGTGCTGCAGCCCCCCGTCAGTAGACAATAGATGATCGTCATTCCCGTCAGCGCGGGAATGACGGGGTTAACATCAAAAATCCACTTCATTCAATCCAAGCCCGCCATGACCACTGACGCCCTTCAAATCCCGCCGCGCGACAAGGCCGAGATCCTGGCCCAGGCGCTGCCCTACATCCGCAAGTTCCATGGCAAGACCATGGTCATCAAATATGGCGGCAACGCCATGACCGATCCGGCGCTGCAGCAGGATTTCGCCGAAGACGTGGTGTTGCTCAAGCTGGTGGGCATCAACCCGGTCGTGGTGCACGGGGGCGGCCCGCAGATCGAGACCGCACTCAAGCGCCTTGGCAAGGAAGGCCGGTTCATCCAGGGTATGAGGGTGACTGACGCCGAAACCATGGAAGTGGTCGAATGGGTGCTGGCCGGCGAAGTTCAGCAGGATATTGTCGGCCTGATCAACCAGGCTGGCGGCAAGGCCGTGGGCCTGACGGGCCGCGATGGCGGTCTTATTCGCGCGCGCAAGCTCAAGATGCTTGACCAGAAAGACCCGAGCCTTGAACACGATGTGGGCCAGGTGGGCGATATCGACCAGATCGATCCCAGCGTGGTCAAGGCGCTGCAGGACGATGCCTTCATCCCGGTCGTCAGCCCGATCGGCTATGGTGTCGAAAATGAGAGCTACAACATCAACGCCGACGTCGTCGCCGCCAAGCTCGCGACCGTGCTGCAGGCGGAGAAATTGCTGATGCTCACCAACATTCCCGGTGTGCTCGACAAAAAGGGCGCGCTACTGCCCGAGCTGACGCCCGGCGACATCGACGATCTGGTGGCCGATGGCACCATCAGCGGCGGCATGCTGCCCAAGATCGCCGGCGCGCTCGACGCGGCCAAGAGCGGCGTCAAAGCGGTGCACATCATCGACGGCCGTGTGCCGCACGCGCTGCTGCTGGAAGTCCTGGGCGACGAGCCCTTCGGGACGATGATCAAGGCGTACGGGTAAGGCTGCAAGGCCGCGTCCGTCCGGATGAAAGCCGGTGTCCGGCGGCGGCGCCTGATTCCTCGCGGTTGCTGATCTCTGCCTGCGCCGGAAGGCAGGGTTTTCGACCTACATTCCCGAGAGAAAGATCGGTAGAATCATTTCGACACATATGATTCATCATGCAGCCAGCCGACGATTCTCTTCCCGTGGCAAGTCCGGACGGTGACTCGCAGGCCGTGACCGAACCGGTGACGCCTGCGCGCAGGCGTCCCAAGCCGGGGGAGCGGCGGGTGCAGATCCTGCAGACTCTGGCCGGGATGCTGGAGCGTCCGGGTGCGGAGCGCATCACCACCGCTGCATTGGCTGCCCGCCTGGAGGTGAGCGAAGCTGCGTTGTACCGTCACTTCGCCAGCAAGGCGCAGATGTTCGAAGCGCTGATCGACTTCATCGAAAGCAGCGTGTTTGGCCTCGTGAACCAGATCGCCGAGCGTGAGGCTTCGGGTCAGGTGCGCGCCGCCCGTGTGGTCACCATGGTGCTGCAGTTCGGCGAGAAAAACCCTGGCATGACCCGCGTCATGGTGGGAGATGCGCTGGTGTACGAGCACGAGCGCCTGCAGCAGCGCATGAATTTCCTGTTCGACAAACTCGAGGCGGTGCTGCGCCAGAACCTGCGCGAAGGCGCGGCTGATGGCGAGGGCGCCCCCTGACACCGGACCGCGATGCCGTGGTCCGGGCGTCGGTACTGGCTGCTTTCATGGCGGGGCGCCTGCAACGCTTCGTCCGCTCGGGATTCAGGCTTTCCCCTTCGGAGCATCTTGAGCAGAGCCTGGCGCTGTTGATCGCCTCGTAGAGCGCTTCGCGTTTTCGTGTAGGGCCGGCTTCAGAGGGGGCGCAAAAGCCCTGACCATCACTCTCGTCATTCCCGCCTGAGCGGGGCCGGCTGTCCGGGAATGACGGAGGGGGCTTTTGTGGCGTTCTCGGACCCCCCGATTCACCTCGGCCTATGGACTTTGGTGCCTACGGGTAAATACTTACATCAATTCCCCGCAACAGACTTGGCACTGTCATGCGCATGATGCAAAATAGAACGATCGTTCGTTTTATTTGGAACATGCTTACTTCCTCACGTTCTGCCCGCCGTGAAGCGACCCCAGAGGGCGCTTCCGCGGCGCGCGCCCTGCCCAAGGGGCAGCAGACCAAGGCCGCCATCGTGGACGCCGCCTTGCGCATGGCCGCTCAGGTCGGGCTGGAAGGCTTGTCCATCGGGGCGCTGGCCGAAACCATGGGCATGAGCAAATCAGGCGTGTTCGCGCATTTCGGTTCACGCGAGGAACTGCAGATCTCGGTGGTCAGCGAGTACTACAACCGCTTCGAGCGCGAGGTGTTCTACCCGGCGATGCAGGAGCCGCGCGGCCTGCCTCGTCTGCGCGCCATGTTCGCTAACTGGATGAATCACACCAGCATCGATCTGGACGCAGGCAGCATCTTCATCAGCGGCGCCGTGGAATTCGATGACCGGCCGGGTCCGGTGCGCGACGCACTGGTCCAGTCGGTCGGTTCATGGCTGGACGCCATGAGCCGTGCCATCCGGCAGGCGCGCGAGGCCGGCCATCTGGTCCCGGACACCGATGAGCGCCAGGTGGCGTTCGAAATCCACGCACTGATCCTCGGCCTGCACTATGAAGCGCGATTCCTGCATATGCCCGGCGCGGTAGAGCGCACCATGCGCGGCTTCGAAAGCGTGCTCTCACGCTACAGCGTCCGCAACTGACGCCATTGATGTCATTGACACCATTGATTCTTACGCTCCTGACTCTCTAGATTTTCTCCTTCTTCCTGCCACTTTCGCACTCAAGGAACCATTCAACCATGCCTACCTACAACCCCCTGCGCGACATGCAGTTCGTCATGCACGAAGTGCTCAACGTGGTCGATGAGCTCAAGGAAATTCCCCGTCATGCCGAAATCGATGCGGACACCTTGAACGCGGTGCTGGAGGAGGGCGGCAAGTTCGCGGCCGAAGTCACCCAGCCCCTGAACCTGAATGGCGATCTCGAAGGCTGCGTGCTCGACAAGACCACGCACGAGGTCAAGACGCCCGCCGGCTTCAAGGAGGCCTACGCCAAATTCGTCGAAGGCGGCTGGGCGGCGCTGGCATGCGATCCGGCCTATGGCGGCCAGGGCCTTCCTTTCGTGGCCAACCAGTGCGTCTACGAGATGATGAACTCGGCCAACCAGGCCTGGACTATGTACCCCGGCCTCTCGCATGGCGCCTACGAGGCCCTGCATGCCTACGGCACGGAAGAGCAGAAGAAGAAATACCTGGGCAAGCTGACCAGCGGTGAATGGACCGGCACCATGTGCCTCACCGAGCCGCACTGCGGCACCGATCTGGGCTTGCTGCGCAGCAAGGCCGAGCCCCAGGGCGATGGCACCTACAAGATCACCGGCAACAAGATCTTCATCAGCGCCGGCGAGCACGACATGACGGCCAACATCGTGCACCTCGTGCTGGCCCGCCTGCCCGATGCGCCCAAGGGCAGCAAAGGCATCAGCTTGTTCGTGGTGCCCAAATTCCACGTGAAGGACGACGGCAGCCTGGGTGACCGCAACCCGATCTTCTGTACCGGCCTGGAGCACAAGATGGGCATCCATGGCAACGCCACGGCCCAGATCAGCATCGAAGGCGCTGTGGGCACGCTGGTGGGTGAGCCGAACAAAGGCCTGCAAGCCATGTTCGTGATGATGAACGCCGCGCGCCTCGGCGTGGGCAACCAATCCCTGGGCCTGACCGAGGTGGCCTACCAGAATGCCCTGGCCTATGCCAAGGAGCGCCTGCAGATGCGCAGCCTGTCTGGCGTGAAAGCCAAGGACCAGCCCGCCGACCCGATCATCGTGCACCCCGATGTGCGCAAGATGCTCCTTACCGCCAAGGCCTATGCCGAGGGTGGCCGCGCCATGTCGATCTATTGCGCCATGCTGCTCGACAAGGCGCTCTACCACCCTGACGAGAAGGTGCGCAAGAACAGCGATGAAATGGTCGCGCTGCTCACGCCCATCGTCAAGGCCTTCATCACCGACAACGGCTTTGCCGCGACCAACCACGCCATGCAGGTCTTCGGCGGGCATGGCTACATCCATGAGACGGGCATGGAGCAATATGTGCGCGATGCGCGCATCAACATGATCTACGAAGGCACCAACACCGTGCAGTCGCTCGATCTGCTGGGCCGCAAGATCCTGAGCAACCAGGGGGCCACGCTGAAGAAATTCGGCAAGCTCGTGGGGGCGCTCATCGAGGAAGAAGGCGTGAACGAGAAGATGAGCGAGTTCATCAATCCGCTGGGCTATCTGGCCGATCAGATGATCAAGTTCACCACCGAGATCGGTTTCAAGGGTTTCACCAACCCGGACGAAGTGGGCGGTGCCAGCGTGGATTACCTGCGCGTCGCGGGCCACCTGGTGTTCGGCTACTTCTTCGCTCGCATGGCCAGCGTCTCGCTGAAGAAAATCGCCGAGGGCAACACCGATCCGTTCTACAAGGCCAAGCTGCAGACCGCGCGTTTCTACTTCGCGCGCCTGTTCCCCGAAACCGCGAGCCTGATGCGCACCGCGCGCTCCGGCGTGTCGAACCTGCTGGATACTGAAGAGGCCCTGGCATGAGCAGGGGACATCTTTCCATCACGGCGGCGGCGCTGATGCTGGTTGGCGGCGCTGCCTGGGCGCAAATGACGCCCGTCGGCACCTGGCGCAGCATCGATGACTCCACCGGCGAGCCCAAGGCCCAGGTGGTCATTGCGGACGCTGGCGGTGTGCTCAATGGCCGCATCGAGAAAACGCTGAAGAAAGACGCTGATCCGAAGGCCGTGTGCGAGAAATGCACGGACGACCGCAAGGATAAGCCCATGGTCGGGCTGGAAATCATCCGCGGCGCCAAGAAGGCCGACGGCAAGGACGTCTGGGAAGGCGGCCGCATTCTCGATCCTGAAAAGGGCAGTGACTACACCTTACGTCTGACGCCCATCGAAGGCGGCAAGAAGCTCGAAGTGCGCGGCTCCATCGGTCCCTTCGGGCGCACGCAGACCTGGGTCAGGGTCCAGTAAAGACCAAGGCAAGACACACGGAACCTGAGCGCCAGGGCGTTGCTCCGTCATTCCCGCGCAGGCGGGAATCCAGTGCAGCCTCTGAACATCCCTGGATTCCCGCCTGCGCGGGAATGACGGTGGGCAAAGGTCCCGGTTCAGAAAAGGAATAAAAATGTCCCGATTCAACGTGAAGAAAGTCGCCGTGCTCGGCGCCGGCGTGATGGGCGCGCAGATTGCGGCCCACCTGGTCAACGTCAAGGTGCCGGTCATCCTGTTCGATCTGCCGGCCAAGCCGGGTGAAGATGGCAAACCGGTGCCCAAGAACGGCATCGTGCTGAAGGCGCTCGAGAACCTCCGGAAGCTCAAGCCTTCGCCCCTGGGGGTGGCCGAGGATGCCGCGCTGATCGAGGCAGCCAACTATGAAGACGATCTGAAGAAGCTCAAGGGCTGCGATCTGATCATCGAGGCCATTGCCGAGCGCATGGACTGGAAGAGCGATCTTTATCACAAGATTGCGCCCTTCGTCTCCAAGAACACCATCCTGGCGAGCAATACCTCTGGACTGTCGATCACGAAACTGAGCGAGGCACTGCCCGAAGCCTTGCGCCCGCGCTTCTGCGGTATCCATTTCTTCAACCCGCCGCGCTACATGTACCTGGTGGAGTTGATCGCGACACCCGCTACCCAGCCTCAGGTGCTGGACGATCTGGAGGCTTTTGTCACCAGTGCGCTTGGCAAGAGTGTCGTGCGAGCCAAGGACACGCCCAACTTCATCGCCAACCGCATCGGCACCGCCGGCATGCTGACGACCATGAAGGAGGTCGAGAAATTCGGCCTCAGCTTCGACATCGTCGACGATCTCACCGGCAAACGCCTGGGCCGTGCGCCCAGCGGTACCTTCCGCACCATTGACGTGGTCGGCCTCGATACCGTGGGCCACGTCATCAAGACCTTGCAGGACAACCTGAACCCGGAAACCGACCCGTTCTACGACAGCTTTGGCACGCCCCCCGTGCTGGCCAAGCTGCTGGAGCTGAAGAACCTGGGCCAGAAAAGCGGCGCCGGCTTCTACAAGAAAGCGGGCCGCGACATCCTGCGCTTCGATCTGAACAGCGGCGAGTATGTGCCGAGCGGCCAGAAGGCCGATGAGGTCTACGGCCGCATGCTGAAAAAGCCCGCTGGCGAGCGGCTGAAACTGCTGCGCAATGCCGAAGGCCCGCAAGGCCAATTCCTGTGGGCGATCCTGCGCAACAGTTTCCATTACGCGGCTGTGCACCTGCAAAGCATTGCCGAGACGGCGCGCGACGTCGATCAGGCCATGCGCTGGGGCTTCGCCATGAAGCAAGGGCCGTTCGAGCTATGGCAGCAAGCCGGCTGGCTGGAAGTGGCCAAGATGATCCAGGAAGACATCGACGCGGGCAAGGCCATCTCGAAAGCGCCTCTGCCCGAGTGGGTTTTCAGAGGTCCCGTGGCCGAAGCCGGTGGCGTGCATACGGCGCAGGGGTCGTGGAACCCTTCCACTGGCCGCTTTGAGCCGCGCCGCCAACTGCCGGTCTACGAGCGCCAGCTCTTTCCCGAACTGCTGCTGGGCGAAGGCGGTCCGCGTCCGGAGGCCGCAGGCAAGACGCTGCACGAAACCGATGCCATCCGTGTCTGGGCGCTCGACGACGACATCGTCATCGCCACCCTCAAGACGAAGATGCGCGCCATCAGCCCCGAGGCTGGCGAAGGCCTGATGCAGGCCATCGAACTGGCTGAGAGCGGGTATCAGGGCCTGGTGATCTGGCCGGGCGACGATCCGTTCTCCGTGGGCGCCGATCTGCAAGCCATGCTGCCGGGCTATGTGGCGGGCGGTGCGGGCTTGGTCGACTCGATGGAAAAAGAGCTGCAGGATCTGATGCTCCGCCTGCGTTACGCCAACGTGCCGGTAGTGGCGGCCATCCGCGGCATGGCGTTGGGTGGCGGCTGCGAACTGGCCGTGCATGCCTCGCGCCGCGTGGCCATCATGGAAAGCTACATGGGTTTGGTGGAAGTGGGTGTCGGCCTCGTGCCTGGCGCTGGCGGCCTTACCTACCTGGCCCGCCGCGCGTTCGAGAATTCCCAGGCCAGCACAGGCAAGGATCTGCTGCCCTTCCTGACCGAAGGCTTCACGGCGGCTGCCATGGCCAAGGTCGGCACGAGCGCGCTGGAATCGCGCAAGCTCGGCTACCTGCTCTGGAGCGACGTGGTCGTGCCCAACAAGGATGAACTGCTCTATGTGGCCATCCATGAAGCCAAGGCCATGCACCGCGCGGGCTACCGTCCGCCACAGAAGCGCCAGTTCGCCGTGGCCGGGAGGGACGGCAAGGCGACCATCCAGGGGCAACTCGTGAACATGCGCGATGGCGGCTTCATCAGCCAGCATGATTTTCACGTTTCCAGCCTGATAGCCAACGTGCTGACCGGCGGCGATGTCGATCCAGGCACGATGGTGGATGAGGAGTATCTGATGACTCTGGAGCGCCAGGCCTTTACCTCGCTGCTGGGCAACCCGAAGACGCATGAGCGGATCATGGGGATGCTGGCGACGGGCAAGCCGGTGAGGAACTGATCAAGTGCTCTCCCGCGGGCGGGAGAGTGTGTTTGGCTCCTTCCCCCTCTGGGGGAAGGTTGGGATGGGGGCTTTCACGGCGTGTCAATGCACCAAGGCTATTCGTTCTGCCATAGCGATCGGGGATGTGGGCTCAAAAAGCGCACTGCCATTGCAGACGCTCCGAGAGCCCCCACCCCAGCCCTCCCCCAGAGGGGGAGGGAGCAAAAAGTGCTCCCGCATGCGGGAGAAAAACTCAACATGCAATATCAATCCAAGCCCCCTGTTCAGTCATTCGCCCGGGACTTGCGCCGAGCCATGACCGAAGCTGAGCGCCGCCTTTGGTCTCGCTTGCGCGGTGAACAACTGGGCGTCAAATTCCGCCGCCAGCATCCGCTGGGCCGCTATATCGCGGACTTTGCGTGTCTGGACCCGAAACTGGTGATTGAAGTGGATGGCTCTCAACATGCCGAGCAGCAGGAACACGATGCTGTGCGGGATGCATTTTTCAGCGCACAGGGCTTTGCCGTGCTGCGCTTTCCGGCCAATGCACCATTTTTGAATCTGGAAGGGGTGCTGCAAACCATCGCCACACGATTGCCGGCGCTGCATGTCCCTATCTCAATCTCCCCGCGCAAAGGGGATGAACCCTATACCCAAGCCTACGGAGTCTCGCCATGACCAAACAAATCCAAGACGCCTACATCGTCGCCGCCACCCGTACCCCCATCGGCCGCTCGCACAAGGGCTATTTCAAGAACACCCGCCCCGACGACCTTCTGGCCAACGTGCTGCGCGCCGTGGTCGCGCAGGCACCGGGCCTTGATCCCGCGGTCATTGAAGACATCATCTGCGGCTGCGCCATACCGGAAGCCCAGCAGGGCCTGAACGTGGCGCGCATCGGCGCGGTGCTGGCCGGGCTGCCTAAGACCGTCGGCGGCATCACGGTGAACCGTTTCTGTGCTTCGGGCCTCTCGGCGGTGCAAATGGCCGCCGACCGCATCCGCGTGGGCGAGGCGGAGGTCATGATCGCTGCTGGCGTCGAGAGCATGAGCATGGTGCCGATGATGGGCAACTCGCCTTCGCTGTCGCCAGCCATCTTCGCGGACACCGCCAATGTCGATGACTATGGCATCGCCTATGGCATGGGCCTCACGGCCGAGAAAGTGGCCCAGCAGTGGAAGGTCTCGCGCGAGCAGCAGGACGCTTTCGCTTACGAATCGAACATGAGGGCGATCGCCGCCATCAAGGCCGGCGAGTTCGCGGACGAGATCCTGCCTGTGGAAGTGACCTCCCGCAGCGTCAATCTCAAGACCGCCGAGGTCACCCTGGCGCAGCGCACCGTCAATATCGACGAAGGTCCGCGCGGCGACACCACGCCCGAAGGGCTGGCCAAGCTGCGCACGGTGTTCGCTGCGCGAGGCACGGTGACCGCGGGCAATAGCTCGCAGACCAGCGATGGCGCGGGTGCGCTGATTCTCGCGAGCGAAGCAGCTGTCAAGCGCTTTGGCCTTCAGCCGCTGGCACGGTTTGTCAGCTTTGCCTCCCGGGGCGTGCCGCCGCACATCATGGGCATCGGCCCGATCGAAGCGATTCCCGCCGCGCTGCGCAACGCCGGCCTGAAGCAGGATGACCTGGATTGGATCGAGTTGAACGAAGCTTTCGCCGCGCAGTCGCTGGCGGTCATCAACACGCTGGGCCTGGATAAGTCCAAGGTCAATCCGATGGGCGGTGCCATTGCGCTGGGCCACCCTCTGGGTGCGACGGGCGCCATCCGCTCGGCCACCGTGGTGCACGCGCTGCGCCGTCACAACAAGAAATACGGCATGGTGACCATGTGCGTGGGCATGGGGCAGGGCGCGGCAGGTATTTTCGAGCGCGTCTGACACCCCCGCCGTGCTTGCGGTTTAATAGCCCGTCTCGTTCAGCGATACCGTCATGACCAGCGCCTCCGAAACCACCTTGCACCCCTTCGACGAAGCCGTCAACCTCGTGCCGAGTGCAGCCGGCGCCGATGCCAAGGCCACCGATACGCTCCGGCAGTTCGAGGGCAGCACCCATCCAGCCTATGCCAACATGGTCGGCCCGTTTGGCGGCATCACGGCAGCGCAGGCCATGCAGGCGGTGTTGCAGCATCCGCAGCGCCTGGGAGAGCCGGTGTCGCTCACGGTGAATTTCGCCGCTGGCCTGGTAGATGGGCCATTTCGCATCGAGGCCAGGCCTGTGCGCACCAACCGCTCCACTCAACACTGGACGATCACCCTGTGGCAAACAGCCCCGGACAACTCCGACATGGTGATGCTTACCGCCACGGCGGTCACGGCCGTGCGGCGCACCACTTGGAGCGCCGCGGACGAGCGCATGCCCATGGTGTCTCCCCCAGCCAGCGTGCCGGCAGCGCCCTTCACCGACCGCGTGCCGTGGGTCAGCCGCTATGAAATGCGGCTGGTGGCCGGCGCCCTCCCTCAGCGCTGGGACGATGCCGAAACCGACAGCCTGACCCAGCTGTGGCTGCGTGACCACCCTCCGCGCCCGCTTGACTACGCCAGCCTGACGGCTCTGGCCGACGCCTTCTTCCCACGTATCTGGCGCCGCCGTGCGCGCATGACGCCCATCGGCACCGTCTCGATGACGGTGTACTTCCATGCCGACGCCAACGAGCTGGCGCTCATCGGCGACGGCTATCTGTTCGGCCAGGCGCGTTCACAATCCTTCTTCAACGGCTTTTTCGATCAAAGCGCCCAGTTGTGGAGCGAAGCTGGCCACCTGCTGGCCACCACTCACCAGATCGTCTATTACAAGGAATAAGAGTGTCAGAAATCCTTTCCCACCATGACGCCGGCGTGCTCACGCTCACGTTCAACCGCGTGGAGCGCAAGAACTCCATCAATGTGGCCATGTATGACGCGCTGGCCACTGCGATCGAAAAGGCCGCGGACGACGCCGCCACGCGCGTGATCGTCATTCAGGGCCATGAAACCGTGTTCTCTGCAGGCAACGATCTGCAGGACTTTCTCCAAAACGGGCCGCAAGGCATGGATTCACCGGTGTTCCGTTTCTTGCGCGGCATCGCCACCTTTCCCAAACCTCTGCTGGCCGCGGTATGCGGCCCCGCCGTGGGCGTGGGCACCACGATGCTGCTGCACTGCGATCTCGTCTATGCGGGCGACAACGCCGCGTTTTCCATGCCTTTCGTCAACCTGGGGCTGTGCCCGGAGGCGGGCTCCAGCATGCTGGTGCCGCGCATGTTCGGCTACCACCGGGCCGCGGAAGCGCTGTTGCTGGGCGAGCCCTTCTTTGCCGAGGCCGCGCTGGAGGTCGGCATGGTCAACCGCATCGTGCCGCCTTCCGAAGCCAACGCCCTGGCTCAGGCCCAAGCGCGCAAGCTCGCCGCCAAACCCATGAGCAGCCTGATCGAGACCAAACGCCTGATGAAGGGCAGCCGCCAGCAGGAAGCGCTGCTCAAGCGCATCAGCGAAGAGGGCGCCAGTTTTGCCCGCCTGCTGGGCGAGCCAGCCGCGCGCGAAGCCATGACGGCGTTCATGGAAAAAAGAAATCCAGACTTCAGCAAGCTTTGACCCCCCTGTGTCGCCTTCGGCGCCTTCCCCCTCGGGGGGACGCACCTGGCGGCCGGGCCAAGCCCGCTCCGCCGGTGCCCGCGTTTGGCTTGCTCCGCAGCCATTCGGGCGAGCGCTCTTCGCGGGTTCTTTTCCCCGTCATACCGGCTTTCGCCGGTATGACGCTGGCATGGATAGAGCAGTCATCAAAGAAAAACGAAGGTAATCGTCCCATGAAATTCATCGCCTGCACTCCCGAGGCGCATGCCGGCGCGATCCTCGACATCCTGAACGATGCCATCGTCACCTCGACGGCGCTGTACGACTACCAGCCGCGCACCATGCAAAGCATGCAGGGGTGGTTTGAGGCCAAGACCCGCGGCGGCTTCCCGGTGATCGGCGCGGTGGATGAAGCGGGAACGCTCCTGGGCTTCGCCAGCTACGGTACCTTCCGTGCCTACCCGGCCTACAAGTACTCGGTGGAGCACTCGGTCTACGTGCACAAGGACCAGCGCGGACGGGGCCTGGGCCCGGCGCTGATGAAGCAGCTCATCGAGGCCGCTCGCGAGCAGCAACTGCACATGATGATCGGCGCCATCGATGCCTCCAACGCCGCCAGCATCGCCTTGCATGAAAAGCTGGGCTTCACCCACTCAGGCACGGTCCGGCAGGCCGGGTTCAAATTCGGACGCTGGCTCGACGTGGCGTTCTACCAACTGATCCTCGAAACCCCGCTGCAACCAGTAGACGGCTGACGACTAACGGCGACCGCTGACGGCGTCCCCCTCAGGGGGGCTTATCTCACCGGCACCGGGCGGGGCTTGCCCTCATCATCAATCGCCACGTAGGTCAGCTGCGCCTCCGTCACCTTGATGTATTGCCCCTGATTGTTGAAGCGTTCCGCATATACCCCCACGTTCACGGTCATGGAAGTGCGGCCGATACGCTCCATCTTGGCCAGAAATGAAAGAATATCGCCCACGCGCACCGGTTGCTTGAAGATGAATTGATTCACCGCTACGGTGGCCATGCGCCCCTGGGCGTAGCGCGCTGGCAAGACCGAGCCCGCCAGATCCACCTGTGCCATGACCCAGCCACCGAAAATATCGCCATTGGCGTTGGCATCGCCCGGCAGCGGGATGACCTTCAGCACCAAGGTATGGTCGTCCGGCAGTTGCACCACCTCCCCTTGCACGGGGGCGGTATTGGGGGGCGCAGGTGCTGGTCGAGCGGCCTTGTGATGTGTGACATGGGCACTATCTGAAAAAAAGAGAAAGAAAGGCGATTTTCCAACATGCGCGGCGGCGGCGAACGGTTTTTACATCCCACGGCACAGGTTTCGGCGGGCGGTGGTGCCCGCCGCTCGGATTGGCGTACTTTGGCACGGCTTTTTCCCTACCTGTGGCAATACAAATGGCGCGTTGGCGCGGCGCTGTTGTTCGTGATTGGCGCCAAGCTTGCCAATGTAGGCGTGCCGGTGCTGCTCAAGGACCTGGTCGACGCCATGAGCATCAAGCCGGGCGACCCGAAGGCGGTGCTGGTGGTGCCGGCCAGCCTGCTGCTGGCCTACGGGGCCTTGAGGCTCATGACATCGGTCTTCACCGAGCTGCGCGAACTGGTGTTTGCCAAGGCCACGCAGGGCACGTCGCGACAGATTGCCCTGCAGACCTTCGAGCACCTGCATGCGCTGAGCCTGCGCTTTCACCTGGAGCGCCAGACCGGCGGCATGACACGCGACATCGAGCGCGGGGTGCGCGGCATCGAGTCGCTGATCTCATTTTCGCTCTACTCGATCTTTCCCACCCTCGTGGAAGTCGGCATGGTGCTGGGTATTCTGGCGGTCAAGTTCGATCCGGTGTTTGCCTGGATCACACTCGCGGCGCTGGCGTTATACATCGGCTTCACCGTCACCGTGACCGAGTGGCGCACCAAGTTCCGTCGCCAGGCCAATGAATCCGACTCGGCCGCGCACAGCAAGGCGATCGATTCGCTGCTCAACTACGAAACCGTCAAGTACTTCAACAACGAGAGCTTCGAGGCGCACCGTTATGACGAAAGCCTGCAGAAGCTGCGGGATGCCCGGCTGAAGAGCCAGAGCACGCTTTCCATGCTCAATACCGGCCAGCAGCTCATCATTGCCGTCGGCCTGGTCGCGATGCTGTGGCGCGCCACGCAGGGCGTGGTGGACGGCAAGCTGACGCTGGGCGATCTGGTGATGATCAACGCTTTCATGATCCAGCTCTACATTCCGCTCAACTTCCTGGGCGTGATCTACCGCGAGATCAAGCAGAACCTGACCGATCTGGAGAAGATGTTCACGCTGATGGACCGTGAGCGCGAAATCGCCGATGCGCCGGGCGCGCAGGATCTCAGAACCAACGGGCCCGTGGACGTGCGCTTCGATCAGGTCAGTTTTGCCTACGAGCCGGATCGACCCATCCTGCACGACGTGAGCTTTGAGATTCCCGCAGGCAAGACAGTGGCCGTGGTCGGGCCGTCAGGCTCGGGCAAATCCACGCTCGCGAGGCTTCTGTACCGCTTCTACGACGTCGGTGCTTCAGCAGATTCCGGGGATCAGGGCCGCATTCTCATCGCCGGGCAGGACATCCGCGGCGTAACCCAGGGCAGCGTGCGCCGCGCCATCGGCATCGTGCCGCAGGACACCGTTCTTTTCAACGACACCATCGCCTACAACATACGCTACGGCCGCCCGCAGGCAAGCGATGCGGAGGTGGAACAGGCGGCCCGCGCGGCGCACATCCATGGCTTCATCGCGAGCACTCCAAAGGGCTATCAAACCATGGTGGGCGAGCGGGGCCTGAAGCTGAGCGGCGGCGAGAAGCAGCGGGTGGCGATCGCACGCACTTTGCTGAAAGACCCGCCTGTTTTGATTTTTGACGAAGCCACCAGCGCGCTGGACTCACGCAATGAACGCGCCATTCAGGCCGAGATCCAGAATGCCGCCCGCGGCAAGACCACCCTGGTGATCGCGCACCGCCTTTCCACGGTGGTGGATGCCCATCAGATCATCGTCATGGAGCACGGCCGTATCATTGAGCGCGGAACGCACCCTCAATTGCTGGCGGCGCGCGGGCGCTACGCTGACATGTGGGCCTTGCAGCAGAGCGCCGAGCGTGTGCAGGAAACTGCCTCACAGGTGTGAATTTCCACCAATCTCGAGATGGAATACCGCCTTGTGGGGGTTTTCTAGGGGTATACCTGTGGCGCCCTGTTCGTAGAATGGCATTATGAAGGCTTAGGCCATTTCTTAAACCCTTTTGAAACAAAGGACAGATTGCATGAAAAAGCATCTTCTCGCCCTGGTCGCGCTGTCGCTGGCCGCTGGTGGCGCCATGGCACAAGCAACCGACACCCTGGCCAAGATCAAGGAACGCGGCGCGGTCAACCTGGGCGTGCGTGACTCTTCCGGCCTGGCATTCACGATCGGCAATGGCAAATATGTCGGCTTTCACACCGAAATGGCCGAGCGCATCATCGACGACCTGAGCAAGAGCCTCGGCAAACCGCTGAAGATCAACTACCAGGTCATCACCTCGCAGAACCGCATTCCGCTGATCCAGAACGGCACGATCGATTTCGAGTGCGGCTCCACGACCAACAACAAGGCCCGCCAGAAAGACGTGGATTTCGCCTACACCACCTACGTCGAGGAAGTGCGCATCCTGACCAAGGCGAACTCGGGCATCAACGGCATCCCTGATCTCAAGGGCAAGACCGTGGCCACGACCACCGGCACGACTTCCGTGCAAACGCTGCGGAAGAACAAGCGCGCCGAAGGCATCGACTTCAAGGAAGTCATGGGTAAGGACCACGCCGACAGCTTCCTGCTGCTCGAATCCGGCCGTGCCGATGCGTTCGTGATGGATGGCTCCATCCTGGCGGCCAATGCATCCCGTTCCAAGAGCCCGAAAGACTACAAGATGGTCGGCGAGGCACTGTCGGTCGAGCCGATCGCCTGCATGCTGCCCAAGGGCGACGCCAAGCTGCAAAAAGCTATCGACGACAGCATTGCGCGCCAGGTCAAGGATGGCTCTCTGGCCAAGCTCTACGACAAGTGGTTCATGCAACCCATTCCGCCCAACAACGTGAGCCTGAACATGCCCGCTTCCGAGAGCACCAAGGAAGCCTGGGCCAACTTGAACAACAAGCCCATGGAAGACTACGCCACCAAATAATGGCTGGCCGTACCAAGGGGTGACAGAACGAACCCCGCCCCCGTACATAGGTAATATGTAGGTGGGGCGGGGTTCTTTTTGATGGAAGCGAAGGAGGGTCGGATGGCTCTGGATTTCTCGGTGTTTTGTCAGGACACCTTGACCAACGAAGTGGTCAACACATGCTTCGCGCGTGGTCCCGACCAAACCTATCTTCAATGGATGCTGGGCGCTTGGGGCTGGACCGTGGCGGTCTCGTTGACATCCTTGCTGGTGGCATTGGTGGTCGGGTCGATCATTGGTACCTTGCGCACCTTGCCCGATCGGCCCGGCTGGGTGCGTTTTGGCAACGCATGGGTGGAATTGTTCCGCAACGTGCCGCTTCTGGTGCAGGTGTTCCTGTGGTACTTTGTCGTGCCCAAGGTGATTCCAGCCATGAGGGACGTGCCGCCCTTTGTGCTGGTAGTGTGCGCGCTGGGCCTGTTCACCTCGGCGCGGGTGGCCGAGCAGTTGCGCTCGGGCATTCAGGCGTTGCCGCGCGGCCAGCGCTACGCAGGCATGGCCATGGGTTTCACCACGCCGCAGTACTACCGCTACGTGCTGCTGCCCATGGCCTACCGCATCATCCTGCCGCCGCTCACGAGCGAGTCGATGAACATCTTCAAGAACTCCTCCGTGGCTTTCGCGGTGTCGATCTCGGAGCTGACGCAGTTTGCGCTGCAGGGCGGCGAGGAGACCTCCCGTCCGATCGAGATCTACATCGGCGTGACCGTGCTCTATATCATCTCGGCATTGATCATCAACCGTGTGATGGCCTTCATCGAGAAGAAGATGCGCGTGCCTGGTTTCGTATCCGCCGGTACTGGAGGAGGCCACTGACATGCTGAACCTCGATTTTTCGTTCTATAGCTGGTCGCTGATCAACGACTTCATCCTGAAGGGCCTGTATTTCAGCGTCTTCCTTACCGCGGTGGCCACGCTGGGTGGCATATTCTTTGGCACGCTGCTGGCGCTGATGCGCCTGTCGGGCAAGAAGTGGCTGGAGGTGCCAGCGGCTATCTACGTCAATGGCATGCGCAGCATTCCGCTCTTGATGGTGCTGCTGTGGTTTTTCCTGCTGGTGCCGATGATCATCGACCGGCCCATCGGCGCGGAGTATTCGGCCATCATCACCTTCATCGCCTTCGAGGCGGCCTATTTCAGCGAGATCATGCGCGCGGGTATCCAGTCGATCCCCCGTGGCCAGGTCTTCGCAGGGCAGGCTATGGGCATGACCTACGGCCAGAACATGAAGCTGGTGATCTTGCCGCAGGCTTTCCGCAACATGCTGCCGGTGCTGCTGACGCAGACCATCATCCTGTTTCAGGATACCTCGCTGGTGTACATCATTACCGCCTACGACCTGCTCAAAGGGTTCGAGACGGCCGGCAAGAATTTCGGCCGGCCCGAAGAAGCCTATCTGCTGGCCGCCGTCGTCTATTTCGTGATCTGTTTCAGCTTGTCCTACGTGGTCAAGCGGATCCACAAGAAGATCGCCATCATTCGTTAAGGAGTTCGCCATGTCCGACCCCATGATCCAAATCAAGAACGTTTCCAAGTGGTATGGCCCTGTGCAGGTGCTTAACAACTGCAGCGTCGACATCAACAAGGGCGACGTCGTGGTGGTGTGCGGTCCTTCCGGCTCCGGCAAGTCGACCCTCATCAAGACTGTGAACGCCCTGGAGCCCTACCAGAAGGGCGAAATCATCGTCAACGGCACCTCGCTTTCAGCGCCCAAGACCGACCTGCCCAAACTGCGCAGCAAGGTGGGCATGGTGTTCCAGCATTTCGAGCTGTTTCCGCACCTTTCCGTGACCGAGAACCTGACCCTGGCGCAGATCAAGGTGCTGGGCCGCAAGCCCGATGAAGCCAAGACCCGTGGCCTCAAGATGCTGGACCGTGTGGGCCTCATGGCGCACAAGGACAAATTCCCAGGCCAGCTCTCCGGCGGCCAGCAGCAGCGCGTGGCCATTGCCCGCGCGCTGTCGATGGATCCGGTGGTGATGCTGTTCGATGAGCCCACCTCCGCGCTCGATCCGGAAATGGTGGGCGAGGTGCTCGATGTCATGGTGGGCCTGGCCCACGAGGGCATGACCATGATGGTCGTTACGCACGAAATGGGCTTTGCCCGCAAGGTGGCCAGCCGCGTGATTTTCATCGACGTCGGCGGCAATATCCTGGAAGACTGCTCCAAGGACGAGTTCTTCAACCACCCCGAGAACCGTCAGCCGCGCACCAAGGACTTCCTCGGCAAGATCCTGCAGCACTGATACTCTTAACGGCCCCCTTTTCCGCGTGCGGGAGAGGGGGCAAGACTTTTTTCCAGATGGTAGGCCGCGGACCAGGCCCCATTACACCCTACGGTCCCAGGGAACACGTGCGTCGCGCGGTTGAACGCGGCCGGTGGGATAGCGCGCTCTTTTTCTGACAGAGCCCCCCTCTCTCCAGGATTCCTTTTCATTCCGCCAGAGGATGCGGGAGGAAAAGACGTGCGCCCGTCGCGCTCCTGCTCGGCTGGAGATAGTCACCCTTGTTTACATACTTCCCGCAAATTTCGATATAAGATGAATTAATATTTATTTATTAATTATCTTGATTTTATTATTTGGCGATGAAGGTATTTGTTTGTTTTTTCGAAAGGGGGCATTGGTTCCGGTTTTTGATGCTGTTTGATTGATGTTTTTTCTGCATATTAAAAATTAAAGGAGATATTCGATGAAACGTAGAAATTCCCGCGCAAGTTTGCCTGTTTTCTATTCGGTTTCGACTGCGCTGCTCCTGACAGCCTGCGGCGGCTCCGACGACGATTCGGGTGGAGGATCCACTCCGCTTCCCGCCCCCACGGCCATCGTGAACGGCGTGCCCGAAATCGATCCCGCGATTGCCGAGGCTTCGAAAAAGCTGAATGCTGACAAAACCATCCTGGACATCGTCTCCGAACTGAATACGGATGCCACGGCGAAGGTCAGTTTCGATCAGCATATGGAGCTGGTGCGCATCGCATCGCCCTCGCGCTATGAATATCGGATGGCCGGGGAGGTGCACCGCCGCATGGCCGATGAATGGGGATTTTCCCGCGGGGAGATCAAGACTTCCGCGGACGGCAACCTGCCGGGAACCGACGTCCAACTGGTCGACGGTCTGCCGGTCTACAACGCCTGCGTGGAAATCAAGGGCACCTATTCCAGCTCTCCCGATGCTCAGTCGTACAAGGGCCAATATCCCAAGGTGCTGGTGGAGTCGCACATCGATGTGGTGAACCCAGAGGTGTTGCCCCCCGACAGCAATCCGTTCCAACCCATCAAACTGCAGCCATTCAATGATCCGGTGGTCACCGCGCCTTCCCAATTGAACGCGATTTCCAGTGAGCTGTCGTTCGATGCCTCAGGGCGCATCATCGAAGACGCCAACTATGAATGGGCCAGCCGCTGGTTCGCGAGCCAGGATGCGGCCAAGACAGGGGGCGCCGCGCGCATCTACGTGCCGGGCTATACAGACGCGATGGGCAACACATCGGCCCTTTTCACCCTCGCGCGCATGTTCAAGAAACACAACATCAAGCCGGTGTATGACGTCTGGATCTGCGGCACTGCGGGCGAGGAAGGCAAAGGCAACCTCGCGGGCATGAAGCAGCTCTATGGCTTTGACCAGAACCTGGGCACGGGATCGAACCCGCTGAACTTCGTGGCGAACTTCGGCAACGAGGGGGAGGCGCGATCAACTTCACCGGCAGCCATCGCTTCGAGATGAAGTACAAGGCACCGGCCAACCCAGGCGACGGTGGGCCGAGCGCGGTGGAAGCCATGGCGTCGGCCATTGCGCAGATCGCGGACGTCAAGACGCCCTCCGAGCAGCGCCCCGATGCACTGAAGACCACCTATACCGTTGGCCAGGCGTTCTGCGAAGAACCCGCACCGGGCAGTACGGTGATCCCGAGCTGCACGTTGCTGGTGGATATGCGTTCCGAGCGCACCGACACGCTCAATGAAGTCAGGGACAGCATCCAACCCCTGTTCCAGGCAGGCCTGGCGGCGGAAAACGCGCGCTATGGCAAACAGGAGAACGCCAGCGATGCGGTCACGATGGACCTGGTCTGGTATGGGCTGCGGCCGGCATTCGTGAATGGCGACAAAGCCAACATTGCGCTGCAGGCCGGCTGGCAGGCGGGGATGACGGTGGGCGTGGACGTCCACAAGGATTCAAAGGTGCCCACGGGCTCCAGCAGCCTGAATGACAACGTGCCGGCCAACACGGGGGTTCCGACTTACAACTGGGGCTTGGCATCCAATGTGGCGGGTGGCGGCACCCATGCCTTCTGGGAGTGGGGCACCCGCGGAGATCCCAAGCGCCAGAACCTGCGTATCCAGCGTGCGATGACCGCGGTGCTCATCACCGCAGGCTACAACCTGTCCGACGGTACCGTGATCCAGCCTTCGGTGGGGCCCATCGGTGTCCGCACCCGTGAACTGAATTGAATACGAGACAAGAGGTCACACCATGAAGAAAACCATCTCTACCGCTTTGTTTCTTTTCGGCAGCCTGAGTGGCGGCCTGGCGTATTCGCAGTCCGTTCTGGTCGAGTTCCAGGGGCCAGGGGGCCATAGCAGCAGCAACTATGGCCGCACCAGCGCCCTGCATGCCGCGGCCCGCTCCATGATGGCGCTGCAGAAGCAGGGTCTGCCCGCCGGGGCTTACACCGTGTCCACTCTCACGGGCGGTAACTCCGTCAACAGCATTGCATCCGATGGCAGTTACCGGGTGGCGCTCAATCCTCAGGCCGGCGTGGACCAAGCTGCGTTCCTGACCATGGTCACCGCGGCGGCCAAGGCAGGGGCGGATGCGGAAAACGCCTTCCGCAATGTCAAACCGGGCGATCTGACCGCGGGCGCGCCGGCGGATATCCGCTATACCGTGACCCAGGAGTAACCGGAGAAGAACAGGAAGGCGCGAGCCGGCGCCTTCCTGTTCGCGCTGTCTCGCTGGGACCGCCAAGCTCCAGCTTGGCAGCAGCGCCACTTTCGCACGCCGCCGGCCAAGCTGGAGCTTGGCGATCCCAGGCTGCAGCCTCACTTGCTCATGCTGCCCTTCGACATGGCATCCTTGGACATGCTGCTCTGGCCCATCGCATCCTTGCCCATGTGATCCATCGCGGGTTGACCGCTCTTGGCCATGGCGCCCTTGTCCATTCCCTTCTCCATTCCTTTCTCCATGCTCTTGCCCATGCCGTCCTTGTGCATGGCTTCCTTGCTCATGGAAGATTTCTCCATGCCCATGGGAGCCTTCGACATGGCGTCCTTGGCCATGGAGTCGGCCGCGAAAGCCGAGGCGGTGCCCAGGGTCAGGCACAGGGCGAAGGCGGTGGTGAGTGCGTTTTTCATGATGTCGAGTCCTTGGGTGGTGGTTGAAGAAAAAGGCGGCCTGCGCCGCAGGGAGAACCTGGCGTGAGCGCACCCTTGTCAGCTTCCGCCGAACCAGTTGTAGCCCTGGTCTTCCCAGTAGCCACGGTTGAAGGTGTTGCTCACGAAGATGGCCTGGATGTGCTTGGGGTTCTTGTAGCCCAGCTTGGTGGGCATCCGCAGCTTCATCGGAAAGCCGTATTTCGCCGGCAGCGGCTGTCCGTCCCAATCGAGCGCGAGCAGCGTCTGCGGGTGCAGGGCGGTGGCCATGTCGATGCTGGTGTAGTAGTCGTCGGCGCATTGGAAACCCACGTAGCGGGCGCTTAGATCGGCTCCCACGGCACGTAGAAAATCGGCAAAGCGCGGACCACCCCACTTGCCGATGGCGCTCCAGCCTTCCACGCAGATATGGCGCGTGACTTGCGAGTGTTGAGGCAGTGCACGCAGCTCATGCAACTGCCAACGGTGCTTGTCGGCGACGAGGCCGGAAACTTCCAGGCGGAAGGTGTCACCGTTGACTTGCGGCGCCTTGTCTTCGCTGTAGAAAGCATTGAACGGGAAGGGCCGTGTGATCATCGAGTCGGGGTAGGTCGGCGCCAGGCGGGTGGGGTCGAACAGCCAGCCTTGCACCCGGTCGTTGAGGCGGGAAATACGGCTGAGTGCGGCCTCGGCCGAGGCGTTGTCGTCGATGCTGCAGCCGCTGAGCAAGCCGAGCCCGCCCAGGGTCAACCCGTGCGAGAGAAACTGGCGGCGGGATGTTGACGGGATTTGCTTGAGGAGCTGCTTGCGCGCTTCGGCCACCACGGTTTCCGCGTTGGCGCGGTGCCAGAGAGAGAATTTCACGGCAAGGCCTCCTTGTCCGCGCGGTGCCATGTGGGCTTGCCGGACAGCATCGTGAGCAGGGAGCGAGGTACGAGCGCCACCATGACCAGATGCACAGCCACGAAGGCGGCCATCGCGGCCATGCTGTAGAAATGAATATGCCTTGCCATCTCGTAGCCGCCCATGAGCTCGCGCAGCAGCGGAAACTGCACGGATTTCCAGATCACCAGGCCGCTCAGCACCAGCAGGATGAGATCTGCAATCACCAGCAGGTAGCTCAGCCGCTGAACCTGGTTGTAGCGGCTCAGGTCCGCGTGCGACAAGCGCGCTGTCAAGGCGAGCCAGGCGTCGCGCAACACCCCTCGGGCCGTCACGGGGAACAGCTTTCTCGCGAATCGGCCCGTGGACAGATTGAGAGCCAGGTAGACCAGCCCGTTGAGCACGAACAGCCACATGCCGGCAAAATGCCATTGCAGCGCGCCCCCGAGCCAGCCGCCGAGGGTGATCCCGGCAGGAAAAGTGAAATCGAAAAGAGGCGACGCGTTGTAGATGCGCCAGCCGCTCATCACCATGACCAGCACGGCCACGGCGTTGAGCCAGTGGGTGATGCGCAGCCACCCAGGCTGAAGCGCCTGAGGGGCGGGTGGTGATGAGGTGGTGCGAGACATGGGCGCATTGTTGAGTGCCCCTGGTCCCGGAGTCCTCACCAACAGTTCAATAAATCGTGATACTTTGGCGCGTGTTCCTGCGGGAGAATGCGCCCATGGACTCACCCAAGCGCATCCTGATCGTCGAAGACGATCACCACATCGCCGAGCTGCTGCGCATGCACTTGAGCGATGAGGGGTACGAGGTGGAACATGTGGCCGATGGGCGCGAGGGGCTGGCCGCCGTTGAGCGCGGAGGCTGGCATGCGCTGGTGCTCGATCTGATGCTTCCGGGCGTGGACGGCCTGGAGATCTGCCGGCGCGCCCGTGCCATGACCTACTATGTCCCCATCATCATCACAAGTGCCCGCTCGAGCGAAGTGCACCGCATCCTGGGGCTGGAGCTGGGCGCCGACGACTATCTGGCCAAGCCGTTTTCGGTCATGGAGCTGGTGGCCCGGGTACGCGCGCTGTTGCGGCGCAGCGAAGCACTGGCGCGCAATGCCAGGCTCGATGCCGGTGTGCTCGCACTCGGCGGGCTCAGTATCGACCCGATCGCACGCGACGCCCAGGTCGACGGACAGCGCCTGGAGCTCACGCCGCGCGAGTTCGATCTGCTGTATTTTTTTGCCCGCCAACCCGGCAAGGTGTTTTCACGGCTCGATCTGCTCAATCAGGTCTGGGGCTACCAGCACGACGGCTATGAGCATACGGTGAACACCCACATCAACCGGCTGCGCACGAAGATCGAGAAGAATCCGGCCGATCCCAAGCGCATCCTCACCGTCTGGGGACGCGGCTACAAGTTCGCGGAGGGTTCCGGGCCATGATGCAGCGCCTTTCGCTTTCTCAGCGCCTGTCGGCCGTGTTCGTGGTGCTGCTGCTGGCCTGTTGCGCCGCTTCCATGGTGCTGCAGATGCGCGGTGCCGAACGCCACGAGCGGGAGGTGGTTCAGCGCCTTTCGCTGGATCTGGCCCCTCAGATCGCCGGTTATCCGGAGCTCATGGAGCCGCGAGGCTTCAACCCTGCCGCGGTGCATGGCTTGTTCGACAAGCTCATGGCGGTGAATCCGAGCGTGGAGGTCTACCTGCTCGATGCGAGCGGTCGCATCCAGTCCTATTCGGCGCCGGAGGGCGCGGTCAAACGCACGCAGGTGGATTTGGCACCGATACGCCAACTCATGGCCGGTGGCGCGCTTCCTGTGCTTGGAGATGATCCACGCAACCCGGAAGGCCGAAAAGTCTTCAGTGCAGCCCCGCTGAAGATGGGCGCGCGCGATATGGGCTACGTGTATGTGATTTTGCAAGGCGAAAGCCGCGAATCTCTGGCCGCGCGCTTGAGCACAAGCAACACGGTCAGTGCCGCGCTGTGGTCCATGGCACTGGTGGCGCTGCTCAGCCTGGTCGCGGGGCTCACGGCGTTCCGCCTCATTACACGCCCCTTGCGCACACTCGCGGAGGCTGTGCGGGGCCTGGAGGCGCATGGCATGTCCTGGCTGCCGCAGGCCAGGCCGTTGATGAAGCGCGCGGCGCGCAGCGGCGGGGAGATCGCGCTGCTCAGCCAGAGTTTCGAGCAGCTTGCGCAGCGCACCGACGAGCAGTGGCAGGCGCTTCGTCAGCAGGACCAACAACGGCGCGAGCTTTTTGCCAACCTCTCGCATGACCTGCGCACGCCGCTGACCTCTCTGCACGGTTATCTGGAAACCTTGCGCATGAAGGCCGATGCGCTCGAGCCCGACGAACGGCGCCGCTATCTCGACATTGCGCTGGAGCAAAGCCGCAAGGTCGGCCGTCTGGCGCAGGAGATGTTCGAGCTTGCGCGGCTGGAGTATGGGGTGGTCAAGCCGGAGATGGAGCGGTTTTTTCTCACCGATCTCCTGCAGGACGTGTTCCAGAAGTTCGAGTTGGCGGCAGAGGCCAAGCGGCAGCGCCTGGTGGCTGACATCGCGCCCGAGCTGCCACCGATCACGGCCGATCTGGCGATGATGGAGCGTGTGCTGGTGAATCTGATCGACAACGCGGTACGTGCCGCCCCGGAAGGCGGCGAGATCATGGTGGAGCTGCAGCCGCATGCGAAGGGCGGCATCGAGGTGACCGTACGAGATACCGGCCCGGGCGTTTCCAAGGCGATGCGGGAGCATCTGTTCGAACGCCCTGCCTTTACCGGCTATGCGGCGGCGCAGGGCTCGCACTCAGGCGGTTTCGGCCTCATGATCGTTCACCGTATTCTGCAGTTGCACCAGAGCACGATCCGATTGATGCCGCAAGCCGGTGTGGGGGCGGCGTTTCGGTTCGTGTTGCGGTGACGCGGGTGTCAATAGGCTGCGCCGCGCTGCGCTTAGCGGTCTTACTCCTTCCCCTTCCGGGGAAGGCTGGGATGGGGGCTTTCACTGCCGGTTGATCTGAACGGCCTTCTGCTTCCTAATGACCTCCTGCAGTTTGATCTGAGGTCGGAGGCCGGGATTGCCCCCGGCGGTGCACCTACTCTTCTTTGCGTCGCCAAAGAAGAGTAGGCAGAAGAAAGGCGACCCCACTTGCCGTGTCCCTCCGCTACGCTCCGGGCAACCTGCGGTGCTCACGCATGAGGCGGTGCCGTCGAACTCGCTATGTTCACTTCGTTCACGCCGCTCGAACAACGCCGGCAAGCTAGAGCACGAAGCAGGAGCATCTTGCAGTGCTCCTGCCCGCCCCATGCGCTGCGCTCCTCGGCACGTCCAGAGGGGCGGGAGCCCTGCTCGGGCCATCGCTTCGCTCGGCCCGCGAATTGCTGGATTTCGGCTTGAGCCGAAATGGAAAAAGGGGTGGGCCAGCGTGAACGGATATAGGGTGCGTGACGGCTTCGTTGCTTACTTCTTGCGCTCCGCAATCGCCTTCTCAGCGGTGTTCACCAGATCGGCACCGATCTGCCCTTTCCATTTCGTGTAGATGGGCCGCGTGGCTTTCACGAAGGCTTCGCGCTCGGCAGGGGAGAGGTGCGTCACGGTCACGCCCGTGGCCTCGACCTCCTTGAGCAGCGGCTGCCCGGGCTCCACCATGCCCTTGCGGGCCAGGGCGATCTGTTCCTTGCCGGCTTCGAGTGCAGCCTGGCGCACGGCTTCACGATCGGCCGGAGTCCAGGAGTTCCACACTTCCTTGTTCACCACGAAGATCAGCGGATCAGCCACATAACCCCACATGGTCAGGTATTTCTGCCCCACCGTTTGCAGCTTGGAGGCAGTGAAGATGCTCATGGGATTTTCCTGACCGTCCACGGCGCCGCTGGCCAGCGCGGGCTGTGCGTCGGCCCAGCTCATCTGCGTGGGGTTGGCGCCCAGTGCGGTGAAGGTTTCCAGGAACAGCGGTGAACCGACGACGCGGATCTTCAGGCCCTTCAGGTCGGCCGGTGTCTTGATGGCATGCTTGGAGTTGCTGATCTCCCGGTAGCCGTTTTCGCCCCAGGCCAGGGGCAGCACGCCCGCCTTGTCGATGATCTCGAACATGCGCTTGCCGACCTCGCCTTGCGTCATCGCATCAACGGCGGCGTAATCGGGCGCCAGGAAGGGCAGCGAGAACAGGTTGAGCTGCCTGACTTGCGGCGACCAGTTGATGGTAGAGCCGATGGCCATGTCGATCACGCCCTGGCGCAGCGCGGAAAACTCACGCGTCTGGTCGCCCTGGATCAGCGATACGCCGGGGTACAGCTTGATGTTGATGCGGCCGCCGGTTTTCTCCCGGACCTTGTTGGCCCAGAGCTCACCGCCCTTGCCCCACGGAAAAGCCGTGCCCAAGACGAGCGACATCTTGTATTCGCTCTTGTAGTTCTGCGCCGCGGCAGGCGCGGAGAAGGTGAGCCCGGTCATGGCAGTGGCCGTGGCGGCCAGGGCGAGCAGGGTGCGTCGAAGTTTGATCATAGTTTCAGTCTCCTCTTTAAAAACAACATATCAATTTTCCACGGCGTAGCACGTTACCCCGCCGCATGAAACTCAAAAACTCGAAAGGGCCGCGGAGCAGGCCATGCCAAGGCCCCCGCGGAGCTGGCTTTGCCAGGCCGCTGGGTGCGTCCCCCCTTAGGGGGAAGGCGCGTAAGCGACTCAGGGGGAATTTCAATACCCAAGCACATGCGGCAGCCAGAGCGCCAATTGGGGCCAGATGATGACGGCCACCATCACCAGCCCCATGGCCAGCAGCATGGGGCCGACCCAGCGCACGGTTTCTTCCATGCGCACATTGGCGATGCGGCACGACACCATCAGGTTCACGGCCAGCGGCGGCGTGAACTGGCCCAGCGCCACCTTCAGCGTCAGCAGTACACCGAACCACACTGGGTCCCAGTTGTAGTGCTGCACGATGGGCCACAGGAGCGGCACGAAAATCAGGAAAATCGAAACGCCGTCGAGGAACATGCCAATGGTGATCAACATGACGATCAGCAGCGTGAGCACGCCATATTCACCCAGGCCCGAGTTCACGATGGCTTTGGTGATTGGGTCAATCACGCCCAGCGTGGACAGCGAATAAGCGAAGATGCCGGCCAGGGACACCACCAGCAGGATCACCGCTGAAAGCTCGCCTGATTCCTTCAGGATCGGGAACAGGTCGCGCACGGTCATGGTGCGGTGGATCACCATGCCCACGAACAGGCCGTAGAACACCGCCACCACCGCCGCCTCGGTGGGGGTGAACCAGCCTGCGCGCATGCCGCCCAGAATCAGCACAGGCGCTGCAAGCCCCCAGATGGCTTCGCGAAAGCTTTTCCAGAAAGGCGGGCGAGGCAAGGTGGCTTCCAGGGCGCCCATGCGGTGCTTGCGCGCGAGCCAGACCGCAGGCACGACCAAGGCCACGCCCGCCAGCACACCGGGGATCATGCCGGCCGCAAAGAGCGCGGGCACGGAGGCGCCCGGCACCAGTACCGAATAGACGATGAACGCCACTGAAGGCGGGATCAGGATGTCGGTCGCCGCCGCCGCGCCCACCACGCTGGCCGAGTAACTGGCCGGATAGCCTGCGCGGTTCATAGCCGCGATCATCACTGCGCCCACCGCTGCGGCGTTGGCCGGGCCGGAACCTGAAATGCCGCCCAGAAACATCGCCACGGCAATGGCCACCAGCGGCAGCATGCCCGGCCCGCGCCCGACGATGGCAATGGCGAAATTCACCAGCCGCAGCGCCACGCCGGAGCGATCAAAGATCGAACCCACCAGCACGAACATCGGAATGGCCAGCAGCGGGTACTTGCCCAGGCCGGCATAGAAGTTCTGAGGCACTGCCAGCAGGCCGAACCACTGGACATCGCTGTTGGCCAGGGCGATCGCCGCCGCGCCGGCCAACCCGAGCGCCGCGCCGATGGGCACGCCCAGCAGCATCATGCCGATGAAGACAGCGAAAAGCAGCGTGGCGATCATGGCGCGTGCTCCTCAGCCTTCACTTCGGCAGAGGTGGGCAGGGCCGGGTCATCGGCCGCCGGCACGCCGCCGCGCCGCATCAGCCCGATGGCCCGCAAGGTGATGGCCACCGAGATGATCGGGAGCCAGATCGAATACCACCACTGAGGCACACCGATACCGGGCGAGGTTTCTCCGTACTGGATATCGTCCCAGACCAGGCGCACCGAAAGCACCGCGATCAGCCCGAACAGCAGCGCCACCATGGCCGCGCCGAACTTGGCCAGCGCGCGCTGGCGGCTAAGAGGGCCTGAATCGGCGAAGTATTCGATGCGGATATGCCGGTTGCGCGCCACGGCGGCCGAGCCCGCCACCATGGCGAGCACGATCATCAGGAACACCGAGACTTCTTCGGTCCAGGCAAAGGAGGCGTCGGTGAAATAGCGCACCAGCACATTGGCGAAGGTGATCAGCGCCAACGCGCCCATGATGAGGACCGTGAGCCAGTCTTCAATCTTGAGCGGGACGCGTGTGGAGGACTCTTGCCCGGAGGTGTCGGCAGACTGTGCGTTGCCGGAAGATGGAGGAGCGGACATTGGATGCAAGTAAAAAAATGGCCCCCACACTTCCCCGCTTCGCGAGGCCCATGGCTTCCTTGAGATCGTAAATCCGTTCTGAGGAAGCTTTTTTTGCCTTGGGGCGGCCCGGCGGCAAAAAAATGCGCACAAAAGTACTCGCGAAAGGTACTTTGGGCGCGTGGGCACCATCTTAGCGGGCCTTGGCTGGCCTTTCGAGTGTCAAACGGCTATCATGCCCCCATGCAAACCCTGAGCGCACGATTTCTGTGCACGCTGGCCGCTTGGGCCCGCGTGGCGCCGACGCGCGCGCGCAGCGCCAGCGGCTCCGAGCTTCAAGGGGCGGCACTGCGCCGAGGAATGCGTCAACCGGCCGCACCCCTCTAAGCCCGACGATCGCTCTTCTCTCCCTTCTCTCTCCAGCGCCTTCACACAGATCGTCGGGCTCAGGCCGCCGGCGCTTTTCTTCTTTGCTTTCAGGAGATTTGCCTGTGTCTTCCACCGACCAAGTTGTTCGCCGAGTCATGACCGAACTCGACCATGTGCGCATCTACAACCTTCTCACGCGCCAGTACGGCAGCGCCACAGCCCCTCAGGCCGAGGAACTGGGCGAAGTGATCGACAGCGCCGATCTGGTGCGTGCACAGGAGATCGCGCCCGATATCGTCACCATGCACACCAAGCTACGTGTGGCAGATGCTGCCGGTGGTGCTGAACGCTCCATTACCCTTTGCTATCCGCCCGATGCCGATGCGGCCAAGGGCATGATCTCGGTGCTGTCGCCCATTGGCACGAGCCTGCTGGGCTTGCGCGTGGGTGAAGTCGCCCGTTGGCATGGCGCCGACGGCAAGGAGTCCTCCGTCGAGGTACGCGCCATTGAATTCCAGCCGGAGGCCAGTGGCGATTACACGGCATGAAATGGTCCCCCCTGAGGCACTGCGTGCCTTCCCCCAAGGGGACACCACCGGCGGCCTGGCGAAGCCAGCTCCGCGGTGGTCCGCGCATGGCCTGCTCCGCGGCCTTTTGATTTCTGCCGGGAACTGTAGGTTGGTGCTGAGCGTAGCGATGCCCAACATGCCGCGTTGGTGTACAACCGCCGATCGTTGGGCATCGCTGCGCTCAGCACCAACCTACGATGTTTGAGCCTCTGAGGCCAAACGCGTTCTGAGAAAATCCCTCCCATGACCGCCCCCCAAACCCTCACCCTGACCCGCCCCGACGACTGGCATCTTCATGTCCGCGATGGCGCCGCACTTCACTCCGTGGTGCCCCACACCGCCGCCCAGTTCGCCCGCGCGATCATCATGCCCAACCTGAAGCCGCCGGTGACGACCGCGGTGCAGGCGCTGGCCTACAAGGAGCGCATCCTGAAAGCGGTGCCTGCGGGCGTGGATTTCGAGCCGCTGATGACGCTCTACCTCACCGATGTCACGCCACCCGACGAGATTGCCCGGGCCCAGGACGCAGGCGTTCACGCCCTCAAGCTCTATCCGGCCGGCGCCACCACCAACAGCGATGCCGGCGTGACCGATATCCGCAAGACCTACAAGACGCTGGAAGCCATGCAGCGGGCGGGTCTCAAGCTGCTGGTGCACGGCGAAGTCACCGACACCGAGATCGATCTGTTCGACCGCGAGGCCGTGTTCATCGACCGGGTCCTCAAGCCTTTGCGCCAGGATTTTCCCGAGCTGAAAATCGTCTTCGAGCACATCACCACCAAGGAAGCGGCGCAATACGTGGCGCAAAGCGACGCCTACACGGCCGCCACCATCACCGCGCACCATCTGCTCTACAACCGCAACGCCATTTTCCTGGGCGGGATCCGCCCGCACTACTACTGTCTGCCCGTGCTCAAGCGCGAGGAGCACCGGCAGGCGCTGGTGAAGGCGGCGGTCAGCGGCAGCCCCCAGTTCTTCCTGGGCACCGATTCCGCTCCACACCCCGCACAGTTGAAGGAGCACGCCAGCGGCTGTGCCGGCTGTTACACCGCCTTGACCGCACTGGAGCTTTATGCGGAAGCCTTCGAGGCCGCTGGCGCACTGGACAAGCTGGAGGGCTTTGCATCGTTCTTCGGCGCTGATTTCTACGGCCTGCCCAGAAACAGCGGCCAGGTCACCCTGCAAAAGCAGGAGTGGGCCGTGCCGGAGCAGGTGGCTTTTGGCGAGACCGTGGTGAAACCGCTTCGAGGTGGTGAAGCGCTGCCCTGGCGCTTGGCGGCTTGAACCTCGTCATTCCCGCGCAGGCGGGAATCCAGAAGCCTATCAGGCTGGCCTAGCGCACCAAAAATCTCTCCGCCTTCCGCTTGTGCCCCAGTTCGTTGTAGGCGATGGCGATGATCGGCCCCAGCGACAAAAGCATCAATCCCCAGGGCAGCGGCAGGCCCTGAGCCACCGCCAGCGGACCCAGGCCGATGCAGGCCAGCACCAGCAGCACCAGCGAAAGCTGGCTGTCCTGGGCGCGCGTGGCATAACGGTGCAGCGCCCAGATGACGAACACGAACAGGGCCTGGGGAATCGCCACCGCGCTGATGGCAAACAGGGCCGATGCAGCCTCGCTATTGGGCGTGGCGGCATCCTTGACGATCTTCAACCGGTCTGCCACCACCTCAAGCCCGCTGCCCACGGCGGCCAGCGAGGCAAAGGCAAAAAAATGTCCATAGCCCCAGCCGAAGGCGCGCTCGCGGTGCCGGTGCAGGGCATCGCCGGAGGGCAGCAAGAAGTACATCCACCAGAGACAGAACGCCAGCAAAGTGCCGCCCAGGCCCACCAGCATCAGATCGAACGAGGATCCATGCACCTGCACCAGGCTGGCGATGGCGTTGGTGGTGCCCAGGATGGCTTCGCCCAGGATGATGATGGTGAAGAGGCTATAGCGCTCGGCGATATGGTGGGGGTGCCAGGGCGTGGCCATAGTCCCGCGCTCTGCCCACGGCGGCACCAGCAGTTCCATCACCACCAGGGCCACCAGCGAGGGCCAAATGGCACCTGCGGGCAGCCAGTCCTGCGAGCGGGCCGCGCCAAACAGCAACCACAGCACTTGGACCACGGCGACACCCGCGGCATAACGCCAGCAGGTGCTGCGCCGCTCGGGGTCACCCAGCCCGGCACGCACCCACTGGATGCACAAGGGCAGCCGCATCAGCGCGTATCCCAGGATGCCCAGGAAAAACTGCCCTTCAAACAAACCCGGCACACCGGTCGCGAACACCAGCACGCCGCCCATCTGCATCAGCGTGAAAACGCGATAGATGGCATCGTCGTTGTCATAGGCGGAGGCGAACCAGGTGTAGTTCATCCAGGCCCACCAGATGGCGAAAAAGGCCACCAGGTAGCCTGGCAGCGCCTGCCCCACATGATGAGACGCTTCGGCATGGTGCAACTGCGCCGCGGCCAGCGCCACGGCCACCACGAACGTCAAATCGAACAGCAGCTCCAGCGGCGTGGCAACGCGGTGCTGTTCATGAATGTCACGGCCACGGGTGCGGCGGTGGGGTGTGGCGGGCGGCTGGTCCATGAGAAGGCCTTGTTACCTTTGAGTTTGCTTGCATGGTAACGGCCAAAAGGGGCCGGGGAGTTGGGAAGAAAGCCGTCTTATATGGTTTTGTGCTCGAACTACGATCGTCAACGTGTTCTAAAGCACAGGCCCCAGCGACGCCATCACGTTGTTCCAGATATGGCGCCACCACGGCCATTGGGAAACCTGCTGTTGCGTCACGGTGTCAGACTGTTCCAGGTAATGCTGCTGGCGCGCGCGCACGGCCGCCGTGGTGTCCGCGTCCTGCAACAGCAGGTTGTTCTCGTAATTCAAATCGAAGCTGCGCAGGTCGATGTTGGCTGATCCGACGAGCGTGAGTTCTCCATCCACCGTCAAGGTCTTGGCGTGCAGCAACCCGCCGCGGAACTCGCGGATGGACACGCCTGATTTCAGCAGCCGGTGGTAGGTGCTGCGGCTGGCGGCCGCGACGATCCACGAATCGTTGCGCCGCGGAAAGATCAGCGTCACCTTCACGCCGCGCCACGCGGCCGCGCACAACGCTTCCAGTACGGTGGCATCAGGCACGAAATAGGGTGTGGAAATCGTGAGTTCCCGCTGCGCGTTGGCGATCAGCGTGGCAAAGAGCTGAGGTGTCGAGCCGCTGCGCTCGGTCGGCCCGTCTCCCACCACTTGGGCGGCAAAGCCATCGGGGTACGGCTCTGCAGCCTGCACCAGCGGGTTGAAACGATCATCGCCCGTCACCTGGACCCAATCGCTGGCGAACAGCAATTGGGTTTGCGCTACCACCGGGCCCTCCAGGCGCAGCATGATGTCGACCCACGGCGCATACCGGGCTTTCACGAGGAAGGCCGCATCGGCGCAGTTCTGGCTGCCGACATACGTGACGCGGCCGTCGATCACGGTGATCTTGCGGTGATTGCGCAAATCGATCCGGCTGGTGAGGATGACCTTCAAGGGGTTGCTGACCGGCAGGGCCACTGCTACCTGCACGCCGGCCTCGCGCATGGCACGCCACAGGGGCGTGCGCGTGAGCGCGCGCGAGCCCAGGCCATCCACCATCGCGCGGCAGGTCACGCCTCTGCGCGCCGCGCGGATCAAGGCCTGCGCGATATCGTTGCCCATGCCGTCGCTGAGCCAGATGTAGTAAAGCACGTTGATTTCATGCTCGGCGGCGTCCATGTCGGCCAGCATGCGTGCGAGGGTGGCGCCGTTGTCGTTCATCACCTCGGCGCGGCAGCCGGGCATGGGGTGAAATCCATTGATGGACGCCGCGTAGCGGAACACACCCTGCCACCGGGGGGTGATGATCTCTTCGAGCTCCTCAGGTTTGCCCAGCGCTCCGCGCACGCCTGCATCGTTCGGCCAATGCCGGCGCAGGAAGGCCGCCACCGTCTGGTGCCGCCCGGTCAGGCGCCGGCCCAGGCTGACTTCCCCCAGCAGGTAGTACATGATCACGCCGGCATAGGGCAGCAGCACCAGCATCATCAGCCATGCCATGCGCGTGTCGGGTTTGAGGTCGTCACGCAGCAGCACGCGGGCGGCCACGGCCAGGACCAGGATGATGTACAGCGCAAGCAGGATGGTCGAGATCATGGATCTTCTTGTCGGAGCGGCTTTAGAGGGCGTCGCAAAAGTCCCCTTCCGTCATTCCCGCGCAGGCGGGAATCCAGTGCCACCTTTTCACCGCCGCCTGGATTCCCGCCTGCGCGGGAATGACGAGAGTGATGTTTGGGACCTTTGCGGCAGCCTTTGAGGCCGCGAACGGCAGGCTCGTGCAGGGGAAAGTGTCACATGAAGCGAGCAGCGTTGTCTCAAGGCTTTATGGCAGGATTGGCAGGCATGGTAACCCAAGCTCCAGAGATCGATTGGGCGGCCCCCTGGTGGGCGCCCGTACGCACCACAGGTGAAGAGGCCCTCGCGCGCTGGGCGGCGGGTGCACCCGTGGCCGAGGCGCTGAACGCCGCCCGCAGCGCCCCCGTGCGCTTCGTGCCTCAGCATGCGCTGCCCGAAGGGTTGCCCTATGAGCTTTTCATCTTCAAGCAGCGCGCTGTGCCCTCCCGTGACAACCTGCACGATTTTCTGAATGGCCTGATCTGGTCGCGTTACCCTCGCACCAAACTCCGCCTGAACGCGCTGCAGGCCACGGAAATCACCCGTGATGGCGTGCGTTCCACGCGCGGCCCTGTGCGCGACGCCGTGACGCTGTTCGACGAGAGCGGTGTGCTGCTGGGCGCTCCCCAAGCTCTGCAGGATGCGCTGCGCGAGCGGCGCTGGCTGGATCTGTTCGGCTCTCTGCGCCCGCTCTGGAAAGAGGCTCGGCTGTGGGTAATCGGCCATGCCGCGCTGGAAAAACTGGTGTCGCCCTACAAATCCATCACGGCCCATGTGCTGCCGGCCCCGGCGCACCTTGAAACCCTGGAGCAGGCCGACGCCTGGCTGGCCGAATGGCTGAGTGCCGGGAGGATGGCCCCCAAGCCCTTCGCGCCGCTGCCGCTGCTGGGGGTACCGGGGTGGTGGGCCGGCAATGAAGAGGCCGGGTTTTATGATGACGCGAGCGTTTTCAGGGGTAAAACCCTCATCAGCCGTCCGGGTTGATTTTTTCGGGGACAAGTCCATGGAACCCTTCCATTGAAATTTGTTCCAATACGCCCCAGATACTTACTCCGGCAAACGCCGCACTCACTCCACCAAGGAAAAAAGGGACCCGATGAAACGCATCCTGTTGTTCGTTATGACCAACGTCGCCGTCATGGCGGTGCTGGGCATCGTCACCAGCCTGTTCGGCCTGAATCGCTTCGTCGGGCCCAATGTGCAGGTTGGGCAGTTGATGATCTACTCGCTGGTGATCGGCTTCACCGGCGCCATCATCTCGCTGCTGATGAGCAAACCCATGGCGAAGATGAGCATGGGCGTGAAGATCATCAATCAGCCCGCCAACGCCGATGAGGCCTGGATCGTCGAAACCGTGCGCCGGCTCTCCGAGAAGGCGGGCATCCAGATGCCCGAGGTGGGCATCTATGAGGGCGAGCCGAACGCCTTCGCCACGGGGGCATTCAAGAATTCCGCCCTGGTGGCGGTGTCTACCGGCCTCCTGCGCGGCATGACCCGCGAAGAGATCGAGGCCGTGCTCGGCCACGAGATCGCGCACGTGGCCAATGGCGACATGGTGACCATGACCCTCATCCAAGGCGTGATGAACACCTTTGTGGTGTTCCTGAGCCGCCTGATTGGCTCCTTGATCGACAGCGCGCTCCGCCGTGGCAACGACAATTCCGGCCCCGGCATCGGCTACTTCGTCAGTACCGTGGTGCTCGATATCCTGTTCGGCTTCCTGGCCGGCATGATCGTGGCCTGGTTCTCGCGTTACCGCGAATTCCGTGCCGACGCAGGCTCCGCCAACCTGCTCGGACGCCCGCAGCCCATGATCCATGCCCTGCAGCGCCTGGGTGGCATGCAGCCGGGTGAGTTGCCCAAGACCATGCAGGCCATGGGCATCACCGGCAGCCTGGGCAAGCTGTTCGCATCGCACCCGCCCATGGAAGAGCGCATCGCCGCGCTGCAGAACTACAAGGGCTGATCTCCGATCGGGGCAGGTTTCAAGCCTGCCCCGATTCACGTCCGGGTCGTGTTGACTACCGCTTGCGCCACCGCTTCTCCCACACGAATACCATCAATGCCGGCGGAGAGGATGCCGCCCGCATAGCCTGCGCCTTCGCCCGCAGGGAATAGCCCGCGCACATTCAGGCTCTGAAGACTCTCTCCGCGGCGAATGTTCACTGGTGATGAGGTGCGCGTTTCCACACCTGTCATGACGGCATCGGCCATGTCATAACCCTTGATCTTGCGGCCGAAGACAGGCAGGGCTTCCCGCATGGCGGCCGTCGCCCAGTCAGGCAGGGCGGCATCCAGGTCAGTCCAGTGCACGCCAGGCTTGTACGAGGGAATCACGTCGCCCGGCGCGGTGCTGGCCCGCTGAGCCAGAAAATCACCCACGCGTTGCGCGGGCGCCGCATAGCTGGCGCCGCCTAGTTGGTAGGCGCCTGATTCCAACTGGCGCTGCAGTACGATGCCCGCGAGCGGGTGAGGCTGGCCGAGGGGCAGGTGTTCCACGCCGAAGGCTTCTCCCAGCGTTTCCTCGAAAGCCTCAGCCGCATGCGGAAAATCACCCGGGTTGATGCCGACCACCATACCGGCATTGGCATTGCGTTCGTTGCGGCTGTATTGGCTCATGCCATTGGTCACCACACGGCCTGGCTCGCTTGTGGCTGCCACTACCGTGCCGCCAGGGCACATGCAGAAGCTGTACACCGCGCGGCCGTTGCCGGCATGGTGCACCAGTTTGTAGTCCGCCGCACCCAGCAACGGGTGGCCGGCATGGCGACCCCAGCGGGCGCGGTCGATCACGCCTTGCGGATGCTCGATGCGCACGCCAATGGAAAACGGTTTGGCCACCATGTCCACGCCCTGGCGGTACAGCATGGCAAAGGTGTCGCGCGAGCTGTGGCCTAGCGCCAGCACGGCGTGGCGGGTGGCCAGCTCATGGCGCTGGCCGGTCTGAAGATCTTCAACCTGGAGCCCGCGCAGAGAGGGCGCTTGGGCGTCGCCCTCCAGCAGCAGATCTGTCACACGCTGCTGGAAGCGGATCTCGCCGCCCAAGGCTGTGATTTGCGCGCGCAAATTTTCCACCACCTTCACGAGCTTGAAGGTGCCTACGTGCGGGTGTGCCACCCACAGGATTTCTTCCGGCGCGCCCGCCGCCACGAATTCCTCCATGACCTTGCGGCCCAGGTGGCGAGGGTCGCGCACCTGGCTGTAGAGCTTGCCGTCGGAAAACAGGCCGGCGCCGCCCTCGCCGAACTGCACGTTGCTCTCGGGGTTGAGCTGGCTGCGGCGCCACAGCCCCCAGGTGTCCTGCGTGCGTTCGCGCACAGGCTTGCCGCGCTCCAGCACGATGGGCTTGAGCCCCATTTGCGCCAACACCAGTGCGGCAAAGATGCCGCAGGGGCCAAAGCCGACCACCACGGGGCGCTCGCCTTGCCAACCCTCGGGGGCTGTCACAGGGGGTGCCAGGCCATGTCGGGCGTGGGCTGCACATGCGGGTCTTTTTCAAAGCGCGTGAGCAGCTCGGTTTCCTGGGCTGGATCGGCCAGGGCCATGTCTGCGATGTACACGGCCAGCAGATCGGCCTTGCGCGCGTCGAAGCTGCGCTTGAAGACCTGGAGCGCGCTGATGGCGGTTTCGGGAATCTGGAGTTTCTGTGCGGCCAGCGCGCGCAGGGCGCTTTCAGGCGCGTCAGCTTGCGCCAGGGGCAGGCGGAGTTCGGAGAGGCGGATCATGGGGAGCGGCTTGTAGTGATCAAGCAGAGCATGAAAGGCGCTGATGATACGTCTGCCCGCTCGTGAAGCGGAAAAGCGCCGTGCTTATAAACACTTTCCCAAGCGATTCAGCGCGCCGCTCCGTCCAGTGCCGCGCGCAAGTCAGTGGCCCGCTCGGGGCCTACCGCAGCCTCGATCTTGGGCAGCAGTTCGCGCAGGCCTGCGTAGCCTTCGGCGCGTTCCACTGCCAGATTGAGTTTGAAACCGCGCAGCCCCAGCGTAGCGGTGAGTTGTGTGGCCAGCGGGTAGGCTGTTTTGTATCGGCGTTGCTGTTCGTCGATCGTCAGCTCGCCGTTCATTTGGGGCGCTGGGGATTCGGAGATTTTGGGCGTTTCTGAGGTTGCCCGAGACTTGCTATTGGCAGGCTCTGGTTTTTCCTCTTGCAAGAGGCCGCTTTTCACCAGATGGGTGATGTCGTCCGGTTGCACGCCCAAGCCGGCGGTTTGGCGCAGCACTTCATCGACCGAGCGCTTGCCGTCGAACAGAATCAAGGCCGTGCGCTGGCGCTGCGCAAGAATGCCGCCGCTACGCTGCCGAAGTGCTTCGGCGGCAAGGGCGGTCTTCACGTAAGGCATAAAAGTCTTTGATCAAAAGGATAGGGCAGCCGGGCATCGCGGCCTCTTCTCTTGTTAGAGCAGTGGACGCCGCAGTGTCTGGCGGGTTTCCCCGATTGAAAGACTTTTCGAGCTGATTTGTTTCTAATGGAAACCCTTAATCAGGCTGGCAGATAGCCTTCCACCGAAAGGTAGCGTTCGCCCGTGTCGTAGTTGAAGCCGAGCACACGAGAGCCCTTGGGCAGCTCCGGTAGCTTCTGCGCAATGGCGGCCAACGTGGCGCCGCTGCTGATGCCCACCAGAGTGCCTTCCTCGCGGGCGCTCCGGCGGCCGTATTCGCGCGCCGCTTCGGCTTCCACCTGGACCACACCGTCCAGCAGGCCGGTGTCGAGGTTCTTGGGGATGAAGCCAGCGCCGATGCCCTGGATGGGGTGGGGGGCGGGCGCGCCACCGCTGATCACGGGCGATTGCGTCGGCTCGACGGCGAATACCTTCAACTGAGGCCACTTGGCCTTCAGCACGCGCGCCACGCCGGTCAGGTGGCCGCCGGTGCCGACGCCGGTGATCAGCACGTCCAGCCCCTCAGGGAAGTCGGCCAGGATCTCCTCTGCCGTGGTGGCGGTATGCACGGCGACGTTGGCAGGATTTTCGAACTGCTGGGGAATCCAGCCGCCGGGTGTCTGTGCCAGCAATTCCTCGGCACGGGCAATCGCGCCCTTCATGCCTTTTTCACGAGGGGTGAGGTCGAACGTGGCGCCGTAGGCGAGCATCAGGCGGCGGCGCTCGATGCTCATGCTGTCGGGCATCACGAGAATCAGCTTGTACCCCTTGACGGCGGCCACCATGGCCAGGCCGACACCGGTGTTGCCGCTCGTCGGCTCGATGATGGTGCCGCCAGCTTTCAATTTGCCGCTCTTCTCGGCGTCTTCGACCATCGCCAGCGCGATGCGGTCCTTGACCGAGCCGCCGGGGTTGGCGCGCTCGTTCTTGATCCATACCTGGGCATCGGGGCCGAACAGGCGGTTGATGCGCACATGCGGTGTGCGGCCGATGGTTTCCAGGATGTTGTTGGCTTTCATGGCAAGGTCTCCTGCAGGAGTAAGTCAGGGAGACATTCTGGCGCAGTTATTCGACAAATTGGGGTATATGGATATGCCGTTCGCATTCAATGGAATAATCACACCCGTGAAGCCCGCCAGACCGCCGCCGGTGCATGTCCCGAAAGGGCGCACTGGAGGAACGTCCGGACTGCAAAGGGCAGCGCAGGAGCTAACGGCTCTCCACCGTGAGGTGAGGATCAGAGCAACAGAGACGAGCCGATTGAGTTCGGGTGAAACGGGCAATCTCTGCGCGCAGCAACACCAAGTAGGCACACGTTGAGGCGGCTCGCTGAGTGTGCGGGTAGGTGGCATTGAGCCGGGTGGGCGACCCCCGGCCCAGATTGATGGCGGTCACATTGCGGGCAACCGTGATGCACAGAATCCGGCTTATCGGTGGGCTTCACACTTTTCTTGATTTTTCAGGGCGCTTTTGAGGGTGGCTTTCTCCCTCCCACTTTGGGGGAGGGTGGGGGTGGGGGCTTTCACTGGAGGTCGATCAGAACGGCCTTCTGCTTCCTGATGCCTTCAGCTGTTTGATCTGAGGTCGGAGGCCGGGATTGCCCCCGGCGGTGCAGTCACCTTCTTTTGCGTCGCCAAAAGAAGGTAACCCAAGAAAAGGCGACCCCACTGCCCGCGTCCCTGCGCTGCGCTCCGGGCAGCCTGCGATGCTCGGTCAAGGGGCGGTGCTGCAGAACTCGCTTTGTTCACTGCGTTCACGCCGCTCAAACAGCTGCAGCAAGCTAGAGCACGAAGCAAGGGCATCTTGCAGTGCCCTTGCCCGCCCCTTGCCCTGCGCTTCTCAGCGCGGGCAGAGGGGACCCGTGGCTCGGGCTATCGCTGCGCTCGGCCCGCGAATCAACGGGCTTCGCTGTATTACTCCTTCCCCCACTGGGGGGAGGTTGGGAAGGGGGCTTTCACGGCGTCACCTCAACCCCTCACTCTCCATCACCGGCCGCTTCATCAACCCCGCTACCAGTCGCCCCAACGTCTTCAAAGCCGGCTCCAATTGCTCGAATCGCGGATGCCCGTAATTGAGCCGCAGGTGGTGCCTGAACCGCTGATCCGCGGAGAACAGCGGTCCCGGCGCCACGCTGATGCTCTGCGAAAGAGCCAGCCGGTGCAGCTCCAGGGCATCTACCTGGGCGGGAAGCTCCACCCATACGAAATAACCGCCTTGCGGCTGGGTCACACGCACTTCCGAAGGAAAATGGCGCGTGATGCAACGCAGCGCCTCTTCTCGCCGCATGGCGAGCAAGGACCGGAGGTGGCGCAGGTGCTTGTCGAAGCCGCCGGCCCGCAGGTAGCGCAGCACGGCCAACTGCGAGGGAACAGCTACCGATAGGGTGCTGGAGAGCTTGAGCCGCTCCACGGCCCGCGCAAAACGCCCGGCCGCTGTCCACCCCAGGCGATAGCCGGGTGCCAGGCTTTTCGACATCGAGCTGCAGTGCATGACCCATCCCGCGCTGTCAAATGCCTTGGCTGGCAGCGCGCGGCGCACGCCGAAATACAACTCTCCATAGACGTCATCTTCGATCAGTGGAATCTCATGCCGCGTGAGCAACTGCACCAGCTGTTTTTTCCGCTCCACCGGCATCAGCGCGCCTAGCGGATTCTGGAAGTTCGGCATGAACCAGCAGGCCCTCACCTGCTCGCGCTGCAGGACGTTTTCAAGCGATTCGAGCTGTACACCGTCGCGAGGATGTGTCGCCACTTCGACCGCCCGCAGTTGCAGCCGTTCCAGGGCCTGCAGGCAACCGTAGAAAGTGGGCGATTCGATCGCTACCGCATCACCCGGCCGCGTGACGGCTTGCAGACACAGGTTCAGCGCCTCCATGGCGCCACTGGTCACCACAATCTCGTCGGTACCGGCCACCACCCCATTGCTGACATAGCGCAGCGCGATCTGGCGGCGCAACTCCTGATTGCCCGGCCCCAGGTCATGCAGCAGCTGTTCTGGCTCCAGTTCCCGCAAGCCCGCGCTTGTTTCACGCGCGAGACGCTCCAGAGGAAAGAGCTCAGGATTCGGGAACGCCGACCCGAGCGGCACGATGCCCTGCTCGCGAATGGAGCCCAGCACTTCCAGTACCAGGTCGTTCACGATCACCGGGCGCGAGTTCGGCTCCGGGTGCGCGAGCAGCGGCTCGTGGCGCTGGTGCGCGGGCGCTTTCACGAAATACCCTGAACGCGCGCGCGCTTCAATGCGTCCGCGTGCCTCCAGCAAGGCATACGCGCCGAAGACCGTGGAGGGGCTGACGCTGCGTGAAGCAATGGTCTCCCGCACGGAGGGCAACCGCTCGCCCGGCCGCAGCGTTCCAGACGCGATCAGGGCTTCTATCTCCTCGGCCAGCGCTTCGTATTTCTTCATGGAAAGCCAATCGGATGTGAATCTGATATCAAATGAAGCGTATTCTTGACTACTGATCTGATATGCACAAGATCATTGAGGATCAGGCGGGGGGATTGAATCTGATACGGTTTTTTTAAGAACATCTGTGACTTATCAGATCAGCGTTTGACAGGCAGACTCAGCTGGTCTTCTGTGAAAACCGCCATGACAGCCAAAGCCCTTCTTTCGTGCCGTGTGATCGCCGCGTTCCTGCTGGCCTGCGGGGGGCTGTCGCCTTCGGTCGCGGCGCCGCCCACGGACACCATGGCCCAGCGCATGCAGGCCTGTGTGGTCTGCCACGGCCAGGAGGGGCGCGCCACGAACGAGGGCTACTTTCCCCGCATCGCAGGCAAGCCGGCGGGCTATCTGTTCAACCAGTTGGTGAACTTTCGCGAAGGCCGGCGCAAGAACGCCACCTTGGCCTACCTGGTCGATCAGATGTCTGATGCCTACTTGCTGGAGATCGCCCGCTACTTCGCCAATCTGGACCTTCCTTACCCGCCTCCGCCGCCGCCCACTGCATCGGGCGCCGCACTGCGGGCATCGCTGGCGCGCGGGGAACAACTGGTGCGCCAAGGCGATGCGGCGCGCGGGATCCCCGCCTGCGCCGCCTGCCATGGTGAGGCCATGATGGGGGTGGCTCCCGCCATGCCCGGGTTGATCGGGCTGCCGCGCGATTACATCCTCAGCCAGTTCGGCGCCTGGAGAAATGGCCAGCGCCACGCTGCCCAGCCGGATTGCATGGGCGAAGTAGCCAAGCGGCTGTCGCCGGAAGATGTCGGCGCCATGGCGGCATGGCTGTCGATGCAGCCGGTACCCGCCGGCGCCAAAGCCTCCATCCAGGCGCCGCGTGCGCTGCCGATGACATGCGGGAGTGCCCAGCCATGAGCCGCTCCTTATCCCTTCCGATCAAACTGCTGGCAGGACTCGTGCTGCTGGCCGGCTTGGCCGCTGCGTGGGTGGCCTGGCTGAACGTGCGTGGCGAGCAGCCCGTGTCGGACAACATCTCCGCGGCGGCGCCCAGCATGGAACAGGTGCAACGCGGCGCCTACCTGGCCCGTGCGGGCAACTGCGCCGCCTGCCATACAGCGCGTGGCGGTGAGGCTTATGCAGGCGGCAAAGCGCTCGACACCCCCTTTGGCATCGTTTTTGCCAGTAACCTCACCTCCGATCCAGAAACCGGCCTAGGCCGCTGGTCGGCGGATCATTTCTGGCGCGCGCTGCACCATGGGCGGTCACGCGATGGTCGCCTGCTTTACCCAGCCTTCCCGTACACGGAGTACACACAGGTCACGCGGGAGGATTCCGATGCGCTGTACGCGTTCTTGCGCACGGTGCCGCCGGTGCGCCAAGCCAACCAGCCGCATGATCTGCGCTTTCCTTACAGCACACAGGCTGCGCTGGCGGTGTGGCGTGCGCTTTACTTTCAACCGGGGGAGTTCCGGCCCGAGCCGGGCAAGCCGGCGGAATGGAACCGGGGGGCCTACCTGGTGCGGGGTCTTGGCCACTGCGCTGCCTGCCATGCGCCGCGCAACTTCATGGGGGCCTTGCAAGACAATCCGGCTTTGAGCGGCGGGCTGATTCCCATGCAGAACTGGTATGCGCCATCGCTGGCGGCTCCTGCTGAAGCAGGCGTGCAGGACTGGAGCACCGCGGAAGTGAAGGGCTTGCTGAAAAACGGTATCAGCGCTCGCGGGGCTGCCATGGGGCCGATGGCGGAGGTGGTCTACGGAAGCACTCAGCACTTGAACGACGCCGATTTGCAGGCCATGGCCCTATTCCTGCGTGATCTGCCGCGGCAGGCGCCGGCGCCGCAGCCGGAAACACGTGTCGGCTCCACGGTGCTGGCGCTGGGTGCCAAGCTTTACAAGGCCCAGTGCGCCGAATGCCACGGCGGCAAAGGTGAAGGTCAGGGCGGGATCTATCCCGCGCTGGCGGGGCTCCGGACGGTCACGCAGGCCTCCAGCGCCAACCTCATCAAGACCATCATCCATGGCGGCTTCACGCCCACCACGGAAGGCAATCCGCGCCCCTATGGCATGCCGCCATTCGGCCAGAGCCTGGACAATGCGGAGATCGCCGCCTTGGCCTCCTATGTGCGGACGGCCTGGGGAAACCGCGCGAGCGGTGTCACGCCGTTCGATGTCAACCGCGTGCGCTAGAAAGGATTTCAATCATGAGCATCCTGAAGCAGATCAAGACCGTGCTCTGGAGCCTGATCGGTATCGGCCGGCGCCAGGACATGGAAGACATCCCGGAGCGGGGAAGCCCCATTGTTTTGCTGCTGGTCGCGCTGGTCATGGTTTTGGTTCTGGTAGGTACTCTCGCGTTCGTGGCGCATACCGTGGCCGGCTGATGAAGCCGTCGGCGCTGCTATCTTCTGAGTGCTCTATCCGCCCGGGCACAGGTGTTCCGCACGCGCCGCCGTGTCCGGGTGCGTGCTGAGCCAATTGAAGCCGCCTGATTCGCGCGGCTTCTTGTGGGCTGGTGGTGCCGAGGCGGCGGCTTCCTTGTCTTTGGGATGATCCTCTTCTTCCCTCCGCTCGATGGACAGCATCAGATCGGTCATCGGCTTGGTCGGGAGGCCGGCCTTGCCCATCATGGCGACGGCGTAGCAATCGGCCTCCATCTCATGGCTGCGCCGGTACGCCAATCCCGTGAGCAGCGAACTGCTGAATGAGACCACGCTCGACACGTCGCCGAGCGCAAGACCCAGCCCCACATTGAGAACGCCCTGTTCCACCAGCATGCGCGTGGTGTGGCGATGCTCCACATGGCCGATCTCGTGCGCCAACACCCCGAGCAGCGCGGTGTCTCCGGTCTGGCTGGCCCTGGCTTGCTCCACCATGGCATCGGTCAGCACGACAGTGCCACCGGGTAGCGCGAAGGCGTTGGCGGGCATCCCGGATCGGAACTCCAGCTTGAGCGGCGGCGCATAGCCGGGGTAGCGCTGCAGATCAGGCTCCACCAAGGCTGCCAGCTTGGCGAAGCCGGCGCGCAATTCGGCTTGCCGCTCGGGCGGCAATTTGCTGGGCTTGACGTAGTTCGCATCGATCTCCCGCAGAGCCCGCTCTGTGAGTGCCTGCTCCCAGGCGAGCGGTACGTGGCGTGCCAGTTGCGCGGCAGCCCAGGGAGTACCCCAGCGATAGAAAGCCCAGATGCCGACCCCCGCCACCAGCAGCACGATCAGCAGTACCTTGAGTTGGGTCTGCATGCGTTCGGCCAGAGGAGGGCGGCGCCCCGCTTCGGTGAGGCAGGCTTGCCAGGCCGCGGGATCGTCGATCTGCAGGCTGCCATGCGCGCCGAGATCGACCGTCAAGCTGCGCGGTGCCCGCCCGGCACTCCAGCGCTCGGGCCAGCCGACTTGCTCGTGCCGGAGTTCCAGCGTCTGGCCGTCATCCAGGGCTTGCAACCGCAACCGGGGCCGGCCCTTGTCTGGGGTCAGTTGCAGCGTGACGGGCCGAGCTCGCGTGCTGCGGCCATCAAACCAAATGGCGCGCAAGGAAGGCGGCATAGAGCGCTTATCCAATCAGATCCAGTCCCAGCGCATCAGCCGCTGCATCACCAAACGCGCCTTGTTGCTTTACCAGTTCGCCCACCAATTGATCCGTGCCGCCTTTCAGGTAAAGCATCACTGAGTCGACCTTCATGGCGTACTCGCTGGTGAGCGCGAAAGGCCGGTAGAAGCCCAGCGTCAGCAGCGTGAGCAGCATGTTCTTGATGCGCAGCCGGATGAAAGGCCAGGTGCGCAGATTGGTCTTGAAGCGCGCGATGTGGCTCACGCCCACGTTGTTCCATACCAGTTGGAACATGCGCGCCTGCCGGTAAGCGCGTGCCGGCAGGGAGATCAGAAACAACCCCAGGAAACCGCCGAGGAAGACCAGCATGAAGACCAGGACCATGCCTGCGATCCCTCCACTGCCCACCTTCTTGAACAGCAGGGCCATCGAGCCGCTGAACAGCGAAACCGCCAGGACCACCGCCAGCACCAGCAACAGAAAGAGGCCCGCCGTGGCCAGCCAGATGCGGACAAAATCCATATATACCGGTTTCCAGCGCCCCATTTGGTTGCCGATGCGCGCGCGCAGCACCAGCAGGCTGCGGTAGTTGTATTCAAGCCGGATGATGCACAGCAGCGTCAGTGCGGAACCCACGATCCCCAGGCCAATGACCAGCCCGCCCAGAGCCGGCAACTGCAGCGGCGACTCATCGCCTTCTGCGCCGCCAAGGGAGGGCGGCGACATGGCGCCTGTCACGAAAAGCACCACCACCCAAATGGCCGCGATGGCGAACACGGGCCAACTGGCCGTATAGACCTCCCGCCACGACGCCGTGAAGGCCAGCCGAATGCCGCGCCAGCGCGTGGCGCTCAAGCGAAAGCGCATGGCGCTGCCCCAGAGAAAGGGCGTCAGCACGGCAAAGCCGATCAGCAGCAGCATGGAGGCCAGCTCCTGCCCGGTTTCAGCGGCGATCTGGTAGGCCAGGTAGAGCGCCGCCATCATCAGAAAACCCACCACCATCTTGCGCTGTTGCGCCGCGAATTCGAGGGGGCTGCCGGCGACCTGGGTATGGCTGTAGAAATACTGGGCCGTCCGCCGCCGCGCCCAGGGCGTGTAGATGCCCAGCGTGACGATGGACAAGAGCACATTGACGATCCAGACGCGGAAATATTCACCGCCCGAGCCCGTGAATTCGATGGGATGCGCTTCTATACTGCTTCGGGTCCGCGCCGATGCCCGCTGGATGCCGGTCGCTGCCATAAAAGCCCCTCTTCCTCAACGTGTGATTTGTGGGGGCCAGTGTAGCTTCGCTTTCTCCTTGCGCTACCCCTCATGCGCAGGAAATGGCAAGGGCTGTCCGTAGCAGCCCACACCGAAGCTTCTTCTGCGCAGCCTATGCCAGGGCGCCCGGCATAGGGGATGGCGCGTCAGCGCCTCAGGGAGGGCAGTCCCCCATTGCCTGGATCCGCTCTACATGTGCCAGTAGTGAGCGTTTCGCCACGGGCCATACGCGCGGAGGCACGTCGTCATAGGCCTTGGCCACCCAGTCGTCCATCGTGCCCTGAGGGTCCGCCTGCATCACGGCCAGAACTTTCGCCTCGCGTGCCAGGCGGTGCTTTTTCAGGTGGGCGATCTGCGCACGCGCGCTGCCCAGTACGTAACCGTGCGCGGGCAGGATGAAATGGGCGTCCTGTTCCGCGCAGGCGGCATCGAGCTTGTCCAGCGACTCCAGGTAGGCTGTCATTTCGCCATCGGGCGGATTGACGATCGTCGTGCTGCCGTTGAGGATATGGTCTCCGGAAAACAGCAGGCCATCTTCCTCCAGCAGGAGGCAGAGGTGATTGGCGGCGTGCCCAGGTGTGTGGATGGCGCGCAGGGTGTGGGTAGTCTTGCCGTCGGGCGCGTCGGCGCTCAAACTGAGGCGCTGGCCGTCGGCGAGCATCTCGTCCGGCGTGAATTGGCTGGCCGCATTGGCGGTGGGCAGGGAGGCCAGGCCCAGAATAGGGGGCTTGGTGTTGTTGCACAGCGCCTGCAGCGGCTTGGCGCCGGGCGAATGATCGGGATGGGAATGCGTGCAGACAATGAACTTGATGTGGCCGCCTGCTGCACGCCACAGCCGTTCGATGTGTGCATCGTCCGCGGGGCCGGGATCAATGGCGATATAGCCTGTGCGCGGATCACCCACCAGGTAGCTGTTGGTGCCTGGGCCAGTCATGAAACCGGAGTTGCCGGCCGTCAGGCGCTGCACGTTCTTGAGCAGCGGCACAGGCTGCTCGGCCTGCCAGTCGAGCGCATGCAGCATCTGCCCATCAGGGGTGACCAACTCCAACTCCCCGAAAGGCTGCTCGTGCTCCATGTAGCGGGCTTCCTTGCCGGCCAGAAGCCCGCCGCGCGGACAACTGGTCCACAGGGGCTGCTCGGTGGCACAGGCATCTAGAATGCTTTGCACGTTACCGTAGTTCTGCAGGCGCTCGAGGGTGCGAATGGTAGGGAAGATGATGAAGAACTGCCCCGCCTTGTGGCGCTCCAGCGCATCCTGCGGGCGCACCCAGACGGGTTCGAATTGCTCCGCCTCGTCGGCCACTGGCGTTTGCCCTTCAGGCATGCGGGCCACGAGAAAGGGTACATCGAAGCGGCGGGGCAGATCGCGGTCGGTGATCCAGTGGGCCAGCACATATACGTCTGCTGCCGCCAGTTTCAGCCCGCGCGCGGCGCATTGCGGGGCAAAGGGCGCCTGGCGATCGAGCGCGGCGAGATCTTCGGCGGTAGCGGGTGATCCATCGTCCCGTTTGGCGAGCAGCACACCCAATTCCTCGAAGCTTTCGCGGATGGCCGCGATCGCTTGTGTCAGGTGCTCGCCACTCTGCGTCGGCCGGCGCGTGGCCTGCCCATGGGCCGCCGCATCCGCAGCATCAATGCCGCCTCCGGGAAACACATAGGCCCCTGGCGCGAAACTGGCCGTGAGCGAGCGGCGTGTCATCAGCACCTCCACTCCTTGAGGGCTGTCGCGCAGCAAAAGCACGGTGGCGGCGGGGCGCAGCGCTGCAGGTTCGCGCTGGGCATGCAGAAGTTGGCTGGAACGTGGCATGCCGACGATTATGGCGGCAAGCCATCCTTTCCGCCGCCGACAGGAGAATTCAAAAGAAATTGGGGTCAGATCCCAGTTATCTCGATAGAAATTGGGGTCAGAGCATAATTAACCATGGCCCGCCTTCCCCGACTCACCGTTGCCGCCTACCCCCATCACGTCATTCTGCGCGGCAACAATCGTCAAAACATCTTCCGAGACAGCGACGATCATCAGCGCATGTTGCGTGCCTTGCGCGATTTTTCCGCGGAGAACAAGGTCGCGCTCCATGCCTATGTGCTGATGTCCAATCACCTGCACCTGCTGCTCACGCCGGAAACCAATGAGGGCGTGCCACGCATGATGCAGGCGCTCGGGCGGAGCTATGTGCGCTATTTCAATGACCGGCATAGCCGCACCGGCACGCTTTGGGAAGGGCGCTACCGTTCCAGCCTGATCGAGGCGGAGCGGTATCTGCTGGCCTGCATGGCCTATATCGATCTGAATCCCGTACGTGCAGGCATGGTGGCCGCACCAGGCGATTACCCGTGGTCCAGCTATGCGCACTATGTTGGCCTGCGTTCCGACCCGCTGATCACGCCACACTCCTTGTTCTGGGAGTTGGGCAACACGCCATTCGCTCGTGAGGCGGCTTACGCCGAACTGGTCAAGGCAGGGCAGAGCCTGGAGCAGCGCGAGAAGCTGACCCGCGCAGTGCAAAGCGGTTGGGCTTTGGGCGAGGGGCGTTTTGTGGCGGATTTGCAAACGCGCACCACCCGCCGGGTTTCGCCGGGGCGCGTAGGCCGTCCTTCTGCGGCGTCCAAGCTCGTGGCGCCTGAGAACTCCGATTCAGGTGCACCTGATTGATCTGCTTTAGAGAAGAAAATAGCCATTGAGGCAATATGTGATATGGGGTTTTTGCTCTCTATTTTGATATGTCCCTAATTTAACTTGTAGTTGAAATTTTTAGGATAAATTGGAATCTGACCCCAATTTATTTTTCTTGGAAGTTTTGCTGCACCGCACTATCCTTGGGGTCTTTCCTGGATTAGATAGAAGACGGAGCCCACGATGACCACGCCTGCCGAGCAATCGCAATTGCAACAGAGCGGCCTCTATGACCCGGCGAACGAGCATGATGCCTGCGGCGTCGGCTTTGTCGCGCATATCAAGGGCGAAAAGAGCCACGCCATCGTCACCCAGGCGCTGAAAATCCTGGAGAACCTGGACCATCGCGGCGCGGTGGGCGCTGATGCGCTGATGGGTGATGGCGCCGGGATTCTGATCCAGATGCCTGATGCGCTCTATCGCGAGGAAATGGCCAAGCAAGGTGTGACCCTGCCGCCGCTGGGCGAGTATGGCGTGGGCATGATCTTCCTGCCGAAGGAAAACGCTTCGCGCCTGGCGTGCGAGGAAGAACTCGAGCGCGCGATCCGCCTGGAGGGCCAGGTGCTGCTGGGCTGGCGCGATGTGCCGGTGGACCTCGACATGCCCATGTCGCCCGCGGTGCGCGAGAAGGAACCCATCATCCGCCAGGTGTTCATCGGCCGGGGCGCGGATGTCATCGTGCAGGATGCGCTGGAGCGCAAGCTCTATGTGATCCGCAAGACCGCCAGCGCCCACATCCAGGCGCTGGGTCTGCGCTACAGCAAAGAATATTACGTGCCCAGCATGAGCAGCCGCACGGTGATCTACAAGGGCTTGCTGCTGGCCGATCAGGTGGGCACCTACTACCTGGATCTGAAGGATGAGCGCTGTGTTTCCGCTCTCGGCCTGGTGCACCAGCGCTTTTCCACCAACACCTTCCCCGAGTGGCCGCTCGCGCACCCCTATCGTTATGTGGCGCACAACGGCGAAATCAACACCGTCAAGGGCAACTTCAACTGGATGCGCGCCCGCGAAGGCGTGATGAGCTCGCCCGTGCTGCAGGCCGATCTGCAGAAGCTCTACCCCATCAGCTTTGCCCACCAGTCCGACACCGCCACGTTCGACAACTGCCTGGAGCTGCTGACCATGGCCGGCTACCCGCTGGCCCAGGCCGTGATGATGATGATCCCGGAGCCCTGGGAGCAGCACAGCACCATGGACGAGCGCCGCCGCGCGTTCTATGAGTACCATGCCAGCATGATGGAACCCTGGGACGGCCCCGCGTCCATCGTGTTCACCGACGGCCGCCAGATCGGCGCCACGCTCGACCGCAACGGCCTGCGTCCCAGCCGCTACTGCATCACAGACGATGATTTCGTCATCATGGGCTCCGAATCCGGTGTGCTGCCGGTGCCTGAGCACAAGATTGTCCGCAAGTGGCGCCTGCAGCCCGGCAAGATGTTCCTGATCGATCTGGATCAGGGCCGCATGATCGACGACGAGGAAGTCAAGGCCAGCCTTGCCAACGCCAAGCCCTACAAGCGCTGGATCGAGGACCTGCGCATCCGCCTCGATGACGTGGCGGTGCCGGTGGCCGGGCTGGATGCAGAGGAGCTGCCAGTCAGCGACACCGAGCCGCAATCTTCCGGTGTCGAAGCCACTTCGCCCGAGCTGCTCGACCGCCAGCAAGCCTTCGGCTACACCCAGGAAGACGTGAAATTCCTGCTGAGCCCCATGGCCGCGTTTGGCGAAGAAGCCATTGGCTCCATGGGCAACGACAGCCCCCTGGCCGTGTTGTCTGACCGCAACAAGCCGCTCTACAGCTACTTCAAGCAGTTGTTCGCGCAAGTGACCAACCCGCCGATCGATCCGATCCGCGAAGCCATCGTGATGAGCCTGGTGAGCTTCATCGGTCCCAAGCCGAACCTGCTCGACATCAACCAGGTCAACCCGCCGATGCGCCTCGAGGTGAGCCAGCCTGTGCTGGATGCCTACGACATGACCAAGCTGCGCGAGATCAAGCAGCACACCCAGGGCAAGTTCTCCAGCAGCGTGCTCGACATTACCTACCCGCTCAACTGGGGCCCCGAAGGCGTGGAAGCCCGTTTGGCCTCGCTCTGCGCGCAAGCGGTGGATGCCATCAAGATCGGGCGGAACATCCTCATCATCAGCGACCGGGCCGTAGCGCACGATCGCGTGGCCATTCCGGCGCTGCTGGCGCTCTCCAGCATCCATCAGCACCTGATCCGCGAAGGCCTGCGCACCAGCGTGGGCCTGGTGGTGGAAACCGGCAGCGCTGCAGAGATCCAGCACTTTGCCGTGCTGGCAGGCTATGGCGCCGAGGCCGTGCACCCCTGGCTGGCCATGGAAACCATCGCCAACATCCACAAGGATCTGCCGGGCGATCTGAGCGCCGAGAAGGCGATTGCCAACTACATCAAGGCTGTGGGCAAAGGGCTCTCCAAGGTGATGTCCAAGATGGGCGTCTCCACCTACATGAGCTACTGCGGCGCGCAACTCTTCGAGGCCATCGGCATCAACTCCGAGACCGTCGAAAAATACTTCACCGGCACCCCCAGCCGCGTGGGCGGCCTGGGCGTGTTCGAGATCGCCGAAGAAGCCGTGCGCCGCCACCAGGCGGCCTATGGCGCCGATCCGGTGCTGAACAACATGCTCGATGCCGGCGGTGAATACGCCTGGCGCACGCGGGGCGAAGCCCATATGTGGTCGCCTGACGCCATCGCCAAGCTGCAGCACAGCACCCGGGCCAACAACTGGAGCACTTACAAGGAATACGCTCAGCTCATCAACGACCAGAGCAAGCGCCTGATGACGCTGCGGGGCCTGTTCGAGTTCAAGGTGGACCCGGCCAAGGCCATTCCGATCGAGGAAGTCGAACCGGCGAAGGAAATCGTCAAGCGTTTCGCCACCGGCGCCATGTCGCTCGGCTCGATCTCTTCCGAGGCGCACGCCACGCTGGCTGTGGCCATGAACCGCATCGGCGGCAAGAGCAATACGGGTGAAGGCGGCGAAGACGCCAAGCGCTACCGCAACGAACTCAAGGGCATCCCGATCAAGCAAGGGCAGACCATGTCCGAGCTGCTGGGCAAGGATGTGTTCGAGGTCGACTACGCGCTGAACGAGGGCGATTCCATGCGCTCGCGCATCAAGCAGGTGGCTTCGGGACGCTTTGGCGTGACCGCCGAATACCTGTCCAGCGCTGACCAGATCCAGATCAAGATGGCCCAGGGCGCCAAGCCCGACGAAGGAGGCCAGTTGCCTGGCGGTAAGGTGAGCGACTACATCGGAAAGCTGCGCCACAGCGTGCCGGGCGTGGGCCTCATCAGCCCGCCCCCGCACCACGACATCTACTCGATCGAGGATCTGGCGCAGCTCATCCATGATCTGAAGAACGTCGCTCCGCACAGCGACATCAGCGTCAAGCTGGTCAGCGAAGTGGGCGTGGGCACCATCGCCGCTGGCGTGGCCAAGTGCAAGAGCGATCACGTGGTGATTGCCGGGCACGACGGCGGCACGGGCGCGTCGCCCTGGTCGAGCATCAAGCATGCCGGCAGCCCCTGGGAGATCGGCCTGGCTGAAACGCAGCAAACGCTGGTGCTCAACCGCTTGCGCGGCCGTATCCGCGTGCAAGCCGACGGCCAGATGAAGACCGGCCGCGACGTCGCCATCGGCGCGCTGCTGGGCGCTGATGAATTTGGCTTCGCCACCGCACCGCTGGTGGTCGAGGGCTGCATCATGATGCGCAAGTGCCACCTCAACACCTGCCCGGTGGGCGTGGCCACGCAAGACCCGGTGCTGCGCCGCAAGTTCAGCGGCAAGCCCGAGCACGTGGTCAACTTCTTCTTCTTCATCGCCGAGGAAGTCCGCCAGATCATGGCGCAGTTGGGTATCCGCAAGTTCGACGACCTCATCGGCCGCAGCGACCTGCTCGACATGAAGAAAGGCATCGAGCACTGGAAGGCCAAGGGCCTCGACTACAGCCGCCTGTTCGCCAGGCCGGAAGTGCCGGCCGGCGTGCCGCGCTACCACGTCGACGGGCAGGATCACGGCCTGGCCAAATCCCTGGACAACCGTCTCATCGAGAAATCTCGCCAGGCCATCGACAAGGGCGAGCCTGTCAAGATTCTCGATACCGCGCGCAACGTCAACCGCTCGGTGGGCGCCATGCTCTCGGGTGCGGTCACCAAGGTGCATCCTGAAGGCCTGCCCGACGACACCATCCATATTCAGCTGGAGGGCACGGGCGGCCAGAGCTTTGGCGCTTTCCTGTGCAACGGCATCACGCTCTACCTGATCGGCGATGCCAACGACTACACCGGCAAGGGCCTTTCGGGCGGCCGTGTGGTGGTGCGCCCCAGCCTGGACTTCCGTGGGCAGGCGCAGCAGAACATCATCGTGGGCAACACGGTGATGTACGGTGCCACGACCGGCGAGGCGTTCTTCAGCGGCGTGGCCGGCGAGCGCTTCGCGGTGCGCCTGTCTGGCGCCACCGCGGTGGTGGAAGGCACCGGCGATCACGGCTGCGAATACATGACCGGCGGTACGGTGGCCGTGCTCGGCAAGACCGGCCGCAACTTCGCCGCGGGCATGTCGGGCGGTATCGCCTACGTGTACGACGAAGACGGCCAGTTTGCCAAGCGCTGCAACACGGCCATGGTGGCCCTGGAGCCCGTGCTGCCGGCTTCCGAGCAACGCGTGCGGGGCGACAGCGCCATCTGGCATCGCGGCCAGACCGACGAGGAACAGTTGAAGGCGTTGCTGGCCGACCACAACCGCTGGACCGGCAGCCGCCGCGCCCGTGAGTTGCTCGACAACTGGGCGGAGGCCAGGACCAAGTTCGTGAAGGTATTCCCCAACGAATACAAACGTGCGCTGGGCGAGATCCACGCCCGGAAACAGGCTTCGGCCGCCGCGGAGGCCGCCCCCACCAAGAAGAAGGAAGCTGTAGCAGCCAAGTGATCCAAAAGATCTGTAGGAGCGGCTTCAGCCGGATGGCCGGCCCCCGCGAACAGCCTTTCACGGCTGAAGCCGCTCCTACATAGCTGCCGAGCCCACCACGCCCACGAAAGAAATACGAAAGCACCACATGGGAAAAGTCACTGGCTTCATGGAGTTCGAACGCATCGAGGAGGGCTACGCCCCGGTTGCCGAACGCGTCAAGCACTACAAGGAATTCGTCATCGGCCTGGATGACCCGCAGGCCAAGCTGCAGGGCGCCCGCTGCATGGATTGCGGCACGCCGTTCTGCAACCACGGCTGCCCTGTCAACAACATCATTCCCGATTTCAACGATCTGGTGTACCGCGGTGACTGGAAAAGCGCCTTCGCGGTGCTCGATTCGACGAACAACTTCCCCGAGTTCACCGGCCGCATCTGCCCCGCGCCTTGCGAGGCAGCCTGTGTGCTGAACATCAACGACGATGCGGTAGGCATCAAGTCGATCGAGCACGCCATCATCGACCGCGCCTGGGACGAAGGCTGGGTGACGCCTCAGGTTCCCAAGATCAAGACCGGCAAGAAGGTAGCGGTGGTGGGCGCGGGCCCGGCCGGCATGGCGGCGGCCCAGCAGCTTGCGCGCGCCGGCCATGATGTCACGCTGTTCGAGAAGAACGACCGCGTCGGTGGCCTGCTGCGCTACGGCATTCCCGATTTCAAACTGGAAAAATCGCATATCGATCGCCGCGCCGAACAGATGCAGGCAGAGGGCGTGGAAATCCGCACCAGCGTGCTGGTCGGCGCCATGCCCAAGGGCAGCAAGGTGACCAACTGGGCCAAGGAGAGCATCAGTCCCGAGCAGTTGCAGCAAGACTTTGATGCCGTATTGCTGACCGGTGGATCAGAGACCTCGCGCGATCTGCCTATGCCGGGGCGTGATCTTGACGGCATCCATTTCGCGATGGAGTTCCTGCCGCAGCAGAACAAGATCAATGCTGGCGACAAGCTGAAAGGGCAGATTCGTGCCGATGGCAAGCATGTCATCGTCATTGGTGGCGGCGACACCGGCAGCGACTGCGTGGGTACCAGCAACCGCCACGGCGCCAAGAGCGTGACGCAGTTCGAGGTCATGCCCATGCCGCCCGAGCAGGAGAACAAGCCGTTGGTGTGGCCTTACTGGCCGATCAAGCTGCGCACCAGTTCCAGCCATGAGGAAGGCGCACAGCGCGAATTCGCCATTTCCACCAAGCAGTTCACGGGCGAAAAAGGCAAGGTCAACGGCCTGACCACTGTGCAGGTGGAATTCAAGGACGGCAAGCTGACCGAAGTGCCGGGCACCGAAAAACAGTGGCCTGCCGATCTGGTGCTGCTCGCCATGGGCTTCACCAACCCGGTGGAAACCATCCTCGAAGGCTTTGGCGTGGAGAAGGACGCACGCGGCAACGCCAAGGCCACGCCTGATTTTGACGGTGGCTACGCGACCAATGTGCCGAAGGTGTTCGCCGCCGGTGACATGCGGCGCGGCCAATCGCTGGTGGTCTGGGCGATCCGCGAAGGCCGTCAGGCCGCCCGGGCGGTCGATGAGTTCCTGATGGGTGTCAGCGATTTGCCGAGATAGGCCCCCCTGAGGCGCTTCGCGCCTTCCCCCAGGGGACGCAACCAGCGGCCTGGCAAAGCTGGACCTTGGCTCCCCCTGAGGCACTGCGTGCCATCCCCTCAAGGGGACACAACCAGCGGCCTGGCAAAGCCAGCTCCGCGGTTGCCCGCGCATGGCCTGCTCCGCGGCCTTCTGGGTCTTCTGGCTTGACTCCCTCTCCCGTATGCGGGAGAGGGTGGGGGTGAGGGCTCTTTCTCCTTCGCAGGGGTCTGGTGTAGGCGCGGGTTTGGGGGCTGAACGGCTCAGTCGCATTTGACCTCCGGCAGCCGGTGGATTACAAATAGAAATACAACACAGGAGTCTCAATCCATGACCGGCAAGCGCCAATTTCTCGCCGCCACCACACTGGCCCTTATCGGGAGTCAAGCTTCGGCCACGCCTTCCAAGGGCAGCGGGGCGGCAGGCCCAGGTCTACTGACGGTGACGGGCTCCATCAGCAAGGCCAACCGGGGCCCCCTGGACAAGGCCCTCGACCAGATGATGGCCAAGCAGCAGCAAAGCTTTACACAGGCCCACGTATTCGATTTCGCGGCGCTGCTGAAGTTGCCGGTCCGAACCATCCGCCCCACGCTCGAGTACGACGCCAAGGTGCATGCGTTGCGGGGCCCGCTGCTGGCGGATGTGCTGCGCGCCGCCGGCGCGCCAGATGAGGCGGCCACGCCCCTGGGGCTGCGCGCCATTGATGGCTACACGGTGCCGATCACGCTGGGCGAGGCTAAGCGCCTGAATTTGATTGTGGCTACCCATCTGGACGGCAAGCCCATGCCTCTGGGCGGTTTGGGGCCTCTCTGGGCGGTACTGGATGCCGATCGCATCCCTGAACTGGCTGCCAAGCCGCTGGCCGAGCGCTTCGCGCAGTGTCCCTGGGGCCTCTACCACGTGACCGTCGGGGCGTGAGCACACCCTGGGATCGCCAAGCTCCAGCTTGGCTTGGCGTATCTGTCAAGCGCTGCTGCCAAGCTGGAGCTTGGCGGTCCCAGGGGTGTTTCAGCGCAGGTTGCCTGCCATTCCTGTGTTCGTCATGATCTTGATCCGCAATTTCTGCACCGCGTGCCCGCGCGCCTGCAACACTTCCAGCAGGGAAGGCGCCATTTGCCGCAGTTTCGCCGCCGCCGCGTTGTTCGGCACCAGCAGGCACCAGCAGCCTTCCTCCAGTCCGCCGGCCTGAACAAGCCCCTGCAAGGGCTTGGGAATCAGGGGCCGGATCAGCGCCAACCGGCTGGCTGATTCACCGGCCAGCCGGCTCAAATGCGAGAGGGTAGGGGCCTCTTCCACGGCTTGAAGCAGGGAAAGGGCGGAATGTCGGCGAAGATTCATGGAGGTCCTCAATTATGCCGACGGCGGACCGTCTTCATGCACAGGTAAAATGTTCAGTTACCCGCGCGAGCGAGGGGTGGATGGCTTTGTCTGCTTGTTTTCAGGCCAACCGCCCTCAGTTTCCGTATTCATTTCTGACGTCTTAGGGGTTTTGGCTGCCTGCCGTTTCCGAACGCGCATGGCGGCCGCGTACGCATGGCCACCAATCTCCTCACCAAGATATTTGGCAGTCGCAATGACCGCCTGCTCAAACAATACCGCAAGACCGCGGCGCGCATCAACGCCCTGGAGCCTGAATTTGAAAAGCTGACGGACGAGGCGCTGCGCGCCAAGACCCAGGAATTCAAGGACCGGGTGGCCAAGGGCGAAAGCCTGGACGAGTTGCTGCCCGAAGCCTTTGCCGTGGTGCGCGAGGGCTCCAAGCGCGTGATGAAGATGCGCCATTTCGATGTGCAGCTCATCGGCGGCATGGCGCTGCACGAAGGCAAGATCGCCGAAATGCGCACCGGCGAAGGCAAGACACTTACGGCCACGCTGCCGGTCTACCTCAATGCCTTGAGCAACAACGGCGTGCACGTGGTCACGGTGAACGACTATCTCGCCAACCGCGACGCCCAGTGGATGGGCCGCCTCTACAACTTTCTCGGCCTCACGGTGGGTGTGAACCTGCCCCAGATGGCACGCGACGAAAAGCAGGCCGCCTACGGTTCCGACATCACCTACGGCACCAACAACGAGTTCGGTTTCGACTACCTGCGCGACAACATGGTCTACGAGCCGGCTGACCGCGTGCAGCGCCAGCTCAACTACGCCATCGTCGACGAGGTCGATTCCATCCTGATCGACGAAGCCCGCACCCCGCTCATCATCAGCGGCCAGGCGGAAGACCACACGGCCATGTACTTGGCCATCAACAAGGTGGTGCCGGCGCTCACGCGCCAGGAAGGCGAAGCCGATCCGCGCACCGGCGAGGGCGTGACCAAGCCGGGCGACTTCACTGTCGACGAGAAGGCCCATCAGGTCTACCTCACCGAGCAGGGCCACGAAACCGCCGAGCGCGTCCTGGCCGAGCGTGGCCTGATCGCCCCGGGCGCCAGCCTGTACGACCCGGCCAACATCTCGCTGATGCACCACCTGTATGCGGCGCTGCGGGCCAACCATCTCTACCACCGCGATCAGCACTACGTAGTGCAGCAAGGCGAGCGCGGCCCGGAGATCGTGATCGTCGACGAATTCACCGGCCGTCTCATGTCTGGCCGCCGCTGGAGCGATGGCCTGCACCAGGCCGTGGAAGCCAAGGAAGGCGTGCCGATCCAGGCCGAGAACCAGACTCTGGCCTCGATCACCTTCCAGAACTACTTCCGCCTGTACAAGAAGCTCGCCGGCATGACCGGTACCGCTGACACCGAAGCCTACGAGTTCCAGGAAATCTACGGCCTCGAAACGGTGGTGGTGCCGCCCAACAGGCCGAGCAAGCGCGACGACCAGCTCGACCGCGTCTACAAGACCACCAAGGAAAAATACGACGCCGCCATCGCTGACATCCGCGAATGCTATGAGCGCGGGCAGCCGGTGCTGGTGGGCACCACGTCGATCGAAAACTCCGAAATCATCGCCGAACTCCTGCAGAAGGAAAAGCTTCCCCACCAGGTGCTGAACGCCAAGCAGCACGAGCGCGAAGCCGACATCGTGGCGCAGGCCGGCCGGCAGAAGATGATCACCATCGCCACCAACATGGCTGGCCGGGGTACTGACATCGTGCTCGGCGGCAACGTGGAGAAGGCCATCGAGGCCGTGCAGGCCGATCCCTCGCTCGACGATGCCGCCCGCCAGGCCAAGGTGGCTGCGCTGCGCGAGCAATGGCAGAAGGACCACGAGCACGTCAAGTCGCTCGGCGGCCTGCGCATCATCGCTACCGAGCGGCACGAAAGCCGCCGCATCGACAACCAGCTGCGCGGCCGCTCGGGCCGCCAGGGTGACAACGGCTCCTCGCGCTTCTATCTCAGCCTGGACGATTCGCTCATGCGCATCTTCGCAGGCGATCGTGTGCGCGCCATCATGGACCGGCTGAAAATGCCCGAGGGCGAAGCGATCGAGGCGGGCATGGTGACCCGCAGCATCGAAAGCGCGCAGCGCAAGGTCGAAGCCCGCAACTTCGACATCCGCAAGCAGCTGCTCGAGTACGACGACGTCTCCAATGACCAGCGCAAGGTGATCTACCAGCAGCGCAACGAGATTCTCGATGCCAACGACCTCGAGGCGCAGATCTCCTCCCTGCGCCAGGGGTGCTTCACCGATCTCGTGCACCAGTATGTACCCGCCGATTCCGTGGAAGAGCAGTGGGATATTCCTGGCCTGGAGAAGGTGCTGGCAGACGAATGGCACATCGATCTGTCTCTGCAGAAGGAGATCGAAGCCTCGGCCGCCATGACCGACGAGGACATCCTCGAGAAGGTGCTGAAAGCCGCCGACGAGGCGTATGCCGCCAAGGTGGAGCTGGTGGGCGCGGAGAATTTCCGTCCGTTCGAGCGTGCGGTGCTGTTGCAGAACATCGACAGCCACTGGCGCGAGCACCTGAGCGCGCTGGATTACCTGCGCCAGGGCATTCATCTGCGCGGCTATGCGCAGAAGCAGCCCAAGCAGGAATACAAGCGCGAGGCCTTCGAACTGTTCGGTCAACTACTGGATGTGGTGAAGAACGAAGTCACGCGCACCCTCATGACGGTGAAGATCCAGTCCGGCGATGAGGTCGAGCAGGCCGCCGAGGATCTGGAGCAGCGTGCCGAGCAGTTCAGCAACGTGACCTACACCTCGCCCACCGAAACCGGCGAGGCTGAAACCGTGCCGGGCGCCCAACTGGGCCAGACTGCCGCGGCTGCCGCCGCCGCCGCGGGCGCTGTTCCGCGCGTCGGCCGCAACGACCCTTGCCCATGCGGCAGCGGCAAGAAGTACAAGCAATGCCATGGCGCGCTGAACTGACACTTCTTCTCTTCACTCGGGGGGAAGGCCTCTACCATCTCATGCTTTCCTTCCCCCGTCATTCCCGCGCAGGCGGGAATCCAGTGCAGCCTCTGAACGCCCCTGGATTCCCGCCTGCGCGGGAATGACGGAGAGAAAGCCGAGAGATCTGTAGATACCCTTGTCCTTTGGGAACCCTAGAAAGCCTCAAATGCCCGTCAATCTTTCCGCTCCAGACCCCTCCAAGCTGTTTCCTGTAGCCGGTGTGCGCCTCGGCATCGCCGAAGCCGGGGTCCGAAAGGCGAACCGGAAAGACCTCACGGTCATCCTGCTGGACGAAGGCGCCAGCGTCGGCGGCGTGTTCACCAGCAACCGCTTCTGCGCCGCGCCGGTGCAGGTTTGCCGGGAGCATCTGAAAAAGGGCGGACCTATCCGTGCGCTGGTGGTGAACACGGGTAATGCCAATGCCGGCACGGGCGAAGACGGCCTGGCGCGCACACGCCAAACTTGCACGGCGCTGGCAGAGCTGCTGAAGATCGCGCCGGAGCAGGTGCTGCCGTTTTCCACCGGCGTCATCATGGAGCCCCTGCCTGTGGATCGCATTACCGCCTGCCTGCCTGCTGCGATTGCCGACGCCAAGGGGGCTCATTGGGCCCGCGCCGCCGAGGGCATCATGACCACCGACACTGTTCCCAAGGCGTTCAGCGCCAAGGCGATGGTGGGCGGCGCCGAGATCACGATCACCGGCATCAGCAAGGGCGCGGGCATGATCCGCCCCAACATGGCGACCATGCTGGGCTTTCTGGCGACCGACGCGCGGGTCGATCAGGCTGTGATGAACCAGTTGGCCCTGGAGCTCGCCGAAGGCTCGTTCAACCGCGTCACGATCGACGGCGACACCTCCACCAACGATTCTTTCATCGTGATCGCGAGCAACCAGGCGGCCAACGCGTCCGTCAGCTCGCTCGATTCGGCTGACGGCCGGGCGTTGAAGGAAGCCATGCTCGGCGTGGCGCGCCAGCTGGCGCAAGCCATCGTGCGCGACGGCGAAGGGGCGACCAAGTTCATCGCCATCCGCGTGGAAGGCGGCAAGACGGCTGCAGAGTGCCGCCAGGTGGCCTATGCCATTGCGCATTCGCCGCTGGTCAAAACGGCTTTTTTCGCGAGCGACCCTAACCTCGGCCGCATTCTGGCGGCGGTAGGCTACGCTGGTATCGGTGATCTCGATCAGACCCTCATCGATCTTTACCTGGACGAGGTGCATGTGGCTACCCAAGGCGGGCGCCATCCGGCCTACCAGGAGGAAGACGGCCAGCGCGTGATGAAGCAGCAGGAGATCACGGTACGCGTGCTTCTGGGCCGCGGCACGGCGAGCGACACGGTCTGGACATGCGACCTGAGCCATGACTATGTAAGTATCAACGCCGACTACAGATCCTGATTTCATGAGCGAACCATTTGAGCGCCTCATCGCGCGTGCAGAGCAACTGATCACCCGTATCGAAGCGGTGCTTCCGCAGCCGCTTTCAGCGCCCGACTGGGGCCAGTCGGTGGCTTGGCGCTACCGCAAGCGCTCCAGCGGACATGGCTCGCTGGAGCCGGTGCGCCATGTGGGAGGCATTGCTCTGACCGATCTCAAGGAAATCGATCCGCAGAAGGAAAAGATCGAGCGCAATACGCGCCAGTTCGTGGAAGGGCGCGCGGCCAACAATGTGCTGCTGACGGGCGCCCGCGGCACCGGCAAGTCTTCGCTCATCAAGGCCTGCCTGAACGCCTACGCGCCGCAAGGCCTGCGTTTGATCGAGGTCGACAAATCCGATTTGATCGATCTGCCCGACATCGTGGACGTGGTGGCCGGCCAACCCGAAAAATTCATCATTTACTGCGATGACATCAGTTTCGAGGAAGGTGATGGCTCCTACAAGGCGCTGAAATCCATTCTCGACGGCTCGGTGGCCGCCAACACGCCCAATGTGCTGGTGTATGCCACCAGCAACCGGCGCCACCTGCTGCCCGAGTACATGAAGGAGAACCTCAGCTACCAGCACACCGAGGACGGTGAGGTGCATCCGGGCGAGGTCATCGAGGAAAAGATTTCTCTTTCAGAGCGCTTCGGTCTCTGGATCAGCTTCTATCCTTTCAGCCAGGATGAGTACCTCGCGATCGTGGCGCAGTGGCTGTCAGCGCTCGGGGCATCGCAGGCGGACATCGCGGCAGCACGCCCGGAGGCTCTGGTATGGGCCCTGGAGCGCGGGTCCCGTTCGGGTCGTGTGGCCTATCAGTTCGCGCGTGATTTCATCGGGCGGGGAGCGGGTCAGGCGTGAGCGAGCCTCTGATCAAGGCCGATACGCATCTGCCGCGTGAGCAAGGCGGCGCAGAGCGCTCCGTGGTTGAAGTCGGTGTGGGCGTCCTGTATCGGCCCGGTGGCGCTTTTCTGCTGACGTCGCGGCCCGCGGGCAAGGTTTACGAGGGCTACTGGGAGTTCCCGGGCGGCAAGCTGGAAGCGGGTGAAACGGTGGAGCAGGCTCTGGCGCGTGAACTGCACGAGGAGCTGGGGATCAATGTCGATCCTGCGAATGTCATGCGCTGGCGTGAGCAGATGGTGGATTATCCGCATGCCCTGGTGCGGTTGAATTTTTGCAAGATCACGCTTTGGCAAGGAGAGCTTTCCATGCGGGAGGGGCAGTCGTTTGCATGGGAAAACTTGCCGGTGACGGTCACACCTGTGTTGCCTGGTGCATTGCCTGTCTTGAAATGGATGGAGGAAGAGGCTGCTGTGGGCACGCGCAGGCCTCATCAATAAGCTTCGCTGCACTCCTCTGTCAACCTCTTCAACCTCCTGCCCGGGAAATCCATGGGACACAGGCGATCGCCGCGCCATGACACCTATTGCAGCGGCGTCCCATTCTCCAACCCGTCCGCCCCATCATCTTCCTGCACTTCCATCCGGAAGCTCTCACTAGCCCAGGCGCCCAAGTCATGCGTTTTGCAGCGTTCACTGCAGAACGGCCGGAAGCGGTTCTCCGGCGCATATAGACTGGGGCCGCCGCAGGCAGGGCAGCGTACGGTGCGCGGCTTGGCGGCTGCTGCTTTGGGAAGAGTGGTTGGGGGCTCTTTCATGAACAAAGCGTCAATTCGAACGGCACGTCTTCTCGGGCCAGATGCAGCTTGCCGTCGGCCTCGTGCTTCATCATCCGTACCGAGGCCACAAGCCGGTTGCCGCTGATTTCCGGGATCAATCCGATCGATTCGTCGATGCGCAGGCGCAGCAGCTGGAAAGTTCGGCCCTGAGGGAGCGCCTGCTGGAACTGCCCGGCCACGGACATGACTTTTTGTGGTTTCCCGGAGTCACGAAGGATCTGCATGAGCAGGCCCAGTGCCCGCGCCAGTGGGCCCAAGGTGCTGGCCCATTCCTCCAGATCGGCGCGCCGGGAGGCCGGCTGGTGGTGCTGCCACGCGTGATAGGCCGGCAGGTCGAATTCGCACGTCCCGCCAGGAATCACGGCGCGGCTGCGGATGCTCATCAACCACTCGTTGTCGGTCAGTTCATGGCCCGGTTTACCGATCTGCCCGCTGAGTTGGGTAAAGCTGTCTTCCAGTTGCCCAAGGATCATGTCTAGCGAGGTTTCGGAAATGGCCGGGTTGCCACGAAACGCCGTCATGTGGACTTTCAGCTTCTCCAGATCTTTCAGCAGGTCCGATTTCAGATCGGCACGGCTGCTGACATCCATGATCTCGAAAATCGTGATGAGCGCGAAATGATGATCAAGCGCTGATTCCCGGGGCATCAATTGACCGAGACGCTCAAGCAGATGCTCCAGCCTGAGGTAAGTGCGAATGCGCTCGTTGAAGGGATATTCGTAAAGTATCACGCGGGTGTTGCCTTGGCTGCCTGGGGCGGGGTCTGCCGGGCTGTAGCGTATGAAGACGCCCTAATCATAGTCCCAAGCTGCCAGCGTCAAACAGGGCATTCGCCAACACTTGCACATTTTCACGTAATACCGTGAGCGAAACACCCTCGCCGTTGTGGATCACGATGTCAGCCGCAGCCAGGCGCGCCGCGCGGGAAGCCTGCACATCGATGATGCGCTGCACCTCTTCTCGGGCAAGGCCGCTGCGCGCCATCACGCGCGCGATCTGCGTTTCGGGTGGGCAGTCGACCACCAGTACCCGATCCACCTTGCTGCGCCAGCGCGCGCCGGATTCCACCAGCAGCGGCACATCGAACACCAGGGGCTTGCCTTGCTCGGCGGCGGCGCGGGCCTGGCGGTCGGTCTCCTGCCCGACCAGCGGGTGAATGATGGCCTCCAGCTGTTGCCGGGCCCCAGGGTCGGCATACACCAGTTGACGCATGGCGGCCCGGTCGAGTGCGCCGTCGGCGCCGATCATCTGAGGGCCGAATTTCGCGGCAATGGCCGGCAGCGCCTCGCCTCCTGCCGCCGTGGTGGCGCGCGAGATGGCATCGGAGTCGATGATCGCAGCCCCGCACTCGGCAAGCATGCCCGCCACGGTGCTCTTGCCGCTCCCGATGCCGCCCGTCAGGCCGAGTCGAAAAGTTTTTTCATCTAGGCTACATGGTAGCTCGGGATGTTTCCCGGGGGCCGCCGAGCTCCAGCTTGGCATTCCGGTACCTTGCGAAAGCTGCTGCCGAGCTGGAGCTCGGCGGTCCCAGGAAAGTCAAGCCAGGCCAATGACGCGCAGGATCGACTCAGGGCCGAACAGCATGGCGGTGATGCCCCCCATGGCGAGAAATGGCCCAAAGGGGATCACGCCGCCTTCGCGCAGTGAGCTGGTCAATTTCATGCCAATGCCCACCAGCGCCCCGATCACCGAGGCCATGAGGATGATGGGTACCAGCCCTTGCCAGCCGAACCAGGCGCCGAGAGCCGCGAACAGCTTGAAGTCACCATACCCCATGCCCTCCTTGCCCGTGGCCAGCTTGAAACCCCAGAACACCAGCCACAGCGAAAGATAACCAGCCACCGCGCCCCACACGGCATTGGAGATGGATACGCCCGTCCATCCCAGCAGGGAGGCGATCAAGCCGGCCCAAAGCAGGGGCAGGGTGATGTCATCAGGCAGCAGGGTAGTGTCCCAGTCGATCAGGGTGAGCGCCACCAGTGCGGCGGTAAAAAGGCACCAGGCGGCGGCGGCGGGAGTAAGGCCCCAACGCCAGGCGCACCAGGCAAACAAGGCTCCGGTAGCCAGTTCCACCAGCGGATAGCGCGCGCTGATGGCGGCCGCGCATGCCGAGCATTTACCGCGCAGGAAGAGGTAGCTCAGCACCGGAATGTTCTCGTGCCAGCTGATCTGATGGCCGCAGTGCGGGCAGCGCGAACGCGGCACCACCAGATTGAAGCGTTCAGCCTCTTCCTGGACAGCCGCCTCCTGGCCGGAAAGCTCCGCGGTGGCCGCCGCATAGTCCGCCGCCCATTGGCGCTCCATCATCTTCGGCAGGCGGTGGATGACCACATTGAGGAAACTGCCGATGAGCAATCCGAACACACCACCTAACACGGCTTGCAGCCAACCGATTTCAAACATGAATTAAACGAATTGGATTAAACGACTTGGCCGAGCTTGAAGATGGGCAGATACATGGAAATCACAATACCGCCGATGATGACGCCCAGGATCACGATGATGATCGGCTCCATCAAGCTGGAGAGCCCCGCCACCATCTCATCGACTTCCGCTTCATAGAAATCGGCCGCCTTGCCCAGCATGTGGTCAAGCGAGCCGGATTCCTCGCCAATGGCGGTCATCTGCACCACCATGCTGGGAAAGAGGTTGACGTTGGACATGGCCGCCGTCAGGCTCGTGCCGGTCGAGACCTCCTGCTGGATTTTTTCCGTGGCTATCTGGTAGACCGAGTTGCCCGCGGCGCCGCCCACCGAATCCAGCGCCTCCACCAGGGGCACGCCCGCGGCGAACATGGTCGAGAGCGTGCGCGTCCAGCGTGCGACCACGGCTTTCTCGACCAGCGGGCCGAAGATCGGCACCTTCAGCAACAGCCGGTCCATGAACTTCTGCATCTTCTCGTTGCGTTTCCAGGCCTGCATGAAGAAGTAGATACCACCCCCCAGAACGCCGAAGATGAGCCACCAGTAAGCCACGAAGAACTCGCTGATCGCGATAACGACCAAAGTTGGCGACGGCAAGTCAGCGCCGAACGAGGTGAACACCTCCTTGAACGCCGGGATCACGAAGATCATGATGATCGACACCACGACAAAGGCCACCACCAGCACCGCGATCGGGTACATCAGCGCCGATTTGATCTTGGACTTGATCGCCTCGGTCTTCTCCATGTAGGTGGCCAGGCGGTCCAACAGGGACTCCAGAATACCCGCCGCCTCACCGGCTTCCACCAGGTTGCAGTACAGGCTGCTGAAGTGCATGGGGTACTTGCGGAACGCGCCCGAGAGCGAAGTGCCGGTTTCCACGTCCATGCGGATGTCGTTCAGCAGCTTGGTCACGCTGGCGTTCGGGTTGCCTCGGCCCACGATGTCGAAAGCCTGGAGCAGGGGCACCCCCGCTTTCATCATGGTGGCCAACTGGCGGGTGAATATGGCGATGTCCCTGGGCTTGATCTTCTTGCCCGAGCGCATGCGGCGCTTCTTGATGCTGGTCGCCAGGATGCCCTGCCGCCTGAGCACAGCCTGCACCTGGTTTTCGCCACCGGCCCGGGTTTCACCGCGCACGATCTTGCCGTTGCGGTCCTTGCCTTTCCATTCGAAGACGAATTCCTTGGCGGCGGTCTTCTTGGCAGGTGTGGCGACTCGGGTTGCCATGCGGTGTTCTTTCTGGTTATGGCAGGGTTATAGATTGGTCACAGCCAGAATTTCTTCCAGGGAGCTCACGCCCAACTTGACCTTGTACAACCCTGATTGACGCAGCGAGCGCACGTTTTCGGCGCGTGCCTGCTCGGCGATCTCCAGCGAGCTGCCGTCGCGCAGGATGATGCGCTGCATTTCCTCACTGACTGGCATCACCTCATAGATGCCGACCCTTCCCTTGTAGCCATTGTTGCAGCTGGAGCAGCCCACGGGCTTGTAAGGGGTCCAACTGCCGTCGAGCTCAGCCTCGTCGAAACCGGCCTCAACCAGGGCTTCGCGGGGAATGTCCACGGGCGCCTTGCACTGGGGGCACAGCCGCCGCGCCAGGCGCTGGGCGGTGATCAGCGCCACGCTTGAGGCGATGTTGAACGGTGCGACACCCATGTTGCGCAAACGTGTCAGCGTGGCGGGGGCGTCGTTGGTGTGCAGTGTGGAGAGCACCAGGTGGCCGGTCTGCGCGGCCTTGACCGCGATGTCCGCCGTTTCGAGATCCCGGATCTCACCCACCATGATGATGTCCGGATCCTGCCGCAGGAAGGCCCTGAGCGCCGTCGCAAACGTCAGGCCGGCCTTGTCATTCACGTTGACCTGGTTCACTCCCGCCAGGTTGATTTCAGCAGGGTCTTCGGCCGTCGCGATGTTCACGCCGGGCTTGTTCAGCAGGTTCAGGCAGGTATAGAGCGACACCGTCTTGCCCGAACCCGTGGGTCCCGTGACCAGGATCATGCCGTAGGGCTGCTTGATCGCCTTGAGCAGGCGATCTTTCTCCTCGGGCTCGTAGCCCAGGGCCTCGATGCCCAGCTTGGCGCTGCTCGAGTCGAGGATACGGATCACGATCTTCTCGCCAAACAGCGTCGGCAGGGTGCTGACCCGGAAATCGATCACCCTGTCGGGGCCGACCTTGAGTTTCATGCGCCCGTCCTGGGGTACCCGCTTCTCGGAGATGTCCAGGCGTGAAATCACCTTGATGCGTGAAGCCAGCTTTTCCTTGATGGCGATCGGAGGAGACGCGATCTCGCGGAGCTCGCCGTCCACCCGGAAACGCACGCGGTAATGATGTTCGTACGGCTCGAAATGCAGATCGGACGCCCGCATGTTGAACGCGTCGATCAGCATCTTGTGCAGGAACCGGACGACCGGCGCATCCTCCACGTCGTTCTGGGGGGCCTCTTCCTTTTCCTCGGGGGTGGAGGATTCCAGGGAGGACTCGTCGAATTCGAAATCGGCGCCGACGATGCCTTCCATCGCCTGCGAGGTGGATTTGTTGAGCGTCTCGATCAGCAGCGAGAGCTTGTCGAACTCGGCGATGACCCATTCCACGCCCATCTGCGTGGAAAACTTGACTTTCTCCGCTGCTTCGAGGTTCGACGGGTCGGCGGTGGCAATGATCAGGCGGTTATTGCGTTTGCCCAGCGCCAGCAGCCTGTAGGCTTGCGAGAGTTTGGTGTCCAGCAGGTTTTCCGGCAGGCGCGCCGGGTCGATGGCGTCGATGTCGACCAAGGGGGCCGCGAAAGCAGTCGACATGGTATGTGCCAGGTCGGCTGCCGAAACCGCGCCGGACTCGGTCAACTCGGCCACGAAATTCTTGCTGTGGGCGCGCGCTTTCCGGTAGATGTCTTCCGCGGCTTGCTGGCTGAGCTTGCCAGCCATGACCAATGCCCGGCCCAGGCCGGGAAGCGCGGGAGTCTGAGTCTTGGAAATGGGTTCGGCGATGGCCATCAGTCAAAAAAGCAGCTAAAAGACTTATTCAATCATCGCCGATTGGTGAGCATATGTAAACGCTAAGAGCCGGGCGGGCGCGGTTCTGTATGGGCCAGTCGACAGATTGCGGGTGAAAAGCCTGAATTTAAGGCTGAAAGCTTCTCTCCCGTGTCAATGCCTGCCCTGCCGACCCTCAAAACGCCGGATCTTTACATTTTCTTGATGCGCACCGGCTGAATCTTGGCAACGCCTTGACGGCCCTTTTCCTAGCATTCCTTCAACCCTGAAAGGATTGAAAGGAACGTCGGTGAACTCTCTCGCTTTGATCTATTGGCTGGCCGGGGCAGGGGCTATCGGCCTGCTCATTTACCTGGGATACGCCTTGCTGCGCCCCGAGAAATTCTGAGAGGCCGCCATGCAAGACCTGATTTTCGTGGCTCTCGCGGCGGCATTTTTCGCCGCTACTGCCTGGGCTGTATTAGCCCTGCGGCGCCTGTAAGGAGCTTCTCGCCATGGGACTCCTCATTCTTGAATATGCCCTTGTGCTGGTTCTGGTGGCGGCGTTGGCCGTACCGGCGGGCCGCTGGCTGGCATGTGTCTTTACCGGTGAGCGCCACTGGGGCGTGGAGCGCCTGAGCTACCGCGCGCTGGGCATCGATCCATCAGAGCGGATGGGCTGGGTGCGCTATGGGCTGGCCCTGCTCTTGTCCAACGCGGCCATGATGGCGCTGGGCTATCTGTTTCTGCGCCTGCAGGGTGTCTTGCCATGGAACGGTCTGGGCAACCCGGCGCAGGCGCCGGATCTGGCATTCAACACCGCGGCCTCCTTCATCACCAACACCAACTGGCAGGCCTATGCGGGCGAGGCCAGCTTGTCCAATGGCACGCAGATGGTGGTCATCACGTTCCTGATGTTCGCTGGCGCCGCGGCCGGGCTGGCGGCAGGCGGAGCTTTCATCCGCGGGCTGTCCCGCGCGGGCAGCGAAGATCTCGGCAACTATTGGGTGGACCTGATACGCGTGCTGTGGCGCGTGATGTTGCCGGTATGCCTGGTGCTGGCGCTGGTCCATGTCTGGCAAGGCGTGCCCCAGACGCTGGCCTCGCAGGCCACGGCCACCACTCTGGAGGGCGCGCGGCAGCAGATCATCATCGGGCCGGTGGCCAGCCTGGAGACCATCAAGCACATCGGGACCAATGGCGGAGGCTTCTACAACACGAACGCGGCGCACCCGTTCGAGAACCCGACACCTCTGACCAATCTGCTGCACATCCTCTCGATGCTGCTGATCCCTGCGGCGCTGACGGTCACGCTGGGCACCATGCTTAAAAGCAAGCGCCAGGGCTGGGTTCTGTTCAGCGCCTTCCTGGTGATGTTCATCGGCTTTCTGGCCATGGTCTACAGCGCCGAGCAGGCCGGTAACCCCCTGTTGACCCAAGCCGGCGCTGATCAGTCGATCACGGCCACGCAGCCCGGAGGCAACATGGAGGGCAAGGAGATGCGCTTCGGCATCGCGGATACGGCGCTGTTCGTGTCCACGACCACGGCGGCGACCACGGGCTCGGTCAACGCCATGCACGATTCGCTCACGCCCCTGGGCGGCTTCGTGCCCCTGGCTCAGATGATGCTGAACTGCGTATTCGGTGGCAAGGGCGTGGGCTTCGTCAACCTGATCCAATACGCCATCCTCACCGTCTTCCTGGTGGGCATGATGATCGGCCGCACGCCGGAGTTCCTGGGCAAGAAGATCGAGGCCCGCGAGATCAAGCTGGTGATGTTGTCCATGCTGGCCCATGCGGCGGCGATCCTCGGCTTTACGGCGCTGGCTTGCCTGTGGCCGGATACCGGGGCCAGTCTTGGCAACCACGGCCCGCACGGATTCTCCGAGGTGCTGTATGCCTACGCGTCGGGCACGGCCAACAACGGCTCCGCCTTCGCCGGGTTCAACGCCAATACGCCGTACTTCAATACCACCATCGGCCTGGCGATGCTGATCGGCCGCTACCTGACACTCCTGCCCTTGCTGGCCCTGGCAGGTTCGCTGGCCGCCAAGAAGCGTGTCGCGGCCGGTCCCGGTACGTTTCCTACCGCCACGCCGCTGTTCATGGGCTTGCTGGTGTTCGTGGTGCTGGTGGTCGGCGGCCTGACTTTCCTGCCGGCGCTGGCGCTCGGCCCGGTGGTCGAGCAACTGCAGATGACCGCGGGCCATCTTTATCCCTGAGGCACACACCATGAATACCCTGAATTCCTCCATTCAAGTACAAGAGAGCACTGGCTCGCTGCTCAAAGGGCTGGCCGGCCCATGCGTGCGCAGCGCGGTCTTTCTGGCCTTGCTCACCGGCTTGGCCTATCCACTGCTCACTACCGGTGTGGCCCAACTGCTGCTGCCACGGCAGGCCAATGGCAGCCTGATCGAGCAAGGCGGCGTGGTGCTCGGGTCTGCCTTGATCGGCCAGTCGTTCACGCAGGCGCGCTATTTTCATCCGCGTCCCAGTGCCACGACGGCGCCCGACCCCCGGGATGCCGCGAAAACCATCGGCATGCCTTACAACGCGGGCATTTCGGCGGCCAGCAACCAGGGCCCGACCAACCAGGCGCTGGCGGACGCCGTGGCTCAGCGCGTGGCCGACTATCGGCGGACCAACGGCCTGGCCGCCGACGCTTTGGTGCCGATCGATGCCGTGACCGCTTCGGGCTCGGGGCTCGATCCGCATATCTCACTGGCCAATGCACAGGCCCAGTCGGCGCGCGTGGCCAAGGCGCGTGGTCTCGCGCTGGAGCAGGTCCGGCAGGTGCTGGCCCAGAACACCGAAACACGCGTGTTCGGTCTGCTTGGGGAGCCGAGAGTCAATGTGCTGCGCCTGAATCTCGCATTGGATTCACTGGCTAAGCAGTAGGCAGGAGGCCGTCATGTCTGACAAGAAAACCATCGCGCTGTTCGACCGTGCCTTGATAGGGCAAGCCCTGCGGGATGCGCTGCGCAAGCTATCACCGAGCGCCCAGTGGCGCAATCCGGTGATGTTTGTGGTCTATCTGGGCGCCATGCTCACGACGGTCCTGTTTTTCCAGGCCCTCGGCGGTCAGGGGGAAGCACCGGCGGGCTTCATCCTGGCGATCTCGCTGTGGCTGTGGTTCACCGTGCTGTTCGCCAATTTCGCTGAGGCCCTGGCTGAAGGGCGCAGCAAAGCGCAAGCCGCCAGCCTGAGGGGCCTGAAGAAGAAAACATGGGCCAAGAAACTGCAGGATGCCGTATACCACCGCGCCAGCCGCAGCGAACTGACCTGGACACCCATCGAAGCCGAGAGCCTTCGCAAGGGTGACATCATGTTGATCGAGGCCGGTGACGTGATCGCCGCTGACGGTGAGGTGATCGACGGCGTGGCTTCGGTGGACGAAAGCGCCATCACGGGCGAGTCGGCGCCGGTCATCCGCGAATCGGGCGGTGACTTTTCCGCCGTGACGGGCGGCACTCGCGTGCTGTCCGATTGGATCGTGGTGCGCGTGGCGGTCAATCCCGGCGAGACCTTCGTCGACCGCATGATCGCCATGGTCGAAAACGCCAGCCGCAAGAAAACCCCCAACGAGATCGCGCTCACGATCCTGCTTGTGGGCCTGACGCTGGTGTTTCTGCTCGTCATCGTGACGCTGTGGCCATATTCCTCCTTCGCCGTGGCGCAGGCTGGCAGTGGCAGTGTGGTCAGCATCACCGTGCTCGTGGCGCTGCTGGTGTGCTTGATCCCGACCACTATCGGTGGCTTGCTTTCGGCCATTGGCGTGGCCGGGATGAGCCGCATGATGCAAGCCAACGTCATCGCGACCTCGGGCCGGGCCGTCGAGGCGGCGGGCGACGTGGACGTGCTGTTGATGGACAAGACCGGCACCATCACCCTGGGCAACCGCCAGGCCAGCAGATTTCTCCCCGCGCGCGGCGTGAGCGAGGAGCAACTGGCCGATGCCGCGCAGCTGGCTTCGTTGGCTGATGAAACACCCGAAGGGCGCAGCATCGTGGTGCTGGCCAAGCAGAAATTCAATCTGCGTGAGCGCGATGTCGAAAAGCTCGGCGCGCAGTTTGTGCATTTCACCGCGCAGACCCGCATGAGCGGTGTTGACCTGAGCGGCGGCCGGGCTATCCGCAAGGGAGCCGCCGACGCCGTGCGCCAGCACGTGGAGGCACTGGGCGGGCATTTCCCGCTAGAGCTGCTGCAGGCCGTCGAGGAGGTGTCGCGGCGCGGCAGCACGCCGCTGGTGGTCGCCGATGGCGCCCGTGCGCTGGGCGTGGTGGAGCTAAAGGACATCGTCAAGGGGGGCATCAAGGAGCGCTTCGCCGAGCTGCGCCGCATGGGCATCAAGACCGTCATGATCACGGGGGACAACCGGTTGACGGCCGCGGCCATCGCCGCGGAGGCAGGTGTCGACGATTTTCTGGCGGAAGCCACGCCGGAAGCCAAGCTGGCGCTGATCCGGGAGCATCAGGCCAGGGGCCAGCTCGTGGCCATGACGGGCGACGGCACCAACGATGCGCCGGCGCTCGCACAGGCGGATGTGGCTGTGGCCATGAACACCGGCACCCAGGCCGCGAAAGAGGCGGGCAACATGGTCGATCTGGACAGCAACCCGACCAAGCTGATCGAGATCGTCGAGACCGGCAAGCAGATGCTGATGACGCGTGGCTCGCTCACCACGTTCAGTGTCGCCAATGACGTGGCGAAGTATTTCGCCATCATCCCGGCGGCGTTCGTCAGCACCTATCCGCCCTTGAGCGCGCTGAATGTGATGCAGTTGGCCAGCCCGTCCTCGGCCATTCTGTCGGCGGTGATCTTCAATGCCCTGATCATCGTGTTCCTGATTCCTCTGGCGCTCAAGGGGGTGAAGTACCGCGCCGTGGGGGCCACCGCGCTGCTGCGCCGCAATCTGCTCGTCTATGGGTTGGGGGGAGTGATCGTGCCCTTCATTGGCATCAAGCTGATCGATATGGTGATCGCCGGGTTAGGATGGGCCTGATGCTTCAATATCGGTCATCCATTCCGCGTGAGTGTCTCTTCTCTCTCCCTCTCCCTCTCCCTCTGGGAGAGGGTTGGGAGGGCCGGCCATCCGGTGAGGGCTTTCACGGTCGGTTGATCTGAACGGTCTTCTGCTTCCTGATGATCTTCTGCTGTTTGATCCAAGGTCGGAGGCCGGGATTGCCCCCGGCAGTGCAGTCACCTTCTTTTGCGTCGCCAAAAGAAGGTGACCCAAGAAAAGGCGACCCCACTTGCCGTATCCCTCCGCTACGCTGCGGGCAACCTGCGGTGCTCGACCGAGGGGTGGTGCTGCAGAACTCACTGCGTTCACTTCGTTCACTACGCTCAAACAGCTGCAGCAAGCTAGAGCACGAAGCAAGGGCATCTTGCAGTGCCCTTGCCCACCCCTCGCTCTGCGCTCCTCGGCACGTCTGTATGGACCGGAGACATGGTGGACACCTGTTCGGGGACATGGTGAACAGATCAAGCTTAGGTATCGAACAGCCTTATAGGAGGTCACCGATGCCTTGGCAGGAAAGCTCAGCCATGTCCCTACGCGAAGAATTTGTAGCGCTCGCCCAGCACGAACAATCCAATATCCGAGCACTGTGCTTGCGCTTTGGCATTAGCCCCACTACAGGCTACAAATGGCTTGAGCGTGCTCGCCAGCTTCAGCCCTTGAGCGATCGAAGCCGCAGGCCTAAGCATTCACCCAATCAATGCCCGCTTGAGTTCGAGCAGCAAGTCTGTCAGTTACGCCAGGAGCACCCCGCCTGGGGCGCACGCAAGCTCACGCACAGATTGATGAACTTAGGAGTCAAAGTGCCTGCAGTGAGCACCGTGCATGCGATCTTGTGTCGCCATGGTTTGATTTTGGGTCAGGCCAGTGAGGCAGCCACGCCCTGGAGGCGCTTTGAGCACCCTGAGCCCAACGATCTGTGGCAGATGGATTTCAAAGGCCACGTAGCCATGCTGCGCGGACGCTGCCACCCACTGACGATTCTTGATGACCACTCCCGGTATGCCGTGTGTCTGCAGGCGTGCGGCGATGAGCAGGAAGCCACCGTGGTGCAGCGTCTTGAGATGGTGATGCGTCGCTATGGTGTGCCCGCTCGAATGACCATGGACAACGGCAGCCCATGGGGTGGCTACGATGGCTGTCACTACACCAGCCTGGATCTGTGGCTGATGCGTCAGGGGATTCGAGTGGGCCACTCACGGCCCTACCATCCTCAAACGCAAGGCAAAGATGAGCGCTTTCACCGCACACTCAAGGCGGAGCTGCTGCAGGGGTTGCCTCTTGCCAACCTGAGCGAAGCCCAGCAAGCCTTTGATCGTTGGCGCCAGATGTACAACCAGCAGCGCCCTCACCAGGCGCTGGGCATGCAAGTGCCGATCGTGCGATACCGGGCCAGTCCCAGGCCGTACTGCGAGCGGCCCGCAGAGCCTGAATACGCCAGCGCCGAGCAGGTGCGCCAGGTGCAAAAGCAAGGCGCCATCTCTTGGAAAAACCGCCTCTGGAAGGTCGGCAAGGCCTTCAAAGGCCAGCAGGTAGCCGTACGAGCTGATCCCACTGAAGATGGATGCTATGACGTGTTCTGGAGCACCCTTCGAATTGCTCGCATTGATCTGCGCGATCAGTCTATACAGGCCGGCAGAGTCATTGTTTAATATCCAAAAAACCGTTCACCATGTCCCCGAACAGGTGTCCACCATGTCCCCGGTCCATACACACGGCCAGAGGGGCGGGGAGCCCTGCTCGGGCCATCGCTGCGCTCGGCCCTGGCATCAACGGGCTTCGCTGTCTTTGCTCCTTCCCCCTCTGGGGGAAGGTTGGGATGGGGGCTCTCGATGCGTATCAAGTTGGCAGAGCTCTGTTCACGGCTCTCAGAACGTAAACACGTTCTAACCAAACCATGCCCACCTCGGCCACAGCTCACCTCGACGACCAGCGTCCAGACCCCGACACCCTGCTGGCACGCGTGCAGCAGGAAGAGGTGCAAGCTCGCCGTGGCAGGCTGAAGATTTTCTTCGGCGCTTCCGCCGGCGTAGGCAAGACCTATGCCATGCTGTCCGCCGCACACGCTGCCCAGGCGCAGGGGGTGCCGCTTCTGGTTGGTCTGGTCGAGACGCACGGCAGGGCGGAGACCCAGGCGAGGGTGGCCGGGTTGCCGCTTCTGCCGCTGAAGGAGATGTCCCATACGGGGCGCGTGTTGAAGGAGTTCGATCTCGACGCCGCGCTGGCTTTCGGCGCTGCCCATGTGGGTGGTGCGGCGCCGCCATTGGTGCTCCTGGATGAACTGGCGCACAGCAACGCGCCCGGCTCGCGCCACCCCAAGCGTTGGCAAGATGTGGAGGAGCTGCTGGCGGCGGGCATCGATGTGTGGAGCACGATGAACGTGCAGCACCTCGAAAGCCTGAATGACGTGGTGGGCGGCATCACCGGTATTCGCGTCCGCGAAACGGTACCGGATACGCTGTTCGATGCCGCCGATGAGGTGGTGGTGGTGGATCTGCCGCCCGACGAGCTGCTGGCCCGGTTGGCGGCTGGCAAGGTCTACATTCCGCAGCAGGCCGAACGTGCGGCGGCGCATTTTTTCCGCAAGGGCAATCTGATCGCGCTGCGTGAATTGGCGCTGCGCCGTACCGCCGACCGGGTGGATTCCCAGATGCAGCACTGGCGCCGCAGCGCCGATGGCCGTGGGCAGCGGCCGTGGCCCACGCGCGATGCGCTGCTCGCCTGCATAGGGCCTGGTGCGGGGGGCGAGGCCGTGGTGCGCAGTGCGGCGCGTCTGGCCACGCAGACGGATCTGCCCTGGCATGCCGTGTTCGTCCTGGCGCCCTCACGCCAGCGTGTGAGCGAGGCGGATCGCCAGCAGGCGCTTCGCGCGTTGAAGCTGGCGCAGGATCTGGGGGCGACTGTGGCCACACCGGCTGGTGCTGAAGTGGCCGAGACGCTGGCGCGCTACGCGCGCGAACACAACCTCTCTCGCCTTGTGCTGGGCCGGCGGGCGGGGCGCAAGCGCTGGGGACTGTCGTTCACCGAGCGTTTGGCGGAACTGACGCCGGATATGGACGTGCTTCAGGTGCCGCTGCCGAATGAAGCCGCCAGGAAAACGCGCACGCTCGAACCCGAAGGCGGCGGCTCTACCATCCGTTGGCGAGGCTACGCCGCCGCGGCGGCAGCCTGTGGCCTGGTGGCGTTGCTGGCGGCGCCGCTGCATGGCGTGCTGGAACTCACCAACATCGTGATGCTGTTCCTTCTGGCCGTGGTGGGCGTGGCATTGCGCCATGGGCGCGGGCCGGCCACGCTGGCGGCCTTTCTGGGCGTGGCGCTGTTTGATTTCTTCTTCGTGCCGCCGCGGCTTTCGCTCCACGTCAGCGATGTGCAATATGTGATCACCTTCGGGGTCATGCTGGTGGTGGCGCTGGTGATCGGCCAGTTGACCGCGGGCCTGCGTGCGCAGGCTGAAGCCGCCACCGAAGGCGAACGGCGTGTGCGCGGCCTCTATCAGATGTCGCGCGATCTGTCGGCGGCCTTGATGCCGCAGCAGGTCGCCGAGGTGGGTGCGCGTTTCCTGCGGGCCGAGTTTGGCGCCAAGTCGGCGCTGCTGGTGGCTGACGATGACAACCGCCTGAGCAGCCAGGACGGCGCCAGCGCTGAGGTGGACATGGCCGTGGCCCAGTGGAGCTTCGAAAGGGGGAGCCCGCCGGGCCTGGCACGCACACGTTGCCGGCCAGCCGTTGCCTGATGCTGCCGCTCAAGGCACCCATGCGCTTGCGTGGGGTGCTCGCGGTACAGTTGGCGCGTGCTGAACTGCTCGCACCGGAACAGCGCCAGTTGCTCGAAACCTGTGCATCCTTGCTGGCGATTTCGCTGGAGCGGATCCATTACATCCAGGTGGCGCAAAGCAGCACGGTGCAGATCGAGTCGGAGCGCCTGCGCAACTCGCTTCTATCGGCGATCTCGCACGACTTGCGCACGCCGCTGGCGGCCTTGGTCGGGCTGGCCGATGCGCTCGGTATGACACCTCCACCGCTGACCGCGCCGCAGACCGAGGTGGCCGATGCCATCCGGGCTTCGGCGCTGCGCATGAATGCACTGGTCAGCAATCTGTTGGACATGGCACGGCTCGAATCGGGCATAGTGCAGTTGAGGCTGGAATGGCTGCCGCTGGAGGAGGTATTGGGAAGCGCTCTTGCGGCTTGCGCGCAAGTCCTGCACAACCGGCCTGTCGAGGTGCAACTGGCGCCCGATGTGCCGTTGCTGCACCTGGACGCCACCTTGATCGAGCGTGTGCTGGTCAACCTGTTGGAAAACGCCGTGAAGTACACCCCTCCGGCCACGGCCTTGCGCATCGGCGCGGAGGTGCAGGACGATGCGGTCCGTATCACCGTGGATGACGATGGCCCCGGTTTGCCGCCGGCGCGCGAAGACGCGGTGTTCGAGAAGTTCGAGCGGGGCAGCAAGGAGACGGCCACGCCGGGCATCGGGCTCGGGTTGGCCATCTGCCGAGCCATCGTGGAGGCGCACGGCGGGCGCATCCATGGCGAGAACCGCCTCGAGAACCACCGCATCGCCGGCGCACGTTTCGTCATCACCCTGCCGCGTGGCACGCCGCCCACGGGCGACGGCAGCGAACTCCTGGCGGACAATGCATCATGAGCGCTGCCCGCATCCTGATCGTTGAAGACGAGGCCGAGATCCGCCGCTTTGTCCGCCTGGCTTTGCAAAGCGAAGGCCATGAAGTGTTCGAAGCCGAGAACCTGCAGCGAGGCTTGATCGAAGCCGGTACGCGCCGTCCCGATGCGCTGGTTCTTGACCTGGGGTTACCTGACGGCGATGGTGTGGATCTGATCCGCGATCTGCGTACCTGGTCGGCCATGCCCATCATCGTGCTGTCGGCGCGCAGCGGCGAAGCGGACAAGATCGCCGCGCTGGATGCCGGCGCCGACGACTACCTGGTCAAGCCTTTCGGCGCGGGCGAGTTGCTGGCGCGTGTGCGCGCCCAGTTGCGCCGCCATCGCGAACAGGCCGCTACAGGCGAGCCATTGGTTGTGTTTGGAGAGATTTCCATCGACCTGGCTGCGCGCCACGTCAATCGTGCAGGCGAGCAACTTCATCTGACCCCCATCGAATATCGGTTGCTGACCTATCTAACGGGGTATCCTGAGCGGGTCGTCACGCACAAGCAACTACTGCAGGCTGTCTGGGGCCCCGGCCACGCTGAGGACACGCACTATGTTCGAGTGCACATGGCAAATCTGCGCAAGAAGATCGAGGCCGATCCTTCGCGCCCGAGGCATCTGCTCACGGAAGCGGGAATCGGCTATAGATTCGTGGCCTGACGCCGCACTCCCAGGATGTACTTACCGTTTGAGGAATTACGCCAGTTGTTTGTAGACTGCCACGGTTTCTTCCGTGCACCGGTCCCACGATAACTTGGCGGCGCGAGCCAGCCCCTTCGCCCGGGCTTCGGTCTGCCAATTTTCGTCGCTCAAGCATTCGCTCAAGGCATGAGCGATATCTTCTACGCTCAGCGGGTTGACCAATCTGGCGGCGCCTGCGGCCACTTCAGGCATGCAAGAGGTGTTTGAGGTGAGCACGGGAGTGCCGCTGGCCATGGCCTCGACGATCGGCAAACCAAAGCCCTCGTATAGCGACGGGTACGCCATCAGCCGCGCACCCGCATACAGGGAAGGCAGCCAGCGCTGCTCTACGAATGCTACGTAGCGCAACCAGCCTTCTGCCTGGGCCTTGTTCAGGCTTGCATGGATGGACTCAGAGTTCCAGCCCTGGTCACCAGCCACAACCAGGGGCCATTCCCGGCGCATAGCCGCCGGAAGCAAGGCGTAAGCCTGTAGCAGGCGCTCCACGTTCTTGCGAGGTTCTACGGTGCCGACGAACAGGCAGTACTGGCCAGCCCGCAGCCCCAGGGCCTGCATGGCGGGTGCGAGTACCTGTGGTGTGCGGGGGTGAAAGGCCGCATCGGCCGCGGAATGGATGGCGGTGATGCGCTCGGGCGGCATCAGGCCGCGCCCCAGCATTTCCTGGCGCACAGCTTCGGATACGGTGATCACCCGGTCAGTGCGCGCCAGGCTTTTGTCAAAGGCCAGGTTCAGGTAATCCACCCGCGCCTGGGGATGGAACTGCGGGTACAGAATATGTGACAGATCGTGCACGGTACTGACCGTCCTGCCGTCGAAGGGGGGCACGATGTAGTTGGGCGCATGGTAAATCGCTTGCGGGTTGCCACGCAGGCGCCAGCCGAACAGCGTGGGTGAGATAGCCTTGTAGGCACGCACGGCCAAGCGGCTATTGGCCAGCCAACGACGCAGTGAGGACGGCTCTTTGGCAGCCGTTGCCGCCGCTGTCGTATCGGCCCTGGTTTGATCCAGCGCTCCAAGGGGATCTGTTACCCAGTGCCCAAGGGAGAAGTAACGCAGCCGTGCAATGTCTTCATGGCTTGCCAGGCGCTTGGCAAGCTCATAGGTGTAGCGGCCGATACCGGTGAGCGGTGGGTGCAAGGCATCGGCCGCAAGAATAACGTCAAGCTTCATTCAAGAGATCGCGATGGAGCACGGACACCGAGTTAACCAATGGTAACTGTTTTGTCTGGCCCTTTCGCCATTGGCTGATATTTATTGAGCAGGCCTCCTTGGTCTGCAATATCCCCATATTCAGGCGGAAGGTGGTTTCCCTGCACATTCACGTAGGGGTGTGAACTCCCGTCTTACAATTCCGGCGATCCGTGGCGGGAGGCCTGCGATCCAGGGATGTCCATGGCATCTATCATCCCGTTTGCCGAGCGAGTAACAAGGAGTGGATCCCGAATGGCGTCCTTGCAAGTCACCACTACCCTGCTTGGGGTGAGTTTGGCGTTATTGATTCTTTATCTGATCCGCCGCGACCATCTGTATCTGATGCATGGTCTGTTCTGGGTGGCGGTGGCTGCCTCAGTCGCTGGGCTGGGCGCCTGGCCTGGCTTGATCGACAAGCTGGCAGGCCTGACAGGCTTCAGTTATCCGCCTGCTTTGCTGCTGTTGCTGGCCAATATGGTGCTGCTGCTCAAGGCACTGCACGCCGACATGCTCAATACTCGCATCGAACGGGATGTGCGCCGCTTGAACCAGCGCCTGGCTTTGCTGGAGGCTGATCTTGAAAGCCTGCGCCAAACCAGTCCTCCCAGCGTCATCTCATGAGCTTTCCAGAACTGATTCCCGTCATCCTGTGCGGCGGCAGCGGTACGCGCCTGTGGCCGTTGTCACGTGAGTCCTATCCCAAGCAGTTTCTTGCGCTCCATGGCGGCAGCCGTACCATGCTTCAGCACACTGCACTGCGCTTGCGGGAAATGAACGCGAATGTCCCAGCTTCCGATAGTCCCATCATCGTGTGCAATGCCGAGCACCGCTTTCTGACCGCGCAGCAACTTGCCGAGGCGGGCATCGAGCACCCGCGCATCTTGCTCGAACCCGGAGGCCGCAATACCGCCCCGGCGCTGACGCTCGCCGCGCTTCAAGCGCTGTCGGGCGGTGCCCCGGATTCCGTGCTGATCGTGATGCCGGCGGATCATGCCGTCGGGGACGAAGCGGCTTTTTGCCGAGCCGCAGAGAAGGCTTGGCGGGCCGCTGCGCGAGGTGCGATGGTGACCTTTGGTGTCGTAGCCGATCGTCCGGAAACGGGCTATGGGTACATCCAGCAAGGCGAGGCGGGGCCAGACGGCCTTTTTTCCATTCGGAGCTTCGCGGAAAAGCCCGATCCTGAAACCGCCCGGCGGTACCTGGCGCAGGGCGGTTATTCTTGGAACAGCGGTCTCTTCGTGGTGCGCGCCAGCGTCTGGCTCGACGCCATGACCAGGTTTCGCCCCGACATGCTCGCTGCCTGCCGTAGTGCCATGGAAGGCGCCAAGGCCGATATGGATTTCATCCGGCCAGATCCAGATGCCTTCCTGGCCTGTCCCTCGGATTCGATCGACTATGCCGTCATGGAACGCTTGCCGTCCGATCCGGCATGCGGCATTCCAGCGTGCATGATTCCTCTGGTGGCTGGCTGGTCAGACGTGGGCGCATGGGACGCCCTATGGCAGGTTCTGGACCACGATGAGCGGGGGAATGCTGCCCTCGGCGACACGCTCAATGTCGAGTCTCAGGGCAGCTTGCTGGTTTCCAGCAGCCGGCTGGTCGTGGGGGTGGGCGTGAAGGACCTGGTGGTGGTGGAAACCCCCGATGCCGTGCTGGTTGCCAGCAAATCCCACACACAGTCCGTGAAAAGCGTGGTGGCAGAGCTCAAGGCGCGCGGGCAGGCGTTGGCTGGGTCGCACCGCAAGGTGCACAGGCCTTGGGGTTGGTATGACTCCATCGACGCAGGCGAACGCTTCCAGGTCAAGCGCATCGTGGTGAACCCGGGTGCCAGCTTAAGCCTGCAATTGCACCACCATAGGGCCGAGCACTGGATCGTGGTCAAAGGGACGGCCGAGGTGACCAATGGCGACAGGGTGATGCTGCTTTCCGAGAACGAGTCCACCTTCATTCCCATCGGCCACGCGCATCGCTTGGCCAACCCGGGCAAGCTGCCACTGGAAATCATCGAGGTGCAGTCAGGATCCTATCTGGGTGAAGATGACATCGTGCGGCTTGATGACACCTATGGCCGTGTACTCGTGACAAAAACAGCCCCAAAGCAGCCCCGTAACAGCGAAGAGCCTTCTGCATGAAGATACTGATCTGCGGCATGCCCCGCTCGATGACCACCTGGGCATTCAATGCGGTGCGGGAAGCACTCGGTGGGCAGCCTTTGAAAACCCTTTGGATTGACCCTGGAGACGCAAAGACCGAGGCCGAGTTTGCGGAATCGGTGGGAAACGTACTCGCCAAATGCCATCACTATAGTGTTGCGCTTGCCAATGCTGCGGATTGTGTGATTTATTCGTATCGCGACATTCGTACGGCAGCGGTAAGCAACTTCCGCAAGTTCTCGTCGGATTGCACCATGGGCCAATTGGACGCCTGGGTGCAGGCAGGCCGTGACTGGGGGCGGGTTGCTGACGCCATCCTGCGCTATGAGCAAGTCGAACGCGATCCCGCTGGCGCCCTGCAACATTTGCGGCGCATGTTGGACGCGAAATATGGGGCGGAAAGCTTGTCCCGCGAGACTGATGAGGTGCTGCTTTCCCGCGTCGACACAAGCTTTGCCGAGAGGCAGGCAGCCGAGAAAATCAGCTACGACGCGCGGACGATGATTTTGCCCGCGCACCGCACTTTTCAACCTCCGCCCGAAAATCTCAATGAGGTAGAAAAAAACCTGTACCTGCGTGTCGAGCGTGAGTTCGCGTCTTGGCTTTCCGAGCACTCCTATGTGCAGGGGGAAAGCCAAGCTGAAAGGCTCGACTACCGTCTGTCGGCGAAGTTGATGTCGCGACTTGCCAGCCCTGTGGTGGTTGATTTCCCTGCGCAGGCGGTTTCCGACCCCTTTGAACAACGGCTACCAGACGCCATTGATTTACTCAAGGTGGACACAGGCGGGCACGATCTTGCCGTGCTGTGCGGTCTTGATGTTCCGTGTCCGCGATTCGTCCTGGCCAAATATGAGGGCGCAACGCCCGAAGCCACCGGAAAAAGTCCTTACACGCTCGCCGACCTGCATACCTGGGCCACCTCGCGCAGCTACTGCCATTCGGTGGTCATCCGGCGGCATGGGCGCACCGAATCGTTGGAGTGGGATGCGCCCTGGACAATACACGGTGACCGGGGGCATGTGTTGTTCATTCGTGACATGGCCGATCTGCCGTTGGTGCGCACAGTGGTCGCGGAACTGGCTCCTGAGGCTCTGGCCCGCCACCAGGAATATGTCGAGATTCTCATCAAGGACTGCGAAGCCAGAGAAGCCACGATACGGCGATTGGACAATGCGCTGAAGGAGTTGCAAAGCCAGCAAGCTACCCCGAGCGCCCGCGATGACATGGGGCAAGATCTGGCTGCCAGCAAGACCCCGGCAGAGCTTGCACGTTATGCTGAGCTGGAGCGGGAACTGGTCCGCAAGGAGGCTGTGATTCAGGAGCAGGCTCGTGCCCTGGCTGCATACCGCCCTCTGTTTTCTGTGCTGTCGCCGGTGCTTCTTCCGCTGAGTTTTGTCTATCGCCGTGCGCGGGCAGCATTGCATCCGCGCTTGGGCACGCTCAATCAATATCCGCCGCGCAAGCTGAAGCTGCCTGATCCATATGCTTGCAGTCTTCCGGCGGAGTCGCTGCCTTCGATCTCGCTCATCACCCCGTCCTTCCAGCAAGCTCAATTTATTGGGAGGACCATTGAAAGTGTGCTGAGCCAAGGTTATTCGAAGCTCGAGTATTTTGTGCAGGACGGGGGCTCCACTGATGGCACGGTGGATGTGCTTCAGCAATACGGCGATCGCTTGACGGGGTGGCTGTCGGAAAAGGATGGAGGGCAGTCCCACGCGATCAACCTCGGCTTTGGCCGCACCAGGGGAGAGATCATGGCGTGGCTCAACTCGGATGATTTGCTGATGCCGGGCGCGTTGCATCGGGTCGCGGAATATTTCGCACAGCACCCGGAGGTGGATGTGGTCTATGGTCACCGTATTCTGATTGATGACGATGATCGGGAAATTGGCCGATGGGTGCTGCCTGCGCACGATGACGAAGTGTTGTCCTGGGCCGATTTTGTTCCCCAGGAAACTCTGTTTTGGCGGCGAACCATTTGGGAGAAAGCTGGCGGCCGGATTGACGAGAGCTTCCGTTTTGCCATGGATTGGGATCTGCTGCTGCGCCTGCGCGATGCCGGGGCGCGCATGGTCCGCATGCCAGACTTCCTGGGCGCGTTTCGCATTCACGAAGCGCAGAAAACCTCTGCACAGATCAACGATGTCGGTATGGGCGAAATGGCTCAGTTGCGCAAGCGTGCTTTGGGCCGGGATGTGACCTGGCAGCAGATACGCGGGGCACTATGGCCTTATATGATGAAGCATATGGCCCTCGATCTTGCTTATCGGGTGAAAAAGTGACGTTGGTTGCCGCGAATTCGGATCTGCTCGGCGCCTGCTCCGGTGACAGGCACGCCATGCCCCGTATCTCGGTCGTCATTCCGCTGGAATATCACCGTGGACTGGCAACAGCCTGCATCCGGGGCTGGGTCCAGGAGCAGGACTATCCTCGCCACCAATACCGGGTGCTTATTGGCGTGCCGGCAGATTTTGACCGCAACGAACTTGAGGAAATCCGTTCCCTCCTGGCGGATCGGGACCTGCTGCTGGAGTTCGATCAGGCACACGACATGATGCTGATCGAGAAAGTGGCTTGCCAAGCTGGTTCCGGCTTGCTTTTATTTTCCGAATCGCATTGCATTCCCGAGCCCGGCGCGCTGAGCTATCTGGTTGGAATAGCTGATGCAAACCCCGACTGGGATGCGTTCAGCGCACCGACGCATGGCTTGACCGATAACCTGCTGTCCCGCATCGAGTGCGATATTTACAGCAACGATATCCGCGGCAAACTTCAATCGCATGACTGGCTGCGGGTATTGGACCAGTGCTTTGTCATCCGGCGGACCGCATACGATGCGGTGGGCGGATTCCGGGGCGAGTTCGGGCATTTTGCCGAATGGCTCTTTGCCGCCACGATGAAGATGCTTGGCTTGAAACTGGGGGTGGCCGAGCGGGCCGTGGTCAGCCACGGCTATATAGGCGAATATGACGATCTTGAAGCCTTTACGGTTGATTTTTCCTATGGGCAGATCAAATACCTGCATCGGCATTCCGGGGAAGCTGCTGCCATGCTTTTCCCCAAGATACCGGAGCTGGAAGCCGCGCTTGCCCAATCACCACAGGAGCGTAACCGGCTGATGTCGTATCCGGCCATGGATTCCTGGAAAACGCTGGGACTGGCGCTGCGGAAAATCCTGCACGGCGAAACAGCTGGCCCGCTGAGATCCTATCTTTCGTGGGTAGCGAAAAGCCGGGACATGTCCCACCCGGACTTGAGAAAACAACTGGAAAGCGCTGTCAAGGAGGCCTCTGGGGTAAGGCGGCGGCTGGAGAAGGCGATTGACCGTGAAGATGCAGCTATGGCGCATCACCGGTTCGTCGAGTGGTTCGCATGCCTGGTGCGAAAAGGCCGCTATACCTATCTTGTCGAGAGCGAGCAAGAAGTATCGTGGCAAGCCAACGCGCGTATAGATGATTTCCCTCAAGGGGGCGCTGGCAAGCCGCTGGAGGTGCCTCATGTGCACACATCTTCGGTACGCATGACGCGGAGGGAACCGAGCAGGGTGAGATCAATTGGACTCTTCCGTGCTTCCAACTCATGCTGCCTCTGCATGCGGGCGAGTGTCAGCGCGTGGTACTTGAATGGACGGCCGTCCGGCCGATCAATCCTACCGAAATACTGGCTGTTCGGCTGAATGGGCGGGTGCAGTCTCGTTCTTCGATCAGCATTGAGCCTACCCGTCTCGTCATTGATGCGCACATCCACTCGACCGGATGGCATGAGCTGGCAATTACCGTCTATCCGTTCAAAGGCGGCGAAGATGGCAGGCTCTTGGGCGTGCCGCTACAGTCCGTGACGTGGTAGCCCCTTGATTGCTGCCGGGGCTGGTGCGCCTGATTGGCCTCGGCTAGGTTGAAATGAGGATCAATCCGATGTTTGGAGATGAAATGGATAGAGGAAAAGTTGCGCTCATTACGGGAGTAACTGGGCAAGATGGTTCCTATCTTGCTGAGTTCCTGCTGAAAAAAGGCTATGAAGTCCATGGTATCAAGCGCCGCTCATCGCTTTTCAATACCAGCCGGATTGATCATCTCTACAAGGATCCGCACGAGCAGGACAGGCATTTGATACTTCACTATGGAGATATGACCGATTCCTCCAGCCTGATTCGGATCATTCAGCAGGTGCAGCCTGATGAAATCTACAACCTGGCGGCGCAATCGCATGTGGCGGTGTCTTTTGAGGAGCCGGAGTACACCGCGAATTCCGATGCGCTGGGTGCGTTGCGTGTGCTGGAAGCCATCAGGATCCTGGGGCTGGAGAAAAAGACGCGTTTCTACCAGGCGTCCACTTCGGAGTTGTACGGCTTGGTGCAGGAAGTGCCGCAGAAGGAGACAACGCCGTTCTATCCGCGCAGCCCTTATGCCGTGGCCAAGCTCTATGCCTATTGGATCACGGTCAACTATCGTGAAGCGTATGGCATATACGCCTGCAATGGCATTCTTTTCAACCACGAGTCTCCGGTGCGAGGAGAGACTTTCGTCACACGCAAGATCACCCGTGCCATGGCGCGTATCAGGCTCGGGCTGCAGGAGTGTCTGTTCCTGGGTAATCTGGATGCCAGGCGCGATTGGGGGCATGCCAAGGACTATGTGGAAATGCAGTGGCTGATGCTGCAACAAGAGCGGGCGGAGGATTTCGTCATTGCCACGGGTGTGCAGTACAGCGTGCGTGATTTCGTGGAGGCGGTGCCCGCGAATTGGGTATTTCTATCCAATGGAGTGGCCAAGGGGTAGACGAGGTGGGACGCGATGCGCAGGGACGGGTGATCGTGCGCGTCGATGCGCGCTATTTCCGCCCGACCGAGGTGGAGACGCTGTTGGGTGATGCTACGCGGGCCAGGGAAAAGCTGGGCTGGGCGCCTAAGATCCCGTTTGCGGAGTTGGTCGCCGAGATGGCGCGCGAAGACTTCAACAGCGCCAAGCGCGATGCGCTGGTCAAGCAGCACGGTTTTTCAGCCTATGACTTCCATGAATGAGACTGAGCTGCCTCCCCGGCGGATCTATGTGGCCGGCCACCGAGGCATGGTGGGTTCGGCGATTGTGCGCCGCCTGCGCTCCGGTGGGTATGGAAATCCGATTACACGCACGCATGCGGAGCTGGACTTGACACGGCAGGCCGCGGTGGAGGCCTTCTTCGAGCAGGAGCGCCCCGACTACGTGTTTCTGGCAGCAGCCCGGGTGGGCGGCATACAGGCCAACAATACCCAGCGGGCCGATTTCATCTTCCAGAATTTGGCGATGGAATGCCATGTGATCGAAGCGGCGAGGCGCAGTGGCGTGCGCAGGCTAATGTTTCTGGGGTCGAGTTGCATCTACCCGCGTGATTGCCCTCAGCCGATACGCGAGGACTATTTGCTCACTGGTCCGCTGGAGCCGACCAACGAGCCCTACGCCATCGCCAAGATCGCTGGCATCAAGCTGTGCGAGGCATTCAATCAACAGCATGGCACACGATACCTCTCGGTGATGCCAACCAACCTTTACGGCCCTAACGATAACTATGACTTGAACAATAGCCATGTGCTGCCAGCGCTGATCCGCAAGGCGCACGAGGCGAAAGTGCGCGGAGATGCGGAATTGGTGGTGTGGGGCTCGGGGCGGCCCATGCGGGAGTTTCTTTACGTAGACGATCTGGCGGATGCCTGTGTGCGCCTCATGGAGTGGGGTGTGGGAGAAGGGCTCTACAACATCGGCACGGGCGAAGATGTGACGATCCGTGAACTGGCGGTTTCGGTCATGGAGGTTGTGGGCTTCCGGGGTGAAATCGTGTTCGATGCGAGCAAACCCGACGGGACGCCGCGCAAGCTGCTTGATGTGGGACGCTTGCGCGAAAGAGGATGGGTAGCTTCGACGCCGCTGCGCGAAGGGATTGCGCTCGCGTATGCGGATTTTCTGCAGCGGTATGGAGCGGCATGAGCATAGAGCAGGCAAAGGTCACGGTGGCGGTACCATCGTTTCGCCAGGGCCGCTTTCTGGAGCAGGCCTTGTCGTCGATCCTGGCCCAGGAGGTGCCGGTCGAGGTTTTCGTCATGGATGGAGGGTCGGACGACGAGACGCTGGCCGTGCTCGACCGGTGGAACGAGCGTCTGGCGGGGTGGCGCAGCCATTCTGACAGCGGGCAAGCGGAGGCTATCAATGAAGGCATTGCCAGAGGACGTGCACCTTATGTCTGTTGGCTCAACAGCGACGATTGGTTGTTACCACGGGGACTTCCCCTGCTGCTGGCTGCACTTGAGCGCGAACCTGCGGCGGTCATGGCCTATGGAAATACTTGGGATTGGATTGAGCGGACGGGCCGGCGGCGCCGTTCGATGGTGCTGCCTTTCAGTGAATGGGTGATGGCGAGGGCGAATGCCATTTCCCAACCTGGTACGCTGATGCGGCGCGACGCTTGGGAGGCCGTGGGTGGACTCGATTCCAGCTTGCACATGGCCATGGACTACGATTTGTGGTGGCGGCTCTACCGTTATGGGGGAGCGCCTGTCAGAGTGCCGGACATGGTGGCGGTCAATCGCGTGCATAGCCAGACAAAAACTAACACGCAACGGCGCTTGCATTATCAAGAGGCCATGGCCGTAGTGCGACGCCACTACGGGAAGGTGCCTCTCAAGTGGTGGTTGGCTCAACCTTATGCCGTGTGGTGGCGCGGCTGGCGCGGTGCTTCTAGGGGCTAAGCGCAGGTACCGGAAGTGGTGGATAGAACGCGCATGACTTGTGCGACGGCGTCTTTGGTGGCCGTGGTGGCGGCTTCCACCACCACGGCAGGGGTGTCTGGCGGTTCGTAAGGGCTGTTGATCCCGGTCATATTGGGAAGCAGCCCATGGCGGGCTTTTTTGTAGAGGCCCTTGGGGTCACGGTGCTCGCATACTTCGAGCGGCGTGTCAACGAACACCTCGATGAAGTTTTCTTCACCAATGAGTTCTCGGGCCATTTGCCGCTCTGCTCGGAATGGGCTGATGAAGGCTGTCATGACAATCAATCCGGCATCCATCATCAGTTTGGCGACCTCTGCCGCCCGGCGGATATTTTCCACGCGGTCGGCATCGGTGAATCCGAGATCTTTGTTCAAACCTTGGCGGATATTGTCTCCATCAAGAATGTAGGTTCGCTTGCCTTGTGCATGCAACTCCTTTTCCAATGCGTTGGCAATCGTGGACTTGCCAGACCCTGACAATCCCGTGAACCAGATCACCTTGCCTTGATGATTGTTCAGCCTTTCCCTGTCCTGACGGGTAATGCTGAGAAGTTGCCGGTGAACATTCTGAGCGCGCCGGAGATTGTGTGCAACAAGACCCGCGGCGACCGTAGCTCGGCTGAATCTGTCAACCAGAATAAAGCTGCCCAAGGCTGATGATGTCTGGTAGGTGTCGAAAACGACGGGACGGCCCAAGGCTAGATTGCATTCGGCAATGTCATTCAGACCCAATTGACGACAGGGCTCGTGCGCACCGGTGTTGACGTCAAGGCGGTGCTTGATGCCCGTGATGGAGGCGCTTGCCCATTGAGTGGCCAGCTTCAGGTCGTAGCTTCGACCTATCAGCCCAGCGTCTTCATGCATCCAGATGATGGTGGCTGAGAACTGGTCGGTCATTTCCAGCGGTGTGGTCGCACTGGCCAGAATGTCGCCCCGCGAGGCGTCTATCTCGGTACTCAGTACCAGGGTGACGGCGCTACCTTTATCCGCACGTTCCATATCACCATCGAATGTGACGATTTTTTCTATCTGTGAGGTCTGTCCAGACGCCGTGACGCGCACGGTCTCGCCTACGCTGATGTGTCCACTGGCGACCGTCCCACTCAAGCCCCGAAAGTTTCCATGAGGGCGGTTGACCCATTGGATGGGGAAGACGAAACGCTCCTCTTTCGCCGTGTCCACCGTGATGGTTTCCAGGTAAGCCATGAGGGTTGGGCCGTCATACCATGGTGTGCGCTTGGAGCGGCGAGTGATGTTGTCTCCTTGTAGTGCGGAGAGGGGCATGGAGGTGACACTTGCAATGCCCAGTTCGTTGGCAAGCGCCTCAAACTCGTGCGCGATGGTCTGGAAACACGCTTTGTCGAACTGCACTAGATCCATTTTGTTGATGGCCAATGCAATGTGTCTTATGCCCATGAGCGACGCAAGCCGGGCATGCCGCCTGGTTTGGGTTTGAAGGCCATGCCGCGCATCGACCAGAACCACTGCCACCTCCGCTGAAGATGCCCCCGTGATCATGTTGCGGGTGTATTGCTCGTGCCCAGGGGTGTCGGCCACGATGAACTTTCGGCGCGGGGTCGAGAAGAAGCGGTAAGCCACGTCAATCGTGATGCCTTGTTCACGTTCTGCGGCCAGGCCATCTACAAGAAGGGCCAAATCTACTTGCTCGGCTTGCGTGCCGTGGCGCTTGGAATCCACCGCCAGCTCTGCCAACTGGTCATCGAATATTTGCTGGGACTCCCAGAGCAGGCGGCCTATCAAGGTGCTTTTGCCATCGTCCACGTTCCCGCAGGTGATGAAGCGGAGCGTGTCTTGCTGTGCGCGCTGAGCAATCCAGCTATTCAGGTCAGAAATCTTGGCAGGAGAGCGCAGAGGCGGTTGCTGCGCGGCTTTCGGCAGGCGTGACATCAGAAGTAGCCCTCCTGCTTCTTCTTCTCCATGGATCCTCTGCTGTCGGTGTCAATTTTGCGGCCCTGCCGTTCCGATTGGCGAGTGTTGATGAGTTCCAACAAGACGTCTTCCAGACTTTCTGCTTCGGATTCAATGGCACTGGTGAGTGGATAGCATCCAAGGGTTCGAAAGCGGACTTTGCGAAGTTGAATCTCTTCGTCTGGCAGTAGCCGGCAGCGGTCGTCATCCACCATCAGAATCATGCCGGGGCGCACCACAACAGGCCTTGTTTGAGCGAAATACAGAGGAACGACGGGAATGCCTTCGCGATAGATATATTCCCAGATGTCGAGCTCGGTCCAGTTTGAAAGCGGAAACACGCGAATGCTTTCCCCGGGGTTCTTGCGTGTGTTGTACAAGTTCCAGAGCTCCGGGCGTTGATTTTTCGGATCCCACCGATGTGTGGCGGTGCGGAAAGAAAACACGCGCTCTTTGGCGCGCGATTTCTCTTCATCCCGGCGGGCGCCCCCAAACACGACGTCGAATTGGTGTTGGTTGAGGGCCTGCTTCAGCCCCTCTGTCTTGGTAATGTCGGTGTGCAGTGCGGAGCCGTGGTCGAATGGATTGATGTTCCTTTCCACGGCTTCCGGATTGATGTGGACCAGCAAGGGCATGCCGCATTCCTGGGCTATGCGATCCCGGAATTCGTACATGGCTTGGAATTTCCAACGCGTGTCCACGTGCAAAAGAGGCAATGGCGGAACTCCGGGGTAAAACGCCTTGCGTGCCAGATGCAGCATGACGCTGCTGTCTTTGCCGATCGAGTAGAGCATGACAGGGTTTTGTGCCTCTGCCACAGCCTCCCGGATGATGTGGATGCTCTCCGCTTCCAGCCGTTTAAGGTGGGGTGAGCAGAGCCGTTCGGAATTCATTCCCATGAGTCTTCTCTCAGTCAATGTTGGCGCGGTTTGCATAAACTCATTTTCATGCTGCTGGAGTCAATGTGACCTTCTTATAAAACCCCACTGACGAGTGCGCGCAATGGCCGTTTCCAGCTAGAAGCGCTTTTGGGTAAGCGTCTTCATTTTGGCCGTTGCGCGGCGGCTGTGTTTCTTCCGTGCGCGATACCGAGCAAGGACGATACGGCGACATACCGTACTGCATTGGCCCATGATCTGAAGATCTTGGAGCGGTCTGTCCTGTGTGTATGCATTGAAAGCGCTATTTCGGTCATGCGCAGGCCCCGGCGGCGCATCAGCAGTAAGGTGCCGATATCCTGGTAGTCCAACAAGGTCGCTTCGGCGGAGGCGGCTGCTTCCATGGCCGTACGGTTGTACAGGCGAAAGCCGGACACAAAATCTCGCAGATCCAACCCCGTGACCCAACGGAACCATTGCCAAGCGACGCGGCGCGGCAGACTGTTTTGGGCGGCAAAGTAAGCGACTGCCACATCGGCCTGGCGGCCAGCGGCCAGCAGTGTCGGTAGTTCTTCCACTTCGTAGCGGCCTTCCGCATCGATGGTGACGGCAGATGCGAACCCCTGTATCAGCGCGTAGCGCAGGCCTGTCTGCAGGCTGCCCCATGATGTCATGGCGAGAAGGGGGCGCAGCACGCGTGCGCCGTGTTGCTCGGCCAAGTGGCATGTCGCGTCGGTGCTGCGGTTGTCCACGACCAGAACGGGAGCATTGACGAGGGCGCGCACGCGCTGCAGTAGATGAACGATGTCGTTGGCGTTATTGTGGGTCGCGATGACGACCATCAGATCACGCGTAGGCGCCGCGGCTTGCGTGCCAGGCGCCAGGCCGCGATAGTGGCGGGCCATTGCCCGTTCGCACGGCTCGATGCCGAAGGACCGATGCAAGGCCTTGCGGCCCGCCAGGCCGAGGCGGGTGCGCAGGGGCAGATCATGCTGCAGGCGGGCAATGGTGCTGCGCCATGCACTTACATCTTCAAAAGGCACATGCAGGCCGCAGCGCGCGTGCGAGACAACCCAGGGCATCCCGGAGCCTGGTAGATCGGTGACCAGGCAAGGGCGGGCGTGCTGCATGGCTTCCAGCAGCACGATGCCAAAGGCTTCGGTGCGCTCGCGAGAGGCGAGGCAGAACAGATCGCACTGGGCCAGCAGGGCGTGCTTCTGCGCATCATCCACGGCGCCTAGCAGGCGTGTGGCGGCAGGGCGACCGGCGGGCGTGGTGTTGTCTATCAGCGCCTGCAGTGCGTCGCGGAGTTCACCATCTCCCGCGATCAACAGCTCCACGCTGGGCAGGGTTGCCACGGCCTGGATCAGGGTCTCGAAGCCTTTGTAATAAGTTAGCCGGCCGATGGACAGCAGCCGCAGTTGTGTGCCGGGACGCCATTGCAGAGACTCTGCCAGCGGTTCAGCAGGAGGAGGGGTGCTTAAGTTGATGCCAAGGGGCACGACTTCGCATTTGCCGCGCCAGCGGCGCAGCGCGCCACTCGCCTGCAGATAGGGCGGTGATGTGGCAAAGACCTGCTGCGCGCGCTCCAGCAAGGCTTGCTCGAAAGGCCGGTACAGCATGTAGGCCATGGCCACCGACCATTTGATGTTCGACACCACCACGTCGGAATGCCAGTGCACCACCCAGGGCACCTTGCGCGCGGCGGGAAGCGTCAGCGCCCACAGCGCGGAGTTGTTGGGCATGTGCAGGTGCAGCACATCGGGCTTCAACTGGTCGATAGTCTGGCCGAGGGCCCGGCGGAACCCGAGTGCCATGGGAGCGTAGACCAAGTTGAATTGCACCGGCACGCGCCGCACCCAGGCCGGGTCGTCAGGCTGCGGGTCTCCGTGCACGACGGCATGCGCATCGATGCCCTGGCGGCGCTGCTCATCGAGCAGGTCTGCCAGGAAGACCTCCATGCCTCCGCGGTAAGGTGGATAAAACTTGCCGACGTGCAGAACGCGCATGCTCAGCGCTTGGGCAGCGTGCCTGCCGCGATTTGCTCCCGCACCGCGCGGTATTGCGGATTGCGCGGATCCAGCCGAATAGCCTGATCCAGGTCCGTCAGGCTCTCGGCTTGATACCCCGCCCGATAGTGTGCAATGCCGCGCCCGTAGTACGCGGCGGGGACCTGATGGCGGGCCAGCAGTCGGGTGAACAGCGTGATGGCGCGCGCGTTGTCGCCTTTGCCGATCAGCGCCATGCCAAGGCCTGCCACCAGATTCGGATTGCCGGGGCTTTGCCGCAGCAGCAAGGCGAAGCTCTGGATGGCGGCATCGAACTGGTTGGCGCCAATGGCGGTTTCCGCATGGCGCAGGCGCAGCATCTGCTGCATCTTGTCTGCCCCTTCGAGGGCCTCGGCGGGAAGTTTCAAAGCGGTATCGAAACTCTTGAAGGCCTGTTCGAACTGCCCCAAGGCAAAGGCGGATTCCCCCCGGTGGTAGTAGAGGGCCTGGCCACCGAAGCCCTTGGCCTGGGCGGCGTCGAATGCCTTTAGCGCCTCGGCATGTTTTTTCTGTTGCTGCAGGATCATGCCCAGGCTGAACTCGGCATTGCCGCCTAGATCATCCAGCGCTGCCGCCGTGGTGAATGCTCGCTCAGCTTCGGGCAGGAGCCCTTTCTCCAGCTGATAGGAGCCCAGATTAAGAAAGGCCCGTCCACGCCCCACGGCATTGGCAGGCCCCTGGGGATCGATCTTTTCCGCGGCATCGCCCCACGCGCTACCGGGATTCTTCAAGGAGGTCACGCGGTTCAGCGCCAAGGCGCCAAAGGCCAGTCCCAGCACGATGCCCAGTATGTAGATGCTGCGTGGCTTGAAAGTGGTGAGCGCAATAGCTGCCAACCCCGGCAGTGCCACGGCCCAGAGATAGCTGCGGTACAGCACGAATGGATCCTGCACCCACGCGGTGGAAAATTCGGTGAAATACCACAACAGGGGAAACAATAGCAGGAGCGCGGCCAGGCCCCACAGGTTGCTGCGGCGCACGACCAGCCACAGGCTGGCCACCAGCAGCGCCAAGTAGCTCAGGGCGCCCAGTACGTGCAGAAAGGACGCAAACCCCAGTGGAAATACGGGCCGTAGATCGATCGACATCCACTGCACGTTGGGGAAGACCCAGAGCACGCCGTACATGAAGAACAGGGCCGCTTCGTTCAGTATGCTCAATGGATAGATATACGCCGTGATGCCAGGACGCAAGGCCTCCAACTGCTTGGCCAGCCCGATGGAGCGGGGATCGAACAACTGGCCGATCACGGAACCATAAATGCTCCAGAGCACGGCCGTGGCTGCAGCCAATGCCAGCAGGGCGACGGCCGCCACGATTGCCACGCGTTTCCAGGAGGGGCGGCAGACATGGATGTACAACGGCACCGTCAAGGCAGCCGTCATGACGGCGTATTCTTTGGAGAGCACAGCCAGCACGTAGCTGAACGCGGCGCCTGCAAACCAGATCATCCGGCCTGTCTGCAGGCCGCGCACGAACATCCAGCATGCCAGCACCGCGAAAAGCGTGGCCATGACGATGGAGCGCTGAGCCAGATAAGCCACCGCGTACACGGCCACGGGGTTGAGCGCGAACAAGGCCACGCCGACACGGAGAGCCGCGGTGCGGGAGCGTTCGAAGTCCTCCCGCGCTTCGACCTCTTGCGGAAAGCGCGCGAAGCCCACCAAGGCCTTGAGCAGTGCATAGAGCGCCGCCACCACGCCAAGATGCAGGGCCACGTTGAGCAGGCGTTGCTTCCACCAGCCTTCACCCAGCCATTCCTGTACCCAGACGAAACTGCCATACGACAGCATGCGTTGCTTGAACTGCAGCAGGTTGCCGTACTGGCTGAAAATCGTGCCATCGCCCAGGCGGAGGTCATCGAAAATCAATGCGTTTTCCAACCCGGGCAGATAGACACCCAACACTGCGACCAGCAGAACGAAGGCGTATATATATGGGGTCTTCGAGGATTCAGTCATCGACTTGCAGAGCCCTGAGTTCGTGAATAGACAACCAATGCTTCCGAAGAGTATGTGCAAAGCGGCCACGCAGAAAACCGCCATAGCACACGGCGGCTATTTGGCATTCTGATGATAAAGGAAGGTTTCGGCACACGGCTTACCTGCTGCAGCCTTTACGCGCCCACACATTTGCAGGCGCATGAAGCTGGCGTTGCGCATGGCTGGTGGCGTCAAGACCAGCGGCGGGGGCCGGTTCGGCGGTGAGGCCCGGGTAGCCGAATTCACCGATCTGCGATGGATCACCGTGCGGACGGGGCCGCGCCGCTATCCGTTCTGAGCATAAAAAAACGAGACGGCAAGCGTCTCGTTTTTGGGTGGTGACGGCCATTGCAGGCCGCCGGAAGGCATGATCAGCTCATTTCGCCGCTTTTGACTTGGTAGCCGGCAGCGAGGGCTTCACGGGTTTGCTGGCGCACTTCAGCGCGGGTGACCTTGCTGGCGGAGACGGGTGCCTTGGCAGCCAGCAGGTTGGCATCGGTGGCCGGCAGGTTGGCGATGGCTTGCTGGGTCACTTCAGCACGGGTCAGTGTGCTCACTGTGGCCGGCTCGTTCAGAAACAGGGGGCCTTCGCCGGCAGCGGGCTGGGCGGCAAAAGCGTTACCAGCGAAAACAGCGGCGAGGACGGTAGCGAGGGCGATGTTCTTGGCTTGCATGATTCTTTCCTTTTCAGTTCAATCTGTTCAATCTTTTGGACCAGCGAGACTGCCACCGTGGCAGCCCCCTCTTCGTTGAATCCGTTTTGACTACTTTGGGATTCACCGCGGAGGAGGCTTTTGGCTTGGAAGGCTTTGGCCGGCTCCGTAAGACGTAGTTTGCGCCTTAAGGACTAGGGTAAACACTAGCTAAATTGAACAAGACCCTTTCTGTTCAGGAAACAATCACGATGACGGGCTGGAGTGGAAGAGAAGGGCCGTAGAGCCGCCCCTACCACTCCTACCAAGAAACAGCACCGAGGTCAGAGTGCCCCATCCCCCAGCACGATCCCTTCCCGCCTCGGATCAGCCCCACCCTGCAGCACAGTCTTGTTCCCTTGCGTCACGCGCATGATGGTGGCGACACCGCTGGACTGAGCGCCGTTGTTGACGCGATGCCCTTTGGCTTCCAGGCCGGCAATCAAGGCGGTCAGATCCAACGAGGTATTCGAGCCATCCACGCTGGTGGTCGCGCTGTTGCTCGCCCCGAAAATCACGAGCGAAGTGGCCTGCTGTGCATCGAGCCCCCAGTCCAGCGCCCCCACCACGGTCTTGACGACATACTGGATGATGCTGCCGCCGCCGGGCGAGCCCGTGGCCATGACGAAATCGCCTGGCTGATCACCCCTGAAGACTAGCGTGGGTGCCATCGTGCTGCGCGGACGCTTGCCCGGGGCGACGCGGTTGGCGATCGGCGTGCCGCTGGCATCTGCTGGATCTGCGGAGAAGTCCGTGAGCTGATTGGTCAGGAGAAAGCCGTCGACCATGTGGAACGAACCCATGCTGGATTCGACTGTTGTCGTCATCGAAGCCACGTTGCCATAGGCGTCCACCACCGAAAGGTGCGTCGTACCGTGCTCCACCGTTTTGTCTATCCCCAGCGGAACGTCGCCGAGATCGCCAGCTACCGCCGTGCCCATGCTCTGATCGAGATTGATGAGGCTGGCACGGGCCTTCAGATAATCGGGGTTCAGCATCGTGGAGAAGCCTTGGCCGGGCAGCGGTATGAAGTCGGTATCTGCCACATACTTGTCCCGGTCGGCGTACGCCAGACGCTCAGCCTCCGACACCAGGTGCACTCCCATGACGCTGGGAACACCGCCCTCATTGGACGGGTTCGCCGGCCCGTACTGGGGCAGGGCAAACTGGCCCAGGATGCCGAACGACTGGGCGATCGCAATACCACCGGAGGAGGGCGGCGCCATGGAGCAGATGTGATAGGTGCTCCGATAGTTCACGCACACCGGCTCGCGCTTCTTGGGCTGGTAGTTTGCCAGGTCGCTCATGGTCATGAGGCTGGGCGTGATGGGCGTCTTGGCGGGATCATCGCCCACCGATTGCGCGGCTTTCTCCACGATGGCCTTGGCGATCTCGCCTGTGTGAAGCGCGTCCGCGCCCTTTTCGGCGATGGCCTTCAGCGTGTTCGCATAAGGCAGGTTGGTCATGGTTTCGCCGGTCTCGCGCGGAGTCCCATCCGCGTGGAAGTAGGTGGCCATGGCATTGGCATCGAGCGCGAGGCTGTTGGCATTGCTCTTGATGGCCGCACCCAGGCGCCCGGGAATCTGAAAGCCATCCGTCGAGAGCTTGACGCCGTAGTCGAAGAGGCCATTCCATGCGAGCTTGCCGTGCTCCTTCTGCGCCATCTCCAGCATGCGCAGCACACCGGGCACGCCAATCGACCGGCCGCTGCGGCGAGCGGAAGGCACTGGTGTCGGCGAGTTCGGATCCGCTTGATCCTGCCGTTTCAGATAGTAGCCGGTGGCCGCAGCCGGCGCGGTTTCACGGCCATCGTAGGCCATGACCTTTTTCGTCTTGGCGTCGTAATACACCATGAAGGCGCTGCCTGCGATGGTGCTCGACTGCGGCTCCACGAGCCCCAGCACGGCTTGCATGGCCACGGCGGCATCCACGGCCGTACCGCCCGATTTGAGAATGTCGCAGCCTGCCTTGACCGCCAGCGGTGTGTTCGCCACAGCCATATAGCGGCTCGAAGTCTTGGCCGTCAAGCCCAGCCGGTAACCCGAGGCGGCTTCCGGCGCCGCGGGGTCTCCTGCCACACCCGAACCCACGACGATCGACGAGCCGCCATCGCCCCGGATGGTGCAACTGGTGGGGTCGTTGTCTACGATCAGATCACGGGTGTTGTCGTCTCCGCCATCTCCTCCGCAACTGGCCAGAAGGATGACCGCTGCTGTGAGCGGTGCCAGCGGCCAGAATTTTCTCGTGAGCATGTGTTGTCTCCTTGCCTGTTATTGTCTTGCGAGGTGAATCGCATCAAGCCGGATAGCGCAAGCCTCCTGCTACAGGGCAGGCTGCACATCCGGCGCCGGGCTGCCTGCCTTCGCCATGGATGAAGTGGCAGGCTCACTCCCCGCATGAAATTTCGCCGATATCGGGGGAGCTGTCAGGATATTGCACCAGAGCGGTGCTTTTGCCAACCCGTGTCTGCACGGGCAACGCCGAAAACCTCCTGTACGCGGCACATCCGTTCGAGGAAGACGGCGTGCTTCAAGAACGCAGCCTCGCATCAAAGTGGTGTGGTGCCCGCGGGATGACGCAGAAGGAGGCGGCATTGCATTGCGGGCAACCCGGTCACTTTTCTCGTCACGCGCCAGGACGACCATTCGGTGTGTATGCAGCGTAAGGAAGGGCCGCTGATATGCTGGAACATCGTTACGAGCGTCTTGCAAGCAACCACCCGCCAAGCACTATGAAATCGATTTATCTTTATTTTTTTCGCGGCTTGATCACGTTCCTGCCCGTGGCACTCACGGTTTACGTGCTCTACCTTTTCGTCACCTGGCTGGAGTCGATCGCCATGGGGGCGGTCAGGCCGTTGGTGGGAGATTTCTATCTGCCAGGCTTGGGCATCTTGATTGGCGCGGCCCTCATTCTGGGTTTGGGGTTTCTCATCTCCTTGCCTATGACGGCACGTCTGCTGTCGTGGCTCGAATTGCCGTTCAACAACCTGCCCGTGGTCAAGAGCATCTATTCTTCGCTCAAGAGTTTTGCTGACTACTTCGCGCCGAACCAAGGGGGCAAGCCGTCGCAACAGGTGGTGATGCTGAAGCTGCCGAACAACGAGATGACCATTGTTGGGCTGATTACACGTAAGAACATGAATGGTTTGCCGCCCGGATTGGCTGAGTTGGACCATGTGGCCGTTTACTTGCCGATGGGCTACATGATCGGTGGCTACACCGTGTTCGTGCCACGCAACTGGACCACTCCGATCGACATGTCGGTGGAAGAAGCGATGCGTGCCTCGCTCCTGGCCTGGATGGCTTCGCGCTAGCTGGCGAGAATCCTCCTGCCGCTGAATCATTTTTTGGGTGGACGATCCTTGGTGATCCAAGGTCCCACCATGAGCACTATTAGGGCGAGAATCGTGCAAAGGATGGCTGCGGATTCTTCTCCCGCACCCACAGCGACGCCGATGGCCGCTGTGAACCAGATTCCAGCTGCTGTCGTCAAGCCCTTGACGTCTTCTTCGCTTTCCTTCGCGGGCTTCAGAATGGCCCCCGCACCGAGAAAACCGATTCCCGCGATCACCCCCTGCATCACTCGGCTCGAGTCCTGCGCGCTGATACCGAGCAGTTGGGCTATTGTCAGGAACATGGCCGATCCCATGGCCACCAGCATGTGCGTGCGTAGTCCGGCGGCCTTGCCGCTTGTTTCCCGCTCAAAGCCCAGCAATCCTCCTAGAACGGCGGCCAGCAGCAACTTGAAAACGATGCGAGTCGCTTGCTCGGGGTCAGGCAAATCCGAGAGCTCCTTGGCAACCGTATTCAAAACTACCGTGAAAAATGCATCAGAGGTGCTCATGGAGTTCTCTCACGATTTCCATGTTCAGTCGAGTCTGAACATGGTAAGGCGAGAGAGGCGGCCGCTTGTGTAGGCTGAATGCGCGTTGATACGTCAAGGAGTTCAGTGAAACTGGTGAAGCCAGCTCCGCTGTGCTGTCCTTGCGCGGTGCTTTGCCCAAGAAGGCCGTGGCTTAGAACGTGTGTCGCAATCCCAACTCATAGCTGTGTGAAGTGGAGCCGGGTTCTGCGCCCGGCGCACCGCCTGTGATTCCAAAGCTCGCACGCCCCTTGTTCTTCAGATAGGCTAGCGTGCCGTAGAGGGCTGTGCGTTTGGAGAGGTTGTAGACATAGCCCAGCGCGAACAGGTCCGCGTCGTCGCGACCGATGGAACCGCCGGTGGTGTTGCTTCCTGCCTGGTTGATATGGTGCCACGTGGCTTTGATCTGATGGAGGCCGAAGGGCCAGACCGCGCCCACGGTGTAGTTGGTCTGGCGCGAGTCAAAGTAGCGCATATCGACGACACCGGCGACCAGCTTGGCGCCGCCGGTGCGGTAGTTGATCGCGGCGCCGCGAATGCGGTAGTTTTCACCCACGGATTTGATGTTGGTGACGCCGCCGAACGCGGTGACATTCCAAGGGCCATTTTCATAGCCCACGCGCAGGCCCTTGTAGTCAAAATCGCCTGAAACACTGCCTTCCCCGCTGTTGGCGTACATGGCGGAAAGGTTGAAGCCGCCAAGCGTGTTCGGTGTGAAGTACTGCACTGCCCCGTTGGCACGGCCATTGCTGGAAGTCTTGCCGCCGAAGGCGCGCTTGAGCACGGTGGATGCCGAACCGTTGAAGAGGGTGATCATGCTCGCGGAGCCTGAGAAATCGAAGACTTCCGTCGTGCCATAGCCGCGGAACGCGGGGGTGTAGTCGCGGCCCAGGCGGACTTCGCCAAAGCGTCCAGAAAAGGAGAGCGTGCTGCGGCGGTCAAAGAACTGCGATGAGGTGGTTGTGCCGTCGGTGAGGTTGACAGTGCTTTCCAGCCAGAAACCGACTTTCATGCCGCCGCCCAGATCTTCCTCGCCGCGCATGCCCCAGCGCGATGTGGAGTTGTTGCCGCTGTACATCCGCTGGGTAGTACCCGCGCTGTTTGTCACTACCCGTGCGCCCAGGTCGGCAACGCCGAACAGGGTGACACCAGATTGCGAGAAAGCAGTGAGAGAAAGGCTGCCCAGTGCAATGCCCAGGGCTAGTTTGGACGAGAAAGGGACGCGATGGAGGTTGTGCTGCGAGCGCATACAGGTTGTGGTCTCCGTGATTTATCAAAGGGCTGACAGGAGGTCGCGCTCCGTGCCAATACGTTCACAAGGAACAGCCTGGAGGGCTATCGGATGCTTCGCCTGCGGACCTCATCTGGAAGCGGGCGTACTGTCCAACACCTGCGCGCAAACAGCGACTGCCGGATGGCCTCAGTTTCACTTGCCGGAACTGAGTTGAATGTCCACCCGACTGACCGAGGTTGCATTCGATTTTTGTTCCGGAGTCCGGAACTGGGTGCTAGACAAGCTATGAGCTGGCGGAGCAGGGTCACAGAATTGACGCCAAGCCTTGACCCGCGAGAGTTGCCCGGCGGGGCCAGGTGCATTCAATGTCTGCGGGCCGCATCCTGCGCCGGCGCATGATCTACTTTCTGGAGACTTCAATGACTGCTGAAGCGTATCGATTTCCTGACTACCAGGTAGCCGGTGCAGGTGAGACCACTGTGTTCCTGCTGCACGGCGCGTACGGCTCAAAGGACTATTTCAGGTATGAGATGGAGACTCTGGTGAGGGCTGGCTTGCGCGTGGTCGCGTGGGATGCGCCGGGCTACGGCCTGAGTCCGCTGCCCGAAGGGGGGTTGTCCATCCCGCGTCTGGCGGAGACCTTCGGCAATCTGATTGACCAGTGCGGGACCTCCACCAACGTGGTGCTCGGCCACAGCATGGGGGGTGTCTCCACCCCAGCGATCTACGCGGCACGTCCTGACAAGGTGAACGCCATCGTGATTTCAGCCACGGTGGCGTCTTTCTCTGAAAAGAGCGAGGAAGACAAAAAGACCTTCCTGGCTGAACGCGTGGAGCCCCTGCGCCATGGCAAGAGCTTCCAGGAAACTGCCGGGGCCGTGATTGACTCGATGTTCGCGAAGGGCTCTTGCGGTCCCATGGTTGATCTGGTGCGCGGGGTGGCGCTGAGCACCAAGGCCGATACCTTTTGCTCCGCCATCGAAGCGATCGTGGCGTACGAAGGCGCGTCCAATCTGCGCAATGTGAGGGTTCCCACCTTGTTGCTCGCGGGCGCGCAAGACAAGGTAGGACGACCGGAAGGTATGGAAAACATCCGCAACAAGTTTGTCCCTCACGCGGATTATTTCTGCATTCAAGACGCTGGGCATTACGCGTTTGCGGAGCAGCACGAGGTGTTCAACCAGCACTTGCTGGGCTTCATCCGTTCACGTGTTCAGAACAGGGGCTGAGTACCTCTGTTTCAGAACCATTTCAAGCAAGATGAGATCTCTATGACGAACAGACGCCTGACGATGAAACTGGCCGCGTTGGCGCTCGTGGCTTTGGGTGGTGCGAGTCCGGCTGAGGCCGCTGGCTGGCCCGAGCGGCCGATCAACTTAATCGTTCCCTATCCGCCGGGCGGACTGACCGATATCGTTTCCCGGATCGTGGGCGAGCAGCTCGGCAAGGAACTGAACACCCCCGTGGTGATCCAGAACCGCTCGGGCGCAGGCGGCAAGATCGGCTTGCAGGCTATGCTCCAGGCGCCGCGCGATGGCTACACATTTGCGTTGGTGGTGCCGGCGACGATGGTTACATTGCCGCTGACAAACGAGGCTTACAAGATCAAGCCGCTGGAGCAGTTCGAGCCCCTGACCATCGCGGTCGACACCTTCCTGACATTGGTGGTGGATCGCAGGCTCGACATCAAGACACTGAAAGATTTCAGCGCCTACGCCAAGCAGAATCCTGGCAAGCTCAACTACGGAACGCCAGGCGCGGGCACGAGTTTTCACTTCAATAACGTGATGATGGCCCAGAAGCTGGGCATCGTGGCCCAGCACGTGCCTTATACGGGCGAAGTGCAGGTGCTCAATGACGTCACCGGGGGGCAGTTGCAATACGCGCTGGTTTCCAATGCCGGCAAGACCTTCATCGAAAGCGGACAGGTACGGGCCCTGGCCGTGTCGGCTCAGCAGCGCGTGCAGTCCTTTCCCAACGTGCCGACGTTCAAGGAACTGGGCGTCGATTTTTCATCTGACGGCTGGGTGGGTTATGTGGCCGCCAAAGGAACGCCCAAGCCCATTGTCGACAAGCTTCAGCAGGCGATTGTGCGTGCAGTGAGCGCACCACAAGTGCGCACCCGCTTGGCGGAAATGGGCTACCAGGTAGTTGGCAACACGCCAGCGGAATTCCGTCAGATCGTGCAATCCAGCACCGAGCGGTACGCCGCCTTGCTCCGCTCAGGTGCCGTCAAGCTCGACTGAATCTTCCATTCGCATCAGTGGTATTCAACATGCAGAAGCTCCTTCATACCTACAAGTCAACGATCGCCGAAGACACCGATCACCCCTTTCTTCTCGGCCCCTTCACGCCGACGATGGAAGAGTGGGTGGCCGACTCCGGCAGCATGAAAGTCATCGGAGAGATTCCACGCGACCTGCACGGCATCTATGTGCGCAATACGCATAACCAGGTGCATGAAGCGCTGGGCATCTACCACCCGTTTGATGGCGATGGCATGCTGCACTCCATGCACTTCGAGGACGGGCGCGCCACGTATCGCAACCGCTTCGTTCAAACCACGGGCTTTCTGGCGGAGCAGGCGGCGGGCCGCTCGTTGTGGCCGGGCCTGCTCGCCCCGCAACTGCAAGCACGCCGCGGCTGGGGCGCAATGGGCGCGATGAAGGACAACGCCGGCACCGACGTGAAGATCCATGCAGGCAAGCTGCTGGCCACCATGTCGCAAGGCAGCGAACCATGGCGGGTGGATCCCGTCACGCTGGAGACCTTGGGCCCCGATGAAAACTGGGCCCGCTTTGTGCACGACGGCGTGGCCTCGCATTACAAGGTCGATTCCGAAACCGGCGAGATGATGTTCTTCAACTACCCGGAGCGTCCGCCCTACATGAACTATGGCGTGGTGGATCGCCACAACCGCCTGGTGCACTACGTGCCTATAGAGCTGCCTGGCGCGCGCTGGCCGCATGACCTGGGGGTGACCAAGAACTACACCATCCTGCACGATCTGCCGTTTCACTTCGACGAAGAACTGCTCGCCAAGGGGCAGCGCAAGATGTGCTTTTTCCAGGACAGGCCGGCGCGCTTCGGTATTTTGCCGCGGTACGGCCGTTCGGAGTCAGTGCGGTGGTTCGAAGGTACGCCCTGCCACATCCTGCATCTGGCCAACTGCTATGAAGACGGCGACGAAGTGGTCATGGATGGTTGCATCATGCCGACGCCGCACAAGCCCAACGTGGGTCAGTCGATGGCCGAAGGCCGCCAGGCGGCGTACGACAAGATACGCGCGCACCTGGACAAGCACAACAATCCGACGCTGATGTACCGGTGGCGCTTCAACCTTAAAACGGGTCAGACACACGAGGAGCAGATCGACGACGAAATCACCGAATTCCCCATGGTCAGCAACGACTACGTGGGGCGCCCCTACCGCTACAGCTTCAACGTGTTGTATGAGAAGGGCGAGTGGCTGTTTAGAGGGCTCAAGCGTTACGACATGCTGACGCGTCAGACCCAGTCGCTTGAGTACGGCAAGGGCTGCTTTGGCAGCGAGCCGCACGTGGCGCGCCGGATTGGCGCGACAGCCGAAGACGATGGCTATGTGGTCACCTTCGTGAACAACATGGTGGATGAGCGCTCCGAGTGCTGGGTGATTCCCGCCAATGACATCGCCAGGGGGCCGCTGGCACGCATCATCCTTCCGCACCGGATTTCGGCGGGAACGCACGCTGCCTGGGTGGAGGGCGATCGCATCGCGGGCGAAAACCGCGATCCGCGTTATCTGCCGAAAAGCGCTTAACCATGGGATACGGTACTTCGGCAGATAAGGGCGAGACACGTTCGCAGACGCATCTGGTCTTGCTGCCAGGCCTCAACAATACCCATGCGGTGTTCCACGGAGTGCTGGCGGCCCTGCCTTCCAGCGTAAGCGGACATGCACTGGACAATCCGGCGCTCGATACCGTGGAAGCCATTGCGGCCGATCATTTGGCGAGGCTGCCCGAGCGCTTCTGGCTGGCAGGTTTTTCATTTGGCGGCTACGTGGCGCTGGCGATGCTGGCGCAAGCGCCCGAGCGTATCGAGGGCATCGCCCTGCTTTGTACCGCGCCTTTCGCAGACAGCGAAGCGACGGCGCAGAAGCGCCTGGCAGCGCTTGAGGCCGTCAAGCAAGGCCAGTATTTCGACATGGTGGAAGCGCAGGCAGCCAACGCGTTTCATCCAGACAGCCTTGCCAACGCGGAGTTGATGGCGGCGCGCCGGAACATGGTGCAAGCTTATGGCCCAGACACCTATGCCGCCCATGTGCGTGCCACGGCTGCCCGCAAAGACCGCAGCCATCTGCTCGATGGCCAGCGGCCTACGCTGGTCCTGGCGAGCTCGGACGACAAGGTATTTCCGCCCGCGGTCCTGACCGCATACGCAGAGAACATCCCTGGCGCGGAACTGCGCATAGTGGAGCGCGCAGGGCATCTGGCACCGATGGAGCAACCTCAAGCGGTTGCCGGCGCGCTGGTGAACTGGATGGGCCGCGCACTACGCTGAAACCAGTCCGTATTCGTGAGTTACTTTTGTTTTGGCGGGCAGCGCAGTCGCCATGCGCAGCGGGAACGCCGGAGCCGGTCAGGGCTCATAGATTTCGGGTTGCGAGAGTCTGGGGCCTGGCGCGTCTCGCATCTCCAGGCGTAATTCATTGCAAAAGCGCAATAATCTGGGGCCCAGTTCCTTGCGCAGGCGAGTCACCGGAACTTGCGCAGTGGGACCTGCAATGTTGAAGGCGTAGACGCTGGAATGAGGCGTCGGCGCAAACGGTACGGATACGCCGCTCACCTCGCGCTCCCATGAGCGCAGTGACGTGACGAAACCATAGCGGGTGTACTCCAGATGCGCACGTTCGATGCGCTCGCGCAGAGTGTTCCAATCCTCGGGAAAGCGCTTTCTCAAGCCTTGAAAAATCTGGGTGCGCTCCTTGACAGGCGCCGCCACGATGTAGGCGAGCCCGGAAGATGTGTTGGCGATCGGGAGCACCACACCGACATCGGTGTTGGTCACCAGCCGGGTCTCCGAAGGCGGGCGCACCACCTCGAGAATGACCATGCCCAACCGGTCTCGTGCTTCCATCATGACCGTGAGGCCGGTCTCTGCGCTCAAAGCGTTCATGAGTGAGTAAGCCGTGCGCTGCAGGCCGATCCTGCGCTGCACCGTAGCGCCCATGCCGAGCAAGCGGGAGCTCAGAATGAGCTTGCGGGTTTTGGGGTCAACGCGCAGGTAACCCAGGTGCACCAAGGTGGACGTGAGCCTGGACACCGTGGCTTTCGGAAACCCGGTGATCGCCACCAGTTGCTGATTGCCCAACAGATCGCCTTCCGAGAAGGCGGACAGTATTTCGAGCCCCTTTGCCAACGAGTGAACGAAATTGGGGTCAGATGCCGGAGAAGCGGCTGGAGCGGAAGTTGTTGGTGCTCGAGGCATTTGGCGAGTAGGCGCTCAAAACTTTCAAACCAGACGGTAATGCTACTCGTAAGTCTTCGGCCAAGAGCAGGAATGCAGCGGCAGTCACAAGCAAAAAGCCCAAGTGGTTGATCCACTTGGGCTTTTTCTGTGCTGTCCTGGTCGGGGTGAGAGGATTCGAACCTCCGGCCTCTACGTCCCGAACGTAGCGCTCTACCAGGCTAAGCTACACCCCGAAATCGTTCCTGATTTGTAAGTCAGGAGCGCCTCAACAAAAGCTGAGCCGCTAATTCTAGCAAACTGTTGGTGTACTCGTTTTGCGGAAGCATGCGAGCCGCATCGATGGCCCTCTGTGCCTGCTCGGCGGCGGCCGCGCGGGTGCGGTCCAGGGCACCGGTCTGGCGCACGATATTGGCAATGGTGGACAGCTCTTCGGTGCTGCCTGTTTCGATCGCTTGCCGCAGGAGGGCCGATTGCTCCGGTGTACCTAGCCGCATGGCCAGGATCAGTGGCAGAGTGGCCTTGCCTTCGCGCAGGTCGTCGCCCAGGTTCTTGCCCATTTCGGCGGTATCGCCGTCGTAGTCGAGGACGTCGTCGATGACCTGGAAAGCCGTGCCGAGGGACTGGCCGTATTCGGCGCAGGCGGCCTCGATCTCAGGCGTGGCACCGGCCAGCACGGCGCCCAGGCGGGCACTGGCCTCGAACAGCTTGGCGGTCTTGGAGCGGATCACGCGCAGGTAGCCGTCTTCGTCGAGGGCGGCATCGTGCATGTTCATCAGCTGCAGCACTTCGCCTTCGGAGATGATGTTGGTGGCATCGGCCAGGATCTGCATCACGCGCATGCTGCCGGCATCCACCATCATCTGGAAAGCGCGGGAGTAGAGAAAATCGCCCACCAGCACGCTGGCCGGATTGCCGAACACTTCGTTGGCCGTGCTGCGGCCGCGCCGCAGGGTGGATTCATCCACCACATCATCGTGCAGCAGGGTGGCGGTATGGATGAATTCGACCACCGCCGCCAGATTGAAGCGCTGCGGGCTGCGGCAATCGAGCGCGCCGCAGACCATCAGCAGCAGCACGGGCCGCAGGCGCTTGCCGCCTGCCGAGATGATGTAGCGAGCCACCTCGCCGACCAGGGGCACGCCTGAATCGAGCCGGCGGGCGATGGTGGCATCGACTTCGCGCATATCGGCCGCAACGATGCCGAGGGCCTGGCTGGTAGTCGTGGAAGAGGCGGACAAGGGTGAAATACCGGGAAATGGAGGGCGAGCACGCAGGCTCGGTGACTGTCTCGGATTATAGGTTTGGGCAGAAACCCCTTCTCGGGGGCAGAGTGCCCGTTTGCCGAATGCCAAAACTGCTGCTAAAATGCGCGGTTCTGCCGGAAATGGGTTTGGCAGAGGCTTTTCAAATCATGAAGAGGTTCATATGTACGCGGTCATAAAAACCGGTGGCAAGCAGTATCGCGTGGCTGCCGGCGAAAAAATTAAAGTAGAACAGATTGCTGCGGACGTTGGCCAGGAAATCACCCTTGATCAGGTGCTGGCTATCGGTAGCGGTAGCGAGTTGCAGATCGGGGCACCCCTGGTGTCCGGCGCCACAGTGACGGCCAAGGTCGTTGCGCATGGCAAGCACGACAAAGTGCGCATTTTCAAGATGCGCCGTCGTAAGCACTATCAGAAGCGCCAGGGCCATCGCCAGTGCTTCACCGAGATCGAAATCGGCGCGATCAACGGCGCCAAGTAAGTCCTAGGAGTAAAGCACCATGGCACAGAAAAAAGGCGGCGGCTCAACGCGAAACGGGCGCGATTCCAAGCCGAAGATGCTGGGCGTGAAGGTGTTTGGTGGCCAGGTCGTTAGCGCCGGCTCCATCATCGTCCGTCAGCGCGGCACGCGCTTCCATGCCGGCACCAACGTCGGCGTGGGCAAGGATCACACGCTGTTTGCATTGGTTGACGGCCACGTGTCGTTCACCGTCAAGGGCGCGCAGAACCGGTCGACCGTCGTGGTCACCCCAGCGGCCTGATCACTGACGCCTGGGAACGTCACGTTCCTGTGCGCCAGAGCCCCGCCCTGCGGGGCTTTTGTGTTTTTAGGGCGTGAACACGTTCTTAGGCGCGACAATCTCGGCATGACGCCAGGAGAATCATCATGAAGTTCGTTGACGAGGCTTTCATCGATATCGCCGCGGGCGATGGCGGCAATGGCTGCGTTTCGTTCAGGCATGAGAAATACAAGGAATTCGGCGGTCCCAACGGCGGCGATGGCGGCCGGGGCGGCCATGTATTCGCGGTGGCCGACCAGGCTCTGAACACGCTCGTCGATTTCCGCTACTCCCGCCGGCACGAAGCCAAGCGCGGGCAGCATGGCATGGGCTCGGACATGTTCGGCGCCGCGGGCGACGACATTGTCCTGAAAATGCCGGTCGGCACGATCATCTCCGACTCCGAGACTGGCGAAGTGCTCTATGAGCTGCTCACGCCGGGCGAAAAGATCATGATCGCCAAGGGCGGAGACGGCGGTTTCGGCAACATGCGCTTCAAGAGCGCCATCAACCGGGCGCCGCGCCAAAAAACGCCTGGCTGGCCGGGCGACAAGAAAAGCCTCAAGCTCGAATTGAAGGTGCTGGCCGATGTGGGTCTGCTCGGCATGCCGAATGCAGGGAAGTCCACCTTCATCGCCGCCGTCAGCAATGCGCGGCCGAAAATCGCTGACTACCCATTTACCACTTTGCATCCCAACCTGGGGGTGGTGCGCGTCGGCCCGGAGCAGAGCTTCGTGGTGGCCGATATTCCGGGTTTGATCGAGGGCGCCTCCGAGGGGGCGGGCCTGGGGCATTTGTTCTTGCGCCATCTGCAGCGCACGCGGGTTTTGCTGCATATGGTGGATATTGCGCCCTTCGACGAAGGCGTTGACCCGGTGGCGCAGGCCAAGGCGATCATCGCCGAGCTGAAGAAGTACGACAAGGCGCTGTATGAGAAGCCGCGCTGGCTCGTGCTCAACAAGCTCGACATGGTGCCGGCCGAAGAGCGTGCCGCGCGTGTCAAGGATTTCGTCAAGCGCTTGCGCTGGAAGGGACCTGTGTTCGAGATATCGGCATTGACCCGCGAGGGTTGCGAATCCCTGGTGCAGGCGATCTATCAGTATGTCAGCGCCGAACACAAGGCCGAGGAGCCCGAGGCCGCGCCCGATCCGCGTTTTGCGTGAATAGAGGTTGCGCAAGAACTCCATCATTCCCGCGCAGGCGGGAAGGATGGAGTGAATTAGAGTCCAGAGCCTTCAGAAAAATATGATCCAAGACAGCACGTCGGAAGTCCTGCGCCAAGCGCGCCGCATTGTGGTGAAGGTGGGCTCCAGCCTGGTGACCAACGAAGGCCGCGGGCTCGATGAGCAGGCGATCGGCGAGTGGTGCAGGCAGATGGCGCTGCTGGAGAATGGCGACGCGGGCCTGAGCGAGCCGCGTGAGGTGATCATGGTGTCCAGCGGGGCCATTGCCGAGGGCATGAAGCGTCTGGGTTGGGCGAAGCGCCCGCGTGAAGTCAACGAGCTGCAGGCCGCCGCCGCCGTGGGGCAGATGGGCCTGGCGCAGATGTACGAGACCAAGCTGCGCGAGCAGGGGCTGCGCAGCGCCCAGGTGCTGTTGACGCATGCCGACCTAGCTGACCGCGAGCGCTATCTGAATGCACGTTCCACGCTGCTGACGCTGCTGCAGCACAAGGTGTTGCCCGTGATCAATGAGAATGACACGGTGGTCAACGACGAGATCAAGTTCGGCGACAACGACACCTTGGGCGCTCTGGTGGCCAACTTGGTCGAGGCCGATTTGCTGGTGATCCTGACCGATCAAAAAGGGCTCTATACCGCCGACCCGCGCCAGAACCCGGCTGCGGAGTTTGTACACGAGGGCCGTGCGGGTGATCCCGCGCTGGAGTTGATGGCGGGCGGCGCTGGCTCTTCCATCGGCAAGGGGGGCATGCTGACCAAGATCGTGGCCGCGCGCCGCGCGGCAGGCTCCGGCGCCTCTACCGTGATTGCCTGGGGGCGGGAGCCGGATGCGCTTTTGCGCCTGGCACGCGGGGAGCGTATTGGTACCCTGCTGGTGGCACCCACGCAGAAGACGCAGGCGCGCAAGCAATGGATGGCCGATCACTTGCAGTTGCGCGGTGCGCTCAGCGTGGATGACGGGGCCGCCGCCAAGCTGCGCGGCGAAGGCAAGAGTCTGCTGCCGGTGGGAATGACGGGGGTGGACGGCGTATTCGCGCGCGGCGACGTGGTGGCGATCCGCGATGCCGCAGGGGCTGAGATCGCGCGGGGCCTGGCCAATTATTCAAGTGCCGAGGCCCGTCTTCTGTGCCGCAAGCCTTCCAGCCAGATCGAGGCTCTGCTGGGCTACACCGCAGAGCCGGAAATGGTGCACCGGGACAACCTGGTGCTGAGCCGCTGAGGCAATTCCCCGCCCGGCGAGGCCCGTAGGGTGCGCACTTCGTGCACACCCTACACTCCCACGGAGCCCTTAGTCGTCGTACAGCGTGCCTTTCGGCGACTTGAGCGCCCGCACCATCTCCTGCACGGATCCGTTGGGGATGGTGCCGATGCAGACTCCATCGCGCGCCAGACGATAGGGATGCCGGTAATTGACTTGGCCGCGCATGCTCTTCCACTCGCCCTCGGGGCTGAACGACCAGTCATTGCCCGGTGTCTGGCGGGCATAGACACGGTATTCCCCTGTGGCGCATCGGATACCCTCGTACATGGCATTGACGGCGCTGGGCCCGCGGGCCACCACGATGTAGCGGACGATGCCGGTTTCCTTGTTGAGGGAGATGGTGTCGGGATCAACCCCCATCCGGACCGTGGAGGCGGCGGGCATTTCGATGTCGATCAGGTTCTTGACACCGTAGGCGGGCGGCGGTGGCGGGGTGTCTTCCTTCCACTCGGGCGCGTCGTCGCCCGCATACCGGGTCATGGGCTTCATGTCGGGCTCTTCCTGGGCGGCCGCCGGCAGCCCAAGGCCCACCAGGGCCGCCACCGCGGCTACCTGGAGAAAGCGGGAGGGGATGAACAACTTCTTCACTGATTTCCCTGCTGCTTGAAGTGGCTATCCGGCGCATCTTCCTGCGTGGCGCCGGGCAGGGTGGCGTCAGGAGGCAGGGCGAACGTCGGTGCCCGCTTGCGGTTCTCGAATGAACCTTGGGGTTGCATGGGCGCCATGCTGTCTTGCTCGCGCGGGCGCATGCCGCCCCGCAAATAGCGGTTGCGGTGCTCGTTGCGCGGCAGGTAGCGGGCCAACTCGGTCAGCGCCATTTCATAGACGCCGCGTTTGAACTCGACCACCACGTCCAGCGGAACCCAATAGTCGTTCCAGCGCCAGGCGTCGAATTCAGGGTGATTGGTGGCACGCAGGTTCAGCTGCCAGTCATAGCCGATCAGCTGCAGCAAGTACCAGATTTGTTTCTGGCCTTTGTAGTGTCCGCGCGCGTCGCGGCGGATGAACCGGTCTGGCACCTCATAGCGCAACCAGTCTCGGGTCCGGGCCACGATGCGCACGTGCTCTGGATGCAGCCCGACTTCCTCGTGCAACTCCCGGTACATGGCCTGTTCGGGCGATTCGCCGCGATCGATGCCACCTTGCGGAAACTGCCAGGAATGGGTGCGAATGCGCTTGCCCCAAAATACCTGGTTCCTCTGGTTGAGCAAGATGATGCCGACATTCGGGCGAAAGCCTTCCCGGTCGAGCATAATCGAACCTCAAAATTTCAATAGTTGCAGTCATTATGCACGTTTAAATGTGTATAGAGGGGGGCACTAACCCCATGGCTCAAACAGACCTATTCTTGCGCCGATGAAAGCCTCCCAGTTCCTGATTTCGACCCTCAAGGAAGCCCCGGCCGATGCCGAAGTTGTCAGCCATCAGCTGATGACGCGGGCCGGCATGATCAAGCGGCTTTCCGCTGGTGTGTACACCTACATGCCCATGGGCCTGCGCGTGATCCGCAAGGTCGAGGCCATCGTGCGCGAGGAAATGAACCGCGCGGGTTCCGTGGAATGCACCATGCCGGTGGTGCAGCCGGCCGAACTGTGGCGCGAGACCGGGCGCTTTCAGACCATGGGCCCCGAACTCCTGCGTATCAAGGACCGGCATGACCGCGATTTCGTCGTGCAGCCGACCAGCGAAGAGGCGGTGACCGACATCGCCCGGCAGGATCTGCGCAGCTACAAGCAACTGCCCAAGAATCTGTATCAGATCCAGACCAAGTTCCGTGACGAGCGCCGTCCGCGCTTCGGGCTGATGCGCGGGCGCGAGTTCATCATGAAGGACGCCTACAGCTTCGACCGGGACGAAGCCGGCGCCAAGGCGAGCTACCAGGTCATGGCACGGGCCTACCGGGCCATTTTTGACCGGTTCGGGCTGCGTTACCGCGCCGTCGCCGCGGATTCGGGCGCGATCGGCGGTGATCTGAGCGAAGAATTCCAGGTGATCGCCGCCACTGGCGAGGACGCCATTGTCTACAGCACCGGCAGCGAGTACGCCGCCAATATGGAAAAGGCGGAAAGCGCCGCGCCTGCCGGTCCGCGTCCGGCGGCCGTACAGGCGATGGTCAAGACGCCCACGCCCGCCAAGAGTACCTGTGCCGATGTGGCCGAACTGCTGGGCATTCCGCTGACCAGCACGGTCAAGTCCCTGGTGCTGGCCACCGACACCCTCGACGAGCAGGGCGAAGTCGCCAAATCGCAGATCTGGCTGCTGCTGCTGCGTGGCGACCATGACATGAACGAGATCAAGGTCAGCAAGGTGCCGGGGCTGGATCTGGGCTTCCGCTTTGCCACCGTGCCGGAGATCGTGGAGCACTTTGGTTCCAAGCCGGGTTACCTGGGGCCGATCAAGCTGCAAAAGCCCGTCAAGATCGTGGCTGACCGTGAAGTGGCGGTCATGGCCGACTGGGTGTGCGGTGCCAACGAAGAGGATTTCCACCTGACAGGCGTCAACTGGGGCCGTGACCTGCCCGAGCCGGATCAGGTGGCCGATATACGCAACGTGGTGGCCGGGGATCCTTCGCCTGACGGTAATGGGGTGCTGGCCATCGAACGCGGCATCGAGATCGGCCATGTCTTCTACCTGGGCACCAAGTACAGCAAGTCGATGAACGCCACCTTCCTCGACGAAGATGGCAAGCCCAAGCATTTCCAGATGGGATGCTACGGTATCGGCATCACACGCCTGCCGGCGGCCGCCATCGAGCAGAACCATGACGAGCGGGGCATGATCTGGCCCGATGCCATTGCGCCTTTTACCGTGGTGATCTGCCCGGTGGGCATGGACCGCAGCGAAGCGGTCAAGGAAGCCGCGCAAAGCCTGTACCAGGATCTGCTGGCCGCTGGCGCGGACGTGATTCTGGACGACCGTGGCGAGCGCCCTGGCGCCATGTTTGCCGACTGGGAACTGATCGGCGTGCCGCACCGCGTGACGATTGGCGACCGGGGTTTGAAAGAGGGGCAGGTTGAATACCAGCACCGGCGCGATGCCGCCGCCACCAAGGTCGCCGCAGGCGAGATCGCGGCTTTCATGAAAGGCAAGCTCGGGGCATGAGCGCTGCTCGAAGGTACTCCTTTGGCCATTAAGGGCGTTGCCGGCAAAACGGTGAACGTGGCGGGGGTTTCCAGAAGAAATCTCCTGCTCTCGGCGCCTGTGATTGCCGGCTCATGGATTACCCCGGGGCAGGCCTGGGCGGGCGGCCAGTTGGAGGAGCCGATGATGGATTCGGTGCGCACGGCGCTGAGTTCGGCGGTCTCCAACAGTGCGCCACCCGTGCCGGTTTTCAGCTCCACCGCGGCCCGTCTGGCCTATCTTCGCTGGCTATCGAGCATGAGCGACCGCCTCTATGGCCGCAAGAAGGATTTCGCCAGCCGCATCGAATTCCTGCAAACCGTCTGGTATGAGAGCACCCGTGCCGGGCTGGAGACTTCCCTGGTGTTGGGTTTGATCCAGGTAGAGAGCGCTTTCCGGAAATTCGCTGTCTCCAGCGTGGGCGCGCGGGGCTATATGCAGGTCATGCCCTTCTGGACCCGCGTGATCGGCGATGGCGACCCTGGCAAGTTATTCCATATGCAGACCAATCTGCGCTTCGGTTGCGTCATCCTCCGGCACTACCTCGACCGTGAACGGGGGGACACCTATATGGCCCTCGGACGCTACAACGGATCGCGGGGCAAGCCGCAATACCCGAACGCAGTTTATGGGGCGCAGAAGCGCTGGATAGCCGGTGCTTGATAGTGTCGCGTGAGGTTTGGCGGCGGGGCGTGCATCCTACGAAGATTCGCCCGCTTTCTCAGAGGACGCCATCGCTTTCGTGACCAGGACCTGGTCAATGCGGTAGTTGTCCACGTCCATCACCTCGAACCGATAGCCATCCCAATGGACGCTGTCGGTACGGCGGGGCATGCGCCGGAGCATCACCATCAGGAACCCCGCCAGCGTGTCGTACTCCCCCGCATCCGGCAATTCCGTAAGATCCAGGGCGCGTTGCACGTCTTGCATTGGCGTGTGGCCGTCGATCAGCCAGGAGCCGTCGTCGCGGCGCAGGATCAGTTCTTCGTCTTCAGTGACGAGTTCCCCCATGACCGTGCTCATGACGTCATTGAGCGTGACCAGCCCGACCACGGTGCCGTACTCGTTGACGATGACTGCGAAGTCCTCCTGCTGGTGGCGGAACTGCAGCAGCACTTCCGACAGTGTCAGGCGGTCGGGCACCACGACCACCTTGTGCAGCAGGGTCGGGTCTGTCAGGCGGATCGGCCGGGCGTTGAGCACGCACTGGAAAAGGTCCCTGGCCTGTACATAGCCCAGCACACGGTCGAGTTCGCCGTCGCACACCGGATAGGTGGAAAACGGTTCCGCGGCGATGCGGGTGCGCACCACTTCATCGGTCTCGTCCTTGTCGAGCCAGGCCACGCGGTCCCGTGGTGTCATGGCGCTGGAAACCGCCCGCGTATCGAGCTCGAACACATTCTCGATCACCTGCTGTTCGGGCCGTGCCAGTACGCCGGCCTGCGTGCCCGCTTCGGCGAGGGCCAGGATGTCGTCCGGCGTGATGCGGTCGTCGCGCTGGGTCGGCAGGCCGCAGAGCTTCATCATTGCGTCGGTGAAGCTGGTGTAGAGCCACACCACGGGCTTGAATATGAGCAGGAATTTTTCCATCGGCCCGATCACGCTGACCGCCACGCGCTCGGGTTCGGCCATGCCCAGGCGCTTCGGCATCAGATCGGCGAACACTACGAATAGTGAAGTGACCACCGCGACCGAGCCTATGAACGCCAGCGTGGCGGCTGGGCTCTCAGGCATCCACAGGCCCAGCCAGCGGCTCAGATAGGGGCTGAGCAGCCCTTCTCCCACGATGCCGCCGAGAATGGAAATGGCGTTCACGCCTATCTGCACTGCGGTGAAGTAGTGGCCCGGCTGTTCCTGCATGCGCAGCACGCGCAACGCGCGCTCGTTGCCTTCATCCGCGAGCTGGCGTAGCCGCAACCGGCGCGAGGCCGCCAGGGAGATTTCGGCCACGGAGAAAAATGCGCTGGCGGCGATCAGCAGAACAATGATCAGCAGTTGCTGGGTAAAGCTCATGGCATTCGCGGGTGCGATGCGCGCTCACCCTGTGAATCGAGTGGAAGGAAGCATGGAAAGCGGGTATTCATGCGGTTTTTATGAAGATATCGGTCTATCAACTGCTGTTCCCAGGTTTATACAGTGGTATTGGCGGGAAAAGAGGGTTTTGCGCGTGTAAGGCGCCTATGGGGCGCGTACAGCGGGTGTGTCGGGCGTGTAGGAACTGGATGACACGTTGGCTTCATCTCGCTTCCTATAATGGTTTTCGGCGAAATCGAGGGGTACTGCGCAGGCCTCCTCAGAACGTAATCACGTTCCTGGTCGTTCTCAATGCCGTGAAAACCGCGCGCTCTACTCATTACCTGAAAAGAAAGGTCCTTTTATGTTTGATGTCCTGATCCGAGAAGTCGGTGCACGTTTTGGCGTGGGCGACAAGGCGCTGCCGTTGCTGCAGATGCTGCTGGCCTATATGACGGCCAAGGAGACGGGGGGCCTGATGGGGTTCCTGGAAAAATTCAAGGCGGCCGGCCTGGGCCCCGTCATCCAGTCCTGGCTGGGCGGTGGGCCTGCGGCTCAGCCCGTGAGCAATAGCCAGCTTGAGACCGTTCTCGGCTCCAGCGGGGGCCTGCTTTCTCAACTGACCGCCAAACTGGGCGTCGACCGCGAAAATGCGGCCTCGGCACTGGGCTACCTGCTGCCAGCTGTCGTCGGCAAACTGACGCCGGGTGGAAGCATTCCTTCCAGCATGCCGCCGGAGGTGGCCAGCTTGGCTGCGGCCGGCGCGAGCCTGCTGGCGGCGCCGGCTGCCAGCAGTGTGGCTGCGGCTCAGGCCGGGAGCGGCGGAATGATGAAGTGGCTGCCCTGGATCATCGTGGTGATCGCGGCGCTCCTCGGCTTGAACTACTGCTCGAAAGGCTCTGCGCCCACGGATGCTCCTGCGACCGCACCTGCCGCCAGCGCGCCAGAGCCAGCTGCTTCGGGCTCGATCGGCAGCTTTGGCCCAGGACCGGCGGCGAGCACTGGCGCAGCCTCCGCGCCGGACGCGGCAGCCAGCGCATCTGATGCGTCTGGGGCCTCTGGCGCATCTGGCGCATCTGGCGCATCTGGCGCATCCGGTACGGGTGCTCAGGCAAGCGAGGAACCGGCAGGCGCAGGCGTGGTGGCCTGGCTTTCCAACGAGACCCCCGCATTGAAGGTGTATTTTGATTCCGGCAAGATCGATGTTTCGGGCGAGTTTGCGGCCAAGTCGAGTGAACTGGTGAATTACCTGAAAGCCCACACCGATGCCAAGGCGGTCATCTCCGGTTTCAACGACGCGACAGGTGATGCCGCCAAGAATGCCGAGCTTTCCAAGCATCGTGCAGAGGCGGTTCAAGCCGCGCTGGTGGCGGCGGGTGTGCCGCAGGATCAAACGCTGCTGGAAAAACCTGCCAATGCCACCGATACCTCGGCGGCGTCCAACTCGGCTTCGCGCCGTGTGGAAGTGATGGTGCGCAAATAGGCGCTTCAGTCTGCCCAACAAAAACGGACGCTTCGGCGTCCGTTTTTGTTGGGGCAGCCCTTTCAGGTCCGCTGCGTCCGTCGCGCATCCCGGCGCGCTGCGTGAGCGCTAGAGGCTCATCAGGCGTTCGCGCCTACCATCTGCTGCAGTTCGCCCGATTCGTACATCTCCATCATGATGTCCGAGCCGCCAACGAATTCGCCGTTGATATAGAGCTGGGGAATCGTGGGCCATTGGCTGTATTCCTTGATGCCCTGGCGCACCGCCTCGTTCTCCAGTACGTTGACCGTGGCCAGGCTGCGTGTGTCGACGCCACAGGCTTTCAGGATCTGGATCGCACGGCCGGAGAAGCCGCACATCGGAAAGTTGGCGTCGCCTTTCATGAACAGGACGATCGGATGGCTCTTGACGAGTTCATCGATACGCTGTTGGGTGTCGTCGCTCATGTGGGGGAACTCCTTGTTGGATGCAATGAGGCGATTATCCTAGAACCTGCGCCAGAGCGTCTTTGCCCCTTCGTTTTTCAGGGCAAGGTGGGGATGCCAGGCCCCCCCCGGAACTTTGGGGGGTGTACCGCCCTCATGGCCCTTGCCGCTTTTTAGACGGGCCGGGCGAGACGAAGTGAAATGCGGGCTTTACCGTGAATGCGGTTGATTTTTAATGAAATGTAATTAATCGCACGAAAAAAAGCACCAAAAGGTGCTTTTTCTTTTTGAAAGGCCGGAGCCAGCTTAAGCGATCAGGTATTTGGCCCGATCCTGGCCTTCGATCCATTTCGGCGCCTTGCCGCGGCCGGTCCAGGTTTGGCCGGTGGCAGGGTCACGGTATTTGGGCGCCACTTTACCCGTGGCTCGGGGCTTGCTGCTGCGGCGGCCAGAGGAAAAAACATCTTCAGCACTCAGCCCATATTCGCTCACCAGTGCACGCACTTTTTGAACTGCATCGGAAATCTCCGACTTACGGGCCTCTTCGATGCGGAGTGCCAATTCTTCCTGCTGCTTCAGGAGTTCCTTGTATGTTGCCATGATGAAACCAGTTGAATATTGGAAGAACCTGAATATATCACTTTTCCCGGATAAACTCGCGTTCATCAATTAGGCAGCGAATCAATTGGCCTTGCCAATACTTTCTCGATACGCCGGCCTTCCATCTCGTTCACCTCGAATAACCAGTCCGCGCACTCGATCTGCTCGCCCACGGCGGGTAAATGCCCCGCCACGGAAAGCAGCAGGCCGGCCAGCGTGTTGTAGCGCCCCTTGTCTTCCTGCGGCAGTTCCTTGATGTCCAGCCGGGCTTTCAGCTCGCCCACGGGCATCAATCCATCGAGAATCCACGAACCGTTGGCCATGGGAGTGGCCCAGGCTTCCATATGGGCATCAGGCTTCAATTCACCGGTAATCGCTTCAAGCAGATCGCGCGGTGTCATCAATCCCTGGACAACACCATATTCATCCACCACAAGCGCCAGGCGGCCTGATTTTGCGCGCAGCTGTTCCAGCATTTCCATGCCGCTCAATGTTTCAGGCAGAAAAGCCGCGTGAGCGACATGAGTTTCAATCAAATCACTGGATTGGCGGCCGAGCTCAAGAAGCCTGGCCACGCTGATAACGCCGACCACGTCATCAAGTCCGTCACGACATACGGGGTACCATGAGTGCGCGCCTTTTTCACCGCGCCCCGCCACATAATCAAGCGCTTCGCTGACGCTTTGGCTGGCGTCCAGCCATTCGATATCGCTGCGCGGCACCATGAGCGAAGTCAGGGGGCGATCGTCAAGATGAAAAACATTTCGCACCATCTGATGCTCGTGCTCTTCGATTAAGCCGGCGTCCACGCCTTCTTCGAGGCTGGCCGATATTTCCTCGGCCGTCACGGCACGTTCCTGTGCGTTGTCGATGCGCAGCAGTTTCAACGTGGCTTGCGTGCACAGCGAGAGCAGTTTCACGAAAGGCTTGGCAATGGTGGCCAGCCAACTCATGGGCTTGGCGACCAGGCGCGAAACCGCTTCGGGATAGAGCTGCCCGATGCGCTTGGGCACCAGTTCGCCGAAGATGATGGTCGTGAAGGTGATGATCGTGACCACCAGGGCGGTGGCGGCTACGCCTGCGGCTGAGGTGCTCACGCCCAAGCCTTCAAGCCATTCGGCCACCGGGCCGCTGAAGGCCGCCTCGCCGACGATGCCGTTGAGCATGCCGATGGAAGTGATGCCCACTTGAACGGTGGAGAGAAACTGGGTCGGGTTCTCGAGCAGTTTGAGCGCGGCGCCCGCTCCGGTATCGCCGCTTTCTTCCATGGCCGCCAGCCGGGCTTTGCGGCTCGATGCCAGTGCCAGTTCGGACATGGCGAACACGCCGTTGAGCAGCGTGAGGAAGACGATCAACAGTAGATCCATATAGACCGGGATCCTGCCCGGTAGAAAATACACACTATGTCACTCTACATGATTGGCGACGTGCAGGGCTGTGATGCTGCGCTCGGCCGCCTGCTCGAAAAAATAGCTTTCTCCCCCAGCCGCGACCGGCTCGTGTTGCTGGGCGATCTCGTCAATCGCGGTCCGGCGTCGCTGGGGGTACTGCGCCGGCTGATGGCGCTGGGGGATACCGCGCAGTGCCTGCTGGGCAATCACGACCTGCATTTGCTCGCGGTGTCGCAAGGCGTACGCAAGCTGCATCGCGGCGATACGGTGGCCGATATCCTGCAAGCGCCTGACAGCGCTGCACTGCTCGATTGGCTCCGCTGGCGGCCGATGGCGTTGCGCGAGGAGGGCGTGCTGATGGTGCACGCCGGGGTATTGCCACAGTGGAGCGCCGATCAGACCCTGGCCTTGGCCAGTGAGGTGGAGTCGGTTCTGCGCGGCGCGGATTGGGGCGCGTTCATGCACCAGATGTACGGCAATCAGCCTGATCAGTGGGATGATGGTTTGCGGGGGGCCGAGCGCCTTCGCGTGATCGTCAATGCGCTGACCCGTCTGCGCTATTGCACGCCAGAAGGCCGCATGGAGTTCGAAACCAAGTCGGGTGGCGCCCAGGACGCGCCGCCAGGCTACCTGCCCTGGTTTGAGGTGCCGGAACGCGGGACTGCGGGGGATGTGGTCGCATTTGGCCATTGGTCTACCCTGGGGTGGCTGAACCGGCCGGACATCCTGTCGCTGGATACCGGCTGCGTCTGGGGCGGTGCCTTGAGCGCGGTGAAATTGGGGCGGGGCGCGAAGAAGCGGGAATTGATCCAGGTGCGCTGCGAGCAGGCTCAGGCGCCGGGCGGCCAGGCATGACGCGTCTTCAGTCGTCGCCCGCCGGCATGAAGCGGCTGGCACTGGGCTTGTTGCTGGCCGCTGCGTTGCTTTATGCGCTGGCCACCTGGCAGGCACCCCGGCACGCGGCCTGGGGTTACGTGGCGGCGTTCGCCGAAGCGGCGATGGTAGGGGCCATTGCCGACTGGTTTGCCGTGGTGGCCTTGTTTCGCCATCCGCTCGGCCTGCCGATCCCGCACACGGCCATCATTCCCGAGAACAAGGATCGCATTGGCGAAAACCTGGCCAACTTCCTGTGCCAGCACTTTCTGGCCACTGACCAGGTGCTGGCGCGCGTGCGCGAGTTTGATGCCGCGGGGCGGGTGGCCGCCTGGCTCGCGGTACCCGCTCATGCGGAGCAGGTGGGCGAAAGGCTGGTGGCCGTGGCGCGGTGGGCTGCCGGCGCTCTGGACGACGACCGCGTGCGCCAATTCGTGGCGGGTCTGGCGGCCAGCGGCTTGCGCCAGGTGGACGTCACGCGGCTCTCGGGCCAGGTGCTCGAAGCCATGACGCAGGACCGCCGCCATCAGGAACTGCTCGACGGCGTGCTGCTGCAACTGGCCCGGCTGCTGGGGGAAGACGCCGTTCAAGACACCATTACCGAGGCGATCGCGCGCGAGATCAAGGCATTGAAGTACGTGGGCCTGGATCAGATGGCCGCCCGGATGGCCACCCGAAAAGTAGTGGTGATCATTGCCAAGACCATCATCGACATGGCTGACGATCCGGAGCACAACCTGCGCTTGCGTTTTGACGAACTGGTGAGCGGTTTCGTGCATCGCCTGAAAGACGATCCCGTGGTGCACCAGCGCGGGGAGCGCTTGAAGGCAGAGGTGCTGGACAACCCGGCGCTCGGGGCCTATGTGAATCAACTCTGGACGCAACTGCTGGGCTGGCTGCAAACGGATATGAGCCAGCCCGATTCATCGATCCGCCGCCGTATCACGCAAGCCGCGCAAACCTTGGGTGAGCGGCTGGCGCGGGATGAGGCCGTCCGGAACTGGATCAATGGCGAGTTGCAGGCGGCGGCGCCGCAACTGATCGAGCGGTACCGGGAGGATATCCGCCGCTACATCGTGGCGCGCGTGCGGGCCTGGGACGCGAAGGAGATGACCACCGAGCTGGAGCGCCACATCGGCCGCGATTTGCAGTTCATACGCATCAACGGTACGCTGGTGGGGGGGCTGGTGGGGCTTTTGATCCACACGCTGACGCACTGGGTGCGTTGAGGCGAGGGGCTTCGCGGGTGCTCGCCATTCTCGGATGGCTGGCCCCCGCGCAGGCGAGAATCCAGTGCCTCTTGCTCAGGAAGACGGGGTACTCGCCTTGAAAAGGGCCGCCACTTTGCGTTTGGGCTTGATGTTGGCCGAAATGCCAGCACGCGCGGGACGGGCATTGGCTTCCCAGGCCGGCGGTTGCTCGGCGGAATCGCTCGGGGCTTCGTAGGGCCGGTCGAAGAAGGGATCGGCCGGCGGCGCGGGAGGCGTGAAGGAGCGCCGGTCGCCTCGCCGTTCACGCGAGGGCGCGCCCTCTTCGTTCCAGGCACGGCGGCCGTCGTTGAAGCGGCCGCGCGGTTTTTCCTCTTCGAATTCGAGATGCTCGACTTCGATTTTTTTCTTCAGCAGCTTTTCCAGGTCGCCCATGAGACGGCCGTCGGCCTTGGTGACCATGGTGACCGCCAGACCGGAGGCGCCTGCACGGCCGGTGCGGCCGATGCGGTGCACATAATCTTCGGCATTGAAGGGAACGTCGAAGTTGAATACGGCGGGCACATCCTTGATGTCGAGGCCGCGTGCGGCGACATCGGTGGCCACCAGCAGGTCGACTTCACCGGCCTTGAAGGCGGACAAGGCCTTAAGGCGCTCGTCCTGGCTCTTGTCGCCGTGCAGGGCGGTGGTTTTCAGGCCGTCGCGCTCCAGGGCGCGGGCCAGCCGGGCACAGCCGAGCTTGCTGTTGACGAAAACAAAGGCCTGGCGCACCGAGCGGTCTTTCAGCACCTGGCGCAGGGCACGGCGCTTGTCCTCGTCGGAGACCATGTAGAAATGCTGCTCGACCGTGGAGGCTGTTTCGTTCGGCCGGGCGACCTCGATGGTGACTGGATCTTGCAGGTAGCTGCCGGCCAGGCGCTTGATCTCGGGCGAGAAGGTAGCGGAAAACAGCAGCGTGGTGCGGGTTTTGGGCAGGTAGCTGAGAATGCGCTGCAGATCGGGTAGAAAACCGATGTCGAGCATGCGGTCGGCTTCGTCGAGCACCACGTATTCGACCTGGTTCAGCACCGCGGATTTGGCCTCTATGTGGTCCAGCAGGCGCCCCGGCGTAGCCACCAGCACCTCGACGCCCTGCTTGAGTTCGGCCGTCTGCGGCTTCATGTCCATGCCGCCGAACACCACGGCACTGCGGAGCTGGGTGTACTTGGCGTACTGCTTGACTTGGCCGGCCACCTGGTCGGCCAACTCGCGCGTGGGCAGGAGCACCAGCGCGCGCACGGGGTGGCGGGCGGGTGAAGTGCTGGCGTTTTCGTGCTTCAGCAGGCGCTGCAGCAGGGGCAGCGAAAAGGCAGCGGTCTTGCCGGTACCTGTCTGTGCCGCACCCATGACATCACGGCCTTCCAGCACCACAGGGATCGCCTGGGCCTGGATGGGAGTCATGTTTTCGTAGCCCATGTCGGCTACGGCCCGTTTGAGGGGTTCTGCCAGCGCGAGGTTGGAATAGGAGTTACTCATGAACCCCGTATTATCCCTCTTGACGCGCCGGCGCGCCTATTTCGCTTGTATGAAGGTCTGTTACAGCCTGAACTGGCCGCCATCCAGGGCTTCCCACGAACCGCAGTTCAGGGGCTGGCTGCTGTCGGATTCATGGGATTCGACGATGTCCTGCGCCGTCAACGATTCGGTCATGGACATAAGGCAGATCGCGCCCGTGGGCGCGGTCGTGTAGGTGACCTGATAGCTGTTGAATACCTGGCCCGTTTGCGGGTTGAAATTCTCGTTTTGATAGCGGCGCAGCATATAGCTACCATAGGTTTCCACGCTTTGGGGCGTGAGGCGGGCCTGTGTGAGCAGTCCGCTTTCGGGTTGGTAGAACGTGCGGGTGCCGCCGCAGTTAGGGGCCGAATAGAGGAACTCGTTGCCTGTGACGTTGATGGTGTTGTCCGCACCGCGCGAGTACAGCATGTAGCCGCGCGATTGGGTGTCGGTACCACCGACGAGGGTGTCGCCGCAGGCAAAGGGCGCCCAGCGGCCCAGCGTGGAACCGGTGCCTGATTGGCCGCCGTTGTCGTCCGAACCACCCCCGCCGCAGGCGCTGAGCAGGACAAGGCTGGCGCTGGCCGCCAGTGCGAGCTTCCGTGTTGAAAGAGATGAACGGCGAGGCGCGCAGGGGCGGCGAGCGGGCATTCAGGGGCTCCGGTAAGTATGTTTTTAAAAAGGATTTCCATCGGTTGCCATAACCCTGCTGAAACAGGGGCTACCGGGGAAGAAAAAGCATACTGGGGGTTGCTCTCGCAGAAGCCCGGCGGGCCGTCTGCGTGGTGACAAAGCGTGTCAGAGCGTGCTTGCGCCCTCAGGCTCTCAGAACCATGCCTTTCAAGGTCTTTGCCATGCGGGGGCTCGTTCGCTTGTAGGGTGGGCATTTGGTTTTACTCCCTCTCCCTCTGGGAGAGGGCAGGGGTGAGGGCTTTCACGGCTGGTTGATCTGAACGGCTCCTTGCTTCCTAATGACTTTCTGCTATTTGATTTAAGGTCGGAGGCCGGGATTGCCCCCGGCGGTGCACCTACTCTTCTTTGCGTCGCCAAAGAAGAGTAGGCAGAAGAAAGGCGACCCCACTGGACGTGTCCCTGCGCTTCGCTCCGGGCAACCTGCGGTGCTCGATCAAGGGGGTGGTGCTGCAGAACTCGCTATGTTCACTACGTTCACGCCGCTCAAACAGCTGCAGCAAGCTAGAGCACGAAGCAAGGGCATCTTGCAGTGCCCTTGCCCACCCCTCGCTCTGTGCTCCTCGGCACGTCCAGAGGGGACCCATGGCTCGGGCCATTGCTGCGCTCGGCCCGCGAATCAACGGGCTTCGCTGCGCTCCGCTGGCTTGGCTCCCTCCCCCTTTGGGGGAGGGCTGGGGTGGGGGCTTTCACAGCGCCACTTCCAACCGGCTGCGGCTTCCCCAATCTCCTCATCGCAGTGCCCGACAGCCATCTAGAAATACCGGACCGCCAGCATTCACACCCGGTGGCACAGAGCGCTATCCAAAGACCTTGAAAGGCATGGCTCTCAGAACGTGTTCACGATCTCAGAGATTCTGGGCGTTGAAGGTGTCGCAGGCCTGCCAGCTGCCGGTCTTCAGGCCAGTGGCAAACCAGCGCTGACGCTGGGCGCTGGAGCCGTGAGTGAAGCTGTCGGGACGCACGGTGCCGGTCTGTTCGCGCTGCAGGGTGTCGTCGCCGATGCGCGAGGCGGCATTCATGGCGGATTCGATGTCGCCTTGCTCCAACCAGTTCTTGGCCTGCTGGGACTTGTTGGCCCAGATGCCGGCATAGCAATCGGCTTGCAGCTCCATCCGCACGCTGAGGGCGTTCTGCTGCGCTTGGCTGATGCGTCCGCGCATGCCGTCCACCTTCTGGGTGGTGCCCAGCAGGGTCTGCACATGGTGGCCGACCTCATGCGCCACCACGTAGGCCTGGGCGAATTGGCCCGGTGCGCCCAACTGGCGGCTGAGGGTGTCGAAGAAATCCATGTCCAGGTACACCTTCTGGTCTCCCGGGCAGTAGAACGGCCCCATTGCGGCCTGGCCGGTGCCGCAGGCGGTCGGGGTGACGCCACGGAAGAGCACCAGCTTGGGCGGCCGATACTGGGCTCCGCCTTCGCGGAATACCTGACCCCATGCGTCCTCGGTGGAGGCGAGCACAGTGGAGACGAAGGCGGCCCGTGCGTCGTTGGCTGGAGGCTTTTGCGCTGGCCCTTGCTGTTGTTGCACAGGAGCCGGGCCACCGCCGCTCAGCACGCCGATCGTGGTCAGCGGGTTGACGCCGAACACGCCCCATGCCACCAGCGCGATCACGATCGTGCCGACGCCGATGGAGCGCCCGCCAAAGCCGAATCCGCCCCCTCCGCCGCCACCGCCAGAGCGACGATCTTCCACGTTGTCCGACTGCCGATTGCCTTCCCATTTCATGGGTAACTCCAAAATGCGCTGATGCGCTAAATTCGCTAAATTATCTGAATGGTAGCTTCAACTCAACCTGCTGGTGTGCCAACCGTGCTGGTCACCGGCTTTGATCCTTTCGGGGGCGATGCTCTCAACCCCAGTTGGCTCGCCGCGCAAGCCTTGCATGGCAAGCGCATCGCCGGCCATCGCGTGGTGGCCGAGCAGTTGCCGACCGTGTTCGGCCCGTCGCTGACGGTGCTGCGCACCCTGGTACGCCAGCACAGACCCGCGCTGGTGATTTGCCTGGGGTTGGCGGCGGGGCGCCATGCCATATCGATCGAGCGTGTAGCGATCAACGTGAACGATGCCCGCATCGCCGACAACGCCGGCGAACAACCTGTCGATGAGCCGGTGGTCGACGGCGCCCCGGCCGCCTATTTCAGCAGCTTGCCGATCAAGGCCATGCGGGCGGCAATCCAGGCGAAAGGCATTCCAGCCGAAGTGTCCCAGACAGCCGGCACCTTCGTCTGCAACCAGGTGTTCTATGGGTTGATGCATCTGCTGGCCACGGGCCGGGGCTTGAAAGCAACGCGCGGGGGCTTTATTCACTTGCCGCTCCTGCCGGAACAGGGCGAGCCCAGCATGCCGCTGGCGCAGATGGCCGAAGGCTTGCGCATAGGGATCCGCACGGCACTCGTCACCAAGGCCGATGCGCGGTTGGGCGCGGGGGCCATCAGCTAGCGTCAGCCGTTATGGCGGGTGCGGGAGAAGCGGGCCTGAGGTCGGCGGTATGCACGCCGTCGTTGCTGGAGTAGAAACGACTGGCCGAAGGCGTACGCTGAGGCGGATCCTGCAGGCTGGACCCCTTGTCGACTTGTCCCTGCGCGACATGGGCAATGGCCATGAGCATCAGAAGCACCGCCGCCGCCCAGGCCAAGGCGATTGCCGCGCGGCCGGCGGTAAGGCCTTGCCTATGCGCTTTGGGGGCGCGAGGCGGCACGTCCTGGAAATTGGAATGGGCGGTGTTCGTAGCCATGGGCGGATGCTACGAAGAAGCGGCGGCGTTGTGGTTCGGCAGCCGCCGGAAAGTGGCGTAGGACAAGCGCGCGTGCGAAAAAGTTCACAAGAGCGTGGCGCGTGCGCTGACGCTCCTTGAACACGCTCTCAAGACGCTCTCAGGTTTTGGGCAAGGTCACGCCAACCTGGCCCTGGTACTTGCCGCCGCGGTCCTTGTAGCTGGTTTCGCAGACGTCGTCAGGGTCGCTTTCGAAGAACAGTACCTGGGCACAGCCCTCGCCCGCATAGATCTTGGCGGGCAGGGGAGTCGTGTTGGAGAATTCCAGCGTGACGTAGCCTTCCCATTCGGGCTCGAACGGCGTGACGTTCACGATGATGCCGCAGCGGGCGTAGGTGCTTTTGCCCAGGCAGATGGTGAGCACGTTGCGCGGGATGCGGAAATACTCCACGGTGCGCGCCAGCGCGAAGCTGTTGGGCGGAATGATGCAGACTGGGGCGTTGATGTCGACGAAGCTCTTCTCGTCGAAATTCTTGGGGTCCACCACGGTCGAGTGGATGTTGGTGAATACCTTGAATTCAGGCGCGCAGCGGATGTCGTAGCCGTAGCTGGAGGTGCCGTAGCTCACGATCTTTTCGCCGTTGGGCGAATGCCGTATCTGGCCGGGTTCGAACGGCTCGATCATGCCGTGCTGCTCGGCCATGCGCCGGATCCATTTGTCGCTTTTGATGCTCATTGCGCGCGCGTGCCTGTGGTTTGCGGGAAGGGCTGACATTGTAGGGTGGGCAACAAGTGCCCGCCCTGCAAGGATTCTGTTCAGGCGATGATGGTGCGTTCAACGACGCGGTCGTCGCCCAGCACGATCATGGCAAAGAGCAATTCCGCCAGGCTATTGGCCTGGCTGGTGCGGCGGGCCAGCAGGGGCGTGGCCTGGGGGTTGAGGACCACGAAGTCCGCTTCGCAGCCTGGCTGCAGGTTGCCCACCACGCCTTCGAGCCCGAGCGCGCGCGCCGCGCCCGCCGTATGCAGCCACCACAGCCGCTCGGGCGGGAGGCTGATGCCGGGTTTGGTCTGGCCCTCGCGGCCGGCAAAGTAGGCGGCACGCATGGTGACGAAGGGTGAAAAGCTGGTGCCGCCGCCCACGTCGCTTGCCAGCCCGTGAGCAAAAGGCACCCGCTCGGCGCCAGCGAAATCGAAAAAACCGCTGCCCAGGAACAGGTTGCTGGTGGGGCACACGGCCGCGGCCGTGGCGGTGTCCCGCATCAAGGCGCGGTCCTCGTCGTGGAAGTGGATGCAATGGGCATACACGGCGCGTTCGCGCATGAGGCCGTGGTCTGCATAGATGGACAGGTAGGAGCGCGCGTCTGGAAACAGCGCGCGCGCCCAGGCGATTTCGTCCAGGTTTTCCGCAACGTGCGACTGGATCCAGGTGCTGGGGTAGGCGGCTGCCAATTCGCCCGCGCCGCGCAGCTGTTCCTCCGTGCTGGAAGGGGCGAAGCGGGGGGTGATGGCATAGCCCAGGCGGTCGACACCGTGCCATTTCTGGATCAGCGCTTCGGTATCGGCCAGGCTTTGTCCGGTTTGGTCGCGCACGCCATCTGGCGAGTGCCGGTCTTGCAGCACCTTGCCCGTGATCAGCCGCAGGCGGCGCTTGCGGGCCTCCGCGAAAAGGGCGTCGACGGAGGCGGGGTGCGAGGTGGCAAAGGTGAGTGCCGTGGTGACGCCGTGGCGCATCAGCTCGTCACAGAAGAAGCTCGCGACTACGGCCGCGTGCGCGGGATCACTGAATTGCGATTCATGCGGGAAGGTGTAGTCGTTCAGCCAAGGCAGCAAGCCTTCGGCGGGTGAGCCGATCACATCGAGTTGCGGGTAGTGCACATGCATGTCGATGAAACCGGGGGCCAGCAGGCGGCCGGGCAGGTGAGTGCAGGGCACGTGCGAGAAGCGGGGCGCCAGTTCGGCGTGGCTACCCGCCGCGACGATCACTGCCGGCCCGCTGGAGCCAGGACCGGTGACGAGCAGGCCATCGGCCTCGTAAATGGCTTGGCCGTGAAGGTCGAAGCGGAGGAGAGCAGCGCGCCAAGAGTGCATGGGATGATTGTGCCGGGTCAGATGAGGGTTGCAACTTGACGAAGGATTAAGCGGGCGTAAGATTTTCTGTTTCTAATTATTTTTGAAATTGCAATTTGATTCATTCGACCATGCATGGCTGTTGGCTGTCCTTGAGCGCTGCAGGTCTCTGGACATACGCGGACTCCGCCGCAAAGACTGATCAAACAGGGGGCGAGCCTAGGCCGCCGGGCGCATTCCCGGTCTGAGCTGCCTTCATCTGCATCAGCAGGCAGTGCAGCATCTCGGTCGAAAGGCCATGCAGCACCAGCCGGTAGCCGGCCCGCAGGGTGCTCATGGGCACCAGCGGATGCTTGTTGTTGAGCAGGATCAGATGCTCCGGGCTGTTCAGGATGGTCGCGCAGTAGATGCCGATGGTTTCATCCAGCTGCAGCGAGTTGGAGGCGCGCCAGAAGTCATGATCGGTCAGGAAGAGCTGGTAGACCGGTGTGAAGATCTCGATGGCCGACTGTAGGTCGATGCCATTGAGTTTCCCATCGGGCATGTCGGACAGTTGCAGGGCCGGCTGCTCCAGCATGCTGAAATCGAGCTGTTCCCGCGGCAGCGGCCTGAGGGTGCGGCCTTCGGCGCGCAAGGCCTTGTTCAGGTTGATGACGAAGTTGAACAGATTGAGGTCGTGCTTGAGGAACAGTTCGTCCTTCAAATCGTCGATGTCCATGGGCTCCAGAGGGCTCAGCGGGACTTTGACACCCGAATTGGCCGCGATGAAGGCCAGAATCTGCGAGCCCAGGTGGAAGTGCCGCAGGATCAGCCAGTTGGCCTGCGGCGACAACGTGGCCCGCATGCCCCAGGCCAGGATGCGGTGCAGCAGGCGTGAAGCCGCCCACTTGGGCGGCACCACGATTTTGGCCAACTGGATCAGCACGATGCAGGTCCGTGCCAGCGGCCGTATGAGGGGCAGCAGGTATTGGCGCGAGCCCGAGGCGGCGTCGGCCAGCCAGGCGCGCTTGACGCTGTCGTCGAGCGGCGTGCTCTGGTCCAGGTAGGTGGCCAGCCACGGATTGGGGTCGCGCGGGTCGTGCGGGATGTCCTTGGGGTCCAGGGTGGAGCTCACGGTCGTAGGGCGGGTAATGGGGCGTCAGATGGATTCGAATTGCAGCGCATACAGCTGCGCAGTATGGCGCGCAGTTTGCACGATCCGGCCGGCCGCCTCGGGTTCGATGGCCAGGACGATCTGCACGGCCTGCAACCACCGGGCCAGATGGTGCTCGTCGTTGGCGCCATGGTAGGCCAGGAAGCGGAAGGCGCTGGCTGGCAGATCCACCTGCTCGCGCAACAGGGGCAGCAGCGCCGGCACGATGCGCTGGCCGGTGCCCTCGATGATGTAGATGGCGCCCAGCAGGCCGAGCGGGTTGGGAGTGGCGGCCACCCCATGCAGGTAGGCATTGAGCGCGTCGCCGCCGGGGTTGCGCCTGAGCTGGTCCAGCGGCAGTTCGCCGCCCGCGGCGCGGTAGTCCTCATAGAGGATCATGAAGTCGTCCTGCTCTTCGCCGGCATGTTGGCCGATCAGGGCGGCCAGCGGCAGAAAGCGTTGATCGAGCGAAGCAGCGCCTTCGCGCATCCATTTGCTGCCTTCGCGCACCTGCGGCACCCAGTTGGCCGTCCAGCGCTGGTAGGCGGCCTGGTCGAAGCGGCCGTGCACCAGTTGCTGCATCACGGGAGCGCGCCACACGCGGGAGCGGTAGTCCTGCCAGACGCTGGCCAGCGCGGTCAGCACGGGGCGCAGCGCATCGTCGCCGCTGTCGGGGTCGTGCGGCGCTACCAGCGTTTCGGGACGCAGCTGTGCGGTGGGGGCTGACGCTGCAGAGGGTACGGGTGGAAGGGGCACCACGGAGGGAGCCGCCTCCGTAGCGGGCACCACCTCGAAGCACATGAAAGCCGCCGTCATGCGGCCCGATTCAGGGATGAAGCACAGCACGGTGTCGCCGGCCTGCGGCGAGCGGGTGGCGAACCATTCGGCCAGCATCACGAAAATCGACGCCGCGCCGGTGTTGCCGCGCGTGGCGAGGTTGCTGTACCAGCGCTCGGGCGGGATATGCAGGGCGGCCTTGCGCAGCAGATCGTCGATGACGGGAGCGAACTTGGCCGAGGAGTAGTGGCACAGGAAGTGATCGACGCGGCCGGGCGTGATCCAGCCTTCGTGTGCCAGCTTCACGTATTCGTGGATGCCCACGTCGAACACATGCGGCAGCAGGCGGATGTCCTGGCGCAGGGAGAGCGCGCCTGCGGCTTCCGCCTCGGCGGAGGTGGCGAAATCCAGGAAGGATTGGCTGCGGTCATGCGTAAGGCCTAGCTGCATGCACACCGGGTAGTCGCCCGAGAAGCTTTTCTGGTGTGTCCACTTGAGCCGCAAGGCGAGGCCGCTGGCGCCGATGGGGGCCGGGGTGGCGCTCACCAGGCAGGCGCCAGCGCCGTCGGAGAGCATCCAGCGCAGGAAATGCGCATCGAAGTCGATGTCGTAGCCTGCCGGCCCGAAGCGCGAGTGCTTGAACATGCGCGAAGGCATGTCCACTCCTACCGCGAGCGCGCGTGCATGGCTGCCTAGTTCCACCGCCTGGGCCGCGAACTCCAGGGCCGAAACCCCCGCCACGCACACGCCCTGGGACGAGAGCGTTTGCATGGGAGGTGCGCCAAGCTCGCCCTGGATCATGTTGGCGAAACCAGGCATCAGCGCATCGCCGCCCGAGGAGCCCACGGCCAGCAGCGACACGGTGTCCAGCTCGGAGGAGCCGCTGCGCAGGCAGGCACGGATCGCTTCGGCTGCCAGGTGAGCGTGGCTCTCGCGCGTGCGGCCGTCGGGGCCAATGGCGTAGTGGCGCGTGCGGATGCCGTTCTCGGCCAGGATCCGCTGCTTGATGCGGCGCGAGGCGCGGTTGAGCGGGGCGACATAGGCGTCCATGTCGTCATTGCCAACAGGATCTCCGGGCAGGTAGTGGCCGAGGCCGGTGACGTAGGCGCTTTGGTAGGCGGTGGGCAAGAAGGATGCTCCCTGGGAACAAGCAGAAGATGGGGTTTTAAAAATTCGGATTTCCCGTGCCCTCTCCTTCCGGGAGCGGGCGCGCGCGGGTTGGCGATGGGGCCGGCCGCATGAGCGTGAGGCTGGCAGCGCCCGGCCGCAGCATGCCGATCGTGAGCGTGACCAGCACGTAGCGCAGCAGTGAGCTTTCGGTCAGGCGCGTATGCAGCTGTGGGGCATAGCGTTGATGCCAGGCGGGCAGCTCGCTCCAGTGCACCTTGGGGTGCAGATGGTGAGCGGTGTGGTAGCCGATGTTGAAGAACAGGTGGTTGACGCCGCCTGTGAAGTTGCGCGCGAACTGTAGGCGCGAGTGTCCGTCGGCATGGGCATGCTGCAGATAATTGGCACCCAGGAGCCAGTGCAGGGCCAGCATCTGCGGCAGCAGCACATAAAGTCCCCAGGCGAGCGGATTGATGGCGGCCAGCACGGTGTGGAAGATGATTACCCACAGCCATTGGCGCTGGTAGTAGCGCTGCACTGCGGGTGCGCGCGCTTTGAGGCGGGCATGCCAGTGGCGGATCAGCGGCCACAATACGCCGAGCGCCTGGGCGGGGTGCAGCAAGTAACCCGCCAGGTGATTGGTATCGCCTTGCGCGAAGCGATAGGTGCGCGCCGCGTCCAGCGGGCCATGGTGGTACCTGTGGTGATTGGCGTTGTGGGTGGCATGGAATACATGGCAGGCATGGCCGGTGAACATCGAGAGCAGGGTATCGGTTGCCCGATTCAACCCGCGCCGGCGCCAGATGCGCAGATGCATGTGGTTGTGCTCGATCACGACCAGTGCCAGGCTCAGGTAGATGAGCAGCGCATAGGCCACGCCATGCGCCCACTCGCCCAGCCAGCCTCCGTAGAGCAGCGCGAGCAGCATCGGCCATGCCAGCAGGCAGACCACGCTGCGCGCATCCTGGGGGTGCGTCATGTTCAGCGGCCCCGAGCCAGGCGTGCGTTCGCGGCGTCGATGGGAAGATCGGTGCCGCACCAGCGGTCCATGAAGGGGAGCATGAACCCGAAGTTGCCCTTGTAACAGGCGTGGTGCAGGTGGTGCCGGCGCGCGCCATTGAGCCACCAGCGGTCGTGCGCCGCACCCGGCAGAAAATCGTAGTTGGAATGTCCGATGTTGTTGAACAGGATGCTGATGACCGGCAGCATGGCGAGCGCCGGGAAGCTGAAGTCATGCACCAGCATGGCCGGCACGATCACGCCGCCCAGCAGGGCGGCCTCCACAGGGTGAAAGCTGTAGGTAGCCCAGGGCGTGGTAACCACCGACCGGTGATGATCGAGGTGAAAGCGCTTGAGCCTGTTGGTATGCAGCAGCCGGTGGCAGAGGTAGAAATGCACCTCGTTCCACAGCGTGAGCGCCACGATTTCAGTGGCGATGCGAACGCCGCCCGCGTCGTCCGCCACGCGTGCCCAGCCCCATTTCAGTACCAGCCACGGCACCACGAGCCCAGTGCCGAAGATGAGGATGGAGGTGGCCGAAAGGCGCCATTCGCGCGCCCGTTGGCCTGCGGTGATCGGGCGAAGGTCCAGCACAGATCCATGGCCCAGGCGCGGCAAGACCCACCGCGTGAGCGCCAGGGTCAGCAGGGCGCCTCCCAGATACAGGGCTGTGAAATACAACAAACCAAAGGCCGCGACCTGGTACCAGGCCAGGTTCACGAGGTCAGCGTTGGTCAGATGGGCGAAGGGCACGGCAGGCGAATGTGGATGGCGTGGCGGGGAGCGCCTATTGTCCATGCAGTCACGGCCGCGGTCACGGGGACGTGCCTGCGTATCGATTAAAGCTACCGGTGGGCGCTATGCACGCTACCGCTTGAGCTGCTCCAGCCAGCGGGATTTCTCGGATTCGGGGGCGAAACTCGCCTCGAAGCTGTTGGCGGCCAACTGATAGGCCTGCTCCGCCACCATGCCGGTGGCGGCAAAGGTCTGCGCGAAGTTGTCGTTGATGTAGCCGCCGAAATAGGCCGGATCATCGGAGTTGATGGTGGCGCACAGGCCTGCTTCCAGCAGCGCTGGCAAATTGTGCTGGCGCAGATCGGGAAACACACGCAGCTTCTGGTTCGAGAGCGGGCAGACGGTGAGCGGTATGCGCTCTTCGGCCAGCCGCCGCATCAGTGCCGGGTCATGAACCGCCTGCACCCCGTGGTCGATCCGCTCGGCTTTCAGGATGTCGAGCGCCTGCCAGATGTACTCGGGCGGGCCTTCTTCGCCGGCGTGGGCCACCACGTGCAGGCCTTCTGCACGGGCGCGCTCGAAGACGCGGGCAAACTTGGCCGGCGGGTGGCCGACTTCGCTGGAGTCGAGGCCGGCGCCGATGAAGCGGTCGCGCCAGGGGAGCGCCGCCTCCAGTGTGGCAAGGGCATCGTCCTCGCTCAGGTGGCGCAGGAAGCACAGGATCAGCTCGGCGCTGATGCCCCAGCGCTGCCGCGCATCCTGGCAGGCGCGGTGCAGCCCGCCGATCACGGCCTGCATGGCGACGCCGCGCGCGGTGTGGGTCTGAGGGTCGAAGAAGATTTCGGCGCGCACCACGTGGTCGGCCACGGCGCGCTCGAGGTACGCCATGGCCATGTCGTAGAAATCCTGCTCGTGCAGCAGCACGCTGGCGCCGGCGTAGTAAATGTCGAGAAAGCTCTGCAGATCAGTAAAGGCGTAGGCGCGGCGCAGCGCTTCCACGCTGTCGTAGGGCAGGCTCACGCCGTTGCGTGCCGCGAGCGCGAAGATCATCTCGGGCTCCAGCGTGCCTTCGATGTGCACGTGCAACTCCGCTTTCGGCAGGGCCGCCAGCAGTCGCGTCAAGCTGTCGGGCAGAGAGGGCTGGGCCATCAGGTGATCACACCAAACTGGATGCCTCTGTCGCGCAGGTAGCGCCGGTACGCGGCCGACATGCGATCGGCGGCGGAGTGGACTTCGGCGTCGGGTGCCAATGGGAGGCGCTTGGGCCTTTGTGATTCGAGCACAGGCTGATCCTGGCCGAAGATGGTGTCCTGGAACGAGATCAGGCGCGCGTCCGGAGATTCGAAGTCGTTCATGGCCATGCGCGTCCAGGCCACGCTGCTTTCCTCGGTGACGGGGCAGACGAACATGGCGATCGACTCCCACAAGCCTTCGATGGCGGTACTGCCGGCCTCGGGTTGCTTGGTCAGCACGGCCATGTAGGGCGAGGTGACTTCGTAGGTGTACTCCACCTGGGCGCCGCTGGCCGCGTGGATCGAGGAGCGAGGCTGCCAGGCCAGGCAGCCGGTGGCCAGCACGCCATGTGGTGTCGGCTCGACCTTGTAGGGCGGCACGGTGGTGTGCGCCCGGCTGCCAAGCCAGCCTTCGTGCACATAACCGAAGTGCGCCATGTCGAGGAAGTTCTCGATGATGCGCGGCGCACTGGCGGCGACCAGATAGGGGCCGCTGGTGGTCTTGCGCAGGCGGGGCTCGGCCTCCGCGGCGAAGAGCGGGAAGTCATGGAGGGGGCTGGCGCCTGCCTCGGGCGCTGCCAGGCGCACCCAGAGCATGCCGTAGGCCTCGCGGGTGTCAAAGGTCCGGGCGCGGTGGCGGGCGCTAGGCTGGAAATCAGGCACGGCGGGGACATGCGTGCACTGGCCGTCCGCGTCGAAGCGCCAGCCGTGATAAGGGCATTCCAGTTGGCCCTCGGCCACTCGGCCCAGCGACAGGCGAGCACCGCGGTGCGGGCATTGATCGGCCCAGGCGTGGGCGGCGCCTTCGCCGTCGCGCCAGAGCGCCAGTTCCTCGCCCAGCAGATGGACGGCCATCGGCTGCGCGCCGACGGCGTGGCTCAGGGCCACGGGATGCCACAGGGTTTTTTCAAGCATTTGCAGTTTTTTATCGTATTTTGGGCGGAGATGAATGGCTTACTTCTCCGTCCTCGTGGGGCCTGCCATCCGAGGATGGGCGGTAGGGCTTATTTTGACGCGGGCAGACTTCCCTCGACGCCGGGCAGGAAGAAGTCGATCTTGCCCATCCAGTCGTCATCGGCGCGCACACCGGCCGCCAGGCGCTCCTTGCCACTGGCATCTTTCAGGGGGCCGATGAAGACGTCAAAGCTGCCGTCTTTCATCTTGGCCTTGATTTCATCGATTCTGGCTTTGGCTTCGGCGGGAATCTGCCCGGAGACCGACACCAACTGGTTTTGGTCTTCCGGCACGCCCCAGCGGGTGATCTGGTTGCCTTTCCAGGAGCCGTCGAACACGCTCTTGATGGTCTTCCGGTAGTAGTTGCTCCAATCGACCACGACCGAGCCCAGGTGGGCCTTACCGCCGAAAGCGCTCATGTCGGAATCCCAGCCGAAAGCGAGCTTGCCGGCGTTTTCCGCGGCTTGCAGCACCGCGGTGGAGTCCGTGTTCTGCAGCAGCACATCGGCACCGCCGTTCATCAGCGAATTCGCGGCTTCGGTTTCCTTGGGTGGGTCGAACCAGGTGTTGGCCCAGACCACGCGGACCTTGATGTCAGGCTTGACGGACTGCGCGCCCAGCGTGAAGGCGTTGATGTTGCGCAGCACTTCGGGGATCGGAAAGGAGCCGACGAAGCCCAGGGTGCCGGTCTTGGTGGTGTGCGCGGCCGCGACGCCTGCCAGGTAGGTGACCTGGTAGAAGCGCGAGTCGTACACATTCATGTTGTCGGCGGTCTTGTAGCCAGTGGCGTGCTCGAACTTCACGTCGGGGAAATCCTTGGCCACCTTGACCATGGCTTCCATGAAACCGAAGCTGGTGCCGAAGATGAGCTTGTTGCCCTGGCTGACCAGGTCACGCAGCACGCGCTCGGTGTCGGCGCCTTCGGGCACGCTTTCCACGAACGTGGTCTTGATCTTGTCGCCGAACTCGGCTTCCATGGCCTTGCGCCCTTGGTCGTGCGCGAAACTCCAGCCCGCGCTGCCCACGGGGCCGATGTAGATCCATGCAGCCTTCAGCGGCTCTGAGGTGGCTGCTGTCGGGGCGGCGGCTTCGGGGGCCGGAGGCGGGGCGGCCTCTTCTTTCTTGCCGCAGGCGGCGAGCATGGAGGCGCTGAGTGCACTCAGGGTGGCCAGTTTGATGAAAGAGCGCTTGCGCAGATCGGCTGTCATGAGGACCTTGGCAGATGGGTGTGAATGAGGGGGGCTATAAAACCAAAACGCCCTGCGCTGCCAGGGCAGCACAGGGCGTGGGCGGAGCGGATTACTTCTTGTCGCCAGGAACCTTGCCTTCAACGCCCTTGACGTAGAAGGTGATGCCGCGCAGGAATTTATCGTCGGCGACCTGATCCTTGGTCAGGACTTCAGTGCCGGCGTTGTCGGCAATCGGGCCTTTCCAGATGCTGAAGCTGCCATCTTTCAGGCCAGCCTTGATTTCATCCACCTTGGTCTTGACGGTGTCGGGCACGTCAGAAGCCAGGGAGACCAGGTCGATCGCACCGTCTTTCACGCCCAGCCAGCTTTCGCCGGTGGCCCACTTGCCGTCAAGCACTTCGCCCACGGTCTTGGTGTAGTAGGGCGTCCAGTTGATGATGGCCGAACCCAGGTGGGCCTTGGGGCCATAGGAGGTCATGTCGCTGTCCCAACCGAAGGCGCGCTTGCCCATGGATTCGGCGGTCTTGAGCACGGCAGGGGAGTCGGTGTTCTGGAACAGCACATCGGCGCCGCCGTTAATCAGGGTCGTGGCAGCCTCGGTTTCCTTGGGCGGGTTGTTCCAGTCGTTCACCCACACCACCTTGGTCTTGATATTGGGATTGGTGGATTGAGCGCCCAGCGTGAAGCTGTTGATGTTGCGCAGCACTTCGGGAATGGGCACCGAACCCACCACGCCCAGGGTGTTCGATTTGGTCATCGCGCCCGCGACCACGCCCGCCAGATACGCGCCTTCATAGGTGCGGCTGTCGTAGGTGCGCATGTTGGGGGCGGTCTTGTAGCCCGTGGCATGCTCGAACTTGACGTCGGGGTGGTCCTGCGCCACTTTCAGCGTGGGCTCCATGAAGCCGAAGCTGGTGGTAAAGACCAGCTTGGAGCCCTGGCTCACCAGATCGCGCACCACGCGCTCGGTATCTGGGCCTTCATGCACGTTTTCAACGAACGTGGTGGAGATGCGGTCGCCGAATTCCTTCTCGATGGCCTTGCGCGCATTGTCGTGGGCGAAAGTCCAGCCGCCGTCGCCCACGGGGCCCACATAGACGAAGCCGATCTTCAGGGGTTCTGGCTTGGCGGGCGCGGGCGCGCTGGCGGCCGCGGGTTCCGGTGCGGGCGCGGCGGCGGTGGGCGCGGCTTCTTCCTTCTTTCCGCAAGCGGCCAGCGCGGCGGCCATGGCGGCCGAGAGGGCTGCCGCCTTCAGCAGCGATCGTTTGTTCAAATCGGTCATGTCGTCCCTCGGCCCCTTTGAAAAAATGGAAAAGGGATCATTTTAGTGACCCATCGTGCTGCATACGACAACTTATTCAGCGTTGCCTTACAAAAGCTTTGAAAGGCCGCGGAGCAGGCCATACGCAGGCACCCGCGGAGCTGGCTTTGCCAGGCCGCCAGGTGCGTCCCCCTTCCCCGGGGGAAAGACGCGTAAGCGACTCACGGAGCTTCTACTTCAAGCCCCGGGGTAAAAGGGTTTACCCAGTGAGGCCGGCATATTGATGCGGATCCAGGTCGGATTGCGCGAGATCAGCGCCAGCACCACGATGGTGGCCAGGTAGGGCAGCATGGTCAGGAACTGGCTTGGCACCTGGACGCCCTGGCCTTGCAGGTGGAACTGCAGCATGGTCACGCCGCCGAACAGATAGGCGCCCAGCAGCACGCGGGCCGGGCGCCAGGTGGCGAAGGTGGTCAGCGCCAGCGCGATCCAGCCTTTGCCGGCCACCATGCCCTCCACCCATAGCGGCGTGTAGATCACAGAGAGGTAGGCGCCGGCCAGCCCGCACAGGGCACCGCCGACCACCACCGCGGCCAGCCGGATGCGCCGCACGGGGTAGCCCAGCGCATGCGCCGAGGCGGGTGACTCGCCCACCGAGCGCAGCACGAGACCGGCGCGCGTGCGGTAGAGAAACCAGATCAGGCCCAGCGCGAGCAGTATGGCGCCATACACCAGCGGATGCTGCCGGAAGAGCGCAGGGCCCACCCACGGCAGATCGCCCAGGATGGGGATCGAGAAGCGGGGCCGGTCCGGCAGCTTGGCCTGCACGTAGCCAATGCCCACGAAAGCCGAGAACCCTCCGCCGAAGAGACTGAGAGCGAGCCCCGTGGCATATTGATTGGTATTGAGCCAGATCACCAGCCAGCCGAGGATGGCCGCCAGCAGCGCGCCCGCGGCCATGCCGGCGGCGAAGCCGAGCCAGTCGTTACCGGTGTGCACCACCGTGGCGAAGCCGGCGATGGCGGCGCACAGCATCATGCCTTCGGCGCCCAGGTTGACGATGCCGGCCTTTTCGTTGATCAGCAGACCCAGCGCGGCGATGGCCAGCACGGTGCCTGCATTCAGCGTGGCGGCAAGGAGCAGGGCGTATTCCATCAGGTACCTGCCTTTCCTGCGCGAATACGGTAGTTCACCAGCGTATCGCAGGCCAGCAGCATGAACAGCAGCAGACCCTGGAATACACCGGATATGGACTTGGGCAGGCCTAGCCGCGATTGGGCCAGCTCTCCCCCGATATAGAACATGCTGAGCAAAATGGCCGAGAGCACCATGCCCACCGGATGCAGCCGCCCCACGAAGGCGACGATGATGGCGGTAAAGCCGTAGCCGGCGGGGATGTAGGGGGTCAGTTGCCCGATCGGCCCCGTGACTTCCAGCGCGCCTGCCAGGCCCGCGGTGCCGCCGGAGATGAGCAGTGCCACCCAGAGCGCCTTGCGCGAGGAAAACCCCGCGTAGCGTGCCGCCCAGGGAGCGAGGCCGCCCACTTGCTGGGCGAAGCCGCTGCGGGTGCGGAACAGGTAAAGCCACAGCAGCGCCGAGCCCGCCAGCGCGATCACCAGGCCAATGTTGACGCGAAGGCCCGCCAGCAGGCGGGGCGCCAGATCGGAGGGGTCGAATGTGCGTGTTTGCGGAAAGTTATAGCCGGCCGGGTCTTTCCAGGGGCCATAGACCAGGTAGCCCAGCAACTGGATCGCCACGTACACCAGCATCAGGCTGACCAGAATTTCTCCGGCATTGAATTTGTCGCGCAGGTAGGCCGTGATGCCCGCCCAGGCCATGCCGCTCAGTGTGCCCGCCAGAAGGATCACCAGGAAGATCCAGGGCCCGACATCCTTGTCCGTCGCGATCGCGACCCCGCCCGCCGCGATGGCCCCGACCACGAACTGCCCTTCAGCGCCGATGTTCCAGATATTGGAGCGGAAGCACACGGCCAGCCCCAGCGCGATCAGCAGCAGCGGGGTGGCTTTCAGGCCCAGCTCGCTCAGGGCGTAGGTGGATTTGATCGGTTCCCAGAAGAACACCTGCAAGCCGCGCAGCGGATCCTTGCCAAGCACCGCAAACAGAATCACGCCGATCAGTACGGTGAGCGCCAGCGCGAGCAGAGGAGAGCCGTAGGACCACCACCGGGAGGGCGTGGGCCGTGGTTCAAGCCGCAGCATGCGCACCCTCCTGTTGCACCGGGCTCGGGGCGGACGCCTCGTCGTGCCAGAGCCCGCTCATCCATTCTCCGATCTGCTCCACGGTGGCGTCGCGCCGGGCAATGGAGGGGGAGAGATGTCCTTTGGCGATCACATGCAGGCGATCGCAGATTTCAAAAAGTTCTTCCAATTCTTCGCTCACTACCAACACGGCGCACCCGGCATCGCGCAGAGCCAGGATCTCGCTGCGGATCTGCGCCGCGGCGCCTACGTCGACTCCCCATGTGGGTTGGGCGACGATCAGCAGGCGGGGTTTCGCATCTATCTCGCGCCCCATGATGTACTTTTGCAGATTACCGCCCGACAGCGAGCGGGCGGGCGCCTGGGGCCCGGCGGCCTTGACCTTGAAACGCTCGATGATGCCTGCCGCTTGCTTGTAGAGCTGGCCTGTGCGGAGCCAGCCGAACTGGCCCACGGCCTCGCGCCGCGTGAGGAGCAGGTTGTGCGCCAGGGGCAGCTCGGGCACAGCGCCTCGGCCCAGCCGCTCTTCAGGCACGAAATGCAAGCCCAGCGCCCGCCGTTTGCCTGGTGGCAGCTTGCCCGCAGCCTGGCCCAGGATGGAAATCGAAGACGCTGGAGCCCGTTGATCCTCCCCCGAGAGCGCGAACAGCAGCTCCCGCTGGCCGTTGCCGGACACTCCGGCGATGCCCACGACCTCGCCAGCCCGTACGTCGAGCGAGATATGGGCCAGATCGGTGCCGAAAGGGGATTCGCGCTTCAGATCCAGCCCTTGTACCCGCAACGCCAGGTCGCCTGGCGTGCGCTCGTGGTGCGCCAGCGCGGGCGGCTCTGCGCCGATCATCATGCGGCTGAGCGAGGCGTTGCTCTCCTGGCGCGGATCGCACACGCCCGTGACCCGGCCGGCGCGCATCACGGTGCAGGCCGTGCACAGCGCCCGGATTTCGTGCAGCTTGTGGCTGATGTAGAGAATGCTGCAGCCCTCGGCGGCCAACTGCCGCAGGGTGACGAAGAGCTTTTCCACCGCCTGCGGCGTCAGCACGGAAGTGGGCTCGTCGAGAATCAGAAGGCGCGGGCGGGTGAGCAGGGCGCGGATGATTTCCACCCGCTGCATCTCGCCCACGCCGAGCGTATGGACCGGGCGGTCCGGATCCACTTCCAGCCCATAGGCGCTGGCCACTTCGGTGATCTGGCGCGTGACTTCGGGCAGCGTGAGGCGCTTGTTCAATCCCAGCCACACGTTTTCAGCCACGCTGGCGGTTTCGAACAGGCTGAAATGCTGGAACACCATGGCAATGCCTAGCGCCCGCGCTTCCTGGGGGTTGCGGATATGGGTGGGCTGGCCGTCAAAGATCACTTCGCCGGCGTCGGGCTTGACCGCGCCGTAGATGATCTTCATCAGGGTACTCTTGCCGGCGCCGTTTTCACCCAGCACGGCATGGATTTCTCCCGGCTGTACGGAAAGCGAGATGCCGTCGTTGGCAACCACCCCGGGGTAGCGCTTGGTGATGCCCGTGAGCTGCAGACGCAAGGGCGTGTCGGAAGCTGGCTGAATTGAGGTCATCGGCTCGCGAAATGAAAAGAGCTAGGGCAACGTTGAATAAGTTGTCGTGTGCGGCGCGCCCTGGATCGGGATGGGATGCGGGGGCGAAAAGCGCAGGGATATCGGGCGATATCGCGAGCATTTTTAACCCCGCAGACTGCCCGAGCCCAGGGATGCGACGTGCATGAGAACTTATTCAGCGTTGCCCTCAGCGCCAGGAATGGCACTACCGGCATGCACAATGCTTTCCGGCAATGCTGGTTACCTTGCTGTTTTCGCACCATACTTATAGGTACGACATACCCATACTTATGAGCCAGGATTCTCTTCGCTTCGTTCACCGCAACGCCCTCGTGGAGTTGGACAATGTACCACCCGACAGAACACTTCTGGAGCTGTTGCGGGAGGATATGCACTGCACGGCCGTGAAAGAAGGCTGCGCCAGCGGCGATTGTGGCGCCTGCACGGTAGCGCTGGCCGAGGCGGTGGACGGCCGCCTCGAGTACCGGGCCATCAACAGCTGCATCCGCCTGGCGCATTCGATCGATGGGATGGTGGTCTGGACGGCGCAGGACATTGCCGCCGAAGACGGTTCGCTGCATCCCGCACAGCAGGCGATGGTCGAGTGCCACGGCTCTCAATGCGGCTTTTGCACGCCGGGTTTCGTGATGAGCCTGTTCACGCTTTTCCAGCAGTGCGAGGCAGGCACGCCGGTCACCCGGGCGCAGGCGCAAGCCGCCATTTCCGGCAACCTTTGCCGGTGCACAGGCTACCGTCCCATCGTGGATGCCGCGCTGACCATGCACCACTGGCCAGCCCCTGCCATGGATGAGGCCGGGTTGCTGCACAAGCTGCAAGGCTTGAACGGAGATACCCCGCGCTCTTCACAATACCTGGCGCCGCGCACCATGGCCGAGCTGCTGCGCCTGCGCGCCGATCATCCGCAGGCGCAACTCGTGGCTGGCTGCACCGATGCAGGCTTGTGGATCACCAAGGGGCACAAACGCTACGAGCGCGTGATTGACGTCACGCGCGTGGCCGAGCTGCGGCGCCTCGAGCTCCGCGCCGAAACCCTGAGCATTGGGGCGGGCGCCACTTTGCACGATGCTTTTGCCGCGCTGGCGGCCGAGCGGGCGCAACTGGCCCATTTTTTCGAGCGCTTTGCCGGTTTGCCGGTGCGCCAGAGCGGCACATTGGGCGGCAATGTGGCCAATGGCTCCCCCATCGGCGACTCGATGCCGCTTCTGATCGCCCTGGGGGCGGAAGTGGTGCTGGCCAGTGCGCGCGGCGAACGGGTGCTGCCGATCGAGGACTTCTATCTCGCCTACCGCAAGACGGCGCTGGCGCCTGATGAGGTGCTGGCACGCATCATCGTGCCGCGGCCACAGCCCCAGGAGATGCTTCGCGCCTACAAGATCAGCAAGCGCTTCGAAGACGACATCTCCGCTGTATGCCTGTGCGTGGCCATACACGCCCAGGACGGCGTCATTCAAGGCGTGCGCGTGGGTGCTGGCGGCGTCGCCGCGGTGCCCGCGCGTGCCTGCAAGACCGAAGCGGCGCTGATGGGCCAGCCTTTCAACGCCACTGTGCTCGAAGCTGCCGCCCAGGTGCTGCGCGCCGAGTTCGAGCCCATCAGCGACATGCGGGCCAGCAGCGCTTACAGGCGCGAGGTACTGGGGAACCTGCTGCTCCGGTTTTTCGAGGAAACGCAGCCCGGTGCGCCGGTACCGCTGGCCGACCTGACGCTGGAGGACCTCGCATGATCCAGGTGCGCCAGACCGAGGCTTCGGCCTGCGGAAGCTCCCACCCGCATGAAAGTGCCCGGGCACAGGTGCAGGGCCTGGCGCCCTATGTGGACGATCTGCCCGAACCACGGGGCACGCTGTATGCCGCGCCGATCATGTCGCCCGTCGCGCACGGTAGCTTGCGCGGCATTAATGCGGCAGCCGCCATGGCGCATCCTGGCGTGCGCGCCATCGTCACCGCGGCGGATATTCCTGGTGATCCGGTATTGGCCACCTTCGTGCATGACGAACCGGTGTTCGCGAGGGAAAAGGTCGAATACGCCGGGCAGGTGATTGGCCTCGTGGTGGCCGACAGCGTGCAGGCCGCGCGCCACGCGGCACGGCAGGTTGTGCTGGACATCGAGCCCCTGCCGGCTATTTTGACCATCCCGCAGGCTATGGCGGCCCAGAGCTTCGTGCTGCCCAAGGTCACGGTGGCGCGCGGCGACGCAGCCGCCGGCATTCGCACGGCACCGCACCGCCTGAAGGGCAGCTTCGCGGTGGGCGGGCAGGAGCATTTCTACCTCGAAGGACAAATTGCCCTGGCGGTACCGCAGGAGCAGGGCCAGTGGCTTGTTCACAGCAGCACGCAGCATCCAGGCGAAGTGCAGCATTGGGTGGCGCACGCGCTGGGCATCGCCAGCCACGCGGTGCGGGTGGAGTGCCGGCGCATGGGCGGCGGCTTCGGTGGGAAGGAAACGCAGGCCGGCCATCTGGCTGTGTGGTCGGCGTTGGCGGCCTTGAAGGTCAAGGCCCCCGTCAAGCTGCGCCTCGACCGGGACGACGATTTCCAGATCACCGGCAAGCGCCATCCGTTTGCCTATGACTACGAGGTCGGCTTCGACGGCGAGGGCCGCATTCTGGGCTTCCGGCTCGACATGATGGCCAACTGCGGTTTCTCGGCCGACTTGAGCGGGCCGGTGGCCGACCGTGCCGTGTTCCATGCCGACAATGCCTATTTTCTGAGCGACGTGGAGATCAACTCCTACCGCTGCAAGACCCATCTGCAAAGCCATACTGCCTTCCGCGGCTTCGGCGGCCCGCAGGGCGTGATCGCCATCGAGACCGTGGTGGGCGATATTGCCAGGCACCTGGGGTGCGATGCGCTCGACGTGCGCATGGTAAACCTGTATGCCCCCTGGCTCGCCGTCGGGGAAGGCGCGGCTGCGGTTCCGCCCAGGGACACCACGCCCTACAGGATGAAAGTGGAAGACAACATCCTCCACGATCTCATCCCCGAGTTGGAGCGCATGTCGCGTTACAGGGTGAGGCAGCAGGAGGTGGCCTTGTGGAATGCGCAGCACAAGACCATCAAGCGCGGCCTGGCTATCACGCCCGTCAAGTTCGGCATCAGCTTCACGGCCACGCTGTTCAACCAGGCGGGCGCCTTGGTGCATGTATACACCGACGGCAGCGTGCAGGTGAACCACGGCGGTACCGAAATGGGGCAAGGCTTGCACACCAAGGTGGCCCAGGTGGTGGCCGATGAATTGGGCGTGCCGCTGGGGCGCGTGCTCGTCACCTCCAGCGATACCAGCAAGGTGCCCAATGCCAGCGCCACCGCGGCGTCCAGCGGGACTGATTTGAACGGAAAAGCGGCCCAGGCCGCTGCCCGCACGGTGCGCGACAACCTGGCCGCTTTCGTGGCCGGACTCGATGACTGCGGCGCTGGCGCAGTGGAATTCGCGCACGGCCGGATCATTTCACCCAAGACCTCCCGCGCGTTCGAAGACGTGGTGAGCCAAGCGTATGCCAACCGCATCCAGCTATGGAGCGACGGCTTCTACCGTACCCCCAAGATCCACTACGACAAACAGACGCTCACCGGCCGGCCATTCTTCTATTTTGCCTATGGCGCTGCGTGCAGCGAGGTCGCCATCGACACCCGCACGGGGGAAAGCCGCGTGCTGGCCGTGGATATCCTTCACGACGTGGGCCGCAGCATCAACCCGGCCATCGATATCGGCCAGATCGAAGGCGGCTTCATTCAAGGCATGGGCTGGCTGACCACCGAGGAACTGGTCTGGAACGAGAAGGGCGTGCTGGCCACCAAGGCGCCCAGCACCTACAAGATCCCTACTGCCGCCGACGTGCCCCCGCACTTTGCCGTGCATCTGTGGCCGGAGGCCAACCCGGAAGACACCGTGTTCAACAGTAAGGCAGTCGGGGAGCCTCCTTTCATGCTGGCCATCAGCGTGTGGGAGGCTGTCCGGAATGCGGTCGCGGCGGCGCGGGAAGAGGCGGGTAGCGATGCGCGGGCGATGGTCTGCATGAGCGCGCCGGCCACGGCGGAAAAAGTGCTCAGCGCCATGCGCTGACCCCTGGGACCGCCAAGCTCCAGCTTGGCAATCCGGGGTATCTGGGCACGCCGCCTGCCAAGCTGGAGCTTGGCGGTCCCAGGCGGGCATCACCCCTCGCGCCAGCTCCTGATAGCCTGCCCGATCGACGCGCGCTCGAACTCCGGGTGCCAGTGATAGCGCAGCAGGTGCTCGATGATGAAAAAACCCAGCAGCGAAAGCGGCGAGATCGCCAGCGTGAAGAACCCCCAGGCCTTCAACCCGATCCACGCATACACCGCTACCGACAGCAGCGCCATGGCCAGGAAGTAGAAGGACCAGGCGCGCGTGAGCTTCACGGTGTAGGCCTCCATGGCCGGCGTCAAGGGGTGTACGCGGCGGGCCACACGCGTGATGAGCGGCTGCGTGCGCAGCGAAGCCGCGAACCACAGGCACAGGGTGAGGTAGACGGTGAAGTATTCACCCACATAAAACAGCTCCGCCTGATCGGCGTGGCGCCGGTAGGCGACATAGATCGCCGATGGCAGCAGCAATGCCAGCGCCGCGCCGAGCAAACGGTGCTGGCGCCAGGCCCAGGAGCAGATGAACAGCACGCACGGGGCCAGAAAGCTCAGAACCGCCAATGGCGAACGCGGCTGCAGCCAGAGCACCCCGATGCACCAGAGCCCATAGGCGAGCGCCAGCACCGCGCCCAGCATAGGGCGGCGGTTCGGGCCGGTTGAGGGCGCGGAAACAGTCGTGTGGGAGGCAGCGCGCATGCGATGATGATACCGGCGCTGGGATCGTCAACACGTTCTTGGCGTGTTGCTTTGAATGCGCCGTCACTGCTGTCGTTGACACACTCTATTCCGATGCGCAACTTCAAATCGTTTCGTCTTGTCATTGCCCTGGCTGCGACGGTATTGAGCGCCTGTGCCGGGAACCGGGCGGCGCCTGAGATGGAGGTGAATGCCTTGGGCATGCATATGGTGCGCGTGCCCGCTGGCGAGTTCATGATGGGCAACCGGTTCTCGGTAGATGAAATGGCGCGCGATTTTCCCGCCATCGAACGCGCCCGGCTGACCGCGCTGAGGGACGAGCGGCCGCTGCATGCCGTGCGCATCACGCAGCCTTTCTATATGGAGCAGCACGAGCTGACGGTCGGCCAGTTCAGGCGTTTTCTCGCGGCCTCGGGTTACGTGCCCGAATCGGTGGCTGATGGTACCGGGGGCTACGGCTACCGGCGCGACTACGATCCCAGCCGTACTGCGCGCGGCGATGCCTTCGAGGGGCGCGATCCGCGCTACTCATGGCAAAACCCGGGTTTCGCCCAAGGGGATGACCACCCCGTGGTCAACGTGACCTGGAACGATGCCCAGGCCTTGGCGAGCTGGCTCACGCGTACCGAAGGCGTGCGCTACCGGCTGCCCACCGAGGCCGAATGGGAGTACGCCTGCCGTGCAGGCACGACCGGTTATTACCCGCATGGCAACGACAGGGCCGTGCTCGCGCAGACGGCCAATACCTTCGACCGGGCCGCGGCCCCTTTGTGGCCCCAGTGGCAGGCGACAGCCACCCCCGGCAACGATGGCTATACCTTCACGGCACCGGTCGGCAGTTTCGCGCCCAATGCCTTCGGGCTCCATGACATGGTGGGCAATGTCTGGGAGTGGGTGAGCGATTTCCACGGGGACGACTACTACGCCCGATCGCCCGTTGACAATCCGCAAGGGCCTGAGACGGGCTCCGTTCACGTGCGCCGGGGGGCTCATGGCATACATGGCCGGTCTACGCGCGTTGCGGCTTCCGCAACTGGAACACCGCCACCACCCGCTATACCTTGGTGGGCATCAGGCTCGTGCACGAGTTGAGAGCAGGGGAGCGCTGAGCCAGAAGGGCTACAAGTGCCTGCCCTACTGCAACGCCTTCAACAGCTTTTGCCCCGCCCGTCCGTCAGGCTTCATGCCGAGCTTCTGCTGCTCCGCCTTGATTGCCTCACGTGTCTTGGGGCCCAGCACCCCATCGGCGCCGCCGATGTCGTAGCCGTGGGCGATCAGCAGGATCTGGAGTTCACGGTTCTGAGCGCGGCTGAGGCCTGGGTCATCGGTGGGCCAGGGTGTCGCGAAGGCGGTTCCGCTGCCTGACGCCATGATCAGGGTGGACAGCTGGGCAATCGCCAGCGCATAGTTCTCGCTCGCGTTGTAGCTGTAGAGCGTGTCGAAGTTACGCCCCACCAGAAATGCCGGACCGCCGCGCGCGGGAACCAGCAGGCCGGCGCTGGGCAGGCTGTCCGGCAGCGGTGAGCCATCGGCCAGTGTCAGGCCGGCGGCGCGCCAACTGCCAATGGGTTGCTTGTTCTTGCGGCCGGAGGCGCTGGTGTCATAGCCGGCAGGCAGCTTCACCTCGAAGCCCCAGGGCTCGCCGCGCCGGTAGCCTGCGTTCTGCAGGAACTTGGCGGTGGACGCCAGGGCATCGGGCACGCTGTCCACGATGTCGCGGCGGCCGTCGCCATCGAAATCCACCGCGCTGCGGAAGAAGGTGCTGGGCATGAACTGCGTCTGTCCAAAGGCGCCTGCCCAGGAACCCGTGAGTTTTTCAGGGGCGATGTGGCCCTCCTGCAGGATGCGCAGGGCGGCCGCGAATTCTCCGCGGAAATAGGACTGCCGGCGCCCGAAGCAGCTCAGCGTGCCGAGCGATTGCACCAGCGGCCGGCCGCCCAGGATCTGCCCGAAGTTGCTCTCCACGCCCCACACGCCCACGATCACATTCGCCGCCACGCCGGTTTGCTGCTCGATCTGTTGCAGCGTGCTTTGCCACTTGGCGTAGGCCGCGCGGCCGTCGGCCACGCGTTCGTCGTCGACCAGCACGGCCAGGTAATCCCAGACCGGCATGGTGAACTCCGGCTGGCGGTTGAGCGACACCAACACCGAAGGATCAGCCACCAGCCCTTCCGCGAAGCGTGTGAAGGTGTCAGGGGTAATGGCCTTGAACGCAGGGGTGCCACGCAAGGTATTCAGGCAAGCGCTGAATTCGGCCGGATCCAGCGTGGGCGGCGTATCTTGAGCCAGGGCGGCCGGGCCGATGAGGAATGCGAAGGAAATCGCCGCAAGCGCGGCACAGGCAGATCGAATCATCAAAAAATGATAGCGCAGTCCACCACAAGCCCTCGCGTTTCTTTAGCTTGGTTACCTTCGAGCCACTGGCATCACATCGTGATGCCCAAAATCTTCGAGAGGCCGCGGAGCAGGCCATCCGCGGGCACCCGCGGAGCTGGCTTCGCCAGGCCGCCGGGTGCGTCCCCCTCGGGGGGAAGGCGCGTAAGCGACTCAGGGGGCGTTACTTCCTTCGCGCCTCTGCTTCCGCCACAGAGATCGCCGTCATGTTCACCAGCCGGCGCACCGTGGCGGAAGGCGTCAGCACATGTGCTGGCGCCGCTGTGCCCAACAGCATCGGCCCGATCGTGACGCCATGGCCCACGGTGATCTTGAGCACATTGAAGAGGATGTTCGCTGCATCCAGGCTGGGGCACACCAGCAGGTTGGCGTCCCCTTTGAGAGTGCTGTCGGGAACCGCGCGATCGCGCAGCACGGAAGACAGGGCTGTATCGCCATGCATCTCGCCATCGCATTCGATCTCCGGCGCCAGCTCGCGGAAGAGCTCACGGGCGCGCCGCATCTTCAGTGCCGAAGGGCGCTTGGACGAACCGAAGTTGGAGTGGGACAGGAAGGCCACCTTGGGCGGCAGGCCGAAGTTGCCCACCTCATGGGCCGCCATCTTGGCAATGCCGGCCAGCAACTCGGCGCTCGGGTCTTCGTTGACGTAGGTGTCCGTCATGAAGAGAGTGCGGTCCGGCAGCATGAGGGCATTCAGCGTGGCCAGGCCCGGCGCGCCGGGCTCGACGCCGATGATCGACTCGATGTGTTCCAGGTGCTGGTCGAAGCGCCCCAGCGTGCCGCACAGCATGGTGTCGGCATCGCCCAAGTGGACCATCAGGGCCGCGATGATGGTGGTGGAGCGGCGTACGGCGGCCTTGGCGGCTTCGGTGGTCACGCCATTGCGTGCCATCAGGCCATGATACGTTTCCCAGTATTGGCGGAAGCGCGGATCGTCCTCCGGGTTCACGTTCTGCACGTCATGGCCCAGGCGGATGCGCAGGCCGGCCTTCTTGATGCGCTGCTCGATCACCGCCGGGCGGCCAATCAGAATGGGTTGTGCCAGCTTGTCATCTACCGCGATCTGCGCCGCGCGCAGCACGCGCTCGTCTTCGCCTTCGGCATAGGCCACGCGCTTGCGCTCCATTGGCACGGCCTTGGCGGTTTCATATACCGGCCGCATCACCATGCCGGTCTGGTACACGAAGCGGGCCAGGCTGGCGCGGTAGGCGTCCATGTCCTCGATGGGGCGCTCGGCTACGCCGGAGGCTACCGCCGCTTCGGCCACGGCGGGCGCGATGCGCAGGATCAGGCGGGGATCGAACGGCGTGGGGATGATGTAGTCGGGGCCGAACTGCAGATCCTTGCCGGCATAGGCGGCGGCCACTTCGGCGCTGGTTTCTGCCTTGGCCAGGGCGGCGATCTCGCGCACGCAGGCCAGCTTCATCTCCTCGGTGATCTTGGTGGCGCCGCAATCGAGCGCGCCACGGAAGATGTAGGGGAAGCACAGCACGTTGTTGACCTGGTTCGGGTAGTCCGAGCGGCCTGTGGCGATGATGCAATCCGGCCGCGCGGCCTTGGCCAGCTCGGGGCGGATCTCGGGCTCCGGGTTGGCCAGGGCCAGGATCACCGGCTTGTCGGCCATGCTCTTGACCATGTCTTCGTTGAGCACGCCAGGTGCGGAACAGCCCAGGAAGACGTCCGCGCCTTTGACCGCGTCGGCCAGGGTGCGCGCATCGGTGTTTTGCGCGTACTTGGCCTTGGAGACGTCGTAGCCGCCCGGGCGGCCTTCATAGATCACGCCCTTGGAGTCGCAGGCGAACACGTTCTTGGGGTCTACGCCCAGCGCCACCATCACGTCCAGGCAGGCAATGGCTGCCGCGCCCGCGCCGGACACCGCGATCTTGACCTTTCCGATCTCCTTGCCCACCAGCTCCAGTCCGTTGAGCAGGGCGGCGGAAGAGATGATGGCCGTGCCGTGCTGGTCGTCGTGGAACACCGGGATGTTCATGCGCTCGCGCAGCTTGGTCTCGATGTAGAAGCACTCGGGCGCCTTGATATCTTCCAGATTGATGCCGCCCAGGGTGGGTTCGAGCGAGGCGATGATGTCCACCAGCTTGTCGGGGTCGCGCTCGTCCAGTTCGATGTCGAACACGTCGACACCCGCGAATTTCTTGAACAGGCAGCCTTTGCCTTCCATCACCGGCTTGCCGGCCAGCGGCCCAATGTCGCCCAGGCCCAGCACGGCGGTGCCGTTGGTGATCACGCCGACCAGGTTGCCGCGGGAGGTGAACTCTGCCGCCTTGGATGGGTCGGCCTGAATGTCCAGGCAGGGATAGGCCACGCCCGGTGAGTAGGCCAGCGAGAGATCGAGCTGGTTGGAGAGGGGTTTGGTGGGGGTGACGGCGATCTTGCCGCGGGTGGGTGCCCGGTGGTACTCGCGCGCGGCTTCCCGCAGGGCCATTTCTGTAGGTGAGAGCTTGTGCGACATGTTGTCTTCCTCGTGATCAGCCTCTAGCCTACCTCATATCCAAGGCCGCTTTCCGAGCTCAGGGAATGCACTGACAGTCTTTCACCCTCCCCCACTGGTGGGAGAGGGTGGGGGCGAGGTTGCCGCGAGAGTGGCCTAAGGCCGGGGCAACCAGCGCAGGCGGGCATCGAGCACCACGGCGCGATCACCCTGGATTGCCAGCGGATTGATGTCCATCTCGGGCATGCGCGCACCCAGTTGGGCAGCCAGCAGCGAAACGCGGTGCCCGAGGTGAGCCAGCTTGGCCAGGTCTGCCGGGGCTCTGCCCCGGTAACCGTCCAGCAGCGGGAAGCAGCGCAGGCCGCGGATGGCGCGCTCGACCGCCTGCGGGCTGGCTGGCGCCGGGAGCAGTTGCGTGTCCTTCATCAACTCTACCAGCGTACCGCCTGCGCCAATCAGCAGGAAAGGACCAAACTCAGGATCATGCAAGGTACCGATCATGAGTTCGGACTCGGCCCGGATCATCGGCTGAACCAGGCAGCCCCGGAATACCGCGCCTGCCAGGCCTTCGGCAGCCTCGCGGACGCGTCCGAAGGCCGTGTGCACGGCCTCGGCATCCCGCAGGTCGAGCTGCACGCCGCCCATGTCGCTCTTGTGCGTCACGCCCTCGGCGACGATCTTGAGCACGACGGGGTAGCCCAGGCTATCGGCAATGCGCACCGCGGCACTGGCGTCGGCTGCCAGCTTTCCTGCCGCGACGTCGATACCCGCCAAGGCCAGCAGTGCCTTGCTGGTGTCTTCGTCCTGCATGCCCTCAGGTAGTGCTTGCGTAAACGCCTGCAATTCGTCTGAGAGAGGTGGGACAGCCTCTACAGCGTCCGGGCCCTCATAGTTGCGCAGCCATTCCAGGTCGCGCAGGGTCAGGAAAGCTTCGTGTTGGCTTGGGAAGAACGGCGCGTCCAACCCGAGCAAGGCCTGGCGCATGTCTTCAGTGATACCGCTGGCACAGTTGGCCATGAGCGCTGGCTTTCCATGCTTGCGTCCCATGGCCGTGAACAGCTTCGCGATACCATCCATGCTGCTTTGCGGTGTCATCAGGTAGACACAAGCGCCCACGGAGGGGTCGGCGAAGACGGGCTCCATCGAGCCTTCCAGCAGGTTGGGGTGGTTTCTGCCAGGGCCCGAGACCGCCGCGCCCAAGTCATAAGGCAACTGTTGATTGCTTTCGGTGAAAAAGGGTGCCAGTGCACTGCGAGTCTCCGCGCTCAGCTCGCCCGGAACCAGGCCGTAGTCCGATAGCGCATCGCTGCCCAGGGCGCCTTGCCCGCCCGAGCCGCTGAAAAGCGCCACACCAGGCACGCGGGGCAAGGGAAAGGCCTGCAGTGTTTTCGCGGTCAGCAGCATTTGCAGCGCATCTGTCTGCACCAAAATGCCTTCATTGCGGCAACGCGCCAGGAAGGTGTCATAGGCGCCTGCCATGCTTGCGGTATGCGAGGCCACCGCCTTCTGGCCATGCGGCGTACGGCCGGCCTTGGTGATCAGGACCGGCTTGCCCGCCGCCCGCGCCCGGCGCGCAATGGCCAGCATGCGCTCCACCGAGCGGGCGCTTTCCATGTACAGGCAAATCACATCCGTTGCCGGATCGTCCACCAGGTAGTCGAAGAAATCGCAGATCTCCAGATCGGCCTGATTACCCAGCGACACGCAACTGCTGAAGCCTGCACCCACGAAGCCCGCACGGGCGATCATCGCGCCCACCACCGCGCCGCTCTGGCTCACCACGCCAATGCGGCCGCGCGGAATATCTCCGAAGAACTCCACCAACGCGGTGGAGTTGAGCAGGGCCATGTTGTCGTTGGCGTTGAGCACGCCCATGCAGTTGGGGCCGATCATGGCGATGCCGGCTTGCCGCGCCACCGCCAGCACACGTTCCTGTTTGGCCGCCCCTTCCGCGCCTGATTCGGCGAACTGCGAAGTGACCACCATGGCGGCGCGCACACCGGCCGCCGCGCATTCATGCATGGCCTGTTCCACGGCATCCACGCCAATGGAGATGACGGCCAGGTCAATAGGTTGGCCGATCTCGCCTATGCTGCGGTAAGCGGGCAAGCCCTGGATGGACTCGGCCTTCGGGTTGACCGGATAGATCGCACCCCCATACTTGAATTTCTGCAGCACATGCAGCAGTACGCCGCCCCACTTGGCAACATCGTCCGATGCGCCGATGAAGGCGATCGATCGCGGATTGAGAATGGCGCGGATGCCCGCGTTGGTCTGTTCGGTATTGGCTGTCATGGGTTACTTCTTGCCGTAGCTCACGGACATACCGGCACGGACGTCCGACTGCACCTCATACGGCGGGATGGGATAGCGCAGGCCGTTGCGCGCCAGGGCGGCCAGTCCTTGCAGTGCCTTGGCCAGATGCTCGGGCTTGAGGGCCATGAGCATCTCGTCGTCGGGCACACCGCCATAGCGCCGCTCGGGAAAGCAGGGCAGCGACAGGCTGGGCTCGCCCGTGGCCAGCGCACGGCCCCAGGAATCGGAGCAGGCCGACTCGCCCACAGCGCCCCATTCAAGCTTGCGGTAGCCTGTCCACTGCAAGCCATTGATAAGCAGGATCATCTGCGCCGGGTTGGCGTACACCAGGCAGATGTCAGGGGTGAGCCGCCCGCTGGACAAGGGCGAGACCGCCATCGCCTGATAGCGCCCATAGGGTACGCAGTGCATCGCCCGCTGGTGCGCGGCGGCGTCTTCCTCGGTGGCGAACCAAACGCCTGCAAAGGGCTTGCCGGCTTGCCATTCTTCATTCTGCGGCGCCAGTCCGATCACGGCGGCGCACTGCGGGCCTACCAGATCGGCGGCGGTAATGCCGACTGTGAAGCCCAGCCGGGCGGCCTGGCCAATGATCTGGTCGGTCGTATAGATGGCGCCGTTGGGACGGCGGATCTTCGGTACGGCTTCCATGTCCTCCACCCGCTCGAACATCTGAATGCCCACGGGCGTGGTCTTCAGGCGCAGCAGTTGAAAGAGTTGGTTGGTGAGTGTGGAACCGTCAATCGCGGGTATCGTTGTAGTGGTTTCAGGCATGGCGGACTTCAGAGAGAAAAGCCTTGGCGCGAGCGCTGCGCGTGGCGGAGAAGAATTCCTGGGGAGAGGCGTCCTCGATGATCTGGCCGTCGGCCATGAAGACGATGCGGTCGGCCACTTCGCGTGCAAAACCCATTTCGTGCGTTACGCACAGCATGGTCATGCCCTCGTCGGCCAATTGGCGCATCACGGCCAGAACCTCGCCCACCATCTCGGGATCCAGTGCGCTGGTGGGCTCGTCGAACAGAATGATCGGCGGCTGCATGGCCAGCGTGCGGGCAATGGCTACCCGCTGCTGCTGGCCGCCCGAAAGCTGGTTGGGCGAAGCATCGGCCTTGCTTGCCAACCCCACCCGGTTCAGCAACACCATGGCACGCTCCTTGGCTTCTTTATCGGACAGCTTGAGCAGTTGGCGAGGGGCCAGGCAGATGTTGTCCATCACCGTCAGATGCGGAAACAGATTGAAGTTCTGGAACACGAAGCCCACCCGTTGGCGCATGGTATTCACGTCCTTCGCGGAACGGCCGGGCTCCTTGCCTTCGATGAGAATGTGGCCTGAGTCGATGCTTTCCAGCCGCGTGATGGTGCGCAGCAGCGTCGATTTCCCCGAACCGGAGGGACCGCAGATCACCACCACTTCGCCTTGGCGGAAGTCGATGGAGATGTTTTTCAGGACCGGGTTGTCGCCAAAGCGCTTGCTCACGCCCTGGAACTCGATGGATTTGGGTTTTTCCGACATCTTGGGCTTGTCAAAGGTCAGGCCTGAGCCGCAGGGGCCTGGGCTGTGGAGGCGGAAGCGTTGCGCGCGGGGCTGGCGAAGCGGCGCTCCAGATAGCGGCCGAGCAGGGTGAGCGGATAGCACAGCACGAAGTAGGAAATACCCAGCAATGTGAAGATGGGAATAGCCTTGTCGCCCAGCGTGTCGTTCAGGCCCATGAACTCCAGTGTCATCTCGTGCAGGCCGATGACCGAGCCCAGCGCTGTTTCCTTGATCAGCATCACAAACTGGCTGACGATGCTGGGCAGCATGTTGCGCAGCGCCTGCGGCAGGATCACGTGCCGCATGGCCCTGCCATGCGGCAAGCCTAGCGAGCGCGCCGCCTCGTACTGCCCCTTGGGCAGGGATTCGATGCCGGCGCGGATGGTTTGCGACAGATAGGCGCCGTTGAACAGCGTCATCACCACCAGCACCACCAGCCACAGCGGCGCACCCTTGATCACCAGAGGCAGGAGGAAATAGACCCACAGCAGATGCACGATCAGCGGTACGCTGCGCATGTAGAACACGAAAAGCTCCACCAGCCGCGCCAGCGGCCGCCAGCGGCTGATCAGCCCCAGGCACACGATCAATCCTGCGGGCATTGCCAGCAGCAGGCCCACGAGCGCCAGGATCAGCGTCATCGCCATCCCTCCCAGCGGGCCATCGGGGTAGTAGCCGATCGCCAGTTGCACCCAGTAGGTTTCAAGAATTTCCCACATTGCCTGCTACCTCGCGGGATATCGGCGCTGATACCACTTGCCCAGCGCGGTCAGCACAATGGCGATCAGCAAAAAGAAGACCGTGGTGAAAGCGTAGACGCCCACACTCAGGAAGGAGGCGTCATTCACCGCGCGGGTGACGAAGGCCAGCTCGCCCACACCGACCATCAGCGCCACGGTGGTGTTCTTCGTGATGTTCATGGCCTGGCCCAGCAGCGGCGGTACCGTGGCGCGCAGCGCCTGCGGAAGGATGACCAGACGGAACGTATCGAAGAAGCCGAATCCGAGCGAGTGGGCCGCCTCGGCCTGCCCCTGGGGGATCCCGCGAATGCCGCTGCGGATGTCCTCGGAGATGAAGGCTGCCGAGTAGAGAGTCAGCGCCACCAGCGAGGCATAAAAGCCCACGTCGTGCTGATAAAGCGCGCGCCGGAGATCCTCAGGCAGCATCTCCGGCACGGCAAAATACCAGAACATCACGTGAACGAGCAGCGGAATGGTGCGCACCAGTTCCACATACACAGTGGCCGGCAGCCGGATCCAGCGCGATGACGCCAGCCGGGCAAAGGCCACGACCATGCCCAGCAGCAGGCCACCGGTGATGGCGCCGCCCGTGAGGCCCAGGGTGTTCAGAATACCCTTGAGCAGCATGCTCCGGTATTCGGCACGGAACATGACGCCCCAGTCGATGGAAGTCAACGCGTCCACGAACCCAGCCTATCTTCCAGCTTCCGATGCCCGCTCAGGGCTGCTTGTAAGGACCGAACGTGAAGCTGCGCTTCAACCCGACCTCGGAATCCTTGCCGAACCAATGGTCGAAGATCTGGGCTGCCTTGCCGGACTTTTCCAGCTCGTTCAAGGTGTCGTTCACGGCTGCCTGTACCCGCGTTTCACCCTTGCGCACGCCAATGCCGATCTGCTGCGTATCCACGGGCTGATCGAGAATGCGCCACTTGTCCCGCTTGCTGCCGATGAGGCCAACGAGCGAGGTTTCGTCTCCCACCATGGACTCGACCTTGCCTTGTTCCAGAGCCAGGAAAGCATTGGCCGGCGAGGGGAAGACCTTGAGATCGACGCCGGTGATGACTTTGGGCACCTTGACTTCGTGTTGCGAGCCGCTGATGCCGGCCATGCGCTTGCCGCGGAGGTCCGCGAAGTTCTTGACGGACGACGATGCCGGCACCATGACCTTCACATCGCTGGCGAAGTAGTTGTCGCTGAAGTCGACCAACTGCGCCCGCTCGGGCGTGTGCGTGAGGTTGGCCAGGGCGATATCGGTGCGGCCCGATTGCAGATCGGTCACACGGGTGGCGCCCGTGATGAAGACCAGCTCGGGCTTCACGCCGATCTTCGCGGCGATGGCTTCGCAGACGTCCACGTCATAGCCCACGAACTTGCGTGACTTGGGATCCTGCACGAAGGAAAACGGCTTGTACTGAGAGCCGACGCCGCACTTGAGCGCACCGGCCGCCTTGATGTTGTCGAGCTGATCCGCCCGCACGGAAGTACCCGCCAGGCTGGACAGCCCGAAGACCGCGCAGAGGGAAACCGCTTTGATCGTTTGCTTCATCTTTTGTCTCTTGGTTTGTTGTGGAAAGAATGCGATTTGGCGCGTGCGGCCGTGTATCAGGCAGCGCAGGCCGAGAGTCTCTGGAAACCTGCGCCGAGATCGGCGATCAGATCCTGGGGATGCTCCAATCCCACGTGTACCCGCAGGCAGACATCACCCGCGGAGATCGGGCTTGCCAGGCGGTGGCTGCCCGCTTTCACCGGGATAATCAGGCTCTCGAACCCGCCCCAGCTGAAGCCCATCTTGAACAGCCGCATACCGTCGAGCATGGCAATGACAGCCGCCTCGGAGGTGGGGTGCAGCACGACGCCGAATAAGCCGCTGGCCCCCTTGAAATCGCGCTTCCAGAGTTCGTGGCCCCGCGCTCCGGGCAGCGCCGGGTAGAGCACTTCGCGAACCTGAGGCTGCTCGCGCAGCCATTGGGCCACTTGCAGCGCGCTTTCCTGGTGCTGCTTCAGCCGCACGGACAAGGTGCGCAGACCCCGCAAGCCCAGGAAGGCGTCGTCGGGAGAGACTGTGATGCCCAGCGCGCCGTGAAAAGCGCGCACATCCAGGTAGAGCTCGCGGGTACGCGCCACGATCGCGCCCAGCAGCGCGTCGGAGTGGCCCACCACGTACTTGGTCAGCGAGTGAATGGATAGATCCACGCCATGTTCCAACGCGGGGAAGAGCAGCGCTGTGCTCCAGGTGTTGTCCATCAGCACGCGGGCACCGGCCGCCCGGGCCACCGCACAGATCGACGGAATGTCCTGAACCTCGAAGGTGCCCGAGCCGGGCGATTCCGTATAGACGACCGTGGTGTTGGGCTGGATGAGCTCGGCAATCCCCGCACCGGCCAGCGGCGGGTAGTAGGTCGTGTCCACATTCATTTTCTTGAGCACCGTATCGCAGAAGCTGCGCACGGGCGGGTAGACGCTGTCGACCATCAGAACATGGTCGCCCGGCTTCACGCTGCCCAGGAGGGCCGTGGTGATGGCTGACAGGCCCGAGGGCGTCAGCATGGCGTTGGCGCCGCCTTCGAGCTCGGCCAGCGCCGATTCGAGCGCACGGTTGGTGGGTGTTCCCCAGCGGCCATAGGCGCGATGCCCGCTGCTGCTCTTGAGTTGCTCCACTTTGTCAAACAGGACGGTGGAGCCGCGGTAAGGCGGAATGTTGACCAGGCCGTTGGACAGTTTGGCGTCGCGGCCCACGTGGGTCACGTTTGTTTGCTGGTGCATGGAGATGGGTTCCGAACCTTCGCTCATGAAAACACTTTCTTCCGGGAGAGCCATGGACAACAGCGCCGCCCACAGACATACACGCAGCGACGCGCGCAGCCGTCGATGGCACGATGCGGCAAAGTATATTGATGTATTTGAAGCAGATAAATGATAAAAATTAAAATGATTATTTCTTTAATGCAACAATAGACCATGGACACAGACAGCCTGTCTTTGATTGCGGTATTTGTGCGGGTGGCCCGCTGCATGAGCTTTTCGGGGGCAGCGGCCGAGTTGCACGTGTCTACGGGGACCGTGAGCCGCCAGATCGCCCGGCTGGAGAAGAAAATGGGTGTGCAGTTGTTGGAGCGCAGCACACGCAAGGTGGGATTGACGGAAATCGGCAAGACCTTTTATGAATCCTCCCGCCACATCCTGTTGTTGGCGGAGGAAGCGATGTCGCAGGTGCAGGATTTGCAGGCCGAACCCAGCGGCACGCTGCGCCTCACGGCTCCTTTGTTATTCAGCGTCAAGCATCTGGGGCCGTTGATCTCGCGCTTTACCGAGCGCTACCCGCACGTCGAGGTGCAGCTGAAGGTGTCCGACCAGCTTGAAAGCCTTCCCTTGGGCGATTTCGACATCGCGGTGCGCATCACCAATCATCTGGACGACGGCGTGATTGCCAAGCGTCTGGCCAGCATTCACTGGGCGGTATGCGCCAGCCCGGCTTATTTGGCCCGCTACGGTACGCCGACCATGCCTGCCGATCTGACGGAGCATCAGTGCTATCACTACCCGAGCGTCATCAAGCACGGCCGCTGGAGCTTCACACGGGGTGATGCGCTGTACAACGTGCCGACCCATGCCCGCTTTCACGTCAACAACAGTGCGATCATTGCCGACCACACTCTGGCCGGCCTGGGGATCGCCCTGCTGCCCAGCTACCTCGTCGGTGAGCATTTGCAATCCGGCCGGCTGGTGCAGTTGCTCGCGGGCTACACGCCCACGGTCAACAGCGCACTGTATGCGCTGTATCTGCCCAATCGCTACATGACGGCGAAAGTGCACTGCTTTCTGGAAATGCTCCAGGCCGCCTTCATGGACCCGCCATATTGGGACAAGCCTATACGGCAAGGCCGCGACTGAAGCGGAGTGTACCGGCGCCGGATCAGTCGAACGCGCGTTGGGTACGGGGCGCCAATCGTTCACCGCCCCAAGCCAGCACGCCGCGCACCAGGCGGCCGAACGCGCGCTGGGCTTCGCCAAGTGCCCGGCCCAGGTCGTCGGCCGGCTGAGCCACGGTAGCTTCCCAGGAGTCCGCAGCGGAGGCTTGCGGGCTGGGCACCCAGTCGAACTTCACGGCGGAGGCCAGTTGGGGACGGGCCCCACGGGGCACGAAAGGCTCCAGCACCACCTGCCGGCCCGCTATCAGGCGAAGCCGTTCGCCGGCTTGCAGGTACAGATCGCCCAGCGGGCCGCTTTCCAGGCCCTCATGCGGGCCGTCGAGGGTGGCCCAGACGGCCCCGTTAATGATCAGGATCTCACCATTCTGGCGCGGCCGCATCGCAATGGCACGTCCCGCCGCCAGGGTCCAGGCGCCGCTGGTGCGGGCAGACAGGGGCAGAGAGTGGGCGGCGGTCGACATGATGGGCTCCTGACGGTGATGTGTGAATAAAAAGATTCGGTAGGCATGATCCTCCGCTTGTTCGGATTGACAGTCCAATGAATTTGAGCAAGGCTATTGATTCCAGAAGAACATCAATCACCCATTCCTTCGGCGATGCTCCATTCGCAAACCCATTTGCGCAGCCGGCCCATTCAGGCTGGCCATTTGCGCGCGTTCGATGCCGTGGCGCGGCATTTGAACTTCCGCATGGCCGCCGAGGAGATGGCGCTCACGCAGTCGGCTGTCAGCCGCCAAATCCAGGCGTTGGAAGATGAAATCGGTGTGGCGCTGTTCTTGCGCCACACTCGCGCGGTGGAGCTGACCGCGGCGGGCATGCAACTGCTTCAGGCGGTGGCGCAGTCCTTGCCGCGCATCGATGCCGCCGTTCGGCAGATCCGGCAGAGCGCCGGGCGCAGGCATGTTTCCGTCACTACTTTTGCATCATTTGCATCGATGTGGCTGATTCCGCGCCTGGAGGCATTCCAGCGCGAAAATCCCGATATCGATATCCGGATAGATGCCTCCGATACGGCGTTCGATCTCGATCTGGCCGATATCGACGTGGCCATACGCTATGCCCCGGCGGTCAACATGCCGCCGTCGGCACGGCGCCTGTTCGGCGAATCGGTTACCCCCATGGCCAGCCCGTGGCTTCTGAAAAGCAACCAGGCCATCCGCCAGCCGAGCGACGTGCTGGCCTTTACGCTGATCGAAGCCGGCGATGCCTACACGCCTCATCTCGAATGGCTTACCTGGCGCCGCTGGCTCGTGTCGAACGGGCTAAGCTATGCGCAGCCCAAGCGCTGGCTGAGTTTCAACTACGCCTATCAAATGGTGCAGGCCGCGCTGTCCGGGCAAGGGCTGGTGCTGGCCCGCCCGCCGCTGGTGGCTGAAAATCTGGCCAACGGCGACTTGATCGAGGTGCTCCCCGAGGCGCGGCTTCATTCGCCCATGGCCTACTGGCTTCTGGTGGGCCCCCGAAGCAGCGCGAGACCCGAGGTGCAGGCCTTTGCCCAATGGCTGGCAGCGCAGGCCCGCCTCACGCGCAACACGATCGGAGAGGGCGATGATCCGGATCTGGTGAACGACCTGGACTGACGGCAGGCGGCCGGTGTGCTATTTGAATCCTGTCACACCGGCCACACGATCCCGTTGTCGTTCAGGATGGCATCCAGCGGCTGGTCGTGCGGCTCCGGCTCGAGATCATCGATGAATCCGTTGGTGAATCCAAGTCCCACGGTGTAGGGGCGCGGTTCCAGCGCCGCCAGGGTACGGTCATAGAAGCCGCCGCCATAGCCCAGCCGAAAACCGCCCGGCCCATAGCCCACGCAAGGTACGAAGAGCAGCGTCGGGGCGATGACTTCTGTATCCTTGGGCTTGGGTATTCCGTAGGCGTCTTCTTCCATGGGGCAGCCGGGATACCAGACATGGAAGCTCAGTGTCTTGTGGACCTTGTCGATCACCGGCAGGCCGATGCGTCGGCGCTGCGGCTCATCGAGCAGTTCGCCGTCTTCCTTCCAGCGATGCAGGGCGGGCAAGGGGTCGAACTCGCCCTTGATGGGCCAGTAGGCGCCGATCACGGTGTCTGGGCGGTCGACGAGCCAGATGCGCATGACGCGCTGCAGCATGTCGGCGCGCGCCAATCGGTCTTCAAGGTGCAGACGCTGCTGAATCAGGCGTTCTCGTAACGCCTTCTTACCGAGGGATTTGTCCATAATGGCTCTGATGTATTTCCCGAAGATTTTGACATTGTTCAGCCGCCCTCTGATTGTGCTGGCTTGCGGCATCCTGTGGACAGGGCTGGCGGCGGCGCAGCAGGGCGTACCCGCCGAGCCGGTTGCCGCGCCGGCCGGGCCCGCCAGCGATAGCGTCATCCTCGATATGCGCGAGGCGTACCGGCGCGGGGACAAGGCACGCCTGGCGGCCTTGTTGCCGGCAGCCCGCGGACATGCGCTCGAACCCTGGGCGGCCTATTGGGAGCTGAAGGCGCGGCTGGAAGACGCCAGCGTGCTGGATGTGCAGGATTTCCTGGCCCGCTATCCAGGCACCTATCAGGAGGACCGCCTGCGCAACGATTGGCTGCTGCTTTCAGGCAAGCGGCGCGATTGGCAGAGCTTCGCCGCTGAGTGGCCGCGCTTTCGCATGCAGGATGACCGTGAAGTGCGCTGCTATGCGGTGGCCATGGAGCTGGCCCAAGGCCGCTCCGTGAGTGCCGATGCGGCGGCCGAAGTCCGGCGCGACTGGTTTGCCCAGCGTGATCTCGACGATGGTTGCTTGCTGGCCGCCGATCTGCTGCACCAGGCCGGGAAGCTGCCGTTCAATGATCTCTGGATGAAGGCGCGCCTGGCCATGGAAAACAACCGCCCCAACGTGGCGCGCGCGGCGGTCGGGCTCGACGCGCCGGATGTCGCGCCGGTGGTGGCGCAGATCCAAAATGGCGCCATGCGCTATCTTGCCAGCCGCGCGGCGGTGGGGACGCGCAAGGGCCAGGAGTTGATCGTGCTGGCGCTCATCAAGCTGGCTGCGCAGGACCCGGATCAGGCCGCCGCGCAGCTGGAAGCAAAGTGGAGCGTGCAGCTCAGGCCCGAGGAGAACCATTGGCTCTGGGGCGTGATCGGCCGGCAGGCCGCGCTCAAGCTGCAGGACAACGCCCTGCAGTATTTCTCCAAGGTCAAGCGCGACAAGGACCTGAGCGACGACATGCTGGCCTGGAAAGCCCGCGCCGCCATGCGCCAGGGGCAATGGCGCACCGTGGGTGCGGCCGTCGAGGCCATGAGTGCCGAAGCGCAGAAGGAACCCATCTGGGTCTATTGGCGCGCGCGCGCACTCAATGCCCAGGCCCGCAGCGATGCTGACCGCGCGCTGCCGCGCCAGCTGCTGGAGAGCATCGCCGGCGTGCAGGGTTTTTACGAGAAGCTGGCACAGGAAGAGCTGGGCCGCTCCATTGCGGTGCCCGCCGCGCCGCCGCCGCTGACCGACGCCGAAAGAGCCGCCGCCCGCGGCAATCCGGGCTTGAACCGCGGGCTGATGGCCATCGGCATTGGATTGCGCAGCGAAGGCGTGCGCGAATGGAACTACACGACCAATCTGCACACGCCTGGCGGCATGGCCGACCGCGAGCTGTACGCCGCTGCCGATCTGGCCTGCCAGCGCGAAGTATGGGATCGGTGCATCAACACCAGCGAGCGTACCCGCGCGTTCATGGACTTCAGCCAGCGCTTTCCCATGCCCTACCGCGACGCGGTGGTGAAGCAGTCGCGCTCCATAGGGCTTGACCCGGCCTATGTGTACGGCCTGATCCGGCAGGAAAGCCGCTTCATCATCGCGGCGCGTTCGGGCGTAGGCGCCTCGGGGCTCATGCAGGTCATGCCCGCCACCGCGCGCTGGACGGCGCGCAAGATCGGCTTGACCGGCTTCACGCCCGATCAGATCTACCAGCACGACACGAACATCCTGATCGGCACCAGCTACCTCAAGCTGGCACTCGATGACTTCCAGGATTCCATGCCGCTGGCCGCCGCGGCCTATAACGCAGGCCCTGGCCGTCCGCGGGTATGGCGCGCGCCGGGGGGTACGGGGCCGACTTTGGAAGGCGCCATCTGGGCGGAGAACATTCCGTTCTCGGAAACACGCGACTACGTGAAGAAGGTGCTGTCGAACACGGTCGACTACGCGGGCATCCTGAGCGGCAAGCCGCAGTCGCTAAAGGAGCGGCTGGGTACCGTGGGACCGCTGCCCCCCAACACCCCCGACATGAGTAAGGAACTGGTCTCTGGCTGATTCTTCAGAAATGGCTTTCGTCCACCCTTCAGACCACCTTCATTCAACCGGAAAAAAACAGGAAATGAGGAAATGATGCGACGCGCATTGGTTCTTGGCGGCAGCGGGTTCGTTGGCCGTTATGTGTGCGAGCACCTGCAGCGGCAGGGCTGGCGCATCATCGTGCCCACGCGCCAGTACGCGGCGGGCAAGCATCTGCTGAGTTTGCCGAGCCTGCAGCTGGAAGAGGCCAACGTGTTCGAGCCGGGTGTGCTGGCGCGTCTTTTGCCCGGCTGCGATGCGGTGATCAACCTCGTGGGCATTCTGCATGGTAGCGAAAAAGCCTTCACCCAGGTACACGCCGAGTGGCCGCGCCAGGTGGCCAGCGCCTGTGCGCAGGCTGGCGTGCGCCGCCTGGTGCACGTCAGCGCGTTGGGCGCCGACCCCAAGGGGCCTTCGAGGTACCAGCGCAGCAAGGCGGCAGGCGAGGCCGTGCTTCAGCTTCAAGAGGCCGCGAAGAGCGGCACGCTCGATCTCACGATGCTGCGCCCGAGCGTCATCTTCGGCCGTGAAGACCACTTCATGAACCTGTTCGCGCGCTTGCAAAAATACCTGCCCGTGATGCTGCTCGCAGGTGCCGATGCCCGTTTGCAGCCCGTCTGGGTGCGCGATGTCGCACGCGGCATCGTCAATGCGTTGGATGACGAGGCCGCCATTGGCCAGACCTACGAAGCTTGCGGCCCGGACGTATTCACCTTGCGCGAACTGGTGCGTCTGGCCGGGTGTTGGGCTGGCGTTCGCGGCGGCCGGGGCCGGCCGGTGCTCGGCATGCCCATGGCCGTGGGCAAGCTGGAGGCGCTCATGATGGAGTTGCTTTCTTCCTCGCCCTTGATGAGCCGCGACAACCTGGATTCGCTGCGCGTGGACAACGTAGCCAGCGGGCAACTGCCCGGGCTGGCCGCGTTGGGCGTCTCCGCGGCGCCACTGGCGGGCGTGGCGCCCTTGTTCCTGGGCGATGCCGGTGTAGCCACCCGGTTCGACGAAATGCGCCGCCGCGCGGGGCGGTAGTTCACGGCTTAGTTAATACACTCTTACGTTCTCAGATTGTTCGGAGGCCCTGCATCGTGCTCAAACTCTACGTTGGCAACAAGAACTATTCATCCTGGTCGATGCGCCCTTGGGTGCTGCTCAAGCAGGCCGGAATTCCGTTCGAGGAGGAGGTGGTGCGCTTCGATTCTTTCGAAGCCGATTCGCAGTTCAAGCGCTCGCTCGCCGGTCTCACGCCCGTCGGCAAGGTGCCGCTGCTGCTGGACGGCGACCTGGCGGTGTGGGACACGCTGGCCATCGCCGAATATGTCGCCGAAAAATTTCCGGATAAGCAGTTGTGGCCGAAAGACGCCAAGGCGCGTGCTCGCGCCCGCAGCGTCTGCGCTGAAATGCACTCGGGTTTTTCCGCGCTGCGCACGGCATTTCCCATGAACATCGAGGCCAACCTGCCGCAGGTCGGTGCCCTGGCCCTGCGCGATCAATCCGCCGTTCGCGCTGACCTGCAGCGCCTGGTGGAGATGTGGAGCGAACTGCTGAAACAACATGGCGGGCCATGCCTGTTTGGCGGCTTCGGCATTCCAGATGCCTATTTCGCGCCGGTGGTCATGCGCATCCGGACCTACGGACTGCCCGTGCCGGCCGAAGTATCGGCCTACATCGAACATCTGTGCGCACTGCCGGGCATCAAGGCCTGGATCGATGATGCGATGGCCGAGCAGGATTTTCTGGCGTTCGAAGAGCCTTACAGGATGTCTCGGTAACGGGTTCTCGCCGGGCGCTTTCGGTCAATCCAATGGCCAAGGCAATGGCGTGGTCGCCGCGGTGGGTGGCGGTTCGGCTGGGGCCTGCGCTTTCAGCGGCTCCACATGCGGATGGCGCCACCAGGGTGTGACGGCTTCCGAATGCGCGGGCTCCACCGCTTCGCCCAGCCTGGGCATCACGAGGTGCGTGCCGAAACCCGGGGCGGCTTCCAGCAAGCGCTCGGGCGGCTGGTCCCACGCGTGCATCGCCAGCGCGAAAGTGCCCCAGTGGACCGGAAGCAAAGGAGCGTTGCCCAACAGGACCGCCGCTTCGAGCGCATGGTCGGGTCCCAGATGAATATCTCCCCAGGCGGGATGGAAGGCGCCTACTTCCAGCATCACCAGATCGAAGGGGCCGAGGAGCTCCCGGATCCGAGCGTACTCGCCGGTCAAGCCGGTGTCACCGCTGAAAAACACAGCATGGCGCGGCCCGCGCATCACGAGTGAGGACCACAGCGTGGCATTGCGGCTTTTCAGGGTGCGGCCTGAGAAATGCTGCGAGGGCGCGGCGGTGACGGAGAGGCCTGTACCCGGCAGCGTGAAGCTTTCCCACCAGTCCAGCTCGTGGATACGTTCCGGAGCGATGCCCCAGGCTTGCAGGTGCGCGCCCACGCCGAGCGAGGTCACAAAGGGCACCTTGCTTTTAACCAGGGCCTTGATGGTGGGGTAGTCCAGGTGATCGTAGTGGTCGTGCGAAATGACGATCAAATCCACCTCAGGCATCTGGCGCAGCGCCACCGGCATGGGCTGGAAGCGCTTGGGCCCTAACAGTACGGAAGGCGAGGCGCGCGGTCCCCAGACAGGATCGGTCAGTACGCGATAGCCGTCGATCTCGATCAGCACCGTGGAGTGTCCCAGCCAAGTGGTGCGCAAACCGGTGTCAGGGCGGCGCAGCCAGGTCTGGCGCGGGTCCAGCACCGGCAAAGGCGCATCGGGCACGCGGCGCTCGCCCCGGCGCAGGAATTCGCGCAGCGTAGGCATGGGTACCGTGGTGTCGCGCAGGCCGGGCGCGATGGGTGCCACGTTGCGAAAACCCGCACCCGCCCAGCGAGGCGAGGCCTCCATGCGCTCCAGGCGCAAGCCTTCTGCACGTTTGCCCAGCGATTTCATGTCGTTACTCGAGCTTGATGCCGCGCGCCTTGATGATACCGTTCAGCAGGGCGGTTTCCTGGCGCACACGCTGAGCCAGACCCTCCGGCGAGGTGCCCACGGCCTGCCAGCCCTGCTGGAACATGCGCTGGCGCACTTCGGCGGTTTTCATGATGGGCCCCAGCGCGGCGGTGATGCGCTGCCGCGCGGCGGCGCTCAAGCCTGCCGGGCCGATCAGCGCCGTCCATACCTCCAGGTTGAAATCTTTCACACCTTCTTGCGCCAGCGAGGGCAGCTCGGGCACCAGGGCGCTGCGGCCACTGGTCGTGAGGCCAATGGCTTGGAGCTTGCCGCCTTTGATCTGCGGCATGGCCACCCCCGGCGGCATCAGCGCCATCTGCACCTGGCCGCCAATCAGTGCGGTCACCACGGCCGGGTTGCCGTTGTAGGGCACGTGCACCGCTTTCAGGCCAGGCACCCGGGCCTTGAGAAGCTCCATGCCCAGATGCGCCACGGAACCAGGGCCCACGGAGCCATAGTTCCACTTGTCGCCCTGGCGCCGGGCTTCCTCGAAGAAGGCCTCGCCGCTTGGGAGGTTGGCAGGCGCTACCAGGATCAGGGGGGCGGTGGTCAGCAGGCTGAGGTAGCTGAAATCACGCGCCGGATCGTAGGGGAGCTTGGGATAGAGCGTTTTGGAGGAGGTCAGGTTGCCGTTGATCACCACGCCCAGCGTGTGATCGTCCGTGGCTTTTGCCACCGCATCGGCGGCGATGTTGCCGCTGGCGCCGGGCTTGTTGTCGACGATCACCGGCTGGCCGAGCGCCTGGGCCAGCGGTTCGGCGATGGCGCGCGCGGACATATCGGGCGTCGATCCGCCAGGAAAGCCTACCAGGATGCGGATCGGCTTCGTGGGCCAATGCGCCTCCTGAGGCGCCTGCGCGAAGGCGGGCAGGTGGGGCGCGGCGGCCGCGGCGGCCAGGGCCATGAGGTGTCTGCGTTGCATCTTCTGGTCTCTCTTGTCTGTCGTTCTAGATGGGATTTGAAAGCGCTTCGCCGTCCAGCCCGAGAAAGGCCCCTGCGGACAGCAATTGTTCCTGAAGTTTGGCGGTATCGATGCGGCGTGGCGCCACACCCTGCGCGAGCGCCATCGCGGCGCCTGTCCCCGCGGCCTGGCCCATCACGAAGCAGCCGCCCGAGACGCGGGCGGCCGATTGGCCTCCATGGGTCATCGACGCGCAACGTCCTGCCACCAGCAGGTTGTCCTGGCCGCGCGGCAGCAGCATCCGCCACGGCAGGTGATTGAACCCCCGGCAAGCGGCTTGGCCTTCCGGCGTGCCGGTGCCGTGCGGCCAGCGGAAGCTGACGTTGCCGGCCACGTGCTCTTCCACCATCCAGCCGTTCACGCCGACGGTGTCGCCGAAACTCGCGCACGAGAGCACGTCTTCCTCGCTCAGCTGATAGTCGCCAAGCACGCGCCGCGTCTCGCGTACCCCGATCTGCGGCGGCGTGTCCAGCAGATAGGCGGCTTCGAAACCGGGCACGTCGCGGCGCAGAAAGCGCAGGAAATGCGCGGCCTGCCTTCGGCCCTCGGCTTCCGCGGCGGACAGCTGCAGGGCGTCCGTGCCGTCCACCGGGCCGCCGTCCGGCCGCGCGAGCTGGGAGACATTGGCCCGCCATTCGGTGGTGTTCTTCTGTGGCCGCAGGATGGGGGCCTTGCGCGCGAAGCGCTCGCCGCGCGCCGTGGCTTGTTCCATCAGTGCCCCCACGGTGGTCCAGGCTTCACCCGCGCGCGCGGGATCCACGCCGCCTACCCGCATCATGGTCGAGGGGTACATCATCCCGTGCCCGTCGGTGCCTTTTTCATAAGGCGCGCCGGCCAGCGCTGCCACGTCGCCGTCGCCCGTGCAGTCGATGAAGCAGCGTGCGCGGATGGCAAAGCGCCCCGACTTGGTTTCGACGAACACGGCCTCCAGGTGCGTTGCATCCCGCATGGCCACGCCGGCGACCCAGGCGTGCAACAGCACGCGCACGCTGCTGGCAGCCAACAGTTCATCCGCGGCCATCTTGAATGCGGCTGTGTCGTAGGCCTGCGCGGCAATGCGGCCGCCAAACAGCAGATGGGGGGTGTTCAGGCCGCCGAGCGCTTCCATGCGCGAAAGCAGGTCGCCGGCCACACCGTGCACCACCTGCCGAAGGGTGCCATGCACGTTGGCGTGCAGGCCGCAGAAATTGGTCACGCCTGCGGCCGTGCCCATGCCTCCGAGAAAGCCATAACGCTCCACGAGCATCGTACGCGCACCGGAACGCGCCGCGGAGGCCGCCGCCGCGAGTCCGGCCGGGCCGCCGCCCAATACCAGCACATCCACTTCATCAAGAACGGTTGTCTCGCGCGCGCTTTCAGTCAATGTCCCATGCATGCCGCAACGATAGCACTCCTTGCTTCCCCTTGAAGACCCTTGCAGGAAAGCATGGCCATTCCCGGGTACATAACTCCCTGCTCCCTCGGGGGTAATATTCAATGATGCAGATTTACATGGTTGGCGGCGCGGTGCGCGATCGCTTGTTGGGCTTGCCGGTGCAGGACCAGGATTGGGTGGTGGTGGGAGCCACGCCGGAGCAAATGGCGGCGCAAGGCTTCGTGCCCGTGGGCAAGGATTTTCCTGTGTTCCTTCATCCGACCTCGCACGAGGAGTACGCGTTGGCGCGTACCGAACGCAAGAGCGGGCGCGGCTACCGGGGCTTTACCGTGTTTGCCGACGCCAGCGTGACGCTGGAGGAGGATCTGGCGCGGCGCGATCTGACCATCAATGCCATGGCCGCGCACGAGGATCCCGCCCGCGGCCTGATCGACCCCTTCGGCGGCCAGCGCGATCTGGCCGGCAAGGTGCTGCGCCACGTGACGGAAGCCTTTCGCGAAGACCCCGTGAGAATCCTGCGGCTCGCGCGTTTCGCGGCGCGCTTCCATGATTTCTCCATCGCACCTGAAACCATGGCGTTGATGCGGGATATGGTGCAGGACGGCGAGGCGGACCATCTGGTGGCCGAACGCGTGTGGCAGGAGCTTTCGCGCGGGTTGATGGAGCAGCATCCCGAGCGCATGTTCGAGGTCTTGCGCGAATGTGGCGCCCTGCGTGTGGTCCTGTCCGAGGTCGATCGCCTCTGGGGTGTGCCGCAGCGCGCCGAATACCACCCCGAGGTCGATACGGGTGTGCACCTGATGCTGGTACTACAGATGGCGGCCCGCCTGCAGGCTTCGCTGCCCGTGCGCTACGCATGCCTTACGCATGATCTTGGCAAAGGTACTACGCCAGCGGATATTCTGCCGCGCCACATTGGCCATGAGCAGCGCAGCGCCAAGCTGCTGCGCGCGCTGTCGCAACGCCTTCGGGTGCCTACGGACTGCCATGCGCTGGCCGACGTGGTGGCGCGTGAGCACGGCAATATCCATCGCAGCGGCGAATTGGGCGCGGCGGCCCTGGTGCGGTTGCTGGAGCGCTGCGATGCCTTCCGCAAGCCGGGGCGCCTGCCGGATATTCTCCTGGCCTGCGAATGCGACGCGCGCGGACGCCAGGGGATGCAGGAGCAGGCGTATCCGCAAGGGGCGCGCCTGATGCAGGCCTTGGCCGCTGCCCAATCCGTGGCCACTGATGAGATCGCGCGTGCGGCGCAGGCCCGGGGCGCTGCTGGCGAGCAGATCGGAGACGCGGTGCGGCGCGCTCGGGTGGCGGCGGTGGCTGAGATGGTCGCCCTCGCCGGATAATCAAGCCCATGGCCCGTCCTATTTCCGCTTCACACGACCAGCGCCGAGATGAAATCCTCGAGGTCGCGGCGACTTGCTTTGCGCAGCAGAGCTACCCCGCCACCAGCATGAACGACATCGCGGCGGCCTGTGGCACTTCCAAGGCGCGGCTTTATCACTACTACAGCAGCAAGGAAGCCATTCTTTTCGATCTGCTGGACCGGTATACGCAGAAGCTGCTGCTCATCATCGGCCAGGCCGAGGCGCGGGCCGAACGGCAGGCCATGGATGACCGCGCCGCATTGCACGAGCTGGTGCGCGCCTTCCTGAGCGAGTATGAAACCTCCGCCACGCGGCATGCGGCGCTGCTGGGCAGCACCCAGTTCCTGGCCACCGAACAGCGCGAAATCATCCTCAACCGGCAGCGTGATGTGGTCGCCGCCGTGGGCCGTTTCATGCGGCGTGCTTACCCCGCGCGGATGAACGCGCACAACCAGATGGCCATCACCATGACCTTGTTCGGCATGATCAACTGGACATTCACCTGGTTGCGCCCCGGCGGTCCGCTGAGCTATGCGGACTTTGCCGAAGAGGTGATCGGCATGCTGGAGCACGGGTTGGTCGATCTGCCCTCGACATCTGCCCTGTAGTCATGCGTCTGCTTGCCTCCTGCTTGACTCTGGTGATCGTGGCCTGCACGCCGGCGCCGCCGCAGGGGTGGTCGGGCTACGCTGAAGGCGACTACATCTACATGGCCGCTCCCATCGGAGGAAGCCTGGAACAACTGGCCGTGCAGCCTGGCGATCAAGTGAAGGCAGGCGCCGCGCTGTTCGTGCTCGAAGACGAGGCCGAACGAGCCGCCGAGGCGCAGGCCGGTGCGCAGCTTGAGGCGGCCCGCGCCCAGGCGGCCAACATCCAGACGGGGCGCCGGCCAGAAGAAATCGCGGTGATCCGCTCGCAGCTGGCCCAGGCGCGTGCCCAGGCACTGCTGGCGCAGGAGGAACTGGCCAGGCGGCAAACCCTGACCCCTGGCGGAGCAGTTTCCGCCAGTGAACTCGATACCGCACGCGCCACCGCCGCGCAGACCCGCGCACGCGTGGGTGAGCTGGAGGCCAGCCTGCGCACGGCCGAGTTGCCCGCGCGTGCGGACGAGCGCGTGGCTGCCCAGGCCCAGGCGCAGGCCGCCAGCGCCGCTCTGCGGCAAACTGAATGGCGGCGAGCGCAGAAGCAGCAGCGCGCGCCTGTGGACGCCCAGGTGGCCGATACCTTTTTCCGCCAGGGAGAATACGTGAGCGCGGGCCAGCCGGTGGTCTCGCTGCTGCCGCCAGCCAATATCAAGGCACGCTTCTTCGTGCCTGAAGCAGAGTTTGGCCGCCTCAAGATCGGCGAGGCGGTGCAACTGGTCTGCGACGGGTGCGGCGCGCCTATCCAAGCCCGTATCAGCCGCATGGCCACACAGCCTGAATACACCCCACCGGTGATCTACTCGAACGAGCAGCGCGCCAAGCTGGTGTTCATGGTCGAGGCCCGGCCCGCGCCCCAGGATGCCATCCGCCTGAAGCCCGGCCAGCCGATCGGTGTGCAGCCCGTTGCAGCGCCATGAGCAGGTGATGAACGCACAGGCCGCCGCCATGGAATCGCTCGCCATCGACGTGCGCGGCCTGACCAAACGTTACGGTGGCCGCGCGGTGGTCGATGGCGTGGATCTGCAGGTGCGCACGGGCCGCGTCTGCGGCTTTCTCGGCCCCAACGGCAGCGGCAAGACGACCACCATCCGCATGCTCTGCGGCCTGCTGACGCCTGATGCTGGCGAGGGGTCGGTGCTAGGCCTCGATCTCCAGCGTGATGCACTGGCCATCAAGCGGCAGGTCGGCTACATGACGCAGAAGTTCGGTCTCTACGAAGACTTGTCGATCCGCCAGAACCTGGATTTCGTGGCGCGCCTGTTCGAGCTGAAGGACCGCCGCCAGGCTGTGGACGAGGCGCTGGCCCAACTCGGGTTGAGCGAACGGCAGCGGCAGCTGGCGGGTACCCTGTCCGGCGGATGGAAGCAGCGCCTGGCGCTGGCGGCATGCTTGATACACCAGCCGCGCCTGCTGCTGCTCGACGAGCCGACCGCCGGTGTCGATCCCAAGGCACGGCGCGATTTCTGGGACCAGATCCATCAGCTCGCGGCGCGCGGCATCACGGTGCTGGTTTCGACCCACTACATGGATGAAGCCGAGCGCTGCCACGAGTTGGTCTACATCGCCTACGGCCAGGTGCTCGCGCGCGGTACCGAAAGCCAGATCGTCGATGCCGCCGGCCTGACCGTATTCGAGCTTTCGGGGCCTGGCGCGGCTGCCGAGGCGGAGCCGCTGAAGGCGGCGCCGGGCGTGCAGAGCGTGGCGGCCTTTGGCTCCAGTCTGCACGTCGCGGGCCAGGACGAGGCCCTGCTGGAGCAGGCCGTGGCGCCACTCGCCCAGCGTCCCGGCGTGCATGTGGCGCGTGCGCGTGCGAACCTGGAAGATGTCTTCATCAGCCTGATCGGCCAGGCTCAAGACAATTTCGGGGAGGGTGGGGCGAAAGGGGCCGGCTCATGACGCAAGGAGGCAGCGGACCGCTCGCAGCGGGGGCGCATGGGAGCTCTTTCTCCTTCGCGCGGACAACGGCTGTCTTCGTCAAGGAATTCCAGCAGATGCTGCGGGACCGGCTGACCTTCGCCATGGCGGTGCTGATCCCTGTGCTTCAACTGGTGCTGTTCGGTTATGCCATCAACACCGATCCCAAGAATCTGCCTGCGGCCATCGTGGCTGCGGACGACGGGCCGCTCACACGCGCCCTGGTGACGGCCATGCAGAACACCGGCTACTTTCGCGTGGTCGCCAGCGGTATTGGCGAGGCGCAGGCCGATGATCTGCTGGCGCGCGGCGAAGCGCAATTCGTGATCGTCGTGCCGCCGCGGTTCGAGCATGATCTGCTGCGCGGCCAGCGCCCGGTCCTGTATGTGGCCGTGGACGCGACAGATCCCACCGCATCGGCCACCGCGCTGGCGGCGTTGAGCGGCGTTACCTCGCAGGCGCTGGCGCACGACCTGGTCGGGCCGCTGCGCCAACTCCAGGGCGGCGCCCCGCCTTACGAAGTGCGCGTTCACCGCCGCTACAACCCGGAAGGCCTTTCCCGCGTGAACATCGTGCCAGGCCTCATCGGCACCATTCTCACCATGACCATGGTCATGCTCACCAGCCTCGCCATGACACGCGAACGCGAGAGGGGCACCATGGAAAATCTGCTGGCCACCCCGGTACGCCCCCTGGAGGTCATGGTGGGCAAGATCGCGCCGTACGTGGTGATCGGGTATGTGCAACTGGCCGTGATCTTGCTGGTGGCCCGGGCGTTGTTCAAGGTCCCGATGGTGGGCAGCTTCCCGCTCCTGATGACCATGATCGGCATCTTCATCCTGGCCAGCCTGGCCGTGGGGTTTACCTTCAGCACGCTGGCGAAGAACCAGCTGCAGGCGGTGCAGATGACTTTCTTCTTCTTCCTGCCCTCGATCCTGCTGTCCGGCTTCATGTTTCCGTTCCGCGGCATGCCGGGCTGGGCTCAATGGATCGGCGAGGTGTTGCCGCTGACGCACTTCCTGCGCATCGTGCGCGGCATCATGCTCAAGGGCAGCACCTTGTCTGATGTGCTGCCCGATCTGTGGCCCATGCTGGGCTTCATGGCGGCCATGGGCATCGTCGCGCTCATGCGCTACCGGAAAACGCTGGACTGACCAGCGCGCCGGCGCGGGGCTTGCGCCAGCCGGGAACCGTCTCCTGCCAGCCGCCGCCTCACCTCCCCATCATGAATGCTGCACTGCAGCTAAGGGAAATTCCTCTCTTCGCGCGCTTGCCCATGGTCCGCAAAATGCCGGTCAGTAAAGGAGGTTACTCAAGAGTACCCAATGAGTTTCCTCTTTGAAAAAGCTCCTTTATCCATGCAGTTCCGGATCCACTCGATTGATGATGCACCCCTGAAGTCGAATGCCTACTGATTTGGTCGAATCGCCTTGGCAAAGCCGCACCGAGCGGCAGCAGGACCGCCATGCCAAGAAGGACGCCGTGCTGCTGGCGGCGGCCAGGCTGTTCACTTCCAAGGGGTTTCAGGGCACTTCGCTGGACGATATCGCCAGCAGCCTCGGGGTGAGCAAACCCACCGTCTACCACTACGTCGAGAACAAGGAGCAGATCCTGTTCGAGTGCGTCCAGCGCGGTCTGGAAGCCCTGCGGGCAGGGATCGGGGAAGCCATGCAACGCGGCTTGCCACCACGCGAGCGGCTGCGGGCGGTCATGGAAAGCTACGCTGGCATCGTGACCAGCGATTTCGGCCTCTGCGTCATCCGCGTGGGCGAAGACCCGCTGGCCGAGCCCCGGCGCCGCGAACTGCGGGCGCTCAAGGGAGAGATCGACACCGAATTCCACAGGCTTATCGAAGCCGGCATGGCCGAGGGCTGGATCGGCCCTGGCGATGCGGCGATGGCCTCATACACCGTGGTGGGCGCGCTGAGCGGCATCGGCCGCTGGTACCGCCCCGAAAGCCATCCGGCGCGCAGCCTGCAGGATGCCGTGCAGCACTGCATCGAGATGCTCATGCATGGCGTGCTCAGCGCGCCCTCGCCGGTACGGCCTTCGCAAACCACCTCATCTTCATGGTCTCAATGGGGAGATGGCATGCCCGACATGCGACGCGAAGTGCACTTCAAAGACAGGGTAGTGCGCTGCTTTGCCGAAAGACCCGTCAGCGTCGCCCAGATGCTGGCGGATGCCGTACGCCAGCACCCCGGCGGAGACGCGCTGGTCTGCGAGGGGGTGCGCTTGTCCTGGCGCGAGCTGCATCATGCGGCCACCAAGTGCGCCGGAGGGTTGGCCGCGCACGGTATTCAGCCGGGCGACCGCGTGGCCCTGTACCTGGACAACGGGCCTGAGTTCGTGATCGCCGTGTATGCCTGCGCCTGGCTGGGAGCGGTGGCCATGCCGGTGAGCGCGCGGGCCCGTACCGACGAACTTGCTTTCTCGCTCGGCGATGCCGGCACCGCGGCCATCATCTGTGCGCAATACCTGCAAGAGCTGGTGCCCTCCGCCGAAGCGCTTCCTCTGCTGCGCCACCGCTTCTCGACCGGTGCGGCGCAGCCGGGGTTCGGGTCCTTCACCGACCTGGTGCAGGCGGAGCCTCTTGCCGCCGCGCATGCCGCGAACGAGGAAGACCTGGCCGTCCTTCTGTACACCTCGGGCACGACCGGGCGCCCCAAGGGGGCGATGCTGACCCACCTGAACATCGTGCATTCGGTGATGCACTACGCCCATGCGATGACGCTGGCCCAAGCCGATCGCAGCATGATTGCCGTTCCGCTCAGCCACGTGACGGGGCTGGTCGCTCAGCTCTACACCATGCTGTATGCGCAGGGCTGCTCGGTGCTGATGACCAAATTCAAGGCAGCCGATTTCGCGCAACTGGCCGCGGCTGAGCGCATCACGCATACCGTGATGGTGCCCGCCATGTACAACCTGTGCCTGCTGCTGCCTGATCTGGAGCAGCACGACCTGAGCGCCTGGCGCATCGGCGCCTACGGCGGCGCGCCCATGCCCACGGCCACCATCGACGGCGTGGCCTCGCGCCTGCCTGGCCTTACCCTGATGAACGCCTACGGCGCTACGGAAACCTGCTCGCCCGCCACCATCATGCCGCCCGGCATGACCGCCGAACACCGCGACAGCGTGGGCCTGGCCGTGCCCTGCGGCGAGATCTGCGTGGTGGACGATACCGGCAATGAAGTGCCGCGCGGCGAGGTGGGCGAAATCTGGATCGCCGGACCGATGGTGGTGCCGGGCTACTGGCGCAACGAGCAAGCCACGGCCAGTGAATTCCGCGGCGGGTATTGGCGCTCCGGCGATATCGGCAGCATGGATGCCGATGGCTATGTGCGCATCCTCGACCGCAAGAAAGACGTGATCAACCGCGGGGGCTACAAGATCTTCTGTGCCACGGCGGAAAGCGTCCTGATGGAACATCCGCAGGTGATCGAGGCGGCGCTGGTCGGTGTGCCTTGCGCCGTGTTGGGCGAGCGGGTGCATGCCTTCGTGTGCGTCAGCACCCTGGGCAGCAGCACCCAGGCCGCCGCGCTGCAAGCCTTTTGCGCCGAGAGGATGGCGGACTACTCCGTGCCGGAGACATGGACCATTGGCACCGAGGCGTTACCGCGCAACCTGAACGGCAAGGTCATGAAGCGCGAGCTGCGGCAGTCGCTGCATGCAGCATTGAGTTGAAGGGGATGCAATGAAAAAATTCAAGGCTACTCAGCAAAGCATCGTCTTCGCTCTGTTCGCACTGCTTTTCATAGGCTTCGCTTTGTTCCTGCCGGGTTTTGCCCGTGTGGACAACCTGCTCACCCTGATCCAGAACGTGGCCTTTCTCGGCATCCTCGGGCTGGGGATGGCCGTGGTGGTGATCGGCCGCGGGATTGACATCTCCATGATCGCCGCGCTCGCCGTGCCTTCCGGTCTGCTGCTGGAGCTGGTGCAGGGTGGCCATCCGCTTTCCTCGGCCGCCTTGATCGCGCTCGGCCTCGCGCTGGTTTTCGGTCTGGTCAACGGCTGGCTGATCGCCTACGCAGAGGTGCCTTCGCTATTCACCACGCTGGCCTCGGGCCTGTTTCTCGCCGGGCTGGGACAGGCCTATTTCTTCCAACTGGAGGTGGTGCAATGGCCCGCCGCGCTCGACCCTGTGGCGTGGATGGGCCGGGGCGCGGTGGCAGGGGTGCCGATGCCGGTGGTGATGTTTGGCATCGCCGCCGCGGCCATGGCTTTCTTTCTGCGCCGCATGCGTGCCGGCGCATTCGTGTACGCGATCGGCGACAACCCCTTTGCCGCGCGTGCCACCGGCCTGCCGACGCGGCCCATGATGTTGCTGCAATACGTGCTGGCCGCGCTCATCGGTCTTTTCGCGGGCGTGGTGATGGCGGCGTCCGTGAGCAGCATGCCTACGCGCATCTTCAATTCCACCATGATCTACGACGTCGTGCTGGTCGTGGTGCTCGGCGGCATCGGCCTGTCAGGCGGCCGGGGCGGCGTGTTCAACGTGATCATCGGCACGCTTCTGATCGGCACCATGCTCAACGGCATGACGATCATGGATTTGTCCTATTCCGTGCAGAACATCATCAAGGGGATGGTGCTGCTCGCCGCGATCCTGATCGACTCCTTGCTCAATCCGCGCAACGAAGAGACCGCGCAGCAAGGAGATATCTGAATCCAAGCCCGGGCGCCAGGCGGCTTTTTTGGCGCCACATCCCAAGACCATTCACAACAGGAGACATGCAATGAACTTCGCACGCACGCTTGCCACCACCGCCAGGATCGCGGGCATTGCACTCGCGCTGGCAGCCTCGCAGTATGCGGCTGCCCAGGGCAAGGGCTTGAACGAACCCTTCCGCGATGCCTACAAGAAGGCACTGGCCGGCAAAACCGTGGGCTACATCCCCGTGGCCATGGGCTTCGATCTTGCCCAGGGCTGGTACGCCGGCTTGAAGAAAGAGCTGGAGCCGCTGGGCATGAAAATTGTCGCGCGCGATCCCAACTGGAACACCAATGCGGGCGCGCAGGCCTTTACCGCGCTCATGGCCGAGAAGCCCGCAGTGATCGTGCTCCACAACCCTGACGTGCAGACCTACGCCAAGCTCATCAAGAAGGCGGAGGCCGAAGGCATCTACGTGGTGCAGATCAACATGAGTTCGGCACAGCCCTCCACGGCGTTCATCGGCGCTGACTGGGTCGACGTGGGTGAGCGCAACGCCGAGGCCGTGGTGCAGGCGTGCAAGGGCAAGTCGAACAAGATCGCCATCCTGCAGGGAGCGCCCACGGCCGCCACGAGCGCCTACACCCTCAAGGGGGTGGAAAACGTGCTGGCGAAGAACCCGCAGATCAAGGTGGTCTCGAACCAGGCCGCCGATTGGGACGCCGCCAAGGCCAAGGGCCTGACGCAGACGGTGCTCAAGCAGAACCCTGATCTCTGCGGCATCGTCGGTTTCTGGGACGGCATGGACATCGGCACCGCGGCTGCCATCAAGGAAGCGGGCCTCACGGGCAAGGTCTTCCTCGCCACGTCCGGCGGCGGCGAACAGAAAGGGGCCTGCGATCAGGTCAAATCGGGCGCTTTCGATCTCGACGTGAGCTACGACGTGCCCACGCAAGCCTCCAACATGGCCGCCATGATCAAGTGGCTGGTGCAAGGTGGTGTGAAACCGGGCGCGGCCAAGCAGAGCATCTATACCACGCTCATCCCGATCACCAAGGAAAACGCAAGTGCCGAAGGCACATGCTGGAAGCTTGCTGCTACCAAATAAGTGAGCCGGAGCAGCACTGATGAACGAAACGCTCACCCGCCTGCGCTACCGGTACTGGCCTGACCACTGGGTGGGCGAGATTCTGTCCAAGCGCTGGACCGAGACCGCCATCCCTGTGCTGCTGCTGGTGGCGGTGCTGCTGGCCTCGGGCCAGTTCATCGCCAATTTCTGGTCGCCCGTGATGGTGGCCGATACCCTGCGGCAGGCGGGCGAGATCGGCTTCATCGTGCTCGGCCTGGCGCTGGTGATGATTGTCGGGGGCATCGATTTGTCGGTTGGCTCCACCTTCGCGCTTACCAACTTCTGCGCGCTGATGTGCATGCATGTGCTGAAGTGGCCGGTGGCCGCTTCGGTGCTGGCCACGCTGGTGTGCGGCGCTTTGCTCGGCGCAGTCAACGGGGTGCTGATCGGTTACCTGCGGCTGCGCGCTTTTCTGACCACGCTCATCACGCTCATCATCTTCCGCTCGGTCTACGAGATCCTGAGCCTTCAGTATTCCACCGAGATCGCGGGATCGCTTCCTGATTCGGAAGTCTGGGATTTCCTGGGCAATGGCACGTTCCTTGGCTTGCCCACCGTGGCCTGGGCCTACGCCGTGGTGGCGATCGCCGGCCACATGCTGCTCACCCGCCTGCGCGCAGGCTGGCACATCATGGCCATCGGCGGCTCGCGCCGCTCCGCCTACAACAGCGGCATTGCCGTGCGCCGTACGGTGGCCTTGTGCTATGTGGCTTCCGGTACCCTTTGCGGCGTGGCCGGGTGCTTCTTCGCCTCGCGCCTGGCCACGGCCGGCGCCGACATCGGCGCGGGCATGGAGGTGCTGGTGCTTACGGCCGCGGTGCTCGGCGGCATCAGCCTGGGCGGTGGCCGAGGCTCGGTCGCCAAAGCTCTGGTCGGCACGCTGCTGGTGCTCCTGATCACCAACGGCCTGACGTCCATGTCGGCTTCCGGCGGGGTGATCCGCATGGTGCTGGCTTCCATCCTGGTGCTGGCCGCTGTGATCGATGTGCGCTGGCTGAAGAACCGCCAGCGGATCGTCAGCAAGGTCTACGTGAGCCCCACCTACTTCGCGCTCCCGCCGTCGCCTCCCTGCACCGCAGAAGAGGGCGGTGCCTACGCCGTCAACAACAAGCTGCGCGACGTCACGCAGATCGGCCTCGGCCAGATCGAATCGCCTGAAGACGTCATCCTGGACCGTGAAGACAATCTCTACGCCGGCTCGCGCCATGGCGACGTGATCCGCTTCTTCGCGCCGGACTACCAGCGCATGGAGGTCTATGCGCACATCGGGGGCCAGACCCTCGGCATGGCCTTCGACCGCCAGGACAACCTGCTCGTGTGCGTAGGGGGCATGGGCCTGTACCGGGTCACGCCCGAGCGCAAGGTCGAGCGAGTGACCGACGAGACCAACCGCAGCTGGACGTCGATCAACGACGACAGCCGCCTGCGCCTGGCGGACGATCTGGACATCGCCGACGACGGGCGCATCTTCTTCAGCGAAGCCACGGTGCGTTATGAAATGCACGAGTGGCCTGTGGACGGGCTGGAGGCGCGTGGCAACGGACGCATCGTTTGCTATGACCCGCGTGATGGCTCCACACGCACCGTGCTGCGCGGGCTGCGGTTCCCGAACGGCATTGCCATCGCAAGCGACGGCCAGTCGATCCTGTTCGCCGAAACCTGGGGTTGCTGCATCAAGCGCTACTGGTTCGATGGACCAAAGGCAGGCCAGGTGCAGATGGTGATCGACAACCTGCCCGGCTATCCCGACAACATCAACCTCGCCTCCGACGGCAACTACTGGCTGGCCCTGGTGGGCATGCGCGCGCCTGCCTATGACCTCGCCATGCGCATGCCGGGCTTCCGCCGCCGCATGGCCACGCGCGTGGCGGGGGACGAATGGCTGTTTCCCAACATCAACACCGGTTGCGTGCTGAAGTTCAACGAAGCCGGCCAGGTGCTTGAAACCTTGTGGGATCTGGGCGGCGAAAACCATCCCATGATCACTTCCATGCGCGAGCACCGCGGCTACCTCTACCTGGGCGGCATCTCGAACAACCGCATTGGCCGCTACAAGCTCGAAGGGGCCGATCCCGGCTTCGCGCAATACGAGCAGCGCTGGAGGAACGCCTGATGCTGAATACCCTTCGCGGATTCACCGACCGTCTGCTGGGCCGCGGCAGCGCGGCGATCGCCGTGCCGGTGATGGATGGCGTGCTCAAACCCAATCGTGCGCTCGATCACGCCGCGGTGGTGGCCGAACTGCCCGGCATCGATGACCTCGCCAGCACCCCGGGCGCGCTGTGGATTGCCGCCGGCACCGCACTGCACAAACTGGACGCGGCGGGGCTGGCGCAGGTCCGGAGCTTCGATCAGCCCATCACTGCCTTGGCCGCCGCGCCTGACGGCACCCTGGCCGTGGCCTTGGGGGGGGAAGGTGCAGTTGCTTGCTCCGGGGGCCGTTGTCTATGGTGCCGCCACCGATACATTGACTGAAGCAGCGGGGCGTCCCCTTCGCAGCGTCAATGCGCTGGCCTTCGATCCCGAAGGCCAGCGGTGGCTGCTGACGGAAGGTTCCGCCTCGTTCGAGCCCGAGCGCTGGTGCCATGACCTGATGACGCATGGCGCCTCGGGCCGGGTCTGCGCCTGGGCTCCGCAGAGCGGTGGCGCGCAGGAATTGGTGAGCGGACTGCGCCATGCTTTCGGGGTGCTTCCGCAGCCCGGCGGCCAACTTCTTGCCAGCGAGAGTTGGCGGCACCGGGTAGTGCTGTACCAGGGCGGCAAGGCGGCGCCCACGGCGCTGCTGGCGGATCTGCCTGGGTATTCCTCTCGCATGGCGCTAGCCGAGGGCGGAGGCTTCTGGCTCAGCTGCTTCGTGTGCAGGACTCAACTGGTGGAGTTCGTGCTGCGCGAAGATGCCTACCGCCGCCGTATGGTGGCGGAGATTGACCCGCGCTACTGGATCGCGCCCGCGCTGTCTTCCGGCAAGAGCTTTCTCGAGCCTTTGCAGGGTGCCGGCGTCAAGCAGATGGGCATGCTCAAGCCTTGGGCGCCGCCGCGCTCCTATGGACTGGTGGTCCGGGTGGATGCGAAAGGCCAGGTTATCTCGTCACTGCACAGCCAGGTGGACGGCCATCACCATGGCATCACGGCGGTGGCCGAATTCGGCGGCGCCCTGTACGCCGTATCCAAGGGAAGCGGGCGCTTGCTGCGAGTGTCGCTTGCGGAGGACCAAGGCCACGCGCCGCAAGGGGGAGCACGATGAGCGAACGAACGCCAGTGAGCGAAGCGGGTGACCATGCGCTGGAGCTGCGGCAGGCCACCAAGAAATATGCGGGCGTGCCGGCGATCGAGGAAGTCGATTTCGCGCTGCGACGGGGCGAGATCCACGCCCTGCTGGGCGAGAACGGCGCTGGCAAATCCACGCTGACGAAGGTCATGGCCGGGGTGGTCCCACTTTCTTCGGGGCAGATGCTGGTGGACGGACGTCCCGTGCAACTGCACACGCCGCTGCAGGCGCGGCATGAAGGCATCGCCATGGTGTTCCAGGAAACCAGCCTGGTCCCCACGATGACCGTCGCGCAAAACCTCTTTCTGGGTCAGGAGCAGTTCTTCAACCGTCTGCGCGGTGTTTACATTGCCGCACAGCAGTTCCTGCAATCCCTGAACTTCGACGTGGATCCCACGGCCACCGTGGGCATGCTCGGCGCTGCCAAGAAGCAGATGGTGGAGATTGCGCGGGCGGTGCTGCACAAGGCGCGCATCATCATCTTTGACGAGCCCACGGCGAGCCTCACGCCGGAGGAAAAGAAATATTTCTTCGATCTCGTGTTCGACCTCAAGGCGCGCGGCGTATCGGTCATCTTCATCTCCCATGCGCTGGAAGAGGCGCTGCTGCTGGCTGACCGGATCACCGTGCTGCGCGATGGCAGACACGTGGTGACCGACGACAAGGTGAATTTCGACCGTGACCGCATCGTGCAGGCCATGGTGGGGCGGGACCTCTCGCAAACCCTTTACGGCCAGAAGAAGGACGCTGTGCGCCCGCAAGGCGAGTGCGTGCTTTCCGTGCGTAACCTGCGCATGGCCAACATGGTCAAGAACAACTCTCTCTCGGTCTTCGCGGGGCAGATCACCGGCGTGTTCGGCCTGGTCGGGGCCGGCCGTACCGAGACCTTCAAGGTGGTAGCGGGTTTGATCAAGCGGGATTTCTTTCATGGCGGAGAAATCCTGCTGCGGGGCAGGCCGGTGCGTTACCGCGTGGCACGCAAAGCAGTGCGTGACGGCATCGCCTACATCACCGAAGACCGCAAGTTCGAGGGCTTCTTCGAAACCATGTCGATCGCCCAGAACATCTACATGGGCCTGCTGGGCAAGCTTCCCGGCGCGGGCGGTCTGGTCTCGCGTGCCCGCGCGCGCGAAGTAGGCGAGCACTGGACGAAGCTTTTGAACGTGCGCGCCGTCAGCAAGGAAGCCGCCAAGGTCATCGAACTGTCAGGCGGCAACCAGCAGAAAGTCGTGATCGCCAAATCCCTCGTGCAGGAGCCCGATCTCATCATCTTCGACGAACCTACCCGAGGCGTTGACGTGGGTGCCATCGCGGAGATTCACGCCGAGATCAACCGGCTGGCGGATGCCGGCAAGGCCGTGGTGGTGATTTCTTCCTACCTGCCGGAGGTGATGGCGCTCTCCGACCGGATCCTGGTGGCCAAGCAAGGCAAGGTCGTGACCGAGTTCTCTTCCACCGAGGCCACCCAGGAAGCCATCATGTACGCGGCGATCCATTGACGTCTGGCCGGGGTAGACCGGGTGTCGGGGCTAGTTCGCAAGCCAAATCCCCTGGCGCGCGATCTGCCCGACGATGTCGGTCAATCGGGCGGCCACAGCGGTGACCGCCCGCGTAGGCCCCTTCGACTTGGAATAGGCCAGCGATACGATCCTCGAAAACGAGGGCTCGACGATTCGTGTGGCCTGCAGCTTGCCCTCCTGGATTTCGTTCCAGACAGCATGGATGGGCAGTACGGTGTAGAGCCCCTCGTCCGCAGAAAGCTGTTTTTGAAGCGGCAGCGAGTCCGCCTCGATCGCCGGTGTGATGGTGATCCGGCTTCTGCGCGCGCCGGCATCCAGCGCGGTGCGCAACCCGTTCGGCGCGGCAGGGAGGATGAAGGGCAGGCCATCGAGGCTCGAAAAGGGCACGGAAGGTTGCGAGGTGAGACGGTCGCCCTTGGCACCAATCAAATAGCTATCGACCGTGGCCAAGGCTTCTTCCTGGTCTGGCGGCGTCGGGCTGTAGCGGTAGAGAATTGCCAGATCGGCGCGCGCATCGGTCAACCACTCTTCCACTTGCCCGCTGGAGCCGTCCAGTATCTTCAGATTGACCCCGGGGTGCTTGGCCCGCACTTCGGCAAAGAGCCTGCCAATAAGGATGGTGCTGATGGAGGGGAGTGATGCGACGGTCACGCTGCCCACAGGCTCGTGCAGGTCCGCGCGGATGTCGTGTTCCAGGGCTTGGGCGCGTTCCAGCAACTCCTTCACTTGCGGAAAGAGTCGCTGGCCCGCTTCCGACAACTCCACGCCGCGCCCTGTGCGATTGAACAGGCGTGCGCCACATTCGCGTTCCAGCGCGTTCACTTGCCTGCTGAGGAAGGATTGGCTGCTGTCGAGGAAAAGCGCAGCGCGCGTCAAGCTGCCCAATTCACCGATCGCGACGAAAGATCGCCACTTCTGAAGATCGGCGGTGATGTCCAGCTCGAAATCGGAAGCCTTGGGTTTGTGCATGCGGTGGATTATCCAACCTGAGTCCCGAGACACCGCAACCAGCCGGTGATGGCGTCCGCGACCGCGCGTGGTTGCTCCGGCACCAGCGCATGGCTGGCATGGTCGATTTCATGGATAGTGACCTTGGCACCCAGTGCGTCGGCCAGCTCGCGCCGGGTGGCCGGTGGCCGCCAGGGATCTTGTGCGCCCTGCAGGTCGAGCAGGGGCGCGTGACCGCAGGCGAACCATTCGGATCTTGGCGGATGCTGCGCCGCTTCGCGATAGGCGGTCCGCCATTCGGGATGCCATCCTTGCAGCCAGCTGTGCGGATCGTTTCCAGGGGCAAACATGCAGAGGCGCAACGCACGAAGGCGTTCCGGTTCAGGGCGGGAAGTGTCCGAAGCCGTGGCCAGTGCCTCGGCCATGCCTGCCGGAAACTCCCGTGCCGCTGCGCCCAGCACCACCACGGCGCGCACCAGACGCGGGTGGCGCAGGTCTGTCATGCGCGCAACCCAGTGGCCGTATGCATGGCCTATGACCACCGCAGGCGCTGCGGCGAACGATTCGATCACTGCGGCGACATCGTCCGCCAGTGTCCCCAGCGTCATGCCCGGCGGCGGTGGGCTGCTGCTTCCCATGCCGCGGGGTTGCGGGCGCAGCACCCGAAAACCCGCTTCAGCCAGCAGACCCGCGAGCTCGTCGAAATCTTCCGAATCGCGAAGCGACGAAGGCAGCAGCACCAGCGTGGGGCCTGCACCTTCCGAGATCACGTCGAGGCCGACATGCCCGGCCTGCACGAGTTGACGCTCGCGGCCAGCCGGCGCCTTCACTCGACACGCGCTCCCGAGGCCTTCACGATGCGCTCCCATTTCGGGATGTCGCTGCGGATGAGCTTGCTGAATTCCTCGGGCGTGGTGGCCACAGGCTCGATACCCAGCGCGGTGAGCTGCTTCTTCAGGCCGGCATCCGCCATGGCGGCAACGACAGCCGCATTCAACCGTGCCACCACTTCGCCCGGCGTTCCCGCAGGTGCCAGCAGACCGAGCCAGTTGGACACCTCATAGCCCTTGAGGCCAGCCTCATCCAGGGTCGGCACCTGAGGGAGCGCCGCCATGCGTTTGATCGATGTCACGCCGAGGGCGTGGACACGGCCGGTCCGAATGAATTCCTCATACACCGTATAGGAGTCGAACGTGGCGTCTACCCGGCCCGCCAGCAGATCCGTGAGCAGCGGCGCGCTGCCCTTATAGGGAACATGCTGCAAATCCACGCCCGCCATGGTGGCAAAAAGCGCGCCGGAGAGATGGCTGGAGCTGCCGTTACCTGCGGAACCATAGGTGATCAAGCCTGGTTTGCTCTTGGCCAGCGCAATGAACTCGGCGGCGCTGCGTGCCTTGATCGAGGGGCCCACGACCAGGACGCGCGGTGTGATGTGCGTGAGCGCAATGGGTGTGAAATCCTTGACCGGGTCGTAGCGAAGCTTCGGGTACAGCGAGGGGTTGATCGCGTGCGTGCCCATCGTGGCGAAGAACACTGTATAGCCGTCGGCTGGCGCCCGCGCGACCATTTCCGCGGCCATGGTGCCGCCAGCACCGCCCCGGTTGTCGATGACGACCTGCTGGCCCAGATGCTCCCCCATATGGAGGGCCAGGCCGCGCGCCATCACATCGGCGGCGCCTCCCGCCGGAAATGGGACCACCATGCGCAGCGGCTTATCAGGAAAGGCGGCCCAGACGGGCAGGGGCGTGGCGGCAGCGGCCATGGCGAGCACAAAGGCGCGGCGGTCGAGTTTTTGAGTGATTTGCACGAAGTCTCCTGAAGTCTTCTGTTTGGCACGGACTTTAGCGAACGAATGCCGCTTAGCCTTGCGCGCAAGTGCAAGGCTGCTATCCGGCGTGGCGGCTTGCGCGAGGCATCACGGCTTCTCAGAATCAAGCAGGATCTTTTTACCAATTCGCCGGGCCCGGACCTGGTTTCTTCCTGTCATGGACTCAACCCAATCGCCTGGGCCGTTGGATGGTTTTGTTGTATTGGACCTGAGCCGAGTCCTGTCGGGACCCTATTGCACCATGATGCTGCGCGATCTGGGCGCCCGCGTCATCAAGGTGGAGCAACCGGGGGCAGGCGACGAGGCGCGGCATTTCCTCCCGATGTCGCCAGACGGAAGCTCCGCCTACTTTGCCGCCGTCAACCGTGGCAAGGAGTCCATCGCCCTCGATCTCAAGTCTGGAGATGACCGTGCGATCTTCGAACGGCTGCTGAATCGGGCTGACGTGCTGGTGGAGAACTACCGTCCCGGGGTTCTCGAACGCCTGGGCTACGGCTGGGACAAGCTGAAGGCGCGGCATCCGCGCCTGGTGCTCGCTTCCATTTCGGGATTTGGCCAGACGGGCCCCTACCGCGACCGCGCCGCCTACGACGTGGTGGTGCAAGCCATGAGCGGCATGATGAGTGTCACCGGGCACCCGGGCGGGCCACCCACGCGGGCGGGCTCTTCCATCGGCGACCTGTCTGCCGCGCTGTTTGCCTGCAACGGCATTCAGGCTGCGCTGCTGCGGCGCTCTCGCACGGGGCAGGGCGCGCATGTGGATGTCTCCATGTTCGAGGCGCAGATCGCCATGCTGGAAGGCGCCATTCCCCATCTGTGGTGCACGGGGCAGTCGCCTGAACCGCTCGGGGCGCGCCACCCAGGTGCGGCGCCATTCGATGCGTTCCGGGCGGCCGACGGCCATCTGGTCATCGCGGCGGGCTCGGATCACCTGTTTGCCAGGCTGGCCGCCGTTCTGGGCCAGCCGGAACTCCTGGCCGACCCGCGTTTTACCCAGCGCGGGTTGCGGGTAGTGAATCACGCGGCGTTGAAGGCCGCCATCGAAAACGCATTGGCATCTGCACCCGTGGCTCATTGGCTCTCGCGGCTGGATGATGCCGGCGTGCCGGCAGGGCCGCTGAATGACGTGGCCACCATGATGGCCGATCCCCAGGTGGCCAGCCGGGGCGTGCTGCCCGAGATCGAGGGGGAGGCGGTCAACGAGCCCCGGTGACGCCCATTCTGGTGTCCGGCCAAGGGTATCCCGGCCGGCTGCCGCGCGTGCCGGCCCTGGACCAGGACCGGGAGGCCATTCTTCGCTTCGCGCAGGGCACGCCTGCATAGCAGTTATGCGCGTGGGCAGTCTGGCTCACGGGGCTGGTGTTGCCTAAATTCGCAGCATACCAAGAGGAGCCAAATTTCATGGGTAGCTTGAACGGCGTTCGTGTGCTCGACTTGAGCCGCGTTTTTTCCGGCCCGTGGGCAGCGCAGATGCTGGCCGACTTCGGGGCCGATGTGATCAAGGTGGAGCGTCCGGGGCGCGGCGACGACGTGCGCCACCAGGGCCTGCGCGTGCGGGATGCGCAAGGCGGCGAGACGCGCGAGACCTCTTCGTTCATTGCAATGAACCGGGGCAAGCGCTCGGTGACCGTGGATATTGCACAGGCGGAAGGGCAGGCGCTGGTGCGGGATCTGGCCAAGGGCTGCGACATCGTCATCGAGAATTTCAAGGCAGGGGATTTGGCGCGCTATGGCCTGGACTACGCGTCCCTGAAACAAGTCAACCCGAAGCTGGTGTACTGCTCGATCAGCGGTTTCGGGCAATCGGGTCCCTACAGCCATCTGCCTGGCTACGACCCCTTGTTCCAATCCATGAGCGGGCTGATGAGCATCACCGGGCATGCCGACGAAGAGCCGGGCGGCGGGCCGATGCGCGTCGGCTACTCCGTGGGCGACATCACGGCCGGCTTCTATGCCACCAGCGCCATTCTGGCGGCGCTGAGGCATCGTGACATGGTCTCGGGCGAAGGCCAGCATATCGATCTGGCCTTGCTCGATTCTCAGGTGGCGGCCATCTCGCATGTGGGCATGATGTACCTGGTTTCCGGCCAGCAACCGCCGCGCCTGGGCAATGTATCGCCGATCACCTGCCCATGGCAGTCCTTCGATTGCGCCGATGGGCAAATCGTGATCGCGGTGGGCAACGATACCCAGTTCACGGCGCTTTGCCGCGAGCTCGGGCACTCTGAATGGGCCAGCGATGAGCGTTTTGCCACCAACCCCATGCGCGCGAAAAACCGCAAGGTGCTGATCCCCTTGATCTCCGAAGTGTTGCTGACACGCGGCGTGCGCGACTGGTATGACACCTTCGAAGCCGCAGGGGTTCCTGCAGGTCCGATCAATGGATTCGCCGAGGTCTTTACCGATCCGCAGATCGTGCACCGGCAGATGCGCTTCGATCTGCCTCACACCGCGGCAGGCAGCGTGCCGCAAGTGGCCAATCCCGTGAAGTTTTCCGCCACGCCCGTCGAGTACCGCCGCGCTCCGCCGCTGCTGGGTGAGCACACTGAAGAGGTGCTGAAGGAACGGCTTTCGTTTGACGATGAACGTTTGGCCCAATTGCGGGCCGCCAAGGTGATTTGAGATGGTTGAGAGCGAATCCATCGCCATGTTCCGGGACAGTGCCGCGGGTTTCCTCGGCGGTGTGGATCAGCGCCAGAGGGTGCGTGAACTGGAGGCTGCAGGTGGCGGCTTCGACCGCGCCACCTGGAATGCCGCGGCCGAACTGGGCTGGCTGTCCATCCTCGTGCCCGAGGCCGATGGCGGCCTCGGGCTGGGCATGCCGGAGCTGGTGGCCATCACCGAGGAGGCTGGCCGGTATTTGTGGCCTGAGCCGCTGGTCGATGCCGGCGTGCAGCCGCTCGCGCTGCTGAGCCGCCTGCCCGCTGGCGGTGTTCGCGACCAGCTGCTTGCCGATCTGCAGTCGGGCGCACAGGTGGGCGGCGTGGCATGGCAGGAAAGGGTGGGTGAGATCGATCCTGAACAGGGCGTGGCCACTGCGTGTCAGGAAGACGGGCAAACACTGCTTTCAGGCCGCAAGCTTTTCGTTCGGCCCGGCCCCGGCGCCGATGGCTGGATCGTCTCGGCACGGGAAGAGGGAGTGCTCGTTCTGTGTTGGGTGGCCGCGGATGCGCCAGGGTTGCGCGTGGAGCAGCAGTGTGGCGTGGACGGCAGTGCCATTGTCACGCTGCACTTGCACGCCGCGCCAGGCCTGTTGATGGCCCGGGGTGATGTGGCGTCCGCTGCGCTCCGCGAAGCCAACGACATGGCCCGCATCGCGCAAAGCGCGGAGCTGGTAGGTATTGCCCGCCGCAGCCTGGAACTTACGCGCGATTACCTCAACACCCGGGTGCAGTTTGGTAAGCCCATCGGCAGCTTTCAGGCCCTGCAGCATCGCCTGGTTGACGGCCTTATCCAGGTGGAGCTCGCCGCCGCCTGCCTGCGCGAAGGCGTGGCATCGCTCACCGAGGCGAACCTGCCTGCCGTTGCCAGCCGGGTCAAGGCGCGTTGCGCCTACGCGGCTACCGAGATGACGCGCATGGCCATCCAGATGCATGGCGCCATCGGTACCACCAATGAATACGATGTGGGCCTGTACTTCAAGCGCGCCATGACGCTCGCCAGCCGTTGGGGCAACGCCGCCTCGCATCGGCGCCGCTGGCAGCAAGTGACCAGGCCCGCGGAGGCGATGTCCCCCTCTGCGGCACGGTTGGACACGCCCGACTTTTCGCCTGATCAGGACTGGCAGGCCATGCCTGAGGCGCAGTTTCGCGCGCTGGTGCGCGCGCTCTTCGCGGCCCACTACCCGCAAGATCGCCGGTACATGCCTTACCGGCAGACCTGGGCCGAGACCCGGGATTGGTACATGACGCTCTCGCGTCTGGGCTGGCTGGCACCGGCTTGGCCCAGGCAATATGGCGGGCTGGGATTGCCCGCGGAAAAACTGATCGCCTATATCGAGGAATCCGAGGCTTGGGGTGTGGCCCGTCCGCCCGATCAAGGGCTGGTGATGATCGGGCCGATCCTGATGCGCTTCGGCACCGAGGAGCAGCGCCAGCGCTTCCTGCCGAAGGTGCTGGCGGGCGAGCATGTCTGGACCCAGGGCTACTCCGAGCCCAACGCGGGTTCCGACCTCGCCGCCGTCCGTACCGAGGCGGTCCTGAAAGGAGATCATTTCATCGTCAACGGCCAGAAGACATGGACCACCTGGGGCAGCGACGGCACCCACATGTTCATGCTGGTCCGCACCGACAAGACCGTGAAGAAGCAGGCGGGCATCAGCTTCCTGCTGGTGGACCTGAAAACCCCCGGCATTACCGTACGTCCCATCAGGAACATCGCGGGCGAGCAGGAGTTCTGCGAGGTGTTCTTTGACGACGTCCGGGTACCTCTCGAGAACATGGTCGGCGAGCTGAACCAGGGTTGGACGGTGGCGAAAGCGCTGCTCGGCTTTGAACGCCTGTTCACGGGTAGTCCCAAGCACTCGCAGCACACCTTGCATCAGGTGGAGGCACTGGCCCGCCAGCGCGGCTTGTTCGAGGACGCGGCGTTTGCCGCCCGGCTGGCGGAGCTGCAACTGGATACGGCCGATCTCGGCGCAGCCTATGCGGGCTTCGCCGAACTCGCCAAGCGCGGCGAGCCCATTCCACCGACGATCTCGATGCTGAAGATATGGTCCACGGAAACCTATGAACGTCTGGCGCTGCTGCTGATCGAATCCGCGCAGGACTATGGCGCCTGCCGCGATCACTGCCATACCGAGGAGATCGATCTGCACGTGGTCGCTCCGCTGTTCAATGCGATGAACGCCAAGATCTTCGCTGGCAGCAACGAGATCCAGCGCAATATCCTGGCCAAGACCGTGCTGGAGCTTCCAACCTGAGGAGCGCGAAGGCATGTTGATTCTGCAAACCCCTGCCGACTTTCTCGGCTATGTCGGCCAAAGGCTGGGCTCCAGTGATTGGTTCACCATCGAGCAGCGCCACATCGACGGCTTCGCCGAAGTCACCGGCGATGATTTCTGGATCCATGTGGATACCGAGCGAGCCGCGCGCGAGATGCCGCAAGGCAAGACCATTGCCCACGGCTTGTTCGTGCTGGCCCTCGTGCCCCGTCTGCAGCGGGAGATATTCCGCGTGGAGCGGCGCGGCAAGGGGCTGAACTATGGGTCCGACCGCGTCCGCTACACCGCGCCCGTGCCTGTGGGTTCGCGCGTGCGGCTGCACCAGACGCTGCAGGCCGCGGAGCGGTTGGGGCAGGGCACTCGTATCACAACTCTTTGTGAATTCGAGATTGAGGGCCAGCAACGCCCTGCCGTTGTGGCGCAGTTCATTCTGCTCATGCAAGACGAGTGAACTCTCTCTTTTCTTTTTTTATTTTCAGGAGACTTCTCATGAATAAGCGTTCTCTGCTCGCACTCGCCTCTCTCGTGCTGGCTGGCATTGCCATGCCCGCGCAAGCCCAAACCAACTGGCCTACCAAGCCCATCCGGCTCGTGGTGCCTTACCCGCCCGGCGGGCCGGTGGACCAAATCGCACGGGCCATCCAGCAACGCCTGAGTGAAACGCTTGGCCAGAGCATCATCGTCGACAACCGTGCCGGCGCCAGCGGCATCATCGGCATGGACGCGGCCATCAAGGCGGAACCTGATGGCTACACTTTTGGCTTTGGCGTGCCTGGTGGCATCACTGTGCTGCCACACTTGCAGAAAATGCCCTACAACGTCAGCGAGATCAACTACGTGTCGCTGGTGGCCCGCGTGCCGCAGGTCATTACTGTAGGGCCCCAGGTGCCGGTGAAGGATCTGAAGGAGTTGATCGCGCTGGCCAAGAAAGAGCCGGGCAAGCTCAACTATGGTTCGGCAGGCAATGCCACCACGCCGCACCTTGGCGCCGCCCTGTTTGCCCAGGAGGCCGGCATCGACATGGTGCACATTGCTTACAAAGGCGCGGCCCCGGCCGTTGCCGGCCTGCTCGGGGGCGAAGTACAGGTGCTGGCGGCCGATCTGCCAGCCGTGCGGGCTTTTACCGCGCGGGGGGTAAAGATTCTGGCGGTGTCCAGCGCGCAGCGTTCGGAGCTGTTGCCAGGTGTGCCGAGCACGGCGGAGCTGGGCTTGCCGGGTGTGGTGGCCGAATCCAACTACGGCATCATTGCGCCCAAAGGCATGCCCGCTCCCATCTTCGAGAAAATGCGTCAAGCGTTGGTGACCACGCTGGCCACGCCTGATGTCAAGACGCGTCTTGCGAACCTTGGCGCCGTCGCCATCAGCACCACACCTGAGGAATACCGCAAACTGATGCAATCAGAGTCCAGCCGTTGGGGCTCATTGGTTAAAAAGGCGGGCATCCATCTCGATTGAAAACGGTCATTGCCCGTTTTTGCCCCGTTTATCTCTGGAAAACAAGGACACACCCATGAACGACCTCACTCAGCTTCAAGTCCAAATAGAGGATCACGTCGCCACGCTGACGCTGAATGCGCCACCGGTGAATGCGCTGACCCGCGTGCTGAATGACGAACTCACCCTCGCCCTGGATCGCATCTCCGAGATGGACGACGTGCGCGCGGTGGTTCTGACCGGCGCTGGCAAGGTGTTCTGTGCCGGGGCGGACCTGAAGGGCCGCAAGGATGTGATCAAGGGTCCTGGTGACCTGCCGGCACACTCACGCCGCACGCGCGAATGCTTCCACGCTATCCGTGAATGCGCCAAACCCGTCATCGTGGCTATCAATGGGGCGGCGCTCGGCTCGGGCCTGGCCATGGTGGCTTCGAGCGACATCCTGATCGCCTCCGAGAAAGCTTCGCTCGGGATGCCTGAAGTCGACGTGGGCCTGCTCGGCGGCGGCCGGCATGCCATGCGCCTGTTCAGCCATTCGAGGCTGCGGTTCATGGCGCTCACCGGCACGCGCGTCGATGGCCCGGAACTCCATCGCCTGGGGATCGTCGAGGCTTGCGTGCCGCCAGAGGAATTGATGCCCAAGGCGTATTCGATCGCGCGCAATATCGCCTCGAAGAGCCCGGTCGCGACGCGAATGTTCAAGCACACGCTGAACGTCATCGAGGACATGAGCCTGCGCGACGGCTACCGCTATGAGCAGGACATGACGGCCCAGATTGCCAAGACAGATGATGCGAAGGAAGCCCAGGCGGCCTTTGCCGAAAAACGCCCGCCGGTTTTCACCGGACGTTGATCCCCGTCAAAGGTCCATCCGCCATGCCTCGTATTCCACTCTTTCCCGCGGACGACATGAACAACGCCCAGCGCGCTGTTCTGGAAAAAATCGTCTCCGGCCCGCGCGGAAAAATTCAAGGTCCGCTGCGTGCCGCGCTGCATAACGCCGAGCTGGCGGAGAGATGGCAAGCGCTGGGTGCCATCCTTCGCTACGAGACTTCGCTGCCGCCGCGGCTTTCCGAGCTCGCGATCCTGGTCACGGGCCGGGCCTGCCAATCTCCCTTCGAGTGGTATGCCCACCGCATCGAAGGAGAGAAGGCCGGTATCGAAGCGCCTATTCTCGAGGCCTTGCTGGCACAGCAGGAGCCTCCCGGCATGTCATTGGACGATGCCGTCATCTGGCGCTATGCCACCGAGTTGAATCGCCACAAGTCCGTTTCCGATGCCACCTATCAAGCCGTCGTCGAACGTTTCAGCGTACGCACGGTCGTGGAGCTCACGGCCTTGATCGGCTACTACACCATGGTCGCCATGACCCTCAATTGCCACGAGATCCCCCTACCCGAGGGGGTGGAGCCCGCTTTCGCACTGCCGCAGCAGGAGGGCATCGCATGAGTGCCGACACGCTCCTAAATGGCTGGGATTGCCACGCACACCTGTTCGGACCCTACGAACGTTTTCCGTTGGCAGAAGACCGCAGCTATACACCGCCAGAGGCGCTGGAGCCGCAATACATGGCCTTGCTTCGCCGCCTTGGCCTGCGTCACGGCGTGCTGGTGCATCCCAGCGCCTATGGCGACGATCATTCGTTGTTGCTGCATGCCTTGGCTGCGCAACCCGCGCTGCGTGGCGTGGTGGTGGTCAGGCCGGGCAGCCCGCTGCCTTTGCGTGGATTGCGCGAGCGCGGTGTGCGCGCCGCACGTTTCAGCCATCGCAGCGGTGCTGGCGCCAATTTCGCAGGCAGCGCATCGCTGGCGAATCTGCAGGCGCTGGCGCCTGCGCTGGCTGACGAGGGCTTGCATGCCGAACTCTGGACGGACTGCAAGGTGCTCCCGGAGATTGCGGACCACCTCCGCGAGCTGCCCGTTCCTGTCGTGATCGATCACATGGGCGGTTTCGATGCCAAGGCGGGCCCCCAGGAGCCGGGTTTCCGCGTGCTGCTCGATCTGTTGGAGAGCGGCCACGTCTGGGTCAAGTTGTGCGCCTACCGGAATCTGCTGCAGGAGCCGGATTGGGAGGCAGGGCGCGTTTTCCAGCAAGCGATGATCGCCGCCAACCCAGAACGCCTGGTATGGGGCAGCGATTGGCCTCATCTGCGGGTGACGCCTAGTCCGGACCCGGTGCGGCTTCTCGATATGTTCATGGATTGGGCTGGAAACGACGCCATGGTCCAGCAAGTACTCTCCGTGAACCCTGAACGCCTGTATGGCTAATGCGAACATGCCCTAGGAACCCACGCGGAGCGCAAACCAGCTATGACAGATGACCTCTTTCCGGGAGGAAGGCGCTTCGCAAGAATGGCGGTATGGCAGACCAACAACCGCAACCCCGCATGGCTGGCGCGCAAGACAGCTACCAGCTCGTCGATGGCAACGCCCTGGATACAGAAACCGCCTACCGCCTGTTGGTGGGTTGCGTGGTCCCTCGGCCCATTGCATGGATCACGACGGTTGATGAGCAAGGGCGCGTGAACGCGGCGCCGTTCAGCTCCTACAACTACGTGGCCACCAGCCCGCCCATGCTGGCCGTCAACATCGCCCTGCGGCCGGGCAGCGGCAACATCAAAGACACCTCTCGCAACATCGCGGCCACCCGCGAATTTGTCGTGAACGTGGCGACCGAGGACCAGATGGACGTGATGCACCGCACGGCCCAGGAGTTTGGTCCCGAAGTGAGCGAGACCGAGATGCTGGGCATCGGTCTGTTGCCCAGCAAGCATGTGCGTGCACCGCGCATAGCCCGCTCTCCGGTGCAGATGGAGTGCCGCCTGGACCAGATCGTGAAGCTCGGGCGCGGCATCAACACGCTCTACATAGGCGAGGTGATCGCGTTCCATCTGGCAGACCGTGTTTACGACGGGCACCGAGTGAATGCCGAGGCCATGCGGCCGCTGGCCCGGCTGGGCGGTCCTTTCTATTCGGGGCTTGGAGAAATTTTTCACCGCCCCATGCTGCAGAAACCTCCCGGAGGCGAGGGCTGGGCACCAGGCGAATCTTCCGGCAGTTCATCGTCCTGAACCATTTCTTGCCCCTCAAATCACTTATTCCATCCGGAGACATCGTGGCTATCTCTTCTGTCGCTTCTTTTGCTCGTCGTGCATTGTTGCTGTCGGCCGCCGTTGCCGCGCTTCCTTTCGCTCACGCCCAAGGTTCATGGCCGGTCCGGCCGGTCACGCTGGTGCACCCCTATGCCGCCGGAGGTCCGGCCGACACCATGGCCCGCGCACTGGGGCAACAACTGTCGAAGCGCCTCAATCAGAGCGTCATTGTCGAAGCCAAGCCGGGCGGTGCCGCGACCATCGGCACAGGTTTTGTCGCGCGTGCCAAGCCGGATGGCTACACCTTGCTCATCAGCACCTCAGCGGGGCATGTGGTCACGCCGCTGATGCAGCGCATCCCCTACGATGGCATTGGTGATTTTTCCTTCATTGCCGTGGTGGCGAACCAGCCCAATGTCCTGGTGGTCCATCCCGCCGCCGGCATTGCCGATCTGCAGGGTTTGATCACGTATGCGCGCCAGCATCCGGGGGCGCTCAATTACGCCTCGGCGGGGACGGGCGGTGCTACCCATCTCGGTGCCGAGGCCTTCGCCCAGGCTGCCCAGATCCGCATCACGCACATTCCCTATGCCGGCGCGGCGCCAGCTCTGAAGGACCTGCTGGGCGGGCAGGTGCAATTGGGCATGCTCAATCTGGCCGCCGTGAAGCCCTTCATCGATGAAGGGCGGATCAAGCCGCTTGCCTACGGTGGCGCGCGCCGGACTCCGCTGCTGCCGCAAGTGCCCACCATGGCCGAGCTGGGCTATGGCAACACCGCCACCGCGACTTGGTACACCCTGGCTGCGCCCAAGGGCACGCCGCCAGAAGTCGTCGAAACCATCAGGAAGGCCTTCGAGAGCGTGAGCACCGATCCCGAATGGCAGAAGGTGCTGGCTGCCCAAGGGGCCGAGCAACTGCAGATGTCTCCGGCCGAGACAACAGCCTTTGTACAAAAGGACAAGGCCGCCATGCGGCAACTGCTCGGCACACTGGGAATGCTGGCCGACAAGTGAGTCTTTGCCTTCCTGCCCTGACATTTTTCTAGCATTTTTAACCGCACCCGATCCAGATGAGCACGCAACTTGGCCCGCTGTCCCACGTCAAGGTCCTTGATCTCAGCCGCATATTGGCGGCACCCTGGGCCGCTCAGGTCTTGGCTGATCTTGGCGCCGAAGTCATCAAGGTCGAGCGGCCCGGCGCGGGCGACGACACCCGTAGCTGGGGTCCCCCTTTCTCAAGGATGCCGAGGGCAGGCCTACCAAGGAGGCCGGCTACTACCTGGCCGTCAATCGCGGGAAACGTTCCATCACCGTGAGCCTGGACAAGCCTGAAGGGCAGGCGATCGTCAAGGAACTGGCCAAGCGCGCCGACATCGTGCTGGAAAACTACAAGGCCGGTACCTTGGCGCGCTACGGTCTCGACGAAGCCTCATTGCGCAAAATCAACCCTCGGTTGATCTACTGTTCCGTGACCGGCTTCGGGCAGACCGGCCCGCGCCGCGATCAGCCGGCCTATGATTTCCTGATCCAGGCCATGGGCGGCCTCATGAGCGTCACTGGCGAGAAGGACGGCAAACCCGGAGGCGGTCCGCAGAAGGTGGGGGTGCCCATCGTCGATCTGATGACGGGCATGTATACCGCGGTCTCCGTGCTCGCCGCGTTGGCGCGGCGCAATGAAACCGGCATTGGCGGCTACATCGACATCGCCATGCTCGATGTGCAAGTGGCCACTTTGGCCAACCAGGCCATGAACTACCTGGTGAGTGGCAAGGTGCCGCAACGCAACGGCAATGCCCATCCCAATATCCAACCTCAGGATGTCTATGCCTGCGCGGATGGCGACGTCATCCTCGTTGTCGGAAACGACGGCCAGTTCGCCAAGTTGTGCCAGGTGCTCGGCAAGACGGAATGGGCCACCGATGAGCGCTTTGCCATCAATGCGCAGCGGGTGCGGAACATTGGCGAACTCTCGGGGTTGCTGCGCGCGGAGTTTGCCCGGTGGTCCCGGGAGCAGTTGATCGCCGCGCTCGATACCGCGGGCGTTCCCTGCGGGCCGATCAATAATGTGGCGGAGGTCTTCCAGGAGCCTCAGGTACTCGAAAGACAGATGCTGCGGCATGTCCCGCACCCATCCGGCGTGAGCGTGCCCTTGGTGGCCAGTCCCATCCGCTTCGACGGAGAACCCATGCCCATCCAATCCGCGCCCCCCTGCTGGGCGAGCACAACGAAAGCATCCTCACCGAACTGGGCTACACGCCCGCTGCTATCGAGGCGCTGCGCGCCGCGGAGGTCATCTGATGAGCCAAAAACTAACCCTTCACTGGTCCCCCAAGTCACCCTATGTGCGCAAAGTCATGATCTGTGCGCACGAGCTTGGGCTTCTTCCACAGTTGGAACTCGTGCGCTCCGTCGCGGCCATGCTCAAGCCCAATCCGGACATCATGACGGTGAATCCGCTCTCGAAGATTCCAACCCTTGTACGCCCCGATGGTTCGGTGCTGTTCGACTCGGTGGTGATCTGCGAATACCTGAACGACCTTGCCGGCGGCTCCTTGTTTCCGCAAGAAGGGGAAAGCCGTTGGCAGTCCATGCGTTGGCACGCTTTCGGCGACGGGCTGCTCGAAGTCCTCATTCTCTGGCGCAACGAGCGCGAGCGCGCTCAACCGCTGCAGAACCTGATGGACGCTTTCGAGTTGAAAGCCCGCGCCTCCTTGCGCCTGCTTGATACCGAGGCAGCGGCGCTGGAAGCGGCTCCACTCTCCATCGGCACCATTACCTTGGCCTGCGCTGTGGGTTACATGGATTACCGCTTCGACAGCTTCGGCTGGCGTGCCCAGGCGCCGCACCTGGCCCGATGGCATGCCAAGTTGTGTGAGCGCCCTTCGTTCAAAGCGACGGAGCCGGTCGACGGCTGAGTATCGAAGTAGGCTTCGCTGCGTTCTCCGCGGGACGGGTCCTTTTCCTCGCTGAGCATAAGTTTCTACACATCTCCTTTCGCCGTCATTCCCGCGCAAGCGGGAATCCAGTGCAGCTTCTGAATGCCCCCTGGATTCCCGCCTGCGCGGGAATGACGCGAAGGGCGCCGAAAGATCTGTAGATCCTATGCCCGCTGAGAGGCTGTTGGGATAGGGTGTCCGGCGTAGGGGCTTTCACGGCGGTTGATCGGTCACGGTCTTGCAGGATGAAAGCTGCGCTCATGGGGCGGGATTTCCCTGAGGTGTTGCATAGCTGCCTTGATGAACCGCGGGTAGTCGTTGCGCGGAGGCCTGCATAGAGTCCACGCACCAACCGCGATTCCATCCAAAAAGGAGCATGCATGACCCGTGACGACTTTTCTCTCCGCCGGCCGCGTTTGCACGGCCCGGCCATGCGCCCCTGGGCGTGGGCCATGGCCGCCGCTTTGGGCCTCACGGCCTGCGGCGGCGGCACGCTGCAATTCGTCGACACTAGCACGCTGCCGGTGATCTCGCCCAGTGTTTCCTGCGCGTCACTGGCAGGACGGAGCTTCTCGTCTTCTGCCATTGGTCTACCTACCTCAGGCATGACCATCACCTCAGCCGAGGTCATCGCAGCAGCGCCTGAAGCTGCCGGTGCCGGAAGCGTCACCCATGCGGTGCCTGAATACTGCCGCATCCTTGGTTCCATTCACCCGGTAGATGCTGCGGCGCCGCCTATCAAATTCCAGTTGAACATGCCTACCCACTGGAACCAGAAAACCATCCAGGTCGGCGGTGGCGGACTCAATGGCAGTATCCCGGCCAACCTCGCCACGATCGGTGCGTCCGGCTCTCCCATCAGCGGGGCTTTCCCGCCGGATGCTCCCTATCCGCTGTCCGGCGGCTACGGGATGTTCGGCGGCGACTCAGGGCATCAGGAGGCCGGCACGACCGCGACGTGGGCGTTGAACGACGAGGCATGGTTGAACTTCGGCCACGCGTCGCTCAAGAAGACGCACGACGCTGCCTTCGCGGTGATACAGGCGCTATACGGAGCCAAGCCGCGAGTCTCCTATTTCATGGGACAGTCGCAGGGCGGCCGCGAGGCCATGGAGGTCGCGCAACGCTATCCCGAAGACTACGACGGCGTCGTGGCCACTTCGCCTCTCATCGGGTATACGGCCCATGTCGTGCACAAGACGTTGCTTGCAACGGTGCAGACCGGCGCGGGTTGGATCGCGCCAGCGAAGCAAGCCGCCATTGGGGCCGAGGTATTGCGCCAGTGCGATTCGCTCGACGGTCTCACCGATGGGGTGATCTCCAACTACCTCGCATGCGCCGCGCGCTTCGATCCGCTGAAGGTTCCGCAGCCGTACGCCGCCATCCGCTGCGCTGGCGGTGCAGACACGGGCGATACCTGCGTTTCCGATGCGCAGATGGCCACGTTGAACCAGATGCACGCGCCTACCGCTTTCGGCTTCGAACTGGCCAATGGGTGGTCGCAGTTCCCGGGCTACGAGGTGGGGCGCGAGTCGCAAGGCGGCTGGCTCAACACCACGCCCCAGCCCTCGCGGGCCGCGCAGCCCGCGCTGGGCCAACCGGGCGCCACTGTGAGCTATGGCATCCTGAAGGATCCGTCGTTCAATCTGGTTGATTTCTCTATTCCAGCCTTCAAGGACCGTCTCATCGCGTCGTCAGCCCTGATCGACACGACGAACACCGACCTCAGCCGATTCTTCGACCGAGGCGGTCGTCTCATCATCAAGGCTCAGGGCTCTGACTATTCGTCCAACCCGCATACCGTGATGCGCTACTACGACAAGCTGGTGGAGCGGTTCGGCCAGGACATGGTGGATCGCCACGTACGCTTTTACATGTTGCCCAATGGTGACCATGGAGGTGCTGTGCAGAGCTTGCCTGAGCGGACCGCTCAGCCTCAGTACGTGGACCTCATCACGATGTCGACAGACTGGGTGGAGAAGGGCCAGACGCCGCCGGACGCACCTGTACTTAGCGCCAAGCAAACGGTGCCGCCATACACGGTCAGCGCGACCCGGCCGATGTGCCGCTATCCCGCTTACCCGCGTTTCATCGGTGGCGACGCCAAGCAAGCTGCCAGCTTCCGTTGCACCATCGAATGAAAGCCCCTGTCCGCAGCATCCTGTTGCTTTGACTTACGTGAGATCGGCGGGGGGCTGATAATTCGCCTCCATGTCCACACCGATCGCATCTCCAACCGCTTATCCCATCGACGTCGTCATCATGGCGGCGGGCAAGGGAACGCGCATGAAAAGCCGTCTGCCCAAGGTGTTGCACCGTCTTGCCGGCCGGCCGCTGCTCGGCCACGTCCTCACCGCAGCTGCCCAGCTCGGCGCCCGTGGCGCCACGCTGGTAGTCGGGCACGGCGCCTCGGAGGTCGAGGCTTTCTGCACGGTTGATGCGCAAGCCAGGGCAGGGCAGCCGCCGCTTCAGTTCGTGCGCCAGGAACCTCAACTGGGTACCGGGCACGCGGTTCAGCAAGCGGCGCCCCTGTTGCCCGACGATGGCGTCACGCTCATCCTCAACGGCGACGTCCCCTTGGTCGAGCCCGCCACGCTGCGGCGTCTGGTCGATCAGTGCGGCGGCCGGCAGATCGCGCTGCTCACCGTCGATACCGGCGAGAACGCCGGCGCCTATGGCCGCATCGTGCGCGCCACCGCAGGCGGAGGCGATGCCCCCGTGCTGGCCATCGTCGAAGCGCGCGACGCCACGCCCGCTCAGCTCGCGATCACCGAGTGGTACAGCGGGGTCATGGCCGCTCCCACGGCGCTGCTGAAGAAGTATTTGGCGCTATTGCGTGACGACAACGCCCAGAAGGAGTTCTATCTGACCGATGTCGTTAAACACGCCGTGGCCCACGGAACCTCTGTGGCGGCGCTGACGATCGCGGACGAAATGGAAGTTGCGGGTGTCAACAGCCCGGTGCAGTTGGCCGAACTGGAGCGAGGCGTGCAGCGGCGCGCAGCAGAGCGGTTGATGGAAGCAGGTGTGCGCCTGCTGGATCCTGCCCGCTTCGATCTGCGCGGCACGCTTGATTGCGGCCAGGACGTGGAGATCGATGTTGGCTGCATCTTCGAAGGCGCGGTATCGCTGGCCGACGGCGTGAAGGTGGGCGCTCACTGTGTGATCGCCAATGCCCGCATCGAAGCCGGTGCGGTGATCCATCCATTCACGCATATCGATGGCGGCAAGCAGGGCGCCACGGTCGGGGCAGGCGCCCTCATCGGTCCCTATGCGCGCCTACGCCCTGGGGCTGAATTGGGTCCTGAGGTGCACATCGGCAATTTCGTCGAAGTCAAGAACTCGACCTTGGCGGCGGGTGCCAAGGCCAACCATCTGGCCTACCTGGGCGATGCAACAGTGGGCGAGCGCGTCAACTACGGCGCCGGCAGCATCACGGCCAACTACGATGGCGCCAACAAGCACCGCACCGTGATCGAGGCCGACGTTCATGTGGGTAGCAACTGCGTGCTGGTCGCGCCCGTCACCATCGGTGCTGGCGCGACGATTGGCGGGGGCTCCACTATTACCAAAAGCGTGCCCGCCGGCGCATTGAGCGTGGCCCGTGGCCGCCAGATGAGTCTCGACAACTGGCAACGCCCCCAGAAAAAGTAGGTTGCTTTCCTCGGTGGATCTGCCGTCGATCATTGCGCGCCCGGAGGCGGTGTCGAGAAGAGTTCTGAAATCACGCCGCGCAGCCAACGGTTGCCGGAGTCATGATGGGTGCGCTCATGCCAGAGCATCTCGACATCCATGATCTCCACCTCGAAAGGGAGCGGCAGGATCTGCACGCCCACGAGATTTTCGTGAAGAAAATGGGTCTGAGCCGGCAGGGTCATCACATGGTCGGTGGCACGCACCATGGCTGGCCCCGCAAAGATGTTGGGTAGGCGAACCGCGACCTTGCGTTGAAGGTGGGCCTTGAACAAGGCTCTTTCCACCACACCGGGCCCGCGTCCGAAGGGCTCGACCACGATGTGCGTGGCCTCCAGGTATTGCTCCAGCGTGATTGATCCGCGGATCCGGGGATGCTTGTTCCGAAGCATGCAGACTTGCGGCACGGCGAAGAGCTTCAGGCGATGGAATCCGCTGTAGGAGGCGGGGACATAGCCCAGAGCCAGGTCCGCTTCCCCCTTGATGAACGCAGCTTGATAGGCATCCATCAACAAATGCCGCACCTGAATGCTCACGTGCGGCGCATGCTTGCCCAGATAGCCCAGCAGGGGAGGCAGGTAGCTCGACTGCCCGATGTCTGTCATCAGCAGCCGGAATTGCCTGTCGCTCGTGGCGGGGTCGAAGGGGGTGGCGTCGTGCAGCGTCTGATGCACTGACTTCAGTGCCTGCTCCAGGGGCTCGACCATGGCCAGTGCCACTGCCGTCGGCACCATACCTCCGCTGGAGCGCACGAACAGCGGATCCTTGCACACCGTCCGCAGGCGGGAGAGCGCATGGCTCACGCTGGACTGGGTGAGATGCAGGCGCCTGCTGGCTTCGGTGACATTGCGATGCCGCGCCACAGCCAGGAAGACGCGGATCAGGTTGAGGTCGAAATTCTCGGGGTTCATCGGGATGCGCCGTCTAGGGTGCTTGCATTATGAATTCAAACCATTTTTTTTCATGATCAATATCAATTTGACCTATATACCCCGGATTCCTAAGATGCGGCGGTTTCGGTGCCGGACTCATCTCGGAGCATGAAGCTCCAGGAACGTGTTTGCGTTCTCGGGCACCCATCCATGAACAGGAGAATCTCATGATTGCGACAGTGCACAACCCCTTCGCGCGTTTGCTGCGGCAGGGGGCGCTTGTGCTTGCCACCCTCGCGGCTTCCGCCGCTGCGGTGGGCCAGACGGCAGCCAAGCCCCTGGATTGGCCTAAGGAGCCGATCACCTTCGTCGCCCCGTTTTCGCCCGGCGGGGGCGGAGATACGTTGGCGCGCTTGTTCGCCAATGAGCTGGGTAAAACACTTGGGACCACCATCATTGTCGAGAACCGTCCTGGGGCGGGTGGCAACATCGGCACGGCTTACGTCGCCAAGGCCGCGCCCGACGGCAACACGGTGATCTTCGGCACCATGGGCACCATGGGGACGAACCACGCGCTGTACAAGAAAACGGGCTATTCCCCCGACGATTTCGAACCTGTCGCCATGTTCGGCTCAACCGCTCTGGTGCTGGTCGTGGGGCCTAACTCTCCGTTCCGCTCGGTCGCGGACATCGTGGCCTATGGCAAGCAGCATCCGGGCAAGCTGAGCTGTGCATTCGGCGGCAACGGCACGGTATCGCATCTGGCCTGTGCCTTGCTGCAGCAGATGGCTGGCATCGAAGTCAATCCGGTGCCCTACAAGGCCTCTTCTGCCGCTTACGTCGATCTGATGGCCGACCGGGTGTCTTTCATGATCGATGTGGTGCCGCCGCTGGCGGCACAGGTCAAGGGCGGCAAACTGCGTGCCGTGGCTGTGTCCCTGAAGCAGCGCATCTCCATGTTGCCTGATACGCCCACCATCGCCGAAACGGTGCCAGGCTACGAGATCTTCTCGTGGGATGGTCTGTTCGCTCCCAAGGGCACGCCCATGGCACGGCTGGACAAGCTGCATGACGCTACCACTCGCGCCTTGGCCAATCCGGAGTTTCGCGAAACCATGGCCAACCGCGGCTATACCCTGGCTAGCCTGCCTCGCAAGGACTTCGCCGGCTTCGTGAAGAAGGAGTACGTGCGCATGGGCGACGTGGTCCGCAAGATCGGCGTCACTCTCGATTGATTCCCAAGGACATGAGCACACAAGAAGTATTGAACGCCGGCGGCAAGCGCATCGCCGTCCGCAAGGATCTGCGCGTACCGATGCGCGATGCCGTTGAACTGGCCATAGACGCCTACCATGGCCCTGAAGACAAGCCCCGGCCCGCGTTGATCGCGATGAGCGCCTACGGCAAGGAGTTGCAGGCGCTTGCGCTCTCCATGCCGCCACAGCGCCGTCCCAGCCCCATGTGGGATGGGTGCATAGAGGCTGGAGACATCGCGCGCGTCGTCAGCGAGGGCTATGTCCATGTCATCGGCGACATGCGCGGCACCGGTGACTCCGGTGGCGTGATGATCGGCAACTACAACTTTGGCGGCGTCTCGCAAGGCCAGGATTTGTACGACCTCATCGAATGGGTGGCGGCGCAGCCCTGGTGCGATGGCAACGTCGGCATGATCGGCATCTCCTACTTCGGCTCCATGCAGGTGCTCGCGGCCGCTGAGCGGCCCCCGCATCTGAAAGCGATCTTCGTGAGCGGCGGACACTTCGACTTCTACGAGACCACCTACCATGGCGGCATCATGTGGTTCATGCCCCGCGCTGCGCGCGAAGGGCGAGGGGGCGACTCCGGCATCGCGCATACCAATGTCCGCTCGCGCATGCGGGAGGTCTACCCGCCGGAAGCGTTGAAGAAGCTGGTCGATGCGCGATTGCGCGATCCCGATGTGGCGGCGTGGCCCAATCTGGTCCACGTTTTGAAGTACCCCAAGAACCGCGAGTTCTGGTTCGACATCGTGATGAACCCCCTTGACGGCCCGTGGTATGAAGAACGCAACCCGGTCACATTGGCCAGGAACATCGACATCCCCGTGTACCTGCAGATCGATCAGGGCCGCGGCTGGACCGTCGATGGCCACATCGAGCTGTTCAACGTGCTCAAGGGCCCGAAGAAACTCGATATCGGCCCCTATCCGCCCATGCAGTCGCGCCCCTGGATCGAGGAGCACGACAAGATGTTCCGCTGGTACGACTACTGGCTCAAGGGCATCGACAACGGCATCATGGACGAGCCTGCCGTCCAGGTCTTCGTGGAAGGAACGCGCACGGTGGCCAGCGCCGCGCAGTGGCCGCCCAAGGAGATCGCCTACCAGCCGCTGTACCTGCGTCCGCGCCGCAAGCTTTCCATGGAACCGGAACTCATGGGACCCGAGCACGCGGCGCCAGACGGCTTCTACCAAGCGCCGCTCACTGTCACCGATCAGGTGGAAAGCGTGCGCTGGAGTACCGCGGCCTTCGAGAAGCCAGTGGAAATGATCGGCACAGGGGCCGCGCATCTTTTCGTGGAGATTGACCAGGAAGATACGAACCTCATTCTGCGCCTGTGGGATGAAGCGCCCAACGGCAAACGCCAGCTTCTCACCACCGGTTTCCTGAAGGCGTCGCACCGCGAGCTGGACGAGCGCACCACGGAGGGCAACCCCCACCATCCTCACACCCGGGCAGTGCCGGTGGAGCCAGGAAAGATCGAGGAATATGTGCTGCGCCTGTATCCCTTCGCGGCCACGCTGTTGTCCGGCCACAAGCTGACGGTGGAGCTGATGAACGACGAGCCGATGGCCGACGAACACAACTCACTGCTGCCGCCGGATGCCTATCACCTTCCGGTCGGCCGGCCTGTGACGCACAAGATCTACCGGGATGCCTTGCATCCTTCACGATTGGTGCTGCCGTTTACGAGGGGCTGAGAACGTGAACACGCTCTGAGAAAGGTGCGCGGGTTCTCTCAAGCCGAGAGAATCTCCCACCGCTCCAGCGCCGCCGTCAGTTCCGCATCGATCTCGGTCTCGCGCGCCTGCATGGCAATCGCTTTGTCCAGATCGGTTTGATACAGCGAGCCATCGGCCAGGGCGGCCCGTAACTGGTTCTGCTCTTCTTCCAGCGCTTCGATGCGCTGCGGCAGCGCATCCAGTTCCCGCTGGTCCTTGTAGGAGAGTTTTTTCTTCAGCGGCGTGGCAGCCGCTGAAGGCTCAGCGGCCTTGCCGGCGGGCGCCGCAGTTTCAGTAGAGGCCTCTGTGGGCGCGGCGTCTCGCCGCCGGCGCCTGCAGCGCCCGCCACCGGGCGCTCTGAGTCAGCCAATCCTGCACCCCGCCTTCATACTCGCGCCACAAGCCGGGCCCTTCCCACGCCAGCGTGCTGGTCGCCACGTTGTCGAGGAACGCGCGATCATGGCTGACCAGAAACACTGTGCCTTCATAGGTCTGCAACAGATCTTCCAGCAGTTCCAGGGTGTCGATGTCCAGGTCGTTCGTCGGCTCGTCGAGCACCAGCACATTCGCCGGCCGCGCAAACAGGCGTGCCAGCAGCAAGCGGTTGCGCTCT